>NZ_OZ034992.1:0-1970454 GCF_964030925.1 Spiroplasma endosymbiont of Villa modesta
TGAATGACACTGATAATAAACGAGAAAACTTTCAAAATATTTGAAATAAAGTTAGAAATTTTCTTCAATATGATGAAATGATTGATCCAAGTGTTTTTAATAACTATATTAAAAACACTTATATTTATGATATTTTTGAAAATAAATGTTTAATTATTGTTGATTCACTATTTGCAAAAGAAATTTTAACTAAAAATATAACATTTAAAGTTAAAGAAATTTTGGAAAGAATTATTCAACAAAATCTTCAAATTGAATTTTTAGAACTTAATGAAGCAAAGAAGCAAAAAATATATGTAGAAAAAGATTTTGTTGAATTTAATAAATTGCAACAAATTAAAAAACAATTTCAATTTAATAACTTTGTTAAAGGTGAATCAAATAACGATGCTTATCAAGCAGCATTTTCAATTACCATAGAACTTGGTAGGTATTGAAATCCCTTATTTATCTATGGTAATTCTGGATTAGGAAAAACACATTTACTTCATGCTATTGAAAATGAAATACTAACAAAATATAATAATCAAAAAAAAGTACTTTACTTATCTTCTGAAGAATTTGGTCGTATGGTACCAGAAATTATTAAACAAAATGTTAATGATATTGAAAAATTTAAAGATTCATTTAATCAATACGATGTTCTTCTCGTTGATGATATTCAATTTTTAGCTAATCGTAGTAAAACAAATGAAATATTTTTTCATATATTTAATAGTTTTGTTAACAAACAAAAACAAATTGTTATTACATCAGATAAACATCCTGATGATTTATATGGTTTTGAAGAAAGAAATGTTTCAAGATTTCAAAGTGGTTTAAGTGTTGGTATTGATTCACCAGATTTTGAAACTTCATTAATTATTTTAAAAGAAAAAATTAAGTCTTTAAATTATGATCCAAGCATTTTTACTGAAGAATCTTTAAGTTTTATTGCTTTAAATTTTAATAGTGATGTTAGAAAATTAGAAGGAGCATTAAATAGATTAATTTTTTACAGCATTTTATATATAAAGCCTAATCATTTAATAGTGCTTGAAGACGTTATGAAAGCTTTTAAAACATCAAATACTTCATTAAAAGAAAAACTAACTATTAAAAAAATTAAAACAATTGTATCTGAATATTATAATATTCCAATCAAATTATTGATTAGTACTTCTAGAGTTAAAACGATAACAATAGCACGCCATGTAGCAATGTATTTAATAAAAACACTTTTAAATGAATCATATACAAAAATTGGTTCTGAATTTGGAGGTAAAGATCATACAACAGTAATGAATGCTTATAACAAAATTAAAAAAAATATTGAAACTAATTATGAATTTAAAAAAAATATTGAAAGATTATCACGTGAATGTTTAAAACACAATTAATCCACTATTTTAATCATAAATTATTAACTTATAAAATCCTGATTTTTTACTGATTTTATAAGTTAAAACTAGTTATTCACATTAATCCACATTGTAATATTATTAATAATTAAATAAATAATAGTAATTAATATATATAATATATAATTAATTATTAATGTTTAAAAATGGGAGATATTTATGAAAATCGAAATCAAAAGTTCTATATTATTCAAAATAATAAAAAAAATAATAAAAATAACAATTTCTAATAACAATTATGAAGAATTATCTTGTTTTTTATTAGAAGTTGAAAAAGAAAAAATAATTTTAACCGCATCTAATGGTAATTTATCATTAAAATATGAACTAAATAATAATGAAAAATATTTAAAAATATTAAATATTGGTTCAGTATTAATTAATACTAAAATTATTTATGATATTTTTAGTAAATTAGAAGATGAATGAATTTTATTTGAACTTAAAATTAATAACTTAATCATTAGTAATTTTAAAAATGATAATAATGATTTTATCTTCAAACTAAGTACGTTGACAATTGAAAAATTTCCAAAAATTAACTTTAATAAAAATATTAAAAATAAAGTATCTTTTAATAAAAGTTTGTTACAAAATATAAATGAACAAATTGCTTTTGCAACAAATACAAACAATAATAAACCAGCATTAAGTGGAATTAATTTTAAATTTAATGATCAAAAGTTATTTGTTACAGCAACTGATGGATATTGTTTAGCAAAAAAGTGATTTTCTTTTGAAGAAAAATTAGAATTTAGTAATAAAGAGTTTAATATTCCAGTTCATTTATTAAATGAAATTGATAAAATTACTAGTGATTTAAATTCAAATATAAATTTTTATTTTGAAAATGATTATAATTTAATTATTGAAATTGAAAATTTTTTATTTCAAACACGAATGATTGAAGGTACTTATCCAAATACGGATGATATTATTAAAAATATTATTGAAAAAGAAAAAAATATTATTGAAATTAATAACGTTAGAGAATTTTTAAAAATTATTGAATTATCAATAATTTTAGCAAAAAAAGATACTTCACCTATGATTCAATTTTGAATCAATGTGGAAAAAAATGATTTTAAAATTAATTGTTTATCTAATAATGATAGTATAGGTGAAGTAATTGAACAATTTAAAAAATTTCATATTGTGAAATCGAAAAGTTTAAAAGAAGAAATAAAAGTAGTTTTTAATTCAAAATTAATTATTAATGCTTTAAAATCTTTTAATAAATGTAAAAAAGTAAATTTGAAAATTTCTTGACCAAAAAATTATACAATTATTGATAGTGAAGAAGAAACTGGGTTATTACAACTAGTTTTACCAATTGGAGAAAAATAATATGATATAACTAAAATAGTTATTTTTAATTAATAAGCTAAGAAAAGGTAAAAAATAATGAAGAAGAAATTACAATTGTTAAGTATGTTTACTATTTTAATTTTTACTAATTTAAATATAATTGCTTGTAAAAATAAACAAGATAGTATTAGTGAATTTTATGTTTTAGGGGATAGTTTATCAGATACTGGTGCAGGAACATTTGCACAAAATCAATATTTAGAAAATAGTAATAGTAAATTTAAACATTTTCAATTAGATAAATCTTATTATAATAATTGTTGAAGTAATAATAAAGTAGCTTCACAATTAATTGCTGAAAAATTAAATATTAATTTTAAACCTGGGTGATTATTTAACATCAATGGTAAAACATTTCAAAGTTTGGGTAATAATTATGCTTATGGAGGAGAAGTTGCTGATAGCAGTGATAATAATTTAGATATTATTAAAACTTTTGATTTGTCTCATCAAACACAAATGTTGTTATTACAACATTCTTTACAAAAAAAAAAAAAAAAAGATGTTATTTGAATAGAAATGGGAGCTAATGATATTGGTAATTTAATGAATAAAACAGATCCTATTATTATTAACAGTAAGATTAATAATGTAATAAATGAAGAAAAAAAAGCAATAAAATTATTAATTAAAAATGGTGCAAATAAAATTATTATTAGTGATGTTCCTGACTTAACATTAACACCAAAAATTAAAAAGATATTACATAATAATCAACAAAAAATACAAATAGCACGTAAAACATGTATTGAATATCAAAAACAATGAAAAAAAATGATATTAGAAATAAAAATAATTTATAAAAATATTATTACACCTTTTTTTCTTTCAAGAGAATTAGCAACTGATATGAATAATTTTAAAAATAAAATTCCAGAGTGCTACAATTTGTAAAATGATGTCTAAAGAAACAAAATATTCTTATAAACCAGTTTTTAATTCTGGAGTTAATGAAAGTAATTTAAATAAATATTTTTATTTTGATGAGTTTCATCCAGGTATGTGATTTCATCAACAAATGGCAAATAGTATTATTAATTTAATAGAAAATTTTAAATAGTTTTTTTGTTAAATATTTTTAAAAAAGTAATTTATTATTTTTGAATAAAGATTTTTAAATTTTTCTTTTAAAAAAATTATGTTGTTTTAAATCAAAAAAAATGTATAATTTATACATAAAATGTAAAATAATATGCTTATTTTAAAGAATAAAAAGTCTTTTTTTTGAATTTATTTTTGAAATTTTAAATATTTTCATTATTAAATTAATGAAAATATTTAATGATGAAAGAGAGTGAAAATAGTGAGCACAAGGACTCCAAATGATTATAATGCTAACTCAATTCAAGTTTTAGAAGGACTAGAAGCAGTTAGAAAACGACCTGGAATGTATATTGGTTCCACTGCAGAAAGAGGATTACATCACTTAGTTTGAGAAATAGTTGATAATGCTGTTGATGAAGTTATTGCCGGTTTTTGTACAAAAATTTCTGTAACTATTACTAAAAATAATGAAATATTAGTAAAAGATAATGGTCGAGGTATTCCTACTGATATACATCCAAAGACTAATATTTCAACAGTAGAAACGGTTTTTACTACATTACATGCTGGTGGAAAATTTGATAATGGTTCTTATAAAGTATCAGGTGGTTTGCATGGTGTTGGTGCTTCAGTAGTAAATGCTTTAAGTAAGTATTTGGAAGTTACTATTTACCGTGATGGTAATATTTTTTTTCAAAAATATATTGAAGGTGGTAAACCAGAATTACCATTGGCAGTTATTGGACAAAGTGATAAAAAAGGAACAACTGTTTTATTTAAACCTGATGAAAGTATTTTTACTGAAACTGTAAATTTTAGTTTTATAATAATTAAAACAAGGTTAAGACAACTTGCTTTTTTAAATAAAGGTTTAACTATTCAAGTTATTGATGAACGTGAAAATAAAGAAGAAACTTTTTGTTATGAAGGGGGCATTAAAGAATATGTTGCCTTTTTAAATAATAAATTTGAACCTTTAAAACATGAAATTATTTATGGAGAGTTTGAAATAAATGGTATAAACACAGAAATAGCTTTTCAATATAATGAAAGTGAAGAATCTCAAATATTTTCATTTTGTAATAATATTAATACACCTGAAGGTGGAACACATGAAGATGGTTTTCGTTTAGCATTAACAAGAGAATTGAATTCTTATGCGAAAAAAAATAATCTTTTAAAAAATAATGATGAAACATTTACTGGTGATGATGTTAAAGAAGGAATTTTAGCAATTATTTCAGTTCAACATCCTAATCCACAATATGAAGGGCAAACTAAAACAAAACTTGGTAATTCTGAAGTTAGAAAAATTGTTTCTAATGTAACTGGAAAAATAATTAATAAATTTTTATTGGAAAACCCTGCTGAAGCAAAAATTATTATTAACAAAGTTATTTTATCAGTAAGTGCACGTTTAGCATCTAAAAAAGCACGTGAGAATATTATGACTTCGAGAAAAAATCCTTTACAATTTTCTAATTTACCTGGTAAATTAGCAGATTGTTCTTCTAAAGATCCAACTAAAACAGAAGTTTTTCTTGTCGAAGGTGAGTCAGCTGGTGGAACTGCAAAGTTGGGAAGAAGTAGAGAAATTCAAGCAATTTTACCATTAAGAGGGAAAATAATTAATGTTGAAAAAGCACGACTTTTAAAAGTTTTTTCTGATGAAGAAATAAATAATCTTATTATTTCCTTTGGCTGTGGTGTTGGTAAAGAATTTAATATTACTAAATTACGTTATCATAAAATTATTATTATGACTGATGCTGATGTTGACGGTTCACATATTAAAACATTATTATTAACATTTTTTTATCGTTACATGCGTCCCTTAATTGATGCTGGTTATATATATATAGCTCAGCCTCCTTTATATAAATTTTATAGTGGTAAATTTGTTAAATATGCATATAATGATCAAGAATTGCAAGAAATTAAAGATAATTTTAATGGAACTAATTTTAACATTCAACGTTATAAAGGTTTAGGAGAAATGAATGCCACACAATTATGAGAAACAACTATGGATCCACAACATAGAATTTTATTACAAGTAAGTATTGATGATGCTTCAGAAGCAGATGAAACTTTTTCAATATTGATGGGGAAAGATGTATTTCCACGAAAAGAATTTATTCAAGAAAATGCTAAATATGTAAAAAACATTGATGCTTAAAAGTTAATAAAATAAAATTAGGAGTTTATATATGAGCGAAATAACTAAAAAAAATGAAACATTTATTTCTAATAAATATGTTCGTAATATATCTGATGAAATGAGAACTAGTTTTTTAGAATATTCAATGTCAGTTATTGTTTCAAGAGCTTTACCAGATGCAAGAGATGGATTGAAACCAGTACATCGTCGAATTTTATATTCTTTAGCAATTTTAGGTATGACATATGATAAACCTTATAAAAAAGCAGCACGTATTGTTGGAGAATGTATTGGAAAATTTCATCCTCATGGTGATATTGCAGTTTATGAAACAATGGTAAGAATGGCACAAGAATTTAATTATCGTTATCCTTTAGCTGATGGCCAAGGTAATTTTGGTTCAATTGATGGTGATAGTGCTGCTGCTATGAGATATACTGAAGTTAGAATGAGTAAAATGGCAGGAGAGTTGGTTAAAGATTTAAATAAAAATACAGTTGCTTTTGTTGAAAATTATGATGGTGCTGAAAAAGAGCCTAGTGTTTTACCAGCTTATTTTCCTAATTTATTAGTTAATGGAACAACAGGTATTGCTGTTGGAATGGCAACAAGTATTCCACCACATAACTTAAGAGAAATAGTTGATGCAATTATTTTTGTAGCTCACAATCCTGATTGTGATATTATGGAAATATTAGATATTGTTAAAGGACCTGACTTTCCTACAGGTGCAATGATTTTAGGCGTAAATTCATTTAAAAATGCTTATTTAAACGGAAGATCAACAATAACAGTTCGTAGTAAAACTAAAGTTGAAAAATTATCAAATGGTAAACCTGCAATTATTGTTGAAGAAATACCTTATCAAACTAATAAAACTAATTTAATAAATAATATAGTTAAAGCAGTTCAAGAAAAAAAAGTAAATTATATAACTGATTTGCGAGATGAATCTAATCGTGAAGGAATAAGATTAGTATTAGAAATTAAAAATATTGATTATGCTGAACTTATTTTAAATCAACTATATAAATTTACTTCATTACAAACAACATTCACAATAAATTTATTAGCATTACATAATAAACAACCTAAAGTAATGAATTTAAAAGAAATGATTGAAATTTATATTGAACATCAAATTGAAATTATTCTTAATAAGTCTAATTTTGAATTAAAAAAATATGAACATCAATATCATATTATTTTTGGTCTTGTTAAAGCATTACAAAATATTGATGAAATTATTAAAATAATTAAGGAATCAAAGAAAACAGAAGAAGCATTAACTAATTTACAGAATAAATTTGAATTTTCTGAAAAACAAGCTAAAGCTATTTTAGAAATGAAACTGCAACGTTTAACAGATTTAGAACAAGAAAAATTAAATAATGAATTATCATTTATTAATGAAGAAATTATTCGATTAAGAACTTTAATTAATGAATCTTCTAAGCAAATAGAATTAATGATTTCTCAGTTAACAACAATTAAAGAAAATTATGGTGATGATAGAAGAACTGAAATTATTGAAAATTATGAAGGTGAAATTATTGATGAAGCTTTAATTAAAGAAGAACAGGTGGTTATAACGCTTTCAAAAAGTGGTTATATTAAACGTTTACCTTTAGATACATATAGAACTCAACATCGTGGTGGTGTTGGTGTTAAAGGTGCTGGTGGCACTGATATTAATACTGATGATATTGATAAAGTTTTAATTACTTCAACCCATTCTGATTTGTTAATATTTAGTAATAAAGGAAAAGTTTATCGAATTCGTGCTCATAAGGTACCAAATTATTCAAGAACAGCTAAAGGAACACCAATTGTTAATTTAATAGCAACAGAAAAAAATGAGACTATTAAAACAATAATTGCTATATCAGAAGATTATGATATAAATGCTAATTTATTTTTTGTTACTAAAAAAGGAATTATTAAACGTTCAACTTTAGATCAATTTAAATCTATTTACCAAAATGGTAAGATAGCTATTAAATTGCGTTCAAATGATCAATTAGTAGATGTTCTGAAAACTACAGGTAATAATGAAATAATTATTGCTGTGGCTAATGGACGAGCAGTTAGAATCAATGAAAATCAAGTTAGAGTAATGTCAAGAATAGCCAGCGGAGTAAAAGGAATAGATACAAAAGGTACTCATGTAATTGGAATGTGTTCTAATCAAGATGGTGATTTAGTTGTCTCTATTAGTGACAAAGGTTATGGAAAAATATCACGATTTGAAGAATATCGTTTAGCAAATCGTGGTGGTAAGGGTGTAATTTCAATGAAATTAGCTCAAAAAACAGGACAATTAATTGGTATAAATTCAATAAATAACACTAATAATAGTAATGATTTATTAATTATGACTTTAAAAGGTACAGTTATTAGATTTTCTTTAGAAGATATAAGAACTACAAGTAGAAATACTATAGGTGTTAAATTAATTAGATTTAAAACAGAAGATGATGCAATTTCTTCAATTGTAACAATCCCAATCACTAAAGAAAAAACTATTTTTATTGATTAATTTAAGAGGTGCTAAAATGATTGATATAGAAAAAATACGTAATAATTTGGAAAAAACTATTAATAAAATAGAAACAAGGGGCCAAAGTTATAAAAATGAAATAAATAAAATTTTTAATTTAGATTTAGAAATAAGAACTTTAAAAACAAAAAATCAAAAATTAGAAGAAACAAGAAATAAGCAATCTAAACAAATTGGTGAATTATTAAAAAATAAAAAAAATGATCAAATAAAAAAAATTAAAGATGATATGATTATTTTAAAAGAAAAAATTATAAAAAATAATTTAAAAATTGTAGATTTAGAAGATAAAATATATGAATTACAGTTAGTAATTCCTAATATACCACATTTTTCAGTTCCACAAGGAAACGATGAAACTAATAATCAAGAAGTTAGAAAATGAGGGAAAATTATTAAAAAAAATAGTAAACCACACTGAGAAATTGCTGAAAAGTTAAATATAATTGATTTTTCAAAAGCAACTAAATTAAGTGGTACTAGATTTATTATGTATAAAAATAAAGGTGCTTTATTAGTTAGAGCATTAATGAATTTTATGATTGATTCTCATTTAAAAAATGGTTATTCTGAATTTTTACCACCATTAATTATTAATAAAGAAAACTTATTTGGTACAGGGCAACTTCCTAAATTTAAAGATGATTTATTTCAATTAAATAATGAACAGTATTTAATTCCAACAGCAGAAGTTCCTTTAACAAATATTTATCGTAATGAAATTATTAATTTTTCTGAATTACCAATAAAAATGTGTGCTTATACACCATGTTTTCGTTCAGAAGTGGGTTCTGCTGGTAGAGATACAAGAGGAATAATTAGATTACATCAATTTAATAAAGTAGAATTAGTTCAAATTGTTGATCCTGAAAAATCTTATGATGCCCTTGAAAAGTTAACTAAAAATGCTGAATTAATTTTACAAAAATTAGATATTCCTTATAGAGTTATTAATTTATGTAGTGGTGATATTGGTTTTAGTGCTGCTAAAACTTATGATTTAGAATTATGATTACCTTCTCAAATGTGTTATCGTGAGGTTTCTTCATGTAGTAATTGTGAAGATTTTCAAGCAAGAAGAATGGAAACTAGAGTTAGTCAAGATAATAAGAAAGTAGTTCCACATACACTAAATGGATCGGGATTAGCTATTGATCGAGTTGTTGCAGCAATTTTAGAAAATTTTTATGTTGAAGAAGATAATGTTGTAAATATACCTATTGTTTTACAACCTTATATGAATAATTTAAAAACTATTTAATTTATAATGTTTCACGTGAAACATTATAAATTAAAAAAAATGTATTTTTTTATAAAAAAATTGTTATAATTAATAATGCCACTGCAACAATTACATTCGAACCGGGTCAGGACCGAAAGGTAGCAGCCATAAGGATTAGGATTGTGTGCGGTGGTTTTATTTTGAAAAATAAAAAAGAGGTTTCTTTAAATGAAAAAACAAAATTATATGGAAATTGCCTTAAAGCTTGCTAAAAAAGCTGCTATTAATGGTGATGTTCCAATTGGTGCAATTATTGTTGATGAAAATGATAATATTATTGGTAGAGGATTTAACAAAAAGGAAAAAGACAAAGATCCAACTCAACATGCGGAAATTATTGCAATAAAAAAAGCATGTAAAAAAAATAATAATTGACGTTTATTAAATTGTACTATTTATACAACATTAGAACCATGTTTAATGTGTGTAGGGGCTTTGTTACAAACAAGAATAAAACATATTGTTTTTGCTTTAAAAGATAGTAAATTTGGATGCGTTGAATCACTCTATAATTTAACATTAGATAAAAGATTTAATCATCGTAGTGAATATACTTATTGTTTAAACTTAGATAGTAAAGAAATGTTACAAAGTTTTTTTGGAGAAATTCGTAATTTATAATAATTGTTTTTATAACACATTTTATAAAAAATTGTTAGGATAAATATAGGTGATTTAAATGAAACATAAATCTTTTTATAGAAAGTATCGACCAAATTCTTTTTCAGAAATAATTAGTCAGGATAATATTGTAAGAATATTAAAAAATTCTATTTTAAATAATAGTTTTAATCATGCTTATTTATTTTCAGGCTCAAAAGGTACAGGAAAAACATCAACGGCTAAAATATTTGCTAAAGCAATTAACTGTCAAAATAACATTGATGGAGATGCATGTAATACTTGTGAAAATTGTATAAACATTAGTTCAAATAATTGTATTGATATTTTAGAAATTGATGGTGCTTCCAATAATGGTGTTGATGAAATAAGAAGTATTAGAGATAATATTAACTTATTACCGATGAATTTTAAATATAAAGTTTATATTATTGATGAAGTTCATATGTTAACAACTTCTGCTTTTAACGCATTATTAAAAACCTTAGAAGAACCACCACAACATATTATTTTTATTTTAGCAACAACAGAACCATATAAAGTAATTCCAACTATAATTTCTCGTTGTTTATGATTTGAATTTAAAAAAATTAATGTAAATGAAACTAAAAAACATTTTATTGATGTTTTAACAAAAGAAAAAATTAATTTTGAGGTTGAAGCAGTAGAGGAATTAGCAATATTGAGCGAAGGTTCTTTACGTGATGGTTTAAATTATTTAGAAAAAACATTTAATTATGGTAATAATATAACACTTAAAAATGTTGAAAAAATATTTTCTGTTTTATCAACAAAAAATAAAATATTATTTTTAATTAATATATTTAATTGTAATATTGAGCAAATAATAAAACAATTAACATTATTTGATGAATATACTATTCAATATAAAAAAAATATTATTGATTTTATTTACATTCTTGAAGAAATATTAATTTATGCTATTACTAAAAAAACAGAATTACTTAAAATGATAAATATTCAACAAGTAAATATTTTTTCTGAAGTAGTAAAATCTGATTTACTTTTAATTTTGAATTCATTTAATGACATTTTAATTCAAGAAGATGTTGATGATTTAAAACCAACATTAATACTAAAAATATTAAATTTAATTAAAAATTTTGAGAATAAATATTCATTAAATTATTTAGAAAAAACAAAAATATCTATTATGAATATAGAAAATAAAAGTATAAATTTAAATAGTAAAGATGAAATAACAAAAATTTTAAAAAAAAGCGAAATAGATAAAAATAATGAAGAATTAACTTCAATTTTAGTAAAAGAAGAAAATACTAGTATTAAAGAAAAAGAAATTTTTGATGTACTAACTGTGAAAAATTTAAAAAATGATGAGATAATTGATAAAGCCATTAATTTAATTTTACAAGCTGATAAAAATATTAGAAAAGAAGTTAGTGAAAAGTGAAAAAATATTTCTAAATTTATTAATGATAATAAATTTAGAAACATAACTAAAGTTTATATAAATACTATTATTGCGGCAGCATCTACTAATGGCATTATTATTATTACCAAAAATATTATTCAATCTGATTTAATAAATCAAAGTTTTTTAAGTAAAGAACATAGAGAATTTTTAAATATTTTATTAGAAAATGAATACATGATTTATGCCCTTGATAAAAATCAATGACAGGAAACAAGAAAAAAATATCAAGAGTTACTAACAAAAAAAATATTACCAAAACCAATAGATATTGTAATATCAAAACCTGTAATTGAGTCATTTACCAATGTAGATAGAGATCCGACTTTAAATTTTATAAAAAAAATATTTACTGAAATTGAAGAAATATAAAAATATGAGGTGAAAAATATGGATATGAAAAGAATGTTAGCACAAGCACAAGCAATTCAAGGAAAGTTAACAAAATTTAAAAAAGAAGAATTTACTTTTTCTGATATTGATGGTTTAGTTAAAATTATTATAACAGGTGGACGTAAACTAGTTTCAATTAATATTGAAGGATTATTAAAAGAAGCAGAAAATGATTATTCAAGTATTAATGATATGTTACAAACAGAACTAAATAAAGCATTAAAACAAATAGATGAAAAAGAAAAAAATATTGCTGGCAAGTTTTAGAAAAGTTTAGTAATTTTAGCATAGAAAGAGGTAGAAAAATGTTATTTATTACCTTTGAAGGGCCAGAAGGTGCAGGTAAAACTACAGTTTTAAAAATGATTAAAGAACAATTAAAACAAGATGGTTTTGATGTTATTATTACGAGAGAACCAGGTGGTAGCGAAATTTCTGAACAAATAAGACAAGTTATTTTAAATAAAGAAAATACATTAATGGATCCATGAACAGAAGTTTTGCTTTATATTGCAGCTAGAAGACAACATTTAATTGAAAAAATTCTGCCAAATAAAAACAGTAATAAAATCATTATTTCTGATCGTTTTTCTGACTCAACTTTAGCATATCAGGGTTATGCTAGAAATTTAGATATTGATAAAATAAATCTTATTCAAAAACTTATTTTTGAAGATTATCAACCTGATTTGACAGTTTTATTTGATATTAAACCAGAAACAGGTTTACAACGAATTTTATTAAGAAAAGGTGAAAAATTGAATAGATTAGATGAAGAAACATTAGAATTTCATCAAAAAGTATATAATGGTTATAAAAAAATTGCTATTAGTAATCCAAATCGTGTTCATACAATAAATGCTAATTTATCAGAAAAAAAAGTTTTTAATAGTGTTTATGAACTAATCATAAATTTAGTTGAAGAAAAAGGTTTTAAAGAAAAAAAAATTAAAATTAGAGGATCTAATGAAGGAAAATAATGTAATTTTATTTGAAAATGAAGAATCAGAAAATTTTTCTATTTTTGCAATGGAAAATATTCCACAGGTAATTTTATTGTATTCGAAAAATAAAATATTAAATATAAATGTTAGTAATAAGTTAATAAAAAAAATTGTTTGTAAAAATAATAATCAATTAAAAAAATGTACTGAAGAAAATATATGTCAAAATTGTTTTAAAATTAAAACTAATAGTTATTTTGATTTTAAAAAATTTGATTTTAGTAAAAATAATATTATGAATAAAAATATTGTTTTAGAAATTATTAATGATTTTTCTAAAACTAATTTAGAAAAAGATGCTAATAAAATTTATTTAATAAATCAAATTGAATTTTCTTCAACTTCAGCTTCAAATGTTATGCTTAAAACTTTAGAAGAATTATCTAAAAATATTTATGTAATTTTTACTACCACTAATATTAATCAAATACTCCCTACTATTAAATCTCGTTGTCAATTGATAAATTGTTCAAAAGAAAATGATATATTTGTTAGTAACGATTATGATGATGAACAATTATTAATTTTAAAAATATTTTCAAATACTACTTTTTTGACAGATGAAAGCAGTAAACTTAAATTAAAAAAATATATTGAAATTATTAAACAATTTATTATTAATGATAATGATAAAAAAGTTAACAATCAACTTTTGAATAAAAAAATAATTAGTTTAAAAGAAGAAATTATTTACTTTTTTAGATTTTTTAATTTAGTAGTTTTTAATAAATTAACTTTTCTTTTATTTAAAAAGTATGATTTTAATAATTTTTTTATTGAAAGTTTAGTTAATTTATGAAAAAATAGTAATTTAAAAAACATAGCCTATATTTTAGAACAAATTTCATTTACAATTACTAAATTAAAATTTAATGTTAACTTAAATTTATTAATAAATTCTTTTCTTATTAAGGTAAGTGATAATTAAACTATGGAAAGTACAAAAAAAATTTTAATTTTAAATCAAGATGATAAAAAAATTAAACTTATTCAAAGAAAAGATATGTTTTGTGTTTCTTTGGATACTATTTTATTAAGTAATTTTATTAAAATAAAACCCAGTACTAAAACAATAATTGATTTTGGAACTAATAATGCTGTTATTCCAATAATTTTAGCGGCAAAATTTCAAGGAAAAGTAATTGGTATTGAAATTCAAGAACCAGCTGTTGAACTTGCTTTAGAAAATATAAAACTTAATAATTTAGAAAAAAGAATTGTCATTGTTCATGAAGACATAAAAATTTATGCTCAAAGAGAAAAAGAAAAAGTTGATTTAATTGTATGTAATCCACCTTTTTTTCCTTTATGAGATAAAAGCAAAGTAAAAGCACAACCTTTAAAAATTCCAGCAAGACATGAAGTATATATTAATTTAGAGGAGATTATTGCTAGCGCAAGTAAATTATTAAAAGACAAAGGGCGATTGGTTATGATAAATAGTGTAGAAAGAATAAATGAAACACTGCTTTTATTAAAAAAATATCAAATTACACCTAAAAAATTACAAATAGTTTATCCTAAAATTAATCAGGCTGCCAATGTTTTTTTAATTGAAGCAGGATTTTTAGCGAAAGAAGGAATGATTGTTTTTCCACCATTGATTTGTCATAATGAAAATAATACTTATATTGATGAAATAGCAAAGTGATATAAATAATCTTAATATAAGTGGTAAGGTTAGGTGTTTAAAATGAATATTAATTGATTAAATAAACTTAATAAAAAAATAACTTACTTATTAGCTGTATCAGGTGGTCCAGATAGTATGTTTTTATTAGATAATTTAGTACGTAATGAGTTTAAAATTATTGTTTGTCATGTTAATTATCATAAACGTTGAAGTAGTAATGTTGATGAGCAAATTGTTCGAGAATATTGTACAAATAATAAAATAACTTTAGAAGTAAAAAATATTAAAGAAGAGGAATACAATAAAAAACAAAATTTTCAAAGTCAAGCACGTGTACTTAGATATGATTTTTTTAATGAAATTGCTCAAAAATATCAAGTTTATAATCTTGTTGTAGCACATCATATTTACGATTTACTTGAAACATATATTATTCAAAAACAACGCAAGGCAATAGTTTCTTATTATGGATTAAAATTTAAAACAACATATAAATCTTTATCGGTTTATCGTCCAATGTTAGAATTAAAAAAAGAAGATATTATTGACTATTTAACTTTGTATCATATTAAATATGGATTTGATGAAACAAATGAATTAATTATTTATGAAAGAAATCGAATTAGACAACAACAAATTAATAAACTTACTGATTTTGATATTAATTTAATGTTAAGTGAAATTAAAGAATTAAATAGTGAACAAGAGTTACTGAAAGATGAACTTGAAGTAATTTATAATACCATTATTAATGATGATGTGCTTGCTATTAATGAATTTAAAAAATATGAATTTAAATTACAACAAATGATTATCTATGAATTTTTAAGCCAATATGATGAAGAATTAGTTTTATCTTTAAAAAAGGCTAAAATTAAAGAAATAGTTAGAGTTTTAACTAAATCTAGTAAACCAAATATTACTATTTGTATTTCTGAAAATACTTGAGTTATTAAAGAATATAATTTTGCATATATTAGTGAAAAAAATGAACCAAAACAATTTAGTTATAAAATTTCTAAAATAAATAATTATAATTTTAAGGAAATTACTATTTCTAAAACTGAACCAACAGGTGGTGAATTTCAAGCTTTATATATTAATAAATCAGATTTTCCATTAACAATTAGAACTAATAATGGTGAAGAAGAAATTGAAACACCATTTGGTACAAAAAAAATTAATCGTTTATTTATTGATAATAAAATTCCATATCGTGAACGTCTTATATGACCAGTAATCATAAATTCAAGCGGAAAAGTAGTGGCAATTCCAAAATTATCAGTAAATAAAAACAATATTAGTGAGAAACCTAATTTGTATGTGCTAAAATATTATGGTATTATTTAAAAAAATAAATTAGAAATTAAACGTAGGTGAAAAAATAATGCAAACGCGAATTAAAATTAATTGAATGATTGTTGCACTATTCGTTGCTTTTTTAGTATTTGTTGGAATTTTATTGTGATATTTTTTAAGAGGTAATGCTTTAACTTTAGATCAATTTCAATTAGAAACATTACTTAGAGATGGTAAACTCCCTGGCAATAGTAGTGACACTGTTAGTAAAATTGATGGAGTACAAGTTCAATTTTTTGATCATACTACTTATATTACAGGTTTTTTAGGAATTAATGGTAAGGTAAAACGATTTGAAGCGACAGTTTCTGGAACTGCTACAGGTGGTTTTTATCATGATGTTATTGAAAAATTATTCAGAAAAGATAAAGAGGGTAAAGGCTTTGATATTAACCCCACAATTATTAGTGAATTAGTTCCGTTTTGAAAAACATTTTTAATTAGTATGTTTCCAATATTAGTATTAGTTGGTGGTTCATTTTGATTATTTTCTAAAATGAATAAAATGGGTGCCGGTGGTGGCATGAGTCCTTTTTCAATGGGAAAAAGTCGTGCTAAGATTAGAACATCAGATACTAGATTTACTGATGTTGCTGGTATTAAAGAAGAAAAATTGGAATTAGAAGAAGTTGTTCATTTTTTAAAGTTTCCACAAAAATATGCACAAATGGGTGCAAGAGTGCCAAAAGGAGTTCTTCTTGTAGGACCACCTGGTACTGGTAAGACTTTATTAGCAAAAGCAGTTGCTGGTGAAGCAGGTGTTCCTTTCTTTTCAATTTCTGGTTCTGAATTTGAAGAAGTTTTTGTTGGAGTTGGAGCTTCAAGAATTAGAGAAATGTTTACTACTGCTAAAAAAAGTGCTCCTTGTATTATTTTTATTGATGAAATTGATGCAGTAGGAAGAAAACGTGCCTCAGCTTCAACTGCAACTAATGAACAAACTTTAAACCAATTATTAGTTGAAATGGATGGATTTGAAACTAACTTGGGAGTTATTATTATGGCTGCCACTAACCGTGCTGATGTACTTGATGAAGCGTTATTGCGTCCAGGTAGATTTGATCGTCAAATTTCTTTAAGTTGACCTGATATTAAAGAACGTGAAGCAATTTTACGATTACATGCTCGTAATAAAAATATTTCGCCAAAAGTTAATTTTCAAAGAATAGCAGAGAGAACGCCAGGATTTAGTGGTGCACAATTAGAAAATGTATTAAATGAAGCAACGTTGTTAGCTGTTCGTCATAATAAAACAGTTATTGGTTTAGTAGAAATTGATGAAGCTATTGATAGAGTTGTTGGTGGACCTGCTAAAACTTCAAGAGTAATTACTGATATGGATAAAAAAATAGTATCATATCACGAAGCTGGACATGCTCTTATTGGTTTAAAACTAGAATATGCTTCTAAAGTTCAAAAAGTTACAATAATACCACGTGGACAAGCAGGTGGATATACTATTATGACTCCTAAAGAAGATACTATGTTTTATTCAAAAGTACATTTAAGAGCAACTATTACTGGTTATTTAGGTGGTCGCGCTTCAGAAGAAATTATGTTTGGTAATGCAAATATTACTACTGGTGCTCATGATGATTTAGAAAAAGCAACAAATATTGCCAGAAAAATGATAACTGAATATGGAATGTCATCTGAATTAGGATTAGTTCAATTTGAAAGTCCACGTAATGAGTATTCACCTTTTGCAGCAAATAAGTTTTCTGATGATATTGCATCTAAAATTGATGGAGAAATTAAAAAATTATTAGATGTTTGTTATATTGAAGCAGTAGCAACAATTAAAAAACATAAAGATACATTAGAATTAATTGCTAAATCATTAATGACTTTAGAAACAATTACTGCTGAACAAATAGAATATATTGATAAATATAATAAATTACCAATTGAAGTAATAGAAATGCAAAAAGAAATGCAAAAAAATAGTAAAAATCCTTCCAAAGAGGATAATGAATCAAATGATAAAAAGGAAGATAATAATTCAGGGACTGATGATGATACAATATCAGTTGTTCCTAAGAAGAAATAATTAAATTATTATAATAAAAAACAAAACTTACTATTTTAATATTTTCAATAATGTGTAAGTTTTGTTTTATTTTCTTTTTTTATTTGGTAAATATAATATAAAAAGTAATAAGGAGAAAAACAATGTTAGAAAAACATGAATTAGTAGAAAAAATATTATTAAGTACTGATGTAATTAATAATAAAATTATTGAACTTGCAAAATCAGTTAATAGTTATTATAAAGATAATAAAGAGCCCATTATTTTAGTAGGGATATTAAGAGGATGTTTACCTTTTTTATCACAATTTATGTTAAATCTTAAAATTGATTGTTTGGTTGATTTTATGTATGTAGAGTCATATTTAGGGCAAACAAAGGCGGTAAATAAACCAAAAATAAGAATGGATGTTATTAATAATGTTAAGGGTCGTGATTTATTAATTGTTGAAGATATTATTGATTCAGGTAATTCGTTATTTAAAATTCGTGATCATTTGCAAGAACTTGGAGCAAAATCGGTAAAAATAATTACTCTATTAGATAAGAAATCTAAAAGAATTGCTAAAATTGAAGCTGATTGATATGGTTTTGAAGTTCCTGATCATTTTTTAGTGGGATATGGTCTTGATTACGATGAAAAATTGAGAAACTTACCTTATGTTGGTATTGCTGACCTTAATAAAATTGCAATTTTAGAAAAATGTAAAAAAAGTAGTTAAGTAAATAAGTTTAGAAGTTAATAATAATATTAAAATTTTTATTTTTTAATATAGTTCAAATATAATTAGCATTATTTTATTATGATAAAATTATACTATTAGCATTTTTTAAGTTGTATAAGAATATTGGAGTTATAATGAGCAATCTTTTTGTTAATGTTTTAAGAGGAATCAAGAAAAGATTATTACAATATTTAGGTATTATAATACTATTAGTTATTGTAATTTCTACTCTTTCTGCGCTTTATAGTACAGCATCAAGAGCTGAATCAGGTTTTTATACAGTATTAAACAATAGTGGTAAATATGACTATCGTATTAATTTACAATTATTAAATAATTATAAAGATACTGCTACTGCAACATCAAGAATCCAAGCAATTATCAAAAAACAATTTAAAGATTATGATTATCAACAAAAAGCAGAAATTTATAAACAGATAGATGAAATTAAAGAAAATAATCTTAGAAATAATAGTTTTCCTACCCTTCCTGCAGGAGTAGATATTAATAAAGATTTTGAAAATTATTTGTTAAACTGAGGATTAAGTTATCAAGGAATATTATTTAATGATATTTTAGAAAACGAAGTTAAAAATGATGAAATTTATAATTTGCAACATTATGAACTTGCTAAATCATTTTTTAAAACTTTTGATTATGAAAACGTTATTTCTCTTAAAAAAATTTATTATTCATTAGAAAATGGATTTTATACTTCAGAAAAAAGTGAAACTTTTGATTTTGCTCCAAAAAGAAATAATATTAATGAAGTTTATATTTCCGAAGGTATTAAACCTATTAATCCATTAGAAGTAGTGATCAATCCTGAATTTGCACGTATTAATAATATTAAAATAAATGATTATATAACAGTTATTGATAAAGTTGAAAAGTTAAAAGTTGTTGGTTTTGGCTATGCTTATTGGGGAATTACTGGTAGTCGTACTGCAACAAATCCTAATCCGACATCTGAAAATACAAGTCCTGTTTATATGTCAAATCAATGGTTTAATAATTTAATAAAAGATTCTATATTTAGAACTAATTTAAATAATATATTTTTATTAAAAGTTAACAATAACGATAGTTATTTTGTTAGTAAGTTAGAAGAACTTTTAATTAAAACTTTTAGTTTTAGTTTTGGTTCAAATATTAGCAGTGATAGTGAAGATATTCGTTCAGGGCAAATTTTAGAGAGTTTTAAAATGGAAAATATAATGTTTACAGCAATTACTCTTGTAGTATTATTAGTTATTATTTTTATCATTATGTCATATGTTAGAAAAGAAATTGATTTACAAAAACCACAGATAGGATTATTAAAAGCCCTTGGTTATAGTAATTTTCAAATTGCTATTAGTTTTGTAATTTTAATATTTTTGATAACATTCATTTCTAGTATTATTGGTTTAGGTATTGGTCTAGGATTACAAATATGATTTAATTCGTTAAATAACATTGGGTTTTTTATGCCATTACCAATACTATTTTTTAGTTGGATAGTATTTATTGTAAGTTTAATAATTATTCCTATTATTTTTATAGTAATTAGTTATATGCAATCGGAAACAAAATTACGCGTTAGTCCATTATTATTAATTTATGATAGACCAAGTAATTCAAGTTCTAAACTAATTTCAGTTTTAAAATACCCCTTTCGTTATTGACCATTTAAACAACGTTTAGCAATTGCTTTCACTCTAAAATCGGTTGGAAAACTATTTTTAGTATTTTTTACTTTTATTTTTGTTAGTTTTTTATTACTATTTCAAAGTTCAGCTACTGATTTATTTGATAATAAAATAAACAATTTATATGGATATTACAATAAAGATGTTAAATGAAATACATCAACTTCATCAATGTATACATATACTAATGATTCTAATTTAAGTATTGATAAGCAGGTTTTTGATTGAGTTTCAGAAAAAGATATTGGGAAAGATAAAGAAACCGGTACTAATAAATATCATCAATGAGTAGCTGATGATTTTCATATTGATAATGATAGTAAAGCTAAAAAAATTGAAAGTGTTATTATTAATAATAATTTTAAAGATTATTTTATGAATAGCGAAGAAATTAATATCCTTTATCAAAAAACTAAGACTAAATCTGATTGTGAAGATTTTATTAATCCAAAAAAGATACTACCTGAACCATTAATGGAAATTATTTGTCAAAATATTCATCAAATATTTAATTATATTTCAACAAATACAGGTATTAATCCAGAAATAAACCCGTTGCCTGGTATTAGTTTAGGTTTAAATATTTATAATAATAAGTATTATCCAACTATTGAAATAAATTTAAGACCTCCTAATGAATGAAAAGGACATAATCAAGGCCGCATGCTCGCAAAAAAAATTAAAGCAACAGGACTTTATAGTGATCCATATCAAGATTTAGTTTGAAAAAATTGATTTAACTTTAAAGAAGCAAAAAATCGTAATATTGATCCTATTTTTAATAATTCTCATAATTTACAAGCACAAAAAGTTACTTATACTGATAATCAAGGACAAAATATAACAACTACAGCTTATATTTTACCAGCAGTTATTTCAAAAACATTATCAATTTTAAATGATTATAAAATTGATGATCACTTTTTAATGTTAGCAAGTTGATATAATTATACAATTCCAGTAATTTATCAAGTTAAAGGAATTATTGAAAATAATTTAGACAATTCGAATGTTTATATTAATCTTGATGATTTACGAACATCTATTGGATTAATAAAACCTTCCCCGTCAGAAGATCCAAAACCAATATCAGATTCTTTTAATCATTGATTATCTAAAGAGAGCAATATTTTTCCATTAAATTATATAAATATTTTGCAACCATCTGCAGAATATACTAAAGAACAAATATTAGCAAAAAATTTAGAACCTATTAATAAAATACCTTTTATTAATGATTTAGTTAAAAGATTATTAGTTGAAATATTTGATGGAATTAGAACAATTATAAATATTACAAAAATTTTAACATTATTTGCTGTAGCTTTTGTATTGGTAATTATTGTTAATATAATTTTAGAAAATAATTTATTAATTATTGCAATGATGAAATCTTTGGGTTATCGTGTAAATGAAATTAACAGATTGATTATTGGCTCCTATATTATTGCTTTATTGGTTGCTCTTATTTTAGGTACTATTATTTCTTATGTTGTGTGAAATATTATTACTTTAATTATTGCAACTAAAGCAGGCGTTGTTTTTAATGTGGCTGCTAATCTAGTTACAATTTTATCTTGTTTTGGAATGGTATTTTTAATAATGGTTATTGGCTATGTTGTTGGGTTATATTTAATTAAATACAAACCAGTAACAGCTTTATTACAAGGAAGTTAAAATATTTTTTAAGCATTTCTATATAAATAAGATAAAGTAATTGATAAAATGAGTGTGTTATTTATAAAAGCATGGAATTAAAAAGGAGAAATGATTATGAAAAAAGATAATAAGGAAATTAAAAAAGATGATAAAGACATTGGAAGTAAACAAGTAACTAAAAATAAGTTAGAATCTAGTTTTACAAAGAAGTCAGTATCTAAAACCGAAGGTACAATACCACCAGTAACTCATAAATCTCATGATAAACCAGAATCAAAGGAAGAAATAGAAGCTAATAAAGCTAAATTGCAAGCTTTTAAAGATAATCAAAAAGCAATTAAAAAATTAACAAAAACTCATTCAAAAGAAATTTTAGCAGGTAAAATTATATCAATGACTAATAATACTCCTGATACTCAAACTAATGTTATTGAATTGTTTGATGTTAAAAAATCTTACTTAACTGGAGACTTAGAATATGAAGTATTAAAAGGAGTTAATTTAAAAATTAAATTAGGTGATTTTGTTGTTATCTTAGGACCATCGGGAAGTGGTAAGACAACATTATTAAATATTATTTCGGGATTGGATAAACCTAATACTGGTGATGTTTTTGTGGCCGGATACAATTTATCTTTATTAAAAGATAGTCATTTAACTAAATTTAGACGAGATAATGTTGGTTTTATTTTTCAACAATACAATTTATTAACTAACTTAACTGCTCGTGAAAATGCTGAAGTTGGTGAAAATCTTGCTAAAAATAAAAATAAAAATATGAGTATTGATGATATTTTTCAAGTTATTGAAATGGATGAACATATGAATAAGTTTCCAAGTCAATTATCAGGTGGACAACAACAAAGAGTATCGATTGGTAGAGCACTAGCAAAAAATCCGACAATTTTATTTTGTGATGAGCCAACAGGAGCACTTGATGAGGAAATGGGGCGTAAGGTGTTAGAGATTTTATTGGATGTTAATCGAAAATATAAAACATCAATTATTATGGTTACTCATAATCCTAACTTCCAATATGTTGCAAATACTGTTATTAACGTTAAAAATGGTAAAATTATTAGTGTAAAGAATAATGAAAAACCAATGAAACCAAGTGAAATAAATTGAAGTTAATATTATTAATTAAATAAACTAACAAATTGTTAATAGAAAAAATATCATAACAAAGGAGTAAAAATATGATATTTTTTGAAATCCCTAGATTAAAAATTAGACAGTGAAAAGATAGTGATTTAGATGAACTTGTTTTATTAAATTCTGATAAAGATGTCATGAAATATTTTCCTAGTACATTATCAAAAGATGATACAGAAAAATATTTTTCGAAAATTAAAAATAATTTAAATAATAATGGATTTGGTTTTTATGCTGTTGAATTTAAAAAAGACAATAAATTTATTGGTTTTATTGGCTTTAGCGAAGTTGATTTTATTGATGATTTTAGACCATGTATTGAAATTGGTTGGCGTTTTAAAAAAAAGTGTTTGAGGTCAAGGAATAGCAACAGAAACAGCTAAAGAATGTTTAAAATATGCAAAAAACAATTTAAAATTAACTGAAATTTATAGTTTTACTAGTATATTAAATATTAAATCAGAAAATGTAATGAAACGAATAGGTATGAAAAAAATAAAAGAATTTTATCATCCAAAAATAAATAAAAGTGATATTTTATCAAAACATGTTTTATACAAAATTAATATTTAGAAAGTAAAAAATGTTTAATAAATTATCTCTAATTTTTATAGATATCTATTAGTAGAAATATTTAAATTAAACTTTAATCCTTATTATAAATATAAGGGTTTTATTATAAAATTTAAAATTAATTGTTGACAGTAGAATTTGGTATTGAAAATTGATATCATTATGTATAAACCTAAACAATCTTATTTAATTTAATTTTTTTATTTTAAATACTTATTTTAAATACAAAGGATGAAAACAATGAAAGAAACTAAACTTGAAATTAATGGACGTATTTTGACAGAGCAAGAAGCATTAAGATATCAAAAAATACAAGATTTATATAAGCAAAATTATGATATTTATGGGCGTAATTGAGAAAGAAATTATAATTGTGAAACTTTAAATAGCGAATTTAGAAATAAAAATAAAGAAGAGTTAGCAAAATTTGTTGCTAATTTACCTAATGATCAAATTAAAATGGCAGGTAGATTAATGACAAAAAGAGAAATGGGAAAGGGTTCAATCTTTGCTCATTTGCAAGATCAAACAGGTAAATTTCAAATTTATTTAAAACCAGAATATGTTAATCAAAAAAAATTTGAATGATTTGCAGAATATGCAGATTTAGGCGATTTTTTTGGTATTAAAGGTAAGGTTATGAAAACCAATAAAGGAGAACTAACAGTTCAAGTCTATGATATTGTAATGTTATCAAAAGCACTTAGACCTTTACCAGATAAATTTCATGGTTTAACAGATATTGAAGAACGTTATCGACGAAGATATGTAGATTTAATTATGAATCAAGAAACTAAAAAAACATTTTTACAACGTACACAAATTATTAATGAATTAAGAAGTTTTTTAAATAATAAAGGTTATTTAGAAGTTGAAACACCTATTTTACAAGAAGTATATGGTGGTGCTGCCGCTAAACCTTTTATTACTCATCATAATACATTAAAAACCGATTTATATTTACGAATTGCTACTGAATTACATTTAAAAAGATTAATAGTTGGTGGTTTTGAAAAAGTTTATGAAATTGGTAGATTATTTCGTAATGAAGGTATGAGTAAAAAACATAATCCAGAATTTACAACTATTGAAATTTATGTTGCCTATCAAGATATGAAATATATGATGGATTTAACAGAGTCTTGTATAAAACATTTAATTAATATAGTGCATAATAAATTAACATTAGAATATGATGAAAATATATTAAATTTTGAAAAGTCATGAAAAAAAATTAGTATGATTGATTCAATTAAAAAAGCTATGATCAAAGATGAAGAGTTTACTAAAATTTTCCAAGAAATTAGTGATATGATTTTAAAATATCATAATATTGAAGATGATAATATTAGAAATATTGAAAAAAATAAAACATTTAAACTTATATTAAAACTTGCAAAAAATTATAAACTTCATATTCCAGATCATTATAATAGTACTGGTCATATTATTAATTTATTTTTTGAATCTTTTGTTGAAGAAACTTTAATTCAACCTACTTTTATTTTTGATTATCCAATTGAAATTTCACCACTTGCTAAATTAAATAAAAATAGTAAAGAGTTTACTGATCGTTTTGAATTATTTATTGCTGGTAGAGAATATGCAAATGCTTATTCGGAACTAAATGATTCTTTGCAACAATATAATCGTTTTGAAGAGCAAGTGAAAGAAAAAAATAGTGGTAATGATGAAGCAGCAACTATGGATTTAGACTTTGTTGAAGCATTAGAGTATGGTATGCCACCAACAGGTGGATTGGGCATTGGTATTGATCGTTTGGTTATGTTAATAACTGGTCAAAATAGTATTAAAGATGTATTATTATTTCCACATATGAAACCCAGAACTGAAAAATAATTTTTGTGATAAATTTTTATTATATAAACATATAATAGTAATTTATCTTTTTTTAAAAAAAGATAAATTAATTAGTTATAATCAAGATAGTTCTTTAGAATAAGGAGCGTTTTATTGTTATTAACACAAAAGATTGAAAAATATAAGTTTTCAAACCCATTGTTTTATTTAAAAACAATTGGTTTTTTTATTTTATAAATAAAATTTAGGAGAATAAGATTTATGCCTTGATTTAATGAATTAATAAAAAAATTTAGAAATTATCCTTTAACTGATGAAAATTTAGACGAAGTTGTTGAAACTTTTAAGAATTTTTTTAAAGAATACAATGAAAAAGATAATTTTTTTTCTAATTCAGAAGATACTGATTTTGAAAACCCAAGTACATCAGCACCATTAACTCAATTAAAAGAAAATAAAAAAACTGATTTAGATAAATTAATTAAAGAATTAAGAAATGATTTAAAATATAATTTCTTTTCTTATTTTTGAGAAAAAAAAGAAAATTTAAAATTAATTAGACAATTAGATTATTTTTTAATAGAACTTGATAGTAAAATTAAAGAACAAAATGAAAAATTATTATCCTTGGAGAAAAATAAAACATTAATTGAACAAAATAAAATTAATAAAGTTAGCCAAAATAGTACTGAGTTTACTGAAATCACAGATTATTTTAATCTTTTTAATTTTTTAAGTGAAACAATAAGTAATGATATTATTTTTTTAAAAACAATAAATTTAAACATTTTTGAAAATAAAAAAGAGTTTTTAAAAAAAACACGAGAATTAAAAATAAAAATTGATAAAGAAATTCGTAGGCTATATCAAAAAAATGAAGAATTAGAAAATAAAAAAGAGAAAATTTTTGAAAACCTTTTTAAAGAAGAAGTTATGACTCAATTAATTTTATCTTTTTGAGCATTTAGAATGAAAAGTGGAGATGAATATAAATTAATTTTAAATGAAGGTAAAGATTTAAAAAGTAAATTTGATAAAAATTTTGTATTTTTCTTTGAATTAATAGATGACATATTTAACCGATATATTAAAAAAATTATTAAAAATGAAGAAAGAATATACAATGATATATTTGAAAAATATAATGATCGAGAAAAAGAATTAATAAGTGAACAAGAAGAAATTATTAAAACTAAAGATAAAGTGAAAGAAAGTATAGAATTATTTAAAAATGAATTAGAAGAAAAAAAAGAACAAATTAGAATACATGAGAAAGATATAGCAGAAAAAAGAAAACAAATTGAAAATTTAGAAAAACGAAAGAAAAATATAAAAATTAAAAAAATTACTTACTTGCAAGATTTAGAAGAAAATAAAAATAATATTGAAAATCAAATATTTATTCCAAATATTTCAGATGATAAAAAAGGAAAAAAACAATATTTAAAAGAAATAGATGTAGTGATTAAAAAAAAGAATAGTGATATTAAGAAAAAGAATGATTATATTGCGGAGTTACAATATAATATTACAAGACATGATACTGAGTTAAGTATTAACGATAAAAAAATTAATAAAATTGAGGATAAAATTAATAAAATTGAGGATTTTTTTAAGCAAAATAAACATACGATGATGTTTGAACTTAAAAAAATAAAAGAAAAATGAATTAAAAATATTAGTAAAGATCAAAAAATATTTATTAATTTCTTAAAAGAAGTTAATAAATTAGAAAATATGGAATTTATTAAGATTATTGAAAATTATTGAGAACAAAATGCTGATAGTATTAAAAAAATTAATGAAAATTTTAACATTCAAAATAATTTAGAAAACATAAGAGAAGAAAATAAAAAAATAGAAAATGAATTTAAAAATGATTTCACAACTTTAGAAATTAATTTTAAATTAAAAGAAAAAGAAATAATAGAAAATGCAATTAGAGAAAAAAAGGAAAAAATTCAGGAGTATTTAAGAACAATTAATCAATCAAAATTAGTAAGTATTGAAATCCAAACCGAAATAAATGAAGAAAATGAGAAGCCTAGTTGACAAGATCAAAAAATTGAGGAACAAAATAAAACCATTGAAAAACTAGAATTTCAAATAAATGATTTAGAAAAAAAAATAATTTCAATAAAGGAATTACATGAAGATGAAGTAAAAGATTTATCTACAACATCGGAAAATATTAGAGATTTTTTTGCAGTGGAAATTAAAAAAACTACTGAAAATTGTGATAATTTAAAAAATAGTTTAAATAAAAAAAATTCAAAAAAAGAAGAACAAAAAATTAAAAATAAATTAAATGAAGAAGAAATAAAATTAACATCTTTAAATGAAGTATGAAAATTAATAAGTACTGAAATTCTAGAGTTACAGCAACCTTTATCAGAAGAATCAAAAAATGCAAACAAACAAAAATGAGAGAATATGGACTTAATAGAATCTCAATTACCTTTGGAAACAAAAGCAGAAATATTAAATACAATTTAAACTAATAAGATTAAATTTATTATTGTATCAAGTTTAATTTATAGAAAGAGAAAAAAAGTACATTAGAAAAAAAAGAATATTTATTAATAAGAAAAATGAAAAAATAATACAAGTCATTATGAATAATAACTTAAGACATATTCCATAATTAAATTTTTTAAAAGTCAATTAATAATTTTAAAATTTATTTTATAATTTTGTTATTAACAATAAATTTAGAAAAGTGTTGATAAAAATGATTTTTGAAAATTTAAAAAAATTAAAAAATGAAGAATTTTATAGATATTTTGGTATAAAACGTTTTCATTTTAATGAAATGTTAGAAAAATTAATTGAAATAGAAAAATTAGAAAAAAATAAAGGTCGAAAAAATAAACTTTCAGTAGAAGAAAGATTAATGATGACTTTATTATACTGAAAAGAATATTATACTTTTTTCAAATGAGTATTAAATCTAAAATGAGTCCATCAAGTTGTTTTCGAAATATTACTTGAGTAGAAAATAAACTTAGTAACCACAAAGATTACCAATTTTTAAAAGAAAGATATAAATTAAAAATTGATAAAAAACAAGAAAATTTAAATGAATTTCAATTTTATTTAATTGATTCAACTGAGATTGAAATTGAAAGACCAACTAAAAAAACTACAGTTAGAATATTTTTCTGGTAAAAGTTGAATGTATTCTATAAAATTTCAAATTGTATATGATTTTTTTAATAAAAAAATTGTTGATATTTTTGCTGATAATGGTAAAGTGCATGATTTTCAAATATTAAAAAATTCAAATCTTGAATTTTCAAAAAAAACAATAATTATTGATGATTTAGGATATCAAGGTATACAAAATATTTATAAAAATACAATAATACCAATTAAAAGAACTAAAAATAAAAAATTAACTAAACAAGAAAGAAAATACAATAAGATTGTATCTAAAATTAGAATTAAAGTTGAACATGTCTTTGCTTGATTGAAAAGATTCAAAATTTTAGTAAATAAATGTAGAAAATCTAAATTTAGACTTATGTACTTAAGATTTAACTTACTTTGTGAAATTTTTAATAAAATAAAACCATTAAAATAAAAAAAATATTAAAAATATTTTTTTAAAATTTAAATTGTTATCGAGTTAATATAAAAATATTATTAACAATTTTTTGTTTAAAATGTAAACTCATTTTTTAAACTATTTTTTCAAAAAATATTTATTTCTATATTCAATAACACTAAATAGTTTTAAAACAATTTTATTGACAATTAATTAAATTTAATTACGGAATATGTCCTTAGAAAAAGTTAAATTATTAGTTAGGAATGGTGTTAGTATAAATTATGTAATTAAAGATGGTTTCACTATTTTAATGTTAGCTATCAAAGATAATGATTTAGAGATGGTTAAGTATTTAATAGATAATAATGAAATCTTTATCAAGTAAATGAATATGGACATAATGCTTTAATGTTAGTCGTTTGAAATAATCATTTGGAAGTCTTTAATTTTTTTTAATGCAAAAACTAACGATATTTTAGATGAAGAAATTTTAGAACAAAATGAAGATAAATTATCAACATATGAAAGTATATTAAAAGAAAATAAAGACAAATTACCAACATATGAAGAAGCAATGAAATTTCAACAAAAAATTAATAAGTCTGATTATTTTAAAGATGAAATAGATTGGCAAAAGCAATTATCAACGATAAAAATTTAATTCCTTTTATGATAATAATAATTTTTATTAAAATATTAAAATAAACATTAATATTTTAATTTTAAAAAATGTATTTTTACCTATATGAATTTCCTTTTGCTTTTTATAAAAAAATAAGTTACAATTCTTAGTGAATATTTAATTATTATTTAGTTTAAGGAGAATAACAATCAAATGCGTAAATTAATCACTTTATTTTCAACACTTAGTTTACTTTCTTCTTCTGTGAGTACTATTGTGGCTTGTGGTACTGGAGATGGTTTAAAAATTCAAGCAAATTTTGAAAACGAGCCATCAAACAAAGAAGGTGATCCGTTAGTTGATTATGTTTATAATAAATACTATCAATATGATACTAAACTTTTATACAAACCACTTACTGCATTTATGCAACTAGCAGCAGACAAAATTAAAATTGATCGTAATGCATTAGAAGTTACAGATGCTGCTAGGGATTTTTATAATAGTGACCAATATAAATCAGGTAATTATGAGAGTATTAATTATAATATTAATAATGATCCAGATAAAGTAATGAATGAACCATTTAGTTGTAAAGATGCAAATGGAAGTCTTTTAGTTTTTGGTTTAACTGATAATGATATATCTAAACAGCAATATTATGGTTATTGATATGTTACATATGAAACAGCAACAGAAGCAGAAAACCCTTCAAAAGTTGCTAAAACTAGTATTGTTTCACCAAAAATTACTGACTTTAAAGATGATAAAAATAAAACCATTATTAAAAAAGGTTGAATTCATTTATTCTTTATAATGAAAGATTCAAAAATGAACAAGACTTTTAAAATTGATTTTAATATTCAAATTGATGTAATTTTTAGTTTATGAGTTGATAAAAATAAAAAAGAAATAGTTGTTATTAATCCAAATACTATTGATAAAGCTTTGGGTGATGTTGATTTTCGTAACCCAGATAAAGTGGTTCATGAAAGAATAAATAACATGGCTTTTTCAGAATTATAATGATAAATATTAAAATTGTTTGTATTGGCCAGTTGTCACAGACATATTGAAAATCAGCCGCCAAAGATTATTTAGAACGAATTAAAAAGTGAACTAATATTGAAACAAAAAATATTATCGAATCTAAATTAAATTCAATTCCTAATAATATTAAAATTGAAATCAATAAAATCACCGAATACATATCAAAGAATAATGATTATCAATGATTTTTATTAGATTTATCAGGACAATTAATAAGTAGTGAACAATTATCACAGATGATTAATAAAAATCAAATTTATCAACAAGGTAAAATTGGTTTTATTATTGGCGGTAGTAATGGTGTAGCACAAATATTAAAAGACAATATTAATTTAATTAAAATTTCCTTTGGTAAAATAACATTACCTCATCAATTATGTTATGTTGTTTTATTAGAACAAATATATCGTTCATTACAAATACTTAATAATCAAAGTTATCATAAGTAGTAGGTGAAAAAAATGTATAATAAAACTTTATTTGTTGATTCCTCATGATTAGAATTTTTTCAACAAGAATATAAAGAAGCATATTTTACTAAATTATTAGAAGATATTAAAAAGGAATATCAAACTTATCTTTGCTATCCTCAATGAGAAGAAATATTTCAAGCTTTTAAAATAACTCCTTTATCAAAGGTTAAAGTAATAATATTAGGTCAAGATCCTTATCATCAGCCAAATCAAGCTCATGGCTTAGCATTTAGTGTTCAAACAAATACTCCATTACCACCAAGTTTAAAAAACATTTTTCAAGAACTAAAAAATGATTTAAATATTGAAAAAGATAATGATGGTAATTTAACAACTTGAGCTAAACAGGGGGTTTTGCTTTTAAATACAACTTTAACTGTCAGACAAAGTCAACCTAATAGTCATTTACAATATCAATGAGTAACTTTTACTGATCATGTTTTATCATTTTTAAATTTAAACTGTACTAATCTTGTTTTTATTTTATGAGGTAAAAATGCAAGAAATAAAAAAATGCTAATTGATACAGAAAAACATTTTATTATTGAGAGTGCACATCCTTCACCTTTAAGTGCTTATAATGGTTTTTTTAATTCAAGACCATTTAGCAAAACTAATAATTGATTAATTTCAAAAAATAAAACTCCCATTAAGTGATAAAAATAAAAAAATACTAATTTTATTATATGTATTTAAGCAAACAATGTTATGATATATTTGTTAAAATTAATATAGTTTTAAAGAATATTTCGGGAATGGTGGTTATTTAAATGCCCAATAATTTAATATTTAATCACATATTTTCTCAACGATATGATTTAAATACCTTAAATTTATTTAGTAGATCTACAGCTATTTATTTAATTATTACTTTAAGTAGCATAATGTTAGCATATATTTTAATGAATAGTTTTTGAAAATGATTTCGTAAAGATAAATATAAAGGTGTTCGTTTTACTACTAAAAATATTGCTTATATAACAATGTTATCTTCAGTATCAGTTGTGGCAACTATTATTGTTTCTATTACGATACCCATTACAGTATTACCACCAATTAGAATTGCTTTTGAGGGTTTAATGATTAAAATAACCGGTTATATGTTTGGTCCAATTATAGGTATTATTTGTGCTGCAGTAACAGATATTTTAGTAATGTTATTTGTTCCTTCATATATTAGTGTTTATTATATGTTTTGTATTATTTTTACTGGTTTTTTGGCAGGAATTGCTGGAATATTTAAAGTAAAACTAAAAGATTATCCATGAGTTATTTTTGCTTTAATTAATTTTTTTATTATTTTCTTTGCTGGTGGCGGCATGTATATTGTTATTTCAGGTAAGCAATCATCATATTCTATGTCAGGAATTATTGTTAATAAATATGTTCTGGCTAGTATTATGGGTGGTGGTGGCATTATTGGCCTATTAAGTATTTATAGTGTTTTATTTTATTATTTATTGAAAAAAGAAATTTATAGAATTAAAGAAATTTTACCAATTATTTTATTAGCGGTAGTAGCTGAGTATGTAACAACAGTGCTTATAGCCTCCTATGCTGATATGACTTTATTTGATCCTAATGCCAAGGATTATGGAGTAACAGCAATTATGAGAATTGTGCAAGCACCTCTTAAAATTATAATTAATTCAATTATAATTTATGTGACTTGAAGAACCGTTAATCCTTTAATTAATATTGATAATAATAATTATTAAATAAAGGATTTTAAAAATATGAATGAAGAATTTTTTAAAAAAATATCTAAATATTCAAATAAAGATTGTTTAAAAAAATTAAAAATTATTAGTCCAAAATATTTAAACAATAATATTAAGTATATTCATGTAACTGGAACAAATGGTAAAGGTTCAGTATCACGTTTATTTTTTGCTATATTATCACAAACCTTAAAACAAAAAATTGGTTTGTTTACTTCTCCCCATATTGAGTTTGTTAATGAACGAATTATTGTTAATGATAGAATGATTAGTAATCAAGATTTAGTTCGTATTAGGGACTTGATTTTTGATGATATTGAATATTATCAATTAGGTTTTTTTGGTATTTTAACTTTAATTGCATTAATTTATTTTCAAGAACAAAATGTGCAATGAGCAATAATTGAAGTTGGGATTGGTGGAAAAATTGATCCTACAAATATCATTGATGCAACATATGCTATTATCACTTCAATTGGTAAAGATCATCAAGATAGACTTGGTAAAACTATATCTGAAATATTACATCAAAAATTAGGAATAGTAAAACCAACGACAAAAAATATTTTTATTTCAGGTAATTTAAATAATAAATTAAAAAAGCAAATTGATATGGAAGGTTATAAACCTATATATTCTCCAAGATTAATCAACCAACCATACTATCAAGAAAATAAAAAATTAGTTTTAACAGTAATTTCAAAAACATTTTTAGAAATTAATATTAAACAAGCTTTAAAAATCATTAATGATACTAATATTAGATTACGATTTGAGAAATATCAAATTAATGATAAAACTATTTATTTTGATGCTGCTCATAATATTGATGGTATTAAAGCATTAATTAAAACGCTAAAAATTAATAAAATTATTCCTCAACAAATTATATTTTCTTGTTTAAAAAATAAATATCCACAAAAATTAATTAGTTGTTTAAAAAAAGTCTCAGATAATATTATTATTTGTAGTAATAGTAATTTAAATAGTATTACTGGTGAATTTTTTGATTATCAAAAAATGATTGAATGTAGCCCTCATAAAATAATTTTAATTACGGGTTCTTGTTATTTTTTGGCAGATGTTTATAATTATTTAAGAACAAAGAAAATAATTATGATAAAAAAGGGTGGTAATTAAATGAATGTGTTGTTATTGAATATAATTAGTGGAGTGTTAATTTTAATTACTTTTTTATTGATCACAGTTTTTGATTATAAAGATAATAAAAAAAAGATAAAGCAAATAAAATTTATTTGCTTAAGTGGAATAATGTTAGCATTAGCTGTTTCTTTAAATACAACAGGTGCTTTAATGTTAAAAAGTTTACCATTTTCTAAATATTTTGAAATTAAATTGGGTAATTTTATATTAGTTTTAATAGGTTTCTTTTGTGGTGGAATATTAGGGTTTCTTAGTGGTATTGCCAGTGATTTTTTAGGTTTATTATTTAGTACTAGTGGTGCATCACCATGTTTATTTTTTACTTTTACTAGTATTTTATGATGTATATTACCTTACTATTTAGTATTAAATTTTAGTAAAATTTATTATAGTAAAAAGACATTTTATTGATATTTGCCAATTGCTTATGCTATTACTTCATTAATTATTACTGGTACTGATCCTATTGCATTAAAAATATTATTTCCTGGATTACCACCTTTATGATTAATGTATTTTCCATTAAGAGTTATAAAATATCCTATTGATTTAACGGTTAATGTTTTTTTAATTATTACTTGTTATTCTGCATTAAAGAAAACTTTAAATTTAGAAAATCAATTTAAAAAATATTATTTCGCTACAGATCCGCAATCTTTACAATATAATAGAGTACCTGAAGAATAAACCAAAAAATAATTATTTAATTAAAATTTCTGATTTTTTTGTAACATTTTTAAATTTATCTTTTTATTGAGAATATATTAAATTAAAAGTAATTTTTTAATATTACTATTTTAATTTTAATAGCAAGTGGCAAGTGGCGCATGTTTATTTTTATTGATATAGAAGAAATCATGTAAAATGATTGTATTAAAATATTAAAGATTAGGTGGTAAAGATATATGAAGAAATTACTAAGTAGTCTAGCAGTAGTAACTTTAATTGGAGTAACAAGTATAAGTGTCGTCACTTGTGGCGGAGAAAGACCTTCACCAGTAGAAAAAACTGATTTAAATACAGTTATTATTAAAAAGGAATTAGGTATTATTTACATTGGTCAATTGGACAAACCAAATAAATCTGAAATTTTAAAAGCTATTAAAGATAAAAATAAAGAAGCAATTGATCTAACTGAAGATGATTTTGATATTAAAAGTTTTATTGACACTACAAAAATTATTATTAATGGTAAAGGTACTTATAAAAACGAAGTTTCTTTAACTTGTACTATTACTAATTTTAAAAAAAATTCTAATTGAGAAGATAATAATGGTGCAGTTCATGCTCTAGTAAATATTAATGGTGTGCTTTATGTGGGAACATCAATTTTTGGTAAAGGAAATTTATATAAAAGTAATAGTGATGGCAAATTTGAATTAATGAATAATTGAAAACAAGACAATGGTGCAGTTTGGGGTTTAACAAATATTAATGGTGTGCTTTATGTGGGAACATCAATTGCTAATAAAAAGGGAAATTTATATAAAATAAATACTAATGATATTAATGCTAAGATTGAGCCAGTTTCTACTTGAAATAATACTAATGGTGAAGTTTCAAGTTTAACAAATGTTGATAGTACACTTTATGTAGGAATAACAAATAATAATGGTGAAGGAAAAATATATAAAAGTAAAGCTGATAAAAGTTTTGGATTGATGCTTGGTTGAGAGAGTACTAATTGCGCAGTTTGAAGTTTAACAAATATTAATGATACTATTTATATAGGAACAATAACTTCTGCTAATAAAGGAAATTTATATATAACTGAAAAAAAATAAAAACATAAAAATGATATCTATCAAAAATTATGAAATTTCAAATAATTAATACTTTTTTAATTATTAATTATTTTCTTTGTTAAAGAGAGTTTTAAATTTAAAAAATTATTTTGTTACAGATTGATATTCTTTACAGTATAATAGAGTATATGAAAACTAAACTTTATTAAGAAGGGTTAATTAAATGATTAAAATTTATGATAGTTTTTCACAAAGATTGCAGCTGCTTGCCCCTAATAAAAAGCAAGTTAATATGTATTTATGTGGTCCTACTGTTTATAACTATATTCATGTTGGCAATATTCGTGGTGTGCTTGTTTTTGATGTTTTACATCGTTTGTTAATTCATCAAAATTATAAAATAAATTATGTTCATAATATTACTGATATTGATGATAAAATTATTAAGAAAGCTGCGGATTTAAAAATAACAGAACAACAAGTTACTGAAAAATATACGTTAGCATATTATGAAGACTTAGAAAAATTAAATATTATTTTTCCTACAAAATTACCAAAAGTAAGTGAATATATTTCAAAGATTATTGAATTTATTAATAAATTAATTATTAAAGATTATGCATATGTTACGGCTGGTGATGTTTATTTTAAAGTTAATAAGTTAAAAGATTATGGAAGTTTGGCACATAAAAATATTGAAGATTTAATTCCAAATTTTAGAATTAAAAATTTAGTTACTAAAGAAAATAATCTAGATTTTGCTTTGTGAAAATCAACAACAATAGGTATTAGTTGAAATAGTCCGTGAGGAAAAGGAAGACCTGGTTGACATACTGAGTGTGCTTGTTTTGTTGAGGATTTATTTAATGGTCAAACTATTGATTTACATGGTGGTGGTGTTGATTTAAAATTTCCTCATCATGAAAATGAACGAGCTCAATTTGTTGCAGCTAATAATAAAAAAATGTCAAATATTTGATGACATAATGGTCATGTTAATATTGCTAATGAAAAAATGTCAAAATCTTTAAATAATTTTATTTTGGTTAAAGAATTCTGTCAGCAACATCACCCGAATGTATTGCGATATTTAATATTAAATCGTGATCATCAACAACCAATTGATTTCAATAAGGAAACAATTGAAAATGGATTAGTGTCAACAAAAAAATATGAAAATGTTTTAAAACAATGAACATATCAAATATTTATTAACAATATAATATGTAATAATAATCATCATTCAATTTATTATCAACAAATTATTAAAAATTTATCAAATAATATTGATACAACTAATACTATTACTTTAATTGAAAATATGATTAAAAAATTAAATGAAGCACTTATTAAAAAAAATTTTAATGAAGAATTTCAAGAAATTTTTTATACTTTTACCTTTGCTTTAAAAATATTAGGATTTGATTTTAAAGTTGGTAATTATTCTGAAAAGATTAAAAATAAAATTAAAATATGAGAACAACTAAAAAAGGAAAAACAATACCAAGAAGCTGATAAAATTCGTCAAGAATTAAAAGATTTGAATATTATTTAAAGGAGCAAAATTATGGCATTACAATATATTTATGGTTATCACCCTATTATTGCTGCATTATCAACATCATCATTAATAAAAATTAAAAAAGTTTTTTTAGTTCAAGATAAGTACCAAGAATTGAAAAAAGATTTAAAAAGTGTAAATATTCCTTATGAAATTATTAGTTTACAAGCGATGAATAATCTATTAGGTACTACTAAACATCAAAATATTGCTGCTAATGTTAAAGACTATCAATATTTTTCTTTTGATGAATTAATTAATATTGGTTCAACATCTAAATTTTTAAGAATTTTAATTTTAGATCGTATTTCTGATCCACATAATTTTGGTTCAATGTTAAGAATTGCAGCGGGTAATGACTTTGATGGTGTAATTGTTTTAAATCGTAATCAATCTGAAATAAACGGTGCAGTTGCAAAGGCTGCAGCCGGTGCTCTAAGTATTATTCCAATTTGTCAAGTTAATAACTTAACTTCCACAATTAATAATTTACAAGAAAAATATAAATTTTGAATTTTGGCTGCTGCTAAAACAGCAAAAGCAATTGATTATTTTACTATTGATTGTAGTAGCAACTTAGCATTAATTATTGGTAATGAAGGTGAAGGGATAAGTCCAAAGTTATTAAAACATACAGATTATATTGTTCAAATACCAATAAGTCCAAAAATAGAATCATTTAATGCTAGCGTTGCTTGTGGTATTATTGCAAACTATATTTACGTTGAAACGTTAAAATTATCGTAAATTTTAAGAACCTATATTTTTTGATAATATTTAAATTTATGAAAAAATAAAATATTTTTTTAAAAAAGATACTTTTATATTTTAGGTGTAAATGTTTTTTCTTTATTTATTGGATTTGGTTCTGAAAATTTTCATTTTTTTTCTTTTAAATTTTTGCATATATTTATTTGATCAATTAAATGGTTTTCTAATTCTTTACAATTGTTTTTAATATTTGTATAGTCAGAATTTATCTTATTTATTTTATTATTAATACATTTGTTTTTATCTTTAATTCAAAAAGTAAAAAATTTAATAAAAAAATTTTTATATTTATTTATTTTATTTTTTTTCTAATTGTTCTATTTTTATTGTTATTTTCTTTTCTAACATTTCTTCCAAAGTTCAAATTTTTGATCTTAGTTCTAAAATATTTGAAGAAAGTAATATTATTTTAGGAGTGTTATTATTTTCATTAGTTAATTTCTCTAATTCTTTATCTTTTTCTTCACTTATTTTTTTTAATTTTGATAACATTTTTTCTTCATTATAGAAGAAAAAAACGCTATTTTCAATATCTGTACTGTTATTACTTGGATAATGATTTTTTCTACGTTTAAATAAGTTTTTTAAAATATTTAAATACATCTGTCTCACGTTTTCCTCTCAAAAATAAAGAAACTCATTTACTTTTTATGAAAGTAATGAGTTAAAAACCTATTATTAAGTTTTATAAATATTATATATTATTATAAAATCTATTTGTTAAAGTAACTATTAACATAAAGTTGAAAATAACATAAGTAGTTTATTGTTCTTTAAATTAATCAAATATGTAATGTCAAAAAAATACAAAAGTAATTATTTTTTATTTTTGAAAGGAAAATGTGAATAGTATGCAACTAGTAAATGAACTGTTAATTGAAACAGTTGAAGTTGGTGATTTGGAAGCACTTAAAGTTTTATTGGAAAATGGTGCTGATGTTAATTATGAAGATCAAGATGGCAATACCTCTTTAATGTTAGCTGCTAGAAGAGGTTTTTTGGAGGTAGTTAAGGTTTTATTGGCAAGTGGTGCTGATGTTAATTATGAAAATAGATATTGTTATACATTTTTAATGTGAGTTGCTGAAATTGGTGATTGGGATATAGTTAAGATTTTATTGGAAAATGGTGCTGATGTTAATTATGAAAATAGATATGGTAATACGCCTTTAATGTTAGCTATTATAGGTGCTGATTTGGAGGTAGTTAAAGTTTTATTGGCAAGTGGTGCTGATGTTAATTATGAAGAAAATCAAAATGGCATTAGACCTTTAATATTAGCTACTAGAAGGGGTAATTTTCAGATAGTTAAGAATTTAATAGATAACGGTGCTGATGTTAATTATAAAAATCAAAATGGCATTAGACCTTTAATATTAGCTACTAGAAGGGGTAATTTTCAGATAGTTAAGAATTTAATAGATAACGGTGCTGATGTTAATTATAAAGATTGAGATGGTAATACGTCTTTAATGTTAGCTGTTCAATATGGTCATTTGGATATAGTTAAGATTTTATTGGAAAATGGTGCTGATGTTAATTATAAAGATTGAGATGGTAATACCTCTTTAATTTTAGCTGCTGAAAATGGAAGAATTGAAATTTTTAATATTTTATTATTATACAAAGCTCATGTTTATGATAAAAATCAAGGTGGTTTTACTGCTTTAACTTGCTCTATTAAAAATAAAGATTTAATAATAAAAACATTTAAAGAATTTCTAAAATTTAAAAATGAAATAATGATTTCTAAAGGAAATTGTTATGAAAAAATAATCTATATTATAAAGGGAGATGATGATAATTGATTAGAAAAAGAAGAATCAGTAATAGATTCATTAAAATATTTGCAAAATGAAATTAAAAAATTAAATGAAAAAAATAATTCAAATATTGAAATTTTTTGACAAAAAGAAGTTATTAATAGTTTAGTATTTAGACATATTCCGTAATTATTTTTTTGAAAAATCAAGTAATAATTTTAAAATTTATTTTATAATTTTGTTATTAACAATAAATTTAGAAAAGTGTTGATAAAAATGATTTTTGAAAATTTAAAAAAATTAAAAAATGAAGAATTTTACAGATATTTTGGTATAAAACGTTTTCATTTTAATGAAATGTTAGAAAAATTAATTGAAATAGAAAAATTAGAAAAAAATAAAGGTCGAAAAAATAAACTTTCAGTAGAAGAAAGATTAATGATGACTTTATTATACTGAAAAGAATATTATACTTTTTTTCAAATGAGTATTAAATCTAAAATGAGTCCATCAAGTTGTTTTCGAAATATTACTTGAGTAGAAAATAAACTTAGTAACCACAAAGATTACCAATTTTTAAAAGAAAGATATAAATTAAAAATTGATAAAAAACAAGAAAATTCAAATGAATTTCAATTTTATTTAATTGATTCAACTGAGATTGAAATTGAAAGACCAACTAAAAAAAACTACAGTTAGAATATTTTTCTGGTAAAAGTTGAATGTATTCTATAAAATTTCAAATTGTATATGTTTTTTTAATAAAAAAATTGTTGATATTTTTGCTGATAATGGTAAAGTGCATGATTTTCAAATATTAAAAAATTCAAATCTTGAATTTTCAGAAAAAACAATAATTATTGGTGATTTAGGATATCAAGGTATACAAAATATTTATAAAAATACAATAATACCAATTAAAAGAACTAAAAATAAAAAATTAACTAAACAAGAAAGAAAATACAATAAGATTGTATCTAAAATTAGAATTAAAGTTGAACATGTCTTTGCTTGATTGAAAAGATTCAAAATTTTAGTAAATAAATGTAGAAAATCTAAATTTAGACTTATGTACTTAAGATTTAACTTACTTTGTGAAATTTTTAATAAAATAAAACCATTAAAATAAAAAAAATATTAAAAATATTTTTTAAAAATTTAAATTTTTATCGAGTTAATATAAAAATATTATTAACAATTTTTTGTTTAAAATGTAAACTCATTTTTTAAACTATTTTTTCAAAAAATATTTATTTCTATATTCAATAACACTAAATAGTTTTAAAACAATTTTATTGACAATTAATTAAATTTAATTACGGAATATGTCCATAATATTATTTTTATAAATTATATTAAGTTAGTTGTTAAAGAATGATAATTAATAAATGAATTTTGTAAAAAATGAAGTTTTATAAGTAAAAATATAGTTACTCTAACTTATCAATGTTATAATTTATCAAAGGAATAACTAATATTAATTTATGAAAATTTAGATAGAAAGGTGCTATTGCCATTAATATGTTTTTTAAAAGTGTAAAATTCAAGAAGACAAATGATGATTTTGAAACAGATGATAATTCTGAATCAAAAGTTAATATAGAAGGAAAACAAGAAATAATTACACCTTTTAAACAGTATAAAAGTAAAGATAGTAAAAATCTTTTTGCTAAAAAAATGTTATTAAAAAGAAAGCAATTAAAATTAAATAGTAAGAAAAAATTTAGTGTTCATGATTGAGGGATTGATAATACTAATTATGTTTTTATTGATTTTGAAATTGCAAATTCGAATAAAACAAGTGCTTGTCAATTAATTATGATAAAAGTAACACAAGGTAAAATTGTCAAAACTTATAGTTCGTTAATTAAACCACATCCCGAAGAATTTACTTTTTCTCATGTTCATGGAATTACAAATGAAAGTGTATCTTTAATGTCAAATTTTAAAGAATTATGAGTAGACATTGTTACTTTTTTTACTGAAAATACTGTTGTTATTGCTCATCATGCTAACTTTAATATTAATATCTTAAGATCATTAATTAATCATTATGATTTAGAGTGCCCTAATTTTTTTTACATTTGTTCAGTTAAGTTATTTAGAAGAACATATGATTATCCTAATAACCGTTTAAGTGCTCTTGCTCATAGTAATCAAATTAAATTTGATCATCATGATCCATTGGCAGATGTTACCACTTTACATAAATTAATTAATATACATTTTAGTGAACATTACCATTTAAAAACTTTATGTAATAATCTTAATATTAAAATGGGGAGATTATTTGGTGATTCTTTATCTTAATTAATATAAAAAGTATTTTTATATATAAAAATACTTTTTAAGTTTAAAGGTATAGTAAATAAAAATTTGCAAATTTAAAAATTAACATTATAATTATACTTATGTAGGGATATTAAGATAAATTATTTAAGTCAAATTGTATACAAAAGAGGTTACAGTTATGGAAAAAGAAATAGATGTTGCATATGTTTTATCGCCATTGGATACAGTCACTAATGTTAATGACAAAAGTGTCTTTTCAATAAAAACACATCTTGTGCTAATAAATAAAATACTTAAAAGTAAGTAATTACTGGTTTTAAGTTAGTATTAATGATTACTAATTAAAACAGTTGCTATTTTTAAGTGCAGCACTAATTCTTTTAATAATATTTATATCTTGTATAAAATATAATGAATTATAATCGAGAAGATTATTAACTAAAATTCAATTTTTATTTAATAAAAGTCTAAAAAGTACATGAATATTTTGCTTGTTTATGATAACATTACTAAAGAAATTAAAAATAAAATTTCTTATTTTTGATGTTATTAATTTTGATATGTAATATTTTATGAAATGGAGGTGAAATCAATGAAATATGACTATGAAATTATTGTAATTGGTGCGGGTCATGCTGGTGTTGAAGCGGCATTATCTTCTGCACGAGCAGGTCATAAAACTGCTATTATTACTCTTGATAAAACTAAAATTGCATTAATGCCATGTAATCCTTCTATTGGTGGACCCGCCAAAGGAGTTGTGGTTCGTGAAATTGATGCACTTGGTGGTGAAATGGCTAAAGCAGCAGATGCTACTGCTTTGCAAATGAAACTATTAAATCATTCACGTGGTCCAGCAGTTTGAGCTATTCGTGCTCAATCTGATAAAATTGCTTATTCACAATATATGCAAAATGCAATAAATAAACAAGAAAATTTAACAATTTTAGAAGTTATGGTACAATCATTAATAATTGAAGAAAACACTGCTAAGGGTGTTATTTTAGAGAATGGCGAAAAAATTACAAGTGAAATTGTGATTTTAACTACTGGTACTTATATGACAGCTTTAACTTTACAAGGTCATAATAAGAAATCAGAAGGACCAGATGGTCAAAGAACAAGTAATGGTATTTCTGAACAATTAAAAATTGTAGGCTTTAATATGATACGTTTAAAAACAGGAACACCACCTCGTATTAAAAAAAATAGTATTGATTTTGACAAAACTAATATTGAACTAGGTAGTGATTTACCTTTAGCATTTTCACATGAAACTAAAAATTTTTTACCATTAGCAAAACAATTACCTTGTTATTTACTTTATACAAATGATAAAACTCATACCATTATTAATAAAAATTTAGATAAATCACCAATGTATAATGGTGAAGCACAAGGTACTGGACCACGTTATTGTCCAAGTATTGAGGATAAGGTAGTACGTTTTGCTGATAAGCCTCGTCATCAAATTTTCTTAGAGCCAGAATCACTTGCTTTGGATTCAATTTATGTCCAAGGTTTTTCAACATCATTGCCAATTGATGTGCAAGATAAAATGTTGAGAACGTTACCTGGTTTAGAAAATTGTGAAGTATTAAAATGAGCATATGCTATTGAATATGATGCTTTTGAACCAACACAATTATGACCAACATTGGAAACTAAATTAATTAAAAACTTATTTAGTGCTGGTCAAATTAATGGTACTAGTGGTTATGAAGAAGCAGCGTGTCAAGGTTTAATAGCCGGAATTAATGCCCATTTAAAAATAAAAAAAGAAAAACCATTAATTTTAAAGCGTGATGAAGCATATATCGGAGTTTTAATTGATGATTTAGTAACAAAAGGAACAGTTGAACCTTATCGTTTACTAACTTCTTTAGCTGAACATCGTTTATTATTACGAAATGATAATGCTCAAACAAGATTAATTAAGTATGGTTATCAAGTTGGCTTAGTTAGTGAACAACGTTGATCACAATTTAATATTCAACAAACATTAATGTCCAATATTGTTGAAAAATTAAAAACTATTAAAGTTAGTCCCAATTCAGAAGTTGCTAAGTATATTATTAATAATAATTTAGGTCCAATTCCCGATAATCATATTATTGCTTATGAATTATTAAAACGCCCAGGTGTCAAATTATCAATGTTTACTTCACAGTTACCTTTAATAAATGATTTACAATATCATGAATTAATGGAATTAGAAATTACAATTAAATATTCGGGGTATATTAATCAGCAACTAAAAATGGCGCAACAAACTAATAGTTTAGAAAAAAAACAAATTCCTAGTGATATTGATTATGATTTAGTAGAAAGTATTACTGGTGAAGCTAGAGAAAAATTAAAGCGCGTTAGACCATTAACAATTGGTCATGCTACAAGAATTTCTGGTGTTAGTCCTGCTGATATTCAAGTTTTATTATTTTTTTTAAAACGCAAATATCCAAATTTAAATATTTAATAAATTAGCGATCTTTTAATTAAGATCGCTAATTTTATATATTAAATATTTTACTTGCATTTTAAAGTTCAAAGAAGATTTTGATTTATGATGATCAAAAGAAATTAAACAGTAATAAAAATTGTAAATATGACACAAATTTAAGAGGTGATAAATTTATGAATAATGAAAAACAAAAAGAGTATAAGAAAAAGTGATATCAAAAAAATAAAAAAAATACAAGAATATCAACAAAGACCTGAAGTGAAAGCAAAAATGAAAGAATATGCTCAAAAGGCCAGAAGTGAAGGCAAGAAAGCAAAAATATGAGCAAAAATCCGAGGTAAAAGCAAAAAGGAAAATATATAATCAAAAATGATATCAAAAAACTAAAAAAACAAAACAAGAATTACAATTTAATAATAATTATCAAAAAGAAGTAATGGTAAATGCAATCAACAAATTAGCTGATGAATATCCTCCTGCTGCACATGTTTTAAGTGAAAATCAAAAAATTTGAAAATCTTATTTATAAAATAAAAATAAATTAAAAAAATGAATTGATAAAAAATAAATCTAATTCTTTTTCATGTAAATCATATATAACAATTTTCTTTTCACTTAAAATAAAATTAAGTTGTGATATATAATTTTTATCAATTAATTTAATTAAAATACTATCAGTATCTTTATTATATTTAAATTGAAAATTATATAAACTTAAAAGTGATGATGCTACAAGATTATTGCTTGTTTTTAAAACAAAAATTTTACCAACCCCAAATTTATCAATTGGTCCAGTATAAATTAATTTACCATATTCAATAATAGTACAATTATCAATAATATCTTTTGTTTCATCAATCATATGAGTTGTTAATAAAATAGTTTTTCCTTCTTTTTTTAAATCTTGTAAAACAGAAGTAAAAAATTTTCTTGATTCTGAATCTAAATTAGCTCCTGGTTCATCTAAAATAACTAGGTTTGGATCATGTGCTAGGGCAACAATTAACATAATTCTATTTTTCATTCCTGAAGAAAATGAATTTAAAGATTTATTACGTGATTCTCATAAACCAAAATTTTTTAATAATCTTTCTAAATTTATTAGTAATTTACTTTCTGAAATTATTGTTGTTTTACCTAAAAATTTCAAAAAATTATAAGCACTTAATCCTTGAGGAAAATTTTCTATATTCAAAGAATAACCTAAACTATTTTTTGAAAAAGTTGTTCCCGCTTTATAGCCATTAATGGTAATTAATCCTTCGTAATTACTTTTTGGAATAGCACCAATAATTGATTTTAACAGTACTGATTTACCACTTCCTGAACGGCCAACTAAAGCATGAATAGTTCCTTCAAATACAGTAAAGCTAATATTATTCATGTGAAATTTCTTAAATTTTTTACTATAGTTTTGAACATTAATTAAAATTTTATTTTTATCATTTGTTGACATAAATACTCTCCTAAATAACTTATCCAATATTCTTTTTTAAGAAAAAACAAAATGATAAGAAAAATAAAACAATACACAACACACCGTAAAATAAACTAACAATCAAATTATTTTGTATGCTTGTAGTATTATTAACATCAATTTTATATTCGCTATTTAAATGAAAAGTAAAATCAGGATAACTAAATAAAGTATTTTTTTGAACATTAAAATCAATACTTGATAAAGCTAATGGTTTAAATCAAAAATTACCATAACATCCCATATAATTTGTTCACATTTGGTTTCAGTGCTCAATAAAATTAAAATAGTTAATCAAAGTATATAAATTCATATTATTTTTAAATGCAATAAAATTTTCATCATTTAAAACTTTTTCTGATTTAACTTGATAATAAATTCATATTTGATTATAAATGTAATCTTCCACAGTTCTTAATAAAATATAAATTGGATTAAAAAAAAGATTATCATATTGGTTACGTAATGGACTGCTAAATTTAACATAATATCCACCATCTTTAAAAGCTCTTGTTCAATCATCACTAGTTAATGTTTTTTTATTACTGCCTTCCTCAACATAAGATTTAGCAAGATCATATTCTAACAAATCAGGTATTTTTGATTTTTGTAAATAACAAAAATTATTAATTTCAAATTCATTATTATAATCTTCATATAATTGTAATAAATCTTTTTGAGTATCATTATTAGATTCTTGAATCTTTTGTTTTAATTCTTTTAAATTAATAAAGTATTTATTAAAAACTAAAACTATTTTAACTGTTTTGCCATTAAAATCATTATGTCCATTTCAAACATCAATTTTACCTTCCATTTCACCACTATTAAATGAACTATTTAAAAGAAATCCTTCTTTTTTATAAAAATCTTGTCTTTTACTAATAACTTCTTTTTTATTAATATCTTGTAATTCATCAATTGTTAAACTATTATAAAAATCAGCAATATCTTTAGTTAAATTAGGATAACGAATTAATCCCATTTTATAATATTTATTAAATAACATTGCTTCTTTAATTTGTTTAACCAAATAAGGTCCAACACCTTCTTTAAAAGAAATTGGTAAATTTTCTGTTTTATTTAATATCAAAGAAGAAGGTAAACCACCCAAAAGGAATAAACTACAAAAAATAACAAATATTAAAAAAACCTTTTCTGATGAAAAAAACGCTAACATAGCTACCGATCCATTAGTTACTAAAATTGAGAAAAAAAGTAAAAAAAGAAATAATTTTAAAATAATTAAAATATAAAATTTAATATATATTATTTTTAGAATTACCCCTATGATGCCTCCAAAAACTAATAAAGTAATAATATTAGATACTATAAAAAATAATGAAGATAAAAATAACACGAAATATTGTGAAAGGATAATTACTTTTCTTGAATATGGCCTTGTTAGTATTAGAAGAAAAGAATTATCTTCAAATTGTGTACCAAATAACTTAATAGAATTCATTAAAGCAAAAATAAAAAGAAAAATGCTATACAAAATCATAATATAATATTGAAAAATAATGAAAAAAGTATTTGAACTTAATTTCAAAGTAAAAAAAACAATCGCTATTGTTAAAGATATAAATATTGATAAAATAAATAAAAAAACTGTAATAAAAGAATAATAAACCTTAATAAAAATAAACTCTAATAATTTACCTAAATTTGCTTTTTCAACCATACCTCTCTTAAATAACCTCTCAATGTATTAGTTTATAATATTTTTATTTAAAAAAACAATTTTATTAATTTAGAAACAACAATATATACTAGCAATTATATAATCAATATTAAGCATAATATGAAAAATTTCTTAGTAGAATTTTACTATGTTTTATATAATAAATCTTGTTTTAATAGTATTAAATACAGTAAATGTTAAATTTTAAAACTAGTTATTATTTTAAAAATAAAATAAGTAAAAACATAAAAAAACTTATAAAAAATCACTAAATATTATACTATTGGTGTTTATTATAAAACTTTAAAACATAATATAAAAAACAATTTTAGAATAATATAAAATGAAGTAAATATATTCAACAATTTAAATATGTCTTTAATTTATTAAATTAAAAACATATTTTATCCAAGTTTGATTTTAATAATATTATGTTTTAAAACAAAAAATAATCATTTTTTATTACTAATTTCAATAATAGTTGTATTGAATATATTTAAATATATAAAAAGATTTATTTAAGGGGGTATAAATTATGAAAAAATTATTAAGTATTTTGGGGGCAATAATTTTAAGTACTACTGCTACTACAAATATTATTGCTTGTGGTGGAAATAATGATGAACCAATACCAGAAGAGCATGGTAAAGAACAAAGTGATACTGATTTATTAAAAATAGCAGAAGAAAAAATTAATAGTTTATTTGGTGAACTAATAAAAGACAAAAAAAATATTTTAAGACCAGATAACTTTGGTAGTTCTGGACAAGAACTATTAACTGAAATTAATAAAATTCTTGATAACCAAGAAATTACTAATCAAGATTTATCTAAACATTTTTATGACATAATTAAAGAAAACATTAGTAATTTTGGTGCTGAACTACGTAAGGATTCTAACTTAAAGTCATTATTTTCTGGTATTAATATTAATGAAATTTTAAAGTTAAATACTGATAAATCAAAAATTACTAAAGCTGAATTTAATGAATGAAAAAATAATAATGCTTTTGGGATGGATGATTATAATAAAGAAAAGTATCACATTGAATCTTGAAATCTTTTAAAATCAAGTTTAAAATTTGATTTAAAATGAAAGGATTTTGATGGTAATACATTAGATCGTGAATTAAGTATAGATTTTTTTGATATAAACTTTATTAATCAAAATGCTAATACTGAAGGTGTAATTGAAAAAGTAGCAAGCAAAATTGAAGATAATTTAAAAGATTATACTGTCGAAACTACTTTAGATTTAAAATGAAATATTTCAAAATGATGAAATAGTAATGAGTTAAAAGAAAACATTTTAGAAAAGATAAAAACAAAATTGGGAGCTAAATTTATTGCTCGTGATCAAACGAAATTTCATAATTATCAATTGCCAAATAATAATAATAATTGAAGTGTTACTAAAGAAAAACAAAATGATTTTCAAAGTATGGCACAAAAAGTATTTTTAAATCAATCAGGTTCTGATGTTAAATCAATTTTTACTAATAAAGCTAATTCATATGCACAAACCTTTGAAAACAAATTTGAAAATTGAAAATATAGAAGCAAAATTACTTCAGATCTAGATAAAGTAAGTTTGTTCGGAGAATTTGAAATTAATAGTTGAACATATCATAATTTAACATTAAACCCTATTAAAATTCCTGTTGTCATCCGCGATACTATGTCAACACAAAATCGAATTAATAGTACTGCTGATAAATTATCCAAATTTTGTTCTAAAGATGGTATTTGAAACAATCGCCTTACTATCAGTAAGTTTGAAGGTAACTTTACAATGAAAATGAATAAAAATGATTTTAAAGCTTACGAAAATAATAATTTTAGTGATACTTTAAGATATTTACAAGATAAAACTACTGATTTAGCAAAAAAGAATGGTTTTTTTCAAAATAATGATTCACTAGAATTAATTAATTGTCATGAATTAGGGCAAAAAGGTCTTAGATGACAAAACACGCTATTAAAATCTAAATTAAAAAATAATAAATATATTATAGATAATTTGTCTTTAGGTACCGTTGATATTTGAATGTATTTTAATGGTTATGTTTTATCTTTAGCGTATTCTTTTGCTCCAACTTATGCGGTAATAGAAGGTGATGATAATAATGTTTGAAATTAATATATAATTTAAAAAAAATTATTAAACCTTAACGATAGATAATACAAAAATTAGTAGTTTTTTAATTGAAAAATTACTAATTTTATATATTAAATATTTTTTTAAAATGAAATCTTTTTTGATTTTAATTTTTAAAATTTAGAATAGATTGCATTTATGATGAACAAAAATAAAAATCGTAAATATGTTCAAATTTAAGGGATGATAAATTATCAATAATGAAAATCAAAAAAATTGAAAATCTTATTTATAAAATAAAAATTATATAAAAAGTATTAACTATATTAACTATAATTAATATGTTGGTAACACAACACATTTATTATTTTTTTAAATTTAAAAACAATTAATTATCAAATAAAATTGACTAAGTAAAATAAAAGGAGTAGTAAGATTTATGAATAATTCAACAGAACAATCAAGAAATGAACCAACACATTTATTAGAAGAAAATATGACAAGCACAAGTACAAGTTGTTGACAAAAAGAATTTGGTTGTTGTTGTATTACAATGTTATCATCATCATTACTTTCAACAATGGGCTTCGGTGTTGGTGCAATATATGGTTTATTAAAAAACAATGATGCTAGTAATGTCAATAGTGTCGGCATAGGACTTTTCTTATTAGGAGCTATAACAGGACTTAGATGTGGAGTTGCAATTAATGACTGGTTAATAAAAAGAAATAATAATGAGCATCAAAATAATTTCAACAGTGGTTATGATAATGAGGGATTTTTACAGGAAGTTACTATAATAGATAAAGATGCTAGGCCATTAATAATTTCTTCAAATACAACAAAGACTAGTAAACTAGATAATGGTTTAATAAAGATTGAACAAACACTTCAAGTAGAAATTGAAAAGGATAATGAACAACAATTTCAAGATGGAATCAATGAATATTGTACAAATGAAATGGCAAGAAAAATAAACGATAAAGATTGCTCTTTAAAAAATAATGTAGGTCAAAATCCTAATTTTACACAAATTAAAGCAGAAATTCATAGTATTCCAACTAATTTAAATGATCAGCCATCAACAAGTACGGGTATATATCATTTATAAGTATTAACTATTTTAAAAATAAAGAAATATATGAAATCTTAACCCTAAGCCATGCTATTGAAAAAACTACATTTGTTTATTTTAGTGTTAAAATATGAATCTCTACCAGCAGAATTATTTACAGAAACTTGTATATTTCAATAAATATTATGATCATCATGTCATATGTTAAAACTAAAATCAATATGTGTTCCTCAACCAGAACCATTTTTGGTATCAATAACTCCTGAAAAGAAACTATGGATGTTATTAGTAATATCAGTTGTGGCACCATTTAGTTTAGCAGTTGCTGATTGGCCAGTAGATATTGAAATTTTACAGTATGAATCTTTATCAAAAGCAAATGTTGGATAGATTTTAGTAAAGTTATCTCAATTATGAGCATAATTAGCTCAGTCTGTTAAAATATATGTGCTAGAAATATAATTATTAAGTGATAAAAATCCAGAATATGAATCAGAATATGAATAATTTATATTATTTTTATCAATATTAGTATTAGTTCATGTATTATAATAAATTTCAATTAAATTATTTTTATTATCAAAAATATAATTAATTGAATTATTTTTATCTGTTATTTTTATTGGAAGATTATATATGAAATTATAAATATTATTATTACTACTAATTAAATTAATAATTTTATTAGTTAAATCTTTATTAAAATTATCTTGGATACTTGTTTGACTCATAAAGTATGTTCCTAACTTGTCAGCTATTGTTTCATCAATTTGATTATTTTTTGTTGCTTTAGCAATATAGTATAGTCCTAATGTTTCACTTAAACTGTTATTATATTCTACTTTATTACCACCAGTTTGATTAGAAATACTAATATGATTAGGTAAACTACCTAATTGCACATATTGTCAATCGTTATTATCACCATCAAAATAAGTTTTATTATATTCACTTTTACTATATTCATTATCTGTATTTTTAATAGTAGTTATTTTTTTATGACTATTCATTTCTTGTTTTGTATTTTCAATATTTAATTTTTGATCACTAGGAATAGTAACATCAGGATTATAAACTAAATTACCTGCATTATCGACTAAAAATACATCTCTTGCATTAGCAAAAGTATAATCTTTTAATGCAGATGTATCATAGCTATAAAATTTATGATCAGTTGTTGATTGATTAGTTATTATGTCATTATCATTTAAGTAACCATATTTATTATTGAATAATGAAGTTGTATTATTTACGTTGTTTTTTAATGAGTTATTAATATCATTAATATTGTTATTTCCTGTTAAAACTAAGATTGTTAAACTGCTTAGGGCTATTAAAAATTGTTTCATAGATATCACCTATTTATATTAAAATGAATACTATTAGTAGTATTATAGTATAATAATAGCACTTATTAATATAAAACAAAATTAAATAAATATTAAGAAACAAAGTTGATTTTTATCTTATAATTTTTAAAAATAACATCCCTTTGGATATTATTTTTAAATTATTATTTATCTACGATCATTTAATCTTACTATATTTAATATTTACATTTTTGCTGATTTGCTACTAGAACTTTGATTTCCATTTGTTGTTGATTGATTTATTTTTGACTTATCTTTTTCAAGTTCAAGAGCATTAGCAACTTTTTCTCGTCTTTCACTTTCGTTTTTTTCTCCTCAAACTTTATTTGTTTCTTTTGCTTCTTTGTTATAGTTATCTTTATCAGCTTGACTTCATTCATTACATGATCTTCACATATTTATAATCTCCTTTATTTGTTCTTGAATATTTTTTATCATAAAAATATTCAATGGACATATTCCGTAATTAAATTTAATTAATTGTTAATAAAATTGTTTTAAAACTATTTAGTGTTATTGAATATAGAAATAAATATTTTTTGAAAAAATAGTTTAAAAAATGAGTTTACATTTTAAACAAAAAATTGTTAATAATATTTTTATATTAACTCGATAAAAATTTAAATTTTAAAAAAATATTTTTAATATTTTTTTTATTTTAATGGTTTTATTTTATTAAAAATTTCACAAAGTAAGTTAAATCTTAAGTACATAAGTCTAAATTTAGATTTTCTACATTTATTTACTAAAATTTTGAATCTTTTCAATGGTGGTTGGCCCTTAATTACTGGACCATTTTTGATATAAAATTCTAAATTTTAATTTGTAAAATTGGTGGTTTTAGAAATTTAGAATGTATTCTTTCATAATTATAAAACATAACATATTGATTTACATCATTTATAGCTTCATTGATGGATAAATATTGATTTGATCCTTTAGGTAGTCATTCTTGAGATAAATGAGAAAATCAGTTTTCAGATAATACATTACCACCAATATCATAAGGTTGTTTTTTGCTTAAAATTATTTGTTTATCCTCTGCTCATTTTGTGATATCCTGACAATAAAATTCGTTGGCGTTATCTGAATGTAAAATAACATTTTTTACTTGATTTCAAGAAAATTGTTTGTTGATTTTTTCAAGAGCAGGAAGAATTAAATCCTGATATGATTTATTAGGAGCAATATTATAACTAACAACATTATTTGAATAAAAATCAATAATTACAAAAAGATATAATCATCCTTCTTTAGTATTTATTTGTTTAGTGTCCATTGATCAAATTTGATTTGAAGAGGTTGTACTTTTATAATCTTTGTTTACTTTATCCATTGTAGGTATTCACTTATTTGGATTTTTTTTGTTTTTAGGATAGTTATTTTTAGTTTGTTTTAATCCTTGAATATTGTGTTCTTTCATAATTTTTCGCATTTGTTTTATTGATAATTCTATATTTAAAATGATATTTTTTTCTTGTTTTAATCACTCTTTAAAAGCTGAAAAAATTCTTAAATATCCATAAATTCTGCCTTTTCTTGTAGAATGAAATTCGATTAAAAGTTGGCATATTTTTTGATATTTATGATTGCATTTAATAATATGATTTTCTTCTTTTTTAATAGGTTTTTGTTTATTTTTTAAAAAGTAATATGTTGATCTGTTTAATTGAAGATATTGACATAGGTTTCTAATTGAATATTGATTTTTACAATCATCAATAATTTTAATTTTTTCTTTGATATTTAATTTGTTAATTACTAATGCTATTTGTTTAATTTTATCCATTAATAAAAATCCTTTCAGGTTAAAATTAGTGTTAATTATATAACACAATTGTTTTTAGAATACATTCAGGTTTTTTAAATTAATGGTCTAGTAAAAAGGGCTAAGTGGCAAGTGGCAAGTGGCTGTACAGGTGGAATTTTAAATACTAGAGCAGGAATTGTTAATTTTGGTTTTGATGGTATTATGTGTACTGGTGCTGCTACATATTGTATAATTGTTTCACAATTAAAAAATAATTTTGGTGGTGGTGTTGCAATTTTGGCATTTTTTATCACTATTATCATCGGAATTGTATTTGGTTTAATTCATAGTTTAGCAACCTTATTGTTTAGAACAAATCAATTTTTAGTATCAATGGTTATTAATTACTTTGGTTATGGATTAGCAGTAATTTTACCATTAACATTTACTGGAGAAATAAATTATTCATTAGCAAGTATTTATATTTATCAATTTTCTTGAATTGCAATTTTGGTAACCTTTTTAGCAATTTATATTTTTGCAGCTATTTTGTTTTTAACTAAGCTTGGATTATACATTAGAGGAATTGGTGAGAATCCAACTGCAGTGGCTTTAAATTATATTCATGTTCGTCGTTCTCGATTTTATATTTCGCTATTTTCTAGTTCTTTAGCTTGTTTTTCAGGTGCTTTATTTGTTTATGTACTTCCAAGTACTTTTATTTATAGTAATAATTTTGCTGGTATTGGATTTTTAGCAATTGCTTTATGAATGATGGCACATAGTAGATTTTTTTTAACTTCTATTATTTGTTTTATTTTTTCTTTTTTATATCAGTATATTAATGCTTCACAAACATTTATAGTTATTAGTAATAATATTCCAAGTTGATTATGAGGAATGTTTCCATATTTAATAGCATTAGTATCATTAATGATTTTTCGTCCTAATACAGAATTGGTAAAAAGTTGAGCGCAACCTTATGTTAAAGCAGGTAGAAAATGACAATAAAATTATATGCTAGCAATATTTTAAAACCTTTATCAAGTTTAATAAATATAATGTTTTAAATGTTTTTTAATAAATTCAGTTTTTATTTTTATTCTGTAGACATATTCCGTAATTAAATTTTTTAAAAGTCAATTAATAATTTTAAAATTTATTTTATAATTTTGTTATTAACAATAAATTTAGAAAAGTGTTGATAAAAATGATTTTTGAAAATTTAAAAAAATTAAAAAATGAAGAATTTTACAGATATTTTGGTATAAAACGTTTTCATTTTAATGAAATGTTAGAAAAATTAATTGAAATAGAAAAATTAGAAAAAAATAAAGGTCGAAAAAATAAACTTTCAGTAGAAGAAAGATTAATGATGACTTTATTATACTGAAAAGAATATTATACTTTTTTTCAAATGAGTATTAAATCTAAAATGAGCCCATCAAGTTGTTTTCGAAATATTACTTGAGTAGAAAATAAACTTAGTAACCACAAAGATTACCAATTTTTAAAAGAAAGATATAAATTAAAAATTGATAAAAAACAAGAAAATTCAAATGAATTTCAATTTTATTTAATTGATTCAACTGAGATTGAAATTGAAAGACCAACTAAAAAAAACTACAGTTAGAATATTTTTCTGGTAAAAGTTGAATGTATTCTATAAAATTTCAAATTGTATATGATTTTTTTAATAAAAAAATTGTTGATATTTTTGCTGATAATGGTAAAGTGCATGATTTTCAAATATTAAAAAATTCAAATCTTGAATTTTCAGAAAAAACAATAATTATTGGTGATTTAGGATATCAAGGTATACAAAATATTTATAAAAATACAATAATACCAATTAAAAGAACTAAAAATAAAAAATTAACTAAACAAGAAAGAAAATACAATAAGATTGTATCTAAAATTAGAATTAAAGTTGAACATGTCTTTGCTTGATTGAAAAGATTCAAAATTTTAGTAAATAAATGTAGAAAATCTAAATTTAGACTTATGTACTTAAGATTTAACTTACTTTGTGAAATTTTTAATAAAATAAAACCATTAAAATAAAAAAAATATTAAAAATATTTTTTTAAAATTTAAATTTTTATCGAGTTAATATAAAAATATTATTAACAATTTTTTGTTTAAAATGTAAACTCATTTTTTAAACTATTTTTTCAAAAAATATTTATTTCTATATTCAATAACACTAAATAGTTTTAAAACAATTTTATTGACAATTAATTAAATTTAATTACGGAATATGTCTTGTATAATAAATTTATTAAGCAATGAAAAAGGGGAATTTTAAATTATGGTAAAAAAATTAAATGACAGTTTTGAGAAATTGATTGAACAGAACAATGACAGTTTAGAAAAAATATTAAAAAAAAGAAAAACATTTAAAAATAATGAGAAAAAATAATTAATAAAATTTCTAATATTAACTATCAAAAAATTAATGATGATGAAGTAATAAGTTTTAAATCTAAAAAAATAAATGTATAGTAATGTAAATTAGATTAAAGCATTTATTTTTTAAGAAAATATTTTTTATAATTTGTATAATAATTTTTTAAAAAAGATTGTTAATTACTAGTATTTATTAATAAAATTATTAGTTGTTATATTAGGAACTTGGGTTTCATATTTTGTTATTTCTTCATGCAAAGATTTTGATCATTTAAGGTGTGAATTTAATGGTTTCACATTTTGTAATAATATAGATTCTTTATATTCTTGATTTCCACCACTAAGACTTTGTTTTTTTTGTGCTTCTTGTTGGTAAATTTTTTTGGGAGGTTCCCAAAAAAGTAGGAAGATGAATTACTAGATAAATAAATTCTTTTGAATATTACCATTTAAAAATGATGATAGACAAATTAAATTCTCTTTTACCCTTAAATTTAATATTCGACGTATTTTAAAAAATATACATTTAAAAAATTATTATCAAAGGAAAAAGACAAGAAATAATCTTGTCTTTTTTTGTAATTGTAAAATTTTAAAATTTTTATTATTAATACTCTTTAAATATCTACTACACGCAGTGACCAAGTAGGAGAAAGTTAATAATTAATAATCTTCTTTAACGCTATTATCAACAAGTGTTAGGGAACTAAAAAAGTGAACTACAACACAGTTGTTAAAAATAGTAGCTAGAACATGTGGACTTGCATGGATAAATAAAAAGTGGAGTGATACCTAATAAAATATACTAACCATTAATGGTAATTCTTGGGGTGGGAGCGAATTGGAAACTAGTATATATAGACCTGTTGTAGGGACCTATTGTATTAATTCTATTCTTTATTTAACCAACCTTGCCACTCCCCAGTGAGCAAGTGTTGGTTTTATTTTTTATTTTTTTGAAAAAATTTTTTGGGCGAAAAAATAAATTTCAAACTTGTAAAAAAAATTGAGCGGTGCCGGTTCAATTAAAATATTAATTTATTAAACATAAATTAAATAAATATTGAATCGAATGCCTCGATTTCTTTTTAAAATTTCACAATTTATTTTTGAGCCCAGAATTACTGGAATGAATAAAACGAATAGTATTAATAATCTAAAAATCAAAATATATGTTCTTTATGCTAGAAGCAACAGAATATATTAGAAAGAACTATTATGAAAAAGTATTTTTGTTGAACATGTAAACAACATAAATTAGATTATTTATTCTTTAATACTGATGATATAAAAACAAGAAAATATTTTTTAAGAGATAAAAATAGTAAAGCAATTTGTTATGACTGTATTTTAAATGTTAGGTTAAGTAGGAGGTATAAATATGAATAAACAAAAACTATTTTCTTATAAAGACCAAGAAATTATTAATGAATATAATAAAAAACGTAATCAAGAAATAACAAAAGAACATTTAAATAATATAGAAAAATTAAGAGAAGATTTTAAAAAAGAAATAATTAATGAATATAAAGAAAAATTAAGAAAAGATTTTAAAAAAGAAGTTATTAATGAATATAAGAAAAATTTAATTTGTTCATTAAATATATTTTTAGGTCATCATATAGAACAATACAAAAAAGAAAAAGAAACATTTTATCGAAATCAATTAAAAGGTTCAGTTAATACTATTGAATTATTAATTAATAAAATAAAATCCAAAGAATTTGATTAATAATGCAATATGACTTAATTATTAGTATTGACCCAGCAGGAATAGGTAGTAATGGAATGGTTATATATTCAAGTGAAACTAATAATATTGTTTTTAATGAAACATTTAATACATTAACTGTTTTATGAACTAAAAATATGTATAAAGAAAAAATGCAATTAATTAAAGAAAAATTTATTGATAAAAAAATATTAGTTATTGTAGAAAATTTCTTTTTAAGTTCAAAACAATTATTAACTAATCCATTAGCAACACCTAAAATTATTGGTGTATTAATGGTATTAGTACAAGATGTTTTCAACTGAGATTATCTAGAAAACCACCCAAAAAATAAAAATAAAATAACAAATTATAAAGGAAATATAAAATTAACAAAACATGAACAAGATGCTTATAAGCATATTCAATATTATTTAAAAAATCATAAAAAAATATTAATTTTTGATAATTATTTAAGGAAATTATAAAAATGAAAGATAAATCAAATTATGTCAAATTAACAGTAAAACTAAGTAACACTATTGAAGCAAAATATTACGAAAAAGGTAATAAAGAATTATATTATAGTGTTCGTGGTCAATGAAATGGATTAAATTATGTTACTTTAATTTTTAATAAACCAAAACTTTATAACCGATGTATTTTATTAAACAAAAACGATGAAATTATTGTAACTGGTCAAATTTTTAATACTTTAAATATTCCTAAAAATCGCGCATTTTGTTCAATCAATGTTAAATGATTTAAAAAATGAAAAGAGTAAAAAATGATATTATGAAAAATTTTATTAATAGTACCAATATTAATAACAAGCATAACACTAATAATATTTTTAATATTTATTATTAAAGAATTAAAAAATGAATATAAAGTATTAAAAATATTAAATGAAATTGCTAATCAAATTGAAAATAAGGAGAAAAAATAATGAATAAAGAAGAATTGGAACAATGAGTACATAATGAAATAGGTAAAATTTCCAGTATTAAAGAAGATAAACAAACACATAAAAATTGTATTAATAAAGAAAAATTAATTAATTCCATTAAAGAACAGATACAAGATGAATTAGATAAAGGTGATAATGGAATACCATATATTGAAGCTTTGGATTTAATTAAAGATTTAGAAAATGATGAATTTGACTAATGATTATAAAAATTAAAAAGAATAATAAATGTGGTTATGGTAGAGTTTTTGCTCATAAATGTAATAACTTATGTAAACAAAAACAAAATAAAAGAGTTAGAAAAGAAAGGTTAAATTATGAATAAAGAAAAATTACTTAAATATTTAAAAAATTTATTTATGGAAACTGATAATTGGGAAAAACAAATAATTATTTCAATGAATTTAATAATACGTCAAGAACTTATTAAAAAAATAGAAAATGGAGACTTTGATTAATGATAATATTACCTACTTTGTTTGAAAATAAAGATGAAATTGAAATATTATCACCATTTCCAAAAGCAATTCATACAAGTAATGATATTAGAGCAATTATTTTAAGACAATACCCAAATGTTAAATCCAAACACATAATTGTTTCTGACCCTGAAAGTAATGTTGCATTAATAGTTGGTGATAATGATGTTTATCAAGGTTGAATTAAAGTAACAGTTAAAAAATTAGAAAATTAAAGGAAAATAAAATGATTAATGATTATGAATGACTATGATATTGTGATAGTTATGGTTGTAAAAATAATAATAGTAATCAAGAAATATATATTTGCTCAATTAAAAAAGATACAAAATTAGGATTATGTAAAACTCATTTTAATAATTACAAAAATATAACAATTGATTATGTTATTGAAATTAAAGGAGAATAATTATGACTAAACGCGAATTTTTAATTAAATGAAATGTAGATGAAAAATTATTTTTTATTGATAATGTTGAATTTTTACATTCAGATACACATATAATTTTTAATTGAAATGATGATTATTGAAGCATTGATTATCATTCAAAAGAGATGAAAAAATTTATAGAACTATTAAATGATTTAAAACAAATTAAAGGAGAATAAATTATGTTAGATGAAATTTTAAAAGTAATTTTTGATAGAGCAGATAAAAAAGAATTAATTTATATAATAGAAAGATTAATTCTTGTTACTAACAATCACATAGAAACAAAAAAATGACTTATTAAAGAATTTGATAAAAATCATTATGTTTTAGAAAAATTATTGAATACGAACGGAGAAGTTAAATAATGCCAAATGAAAATACACAATCAAATTATACTTTAACTAAATTAATTAGAACTGGTATAAGTCCAATTTGTGCAATGATTGGTACAAGTGCTTATTATGGTCAAGTAATTGCAAATCCAGTATTAGGTTCAATTAATAGTTTATTATTTGGTAAAAAATTAGGTTTAGATATTTGAAATTTAAATCAAAGACCAAATACTAAAACTAAATTAATTAATAGTTCTAAAAAAATAGCATTAGGATTAGGAACAATTGGTTTAGCAAATTATAGTAAATGAACAGAAAATAATATTAATCCTATTATTCCAATAACACCAATTCCAATAACTACTACAACCACAACAGAAGGTCCGCCATGATTACTATTAAATAAACAAGAACATCAGTCATTAATGGATTGAGATACTTATATTTCATTAAATACTTATGGTATTTCAAATCTTATTAGTGGATTAACTGAGTTAATACCTAATAAATTTGAAGCAATAAGAAAAATTTGTAATATGGCAACTGGTGGATGTTTAATATCAAGTGGGGTTGCTATGGGTATTAATAATGATTTTATGAATGCTTATGCAGTACCTACCATAGTTGCTGGTGCAAGTGAAATAATCCATAATTTATTACCTATTGAAACTACAAATCATATTCAAGAAATGCAAGAAACACCATTTAATAATGAAACAAGAAGATTAATAAATGACAATAGATTTACTATTAATAGTGAAACAACTAGTCAATATGGTAGTGATAATATGAGTGAAGTACCATTAAATCATGATAATACTTCATTAAATTGAGATCATAATCACATGAGTTTATAAAGGAGGTGAATAATTTATGAATAAAGAAAAATTAATTGAATATTACAATGATAAATTAAAACAACATGAAAAAGATTTAGAAGACATACGATTGAATGAACGTTTAATTGCAAATCTTTTAATGGATGCAAAATGTATGATTGAAAGAATTAATAAAGGTGAATTTGATGAATAAAGATATGGAAAAAGATTTAAAAATTATAAAAGAAAAAGAAAAAACGCTTAAATTTGGTTATGAAAGATTAAATGAAGCATTAGATTTAAGAAATAAATTAGTTAATAGATATGAGGGTATTGCAACTCCAAAACAACATGAATTAAGTAATAAATTAAATAAAAAAATTGATAATATTATTGAATTTATTTTAAAAAATGAAATAGGAAAATAAATAGTTGAAAGGAAAATATTCAAATGAAAGAATTTTTACATGAATTAATAATTATTGGAACAAGTGTTGGAACATTAATTTGCAGAGAAATTATTGTTTTATTAAAAAGATTTATCACAACTCCAAAACATGTTAGAGCAAATAACAAAATTATAAAACATCAAAAAAAATTAGCAAAATTAAACGAAAAAATTAATAAAGGAGAAAAATAATATGACAAAAATTGAATTTAATGAAAAATATAGAAAACAAGATATCAGTATTGATAGAGATTTTGATTTACATATTGATAATTGTTTTAAATTTTCTGATATTGATACATTAGAAAACGCAGTTAATGATTATAAAAAATTAATAAGTGAAATGCCACAATTAGTTAAAGATTGATTATTGGGATAAGATTAGGAGAATGTTAAATGTTAGAAAATGAAAATAATGTTCAACAAACAACTGAACCTTTAAATGAAAATAATGCTCAACAAGAAATAGAAAATAAAGTTAATGAAGCAGAAAATAAGTTAAATAAACTTAATCAAGAAATTAAAGAAAAAGAAATGATTAATATATTTAAAAAATATCAAGTTAAAACTGAATTTTATGATTATTTAAAATTTAAAACAAATAATATAGAAAATTCAAAAATTGAAGAAACTATTAAAAAAATGATTAAAGAACAACCGGTATTTAAACAAACAATTAATACAGGTGGCAATAAACAAATAATTATTAATAATAAAACAAATGATAAAGAAAATTTTTTAATTAATTATAAAAAGAAAAATTATTTATAAACGAAAGGAAGAAATAAAATGTCAGTACCATTTAATCAAAATTTAGACAATACAGAGAGATTAGTAGAAGCACCAGAATTTATAGAGTTTTTTAAAATTTCAAATAGTCCATGGGCAAACTTTTTTCCTACTGAAATTGTTGACTCAGTAAATATTGAATTTATTGTTAAAAAACCAAAAAAACCGGAAGTAAAAATTATTGCTTGGGATGATAAAAGTAAAAGATATGAATTACCATATGTTGATACAGATAAAATTAGTAAAAAAATAAATAAAAAATATCTTGCAGGAGAAATTATTGCAGATGTAGATTTAAAAGCAAATAATGGACAAAATTTATTAGATAGTATGCAATATGAAGTTGCAAATGATTTAGCAGATAAATTAGCAATTGATGATACACAAGCAATTGCAAAATTTGCTACTAAAATCGATATTGAAGATACAACACCAGTAGGATATTTAAAATCAATGTTATCTGCTTGAAATACTTTGTTTCAATTTAGAAACATTGCAAATAGTAAATTTTTTATTACTAATGGTCTTTATGATAGTTTAGTTTATTTAGCAGATAATAAAGGTTTAATTACCGATAATCAGTTGGCACAACAATTACGTTTAAATGGAAATAATTTATATGTAAAAGGTGTATTATGTGAAATCGTTCTTGATGACTATATGATTTTTACTAATGATAAAAATGAACAACAATTAATGACCTTTATTTTAGCAACACCAAGAGCGATGAAAAGATACATGATAGAAAATACAGTTATTTATGTAGATTTTATTAAAGATGATAAAGCAGGAAGAGCATATAAAGTTGCTGGTGAAGTTGTTGGAGAAGCAATACCATATATTTCTAATAATGAAACAACATCAAGATGAATGTTATGTGGAGTTATTAAAACAGAAAAAATTGACTTAAAAACTAAAATTACAGTTTTAACAACAAATATTACTGCAAATGTTAATAACAATAACAATGAATTAAATACAGAAATAAAAAGTACTAATGAACTTAAATCATTAAATCCAAATTTAACAAATCCAACTATTAAATATTTTAGTGATGCACAAGGAAAAATTAATGTAAGTAATCAAAAACAAAAAGCAGGTGACTTATATATAACTATTACTGCAAATGTTAATGATTTAAATTATAAAGGTTTAACAAATCCAATTAAAATAACTCTTAAATAAAGGAAATTAATATCATGCCAATTGGTACAACTAGTACAGCAATACTTTTAAACATAAATAAACCAAAACATACTAGAACAAGTAACCAACAAGAAAATAAAAGTTTTTGATGAGAAATTTTAGAAATGATTGGTGTACAAGTTATAGCAGTAGCACTTGCTCCTTTTACTGGTGGATTAAGTGAAAGTATAGCACTTGGATTAGGTGCAAGTGATTTTATTGCAAGTACTATTAATTTTGGTATTTATGCTACAACTGATTTTACTATTAATCAAGTTTATGATTATTTAAAAGGAAATGTAACAAAATTAAATACTTTCTTAAATTTATTACCTGCATTTGCTGGACTTAATAAAATTAGTCGTGGTTATCGTACTACTAAATTTATTAAACTAGCACAAGAAACTAAAACATTAGAACAAGTTGGTATTAAAGAAGTCAAAAATTTACAAGAAGTTATTAGTCAAGTAAGTGGAAAAGAAATTTTAACAGATAAAATTATTGGTAATAAACGTTATTTAATGAATTATAGTTTTACTCCTAATCGTGAAACAGTATTACGAGATTTAGGTTATGTTGCTGAAAGACAATATAAAAATAATTTTCAAAAATTAGAAACACAAAAGTTAAAAGAACACTTATTATTACAAAATACATTAATAAAATTAAGTCCACAATTAACTCCTAAATTTAAAATTAAAGATATTGAAAAAGCAAATAACTTTTTAAAAAAATTTAATACTGATTTAAAAAAAGTACTATCTATGAACCAACATGATTGATTAAATTTAGTTCATACAATACATTCAGAAAATAGATATGGAAAAACTTTAATTTTAGATTTACAAAAAATTCGTGCTAATTCTATTAAATTTAATTTTAAAAATAATGTTATTCATCAACTTGTTTTAAAAGCAAATCAAAGTTTTAAATATTTTGATATTAGATTTTATTTAAAAAAAGGTTTAAATAAATTTTGAAAAGATACACCATATTTTGAAAAAATAAGAGAAAGTATATATAAATTACAAGAAAAATTTGAAAAGTTAGAAAAACAAGCATTTGAAAAAATTAATAAATTAAAAGAAAAAGTAACTGATTTATTTACTAGTGCAGAAAAAAGAGCAATTAAACATGCACAATTAATTCCATTAAATTCACCAGTATTTATGGGTTGTAAAATTCAACCTTTGTCATTAGATAAATGTGCAATTACCATTTATCATCGCAATCCTAAATATAAACCAATTACAGTTGTTGATAGTATTCTTAAAGCAAAAACTTTTGTTACTCAAATACATCCATTTCATTGATATCGTTGATATAGTGGTTGATACATTGGTTATGGAGTAAATCATAATAAATGATTAAAAGCAATAGCATTTGCTCCGCCAGTTGTTCAAGAAGTAATTAAAGATAGTTTTAAAGTATATAGAGAAATATTTAGAATAATAAGAACTTATCATAAAGTAGTAAATGTTATTAATAATCCTATTGAAAATATTAACAAATCATTTAAAAATGTTGGTTTAAAATTTTCAGTAAATACTTTATTTGGTACTGGATTATTACATCATTTAGAAAAGTTTGCATATAGTCAAGTTGTAGCAAAAAGTAAGAAAAAATTAAAAAAAGGCAAAAATAAAATACAAAAAGAAATTGAACATATAACACATAAAAAAACAAAAAAACATACTCATCATTATAAACAAGCATTTTTTAAGGAATGATAAATTATGATTAATAAACTTTGAACTGATGTCAGTCTTGAAAATTATAATAACTGATATCCATTAACTGGAAAAATTACAGAAACACCACAGCAATATATAAAAACATGACCAAATGTTAATGATTGATTTAAAACTTTTGCTATTCGCGCGCAAAATGATATTAATGCTTATCTTGATTTTATTTTATCTAAATTTCCTTTTGATAGTTTTAAAGATGAATTAATTAAAGAAACATTAAGAGATATGGTTTATGTTATGGTTGAACATTGAGTATTTAATCGTACACCAATTGAATTTAATGTTGATGCTACTATTCAATTTAATAATGGTACTCAATTTAGTGCAAATAGTACTCCTACGATTAATGTTTGAGATTTAGCACCTAGTAGAATGAAAATATGAGCAAGATTAACAGAATTAAAACAAATATTTTCAAGTTATAATGATGATGAAATAGATGTTGAAAAAATTGACTTAAAAGCATTTTATACTAGAAATCAAGTTGATGAATTAATTGAACAACAAAAAGAATTTACATTATTAAAACAAATTAAATTATATGATGATTTAGTTGATGATAATGAAAATGAAATATATAGAGGTCCTGTTAGTAAATTTGTTAATAAAGGTTATGTAGCAACTGATTATGATAAAGAAACTGAAACAATGATTTTAGATTGACCTGATGAAATTGGAACATTACCACCCGAAGCATTACAAAATAATCCACAAATTGGTGATTATACACATGCACCAACTTGTGATTTTTCTGCTAAACAACAAAAACGAATTACTACAAATGAAAATGAAATTACCAAATTAAATAATGAATTAATTAAAGCAAATGAAAATATTAATGATGTTAAAAATAATTGATTTAATATTGAAACTAGTCCTTTATGAAAGAAAGTTAAAAATGAAAATATTAAAACAGATACATGATATATCATTGATTGAACATATTATTTTATCGATAGTAAACAACTTATTATAAGTAATAATAAATTAACTAAATCTAATATCAGAATTACTAATGATCAAATAGAACAAAAGCAAATAATAATTGAAAATATTGATGTTAATATTGATAAAGTAACATTATTATATGATGTTGATTTAATAAAGTTTATTGCTACTAATAGCACAAAAAAATATACACCAATAATTCATAATATATATCAATATCAAGGAACTGGTACACCAATTGAATTTATAGCAGAAGATAGTATTGATAATGATTATTATACAAAGCAAGAAACTAATGACTTATTAAATAAAAAACAAGATAAATTAATTGCTGGTGAAAATATTAAAATTGAAAATAATGTTATTAGTACTACTAGTAGTGGTGGTGAATCATTATGAGAAGTTAATAAAGATAATCCTAATTTTATTAATTCAAAAGATGATAAAGGTATTAGTGCTAATAATAAAAGAATTATTGATGTTGGAACACCTACTTTTGAAACTGATGCAACTAACAAAGAATATGTTGATAATAAAATACCAGATTTAACTAATTATTATAAAAAATCTGTTTTTATGAAAGGATATTTTACATATAAAGATGATAGAGACCAATTATGAATAAATGATAGTTCAAATAGTTCTCTTGCTATCTCATTATTGCTTAATAATACTTATGGAAGATTAGAAACTAATAATAAAAATATTGTTAGTGCTATTAATGAAATAAATAAAAAACAAGTTAAAGAAAATTGAAAAGTAATAGGTAAAAGTATAAATAATCGTAAATATGGTGATTTTAATCTTGCTTTTAATACTCTTTATAGAGTAATTATTACATGGGAATCTCCACCATTTCATCAAGTAAATACAAGAATAACAGTAGAATTTAAAACAGGTAATTATTTAGGTGGAAATCATGGAATTAAAATATTTCTTACAAAAGGTTTAATTAATAATGAAGAATGTATTTTATATTTACAATTATTAGATATTAATAAATGACAATTAATTTTAGAAGGTGGAAATGAAAAATATGCAAATATTTTTTCATTAGAAGAATTACAAAATACAGTTAAAGTAGATATTATTCAACCTATAAAAATTACAAGTCATACTTTAAAAATAAATGAATTAAAAAATAATGAGATTAATATTGAATTACCAAATACTCCAACACCAAGTCCAAGTGGTTCAAATTGAAAGGAAGTAGGAATATTAACAAGTGATAAAAAACAAATTGGTTATGAACTAATTCCTAATAAATTATATAAGTTAACTTATAATAACACCGGCAATAAAGAACCTTATTATAGTTATGCACCAAAATTAGAAATTTTATTTAGACCGCAACCATTACCTTATCAATTACCTTTTTCACCCACAATATGTTATCTTTTTGGAACTATTAAATTTAATTATGGTATAACTGGGGTAATTACTTATCAACACGTTCCTAATGATACCAAATCAAGAAAAATTGTTGGTATTACTGCAAGTGATATATATAACACATCTGCTTTATATAAATTAGAAGAATTACAGGAATAATATTATGTTTTTTAAAATTATAAAAATTATTTTAGGTTTAATTGGAGTTTTATTATCTTCTGCAGTTGCTGGTTTAATTATATTTATTATAGTAAAAATTGTATTAAAAATTAATCAAATATTTTAAGAAAGGTGGTGAATATTATGTTAGGTAGATTTTTTAGAAAAGATAAAAGTAATATTAGTGATAATCAAAATGAAAAAGTAAAATTTTTAACTAATAAAAATAAAAGTACTCATGCTTCTATTTTAAATTATTTTGGTTTTAATGACTTTAACCATGAAACTTATTTCACTGATTTTGTAGCAGAAAATAATGCTAATTTATATAATGCTCCATTAGAAATTAATAATGAAACTATTAAAAAATATTTAATTCAAGAAGAATTTTATAGAAAAAATTGAAATTCAATTTTTAAGTTAAGTAAATTAGGAATTAGCGGTTATTTAATTTATATTGCTAATGATGATTTATATTTTCAAGTAGTTGATATACAACAAAGAGTTTATGATATTACTGGTAAATTAATTCAATGTACTATTTTTTATGATAATTATGAACAAAATGCACAAATGGTAAGATTATTTGAAATTTATACATTAAATAATGAACAAGTAACTATTAATCGTGCAATTTATAGTATTAGTGATAATAAAAAACAATTTCCATTAGATTTTAAATCATATATTAATAACGCTAATTTAGAACAAGAACAAACACTAAATATTAACTATATACCAATAGCAATTATGAGAAATAAAGCAAATGAACTAGCAGATTGTAATAAAGTAATGGATAAAATTAAAGCATTAGATGTTATTTATGAACAAATTGTTTTAGATACCATTTTAAATTCACCTAAATTTATATTTAGTCAAACTTATGGTAATGTTCAATCAACATTAGAAGAAGCAGTAAGAACATTAGTTACTAAAAATTACATATTTAAAAGTGGTGGAGATAATAATGAACAAAATGAAAATATCAATATGACAAATAGCAACTTTAAAGGTAAAAACTTAACTGATATATACGATTGAAATGTTAATGAAATATTTAAACGTTGTGGTATTCATATACCAAGTCAAAAGAAATCTGCACAACAATCAGTTCCCGAAAGTACAGCTGTAAATATTTCAACCATTAATTATATTGAACAAAAATTATGGCAATTTAATATTGATATTCTTAAATTTATTCAAATATTAGTACGTTTAGATAAAGATTTATTAAATAGTAAAACATTTAATATTAATGATGAACAAGAAATTAATAACTTAACAGTTAAATTAAAATTATTTAATCCCGAAAATAACCAATTAATAGGAGAGAACAATGGAAAACAACAACAAACCACAAACGAAGTTTCCACAGAAACAAACTAAACTTAATCAAGCAGAAGTAGAAAATGATTATTTAATTGATAATATTCCTTATGATTTTACAAATATGATGAGTGCTACTAGTGACCCAGATATTAATAGAGCATACGATGAATTTAAAAAAAGAACAATTTATATTTATGAAATTGAACGTTTATTTAAAAATAATGAAAATAATAGTTTAAGATTTTCAGCAAATACTATTAAAATTGGTTTTATTGATATTGATAAAGTATTAAAAACTACTGCTGTTGAAACATCTGATTTTACTATGCAATTAAATCAAAGAGCAAGTACTAATATTAATGATAATACAATTGAATATAGTATGACTGATATTAAAAATTTAATATTTCAAGAAATAAATTTACTAAATCAATTTAAATTATATGCAGTATCTATTAATGAACCATTAATTGAAAATAATATTGATAATTTATATATCATTAATAACTATTCACAACCTTATCAAAATCCAAAAACAAGAAGTACTAAAAGCATTACTATTATTAAAATTAAAGATTTTAAAACAAGAGATGGTTATCCCATTATTATTAAATTACAAAAACCATTAGACAAAGATACCAAAGTAACTGGTTTAAAAATTAAAGCCCCTAGAAGCATGATTTTTGGCAATATAAAGGTACTTGGTGAAGTTGACAATATGGAAGTATACCCAAAGTTATTTGTCAAGGATAAGATAGCATTTCCGCTGTTATCAATGCCTATTGAAACTCAACCAAAAGTTAGAATATTACAACAGTGATTTAGTGAACAAATATTACCTTGAAATTTAGCAAAACAATTTATTGGACAAGAAAAATCAGTTTTAGATTTAATTAAAATTAGTACTGGTACTGTAACAAGAAAAGAAGTTATTAATAATGCAAGAGTAACTGATACTTGACTAGGTTGAGAAATGGGTGCTGTTTGAGATGGTAATTGACCATTAAAACACGAAATACATTTAGAAGATAAAAAAGTTTTATCTTATAGTAATGAAGGATGATATGTTTATCTTGCAACTAATAATAGATTTAAAAGTATAGCAATTGAAATACAAGACGCACCAACTATTGATAGTTTACAACAACTTTTATTAGATATGCTAAGTTATACATATAACTATAATAGAAATTTTAATGGTGCTTTATACAATGACAAAGGAAAAGCAATAAATAAGATGGCAGAATTACGTGATACATTTTCAGGACAAAAACCCGATGAAATAATTACTAACTTATTTAAACAATGGGAGTTTGAATATCCAAATTATATAAAATTATTGCAAATTAAAGTATTTAAACAAGTATTTATTATGTTATCAAAATATATTTATTCATCATTATCAATTAATAAAGGATTAAACGATGATAATAAAATATTATTACCTTATTATTTCGAATTAAAATCAAGCCCAATAAAACCTACTAAAGATGATATTTGAAGATTTACAGATATAAAAGTAATATTAAAATCTGAATATTTTGATTTTACAGATATTAATAACATTAAATTAAAAAATAATGATATTAGCCAAAATCAATTATTAAAATTAGATGATAATCAATTTAATTGATTATCTATAACTAATGAACTTGAAAGTAATAATATTCCGTCATTAATTCCTGCTGATTGAACATTAGGTAATGGTGAGTATGGAAAGTATTTTACAAGAGCAATTATTAGTAACAATAAAATTGAAAATGCTTTAAATTTATACGGTTCAAATAAATCTCAATTATTTTCTAAATTAGAATTTTATAAAGAAATTTCACAAATTGATAATAATAATGAATTTGAATTACAAATTGAAAATCCAATTAATAACTTAAATCGAATTGAAATTAGTGGTATATTTGGTGCTGGTAAGTATGAATTAATTTTAATAACTGATAAACAAGAGATTAATTTAAAAAATATTAATTTATTTGATAAATATAACGAAAATATTTCTTATATAAATATAGAAATTTAATTATCAAAATATCCATCTGGATAAATGCCATCTCATTTTATGTCATAATCAAGAATTTGTTTAACACTAAAATATAAATGTATTTTATGTTCATCATTTGTTTCATGTGACCATATTGTTGTTCCAGCCCCCCCCCAGTAGACTGTATAGTCATGTCCTAAATATGATTTATAATTATAAGTTTTATAATATGACATTATACTTAATAAAAGTGCAGTTATAACAGCAGTTCATAATATTATTTTTTTATAATTTGTTTTAATTCATTTTTTAAAATTATTTATTTCTTTTCCTTTTTCTTCTTTTTTATTTTCTACATCTTTTATTAGTTCTTTGTTATCTTGCATTTTAATTCTCCTTATTTCTTAATTTTACTTTTAAATTGTACTATTTTTGATTATTTTTACAAGTATGCTTTTAAATGCAAAATAACGCCTAAATTAAAGGCATTTATTTTATGATACCTATACTATTAATTATATTGAAATTGTTTATTATATTTTAAATATGAAAGTGGTTTTTTAAATATTTTTTATTTTATTTAAAATTACACTTATATATTTATATAATAATTAAGTAAATTAATTTTTTAAATATATTTACAAAAAATTTAGATTTTTTTAAAATAGTTAGGAGAAAAAATATGAGTTTTAATTATTTATGAACTTTAAAAGAAGCAACAAAAAGAATGTATCAATCATTTAGAGATGATATAAAAAATCAATGAGAAAAAACAGATTGAAGAATATTAAAAGAAAGAGATAGAAAATATATTCCAGTTAAAATTAAAGAAAGAACTAGAAATACTATCAATGGTCTTGTTACTTATAAATGTCGTGATTATAAATATTATGATGAACAATTAAAAAAATGAGTAAGAGTTTGTTTATTAGATGAAGAATTAGAATTACCTAAATATAAAAGAACTTGTCAGGATATCAAAAATAATGTTATTGAACATTTTGCTGATGGAAAAAGATATGTTGATATTTTACATACTATGAAGCAAACAAAATTTAGTACAACAAGTATTAGTAGATTATTTCAAGAATATCAAGTTAATAAATTAGATGTTCCTAAAATAAAATTAGAACCAAATCAATTTATTTATATTAGTATTGATGATGGACATCGAAAATTTTGAAAATTTAAACGCAATTCTGGTAAATATTCAATGCGTTTAGTATTATTTTGTACAGATAATGTTAATCATAAATTAGTTAATAAAAGAGCAGATGTAATAATAAGACCAACAAAAACGGCAATTGGTGTTAAAAAAACTGCTGAATTTATCAAAGAACAAGGAAATAGATTTTTTGAAAATTTTGACCAAGCAAAAATTATTATTTGTGGAGATAGTGCAGGATGAATTAAAGAAGTTGCTGATTATTTAGGTGCAAGTTTTGTTTTAGATAAATTCCATTTAGTTAAAAAATTATATGTTGGAATAATCGCTGGAAATAAAGGAAAATATTGAGATGAATATAAGATTTGTAGAAATTTTATTGAAAATGGTCAATATGATGAGTTAATAAAATATATGAATGAAATATTAAAAAACCATAAAAAATTAAAAAAACAATATTTTAAAAATAATAAAGAAGGTATTAAAAATCAAGGTGCAAAGTGAAATATTGGTTGTTTTACAGAAGGTAATATTTGACATATTTTAAAAGAAATGCTTGGCAATAGAACTTATAACATAAATATTTATATTAAAATGGTTATTTTTAAATGTAATCAAATAAATTTAAAAACATAACTTAATTAATTTTTTTTATTAAAATTTTAAAAACTTATTAAATTAAAAGTTAATAAGAATTTTTGTTTTATATAAATATTAAATTTTATTAATGATTTTTTTAATATTTGTATTTTAATTGTAATTCATTTAATTTAGTAGTAAGATGTATTTACAATTGCATATAATTACAATTATTTCTTGTCTATAATTTAAAAGAAATGTTTAAAAAGTAATTATATCCTCCGTTTTTGTTACCGTCCCATTTTTTTTGTTAAATCTTTTTTAGATTTGGTTTTTTGTTCTTGATTTTGATATTTATTAATTAATAATTTTAATATTTTTCTTTTTTCTGGACTTAATGCTTCCATTTTTCTTGGACTTAATGCGGGTATTTGTTCTTTTGTGAGTGCTTCTATTTGTTGATTTGTAAGTCAACTAATTTGTTCTCTTGTCAATCCTTCTATTTGTTCTGGTGTGAGTGCTTGTATTTGTTCAATTGTAAATAAACTAATTTGTAAAATAGTCAATGAGGGTATTTGCTTTGGTGTTAGTGCTTGTATTTGTTGATTTGTAAATATTTGTATTTGTTCTTTGGTAAATGCTGGTATTTGTTCATAATCAATTCATTGAATTTGTTGTGTTGTGAAAGCTTGGATTTGTGAAACTTTGAATTTCTTAGTTCATTGTGATGTAAACATTCTAATTTTATTGTAGTTAAGTGAACTTATTTGTTTGGTTGTCAAAGCTTGTACTTGTGAGATTTTTAAATAATAAATTTGTGAATTTGTAAATCATTGGATTTATTGTGTTGTGAAAGCTTGGATTTGTCTTGATGTTAAGATAATAGTTTGTGAAGTTTTAAATGACGCTATTTGATTTTCTGTAAAAGATTGTATTTGCGAGACTGTAAATGCGGGTATTTGTTTTTCTGTTAATGCTTTAATTTGTTGTGGTATAAATGCTGGTATTTGTTCGATTGTGAGTGCTTGTATTTGTTCTTTAGTAAATATTTCAATTTGTTTGATTGTGAATGCGGGTATTTGTTTTAGTAAATCAAGTGATTTGTCAAACAGTAAGTGCTGCTGCTTGTTCGCTTGTGAGTGCTGGTATTTGTTTTTTGGTTAATGCTTTTATTTGTATTTCTGTAAATGATGCTATTTGTTTTTTTCTAAGTCAAGTAATTTGTAAGTTTGTGAATCATGATATTTGTTTTTTGGTGAATCAAGAAATTTGTAAAGTAGTAAATGATTCTATTTGTTTTTTTGTCAATGATTGAATTTGTAATTTTGTCAATATTTGGATTTGTTCAATGGTGAATCAAGTAATTTGTCATTCTGTAAATGCTTGTATTTGTCTTGGTGTTAAAATTACTATTTCTTCAGTTGTCAATCTTTGTACTTCTTTTTTTGTGAGTATTTCAATTTCATGTGTAGTTAATTTATTTATATTTTGTAGATTTATATCTTTTTTTTCTTCATTTATTTTAATAAATAGTACTTCTCTTTTCATTTTATTTATGAAATGTGGTTTATATGTATTTATTGATTTATTAAATAAAACCTTTGATAATTCTTGTGATTTTAGAAAATTTTGATATATTTCTTCAAGTTTGTTTTTATGTTCTTGGATAGGATTTGTTCAATTATTAATTTGTATACTGATTAGGTTTAATGAATTATTATTAATAGATTTTGTTAGTTCGTTTGAAAAATTAAGTAAAATTTTCATTTTTTTTATTTTTCCTTTCAATGATATAAATTAAAACATAAAAACTCATTTACTTTAAATTAAGCAATGAGTTAAAAAACTTTTATAATTTTTTAATACTTCTTATTATATGTGTTAATTATATTTGAGTTTAAAGAAAATACAACGAAAATGATATTTTAAAGGTTTTAAATTATTTTTAGTAATATTTAATTTTGAAGGATAGTAGTTATGTGATAAAATTTCAAACATATACTAAAAAAACATTATAATTAAATATAAAAATATAATTAAATATAATTTAATTATTTAAAGCATTATATTTATAGTCTATTTTAAATAAAGTATTTTATTAAATGATTGATTTAGGAGTAAGCAATGAATAAAAATTGAGCTATAGGTTTAACTAATTTAACTTTAACCCCAATAATGGAACAACAATTAAGTCAGTATTATAAAATTTTAATTGCTGAAAATAAAAAATATAACTTAACAACGATCATTGAAGAAATGGAAGTTTATTATAAACATTTCTATGATTCTCTTTTAATTAGTAATAATATCATTTTGGAGGATCAAAATATTTGTGATGTTGGTAGTGGTGCTGGTATACCAGGAATAATTTTAAAAATTTGTTTTCCCAATTTACAATTAACTATTATTGAATCAAATACAAAGAAATGTCAATTTCTAAAAACAGTAATTACTGAACTAAACTTAGAAAATGTTTATATAATTAATCAAAGAGCAGAAACATTTGCTCATCAATATCGTGAAACATTTGATATTGTAACAGCAAGAGCATTAGCACCGCTAAATATTTTAAGTGAATTATGTTTAGGATTAGTTAAAGTTGAAGGATTATTTATTGCTTATAAGGGTCTTAAAGTTGAAGAAGAACTTGCGTTGGCACAAAATAGTATTAACACAATGGGTGCAAAGTTAATTAATCAATTTACTGTTCAATTACCAAACAACTATGGTCAAAGAACAATCCTTCATTTTCAAAAATATAAATTATGTGCTTTAAAATATCCAAGACCTTATCAACAAATTAAAAGTAAACCTTTGTAAATAATATTAATTAAAATTAGTGTTAAACTTAATTAGTAGGATAAAATATTAGTCTATTAATTTAGAAAGGTAATTATTATGGGCAAAATTATTGCAATTGCTAATCAAAAAGGTGGAGTTGGAAAAACAACTACTGCTACTAATCTTGCTGCAGGTTTAGGTATAAAAAATAAAAAAGTGTTACTTATTGATTTGGATCCACAAGGTAGTGCTACTATTTCAATGGGTTTTGCTGCTGATAAAGTTGAACAAGATATATATGATGTTTTAGTACATGATGTTCCATTGGAAAAAGTAATTAAAACTGAAGTTTGTCAAGGAGTAGATTTATTACCATCAACCATTTCTTTGGCGGGAGCCGAAATATTTTTATTAGAGCAATCTCGTAATAAAAGAAATATTTTATTAGAAAAATTAGAACCCGTAAAGGAAGTATATGATTTTATTATTATTGACTGTCCACCTAGTTTAGGATTAGTTAATCGTAATGCTTTAGCTTCAGCTAATTCAGTTATTATTCCATTGCAAGCTGAGTTTTATGCATTAGGTGGTTTGGTACAATTATTATCTACTATTCGTTTAGTACAACAATTATTTAATCCCAATTTAGAAATTGAAGGGATTTTATTAACTATGGTTAATATTAGAACAACTTCTTCTGTTGAAGTTATCAAAGAAATTCAAAAAAATTTTAGAGAAAAAGTTTATAAAAATTATATTCCAAGAAATGTAACTCTAAGTGAAGCACCAAGTCATGGTAAAAATATTTTTAGTTATCGGCCACGTTGCAGTGGTGCTATTGCTTATCAAAGTTTAGTGAATGAGGTGTTAAATAATGTCTAATGATAAAAAAAATCGTATTTCTGCTAAAGGCTTAGCATCAATTTTTGGTGAAGGTTTAAATGATTTGATAACTAACATTGAAAGTTCACCAGAAATTGCTAAAACTTTTTCACAAACTATTTCTCTTGCTAAAATTATTCCTAATCCATATCAACCGCGTGTAGTATTTAATGAACAAGAAATTAAAGAACTAAGTGATTCAATTAAAATTCACGGTTTAATTCAACCAATTATTGTTAAAAAAACGATAACAGATGGTGTTTTTCAATTAGTTGCTGGTGAACGTAGAACTAAAGCTGCAAAATTAGCAGGTCTAACAGAGATCTCTGCAGTAACTATTGAAGTAACAGATCAACAATTAATGGAATTTGCTTTGATTGAAAATATTCAACGTGTTGATTTGAATGCTTTTGAAGAAGCACAGGCATATCAAACTTTAATTAGTAAAATGAAATGAACTCAAGAACAACTCTCACAAAAAGTTAATAAATCACGTAGTCACATTGCTAATACTTTACGAATTTTGCAATTGCCAGTAGAGATTTTACAAATGCTTCAACGCAATGAATTAACAATGGGTCATGTTAAACCATTATTAAGTTTAGGCACTAATCTTAATTTAATGGTAACTATTGCTAAAAGGGCATATAGTGAGCAATGGAGTGTTCGTAAGGTTGAAGATGTTATTAAGATGCAACAATTAAGTTTAAATCAAAAACAAAATGTTAATAAAAAGTCAGATCTTCATTTAGTAGCATTAGAAAATACTTTATCAAGAACTTTAGATACTAAAGTAAAAATCAATAAAAAACAACTAATCATCAATTATAGTAATCACAAAGAATTAAATCGAATTTTAGAATTTTTAAAATTAATATAAATTTATTTTATGATATTTCTCTAAAAGGAAATATTAATCCTGAATTAGTATAGATAATTAAGTTTGTAATAAAAACAAATAAGATAGACAAACCAATTGCAATTTTACTTATACCTAGTATGATTAATAACTTTTTTGATATATCATGAGGATAAGTTAAAAGTTTCTTTTCCATATTTTCCTCCTAAAAGTTATATTTATTTTTAAGCCTTACTTATTTATAATTATATACTATTGTAAAAGATTTTATCATTATATTTGATGTTATAATGTTATTTAAAATAATTTATTTTAACATTGAAAGGAAAATTAAATATGCCAGAAAAAGATAAGAATACGTTATTTAAACGTATTATTTTTAGAAAATATAAAAGACATATTCCGTAATTAAATTTTTTAAAAGTCAATTAATAATTTTAAAATTTATTTTATAATTTTGTTATTAACAATAAATTTAGAAAAGTGTTGATAAAAATGATTTTTGAAAATTTAAAAAAATTAAAAAATGAAGAATTTTACAGATATTTTGGTATAAAACGTTTTCATTTTAATGAAATGTTAGAAAAATTAATTGAAATAGAAAAATTAGAAAAAATAAAGGTCGAAAAAATAAACTTTCAGTAGAAGAAAGATTAATGATGACTTTATTATACTGAAAAGAATATTATACTTTTTTTCAAATGAGTATTAAATCTAAAATGAGCCCATCAAGTTGTTTTCGAAATATTACTTGAGTAGAAAATAAACTTAGTAACCACAAAGATTACCAATTTTTAAAAGAAAGATATAAATTAAAAATTGATAAAAAACAAGAAAATTCAAATGAATTTCAATTTTATTTAATTGATTCAACTGAGATTGAAATTGAAAGACCAACTAAAAAAAACTACAGTTAGAATATTTTTTTGGTAAAAGTTGAATGTATTCTATAAAATTTCAAATTGTATATGATTTTTTTAATAAAAAAATTGTTGATATTTTTGCTGATAATGGTAAAGTGCATGATTTTCAAATATTAAAAAATTCAAATCTTGAATTTTCAGAAAAAACAATAATTATTGGTGATTTAGGATATCAAGGTATACAAAATATTTATAAAAATACAATAATACCAATTAAAAGAACTAAAAATAAAAAATTAACTAAACAAGAAAGAAAATACAATAAGATTGTATCTAAAATTAGAATTAAAGTTGAACATGTCTTTGCTTGATTGAAAAGATTCAAAATTTTAGTAAATAAATGTAGAAAATCTAAATTTAGACTTATGTACTTAAGATTTAACTTACTTTGTGAAATTTTTAATAAAATAAAACCATTAAAATAAAAAAAATATTAAAAATATTTTTTTAAAATTTAAATTTTTATCGAGTTAATATAAAAATATTATTAACAATTTTTTGTTTAAAATGTAAACTCATTTTTTAAACTATTTTTTCAAAAAATATTTATTTCTATATTCAATAACACTAAATAGTTTTAAAACAATTTTATTGACAATTAATTAAATTTAATTACGGAATATGTCCTATGTAAGAGTAATATCGTAGTAACTGTTGTAGAACCAAATGCTAATAAATACAACGAAAATAATAAGATTCTTTTCTTCTTATTTTTTTTAACATTAATTGTATATATTGAATTAGATCCTGTTTTTATTTTTTTATGTTTATCCTGATTAATCATATCTTTACTCGGGCTATTACTATTTATTTTATATTTCATTTTAACAATCCTTTCCTAGCATTATTTTTAAAATAATCTAAAGTGAAAAATATAGCTTAACGCTTTAACTTGCTATTTTTAACTAAAATATTAAAATAGGAAAAAATATTAAAATAGTTTAAACCTTAGTTTTAATAAAATAAAACTAAGGTTTAAAGTAAACCAATTAAATTTAGTTTTTATATTTTAATATTAATAATTTTAATAATCATATAAACTTTGCTATACACCTATTAAAATTATAAGGAAAGAAATACTCTGTCCTCAAGTATATAGGGACTTCGTCCCTCGCCACTACGTGGCTCACCCAAATTATAGTCCCAGTAGGTTCACTGGGACTATAATCATTTTTATTTATCTTTATTTTTAAGTTTATCTTTTTTCTTTAAAATATTATCCAATTTATCCAAACCAGCAGACTTAATATCACTATAAGTCATATCAATACTACTTGCTTCTTTAAGGTATTTCTTAGGTGACAATTCACTTTTAAGTTCATGCACATAATGTAAAGCACGTGAATTATACCTTTTTAACCAATGTCTAGGAAAAAATAAAGTCATAGCCATTGCTTCACCACTATAACTTGGAGGCATAATACCTCTTTTAAACATTTTCTTTGTTCTACGACGTGAAAACACTACTTTATTATAATCCTCAATATTAGTATATAAATTAAGATTAAATATAACAATAAAACCCAAAAAACGCATACGTTTAACTTGAACAACATATTCTACTTTTTCTCTTGCTTGTACTGGTATTCTATTAGGGTGTTGTTCAATCAAATACATAGTACCATTAAACATGTGACCTATTAACTTACAAAATTGTCCTAAACTTTCTTGTTGATTTTTAAACTGTACTCCTAAATCATTAGAATTTATTTTTAATGCTAATTCATCTAAAATTATTAAATCTTGTTCCTCAAAAGCATAATTACTTGCTAACTGATTAAAAGTAAAAACATCGTTATAATTAACCAAATAAGAATAACCAGTCTTTAACTTAATAGGGAAAGGACTCTAACTACTCGTTTCTTATGAGTTTGTGCTAAACAACAAGCAAGGGCAGATTTGCCAGTTCTTGGAGGTGCTGAAATAATATAACTACCAACTCGTTTTAAAATTTTAACATTACGAATAGTTATACAAATTGGATAAATAATCATAATTAAACCTACAACTAATAATACATAACCATATCAAGGCATTATTTAACCACCTTATTTTTATTTTTAAACTTATTTTTAATTCAAAAACAAAATTTTATAAAATATGAACTTAAAATAAAAGGAAAAATAAAATCAAAAAAGAAAATTAAAAATTTTGAACCAAAACTAGCATTTTCAAAAAATAACTTTAATTTATCTACATCAAAATCAAAAAATAGAGCAGTAAATGATGATATTAAAAAACAAAAAATAACCCCACTACAAATTTCAAATAAATCTTTCTTTTTCATAATAAACTCCTAACCTATAATTAAACTAATTGCTCTAACAAATAATCATAAAGGTATAATATTTTCTATTCCACTAACAATATCAACATTTAAAGCAGTACTAATAGTATCTGAAAAAATATGTCGTAATAAACTATCTGTTGTAAAAAGAAATTGTCTTAATGGTTCAACTGGTAAAACGGTGGTTGGCCCTTAATTACTGGACCATTTTTGATATAAAATTCTAAATTTTAATTTGTAAAATTGGTGGTTTTAGAAATTTAGAATGTATTCTTTCATAATTATAAAACATAACATATTGATTTACATCATTTATAGCTTCATTGATGGATAAATATTGATTTGATCCTTTAGGTAGTCATTCTTGAGATAAATGAGAAAATCAGTTTTCAGATAATACATTACCACCAATATCATAAGGTTGTTTTTTGCTTAAAATTATTTGTTTATCCTCTGCTCATTTTGTGATATCCTGACAATAAAATTCGTTGGCGTTATCTGAATGTAAAATAACATTTTTTACTTGATTTCAAGAAAATTGTTTGTTGATTTTTTCAAGAGCAGGAAGAATTAAATCCTGATATGATTTATTAGGAGCAATATTATAACTAACAACATTATTTGAATAAAAATCAATAATTACAAAAAGATATAATCATCCTTCTTTAGTATTTATTTGTTTAGTGTCCATTGATCAAATTTGATTTGAAGAGGTTGTACTTTTATAATCTTTGTTTACTTTATCCATTGTAGGTATTCACTTATTTGGATTTTTTTTGTTTTTAGGATAGTTATTTTTAGTTTGTTTTAATCCTTGAATATTGTGTTCTTTCATAATTTTTCGCATTTGTTTTATTGATAATTCTATATTTAAAATGATATTTTTTTCTTGTTTTAATCACTCTTTAAAAGTTGAAAAAATTCTTAAATATCCATAAATTCTGCCTTTTCTTGTAGAATGAAATTCGATGGTGGTTGGCCCTTAATTACTGGACCATTTTTGATATAAAATTCTAAATTTTAATTTGTAAAATTGGTGGTTTTAGAAATTTAGAATGTATTCTTTCATAATTATAAAACATAACATATTGATTTACATCATTTATAGCTTCATTGATGGATAAATATTGATTTGATCCTTTAGGTAGTCATTCTTGAGATAAATGAGAAAATCAGTTTTCAGATAATACATTACCACCAATATCATAAGGTTGTTTTTTGCTTAAAATTATTTGTTTATCCTCTGCTCATTTTGTGATATCCTGACAATAAAATTCGTTGGCGTTATCTGAATGTAAAATAACATTTTTTACTTGATTTCAAGAAAATTGTTTGTTGATTTTTTCAAGAGCAGGAAGAATTAAATCCTGATATGATTTATTAGGAGCAATATTATAACTAACAACATTATTTGAATAAAAATCAATAATTACAAAAAGATATAATCATCCTTCTTTAGTATTTATTTGTTTAGTGTCCATTGATCAAATTTGATTTGAAGAGGTTGTACTTTTATAATCTTTGTTTACTTTATCCATTGTAGGTATTCACTTATTTGGATTTTTTTTGTTTTTAGGATAGTTATTTTTAGTTTGTTTTAATCCTTGAATATTGTGTTCTTTCATAATTTTTCGCATTTGTTTTATTGATAATTCTATATTTAAAATGATATTTTTTTCTTGTTTTAATCACTCTTTAAAAGCTGAAAAAATTCTTAAATATCCATAAATTCTGCCTTTTCTTGTAGAATGAAATTCGATTAAAAGTTGGCATATTTTTTGATATTTATGATTGCATTTAATAATATGATTTTCTTCTTTTTTAATAGGTTTTTGTTTATTTTTTAAAAAGTAATATGTTGATCTGTTTAATTGAAGATATTGACATAGGTTTCTAATTGAATATTGATTTTTACAATCATCAATAATTTTAATTTTTTCTTTGATATTTAATTTGTTAATTACTAATGCTATTTGTTTAATTTTATCCATTAATAAAAATCCTTTCAGGTTAAAATTAGTGTTAATTATATAACACAATTGTTTTTAGAATACATTCAGGTTTTTTAAATTAATGGTCTAGTAAAAAGGGCTAAGTGGCTAAGTGGCTGAACATCAAAAAATACTGTTAAATGTCTTAAATTTGGAACACGAATAGGCATAGTAACAAAATTATATAAATCTTGTTGATAAATATCATTATCCACTTTACCTTTAAAAACATATTTTGTATCACCAACATAATCTAAAAAACTAAAAGTAAAATTAGCAGTAAAAGTTTTAAAATATTCATATTCAAAATAAAACATAAAACCTTGAATATAAAAACTTAAAGGTTTATCAATTTCAAAATTTAACTGTGTTTGAAAATTTATAATACTTTTACCAGTATTAACAAAATTTAAATTATTAGTATTATTCTTTGCAACATAATTATGATTAAACATAATACGTGAAAATTCATCTAATTGTTTTCTATTAAAAGTATAAACGCCAGTTCCCATATCTATTTGCTATCCAATATATAATTTTAACCCACTACTTTTATGCTAAAGTAAGTGGGTTAATTGTTTAAAAAGGGTAATTAAAATAGAAGTAATTGAACAACATATTTAGTTTAATTTCAAAAATAAGAAACGGAATAAAAAGAAAAAATAAAAAATCAAATGATAAAACAACTAATTTAATAAGTAATATTTTTGAAATAATGAGATTTTAAATGAAAAAAAGAAAACAAAAAAACTTAAAGTAACCAAAAAGAAATCAGTAAATTAAGAAGCAATATTAAGCAAAAATCAGGAGAAGATTAAAGACTTAATTATTTTAAATGAGGAATATAAAAAAATAAAGATGAAAATAATGAAAAAGTTGTTAGTAAATTTAAAATTTTAGAAAACCAAAGGCAAAGAAAAAGAAATTTTTTTATTAATTCAATTTTTACTAATAAAATCAAATCTATTTCATATTTCTCTATTTTCAAAGAGAAATTTTTCAACATATTTATATACTTTATCTTTAATTTTATTTTTTCAAAAATAAAATCTCCGTTCTATTAAAGTAATTTATAATTAAATTATAAAATAAAATCAAAATTTTTTTCAAAAACTATTATGCTGTTAGTAAAAAATTATTTATTTTTTCAAAAACAACATTCATATTTAATTTCTTAGGTTTAAAAGAACCATTGTTATTAATTTTCATAAACATTTCTTTATATCACAAAGAAAGTTGTTCATAAAAATATTTATTTATTTTATCTTTGTTTTTAATTGTCATCATCATAATTTCATATCAATTTAAATTACATTTATATGGCTGAAAACCTTTTAAATCTCATTGTATGCAACATTCAATAATTAAAAAATCAGGAGTTGCAACAAATTCAAAATCATTGTATTTAGTATAACATTTAAATAATGAATTAACATAATGATTTCGTTTTTGCATTTCTAATTCTCATTTACATAAAAGTAAATTAAAGTAGTTGCGTTCCAAATCTAAAAATGGTTGCATTGCCATATTTGTAATTTTTTTATTTAAACAATGATCATACATTAGTAATTCCTTACGCAATGCAGTTAAACTCATATCTGGTGTATAACTAAATAATTCATACGGAATAATTCTCATTATTAATTTTCCATTCTATATTATTTAACTTTTACTTTATTTTGTTCTTTTTTAATTAATTTATTAACTAAAAGTCTAATTCCTTTATACACTTCTAATAATCACATTGGTATTGTTGATAAAGCAATACAAAGTAATCAATCAACTGCACGAAAACCAGCACCAATACCAAAAGCATTGCTAACAACAGGTGTAAAAATAATAAAAGTATTAATAGCAAAAGCACTAATCGCCGCAACTCAAATATATTTATTTTTTCAAGTAATCTTATTAAAAATACTTGTATTAGCACCTGAAACAAAAGAAAATGCATAAAAAACAGGAGCATTAGTCATTATAACAAAAACAAAAACAAAACCTTCACTATTATTTTCATGTAAAATTTGAGGTAAAAAATGAAAAGCTAATAGTAACAAGGTACTTAATATTATACTAACAATACCAATAAATCCTCAACTACCAGTAAGAATTCTATCATTCCGTTTCGTTGGTTTTCTAAGCATTAAATCAGGGTTATTAGGTCCCATTGACATTGGAATTGCAATAACAGATTCAACAATTAAATTAATTCATAAAATTTGAATTGGTTGCAATAATTCATTTCATCCAAAAATAGCACCAATAACAATTGAAAATACTTGGGCCATATTAGTAATTAAAATAAAAATAACAATTCTTTTAATTTTACTGTAAATATTACGCCCTTCTTCAATAGCATCAACAATAGTAGCAAAATTATCATCAGTTAATACTATTTGTGAAGATTCTTTAGCAACATCGGTTCCCGTAATACCCATCGCTACTCCAATATCTGCCGCTTTTAAACTAGGAGCATCATTAACACCATCACCAGTCATCGAAACAACCTTATTATGACTCTGTAATGCTTTAACAATCTTAACTTTATGTTCAGGAGAAACACGAGCAAAAACTCGATATTGATTAATATTAGCATTAAATGATTCTTCTGGAATATCATCAATTGTATTACCACTAAGTGCTTGTGTTTTATTTTCAATCAAACCTAATTCTTGACCAATAGCAACAGCAGTATTTAAATGATCACCAGTAATCATAATTGTATCAATACCTGCTTTTTTAGTTTTAACTAAAGAATCTTTAACTTCGTTTCTTGGCGGATCAATCATTCCAACTAATCCTAAAAAAGTTAAATTACTTTCAATTTCATTAATATTACTATAATCTTTCGTATTATTAACAGTTTTATAACTTGCTCCTAAAACACGTAATGCTGAATTTGACATTTCTTCCATACTTGCAATTATTTCTTTTTTAATTTGTGCAGTTAATACTACTCTTTCGTTATTAATAAGCGTATGAGTACAAATATTAATCATATTATCAACCGCGCCTTTAACAAAAACATAAGTTTCTTTATCGTATTCATTAATTGTTGACATTAATTTACGATTGGAATCAAAAGGTATTTCATGAACTCGAGTATGTTTATCACTAAGTGCCTTTGTTGGAAACTTTAATGTTTCTGATCAATTAATAAGTGCTGCTTCTGTTGGATCACCAATAGTTTTATTTTTACTAACTTCACTATTATTACATAATACTAAACAATCTAAAAATAATTGTTCTTGTTTAGTTTTCTTTTTAAAGTCATTACTATCATTAACTGATTTTGTTAAATAATATTTTTTAACAGTCATTTTATTTTGTGTTAAAGTTCCGGTTTTATCAGAACAAATAATATCAACTTGACCTAATGTTTCAACAGCAAGTAAATGTTTAACAATAGCATGTTTTTTTGCCATTCTTGAACTTCCCAGTGATAATGAAACGGTGACAATAACTTGCAAACCTTCAGGTATTACTGCTATTGTTAAAGCAATTCCAAAAATTAAAGCATTAATAGCAGGTACTTTAATTAAGAAAAATTGTAGTAAAAACATAGCTAAACCTAATAATAAAGCAAAAACTGAAATTATTCTAATTAAAAAAGACATTTGTCGCGTTAATGGTGATTTAGGTTCTTTTTCTTCTTGTAATAACTTAGTTATTTTTCCAATTTCAGAAGTTTTTGCTGTTGCATAAACTAAACCAAGACCACTACCTGTCGCAATAGAAGTAGACATAAAAGCAAGATTAGTTCTTTCACCAATTGATAATTTTTCTTCAGTTAATGCTTCAGTAGTTTTACTAATTAAGGTTGATTCACCAGTTAAAAGTGATTCATTAGTACGTAAATTATAAGACTGAATAATACGCAGATCAGCAGGTACAAACATTCCCGCATCTAAATAAACCAAATCACCTACCACTAAATCTTTAGCATCAATATCGTATTTATTACCATTACGAATTACTACTGCTTGTGAAGAAACTAATTTCTTTAAAGAGTCCAAAGAAGCTGCAGCTTTTACTTCTTGATAAGTAGCCAAAGTAGCATCAACAATTACAATTAAAAAAACAACTAATGCTTCTTGTCATTGACCAATAACAGTAGCAATAATTGCTAATGCAATTAATACTAAAACAAATGGTTCAATAAAATGTGCTAAAACTATTTTTCAAATTGGCTTTTTTTTCGTAACTGGTAATTGATTAGGTCCTGTTTCTATTAACAATTGAGCTGCTGCTTCTTCAGTTAAACCTGTAACAAAATTAGTATTTAGTTTTTTTGCTAATTCCTTAGTTGTATCATTTCAAATCACAATTATTTAACCCCCTTTTTAAATTTAATCCATCATAATTCCTTTTCAAAATTTTTTATCATTAGATTGTGGGCCTAAAGCAGTTTGTGGTAATTTTTGAATTTTTAACATTTCTTCTTCTGTTAGTTCAAAACCCCCAATATCGGGATTACTAATAATTCGCTCTGGATTAGTTGATTTAGGAATAACTACTTGACCCAATTGTCAAGCTCATCTTAAAGCAATGTGACTAGTAGTAACCTTGTATTTATTTGCTAATTCTTGTAATAATGGTATTTCATCTGCTCTACCACCTAGCATTGTTCTTCATGAAGTAACAGCAATATTATTCTCGTAACAAAAATCTATTGTGTTTTTTTGATTAAAACTAGGATGTGTTTCAATTTGATTAATTGCTGGTTTTATTTTTATTTTTTTTTAAAAATCTTTTAATTGTGAACTATTAAAATTTGAAACACCAATTGCCCTAACTTTACCATATTCATAAAATTCTTCTAAGGCTCTTCAACATTCAAAACTTTGTTTAGTTGGTCAATGAATTAAACATAAATCTAAATAATCTAGTTTTAAACGAGTCAGGATACCACGCAAAGCATCTTTAGTAAGTTCATATTCATGATTGTCATTTCAAATTTTAGAAGTAATAAATAAATCTTCCCTTTTAACTTCTGGATTTTCTGCTAAAAAATCTTTAATTGCATTACCAATTATCTCCTCGTTTTTATAATATTCTGCAGTATCAATATGACGATAACCATTTTGCAAAGCACAAATTACTGAATTATAAATAGATTTACTATCAACCATTAAATATGTACCTAATCCAAATTGAGGAATTTTGACACCATTATTTAGAGTTATCGTTTTTTGTAAAATTTGTTCTTTTGTAAGTTTTACCATTTGTCTAATATCCTTTCAAACAAAATATTAATTATAACCCGCTGTAAAACGTTTTTTAATAAATTTTTGTTCTTTAATCTCATTAATAATAGCAATTGCAGCATCACCATAACTAATCTCGCTTTTTCCTTCTTTATTAACAATTAAATGATTGTTACCAATTTTAAATTTACCTAAAGTTGGTAATTCTGGGTCATAGTATAAAGAAGCGCTAAAATATGTTCAATTAATGTCACTGCTACGATAAGTAGCTAATGCTTGAACTTGTTGTTGTGCATGTTCTTTTCATACTTCAGGAAATGCACTTGTTTCTACTAATATTTCATTCTTATCATCTAACAAACTACCAGCACCACCAACAATTAATAACCTTTTAATATTTTGACATTCATGCATGATAGTAATTAAGTTTTTAGCAACTTGCTGATGAATATTTTGGGGATTATCAATAGTAGGGCCGTAAGCACTAATTAAAATATCAACATCATTAACAACCGCTTTAATACTACTTTTATTAGTAAGATCAGCTTTTTAATGGTCAATCGATTATCATTATTAAGAATTGGCATTTTAATAGGATTTCTAGTAATGGCAACAACTTGATATCCCTGTTTTAAAGCTTCTTTAGTTAAAGCAAGTCCTGATTTTCCTGATGCTCTAATAATTCCAATTTTCATAGTTAATACTCCTTTTCAAACTTAATTTTAACGAAGAGTCAACAATATACTATAGTAATTATAACATAAGTACACCTTATATTAGGTATTAGTTTGGGCGTTAGTAAATCATAAAATTATGATTTTAATTTATAATATTGCTACTTTTACTCATAAATTTACAATTATATATAATAATTTAATTACAAAAATATTTTTAAAAAAGATAAAAAAATGATATTATTAATAATAATTTATTAAATGTTCATTACTAATATAGATATTTTTATCTATATTAGTTTTTTTAATTTTATTAAATTATTTTAAAAAAAATAAAGATAAATATTGAAATGCCACTTGCCACTTGCCACTTAGCCCTTTTTACTAGACCATTAATTTAAAAAACCTGAATGTATTCTAAAAACAATTGTGTTATATAATTAACACTAATTTTAACCTGAAAGGATTTTTATTAATGGATAAAATTAAACAAATAGCATTAGTAATTAACAAATTAAATATCAAAGAAAAAATTAAAATTATTGATGATTGTAAAAATCAATATTCAATTAGAAACCTATGTCAATATCTTCAATTAAACAGATCAACATATTACTTTTTAAAAAATAAACAAAAACCTATTAAAAAAGAAGAAAATCATATTATTAAATGCAATCATAAATATCAAAAAATATGCCAACTTTTAATCGAATTTCATTCTACAAGAAAAGGCAGAATTTATGGATATTTAAGAATTTTTTCAGCTTTTAAAGAGTGATTAAAACAAGAAAAAAATATCATTTTAAATATAGAATTATCAATAAAACAAATGCGAAAAATTATGAAAGAACACAATATTCAAGGATTAAAACAAACTAAAAATAACTATCCTAAAAACAAAAAAAATCCAAATAAGTGAATACCTACAATGGATAAAGTAAACAAAGATTATAAAAGTACAACCTCTTCAAATCAAATTTGATCAATGGACACTAAACAAATAAATACTAAAGAAGGATGATTATATCTTTTTGTAATTATTGATTTTTATTCAAATAATGTTGTTAGTTATAATATTGCTCCTAATAAATCATATCAGGATTTAATTCTTCCTGCTCTTGAAAAAATCAACAAACAATTTTCTTGAAATCAAGTAAAAAATGTTATTTTACATTCAGATAACGCCAACGAATTTTATTGTCAGGATATCACAAAATGAGCAGAGGATAAACAAATAATTTTAAGCAAAAAACAACCTTATGATATTGGTGGTAATGTATTATCTGAAAACTGATTTTCTCATTTATCTCAAGAATGACTACCTAAAGGATCAAATCAATATTTATCCATCAATGAAGCTATAAATGATGTAAATCAATATGTTATGTTTTATAATTATGAAAGAATACATTCTAAATTTCTAAAACCACCAATTTTACAAATTAAAATTTAGAATTTTATATCAAAAATGGTCCAGTAATTAAGGGCCAACCACCGGGCCAACCACCAATTTAAAATTTACCATATGTTTATTTTTAAAATAAAGTCTTTATTCAAAAAAACAAAAAGATGAAGGAGAAAATATGTTATTTAAAGAAAATACAGAAAATTCAAATGTTACATTTTGTATTAAAAACCCTACTGTAAAATATGAATTTCAATTACATCAAGATAATAATCCATTAGAAATTGAAACACTAGAAAAAGTAACAGTAACTTGTCATCGCGGTGATTATATTATTACAGGAGTTATTGGTGAACATTGAGTTGTTAACCAAAAAAATTTAAAACTACTTATATTCCAGTTATTAATAATATAAGTAAGGGGGAAGCTTGAGCAAATCCCGATTCTAAAATAAAAATAGTTAATCTTAATAAAGATAATAAAAGTGGAAAATTATCATTACCTTGGGGTCCAAATGGTACTAAAAAAGAAGTACAATATACTAAAGAAGATGTTTTAATTTGAGATGAAGATGGATATTGATATCCTTGCAAAAAATCAGTGTTTGAAAATACTTATTTAATTAGTCAATCTAAAACAGAACTTGAAGAACAATTTCAAAATTTACTTAAATTAACAAATAATGATGATAATTTAGAAACTCAAGATGTAAGCTCAAATAGTGAAACAAGATTGAATGTTAATGAAATTAATAATTTAATGCCTTTATCAACAAATACAACAATATATAATTCACAAACACCAAAAAATTTGAACTAAAAAAATAAAATGTAATAAAAAATATTAATTTAAATAATTAATATTTTTTATTTTCTTAATATTTATCACAAAAAGTATAAAGTAATGATAAGATTGCAGCGCCAATTAGAACATCATTTTGATTATGATTTGCTACTTGCATAGTAAAACTAGGTAATAAACAAATATTATTAAAAAAATATTGATCAATAATTCTTCCAATATTATTATTTGTTAATGAAAATTGTTCTTTTAATATTTTACAATAATCATTATTATTTTTAATTAGTATTGAAGTTTTTTTAGTAGCACCAACATCAAGATGTAAACCTTTTTTATATAAAGGTAAATTTAAAACTTGATCATTATTTCAAATGTCATATAAATCAAAAATTTTATGTTTTTGAAAAAAATAACTAACTTTATTTTTGAATTTACTTTCATCATTATGATAACTCAAATAGTTTTTTAGCATTAATATCTCAGTTCTAGCACCAAGTAAAATCAAAGATTTAATGTTATGTTTTAATAACTTATTAGTTAAAAATTTAAAAAACTGTTGCTGATGTTTAACAAGTTTTAAATCTTCACTTAAAATATTTGGTTGTGGAATAACAGTTTTAACGAACAAATGTAACTTTTTATTTTGTAAATTACTAACGCTTAAATCTTCTTTTTTATTAATAATTAATAATGCAATTGAAAAAATTTTTTCAAAATCATGAGCATACGAATTGTTCTTTTTTTTATGTAATAAATTACGAAAAGTCTCAAAATCAAAAATAAGAATTGGATATTCAATCTTATCTAAAAATTTACCAATAACATTAATATTTAATTCAATATCTAAGTTATTTATTTTTAATTTTTCCATTGCAATACCTTTTCTAATACATTTATTTGATAAGCGTACTGATTTCACTAACTTCGTTTTTAATAATTTTAGTTTTTGATGGATAACCATAACCAGCAGACACTAAAATTGTAACATGATACTTATTAGGTTCAATAATCTTATTTGATTCTAAGTAAGTTAATAATTGTTGTTCATTAAAACCACCTAATACAACATTATCAATTTCATGAGCAGTTAATAATAATAAAAGATTTTGTAATAAAATAAAAGTTTGACATTGTGCCCAATGATTTATTTGTGTTTTTTTGTCATGATCAAAGAAATTATTAAATGTTGATTTATAAATTTCGTATTGTGGTTTTGTTAAATTACGTCTTTTCATAACAGTATCAACAAATCATTGATTACTAGTATTGAAATTTTCACCACTATAACTTAATAAAATAAATAAATGTGAACAAGTACTAACTTGTTGTTGATTATTTATGATTGGTTGCAATTGTGCTTTAATTTTAGAATTACTAATAACTAAAATTTTTCATGGTTCTAAACCATATGAAGATGGGGTATGACGCACATAGTTAAGAATATCGTTAATTTTACTATCACTAATAATTTTACTAGGATCATAATTACGAATTGATTTACGATTTAAAATTAGACTTTCCAGCTCTTTAACATAAGGCATTGATTTGTCATCTCTTTTCTATAAATTAATTTTACTACTAAATTATTTTTAATTAAAAATCTTTATTCTCAAAAGAGAATAAAGATTTTTAATTAAATGTGATTATTTAATAACTTCAGTAACTTGTCCAGCACCAACAGTTCTTCCACCTTCACGGATTGAGAATTGAGTACCTTTCTCAAGGGCAACTGGGTGAATTAATTCAACAGTAATAGTAACGTTATCACCTGGCATAATTAATTCCGATTTTTCACCTTTATTAATAAAGTCTCCCATACTTCCTGTAACATCAGTTGTACGGAAATAAAATTGTGGTCGATATCCTGGATTAAATGAAGTATGACGTCCACCTTCTTCTTTAGTTAGAATATAAACTTCACCTTTAAATTTAGTATGTGGAGTAACTGATCCTGGTTTAGCAATAACTTGTCCACGTTGAATATCTTCACGTTTAACTCCGCGTAATAATACTCCAACGTTATCACCAGCTTGTGCTTCATCTAATAATTTTCTGAACATTTCAATACCAGTAACAACAACTTTTTTAAGACCTTTGTTAATACCAATAATATCAATTTCATCATTAACTTTTAAAGTTCCACGTTCAATTCTTCCAGTAGCTACTGTTCCACGTCCAGTAATAGTGAAAACATCTTCAACAGCTAATAATACTGGTTTATCAACTTCTCTTTTTGGTGTTGGAATTCATTCATCCATTGCTGTTAATAATTCTTTAATTTTTTCTTCTCATTCTTTTTTACCATCTAATGCTCCTCTTGCAGAACCACGAATAATTGGTGTATCATCACCTTCAAATTCATACTTAGTTAGTAATTCACGAATTTCCATTTCAACAAGTTCTAATACGTCATCGTCTACACTTTCCATATCACACTTATTTAAGAATACAACAATTTTTTTAACTCCAACTTGACGTGCCAATAGAATGTGTTCACGTGTTTGTGGCATTGGGCCATCAGTTGCAGAAACAACTAACACTGAACCATCCATTTGAGCTGCACCTGTAATCATATTTTTAATGTAGTCAGCGTGACCTGGACAGTCAACGTGTGCATAGTGACGAGTTGGTGTTTCATATTCAACGTGAGCTGTATTAATAGTAATACCACGTGCTTTTTCTTCTGGAGCAGCATCGATAGAGGCATAGTCCTTAAACATACCTTTATATCCATCTGCTTCATGTTTTGAACAATAACTAGTAATTGCAGCAGTTAATGTTGTTTTTCCATGGTCAACGTGACCAATTGTTCCAACATTAACGTGCGGTTTTGTACGTTCAAATTTTTGTTTTGGGCCTGTTGATACAGGCTTTGATTTTTTTACTTCTTTTTCTACCATTTTTGTTTCCTCCTTGGAAATAATTAATACTTATTTTTATTTAATTAAATTAAACACTAAGATAATTTTAAAGTAAAGTTATTATACTTTCAATTAAATTATTTTATTTTTTAGTAATTCTTCCTTTTTGATATTTACCAGCAACTGCTTCAGCAACTGATTTTGGTGCTTCTTCATAGTGTGAAAAAGACATTGTATATGTTCCACGTCCTTGGGTCATTGAACGTAATTCAGTAGCATAACCAAACATTTCAGATAAAGGCACTTTAGCTTTAACAACTTTACTGTTACCACGCATTTCATCTGCTTCAATAGTACCTCTTTTACCAGAAATTTTACCAACAATAGAACCATAATATTCATCTGGAATAATAACTTCAACATTCATAATTGGTTCTAATAATACTGGTTTTAATAAATCTTTATTATCTTGTAAAGATTTAGAAGCTGCAATATTAAAGGCACGTTCTGAAGAGTCAACAGGGTGGAATGAACCATCATATAATGTTGCTTTAACGTCAATAACTGGATATCCAGCAATTAAACCATTAGCTAATGATTCAATTAATCCTTCTTGTACTGGTTTAATGTATTCACGTGGCACTTTACCACCAACAATTTTATCAACAAACTCAAATCCTTTATCTGGATTTGGTTCAAATTTAATAATAACATGTCCATATTGGCCGCGACCACCTGATTGATGAATATATTTACCCTCAGCGCGCTCACAAACTGCTTTAATTGTTTCACGATAAGCAACTTGTGGATTTCCAATGTTAGTTGCTACTTTAAATTCACGTTTTAAACGATCAGTTAAGATGTCTAAATGCAGTTCTCCCATTCCTGAAATAATTGTCTGTCCTGTTTCTTTGTCTGATGAAACACGGAATGTTGGATCTTCTTCTGCAAGTTTTTGTAAACCTAAACTCATTTTTTCTTGATCAGCTTTTGTTTTTGGTTCAAGCGCTAATGAAATAACCGGTTCTGGAAACACCATTTTTTCTAAAATAACTTCATGTTTTTCATCACATAATGTATCACCAGTAGTTGTATCTTTTAAACCAACAATAGCAGCAATGTCACCAGCATAAACCTTTTTAATTTCGGCACGACTATTGGCATGCATTTGTAAAATTCGACCAACACGCTCTTTTTTTTCTTTAGTTGAGTTTAATACATAACTACCAGATTCTAATGTTCCCGAATATACTCTAAAAAAAGTTAATCTTCCAACAAAAGGGTCGGTCATAATTTTAAATGCCAACGCTGAGAAAGGTTCTTCATCACTAGAATGACGTTCTACTTCTTTTGATGAAACAGGTAATATTCCTTTAATTGCAGGTACATCTAATGGTGAAGGCAAGTAATCAATAACTGCATCTAACATTAATTTAACACCTTTATTTTTAAAGGCACTACCACATAATACTGGGAAAAACTCAGCAGCAATTGTTGCTTTACGAATTACTGTCTTAATTTCAACAACCGTTACTTCTCCTTCAGCATATTTCATAAAGAAATCATCATCAAAGTGAGAAAGTGCTTCTAATAATTCCTCACGTCTACTTGCAATAACATCTTTAAGTTCTTCAGGAATTGCAATTTCTTTATAATCCTCATTTGGTTTACCATCAAAATGGTATGCTTTCATCTCAATTATATCAATAATTCCATCAAAAGCATCTTCTGCACCAATTGGTCATTGAATTGCATGAGCATTAGCACCAAGACGATCTTTTAATGTTTGAATTGAATGAGCAAAGTCAGCCCCAATTTTATCCATTTTATTTGCAAAAACAATTCTTGGTACATTATACCTAGTTGCTTGATTTCAAACAGTTTCAGTTTGTGGTTCAACTCCAGTTTGCGCGTCTAATACAGCAACTGCTCCGTCTAAAACTCTTAATGAGCGTTCAACTTCAACAGTAAAATCAACGTGACCCGGAGTATCAATAATATTTATTCGATTATTTCTTCAAACAGCAGTTGTTGCAGCTGAAGTAATAGTAATACCACGTTCTTGTTCTTGTTCCATTCAGTCCATAGTTGCGGCACCTTCATGTACCTCACCAATTTTATGAATTTTACCAGTATGATATAAAACTCTTTCTGTTGTTGTAGTTTTACCAGCATCAATATGAGCCATAATTCCAATATTTCTAGTATTTGCTAGTGAATATTCTCGACCTGATTTTTCTGCCATTTTCTCTCTCCTTTATTATCATTTATAGTGAGCAAAGGCTTTATTAGCTTCAGCCATACGATGAATTTCATCACGTTTTTTAATTGATGAACCATTACCAGTAGCAGCATCCATAATCTCAGCTGCAAGTTTATCTTGCATACTATTACCATATCTTGCTTGTGAATAAGAAACTAATCAACGAATTGCTAAAGTTATCTTACGAGTAGCACTAACTTCAATAGGAACTTGATAGTTTGCGCCACCAATTCTTCGAGTTTTAATTTCTAATTGTGGTGTAATATTAGCAATTGCCTTTTCAAATACTTCTAATGGTACTTGTTGGGTTTTTTCTCCAACAATTTTAAAAGAATTATAAACAATTTTTTGAGCTACACTTTTTTTACCATCAATCATAATGGCGTTAATTAATTGAGTAACAATTTTTGAATCATAAATTGGATCAGCAACTAATTCTCTTTTAATAGCTTGATTTTTACGCATTTAGTTTTACCTCCTTATTTCTTATCTTTTGGTTTTTTAGTTCCGTATTTAGAACGACCTTGATTACGATTTACTACTCCGGCAGTATCAGAATACCCACGAATAACATGGTATCTAACTCCAGGTAAGTCTTTAACTCTCCCACCACGGATTCCAACAATAGCATGTTCTTGCAAATTATGACCTTCTCCAGAAATATAAGCAGTAACTTCCATACCGTTAGTTAAACGAGCACGAACAATTTTTCTTAAAGCTGAGTTAGGTTTTTTTGGTGTTCTTGTAGTAACTACAAGCGCTACACCTTTTTTTTGCGGACTGCTAATTGAAGAAGTTGTTTTTGTTAATGAATTATATGAAGCATTTAACGCTGGTGATTTAGATTTGTATTTTTTATCTGTACGTCCTTTACGTAATAGTTGGTTCATTGTTGGCATTAATCGTTAGCCTCCTTTATGATTTTAAAGAATTAATTATATACACAATTCCTAGTGTATCAAAATTTAGTCCAATAAGTATAATACCAGTTTTTAATAGTAATAGTCAAATAAATTTTGAAAAATAATTAGAAAAAAATGACACAATTTAAATTATGTCATTTTAAATTAATATATATTAATTATTTATTCAATAGTATCTGTAAATGTAAATGTTCCTGAAATTTTATCACCTTGTGCTGTAACTGTAAATTTAACTTCACCAGCAACTTGTTTATCTTCTTTTTTCTTATCATTAGTTAAAGTAAAATCAGTACCTACACTAACATCTAATTTAGTTGTTTTTTTAATCGCTGCTGCAACTGCATCAGTAATTTCTTTATTAGTATTTAAATCACCAAAAGTTTTTTCACTATCTACTGCTGTTTTAAGATCATCAACTTTAACATCTTTAATATCTTGCTTAGCAACAGTTAAAGTATCTGTAAATGTAAATGTTCCTGAAATTTTATCACCTTGTGCTGTAACTGTAAATTTAACTTCACCAGCAACTTGTTTATCTTCTTTTTTCTTATCATTAGTTAAAGTAAAATCAGTACCTACACTAACATCTAATTTAGTTGTTTTTTTAATCGCTGCTGCAACTGCATCAGTAATTTCTTTATTAGTATTTAAATCACCAAAAGTTTTTTCACTATCTACTGCTGTTTTAAGATCATCAACTTTAACATCTTTAATATCTTGCTTAGCAACAGTTAAAGTATCTGTAAATGTAAATGTTCCTGAAATTTTATCACCTTGTGCTGTAACTGTAAATTTAACTTCACCAGCAACTTGTTTATCTTCTTTTTTCTTATCATTAGTTAAAGTAAAATCAGTACCTACACTAACATCTAATTTAGTTGTTTTTTTAATCGCTGCTGCAACTGCATCAGTAATTTCTTTATTAGTATTTAAATCACCAAAAGTTTTTTCACTATCTACTGCTGTTTTAAGATCATCAACTTTAACATCTTTAATATCTTGCTTAGCAACAGTTAAAGTATCTGTAAATGTAAATGTTCCTGAAATTTTATCACCTTGTGCTGTAACTGTAAATTTAACTTCACCAGCAACTTGTTTATCTTCTTTTTTCTTATCATTAGTTAAAGTAAAATCAGTACCTACACTAACATCTAATTTAGTTGTTTTTTTAATCGCTGCTGCAACTGCATCAGTAATTTCTTTATTAGTATTTAAATCACCAAAAGTTTTTTCACTATCTACTGCTGTTTTAAGATCATCAACTTTAACATCTTTAATATCTTGCTTAGCAACAGTTAAAGTATCTGTAAATGTAAATGTTCCTGAAATTTTATCACCTTGTGCTGTAACTGTAAATTTAACTTCACCAGCAACTTGTTTATCTTCTTTTTTCTTATCATTAGTTAAAGTAAAATCAGTACCTACACTAACATCTAATTTAGTTGTTTTTTTAATCGCTGCTGCAACTGCATCAGTAATTTCTTTATTAGTATTTAAATCACCAAAAGTTTTTTCACTATCTACTGCTGTTTTAAGATCATCAACTTTAACATCTTTAATATCTTGCTTAGCAACAGTTAAAGTATCTGTAAATGTAAATGTTCCTGAAATTTTATCACCTTGTGCTGTAACTGTAAATTTAACTTCACAAGCAACTTGTTTATCTTCTTTTTTCTTATCATTAGTTAAAGTAAAATCAGTACCTACACTAACATCTAATTTAGTTGTTTTTTTAATCGCTGCTGCAACTGCATCAGTAATTTCTTTATTAGTATTTAAATCACCAAAAGTTTTTTCACTATCTACTGCTGTTTTAAGATCATCAACTTTAACATCTTTAATATCTTGCTTAGCAGTTTGATCACCACAAGCTACAACTGAAGTAGTAGCTACTGTTGTTAGGGCTAATGCACCCATAAGTCTTAATAAATTTTTCATTTGCATATCTTAGTACCTCCGAAATAGTTATTTACTTATTTTTTGAATTTTAACATACAAGAAAATTAATGTAAAGATTTTTTGCTTTGCACATGTTAATTAACATATAAATTTATATATTCAAATCTTATTTTTTTACTAGTCTTTGATTTTCATTAAATAAGGTTTTTTTAAAAAATGTTATATAATAATAAGTATCATTTAAGGCATGTTTTTATAGCATACTTATGGTAATAAGAAAGGGTTGAAAATTTTATGCAAAAAAGTCAGATAGCACGAGCTGTACAAAAAAAATTAGAATTATCAGAAAAAGAATACAAAGAAGTGTTAGAATTTATCTTAGATAAAATTGCTACTGCTTTAATTAAAGGAGAAAAAGTAACACTACGTAACTTTGGAACTTTTACTATTAAATACCGCAAAGCTCGACCGGGAGTAAATCCACAAAATTCAGAACCGATGGCTATTCCTAGAAAGCGAGTAGTTAAATTTAATTCTTGTAAAGCATTAAAAAAGAGAGTTAATGAAGGTAAATAAATATTTTATTTTAGGAATGACTTCAATCAAATATAGATTGTATATTCATTCCTTTTAATTTGTAAAATTAGCAACCTTTTTTAATCTTAAATAATTAAAAAAATACTCTGTTTTAAATGAGTATTTTTTATTTTCTTCATATATTAATATTAAGATATATTTTTATAAATTACTTAATCTATTATATTTTTATTAAGTACTTTTTTTCTGATAAATTAGATATTTGCATTTTTTTATCTTTAGTTGTATGAATAAATGGTTTAGATTTTAAAAATGTATAAATTAATAATGGTAATAATATAAAAGCAGCAAATAAATCAATAAAGCCAAGAAATAAATAAAAATAAAAACCATTATGAGAAACATGTGCAACATAATATCCTAAACTTAAACAAACAATTGGCATTATAATTGTTCGTTGTAAACTAGCAAATAATGACAATTTACCACGATTAATTGATTGATAGAAAATAACAGCAACATAATGTAGTGTAGCTAATGGATAAAAAGCAAACTGCATAATAATATAAACTTTAAAGAATCTTGCCATTTCTAAATCTACGCCAAAGAAATGCATCATATATTGCCCTACTATTACTACTAATAATACTGAACCAATTAGCAACAATAAAAGTAATAAAGTTAAACGTCACATCAATTGTCAAACACGACTAAAGTCCTTTGAACCATAAACATAACCAATTAATGCTCTTGCTCCCTGCGTAATTCCAATAATAGGTGCATTAATTAAAATTAACCAAGGCATAATACCACCATATAATTGAACAAAAACCGGAATACCAGTACTTCCTCCACCATGATAGTCTGGAGGTGGCAATGTATTTAAAATTTTAGTAGTAACCATTGCCAAAATACTTTGGGCAATATTTTGTAATAAAGAAGTTGCACCAATTAATAAAATGCCCGTTACTATTACTCATTTAAGTTTTAAGTGTGCTACTTTAAATCTTAAATTATCGGCACTATATCAAATAATACCTATTGAAAATAAATTAATGCTTGCTCAAGCAATAATAGTTGCATATGCAGTACCTTCCATTCCTAATTTACCAGGAATAACAAAAATAAAATCTAAAGATATATTTACTAAACAAGCTGCAACATTAATTAAAATTGTTCATAACATCATTCCTTCACTACGTAACAATGAAACTAAAAAATAAGCAAAAAAAAGTAATGGTGTAGCAAGAATTAAAATTTGTGAAAATCTAACTGCTTCTTTAATTATTATTTCCCTAATTACTGGATTACTTCCAGCATCACTTCCAGCTTGAAATTCAATAATACTCTGACAACTAAAATACATAATGATCATAAGAACAATAGAAACTAAAAAAGATAATAGAAACGCATTTCCTAAATATTCTGACATTTGTTCTCGTTTATTTTGACCATATGCAATTGAAAACTTAATACCTGTTCCAGTTGCAACCATTAAAGCAAAGGAAACCATCATTGAAGAAGGAACAGCAGCATAAGTAGTAGCAATATTAATAATTTTTAATGCTTGTTCAGCAGTTATCATTATTCCTGAATTTTGATAATTATTATAACGATCAATAATACTTTGTCCACCTCATTGTGTAGCAATTCATTTATCAAAAATTTGATAAGTAGAAAAAATAATTACAGCAATTAAAGGTGGTGTGACCATAATAAAGATTGCTTTTCATGGATTTGCCGTGCTAAAAATAGCTTGTCTTTTCAACTTGTTTATTGAATTTCTTTCTGTTCTTTTATTGAAAGTAACTTTAGCAATATTTTCTTTTTCCATAATATTATCCTTTCTAACAAAATTAATCTAATTAATATTATATTTTATAAAAACTCATAACTAAAATATCTATTGCTGTCACAAATAAAAAACATGTTTAGTATTTTAAAAAATGTTAGAAGAAAAAAATTAAAATATAAATTTTTATAAAAAATATAATTACATTATAACCTAATAATAAATAAATATTTAAAAATAATCTCTTTAATTTATTTTTATTTAAAAACTATCATTACTTTCAATTGAAAAAACAATTGGTATTTTATTAGTTTTTCACTTAGTTCCTGTATGAAAATCAGGAGTAATAATAACATAAACCATACCAACTTGTTGATAATAGTTATTAATTACATGTTTAGCAAATTTATCACTAAAATATTGAATTGTGAAATTACCAGTTAAAGGATCACTCTTTAATTGATTAGAAGTATTAATAACATTCTTATTAATTTGTTGATATGTTAAATTAGGATTAACAATAATTGGATCCATTCTTGATAAATCCTTAATTGTATTTAAATCAGAACGCTTATCTGTTAAAGTTACTTTCAAAATGGCTGTTGTTCCTGTTCAATAAGGATCATTAACATCTGCTGTAATTTTAACTCAAATATCACCAGCAACCTATTCTTCATCATCTGCTGCCACTTTTCCTTCTTCATCACTAAAATAATTAACAGTAAAACCAGCCGCTAACTTATTATTCTCAAATTGCTTAGCACTATTAAAACAGTTGAATCAATTTCTTGATATTTTTTAGTAGTATCAACTTTAATATTAGATAAATCAGTAAGATTAGTAATCTTATCTAAATTGGCCTTTTGAATTGTTATTCTCAAATATTTAGTTTGACCTTTTCAATAAGGATCATGGTGATCGGCAGTAATTATAACATAAACATCCCCTGGTTCTTGTCCAACGTTATTAATAGTATCTTTATCACCATCATTTTTATAATAATTAACTTGATAACCAGCAGCTAGTTGATGTTGTTTAAATACATCTGCTGTATTATAAATATCTTTATTAATTTCACCATAAGTTGCTCCTAGTGTAAGCGTAAGTTTGATATTGCTTTCTTTAGTTGTTCTAAATAATGATTTTAATATTATTTGTAAATTTTTATGATGATAATTAATCTTATTATCTAATTCACTAGTAACTGATAAATTAGTTGTTGTGATAATTGGTGTAATAACAGTTGTTAAACTTACTAATGTTGTTAATAATGCTTTCATAAATTAATCCTCCCTCTTTTTAACACTAATTTTAGTAAAATTTTATCATTTTTCAAATAAAGATGGTTGATTATAAAATGAGGGAAATGGTTAATAATTAAAAGATGATAATTATTTTTATTATAAGAGCAAAAGATTAATTATAATAATTTAATGAATAATTGCTTTCTTTTTTTCTATAGCAAATACTTTAAATTTAAATAGTTTTACATATTGTCTTGATAAAAAAGCACAAAAGAAAATTAAAATTAACATCTTAACAAATGAGTAAATTATAGTAACAAAAAAATTATTATTTACAAATTCTACTGCCCTTCTGGCAACATTTAATCCAAATATTAAACGCAATAATAAACCTGTCATAAATTCAACACTAATTATTTTATTAAAAACAATATGGAAAAATAAAATAAAAGTAGTACCATGAAATAAAAAGGCTAAAGTTTTATTATAATTAATATTTAACATAATAAAAGGAATAAATAAAAATAAAGCTTGCAAAATTTCCATAATATCTCAATAAATTAAAGGAAAATAAAATATCATTCGACAACTAATAATAACAATAAATAAAGAAAAACTAAGTAATGAATAAACCACATTATCTTTTATCTTTTCTCAATTTACTCATCACTGAAAATTAAGACCAACTAAAAAAGCTAATAACCCAGGTATCAGTTGTAAAAATCCACCCTCACGAAATGATACATAAAATAAATCTCAATTAAAGTTATCATATCAATATAACTTACTAGTAAGTTGCAAGTTAATACTAAATATTAAAACTATTATTAATAAAATACTAGTAATAACTAAAGTTATTATTTTAACAATATTTCAACTTTTATTACTTAAGGAAAAGTGGTTAGTAACAACTTTTACTAATGCGCTACCACCAATAATAATTCATATCATTCATTTACCATAATCAAAAAATAATAATTTAAATCATAATCCTATCATATAACCTGTTGTTACATATCCTTCTTTAAAAGCAAAAAAATCTAAATACATAAAACTTGTAACTAAAGATAAAATCATAATAGCTAGTATTAATTTACTATACTCTTTTCAACTAAAATTATTATTGGCACTTAAAAAACCAAATGATATCAATATAACAAATAACATTGGTGAACAAAAATAAGCATTAAAAGCATGTAAACTACCACCAATATTTAAAGTAACATTTTGTACATTATTTCAAACAATAAAAATAGTAGCAAGCACAATAAGTAATCTAATGCCATTATTTCGAAAATTAATTTGTTTAAAATTGATAATATCCATTACTTAAACTCCTCACTATGATCATACATATTTGTCATATCAAAAAAAGGTGTTAAAATTGGCTGACCATCTCAAATTATTGGTGGTGAATTAATATCTAATAATCAAGCAATAGTAGCTGGAATATCATAAATTTTAATTTTATCTGGAATAATTCCGTGTTTTGGAATACAATTTCCTGCAAAAAGCAAAGGAATTTTTTGTTCAGCATCAGAAGAATGACCATGATATTGTGAAACACCTCCATGATCAGAACTAATAATTAATAAGGTATCTTCTCACATTTCTAAATCTTTTAAATTTTCAATAATACCTCCAATATATTTATCAATCTGACTAATTGCTTGATAATATTCTTCACTATTTCATTCACGTGAATGACCTGCTAAATCAGGATTAACATAATAAAAAAATGAAAATAAAGGTTTATTACTTAATACGTTTTTGGTATTTTCAAAAGTTTGTTTATCATTTTCTGTTGCACAATAATTACCATTACTACTAATTAAAGTTTTTATATTTTCTTGGCCTTTGGGTTGAAAATTAGCAATCATTTCACCTTCACTAGCATAACCAAATAATTTTTTTGAAGGACCATACTTATCAATAATAGAACTAAAAATACTTACTTGATCAGCTTTTACTTCAGCATGAACAGTATGATGAACATTCCACAAATCTTGATCAACAACACCATGCTTAATAGGATCTGTAGCAAACATAACACTTGCTCAATTTGCAGCAGAAGAAGTTGGTAAAACATCACGTGCTTCCAGTGTATACGCACCATGATGCATTAAATAGTTCATATTTGGACTATAACCACTTTTTAATGCATAACTGGCCATACCATCAACACCCACCATAACTACATGTTTAGGTTTTTTTGCTTTGGGAACCAATTGATTAGTTGGTTCATTTGTTAAATAATCGTTACTATGTGGTACATAATTTAAAATTGGATCACGATAACTATCGTAACTAATAGTTATCATAATCCAAACTACTACTCACACAATATTTATTAGTAAAAAAACAATTATTTTTTTAGAATTAAACATCATAATACACCCTTTTTAATGAAATAATGATTATTAAATTTTACTATAAATAAATTTATGAAGTAACTATATATTAAATTCTTGACTTTCATCATCCTCTAACTAATAAACTAACTCCAAGAACAAAACATATTGGTACAATAATAATTAAAAAAATAATTGCAAAATAAACTTGTTCAAAAGAATGAGAAACATAAGTATTTTTAGCCGCTTCTATATCTAGTTGATCTCAATTATAAAACAAATTAATAATACCATAGTGTTTTAAACTTCAAAAACCGTTACCAAGAAAATTATTATAATGATCATTAAAAATAGCTGTTCCAAATAATATTAAACTAATTATTAGAAAAAACAAAGTTAAAATGCATAAGAATAATCCTAGTTTTTGCTTTCAATCCCAAGATGTAACTTTTTTATATTCTACATTTTTATCCATATTTAACACTTACTAAACACTAAGAATATAATCAACGTTTAAAATAACCAAATATTAAAGATAAAACACTAACACCAAGAAAGATAGCAGTTAAAATTACTGTAAATACAATTCCGACAACTACTTGCGCAAGAGGATAAGTTAAAAGCTTATCACTAGTAGCATCTGTTCACATTTGATCATAGCCAGCTTTGCTTAAAAAACTATCAAGTCCTCATATAGAAATAGCATGAAAGCCATTTCCAGCATATTGTGAACTTCCTCCACTTGGGGCTTTAAAATTGGCTGTTGCAATTAAAATTAGTCCTAATGCTAAACAAAGCAAACTAATTACCAGTGAGGCAAAGCCAATTTTTATTCCTCAATTTTGTTTCTTAAAAAGATTTATAAGATTTTTCATTAAGGTTTCTCCTTTACTACCTAATTATTTTATTGTTTTACCAAAATAATGGATTAATTGGTATTATCACAATAAATAAATTATAGCGTAAAATTTTTTTAAATAATAAAAAAATTATGAATAAAAACATAAAAAAATCATTAGTACTTTTACTAATGATTTTTTCTATATTATTATATTATTCTTCAATTAATACTTTAATACCAGGGCCCATTGCCGTAGTAATACTTATATTTTTAATATAAGCACCCTTAACTGCTGCAGGTTTAACTTTTCTTAAAGTGTTAAGAATTGCTAAATAATTATCTTTTAACCCTTCTTGTGCAAATGACACTTTACCAAGAATAACATGAATATTACCTTGTTTATCAACACGATATTCAACTTTACCTTTACGAATATCAGCTATTGCTTTTTGAACATCCATTGTTACTGTTCCTAGTTTTGCTGTAGGCATTAATCCTTTTGGTCCTAATACTCTACCAATTTTTCCTAATTCACCCATCATTTCGGGTGTTGCAATAATAACATCAAAATCAAATCAACCTTTTTGAATTTTTTCAATCATTTCCTTACCACCAACAAAATCAGCTTGACTTTCCATTGCCTCTTTTTGTTTAGTAGTAGTTATCACTAAAACACGTTGTGTTTTTCCAGTCCCTGCTGGTAAAACAATAGAACCACGTAACATTTGATCAGCATGTCTTGGATCAACATTTAAACGAAATGCTGCTTCAACTGTTGCATCAAATTTTAATGATGAAGTTTGTTTAGCTAATTCTAAAGCACGATCAATTGGATAAACTTTAGTGTTATCAACTAATTTTGCAACTGCAAGATATCTTTTACTTCTATTCATATTAAACACCTTGCTTTCCATCTTCAACAGTAATGCCCATATTCTTGGCTGTTCCTGCAACAATTTTAATTGCATCTTCTAAAGAATAAGCATTTAAATCAGGTAATTTAATTTGAGCAATTTCTGTAATTTGAGCAATAGTAAGTGTTCCTACTTTTGTTAATTTAGCATTTGATGAACCTTTTGCAAGTTTCAATGCTCTTTTTAAAAGAAATGTTGTTGGTGCAGTTTTTATTTTAAAGTCGAAAGTTTTATCTTTATATGCTGTAATAAAAACTGGAATTGGAACCGGATTAACATCATCTTTTTGATCTTTGGTTTTATCGTTAAATTCTCTACAAAAACGTGGCATATCAATACCGAATGATGCTAAACTAGCACCTGGTTTGGCACTACCAGCTGGTAATTGAATAATACCTTCACGATTAATATTTTTTTTATCTGCCATGAGCAACTCCTCCTAAATGGATTCTCACTGTGGTCCAAACGATTAAATCTTCCACAAGTTTAAACATAATTAAAGTCTATTTATATATATAAATAGTACTTTACAAATAATAACATCATTATAATTAGTAGTCAAATATATTTTAATTTTATTTTACATAAAAATTAAATAGTTTAAACTAAACTTTAATTTTTTTACAACTATCATATTCTACTTTAATTTCAGTTTGACGACCAAACATATCAACAGAAACTGTTGCAACACCCTTATCTTCATCTAATTTAATAACTTCTCCTTCTCGACCTTGTAAAGCACCAGAAGTAATATGAACAAAATCATTCAACTCAAAATCACGAATAATTTTTTTTATCTCTTTAACTTTAGGTTGTGATGAATTTTTAGAATTACGATATAACATTTCATTAACTTCTTTAGTAGAAAGTGGAGTTGGTGGTACACCCTTACCACTAGAACCAATAAATCCATTAATACCTGTTGTATTACGAATATCATATCAAGTATCTTCGGTTAAAATCATATGAACAAAAATATAACCCGGAAAAATATTTTTTTCAGTTATTTTTTTATCTTTATCTGGTATTGCTTCTTTAACAACTCTAACTTGAAAAATATTATCTTTTAAATTTAATTTTTTTTCAATTTTATTTTTCAAATCAGCAGCAACTTTATCTTCATGACCTTTGTTACAATTAACAATATATCATTGTGCTTGCTCAATTCGATGTTTATGTGTTTCTTCTAATGATGTAGTTTTCACTAAAGGGGTTTCTTTTTTTATTCTTTCGCTCATTTTTTGGCATCTCCATTTTTTACATTATTTTTAATAAAGGTAATACAAATAGTAATAACTGCTCAATTCCATAAAAGAATAGTGCTAAGACAGCAATAAATAATACTGTTGTAATAAATTTATTATTTAATTGTTTTCTTGGTGTTCAACGAGTTCTTCTAATTTCTCTTGATAAGTATAAGAAAAAATATTTATGATAAGTTCTCGCTTCTTTTTTATAATAAAAACGTTCTTCAGGCGTACGATTTTTACGTTCTTTTTCTCAAATTTCGCTAATATTAACCTTTTTATTTTTATCGGCTGTTCGTGGATCAAAACTTGGTTTTCCTTCAGAAGTTCTTTTTGTTCTTAAAGGTTTAATTTTACGTAAAATATTAAATTTACTTTTTAAAAGAGCCAATTTTTCAGAATTAATTTTTGGTTTTTCTTTTGATTTGTCTTCTGCACTCATGAAAATTTCTCCTAACGTGATTCCTTATGTAAAGTATGTTTTTGACAATGTTCACAATATTTTTTTAGTTCCATACGCTCTTTATATTTAATCTTATTTTTGTATGTATGATAATTACGATTTAAACATACAGTACAAATTAAAATTATTTTTTCGTTCATTAAATTCACCTAGAAAATTTAACCATTTTTAATTATATTATTATTTAAAATAAGTGTCAATTTTAAAATATTTTTATTTTAAAAACAAAGTTAAATTTTTAATCTTTCTTTAAAATTCATCATTTCTAAAATAATTGTACAAGAAAAAATAAAATAATAAATAAAAAATAATTTTAATTAACCATTAATACTTCCTAAAAGTGGTTGTCTTTCATTGGGTTCTATGATAACTTCTGGCATATCATTATTTGCATTTGTAACAAATTCCGGTTCAAACTCATAATCAGGAATTTTTAACTTTATTCTTTCTCGTTGACTACTATCTTCAATCTCCGTTACTAACTCCACCTTTTTATTTTCGGGAGTATAATTATCTATTCATTCTTTAAACTTTGTCAATGTTGGTCTTCAATCTTTTATTTTTCCGAGTTTAACAAAACTAGGAATTGTTTTATCTGAATGTCTCATTTCAAACTTATCTCAATTATTTTTTTCTAAATACTCATATATTTCCTTTAGATCTTTATTACTTAAAATACACTTATCCAACATTTCCACAAGAAATATGAATATTAATGACACAAGCAAAAGGTAAAAATGGTTCTGGTGCTGGAACTATATTTTGAAAATTTTGAAATAGAAAATGATTACCAAGTCAATTAAGAAAATATGTTAAAAGTGAATTAGCTAAAAAAGGTAAATATTATGGTTCACAAGATACTAGTGTAATTTATCCAAATAATATTAATGTTCAAAAAACTATGCATTTTATTAATAGATTAGAAAAAGGTTTTTTTAAATTAAAAGAATATAAAATTTTATCTAAAAATGAAATTGGAAGTACACAATGAAGATATGAAAGAAAACAATTATTAAAAAATTCTTTACATACAAGAAAATATATAAAAATTAAACAAAATTCTAATTTTTATAAAACATGAAAGTAGGTGGTAATTATAATTGAATTAGATAAACCAATTAAACCGATTGGTATATGAAATACTATTAATCCATTAAGTAAAGATAATAAAGAATATAAAAGATTAAATAAGATTTGATTTAATAAAAATAGTACTCATATTGATAAAATAAAAATTTTAATATCAAATATTTTAAAAATAACAAGTCATATTATAGGTATGTTTATAACATTATTTTTTACAATAACACCTTGATTAATACCTAAAATACCAATATCAATGGGAATAGGTAATTATACTAATCAATATAATTTTACTTGACCTGACCATTTAATATTAACGTTATTTCCTATGTTTGGTCATATTGGATTAAATATTATAACTAAATTAGGTAATTATGGAAAATTAATTAAATATGCATTGATAACAATACCAATTATTATTACAAGTCCATATTTAATATATCAATATAAAGAAATTAGAAAACATAAAAAAGAATGTCATTTATGTAAACAACATTCAAATAAAATACAATTGGAGGAATAAAAAATGAATTTATCTACAACAGTAATATCAGCAGTATTAAGTGGAGCAGTTGCTAGTGGAGTAATTGTTACTATTGTTTTATTATTTTTATCAAAATTTATTAAAAAATCAAAACAATCAAATTTAGCAAAAGAATTAAAAAGCAAATATTAAACAAATAAATTCTCAATTACAATTAGAAACTACTTCTACTGCAAAATTACTTGATAGTTTTAATGTAGAACAAGAACAAATAGATAATTTTGTAATAGCACAAAAATCTAAAAAGAAAGAATTATCTGAAAAAGATAAGAAAAAAGTAACTAAATTTAAAATTTAAAGGGTTTAAATACCCTTTATTTTACATTAAGGAGTAAATTATTATGGCTATTAAAGAACCATTAATGTTTATAACAATTGAAGAATTTAAAAATTGAAAAGGTTTTAATAAATTAGAATTTGATGATACTACAACACCAGATAATGAAATTTGATTTGCTATTTCAGTTGCAAGTAATAATATTGATTATTTAAGTGGACATTCTATTTCAAAAAAATGACCAGAAACTACATTAACAGAATTTACTGATGAAATACAAACTGCAACTGCATATTATGTTAGATTTTTATTAACAAAAGATAGTAATTATATTCGTGGTCAATCAAGTATTAGTCAAGGTGGTATGACTTATAGTGAAAATAATCCTAATGAACCTTATTATATTGTTCCAGAAGTATTTAATTGTTTAAGAAAAATTAAAGAATATCCAAATATTACTGGTTTTAATTTAGATGTTTTACCTAAAAGAAATGATTTTTTTAGTAATTTTTATAGTAATTATGGTGAAGATAGTCCTTTTACAAGATATTTAGAATTAATAAATTTAAAAACAAATGATACAAGAGTAAAAATATATCCTAAAAATCCTAAACATTTAATTGGAACTCAATTATGAATTGATACTACTGGTATTAAATCATTTGATAATTTAACAACAATTGAATTATTTACTAAATATTTTAGTAATGATACTATGAAATTAGTTGATGGTAAAGAAGGTCAAGAAAAGAAAGTTATTAGTGGAAATAGTGGTAATTCATTATGAGAAGTTGATAAAGATAATATTAATTTTGTTAAATTAAAAGATGATAAAGGTATTATTGCTAATAATAAAAGAATTATTGATGTTGGAACACCTACTTTTGAAACTGATGCAACTAACAAAGAATATGTTGATAATAAAATACCAGATTTAACTAATTATTATAAAAAATCTGTTTTTATGAAAGGATATTTTACATATAAAGATGATAGAGACCAATTATGAATAAATGATAGTTCAAATAGTTCTCTTGCTATCTCATTATTGCTTAATAATACTTATGGAAGATTAGAAACTAATAATAAAATATTGTTGGTGCTATTAATGAAATAAATAAAAAACAAGTTAAAGAAAATTGAAAAGTAATAGGTAAAAGTATAAATAATCGTAAATATGGTGATTTTAATCTTGCTTTTAATACTCTTTATAGAGTAATTATTACATGGGAATCTCCACCATTTCATCAAGTAAATACAAGAATAACAGTAGAATTTAAAACAGGTAATTATTTAGGTGGAATACATGGAAGTAAAATATTTCTTACAAAAGGTTTAATTAATAATGAAGAAGGTATTTTATATTTACAATTATTAGATATTAATAAATGACAATTAATTTTAGAAGGTGGAAATGAAAAATATGCAAATATTTTTTCATTAGAAGAATTACAAAATACAGTTAAAGTAGATATTATTCAACCTATAAAAATTACAAGTCATACTTTAAAAATAAATGAATTAAAAAATAATGAGATTAATATTGAATTACCAAATACTCCAACACCAACTCCAAATATTCCACAATGAAAAGAAGTAGGTACTAAACAAGATAATAAAACTATTAATTATAATTTTGTTAAAAATAAAAGATATCGTATTTATTATAATTATTCTCCTACAGATGAGGAAATAGAAGAATCTTGAATATGTAATGAATTTATATATGTTAATAAAACACAATATTTAAATAGTTTGATAACACAAGATAGTAATTATGTATGATTACAATTAAATCAAAATAGTATATTTCTGACAACAGCCCCATATCCTTTTAGTTTTGGCAAATTATTAAAATTAGAAGAATTACAGGAATAATATTATGAATAAAGAATTTACTTATTTACATGAAATTAGTTATTGATTATTAAATAAAAGTGATTTTACTCATAGTGAATATAATTTAAATGGAAGTCGTTATTCAAGTAAAACATATAGTATTGCAGAAGAATTAGCAATATTAATTGCTATTTCAATTAAAGTTAATAAATCAATTGCTATATATTGTTTTAGAAAATTAAATAAAGATATTAATGAATTAACAAAAGAAATTGATGAAGCATTAATTAATATTGGTTTTGATTATAAAGATTTTACTTTAAAATATCCAAATAAACAAGCAGATTTTCGTTTTAAAGGTAGTAAATCATTTATTAGAGTTATGGGTGTATATAGTAATAGTAATGATAGAATACCACTTAAAGGGCTTTCTAGAAGTGAAATAAAAGGTTTTGATTTAGCAATTGAATGATGTTAAGAAGCAAATGAATTTAGTCAAGCAGAATTTCAAGCAATTACTTTTGCATTAGGTAATGCTAAAAAAACTATTAAAATAAGAAGTTGTAATCCAGATAATATTTATCAATATTTTATTGAATATATGAATAAACGTGTACCTTTTAATTTAGATTTAATGAAAGAAAATAATGAACAAATTAAATCAATAGAAGAAAATCAAATGTTTAAATTATTTCATTATTCAAATTGAAAATTAAATGAACATAATTTAAAACAAGATAAAATTAATGATTTAGAAGAATTAAAAGAATTAGACCCTATTAAAGCACAAAGTTGATATTATGGTGTACCTAGTGTTTTAACTGGTTCTATATTTGCAAGATATTTAGATAAACTTAAAACTGAATTAGATTTTAATGTTAATGAAATAGTTGGTGGTTTAGATTTAGGTTTTGCTACAAGTTCACAAGCACATCCTACTGTTGCTGTTTTATGTTTTATTGGTGAAAATGAAAAAACTAGAAGAATACATCAAGAAAGTGAATTTTATCATAGTAATGTAATAATGCAATTTAAAAATACATATGAATTAGCAAATAATATTATTGATTATTATTTAGATGAAAGTATTAAATTTCAAGCAATGAAATTTGGATTTACTTGTTATGTTGATTATGGTAGTGGTGGATTAGCAGTTATTGATATTTTAAAAAAAGAAGTAGAAAAAAGAAAAATAAATTGATTACATTTTACTCCAGTAGATAAAACTACAATGGACATATTCCGTAATTAAATTTAATTAATTGTCAATAAAATTGTTTTAAAACTATTTAGTGTTATTGAATATAGAAATAAATATTTTTTGAAAAAATAGTTTAAAAAATGAGTTTACATTTTAAACAAAAAATTGTTAATAATATTTTTATATTAACTCGATAAAAATTTAAATTTTAAAAAAATATTTTTAATATTTTTTTTATTTTAATGGTTTTATTTTATTAAAAATTTCACAAAGTAAGTTAAATCTTAAGTACATAAGTCTAAATTTAGATTTTCTACATTTATTTACTAAAATTTTGAATCTTTTCAATCAAGCAAGACATGTTCAACTTTAATTCTAATTTTAGATACAATCTTATTGTATTTTCTTTCTTGTTTAGTTAATTTTTTATTTTTAGTTCTTTTAATTGGTATTATTGTATTTTTATAAATATTTTGTATACCTTGATATCCTAAATCACCAATAATTATTGTTTTTTCTGAAAATTCAAGATTTGAATTTTTTAATATTTGAAAATCATGCACTTTACCATTATCAGCAAAAATATCAACAATTTTTTTATTAAAAAAATCATATACAATTTGAAATTTTATAGAATACATTCAACTTTTACCAGAAAAATATTCTAACTGTAGTTTTTTTTAGTTGGTCTTTCAATTTCAATCTCAGTTGAATCAATTAAATAAAATTGAAATTCATTTGAATTTTCTTGTTTTTTATCAATTTTTAATTTATATCTTTCTTTTAAAAATTGGTAATCTTTGTGGTTACTAAGTTTATTTTCTACTCAAGTAATATTTCGAAAACAACTTGATGGGCTCATTTTAGATTTAATACTCATTTGAAAAAAAGTATAATATTCTTTTCAGTATAATAAAGTCATCATTAATCTTTCTTCTACTGAAAGTTTATTTTTTCGACCTTTATTTTTTTCTAATTTTTCTATTTCAATTATTTTTTCTAACATTTCATTAAAATGAAAACGTTTTATACCAAAATATCTGTAAAATTCTTCATTTTTTAATTTTTTTAAATTTTCAAAAATCATTTTTATCAACACTTTTCTAAATTTATTGTTAATAACAAAATTATAAAATAAATTTTAAAATTATTAATTGACTTTTAAAAAATTTAATTACGGAATATGTCTAATGTATTGGACGTATGAGATTAACCCTTAGAATTATGAGTAACATTAACAATATAACTGCAAATTCTATGATTTGTTAATTAAATTATACCATAAATTTTAAAAATATTAAAAAATATAATTACAAAATTACATTTAAATAAAACAAAAATCCTAATCTTAAAATTAGGTTTTAAAAATATAAAATTTTAACTTATTAAGTACTATTAAGATAACTTCTAGTGTTTAAATAATTTGCTTTTGCTATTAACATATTATTTAATGTTTGATAATTATATATTTTTGCTCCATTAGTTAAAGATTTTAAAAAATGATATACATCACTTTCAGCACTACAACCAATATTTCAAGAAGCATTTTGATTTACAATACCATGAGCATTATTTTTAAAATAATTATAAGTTTTAGTATTAACATTAAGTTTTAAAAAATCAAGTAATTTATTACAATTACCATTTGAAAAAGTAGTTGAAGAATCTAAAAATTTTTTTCAGTCATGAGATTCTTTTTTCTTACCACGAACTCCAACAAAAGACTTTCATAAATAACTAAATGCATGAAACTTATCTAAAATATAATAACATCCCAATCAACTTGCCATTGCTTTAATTCACAATGCACCATCACCAGCAACAACTAAATTATAATTATTATAATCTCATTGAACACCTAATATATTTAAATTAATATCATAATGATTAAGAATAGTTTGTGTTGTAAATTGATATAATTCATGTTGATTTAAACCATTACCAGTTTTAAATAACATAAATGAAGTTATTTTTTTATCTAATTTATTTCTATATGAATAAATTTCTTTTTTACCTAAATTAAAAGTTAAAAGTCTACAACAATATTGCTGTTTTATACCATTTTCATCTCAACAAGTAACAAAAGCATCATCTGCACATATATTTAATTTTTCATTATCTAATACTTTAAATTTTTCTTCTGGTATTCATTTTTCAATTTTTGCTTCTTTAAAAATCCTTGAAATAAGATTTTTAGAAAAAGAAGTATATTTAAATTCTGATTGAATATTAAAATAACCTTTTTTACTTATTAAATTTTCAATTAAATTATCTAATATATCAAAATATAAATCATTAGTAATTCTTGCTCTTTTTTTAATACCAAATTCTTCATAAATTGGATAATAAGTTTTTTTATTAATTTTATCTCAATAAACTCTTTGTCTAAAAGTATCCATTCCAATTGGAGTATTTACTGTTCTATTACATGTTCAAGCAACTTTATATTGATTTTTATCTCTATTTAGAAAAAAATATTCATCAAAATTATGGATTTTTTGAAAATATTTTGCTAAAATATTACTGATTTCAGATTTTAGAAATCCTTTAAAACTAAACATTTTTTAACACCTTTCTATTTATTTTTTAACTCAAAAATTGTATCAAATTTATTAAAATATTGTTGAAAAATGTTTGGTTTTAGAGTATAATATTAAAGAACGATAAAATAAACTGCAAATTCTATTTACGTTTAAAAGATAACTTTTATTAGTTATCTTTTCTTTTTTAATAAAATAATGTACAAGCCACTTAGCCCTTTTTACTAGACCATTAATTTAAAAAACCTGAATGTATTCTAAAAACAATTGTGTTATATAATTAACACTAATTTTAACCTGAAAGGATTTTTATTAATGGATAAAATTAAACAAATAGCATTAGTAATTAACAAATTAAATATCAAAGAAAAAATTAAAATTATTGATGATTGTAAAAATCAATATTCAATTAGAAACCTATGTCAATATCTTCAATTAAACAGATCAACATATTACTTTTTAAAAAATAAACAAAAACCTATTAAAAAAGAAGAAAATCATATTATTAAATGCAATCATAAATATCAAAAAATATGCCAACTTTTAATCGAATTTCATTCTACAAGAAAAGGCAGAATTTATGGATATTTAAGAATTTTTTCAGCTTTTAAAGAGTGATTAAAACAAGAAAAAAATATCATTTTAAATATAGAATTATCAATAAAACAAATGCGAAAAATTATGAAAGAACACAATATTCAAGGATTAAAACAAACTAAAAATAACTATCCTAAAAACAAAAAAAATCCAAATAAGTGAATACCTACAATGGATAAAGTAAACAAAGATTATAAAAGTACAACCTCTTCAAATCAAATTTGATCAATGGACACTAAACAAATAAATACTAAAGAAGGATGATTATATCTTTTTGTAATTATTGATTTTTATTCAAATAATGTTGTTAGTTATAATATTGCTCCTAATAAATCATATCAGGATTTAATTCTTCCTGCTCTTGAAAAAATCAACAAACAATTTTCTTGAAATCAAGTAAAAAATGTTATTTTACATTCAGATAACGCCAACGAATTTTATTGTCAGGATATCACAAAATGAGCAGAGGATAAACAAATAATTTTAAGCAAAAAACAACCTTATGATATTGGTGGTAATGTATTATCTGAAAACTGATTTTCTCATTTATCTCAAGAATGACTACCTAAAGGATCAAATCAATATTTATCCATCAATGAAGCTATGAATGATGTAAATCAATATGTTATGTTTTATAATTATGAAAGAATACATTCTAAATTTCTAAAACCACCAATTTTACAAATTAAAATTTAGAATTTTATATCAAAAATGGTCCAGTAATTAAGGGCCAACCACCTTTTTTTGATAACAATTCCATTGCCTATAGTAGGTACTTTTATTGGTTGTATGATTATATATAAATCACAACATCCCGAATATAAATTTTGAAAAAGTTTAGGAAATAAAATTAAGAAAATGTTTAAATTTAATTTTAAATTTAAAAAAAGAAATAAAAAAATAGCACTATAAATGCTATTTTTTGTTATAATTATATTATAAAAATTAAATAAAAATATATATGAAGTAATTAATAAAGTTAATAAGTTATTTACAAGGAAGTTCTAACTTAACAAGTATATAGGGGCGTTGCCCCTAGTTGCTTCGCAACTCACCCCAGTGGCGTAAACGCCACGGCCAACCAACCAAGGTTCTGGTTGGCTACGACCAATAATATAGGTTTACTCTATTTTAACATCTTTCTTATTTTTCTTAGAATATTTATTTCTATAATAACAAGTACGACATACAGTATTTTCAGTTTCTTTCTTTTCAGTTTGTAATATATTATCCAACTTATCTAATCCTACTGCTCTAATATCATCAACAGTAAAATCTAATGCTTGTGACTGTTCATAGTCTTTAACAGTACTTAATTCACTCTTTAAAGAATGAATATAATTTAAAGCACGACTATTGTACCTTTGTAAATAAGACCTAGGAAATCATAAACTAAAAGTCATAGTTTCACCACTATAACTAGGTGGTAATCCACCACGTTTAATTATTCGCTTTGTTTGTCTTTTAGATAATACAACTTTATTATAGTCATCAACATTAGTATAAATATTTAATTTAAACTTAACTAAAAATAACAAAATACGCATTCTTTTAACTTGCACAATATACTCTACTTTTTCACGTGCTTGTTTTGGTATTCTATCGGGGTGTTGTTCAATCATATACATAATTCCATTAAAATTATGACCTATTAATTTACAAAACATTCCTAAACTTTCTTGTATTTCTTTAAATTCGGGTGACAAATCATTACTATTAATTTTTAAACCTAATTCATCAAAAACAAGCATATCATTCTCTTTAAAAGCATAATTACTATTTAATTGATTAAATTTAAAAACATCATCATAAGAACAACGATAACTATATTCATTACGTACTTTAATAGGAATAGGACTTACTACCCTACCCTTATGTTTTTGGGTTAAACAACAAGCAAGCGCAGATTTACCAGTACGTGGTGGTGCTGAAATAATATAACTGCCTACACGTTGTAATATCTTTATATTTTTTCTAGTTATTAAAAACGGATACAGTATTATTAATAATAAAACTCCTAAAAGGACATAACCATATCAAGGCATTATTTCAACTCCTAACCAACTAAAAATCCAACTGCTTTTAAAAATACTCACAATGTTAAAACTTGTTCTAAACCACTAGTAAAATCAACATTTAAAACAGAACTAATAGTATCATCAAAAATACGCCTTAATAATCCATCAAGTTTAGTAAAAAATTCTCTTAATGGTTCCACGGGTAGAACCTTACCAACAACGCCATAAAGTACTCATCTAAAAGCATTACGCAAATGACCAAAAACATCATATCAACTAACTCGTTCATACTCAGGATTAAAGGGACTATTTGGCGGTACTGGTGTAACTTTCTCACTTGAAAAAATATTAATTTGACCAAAATTTAACTGTGGTGAAAAAGTTGGTTTAGTTGATTCACCATGAACATCAAAAAATACTGTTAAATGTCTTAAATTTGGAACACGAATAGGCATAGTAACAAAATTATATAAATCTTGCTGATAAATATCATTATCAACTTTACCTTTAAAAACATATTTTGTATCACCAACATTATCTAAAAAACTAAAAACAAAATTAGCAGTAAAAGTTTTAAAATATTCATATTCAAAATAAAACATAAAACCTTGAATATAAAAACTTAAAGGTTTATCAATTTCAAAATTTAACTGTGTTTGAAAATTTATAATCCTTTTACCAGTATTAACAAAATTTAAATTATTAGTATTATTCTTTGCAACATAATTATGATTAAACATGATACGTGAAAATTCATCTAATTGTTTTCTATTAAAAGTATAAACACCAGTTCCCATATCTATCATTTGTGACGGAACACCAACTGTATCACTATAATAATAGCATGTATAAATACCCTCACCATTTCCAATAAATTCACCACTAACTAATTTTAAATCCGGTTGGTCAACATCAAAATAAGCAGAATTTCAAGGAATAGTTGCTCAATCATCAAAATCATGATATTTAACATGTTTAACCATTTCTTTTGTAATATCATAATTAACAACATTAGGGTCATTTGAAGCAATTAAACTAGTCGGTGCTTGAACAGAAGTATTTACAACAAAAAATAATTTAGCAAACTTAAATCACATAATTATTTACCAAATAAACATTTTAAAATTCACCATGAACCATAAAATAAAACAAATCCAATAAAAAACTGTGTTCCATAAACTACTAAATTTCATAAAATAGTAGTAAAATCGTCAACTGGATTACCTATAAACATAGTTCAATAATCAACTATACATTGATGTATTTTATTGTAAATTTCTAAAACACTCATAACTAACACCTACCCAAATAATGACCTAAAAATAAATTTAATACTACGATAAATAAAATTAAAAAATACACCTAATACTAACCAAAAAGTCAAATTAAACAAAATATAAACTTCATCAGTAATATTAGTTTGATTTAAAAATATACTAATATCATTACTAGAAAATATAAAAATAAAATGCAATATACTAAGAACAAAATTAGACATAATTAATTACCTACATTTATTCCACTAACATCTTGTGTTTGCTTATGACCCTTAGCAATTGCTTTACCAACTGAAACAGAAGCCTTACCAATTTTCTTAACACCATAACCTAAACCTAATGTTGGTAACATTAGTTCGGGTAAAATAACCCTAAATGCAAATCTAAGCAAAATTAAAAATATCATTAACGTACCCAAATTAAAACCTAAATCACCAAGTGGAAAACTAAAAAACTTCATAAAAATTGAAGCAAATAATTGCATAACTGTTGTAATAAAAGGTATAAACATAATTTCACATCCTAATGTCTTGTAAATCTAAATAATCCTAAAATTAAATAAAATACAAAACTAACATTTATTAAAGCAAGAATAGGCAAAGGTAAAGTGTATAAACTATCATAAAAAAACGACTTAATAAAAAGTGTCACAGTATGTAATCCAGCAAAAGAACTTAAATACTGCATATAAATAGTTTGTACCAAAGTATTAACAACCGGTAAAAGTCTACCCAATAAAGGTAAAACAAAAACCAAACTAAAAAATAACTTTACCATTTACTTACTCCTTTCTAATTACTAATGTGTTCCATGAATAATATGTCCCACAAATTGTTTAATAAACACTAATACCATAAATACAATTGAAATTAACACCGGTCAATTTGTAAGTGTACCACCATCGCCAGTAGTAAATACTCAACCAAAAATATAAGTAAAAGCATTTAATAATTGTTGGCCAACACCACCAATCATATTTAATAATGCTGATAATCCAGCAGGCATATTAATCACCTCCTTTCTCTAAATCTTTTTGTTGTTTTTCCATTTCTAATTTACGTTTCTTTTTTTCAAAATCTTTACGACAAAAAATACAATCAGGCTCACTATCATTCTCCTTTACATGTTTTCTATGTTTATATTTTTCTATACCTTCACGTATTCAATTTCTACAAAATCAAAGAATTAAACAAAAACCACCAATATATAAGGCATATTTTATAATTTCTTTAAAATCCATTATTTATCACTTCCTTTTTTTCTTTTTTTTAAAAAATCAATTAAACTAAATAACTCATAAAAAATTACTAAAACAAAAAGTAAAATATTAATGCCTAAATCTAAACCAATAAAAAAATCAAAATTGCCATTTACAATATTATGTATTTCAAAAACAGTTCAAACCATAGAAAAAAAACCAAAAATAAAACAAAAAACATGAAACTTAGAAGTGTCATACCACTTTTTTTAATTTCTTTATTTTCCATTTTAAACACCACCTAATGTATAAGCATAAGAATAATCCCAATTTAAACTTGCCCTATCTAAATTAATCTCAGACATACTATCATCATTTAAATCAACATCAACCATACTATCATTTGTACTTTGATAATCACTAACACTAGCATTAATTAATCTTGCTCTTTCATCTGTAAAAACTTCTTGTAATTCTGTATTATTATATGTACTTCCCAAAGGTAACAATAAAGTATTAATAATCTCACTTGCACCGGCAATAATCGTAGGAATAGCAAAATAATTATTAAAATTATTATTAATACCCATAGCAACACCACTACTAATCAAACAACCACCAGTACCCATATTTGCTATTTTACGTATAGTTTCAAATCTATTAGGTATTAACTCAGTTAAACCACTAATAACATTCGCTATACCAAAACTATTTAAAGATATATAAGTATCTCAATCTACAAAAGGATTATCAACTATCGGTTTAACAGTTGTAAATGGTGGATACGTTGATTTAGGTGGTTCAGTTGGACAAGGTGGTCAAAAACAAGGTTCATCTCTTAATAAAGACACAGACTTATTTACATACTGAACAAACTTAGCATAATTAATTAAACCAATTGTTCCTAAACCTAAAAATATCTTTTTATAACTATTAATAACTTTATTTCTAGTAGTTGGTCTTTGATTAATATTCCATATATCAATTCCTAACTTTTTACTAAATAACAAAGAATTAATACTTCCCAAAATTGGGTTTTTTAAATATTGACCATAATAAGCACTAACTCCTACCATAGCACTTAATGGACTTAATCCAGTTCTTAATATTTTAGTTAAAGTATAATTACTAGTTTGTTCTAACTCATTATGCATAAATAAAACTCCTTACTTTTATATTAATAAGGAGCATATTTATACTAATTTGTATAACATGGGAGCAAAGTACACAAAAAAGTATAAATATGCTCCCTATTTAGTTTTTAATTTTCTTTTTGTTGTAATTGTTCTTTTTGTTTAACCAAAGCAATATCTAATATGCAATTTGGACAATAATATTTTCCAGTATATAAATTTTGTAAAACTCTTTTTGGACAAATAATTTGGTCACAAAGTTTGCATACATACATTGCTAAATGAAAATGTTGTTTACAAACACAATTATTAATTTTTGACATAATTATTTTTTCTTACTATAATTTTAAAATTGTTATTTAATTCTTCTTGTTTCTTTAAAAATTCATCAACTCTATTCATCATACATCTATCACACATATATTGAGTTAATCATAATCTCTTACTACAATACTTACATCTCATTACTTTTTCTTTTCTACAATAGAATTAATATCAACAATTTTACCTTCTCATGAAATTTCAACATCATAATAAAGACCAATTTCAATTGTCATTTTAGACAATTTTATTGATAAATCACTATTAGCAAGAACTCATTTATCTTTTGATTTCTCACCAGTTGCAACTTTTATACCTTTATCCGTTTCATAAAACGGCGAAAATGTAAGAACAGTATAATTATTATCCTTACCTTTATTGTCTTTAATAATTTTGTCAGTTTGTCAATCTGATAGTTGACATAAAAAATTCTGCATAAATGCTTAACCTCCCAAGATTTAAGTTACTAATATGTAACTAGATTAAGATAGCAAAAACTACCTTGATTATAAATATACATAAAATAAAAAAAATTGTCAATAAATATGACAAAATAGATATTAGTAAAAATCTTGGGTAATTACTAATATCCACTAACCATTATATATATATATATATATATATACAAGTGTTTTCTATAAAATTAATGTAAAATTCTTTTTTGTAAAAATACTTTTTCAATTTTACTTTTATCAAAAACTTTATCTAAAAAATTCAACAATTTTTCTTTTTTAAATGTCCATGGGTCAAACTGCTTAACCGCATTTCTACAACGTACACTATCAATTGAAATATAATTATTATAATCAGTAAAACTATCATTTTTAATAGTAGTATCAAAACTACCACCAAAAAGCATAGTACGACCAAAAGTATCAATCTTTTTCTTAAAAAACATTGAATTTATTGCTTTAATTGAAGCGTCAATTAAACGTTGATACAACATTACTTTTTGACCTTTAATAACCTTAGGTCAAGTACAATTACGAGAAAAAGCATATGCACGAACACCTAAATCAAACATATTTTGAGATTTCATATTATTTTGAACTTTAACAACATATTTTGCTAAATACTTAACTACATTTTCATTAGTACCTTTTTGAACAACTCTTACATCATTAATACCAAATGGTCATCATTGTGGCAACATACTTTTATGTATTTTTCTATTAAAAAGTATATGAAAATGAACTGCTCCACGTTTTTGATACTCATAAACATAAAGGTATTTTAATTCACCTAAATATTTTGCACGTTTAGGATTATTTCATCACTTTTTCAAACGCTTAAAAAATAAAGAAATATGATATTTTGCCAATTTAACATCTTTCATATTATCAGCATAAGTTAAAGTAACAAAACTTAAAACTTTACTATCATAAAAATTATGATAAGCACGATGAATAAGACTAGTTTTAGTACGAATAGTACTATTTCTCAATTTCTTATCATTAATTCCTAAATTTTTAATACCTTGACCATTACGTTTATTACTTAAAATTGCTTCCATAGGTAAAACTACATTTTTAACATAACAACCATAAAATGTTTTTTTAATATAAAAATTTTCTTCCATATATAAAACTCCCAAGATTTATTATTAATTTTACATATTATTATCAATTAATATATTATCACAAAAAAATAAAAATTATTTAAAAATAAAAACTCGGGGTGAATTGTGTTACTTAATTGAATTGTGTTACTTAATTGAATTGTGTTACTTAATAGATTATATTAATTATATCATAATTTTTTGTTTTTTAAAGCATATGAAAGGAGATTTTTATGTGCAAGAAGAAAAAATAAAAATAAGAACAATTTTTAATGATGCAAAAGCATTAAGAGAAAAATTAGAAGAATATTTTAAGGAATGTAAAAAAACTGAAGAAGTGCCGACTAAAGTTGGTATGTTAGTTTATTTAGATATTACAGAAAATACTCTTTATAGTTGAAAACAAAAAAAGAGAAATACTTTTTTACAACAAATTAATTGAGCATATTTACAAATACGCCATATTAATACACAAAGGACATATTCCGTAATTAAATTTAATTAATTGTCAATAAAATTGTTTTAAAACTATTTAGTGTTATTGAATATAGAAATAAATATTTTTTGAAAAAATAGTTTAAAAAATGAGTTTACATTTTAAACAAAAAATTGTTAATAATATTTTTATATTAACTCGATAAAAATTTAAATTTTTAAAAAATATTTTTAATATTTTTTTTATTTTAATGGTTTTATTTTATTAAAAATTTCACAAAGTAAGTTAAATCTTAAGTACATAAGTCTAAATTTAGATTTTCTACATTTATTTACTAAAATTTTGAATCTTTTCAATCAAGCAAAGACATGTTCAACTTTAATTCTAATTTTAGATACAATCTTATTGTATTTTCTTTCTTGTTTAGTTAATTTTTTATTTTTAGTTCTTTTAATTGGTATTATTGTATTTTTATAAATATTTTGTATACCTTGATATCCTAAATCACCAATAATTATTGTTTTTTCTGAAAATTCAAGATTTGAATTTTTTAATATTTGAAAATCATGCACTTTACCATTATCAGCAAAAATATCAACAATTTTTTTATTAAAAAAACATATACAATTTGAAATTTTATAGAATACATTCAACTTTTACCAGAAAAATATTCTAACTGTAGTTTTTTTTAGTTGGTCTTTCAATTTCAATCTCAGTTGAATCAATTAAATAAAATTGAAATTCATTTGAATTTTCTTGTTTTTTATCAATTTTTAATTTATATCTTTCTTTTAAAAATTGGTAATCTTTGTGGTTACTAAGTTTATTTTCTACTCAAGTAATATTTCGAAAACAACTTGATGGGCTCATTTTAGATTTAATACTCATTTGAAAAAAGTATAATATTCTTTTCAGTATAATAAAGTCATCATTAATCTTTCTTCTACTGAAAGTTTATTTTTTCGACCTTTATTTTTTTCTAATTTTTCTATTTCAATTAATTTTTCTAACATTTCATTAAAATGAAAACGTTTTATACCAAAATATCTGTAAAATTCTTCATTTTTTAATTTTTTTAAATTTTCAAAAATCATTTTTATCAACACTTTTCTAAATTTATTGTTAATAACAAAATTATAAAATAAATTTTAAAATTATAATTGACTTTTAAAAAATTTAATTACGGAATATGTCTAAAGATATTTAAAAGCAAATGCAAATAATACTGCATGATATTTAGAAAGAGCGTTTGTGAAAGAATATCATTTATCTACAAAAATTGATATAAAAAGTAGTGATAATACAGCCCCTATAGCAATTAGTTTAGAAAATAAAGGTAAGAATAAATGTTAAGTAATTTTGGTTATTTATTAGATATTGCTAAAAGAATGTATTTAAAACAATCTTTAAATATTAATAAAATTAAACAATTAGGTAGTCGTAAATCTGGTAAAACATTTAGTGATATTGAATTCTTAGGTATTTTATTAATGTTAGATAATATTAATATTCATGCTTATTTAATTCGTAATATGTCAAAACAATTAAATGATAGTTGACAAGAATTAAAACAAATTATTAGAGCAACTTATCCTAGTATTAATTTTATTATTAGTGAAACTAAAAAAACTATTGAATTTAATGGTAGTAAAATAACTTGTAAATATTTACATTCACAAGATAATAGTAATGTTAAATTAACTGGATTAGCAAGTAATTATTTATATGATTATGTAATTATATGAAGTGATGAAAGATATGAAATTACTGAAAATGATTATCAAGATTTAAAAGATGCTATTCGTGGTGCAAATCAATTATTAGAAATTGAAAGTTGTAATCCTTGAAGTATTTTAAATGAATTTATTAAAAAAACTATAAATGCTTGTCCACAAAATGAAAAACAAATTATTAATGAATATGAACAATTTACTATTATTGATAATACTATTTATCATTATCAAAATTGAAAATTAAATACTCATTTAAAAGATAGTGATAAACAACAATTATTAGAAATAGAAACTCTTGACCCAATATCTGCGAGAGTAAGAAGTCATGGTTTAGTAGGTTATGAATCTGGTGGGATATATTCACATCTTATTCATAAAATTAGTAGATTATTACAACCAAGTTATAGATTTAGTGCTGGATTAGATTATGGGTTTAAAGATGATGCTTTAGCATGTATATTAATAGGTTTTGATTATAATTTTAAATTTGTTAATGTTATTGATTGTTTAAAAATAGAAAATAAGTTAGTACGTTATGATAATAAACAATTAGCAAGATTAGTAGTTGAGTTTTATATTAAATTAGCAAAAGAAAATAATTTGTTATATGAATATGGTTTAACTGTATATTGTGATTTTAGTAATTATACATTTATTGAAATGTTAAATGATACAGCAATTAAATATCAAGTTAATTCATGATTATATTTTAAAGATTGTGTGAAATTAAGACTTGAATTTAGAATAGGTAAGAATGTGGCTTTAATGGCATCAGAACGCTTAAATATTAGTATGAATGCACAAGCATTATTAGATGAATTTAGATTGGCTGTATGAGACCCTAAAAGTATTAAACAAATACCATTAGCGGGTAATGACCATTTACGTGATGCATTTGATTATGCAATTGAGCCATATATTAGAAATTTAAGTGCAGATATAAATCCTTATTTTGAAAGGAAGTAACATATGAATAATCATAATACTGAAATATTAACTCCTAGTTGATGTATGATAAATCTTCAAGAAATTATAGCAAATCATGCAAGTAAATTATTATGGGGTAATGGTTATACTTTAACAAGTGAACATGAAGAATATAAAAGAGCAATTGAAAAATTAAAAGAATGAAATAATTTTGATAGTTTATTTTATCAAGATTGTCATATTAAGTCTGGTTATGGTTATAGTATTGTTCAAATTGATAAAAGTAAAACTGGTAGAATAGCATTAAATTTTGCTCAACCATATGCTCAATCAAGAGTTGCAAGAGTATTAGAAACTGAATATAGTGCATCAACATGGTCAAGATTACAATATGATGACCAAAGTATTTATGTTAAAACCACATATACTCCAAATCAAATAATTAGATATTTTACTAGTGATTATGTTACTTTAGATGGTTTACAAGAAAAGATAAGTAAAGATTTACAACTACCATTAATAGAAAATCATAATTTAGGTATTATTCCAGTTAAATTTATGCAAAATTTACCTAAAAAGAATTTCTTTGGTGGAGTTATTGGTGATTATTATCCAGATATGACTCCAATTAAAAAATTACAAAAATTATTAAATAAAACATTTGAATCAATTGAACATGAACTTGAATATAATGTTACTCGTGTATTTTTAGATATTACTGAACAAGAAATAAATCAATCTAAAACTGCTTTTGATTTAAAAAAATTAATAGGTAAATTTATTTTACAAGCAAATTTAAGAAGTTTAGGAAGTACTAGTGGAACACCACCAATTGCTATTTTACAAGGTAGTCCAATATTAGATAAATATGCAGAATTTATACAATTTATTATTGATAAAGCATTTGAGGGTAGTGGATATAGTCCAGTAAATGATACTACAAGTCAAAAAACTGAAGCAGAAGTATTAATTACTAATTCAAGAGATATGGAAACAACAAGAATTAAAAGAACTTTAAATCAAAGCGATTGAAATGAAATATTTCAAAGATGTTTTATATTAATGGGTCTTGATGGTGATAAATCTAAATGAACATTTGAAATTAAAGAAAATACTATTACAGATAGATTAAAATCACTTGAAATTGATGAAGCAGAATTAGCATTAGATTTAACTAACAGAAAACGTATTATTGTTAAAAGATATGGTGTTAGTGAAGAAGAAGCAATGAACATTCTTAAAGAAAATAGAAGAATGAGAAAAGAAGAAATTGATTTTGATAATAAGTTAGTAAAAGATATTGATGGAGAAATTAAAAATGATACCGAAAATAAATCATCAATTAATTAAAACAGTTTGAAAATCAACTGGTGAAATTGAAAAAGATTTTACACAAAATAAAGATTTACAATTTCGTGTATGTCCTTTTACTATTATTTTAGGCGCTATAAATTCCACAGAAACTGGTTATAAACCACCAACTTCAATACCTAATGATTATACTAGTTTTAGTAAAATCTTTACTGGTAGAGAAGCAATACAAGCAGTTTGAGACCATTCTTATTATCCTATTCAAAATAAAGATAATCCAGATGAAGCATATAAACAATTACAAATTGGTGATGTATTTTATGGAAATATTTTAAGTGACCAATTAGGTATTACTTATTCAGCAACTCCAGCAAATAATGCTTTTATTCAAGAACAAGCAATTAAAAATGTAGTTATTAATATTCCAAATGAAAAAAAGAATTTTAATTTTATTAATAATATTGTTTCAAATTTATATAAGTTATATATGATTCCAGAAATTAATAAAGTTATAAATATTGATAAATCAATTAAAGTTGATAGACAATGATATATTCTTGAAGTTGCTAGTAAAACTTATAATAATGAAAATAAAGAATTAGCATATATTCAATGTACTTTTAGTAGTTTAAATGATAAATTAGCCCATAGTGGGTTAGCCATTAATCAATATGTACAATTGGGTGCGCCCGGCGACCCAGTAGCATTACCAGCATTAGATGAAAATAATAATATTGTTTTAGATAGTAATTATTTAACACCATTACCAGTTACTCATTGTCAAATATCTTTTTATGGTTCAGTAAAACCTATTTCAATAGCATTATGGGGTAGAGATATTGATAATAATCCTATTAATACTAAAAAACATAAATATCGACAATATCCAAGTAAATTATTATTTCCATGACAATATCAATGTTCAACTTATGACCCAGTAAGTTTTCAAGCATTACCAGAAACAAATTATGTATTAACTGTTCAAGGACAGAGTGTTATGGATAGTTATCAAGATTGACAAAAAGTAATTTCTCCAAATTATGATGATGGAGCAACTAAACATTATGAAGGACATTTAAGAACTAATGTTGAAAAAACTAAAAATACTAATAAAGTTGATGCATCAAATAGATTAGTAAATTATTGAGATAATAATTTTTTAAATGGTGCTGAAATAGAAGATTATAATTATGCAACTGCTGGTAATCCATATTTTCAATATTATAATAAAAATAATAAAAAATTTATTGGTAATACTCATTATAATATGAATAATAATAAATTTAAGCAATTAAATACTATTAATGCATTACATTATTTTATTTATAATCCTATTAGTGAAATACCGTTAACAGTTAGAGAAACTATTAAAATTAATCTTAATACTATACCTATATTTGGTTCATTTATGAATGCTTTTGTTGGTGGATTAGATATTGGAGCAAAGTTAAGTAGTAACTTGTTAATTCCACAATTTAATTACATAAATGGTTTAATATCTGCTGAATTATATACTTTTTATACAACATTATTATATAGTTCACAAAGTACTAATCCAGCATTAATTCCATTAGATGTATTTAGAAATGAAACACCAGATACTATTCAATCTGTATTAGGTACAGCAAGTCATATGACATCATTTACATTTAATTTAACAGATAGGATTAATTTACAAAATTTTAACATTAATGATGGAAGTATTTCTTCACAAGGAATTTATGATAGTGTAAATTTAGGTCAATTAAATGGTGCTGGTGGCAAAGATACAATTTCGTTATTACCAAAAGAAAATAGTTTAATTCCATTATTAAATGAACCTAAATTTACTAATACTAATATATTAAAATGAGCAATTGATATGATTGATATTAAAGTTGTAGGAAAAAGTAATTTTAAAATAACATTTTATTCAATGCCAGATAATAGAAATGGTGCTGTTAATGATAATTTTAGTATTTGAAGTGGTACTTATCAAACAGTTGGTAAAGCAAGTAATAATAGTAGATTAATTCAAAATACATTTATTTTAGCAAATAATACTTTTAAATTTGACCAACCATTTAATTATCCTCAAGCAATACAACCACCACCATTAATAGAAAGAGCGCATTCTATATTTATTGATTTAAGTAATCAAAATCAATATGGGATTAAAAATAATATTAGTAGAACATTAAAAGCATCACTTAGTGATGTTTATCAAATGAGACCAAATTGAAGAGAAAATCAAGAAAGCGGTAAATTTTTAAACTATATACATATTAATGTTAAAGATTATGGATATGAGAATATTGATAAATTTAAAGATGATTATGAAAGTATGACATTTAATTTTACTATTAATATGAATGCTAATTGAAATTTTTCTCCAGATAATCCAAGTTATACTAATTCAAAAAGTTGATTTACACCTATTAAAATAAATTTAAGTGATATTGGTAATTTTACTGATGGTCAAGGTTTAAATGCAAGTTTTCAAGATAATGATACTATTTATAATAATAATTCTGGTAATCACATAGATATGAATAATAATTGAATATTTAATATCAAGAATAATACTAGTTTACCAATTAGTCAAACTGCTACTTTAATGAACACAGAAAGATTAAATAAAATATAGACATATTCCGTAATTAAATTTAATTAATTGTCAATAAAATTGTTTTAAAACTATTTAGTGTTATTGAATATAGAAATAAATATTTTTTGAAAAAATAGTTTAAAAAATGAGTTTACATTTTAAACAAAAAATTGTTAATAATATTTTTATATTAACTCGATAAAAATTTAAATTTTAAAAAAATATTTTTAATATTTTTTTTATTTTAATGGTTTTATTTTATTAAAAATTTCACAAAGTAAGTTAAATCTTAAGTACATAAGTCTAAATTTAGATTTTCTACATTTATTTACTAAAATTTTGAATCTTTTCAATCAAGCAAAGACATGTTCAACTTTAATTCTAATTTTAGATACAATCTTATTGTATTTTCTTTCTTGTTTAGTTAATTTTTTATTTTTAGTTCTTTTAATTGGTATTATTGTATTTTTATAAATATTTTGTATACCTTGATATCCTAAATCACCAATAATTATTGTTTTTTCTGAAAATTCAAGATTTGAATTTTTTAATATTTGAAAATCATGCACTTTACCATTATCAGCAAAAATATCAATAATTTTTTTATTAAAAAAATCATATACAATTTGAAATTTTATAGAATACATTCAACTTTTACCAGAAAAATATTCTAACTGTAGTTTTTTTTAGTTGGTCTTTCAATTTCAATCTCAGTTGAATCAATTAAATAAAATTGAAATTCATTTGAATTTTCTTGTTTTTTATCAATTTTTAATTTATATCTTTCTTTTAAAAATTGGTAATCTTTGTGGTTACTAAGTTTATTTTCTACTCAAGTAATATTTCGAAAACAACTTGATGGGCTCATTTTAGATTTAATACTCATTTGAAAAAAAGTATAATATTCTTTTCAGTATAATAAAGTCATCATTAATCTTTCTTCTACTGAAAGTTTATTTTTTCGACCTTTATTTTTTTCTAATTTTTCTATTTCAATTAATTTTTCTAACATTTCATTAAAATGAAAACGTTTTATACCAAAATATCTGTAAAATTCTTCATTTTTTAATTTTTTTAAATTTTCAAAAATCATTTTTATCAACACTTTTCTAAATTTATTGTTAATAACAAAATTATAAAATAAATTTTAAAATTATTAATTGACTTTTAAAAAATTTAATTACGGAATATGTCTATTGAAAAAAAATATAAAATTTGATAACCTTTAATCATAAACATATAAGTTTTAAAAAACCTATTACTTTATTTAAAAGTAAATAGGTTTTTTTATTTAGAAATATATTAAAGGAGAAAATAAAGATGTTAGATTTTGCTAAATATTTTGATTTACAAAGTGATGGTGAATATTTTGATTCAATCATGAAAAATATAATTAAAGAAAATAGAAAAAATGAAAATGTAACTAATATTTCAGAAGAGGAATTAATATTAAAAGAAACTAATGATTTCAAAGAATTTAAATCACTAATTGAAAAAGAAATTAAAATGTTTATTTTTAATGATGTAAAAAAAACTCTACAAGAATGAAAATTAAAAAATTTTAAAAAAATTTATGCTCTTGAAGAAAGAGGTATAAAATATAGTCGTCAAAATTATCCAGATGAAGTATTTCAAACTCACTATGCTATTTATCAAAGAATTAATCAATATTTTAACAATGATTATAATACTTTGGTAATTTCTGAAATTTTAAAAAATTTAAAAGAATTAGAAAAAATCTATAAAGAACTTAATAAATTTGATGATGTTTTTACTGATAATTGTTTTTTATTAGAAGAACTATTACCAGAATTTCAAGAAAGTATAAGCAAAAATAGTATGAATGAAATGCAAAACAGAAAAAGAAATATTAAACAATTGGTAAAAGAAAATGAGCAAGAAAATGAAGAATGAGATATAACAGAAGAAGATGAAATTAAAGAATTAAAAAGTAACAATACTAATAGAAAAATTGCTCTTTATGAATTATTAAATAAAAAACTTGATGAAAAAAAGAAATTTAAATTTAAACCTTGAAATAATACTAAATGTAAACAAATTGATCAAGAAATTACAAAAATTAAAAAAGAATTACAAACTATTGAAGAACATGAAGAAAATGAAAACAATAAAGTTATTGAACAAATAATTACCGAAGTTAACCAACTACAAGTTCAACCTTCAATTAATACAGATGATGATATGAATAATTATTATGATGAACAAACAACTGTTCAAAAACAATCTTTAACTTTATAAAAAGTATTATATTAAATGTAAATAAAAAATTATAATCTAGTAATAGATTATAATTTTTTATTTTTTATATTTTTTGATAATTGAAAAACATTAAAATTTTTGATTTTAATATGAAAAATATATACTAATTAATTTCTAACATTGAAAAATCAAAATCTTCAGATGAAAAAACTCTGTTATTTCTAGACATATTCCGTAATTAAATTTTTTAAAAGTCAATTAATAATTTTAAAATTTATTTTATAATTTTGTTATTAACAATAAATTTAGAAAAGTGTTGATAAAAATGATTTTTGAAAATTTAAAAAAATTAAAAAATGAAGAATTTTACAGATATTTTGGTATAAAACGTTTTCATTTTAATGAAATGTTAGAAAAATTAATTGAAATAGAAAAATTAGAAAAAATAAAGGTCGAAAAAATAAACTTTCAGTAGAAGAAAGATTAATGATGACTTTATTATACTGAAAAGAATATTATACTTTTTTTCAAATGAGTATTAAATCTAAAATGAGCCCATCAAGTTGTTTTCGAAATATTACTTGAGTAGAAAATAAACTTAGTAACCACAAAGATTACCAATTTTTAAAAGAAAGATATAAATTAAAAATTGATAAAAAACAAGAAAATTCAAATGAATTTCAATTTTATTTAATTGATTCAACTGAGATTGAAATTGAAAGACCAACTAAAAAAACTACAGTTAGAATATTTTTCTGGTAAAAGTTGAATGTATTCTATAAAATTTCAAATTGTATATGATTTTTTTAATAAAAAAATTGTTGATATTTTTGCTGATAATGGTAAAGTGCATGATTTTCAAATATTAAAAAATTCAAATCTTGAATTTTCAGAAAAAACAATAATTATTGGTGATTTAGGATATCAAGGTATACAAAATATTTATAAAAATACAATAATACCAATTAAAAGAACTAAAAATAAAAAATTAACTAAACAAGAAAGAAAATACAATAAGATTGTATCTAAAATTAGAATTAAAGTTGAACATGTCTTTGCTTGATTGAAAAGATTCAAAATTTTAGTAAATAAATGTAGAAAATCTAAATTTAGACTTATGTACTTAAGATTTAACTTACTTTGTGAAATTTTTAATAAAATAAAACCATTAAAATAAAAAAAATATTAAAAATATTTTTTTAAAATTTAAATTTTTATCGAGTTAATATAAAAATATTATTAACAATTTTTTGTTTAAAATGTAAACTCATTTTTTAAACTATTTTTTCAAAAAATATTTATTTCTATATTCAATAACACTAAATAGTTTTAAAACAATTTTATTGACGGTCGTTGGTCCTTAATTACTGGACCATTTTTGATATAAAATTCTAAATTTTAATTTGTAAAATTGGTGGTTTTAGAAATTTAGAATGTATTCTATCATAATTATAAAACATAACATATTGATTTACATCATTTATAGCTTCATTGATGGATAAATATTGATTTGATCCTTTAGGTAGTCATTCTTGAGATAAATGAGAAAATCAGTTTTCAGATAATACATTACCACCAATATCATAAGGTTGTTTTTTGCTTAAAATTATTTGTTTATCCTCTGCTCATTTTGTGATATCCTGACAATAAAATTCGTTGGCGTTATCTGAATGTAAAATAACATTTTTTACTTGATTTCAAGAAAATTGTTTGTTGATTTTTTCAAGAGCAGGAAGAATTAAATCCTGATATGATTTATTAGGAGCAATATTATAACTAACAACATTATTTGAATAAAAATCAATAATTACAAAAAGATATAATCATCCTTCTTTAGTATTTATTTGTTTAGTGTCCATTGATCAAATTTGATTTGAAGAGGTTGTACTTTTATAATCTTTGTTTACTTTATCCATTGTAGGTATTCACTTATTTGGATTTTTTTTGTTTTTAGGATAGTTATTTTTAGTTTGTTTTAATCCTTGAATATTGTGTTCTTTCATAATTTTTCGCATTTGTTTTATTGATAATTCTATATTTAAAATGATATTTTTTTCTTGTTTTAATCACTCTTTAAAAGCTGAAAAAATTCTTAAATATCCATAAATTCTGCCTTTTCTTGTAGAATGAAATTCGATTAAAAGTTGGCATATTTTTTGATATTTATGATTGCATTTAATAATATGATTTTCTTCTTTTTTAATAGGTTTTTGTTTATTTTTTAAAAAGTAATATGTTGATCTGTTTAATTGAAGATATTGACATAGGTTTCTAATTGAATATTGATTTTTACAATCATCAATAATTTTAATTTTTTCTTTGATATTTAATTTGTTAATTACTAATGCTATTTGTTTAATTTTATCCATTAATAAAAATCCTTTCAGGTTAAAATTAGTGTTAATTATATAACACAATTGTTTTTAGAATACATTCAGGTTTTTTAAATTAATGGTCTAGTAAAAAGGGCTAAGTGGCAAGTGGCAAGTGGCGTGTTAAGATTAAGATACAATTGCATATTGAAGTCAAAATTATTCTCGTCTAACTTTATAATTTTAAGACAAATTTGAATATTATTGACAACATCGGTATGCTCCCAAATAATTTTTAAAAAACTCTATAAAGCTACTCTTTAAATAATATTAAAATATTATTTAAAATACTCACTACGAATAATACTAAATATTTTACAATCACTAACTTTACCATCTTTAATAAAATTACTACGAGAAATTCCTTCAAACTTCATGCCAACACTTTCCATCGTTTTCGCTGAAGCAATATTCTCTTTAACACAACTACCTTCAATTCTAATACTATTAGTATTTTCAAATCCATACTTAATAGCAGTCAACAATGCCTCTTTGGCATAACCTTTACCCCACTCTTTTGGATTAAAAGCATAACCTATTTCCAAACATTTAGTATGAGCAAAATATCTAATAAAACCACAAGTACCAATCATCGTATTACTTTTATCATCTTTTAATTGCACTGCTCACATTAAAGAACTTAATTGTTTATATTCTTGTAATAAAGAATTAATAAAACCAATACTATCATTAATACTTTTATGAGCTTTTCACGGTACATATTTTGTCATATTTTCATTCTTCGCATAATTAAATGATGCTTGTGCATCATTTAAAGTAATAGGTCGTAGTTTTAAACGTTGACTTTCTAAAACTGGGATAGCAGGTAAACGATCAATATCATTCATAATTTTCTCCTTTAAATATTTTTAAACATACTTATTATATATTTTCATAATTTTTTCAACACTTGGCAATAGTTTATTAACCTGACTAACACTATAAGTAACTTCCATATTTCTAACAACACCATGTGAAACAAAAAAAGTATTTAAATAATATGTACCATAATAATATTTAATTGCTTTTAAACTTCCACCAGCTGTTAAACCTGTTGCAACAAAACGGACATTTTCATCTTTTACTAAATCTTTAGCAAAATAATATTTATTATATGATAATTTATATTTTTTAATAGCAATATCTTCAATATTAATACGAATTTTAGTATCTTCATCAGTGGGTCATATTGTTTGATAGGAAATTAGCTTAGTTTTAATATTGCCACCAGCACTTAATGCTAATGCTGCCATTAATGCTCCTTCAAGAGCACCACCAATACCATAAACAAAATCTGCTTCCTTATTAATAACATCAATAGCAGCAAGCACATCACCATCACCGATTAAACGAACAATAATACCTAAATCATGCAACTTTTCAATTATTTTTTGATGTCTTGGTTTATCTAAAATAATACCAATTAAATCATTATGTTTTTTCATCTTTTGCATAGTTTTAATATTAGTAATAAAATCATCTTCATTAGACATATTCCGTAATTAAATTTTTTAAAAGTCAATTAATAATTTTAAAATTTATTTTATAATTTTGTTATTAACAATAAATTTAGAAAAGTGTTGATAAAAATGATTTTTGAAAATTTAAAAAAATTAAAAAATGAAGAATTTTACAGATATTTTGGTATAAAACGTTTTCATTTTAATGAAATGTTAGAAAAATTAATTGAAATAGAAAAATTAGAAAAAAATAAAGGTCGAAAAAATAAACTTTCAGTAGAAGAAAGATTAATGATGACTTTATTATACTGAAAAGAATATTATACTTTTTTTCAAATGAGTATTAAATCTAAAATGAGCCCATCAAGTTGTTTTCGAAATATTACTTGAGTAGAAAATAAACTTAGTAACCACAAAGATTACCAATTTTTAAAAGAAAGATATAAATTAAAAATTGATAAAAAACAAGAAAATTCAAATGAATTTCAATTTTATTTAATTGATTCAACTGAGGCCACTTGCCACTTGCCACTTAGCCCTTTTTACTAGACCATTAATTTAAAAAACCTGAATGTATTCTAAAAACAATTGTGTTATATAATTAACACTAATTTTAACCTGAAAGGATTTTTATTAATGGATAAAATTAAACAAATAGCATTAGTAATTAACAAATTAAATATCAAAGAAAAAATTAAAATTATTGATGATTGTAAAAATCAATATTCAATTAGAAACCTATGTCAATATCTTCAATTAAACAGATCAACATATTACTTTTTAAAAAATAAACAAAAACCTATTAAAAAAGAAGAAAATCATATTATTAAATGCAATCATAAATATCAAAAAATATGCCAACTTTTAATCGAATTTCATTCTACAAGAAAAGGCAGAATTTATGGATATTTAAGAATTTTTTCAGCTTTTAAAGAGTGATTAAAACAAGAAAAAAATATCATTTTAAATATAGAATTATCAATAAAACAAATGCGAAAAATTATGAAAGAACACAATATTCAAGGATTAAAACAAACTAAAAATAACTATCCTAAAAACAAAAAAAATCCAAATAAGTGAATACCTACAATGGATAAAGTAAACAAAGATTATAAAAGTACAACCTCTTCAAATCAAATTTGATCAATGGACACTAAACAAATAAATACTAAAGAAGGATGATTATATCTTTTTGTAATTATTGATTTTTATTCAAATAATGTTGTTAGTTATAATATTGCTCCTAATAAATCATATCAGGATTTAATTCTTCCTGCTCTTGAAAAAATCAACAAACAATTTTCTTGAAATCAAGTAAAAAATGTTATTTTACATTCAGATAACGCCAACGAATTTTATTGTCAGGATATCACAAAATGAGCAGAGGATAAACAAATAATTTTAAGCAAAAAACAACCTTATGATATTGGTGGTAATGTATTATCTGAAAACTGATTTTCTCATTTATCTCAAGAATGACTACCTAAAGGATCAAATCAATATTTATCCATCAATGAAGCTATAAATGATGTAAATCAATATGTTATGTTTTATAATTATGAAAGAATACATTCTAAATTTCTAAAACCACCAATTTTACAAATTAAAATTTAGAATTTTATATCAAAAATGGTCCAGTAATTAAGGGCCAACCACCATTTAGTAGTGTAATTTTTTTCAAAATAGTTTATTTTTTTATAACTTTTTTTGGGAAATTTTTACTCGATATTGACACAATGTTAAAAATAGAAGTATTTCAAAATTTATATAAAAAACTTAATTATTAAACATCTTTCTTCATTAATTTTACAAAATTTGTAAATTATAAATTCAAATCATAAAATAAAAAATTACAAAATAAGTAAATAATATTTTAAATTCCAGATAATTTAATTATCTGGAAAATATGCATTATTTATAAGTTTAAAACTTTTGATTATATATTATTTGTAAATACTATCTTTTGTTCAGAAAGTACTAGACCAACTGATACTTCTTGATTTATTGATTCAACATCTGCTATTTGTAATACATTATTAGAATTTCCTATCAAACAATCTGAATTTATCGAATTTAATGTTATATCTAAAATATTAGATATTTCTTTTACCATTTTATATACAAAATCATTTTCTTTAAGAAATTCGCTAGTTTGTTGAGTTTCATAATCACTTATTTTTATACTTTGCTGTTTTTTATTTAAATCAAGAAATTCATTAAATTCAAAAAATAAATGTTGTAATTGTTGTAATTGATCTTTTTGTTGATAAATTTTTTCATATAATAAATCTAAATTTTTAATATAATTTTTAATATTATTGTTTTGTACTCTAAATTTTATAAACATAAATTTATAATCTTTTTTATTTTTTTGTTCAAAATTATTAACTATTTTTTTACATATTTTTTGATTTAAATTATATTTTTTTTGATAATCATACATTAATGGAATAAACTTTTTAGGAATTTTAATTAATGTTGTAAAATCAATTAAAAACAAAAGATTTTGAGAACTATCATTTTCACTAATACATAATAAAGCAAATTTTTTGTTTTCATTAAAAAGAAAATTCTTTTTATTATTTTTTGCTATTTTATTTTGTAATTTTTTAAAAATCATTTGTTCTTCTTCATTACAATCTTCAAATAATAGTAATGGATTAAAATAAAGGTTTTTTGCTATTTTTTGATTCTTCCCTTTATTTAAACTATCATCTTTAATAAAAATTAAATAAGAATATGGACCTTTATATTCTTGTAAAAAATTATAATAATTAAGAGTCATTTTTACTATTGATCCTGATTCTAATTTTAATTCTTCAAAATCAAATAATTTGCATTTACCATTATTTTCATTATTGATATCAATAGTGATATCACTAGAAGTTGATGGTTGTAATTCTTGTTGAGCATTACTTTCTTTATAGTTATTAAACTGTTTTATACTTTTTAAAAGTTCACCATATTTATTTTTTCCAAAAAAAGTAGTGAAATTCTTGATAATAATTTTAAGTGCAGCATCATAATCAGCAACTATTGATATAGAATTTTCAATTTTAGAGTTTTTAATAAAAAAATATTCACCTAAAAATTTATCTATTTGTTCTTTTATTGTAATGAAAAACTTAAAATCTTCTTTTATTTTTTCATTAAAATTTTTAAATTCATTAAATAAATTAATAATATCATTACTCTTTTTGGTTATATTCAATTTATTTTCAGTAAAACAACTATTCATTTTATTATTAATTTCACTTAATTTATCCCTTATTTCTTTTATATTTTTTTCAATTTTATCTTTAATTTTTTTTATATCAATTTCTAACTTTAATTGTTCTTTCGTTAGTAATATTATTTCTTTTTTTTGGTTTTTAATACTACTTTCATTTTCCAAAATTTGTTTTTTATAACTTGAAATTTTTGTTTCTAAAATTTGAATTCTTTCTTTTGCATTTTTAACTTTATTATTATAATCGATTCATAATGCATCTCAATGCTTTTGTATGTTTGCATCACTTGAATTAACTTCAATTAAGGTTGATACTACTTCAACATATTTTATTTTTGTTCTCATAGTAGCTTGGAAATCTTCAATATTTTTTTGAGTTTCTTGAAAAGTATCTTTATCTATCTTTGTGATTTTTTCTTTAAACTCTTCTTTATCTTTTTGCAAAGCTTTAATTTCTTTTCTTATTATTTTTAATTCTTTTTGATCTTTTGCTATTTTTTCATCCAATGTTTGATTTCTAAGTTGATTATTAGTGCTACTTTTTGTTAAATCTTCAATATGACTTTTTAAGTTTTTTAAATCATCTTCTTTATAAGCTAAATCCTTTTCATATTTACTATTTTCTAATTCTTCTTCTGATAAAATATCTTGATATCTTTGTTTATAATTACGTTGTTCCTCAACACTTTCATTTATGAAAAATGTGAATTCTTTTTTAAAAATTTCTAAATTTTCTTTAAATTTTCTAATCTTATTTTCAATATCACTTATTGAAACATTTGTTGTCGCTATCTCTAGAATAATTTTAAACCTCTCTTTCTTTTCTTTCAAAAATAAAAAACCACTTGCTTTAAAACTAAAGCAATGGCCAAACACTTTTATTTTTGTAATTACATTTTATAGAAATTATAATTATAGTTAAGGAATATACTTATTTATAGGACATATTCCGTAATTAAATTTAATTAATTGTCAATAAAATTGTTTTAAAACTATTTAGTGTTATTGAATATAGAAATAAATATTTTTTGAAAAAATAGTTTAAAAAATGAGTTTACATTTTAAACAAAAAATTGTTAATAATATTTTTATATTAACTCGATAAAAATTTAAATTTTAAAAAAATATTTTTAATATTTTTTTTATTTTAATGGTTTTATTTTATTAAAAATTTCACAAAGTAAGTTAAATCTTAAGTACATAAGTCTAAATTTAGATTTTCTACATTTATTTACTAAAATTTTGAATCTTTTCAATCAAGCAAAGACATGTTCAACTTTAATTCTAATTTTAGATACAATCTTATTGTATTTTCTTTCTTGTTTAGTTAATTTTTTATTTTTAGTTCTTTTAATTGGTATTATTGTATTTTTATAAATATTTTGTATACCTTGATATCCTAAATCACCAATAATTATTGTTTTTTCTGAAAATTCAAGATTTGAATTTTTTAATATTTGAAAATCATGCACTTTACCATTATCAGCAAAAATATCAACAATTTTTTTATTAAAAAAATCATATACAATTTGAAATTTTATAGAATACATTCAACTTTTACCAGAAAAATATTCTAACTGTAGTTTTTTTTAGTTGGTCTTTCAATTTCAATCTCAGTTGAATCAATTAAATAAAATTGAAATTCATTTGAATTTTCTTGTTTTTTATCAATTTTTAATTTATATCTTTCTTTTAAAAATTGGTAATCTTTGTGGTTACTAAGTTTATTTTCTACTCAAGTAATATTTCGAAAACAACTTGATGGGCTCATTTTAGATTTAATACTCATTTGAAAAAAAGTATAATATTCTTTTCAGTATAATAAAGTCATCATTAATCTTTCTTCTACTGAAAGTTTATTTTTTCGACCTTTATTTTTTTCTAATTTTTCTATTTCAATTAATTTTTCTAACATTTCATTAAAATGAAAACGTTTTATACCAAAATATCTGTAAAATTCTTCATTTTTTAATTTTTTTAAATTTTCAAAAATCATTTTTATCAACACTTTTCTAAATTTATTGTTAATAACAAAATTATAAAATAAATTTTAAAATTATTAATTAATTGACTTTTAAAAAATTTAATTATGGAATATGTCTATACTATTGAATATAATAAAGAAATTTTTATCTTTGATTCTTATTATTTTTAATGTTAAAATTATTCAAATTAAATATGTAAAATGCCTTTTATATATAAAATTATTAACAAGCAAAGTACGAAAAATTTATAGATTACATTTTATAAATAAAATAATATAAAATAATATTAGAAGGATATGGGCAAACAGATAGGGTTGATTTTTATGAACGCAAAAGAATTAATTGCAAGAGTATCAGATAAAACTAAATTTAACATTCAAGATATTGAAATAGTTTTTAATTGTGTAATTGAAGAAATTAAAAATATTAACCAACTAGGTAAAGTAATTACTATTCCTAATTTTGGTACTTTTAAAATCAAAAAAGTAAAACCCTGTTTACGACGAAATAGTAAAAATAATGGACAACACGTAGTTAGCAAATACAAATATATTAAATTTATACCTTATAAAAAATATAAAAAATATATTCGTTGTAAACCAAAACCAACAATACTAAATAATGTCGACTATTAAAATGTATGACCTAAAATGTGAGGAAAAACAATGAAACAAAGTAGTATTAATAGAATAAAATTAAGACAAAAAGTTAATATAAATTCAATTGAAATGTTTAAAGCATGCTTGCAATATAATTCACAATTTCAACCGAAAGTTAAAATTGAATTAGCAAAATGGCCAATGTATTTTGAATATTGAGAATACCTAGAAAAACATGAAAATATAATTCCTTTTTCAATTAAAACATCAATTGACAATTTAACATTATACGGTAATTTTTTAAAAAGTCCCCTTAAAAATGAAAATAATAATAAAACAATAATTCTATTACACGGAATAACTAATACAAGATTTTGAATATTTAAACAAGCTTTCATTTTTTTACGTGCTGGCTACAATGTTATTTGATATGATGCTCGTAACCATGGTGAAAGTGATGCATCACCAACAACTTTTGGTTTAAAAGAATCACAAGATTTACAAGACATTATTGAATACTGTTGTAAAACATATAAACAAAAAACTACTGCTTTAGGATTATATGGTTTTTCATTAGGTGGCGCAACAGTAGTAATGTGAAGCAATTTATATGCAAAACATAAAATTAATCAAAAAGTAAAATTCATTATTTCTGATTGTACATTTAGTCGCTTAGATCGTACCTATAGTGAAAAACTATACAACTATGCTTTCTTACCTACTAATTTAATGCTGAAATTAAGTCGTAAAAAAGCACAAAAAGCATTTGGTGTTGATGGTTTACAAGAAATACAACCAATTAAATATTTAAAACTAATACCTGATATGCCAATGTTATTTCTTCATGGTCAAAATGATCACTTTATTAACTACACTAATGCTAACGAATTATTTCAAGAAAAAATTCGCTATGAAATACCAAAAAAAAGTTCATTATACACTATCCTTGATGCTAACCACGGTCAAAGTTTTTTAATTGGTGATTTAGACCACACAGTTGTTAATGAATATAATTTAGTAACTGATAAGGGTATTAGTGACACTACTTTAGAATTTGTTCAAAAATGAATCAATACTTAAGATAAACACTATTAATTGATTTTTTTATTAAATATATATTATAATTAATGAGAGTGGAGCGATGATAAAAATGAAAATTAAAGTTATTATTATTGGTGCTGGTGCGACTGGGATGGGAGTTGCGAGTAAATTATTACGTAGTGAAAAAAATAGTGATAAAAACTTTGATATCCATGTTTATCAAGAAAAAAACTATATTTCACTTGGTGCTTGTGGTATTCCTTATTATATTGCTAATGAATTTAAAGATAAAAAACTTTTAAATGACCGTACAAAAAAAGATTTTTCAGAAAAAACTAATAATAAAAATAAAATTAAAATTCATTTAAATCAAAATGTTATTAAAGTCGATACAGCAAAACAAGAAATTCATGTCAAAAAAACAATAGACGATAAAACTAAAGCAAAAGTTGTATCTTATCATGCCTTAGTTATTGCAACAGGAGCCAAACCAAAAATTCCGCCACCTTTTAGTCATGGTATTTTACCACATAATGTTTATAATGTTTTTACTAAAGAAGATGCCATAAATCTAAAAAAAGCAATGAAAAATGCTAAAAAAATAGTTATTATTGGTGGTGGATTTATTGGCATGGAAATGGCAGAAGCGTGCTTAAAACAAAAAAAAGATGTCACAATCGTTGAAATGAAAGATCGATTAATGGCAGACGTTGTTGATAAAGAATTTAGTCAATTAATTTATGATGAACTAACCAAAAAAAATATTAATCATAAAACTAAATCAAAAAACAATGCCACTATTTTACTAAACTATCAAGTTGAAGAACTAATGATGACTCATAATAATGTTAATGATTTGCGTTTAAGAAGTGTAAATGATAAAAAAAACGGAAAAACAATACCTTGTGATTTAGTAATACTAGCAGTTGGTTTTGAACCAAATACGAATTTTTTACAAAATAGCAATATTGAATTAAACAAAAATAAAGCAATTATTATTAATGAATTCTGTCAAATTCCTTCTAAAGAAAATGTTACAAAAAAGTTTTCAAATATGTATAGTGGTGGTGATTGTGCACAAATATATAGTCAATTTGATAAATCATCAATATATGTTCCCTTGGCAACTAATGCTAATAAAATGGCACGTATTATTGCTGATAATATTAAAAACCCAGAACATAAATATCCAGGAACTTTAGGGTCAAGTATTTTACGTGTTGGTAATTTAGAAATAACAAAAACTGGTAGTTTTGATACGATTGATAAAAATAAAATTGGTAGTGTTTATATTAAAGATTATGATCTACCAAGATACTTAAAACAATCTCGTCCTTTATACTTAAAACTATTTTATGATAAAACAAATTTCCAATTACTGGCAGCACAAATGGCAGGTTATAATCATGCCACATTAAGAATTAATGCTCTTGCTACTGCCATTTGAAATAAAATGGACATCCGTGATTTACAAAATTTAGATTTAGTTTATTCACCTCCTTTTGCTCGTACTAGTGATATTATTCATATAGCAAGCAGAAAAGTAACATCGTCATAACCTATAAAAAATAAAAAGAATGAGGTAGCAACTATGACAACTCTTAGTAATGACAATATTAACTTATTAAGAGACTTTGTTGGTATTTCACACTGACAAAGTCTAATCGGGATAATTGTCTTTTTTAGTATTATCCTAGCACTTTCTATTTTTATTAAAAAAACTAAACCTAAATTTCCAATTCGTATTTTTACTGGAATGGGATTAGGACTAATTTTTGGTATTACTATACAAGCTATTACTGGTTTTAATAGTCATAACATTACTTATCCTAACTTACCTGGAACACCAATAAAACCTAATCCTGACTATATACCCTGAGTTGCAGAAATTGTACACTGAATTGAATTATTAAAAACTATTTTTATTATTGGTATTACTATGTTAACTATTCCATTAGTATTTTTAGCTATCGCTAGAATTACTAGTAAAAAAAATAGTAACTCAAAAACAATAACTAAAGTTTCAGGAGTTGGTATTACTATTTTATTAATAAATGTGGCTATCGCTTTTACTATTGCCTTTGGACTAGGAATTGCTTTTAAAATTGGGCAAGGTTTTAATTTAACTGATGGTGGTAATTACGATAAAACTACTGCCAAAACAATTCCCGAAATTATCATTAGTTACGTTCCTAGCAGCTTAATTGGTGTTTTTACTCAAACATTAATTATTCCAATTATTGTACTTGGCGCTTTAATTGGATTTGCAATTAAAAAACTAACTAAGCATAATGAAGAACGAATGGATAAAGCAAGAAACACTTTAGAAACAATGTGAAAAATTATTATTTCAATATTAATGATGTTTATTAAAATTATGCCATTTGCTGTTATGAGTATGCTAGCAACAGCAATTATTAATCAACCAATTGGTGCACTTGCTAATATTGGCATTATTATTGGGGTTGCTTATTTAGCACTACTTATTACTTTCTTATGACATTTATTATCATTATATTTATTTGGTATTAATCCTTATCGTTGATTAGTAAAAGCACAGAAACCAATTATTGCTGGTTTTACAACTCAGTCTTCTAATGCCGCTTTACCAATTGCTATGAATACTTTAAAAGAAGATTTAAAAGTGAAAGAAGAGGGTAGTGATACAGTAATGCCACTTTCAACAACAATAGGTTTAAGTGGCTGTGCTGGAGTACAAGCTGGAATTATTTTATCTTTCTTATGATTTAGTGTTATCCTTCCTGGTAATTTTCCCAACTGAATAATCGCTATTTTATTTATTAATGGTTTAATTGTAACACTAGTTGCTTCATTAGGAATTGCGGGAGTACCAGGAACTGCTGCTGTTGTAACAGCTGGTGTTTTAGGTGGTCTTGGTTTTGGTAGCTATTATGCTGCTGTTTATGGTATTATTGGTGCCTTAGATGGTTTATTTGATATGGGCAGAACTGCAGTTAATATTTCTGGTGGTTTACAAGCTACTGTTATTGCTTCTCGCAATCAAGAATTAATTGAAGATGAAAAACTTTTATTAAAAAAATACCCTTTTAGGGGTTTACACATTTTAACAAAGAAAGTTGGAGCCAAATTGTTAATTAGATCTGAAAAAAATGATAAGATTCAAGCATTAAAAAAAGATACTAAAGTTAAAATTGAAGCATTAAAAAAAGTAAAAAATAGTGAGAATGATATTAAATTTTTAAAAGAGCAGTTAAAAAAAGATATTAAAGCAATTAAGAATGGCAAAGATGTATAATTTCCAACTATTATTACATTAAATATTTTTAGTAATCTATTTCATAAAGATATCACAAAACTAAATATATAATAGAAATTAAATGAGGAAAATAACTAATTTTTTGAGATGGACTAATAAAGATTAATTGATGTGCTAATATATTTCTACCTTCAATAATACCTTTTATTAAAGGACTTTTATCAAATCCTAATGTATAATCATTATCCTTTGATTAAAATCATTTTTTTTCTTTATACATATCTTCTAATTGACTTAGTAAGATATTCATTTTTTTGAATTTTCTTTAAACTATCTGTAACATTTGCAATTGCCTGCTGTTTATTTGATGTTACTGGTTTAGTTTTCTCTGCAAAATAATTTTGCATATAAATATCTGAAATATTTGTTTGTTTAGTTATATCAATAATTATTGAACCTTGATAACTTTTATCATTAAAACTACTAATTATTTTTACATTTTATTTTAGAAATTTTTTGTCATTCTTATTTATTGCCGTGAATAATATTATATAATGGTATTTAAATTAAGTAACACAATTCAATTAAGTAACACAATTCAATTAAGTAACACAATTCACCCCGAGTTTTTATTTTTAAATAATTTTTATTTTTTTGTGATAATATATTAATTGATAATAATATGTAAAATTAATAATAAATCTTGGGAGTTTTATATATGGAAGAAAATTTTTATATTAAAAAAACATTTTATGGTTGTTATGTTAAAAATGTAGTTTTACCTATGGAAGCAATTTTAAGTAATAAACGTAATGGTCAAGGTATTAAAAATTTAGGAATTAATGATAAGAAATTGAGAAATAGTACTATTCGTACTAAAACTAGTCTTATTCATCGTGCTTATCATAATTTTTATGATAGTAAAGTTTTAAGTTTTGTTACTTTAACTTATGCTGATAATATGAAAGATGTTAAATTGGCAAAATATCATATTTCTTTATTTTTTAAGCGTTTGAAAAAGTGATGAAATAATCCTAAACGTGCAAAATATTTAGGTGAATTAAAATACCTTTATGTTTATGAGTATCAAAAACGTGGAGCAGTTCATTTTCATATACTTTTTAATAGAAAAATACATAAAAATATGTTGCCACAATGATGACCATTTGGTATTAATGATGTAAGAGTTGTTCAAAAAGGTACTAATGAAAATGTAGTTAAGTATTTAGCAAAATATGTTGTTAAAGTTCAAAATAATATGAAATCTCAAAATATGTTTGATTTAGGTGTTCGTGCATATGCTTTTTCTCGTAATTGTACTTGACCTAAGGTTATTAAAGGTCAAAAAGTAATGTTGTATCAACGTTTAATTGACGCTTCAATTAAAGCAATAAATTCAATGTTTTTTAAGAAAAAGATTGATACTTTTGGTCGTACTATGCTTTTTGGTGGTAGTTTTGATACTACTATTAAAAATGATAGTTTTACTGATTATAATAATTATATTTCAATTGATAGTGTACGTTGTAGAAATGCGGTTAAGCAGTTTGACCCATGGACATTTAAAAAAGAAAAATTGTTGAATTTTTTAGATAAAGTTTTTGATAAAAGTAAAATTGAAAAAGTATTTTTACAAAAAAGAATTTTACATTAATTTTATAGAAGACACTTGTATATATATATATATATAATGGTTAGTGGATATTAGTAATTACCCAAGATTTTTACTAATATCTATTTTGTCATATTTATTGACAATTTTTTTTATTTTATGTATATTTATAATCAAGGTAGTTTTTGCTATCTTAATCTAGTTACATATTAGTAACTTAAATCTTGGGAGGTTAAGCATTTATGCAGAATTTTTTATGTCAACTATCAGATTGACAAACTGACAAAATTATTAAAGACAATAAAGGTAAGGATAATAATTATACTGTTCTTACATTTTCGCCGTTTTATGAAACGGATAAAGGTATAAAAGTTGCAACTGGTGAGAAATCAAAAGATAAATGAGTTCTTGCTAATAGTGATTTATCAATAAAATTGTCTAAAATGACAATTGAAATTGGTCTTTATTATGATGTTGAAATTTCATGAGAAGGTAAAATTGTTGATATTAATTCTATTGTAGAAAAGAAAAAGTAATGAGATGTAAGTATTGTAGTAAGAGATTATGATTAACTCAATATATGTGATAGATGTATGATGAATAGAGTTGATGAATTTTTAAAGAAACAAGAAGAATTAAATAACAATTTTAAAATTATAGTAAGAAAAAATAATTATGTCAAAAATTAATAATTGTGTTTGTAAACAACATTTTCATTTAGCAATGTATGTATGCAAACTTTGTGACCAAATTATTTGTCCAAAAAGAGTTTTACAAAATTTATATACTGGAAAATATTATTGTCCAAATTGCATATTAGATATTGCTTTGGTTAAACAAAAAGAACAATTACAACAAAAAGAAAATTAAAAACTAAATAGGGAGCATATTTATACTTTTTTGTGTACTTTGCTCCCATGTTATACAAATTAGTATAAATATGCTCCTTATTAATATAAAAGTAAGGAGTTTTATTTATGCCTAATGAGTTAGAACAAACTAGTAATTATACTTTAACTAAAATATTAAGAACTGGATTAAGTCCATTAAGTGCTATGGTAGGAGTTAGTGCTTATTATGGTCAATATTTAAAAAACCCAATTTTGGGAAGTATTAATTCTTTGTTATTTAGTAAAAAGTTAGGAATTGATATATGGAATATTAATCAAAGACCAACTACTAGAAATAAAGTTATTAATAGTTATAAAAAGATATTTTTAGGTTTAGGAACAATTGGTTTAATTAATTATGCTAAGTTTGTTCAGTATGTAAATAAGTCTGTGTCTTTATTAAGAGATGAACCTTGTTTTTGACCACCTTGTCCAACTGAACCACCTAAATCAACGTATCCACCATTTACAACTGTTAAACCGATAGTTGATAATCCTTTTGTAGATTGAGATACTTATATATCTTTAAATAGTTTTGGTATAGCGAATGTTATTAGTGGTTTAACTGAGTTAATACCTAATAGATTTGAAACTATACGTAAAATAGCAAATATGGGTACTGGTGGTTGTTTGATTAGTAGTGGTGTTGCTATGGGTATTAATAATAATTTTAATAATTATTTTGCTATTCCTACGATTATTGCCGGTGCAAGTGAGATTATTAATACTTTATTGTTACCTTTGGGAAGTACATATAATAATACAGAATTACAAGAAGTTTTTACAGATGAAAGAGCAAGATTAATTAATGCTAGTGTTAGTGATTATCAAAGTACAAATGATAGTATGGTTGATGTTGATTTAAATGATGATAGTATGTCTGAGATTAATTTAGATAGGGCAAGTTTAAATTGGGATTATTCTTATGCTTATACATTAGGTGGTGTTTAAAATGGAAAATAAAGAAATTAAAAAAAAGTGGTATGACACTTCTAAGTTTCATGTTTTTTGTTTTATTTTTGGTTTTTTTTCTATGGTTTGAACTGTTTTTGAAATACATAATATTGTAAATGGCAATTTTGATTTTTTTATTGGTTTAGATTTAGGCATTAATATTTTACTTTTTGTTTTAGTAATTTTTTATGAGTTATTTAGTTTAATTGATTTTTTAAAAAAAAGAAAAAAAGGAAGTGATAAATAATGGATTTTAAAGAAATTATAAAATATGCCTTATATATTGGTGGTTTTTGTTTAATTCTTTGATTTTGTAGAAATTGAATACGTGAAGGTATAGAAAAATATAAACATAGAAAACATGTAAAGGAGAATGATAGTGAGCCTGATTGTATTTTTTGTCGTAAAGATTTTGAAAAAAAGAAACGTAAATTAGAAATGGAAAAACAACAAAAAGATTTAGAGAAAGGGGGTGATTAATATGCCCGCTGGACTATCAGCATTATTAACCATGATAGGTGGTGTTGGACAACAATTATTAAATGCTTTTACTTATATTTTTGGTTGAGTATTTACAACTGGCGATGGTGGAACACTTACAAATTGACCAGTGTTAATTTCAATTGTATTTATGGTTCTTGTATTTATTAAGCAGTTTGTTGGTCATATTATCCATGGAACTCATTAGTAATTAGAAAGGAAGTAAGCAAATGGTAAAGTTATTTTTTAGTTTGGTTTTTGTTTTACCTTTATTGGGTAGACTTTTACCAGTTGTTAATACTTTGGTACAAACTATTTATATGCAGTATTTAAGTTCTTTTGCTGGGTTACATACTGTGACACTTTTTATTAAGTCGTTCTTTTATGATAGTTTATACACTTTACCTTTGCCTATTCTTGCTTTAATAAATGTTAGTTTTGTATTTTATTTAATTTTAGGATTATTTAGATTTACAAGACATTAGGATGTGAAATTATGTTTATACCTTTTATTACAACTGTTATGCAATTATTTGCTTCAATTTTTATGAAGTTTTTTAGTTTTCCACTTGGTGATTTAGGTTTTAATTTGGGTACGTTAATGATATTTTTAATTTTGCTTAGATTTGCATTTAGGGTTATTTTACCTGAGTTGATGTTACCAACATTAGCATTAGGACGTAATGTTAAAACTATTGGTCGTTTTGCTAGTAATGTAAATAATGTTGTTGGTACAAGTATTGCCAAACATCATTTAAGAAAATTGGAACAAAAAGAAGTTAAAGGGTGGTTGGCCCTTAATTACTGGACCATTTTTGATATAAAATTCTAAATTTTAATTTGTAAAATTGGTGGTTTTAGAAATTTAGAATGTATTCTTTCATAATTATAAAACATAACATATTGATTTACATCATTTATAGCTTCATTGATGGATAAATATTGATTTGATCCTTTAGGTAGTCATTCTTGAGATAAATGAGAAAATCAGTTTTCAGATAATACATTACCACCAATATCATAAGGTTGTTTTTTGCTTAAAATTATTTGTTTATCCTCTGCTCATTTTGTGATATCCTGACAATAAAATTCGTTGGCGTTATCTGAATGTAAAATAACATTTTTTACTTGATTTCAAGAAAATTGTTTGTTGATTTTTTCAAGAGCAGGAAGAATTAAATCCTGATATGATTTATTAGGAGCAATATTATAACTAACAACATTATTTGAATAAAAATCAATAATTACAAAAAGATATAATCATCCTTCTTTAGTATTTATTTGTTTAGTGTCCATTGATCAAATTTGATTTGAAGAGGTTGTACTTTTATAATCTTTGTTTACTTTATCCATTGTAGGTATTCACTTATTTGGATTTTTTTTGTTTTTAGGATAGTTATTTTTAGTTTGTTTTAATCCTTGAATATTGTGTTCTTTCATAATTTTTCGCATTTGTTTTATTGATAATTCTATATTTAAAATGATATTTTTTTCTTGTTTTAATCACTCTTTAAAAGCTGAAAAAATTCTTAAATATCCATAAATTCTGCCTTTTCTTGTAGAATGAAATTCGATTAAAAGTTGGCATATTTTTTGATATTTATGATTGCATTTAATAATATGATTTTCTTCTTTTTTAATAGGTTTTTGTTTATTTTTTAAAAAGTAATATGTTGATCTGTTTAATTGAAGATATTGACATAGGTTTCTAATTGAATATTGATTTTTACAATCATCAATAATTTTAATTTTTTCTTTGATATTTAATTTGTTAATTACTAATGCTATTTGTTTAATTTTATCCATTAATAAAAATCCTTTCAGGTTAAAATTAGTGTTAATTATATAACACAATTGTTTTTAGAATACATTCAGGTTTTTTAAATTAATGGTCTAGTAAAAAGGGCTAAGTGGCAGTGGCAAGAAAGAATGGAACGACGTGCTAATTACGTAAGACTTAAATATGGTGAATAGTTATGTCTAGTTTTGTTGTTAGTATATTGCATTTTATTTTTATATTTTCTAGTAATGATATTGGTATATTTTTAAATCAAACTAATATTACTGATGAAGTTTATATTTTGTTTAATTTGACTTTTTGATTGGTATTAGGTGTATTTTTTAATTTTATTTATCGTAGTATTAAATTTGTTTTTAGGTCATTGTTTGGGTAGGTGTTAAGTATGAGTGTTTGAGATATTTACAATAAAATACATCAATGTATAGTTGATTATTGAACTATGTTTATAGGTAATCCAGTTGATGATTTTACTACTATTTTATGAAATTTAGTAGTTTATGGAACTCAGTTTTTTATTGGATTTGTTTTGTTTTATGGTTCATGGTGAATTTTAAAATGTTTATTTGGTAAATAATTATGTGATTTAAGTTTGCTAAATTATTTTTTGTTGTAAATACTTCTGTTCAAGCACCGACTAGTTTAATTGCTTCAAATGACCCTAATGTTGTTAATTATGATATTACAAAAGAAATGGTTAAACATGTTAAATATCATGATTTTGATGATTGAGCAACAATTCCATGAAATTCTGCTTATTTTGATGTTGACCAACCGGATTTAAAATTAGTAAGTGGTGAATTTATAGGAAATAATGAAGGTTTATATACATGTTATTATTATAGTGATACAGTTGGTGTCCCATCACAAATGATAGATATGGGAACTGGTGTTTATACTTTTAATAGAAAACAATTAGATGAATTTTCACGTATTATGTTTAATCATAATTATGTTGCAAAGAATAATACTAATAATTTAAATTTTGTTAATACTGGTAAAAGAATTATAAATTTTCAAACACAGTTAAATTTTGAAATTGATAAACCTTTAAGTTTTTATATTCAAGGTTTTATGTTTTATTTTGAATATGAATATTTTAAAACTTTTACTGCTAATTTTGTTTTTAGTTTTTTAGATAATGTTGGTGATACAAAATATGTTTTTAAAGGTAAAGTTGATAATGATATTTATCAGCAAGATTTATATAATTTTGTTACTATGCCTATTCGTGTTCCAAATTTAAGACATTTAACAGTATTTTTTGATGTTCATGGTGAATCAACTAGACCAACTTTTTCACCACAATTAAATTTTGGTCAAATTAATATTTTTTCAAGCGAGAAAGTTACGCCAGTACCACCAAATAGTCCTTTTAACCCTGAGTATGAGCGAGTTAGTTGATATGATGTTTTTGGTCATTTACGTAATGCTTTTAGATGAGTACTTTATGGAGTTGTTGGTAAAGTTTTACCGGTGGAACCATTAAGAGAATTTTTTACTAAACTTGATGGATTATTGAGACGTATTTTTGATGATACTATTAGTTCTGTTTTAAATGTTGATTTTACTAGTGGTTTAGAACAAGTTTTAACTTTATGAGTATTTTTAAAAGCAGTAGGATTTTTAGTTGGTTAGGAGTTGAAATAATGCCTTGATATGGTTATTTACTTTTAGGAGTTATATTATTAATAATATTTTATCCATTTTTAATAACTAGAAAAAATATAAAGATATTACAACGTGTAGGTAGTTATATTATTTCAGCACCACCACGTACTGGTAAATCTGCTCTTGCTTGTTGTTTAGCACAAAAACATAAGGGTAGGGTAGTAGTAGTAAGTCCTATTCCTATTAAAGTTCGTAATGAGTATAGTTATCGTTGTTCTTATGATGATGTTTTTAAATTTAATCAATTAAATAGTAATTATGCTTTTAAAGAGTGTGATATGGTTATTTTAGATGAGTTAGGTTTGAAAATTAATAGTAATGATTTGTCGTCCGAATTTAAAGAAACACAAGAAAGTTTAGGAATGTTTTGTAAATTAATAGGTCATAATTTTAATGGAATTATGTATATGATTGAACAACACCCCGATAGAATACCAAAACAAGCACGTGAAAAAGTGGAATATATTGTGCAAGTTAAAAGAATGCGTATTTTGTTATTTTTAGTTAAGTTTAAACTAAATATTTATACTAATGTTGATGATTATAATAAAGTTGTATTGTCTAAAAGACAAACAAAGCGAATAATTAAACGTGGTGGATTACCACCTAGTTATAGTGGTGAAACTATGACTTTTAGTTTATGATTTCCTAGGTCTTATTTACAAAGATATAATAGTCGTGCTTTAAATTATATTCATTCTTTAAAGAGTGAATTAAGTACTGTTAAAGACTATGAACAATCACAAGCATTAGATTTTACTGTTGATGATATTAGAGCAGTAGGATTAGATAAGTTGGATAATATATTACAGACTGAAAAGAAAGAAACTGAAAATACTGTATGCCGTACTTGTTATTATAGAAATAAATATTCTAAGAAAAATAAGAAAGATGTTAAAATAGAGTAAACCTATATTATTGGTCGAAGCCAACCAGAACCTTGGTTGGTTGGCCGTGGCGTTTACGCCACTGGGGTGAGTTGCGAAGCAACTAGGGGCAAAGCCCCTATATACTTGAGTTCTATTTTATATAATTTATATGAAAGTAAATGAATTTAAAGGAGAAAAATAAAATGAAAAATTTATTAAAATTATTATCAATTTTAGCAATATCAACACCAATACCATTAACTTGATTATTTAAATTTTCAAATTTTCTTTCTAATTTTTGTTTTTGATATCTTTTTCTTTCAACTTTTAAATCATTTTTCTTAATTAATTTATTTTCTTTTCTCTTAAAAACTCAGTTTGTTATTTTATTTTTTAAATTATTTCATGGAATACTAACATAACCTATAACAATACCAATTAAAATAGATAATGGTTTAATTGCAACAATTCCTAAAACTATAATACTGGGAACTAATCCTAAAAGTATACTAAATGTAATACATCCAGTTAATGCCATAAATTTTAAAATTCATATTTTCACTTTAAACACCACCTAGTGTATAAGCATAAGAATAATCCCAATTTAAACTTGCTCTATCTAAATTAATCTCTGACATACTATCATCATTTAAATCAATATCAACCATACCGTCATCTGTACTTTGATAATCATTAACACTAGCATTAATTAATCTTGCTCTTTCATCAGTAAATACTTCTTGTAATTCAGTATTATTATGTGTACTTCCCAAAGGTAATAATAGAGTATTTATAATCTCACTTGCTCCGGCAATAATCGTAGGAATAGCAAAATAATTATTAAAATCATTATTAATACCCATAGCAACACCACTACTAATCAAGCAACCACCAGTACCCATATTTGCTATCTTTCTTATATTTTGAAATCTATTAGGTATTAATTCAGTTAATCCACTAATAACATTCGCTATACCAAAACTATTTAAAGATATATAAGTGTCTCAATCTACAAAAGGCTTATCAATTACGGGCTTAGGTGTGGGTATTGGAGTAGGAATTGGTAGTTCAGTTGGACATGGTGGTCAAAAACAAGGTTCATCGGTGGTTGGTGGTTGGCCCTTAATTACTGGACCATTTTTGATATAAAATTCTAAATTTTAATTTGTAAAATTGGTGGTTTTAGAAATTTAGAATGTATTCTTTCATAATTATAAAACATAACATATTGATTTACATCATTTATAGCTTCATTGATGGATAAATATTGATTTGATCCTTTAGGTAGTCATTCTTGAGATAAATGAGAAAATCAGTTTTCAGATAATACATTACCACCAATATCATAAGGTTGTTTTTTGCTTAAAATTATTTGTTTATCCTCTGCTTATTTTGTGATATCCTGACAATAAAATTCGTTGGCGTTATCTGAATGTAAAATAACATTTTTTACTTGATTTCAATAAAATTGTTTGTTGATTTTTTCAAGAGCAGGAAGAATTAAATCCTGATATGATTTATTAGGAGCAATATTATAACTAACAACATTATTTGAATAAAAATCAATAATTACAAAAAGATATAATCATCCTTCTTTAGTATTTATTTGTTTAGTGTCCATTGATCAAATTTGATTTGAAGAGGTTGTACTTTTATAATCTTTGTTTACTTTATCCATTGTAGGTATTCACTTATTTGGATTTTTTTTGTTTTTAGGATAGTTATTTTTAGTTTGTTTTAATCCTTGAATATTGTGTTCTTTCATAATTTTTCGCATTTGTTTTATTGATAATTCTATATTTAAAATGATATTTTTTTCTTGTTTTAATCACTCTTTAAAAGCTGAAAAAATTCTTAAATATCCATAAATTCTGCCTTTTCTTGTAGAATGAAATTCGATTAAAAGTTGGCATATTTTTTGATATTTATGATTGCATTTAATAATATGATTTTCTTCTTTTTTAATAGGTTTTTGTTTATTTTTTAAAAAGTAATATGTTGATCTGTTTAATTGAAGATATTGACATAGGTTTCTAATTGAATATTGATTTTTACAATCATCAATAATTTTAATTTTTTCTTTGATATTTAATTTGTTAATTACTAATGCTATTTGTTTAATTTTATCCATTAATAAAAATCCTTTCAGGTTAAAATTAGTGTTAATTATATAACACAATTGTTTTTAGAATACATTCAGGTTTTTTAAATTAATGGTCTAGTAAAAAGGGCTAAGTGGCTAAGTGGCAAGTGGCAAGTGGCATCTCTTAATAAAGAAACTGACTTATCTACATACTGAACAAATTTAGAATAATTTATTAAACCAATTGTTCCTAAACCTAAAAATATCTTTTTATAACTATTAATAACTTTATTTTTAGTAGTTGGTCTTTGATTAATATTCCATATATCAATTCCTAACTTTTTACTAAATAACAAAGAATTAATAGAACCTAATATTGGGTCTTTTAAATATTGACCATAATAAGCACTAACTCCTACCATAGCACTTAATGGACTTAATCCAGTTCTTAATATTTTAGTTAAAGTATAATTACTAGTTTGTTCTAAAATATCTCTTACTGTTTTAACTTTAAAAAGAATAGGATTTACTTTCTTAAAACTACTAGAACTTGTTGTTTTTATAAAATCAATTATTTCAAAATCAAATTTATCAATAAAATTTAATGAATTACCTAAATCTCAAATTCTTAAATTTATTTTTTCTATTTCTTTATTTAAGATAATAGATAAAGAACTAATCAAATTTGAAACTAAATAAAAATTTTTCATATTTAATTCAAATTTTTTATTAATATTAAGACGAAATTGATTAACATTGGCCTTTAACATTAAAATTTTTTTATTTTTTTCTTGTTGTTCAATATCTAATTTATTTATTCATTCAATTATTTTAATAACATCAATCCCTGTAATTATTTTAATATAATCTTTTTTTCAAAATTTATTATAAAATTCATAACCTAAATCATAATCACTAAAATAAATTATTCATATTTTATTATTTTTATTAGTTTTTTCATTTAATATAACTTTTCTATTTAATATTTATTTTCCAGGGTATAAATTTGTATCATAACCATAATTTTTATTATAATTAAATGTCTTTGAGTTAATAAATGGAAATTTTTTAATTCATCAATAACCATTAATTTTATCTTCATATGCAATATCAATAAAATTTCTTATTTTTTCTAACCAATTTATATTTACATTTCTTTTATTAAGTTTAGTTCCATTACTAAATCTTAAAATTGTTTTATCAATATTTATTTTTTTCATAAAATTACCTCTTTAAAATCAATATTCCAACACAATTATAAAATAAAAATTCATTAATGTAAAATTCTTTTACCAAAATTAATTTTTAAATAATTTCTTAATCGTAAACTTTCTAAACTTACATATGGTTCATAATCTTTAAAATTATCACCAAAAACAGTAGTATCAAAACTACCACCAAAAAGTATAGTAAGACCCAAATTATCAATTTTCTTTTTAAAAAATTGTGTATGTAAAGCATTAACAGAAGCATCAATTAAACGTTGATATAACATTATTTTTTGACCTTTAATCACTTTTGGATTAGAACAATTACGAGAAAAAGCATAAGCACGCACACCTAAATCATATTGATTTTGAGATTTTATATCATTTTGTACTTTTACAACATATTTGCTTAAATATTTAACTATATTTTCATTAGTACCTTTTTGAACAACTCTTACATCATTAAAACCAAATGGTCATCATTGTGGTAACATACTTTTATGTATTTTTCTATTAAATAATATATGAAAATGAATAGCTCCACGTTTTTGATATTCATAAACATACATATATTTTAATTCACCTAAATATTTAGAACGCTTAGGGTCATCTCATCAACGCTTTAAACGTTTAAAGAATATAGCAATATCATGTTTTGCTTTATTAATATCTTGCATATTATTAGCATAAGTTAAAGTAACAAAACTTAAAACTTTTGAATTATAAAAATTATGATACGCTTTATGTATTAATTTTGTTTTAGTACGAATTGTACTGTTACGTAACTTTTTATCATTAATACCTAGATTTTTAATACCAACTTCATTACGTTTATTATTTAATATAGCACTCATAGGTAAAATTATATTTTTTACATAAGCACCATAATAAACTTTTTTAATATAAAAATTTTCTTGCATATATAAAACTCCAACCATTTTTAATAATTTTATATACATTAATTAACAAGTTATAGGGGCGTTGCCCCTTGGGTGCTACGCACCCACACCCCACTCACTTTAAAAAAGTGAGACAAAGGGCGTAAACGCCCCAACCAACCAAACCAAAGGTTCTTGGTTGGTTCCGGTAATACATATACGTTTTACTTCTTAACAAACTTTTTATTCTTATCATAACTACGTTTACCACGAACCTTAACAACATCCTTTTTGTTATCTTGTAAAATATTATCTAATTTATCTAATCCTACTGCTCTAATATCATCAACAGTAAAATCTAATGCTTGTGATTGTTCATAGTCTTTAACAGTACTTAATTCACTCTTTAAAGAATGAATATAATTTAAAGCACGACTATTATATCTTTGTAAATAAGACCTAGGAAATCATAAATTAAAAGTCATAGTTTCACCACTATAACTAGGTGGTAATCCACCACGTTTAATTATTCGCTTTGTTTGTCTTTTAGACAATACAACTTTATTATAATCATCAACATTAGTATAAATATTTAGTTTAAACTTAACTAAAAATAACAAAATACGCATTCTTTTAACTTGCACAATATATTCCACTTTTTCACGTGCTTGTTTTGGTATTCTATCGGGGTGTTGTTCAATCATATACATAATTCCATTAAAATTATGACCTATCAATTTACAAAACATTCCTAAACTTTCTTGTGTTTCTTTAAATTCGGGTGATAAATCATTACTATTAATTTTTAAACCTAATTCATCAAAAACAAGCATATCATTCTCTTTAAAAGCATAATTACTATTTAATTGATTAAATTTAAAAACATCATCATAAGAACAACGATAACTATACTCATTACGCACCTTAATAGGAATAGGACTTACTACCCTACCTTTATGTTTTTGTGCTAAACAACAAGCAAGGGCAGACTTACCAGTACGTGGTGGTGCTGAAATAATATAACTACCTACACGTTGTAATATCTTTATATTTTTTCTAGTTATTAAAAATGGATATAGTATTATTAATAATAAAATTCCTAAAAGTAAATAACCATATCAAGGCATTATTTCAACTCCTAACCAACTAAAAATCCAACTGCTTTTAAAAATACTCATAATGTTAAAACTTGTTCTAAACCACTAGTAAAATCAACATTTAAAACAGAACTAATAGTATCATCAAAAATACGTCTCAATAATCCATCAAGTTTAGTAAAAAATTCTCTTAATGGTTCCACCGGTAAAACTTTACCAACAACTCCATAAAGTACTCATCTAAAAGCATTACGTAAATGACCAAAAACATCATATCAACTAACTCGCTCATACTCAGGGTTAAAAGGACTATTTGGTGGAACTGGTGTTACTTTCTCACTTGAAAAAATATTAATTTGACCAAAATTTAATTGTGGTGAAAAAGTTGGTCTAGTTGATTCACCATGAACATCAAAAAATACTGTTAAATGTCTTAAATTTGGAACACGAATAGGCATAGTAACAAAATTATATAAATCTTGCTGATAAATATCATTATCAACTTTACCTTTAAAAACATATTTTGTATCACCAACATTATCTAAAAAACTAAAAACAAAATTAGCAGTAAAAGTTTTAAAATATTCATATTCAAAATAAAACATAAAACCTTGAATATAAAAACTTAAAGGTTTATCAATTTCAAAATTTAACTGTGTTTGAAAATTTATAATTCTTTTACCAGTATTAACAAAATTTAAATTATTAGTATTATTCTTTGCAACATAATTATGATTAAACATAATACGTGAAAATTCATCTAATTGTTTTCTATTAAAAGTATAAACACCAGTTCCCATATCTATCATTTGTGACGGAACACCAATTGTATCACTATAATAATAACACGTATATAAACCTTCATTATTTCCTATAAATTCACCACTTACTAATTTTAAATCCGGTTGGTCAACATCAAAATAAGCAGAATTTCATGGAATTGTTGCTCAATCATCAAAATCATGATATTTAACATGTTTAACCATTTCTTTTGTAATATCATAATTAACAACATTAGGGTCATTTGAAACAATTAAACTAGTCGGTGCTTGAACAGAAGTATTTACAACAAAAAATATTTTTACAAACTTAAATCACATAATTATTTACCAAATAAACATTTTAAAATTCACCATGAACCATAAAACAAAACAAATCCAATAAAAAACTGTGTTCCATAAACTACTAAATTTCATAAAATAGTAGTAAAATCATCAACTGGATTACCTATAAACATAGTTCAATAATCAACTATACATTGATGTATTTTATTATAAATATCTCAAACACTCATACTTAACACCTACCCAAACAATGACCTAAAAACAAATTTAATAACACGATAAATAAAATTAAAAAATACACCTAATACCAATCAAAAAGTCAAATTAAACAAAATATAAACTTCATCAGTAATATTAGTTTGATTTAAAAATATACCAATATCATTACTAGAAAATATAAAAATAAAATGCAATATACTAACAACAAAACTAGACATAACTATTCACCATATTTAAGTCTTACGTAATTAGCACGTCGTTCCATTCTTTCTTTAACTTCTTTTTGTTCCAATTTTCTTAAATGATGTTTGGCAATACTTGTACCAACAACATTATTTACATTACTAGCAAAACGACCAATAGTTTTAACATTACGTCCTAATGCTAATGTTGGTAACATCAACTCAGGTAAAATAACCCTAAATGCAAATCTAAGCAAAATCAAAAATATCATTAACGTACCTAAATTAAAACCTAAATCACCAAGTGGAAAACTAAAAAACTTCATAAAAATTGAAGCAAATAATTGCATAACAGTTGTAATAAAAGGTATAAACATAATTTCACATCCTAATGTCTTGTAAATCTAAATAATCCTAAAATTAAATAAAATACAAAACTAACATTTATTAAAGCAAGAATAGGCAAAGGTAAAGTGTATAAACTATCATAAAAAAACGACTTAATAAAAAGTGTCACAGTATGTAATCCAGCAAAAGAACTTAAATACTGCATATAAATAGTTTGTACCAAAGTATTAACAACTGGTAAAAGTCTACCTAATAATGGTAAAACAAAAACCAAACTAAAAAATAACTTTACCATTTGCTTACTCCTTTCTAATTACTAATGAGTTCCATGGATAATATGACCAACAAACTGCTTAATAAATACAAGAACCATAAATACGATTGAAATTAAAACTGGTCAATTTGTAAGTGTTCCACCATCGCCAGTAGTAAATACTCAACCAAAAATATAAGTAAAAGCATTTAATAATTGTTGTCCAACACCACCTATCATGGTTAATAATGCTGATAGTCCAGCGGGCATATTAATCACCCCCTTTCTCTAATTCTTTTTGTTGTTTTTCCATTTCTAATTTACGTTTCTTCTTTTCAAAATCTTTACGACAAAAAGTACAATCAGGGTCATTTTCTTTTTCCTTTACATGTTTTTTATGTTTGAATTTCTGTATACCCTCATGTATTCAATTACGACAAAATCAAAGTATAAGACAAAACCCACCAATATATAAGGCATATTTTATAATTTCTTTAAAATCCATTATTTATCACTTCCTTTTTTTCTTTTTTTTAAAAAATCAATTAAACTAAATAACTCATAAAAAATTACTAAAACAAAAAGTAAAATATTAATGCCTAAATCTAAACCAATAAAAAAATCAAAATTACCATTTATAATATTATGTATTTCAGCAACAGTTCAAACCATAGAAAAAAAACCAACAATAAAACAAAAAACATGAAATTTAGGAGTGTCATACCACTTTTTTTTAATTTCTTTATTTTCCATTATTAAACACCACCTAATGTATAAGCATAAGAATAATCCCAATTTAAACTTGCTCTATCTAAATTAATCTCTGACATACTATCATCATTTAAATCAACATCAACCATACTATCATCTGTACTTTGATAATTACTAACACTAGCATTAATTAATCTTGCTCTTTCATCAGTAAACACTTCTTGTAATTCTGTATTATTATGTGTATTTCCTAATGGCAACAGTAAAGTATTAATAATCTCACTTGCACCAGCAATAATCGTAGGAATAGCAAAATAATTATTAAAATCGTTATTAATACCCATTGCTACACCACTTGAAATCAAACATCCACCAGTAGCCATATTCGCTATTTTTCTTATATTTTGAAATCTATTAGGTATTAACTCAGTTAAACCACTAATAACATTTGCTATACCAAAACTATTTAAAGATATATAAGTATCTCAATCTACAAAAGGAACATCAATTATCGGTTTAACAGTTGTAAATGGTGGATACGTTGGTTTTGGTGGTGGTTCAGTAGGGCATGGTGGTCAAAAACAAGGTTCATCTCTTAATAAAGAAACTGACTTATCTACATACTGAACAAACTTAACATAATTTATTAAACCAATTGTTCCTAGACCTAAAAATATCTTTTTATAACTATTAATAACTTTATTTCTAATAGTTGGTCTCTGATTAATATTTCATATATCAATTGCCAACTTTTTACTAAACAACAAAGAATTAATAGAACCTAAAATTGGGTCTTTTAAATATTGACCATAATAAGCACTAACTCCAACCATAGCACTTAATGGACTTAATCCAGTTCTTAAAATTTTAGTTAAAGTATAATTATTAGTTTGTTCTAAATCATTAGGCATAAATAAAACTCCTTACTTTATTAATAAGGAGCATATTTATACTAATTAGAGTAAGGGGCAAAAATACACTAAAAAGTATATATATGCCCCTTATTTAATTTTTAATTTTCTTTTTGTTGTAATTGTTCTTTTTGTTTAACCAAAGCAATATTTAATATACAATTTGGACAATAATATTTCCCAGTATATAAATTTTGTAAAACTCTTTTAGGACAAATTACTTGGTCACAAAGTTTGCATACATACATTGCTAAATGAAAATGTTGTTGACAAGCACAATTATTAATTTTTGACATAACTTAAATCCTTTAAATAATTATTTAACAATTACCCTATAATAAATAACTATTTAGTTTTTAAATTATGTATATCAATAATTTTTGCTTCTCATGTTATTTCAACATCATAATAAGAACCAAGACTTAAATTCATTTTAGAAAGTTTAGTAAATAATTCACTATCATGTAAAACTCATTTATCCTTAGATTTTTCACCGGTTGATATTTTAATACCTTTATCAGTAACATAAAATGGCGAAAAAGTAAGTACATCATAATTTTTGGACTTACCACTTTTTTCATCTTTAATTACTTCATTACTTCTAATTTTTGTCAATTGACACAAAAAATACATGTTAACCTCCGTCGCTGAAACCATAAATATGGTTATGATTAGCAAAGTATAGGGTTATCCCTTGCTATAATAAATATAACATAAAAAAAATAAAAAACAATAAAAAATATCATAACAAGAAAATAATACCAGCGACGGAATTATTATTTCTTATTATGACAATAATCATTATATATATATATATATATATATACAAGTATTTTCTTAATAAGTTGTTCTAAGTTTATAACAAAAAATAAAAATTAATTAACTAATAATAATTTAAAAACTATTGTCATTATTGATAATAATAATGATACAACAGATAATATAACAGAAATATAATTTTTAAAAAATGTTTTATATTTATGTATATAGTCATAACCTTTATCAGTTAAACCTATTGCATTAATTCTTAATATAATATAATTTTTGTTTAAAATATCAGACTGATAAGGAGAATTAATATATACATAATTATCTTTAATATTACTCTCATGATTCCAATTATTATTAGCATTTATTTTTATAGGAACAATAACTTTTAAATAATTACTTGCAAATATATAATTAATAATTTTAAGTTGTTCTCTTGAAACATTAAGTTTATTATTTTCTCCTATTCACTCACTATTTGAATAATAGTTAGTATGCTGTAATAATTTTTCAATTCATTCTAATATATTTTTTCTAGAATATTTTTTTATTTTTTTATCTTTTTTTCTTAACATTTTTTATTTTAATCACTTTCTAAAAAATTTTTTAATTACTAAAAAATCATATCAAAATATTTCACTAATGTAAAATTCTTGGCACACGCTTAATTGCATTCCTAAACCTAATACTATCAATTGAAACATATTCATCATAATCTTTAAAATTATCACCAAAAACAGTAGTATCAAAACTACCACCAAAAAGCATAGTATGACCTAAATTATCAATTTTCTTCTTAAAAAATTGCGTATGTAAAGCATTAACAGAAGCATCAATTAAACGTTGATATAACATTATTTTTTGACCTTTAATTACTTTTGGATTAGAGCAATTACGAGAAAAAGCATAAGCACGCACACCTAAATCATATTGATTTTGAGATTTTATATCATTTTGCACTTTTACAACATATTTACTTAAATACTTAACTATATTTTCATTAGTACCTTTTTGAACAAATTTTACATCATTAAAACCAAATGGTCATCATTGAGGTAACATACTTTTATGTATTTTTCTATTAAATAGAATATGAAAATGAATAGCACCACGTTTTTGATATTCATAAACATACATATATTTTAATTCACCTAAATATTTAGCACGTTTAGGGTCATTTCATCAACGTTTCAAACGTTTAAAAAATATAGCAATATCATGTTTTGCTTTATTAATATCTTGCATATTATCTTTATAAGTTAAAGTAACAAAACTTAAAACATTTGAATTATAAAAATTATGATATGCTTTATGTATTAACTTTGTTTTAGTACGAATAGTACTATTACGTAACTTTTTATTATTAATACCTAAATTTTTAATACCAACTTCATTACGTTTATTATTTAATATAGCACTCATAGGTAAAATTATATTTTTTACATAAGAACCATAATATACTTTTTTTATATAAAAATTTTCTTCCATATATAAAACTCCGTCGCTGTATTTTAATTTTATATATTTTTATAACAAAATAATCATAACATAAAAAACAAAATAATTAATAAATTATCTTGCGGTGAATTGTGTTACTTAATTGAATTGTGTTACTTAATTAAACTAATCATAACACAAAAAATAAAATAATTAATAAATTATCTTGCGGTGAATTGTGTTACTTAATTTAATTGAATTGTGTTACTTAATTGAATTGTGTTACTTAATTAAAAATAATATTACACTTATTATAAAAAAAGACAATATTCTTTTTAAAAAAAGATTGAATATTTTTAATTAAAAAGAACACTAATAGTAAAATAATTTTCAAAATAATTTTTCTTAATTAAGATAAAAATTAAATTAAAAATTCAATGATTAAATTAAATATTCATTGAATTTTTAAATTATGATTAATTTTTTTTAATATTACATTCAACATGCATTGGTTGTAAATTTTCTAAACTATTATTATTTGGATCACCATCAATGTGATCAATATTTCAAGCAAATGCTGAAGTTGGTTGTTCACCTTGATAAGCACCTTTTATCATTGGCAAGCAACACCACGGACAAGGAGCTTGCACATTCAATGTTCAAAATTCAGATAATCCTTTAAAATATTTCTCCATTTTTTGAATAGAATAGTTTCATATTTTTTCTTTGTCTTCTTTTTCTCACTTTTTACGACGTGCCACAATGAATTAACCCCTTTCGTATTAAATTATACTATAAGTTACAATATTTTTTTATATTTTTTTAAACTTAATATTACAATTTATTTTATTAACGTGCTAATAATCTATTATAAGCAGTTTGCATTTGTGGGTCAAAACTACGAGTATATAAACCGTTAAAATATCCTTCATGATGCTTACTTGGATCTAATGGATCGGGTAATTGCCATTTTTTGGAATATATACATGCTTTCAAATTTCTGCTGAAAAATTAGTACTAACTTCATCCATGGCTGCTTGTAAAGGTGAGGTATAACCAAATTCACTACTTAAATCAACTTGTGTTTGTTTTTGCATTATATAATTAATAAATTTAAAAGCTAAATCTTTATGAAGACATATTCCGTAATTAAATTTTTTAAAAGTCAATTAATAATTTTAAAATTTATTTTATAATTTTGTTATTAACAATAAATTTAGAAAAGTGTTGATAAAAATGATTTTTGAAAATTTAAAAAAATTAAAAAATGAAGAATTTTACAGATATTTTGGTATAAAACGTTTTCATTTTAATGAAATGTTAGAAAAATTAATTGAAATAGAAAAATTAGAAAAAAATAAAGGTCGAAAAAATAAACTTTCAGTAGAAGAAAGATTAATGATGACTTTATTATACTGAAAAGAATATTATACTTTTTTTCAAATGAGTATTAAATCTAAAATGAGCCCATCAAGTTGTTTTCGAAATATTACTTGAGTAGAAAATAAACTTAGTAACCACAAAGATTACCAATTTTTAAAAGAAAGATATAAATTAAAAATTGATAAAAAACAAGAAAATTCAAATGAATTTCAATTTTATTTAATTGATTCAACTGAGATTGAAATTGAAAGACCAACTAAAAAAAACTACAGTTAGAATATTTTTCTGGTAAAAGTTGAATGTATTCTATAAAATTTTAAATTGTATATGATTTTTTAATAAAAAAATTGTTGATATTTTTGCTGATAATGGTAAAGTGCATGATTTTCAAATATTAAAAAATTCAAATCTTGAATTTTCAGAAAAAACAATAATTATTGGTGATTTAGGATATCAAGGTATACAAAATATTTATAAAAATACAATAATACCAATTAAAAGAACTAAAAATAAAAAATTAACTAAACAAGAAAGAAAATACAATAAGATTGTATCTAAAATTAGAATTAAAGTTGAACATGTCTTTGCTTGATTGAAAAGATTCAAAATTTTAGTAAATAAATGTAGAAAATCTAAATTTAGACTTATGTACTTAAGATTTAACTTACTTTGTGAAATTTTTAATAAAATAAAACCATTAAAATAAAAAAAATATTAAAAATATTTTTTTAAAATTTAAATTTTTATCGAGTTAATATAAAAATATTATTAACAATTTTTTGTTTAAAATGTAAACTCATTTTTTAAACTATTTTTTCAAAAAATATTTATTTCTATATTCAATAACACTAAATAGTTTTAAAACAATTTTATTGACAATTAATTAAATTTAATTACGGAATATGTCCTTAGAATCTTTTCGTTATGTATTTAATTGAGTATTTGCTGGTGACTCAATTATGACAAATTGACCGGTATTAATTCCAATATTTATGATGGTCTTAGTATTTATTAAAGAATTCATAGGACATATTATTCGTGGATTTAGATAGAAAAAATTAAATTTATTTTTAGGAGGTAATGGTTATGATTAAATTATTTTTTGCAATAATTTTTGTTTTTCCTTTATTAGGTAAACTTTTACCTTCTTTAAATAATATTGTTCAAAATATTTTGCAAAGTTATATTACTGATTTTTCTGGTTTACATAATTTATCTTTGGTTATTAAAAGTTTTATTTTTGGTGATAGTTCACAACAAATAGTTTCAATGCCAGCACCATTGTTAGCAATTATTTTAGTGCTTTTTACTTTTTCATTAATTTTAAAATTATTAAAAATAATATAGGATTAGTTTATTATGGGTGTTGCTTTTATTTCAAAAGTTTTAGAACTATTTGGACAAATTTTTATGAAATTTTGAAATTTGCCAATGGCAGATTTAGGTTTTAATTTGGGAACTTTTGTTGTTTTTATTCTTTTAATAAAGTTTGCTATGTCAGTTTTTTTAAATATTGATATTCAGCCAGTTTCTACATCGGGGACTGTAAAGCAAAGTTATAAAAATATTAAAGGTGGTTCAAAATTTGTTGGTAAAAAAATTGCTAAGGTTCATAGTAAACGTATTGATAAATTAAAAGAAAAAAATAAAAAACAAGGTAAGTTTAAAGGTGGTGCTGGTGGTAATAAATTTACTGGAACATCTAGTGGTTGAGGAGTTGGTAATTAATTATGAGTGATTTTGTGAATAGTATATTGCATTTAATTTTTATATTTTCTAGTAATGATATTGGTATATTTTTAAATCAAACTAATATTACTGATGAAGTTTATATTTTGTTTAATTTGACTTTTTGGTTGGTATTAGGTGTATTTTTTAATTTTATTTATCGTAGTATTAAATTTATTTTTAGGTCATTGTTTGGGTAGGTGTTAAGTATGAGTGTTTGAGATATTTACAATAAAATACATCAATGTATAGTTGATTATTGAACTATGTTTATAGGAAGTCCAGTTGACCAATTTACTACTATTTTATGAAATTTGGTAGTTTATGGAACGCAGTTTTTATTGGATTTATTATATTTTATGGTTTATGATGATTTTTAAGATGTTTGTTTGGTAAATAATTATGTGATTTAAATTTGCTAAATTGTTTTTTGTTGTAAATACTTCTGTTCAAGCACCAACTAGTTTAATTGCTTCAAATGACCATAATGTTGTTAATTATGATATTACAAAAGAAATGGTTAAACATGTTAAGTATCATAATTTTGATGATTGAGCAACAATACCATGAAATTCTGCTTATTTTGACATTGACCAACCGGATTTAAAATTAGTTAGTGGTGAATATATTGGTAATCAGGGTACTTATATATGTTCTTATTATAGTGATACAGTTGGTGTTCCAAAACAACAGATAAATATGGGGTCTGGCGTTTATACTTTTAATAGAAAACAATTGGATGAATTTTCACGTATTATGTTTAATCATAATTATGTTTCAGAAAAGAATACTAATCATTTGAATTTTGTTAATAACGATAGGAGAGTTATAAATTTTCAAACACAGTTAAATTTTGAAATTGATAAACCTTTGAGTTTTTATATTCAAGGATTTATGTTTTATTTTGAATATGAACGTTTTAAAACTTTTACTGCTAATTTTACTTTTAGTTTTTTAGATTATGTTGGTAATACAAAGTATGTTTTTAAAGGTAAAGTGGATAATGATATTTATCAACAAGATTTATATAATTTTGTTACTTTGCCTATTCGTGTACCAAGTTTAAAACATTTAACAGTATTTTTTGACGTTCACGGTGATTCATATTCTTATATGTCACCACAGTTAAATCTTGGTCAAGTTAATATTTTTCAAGTGAAAATATAACGCCAGTGCCACCAAATAGTCCTTTTAATCCCGAATATGAAAGACCAAGTTGATATGATGTCTTTGGACATTTATGTAATGCTTTTAGATGAGTACTTTATGGTGTTGTTGGTAAAGTTTTACCAGTTGAACCATTAAGACAGTTTCTTTTTATAACAGATAGTTTATTACGACATATTTTTTTAGATACTATTAGTACTGCTTTAAATGTTGATATTGTTAGCGGTATTGAAAATATTATACCTTTATGATTATTTGTTAGAGCAATTAGTTTAATTATAGGTTAGGAGTTTATTATGAAAAAGAAAGATTTATTTGAAATTTGTAGTGGAGTTGTTTTTTGTTTTTTAATATCATCGTTTACTGCTTTATTTATTAAAGTTATTTTTTGAAAATGCTAGTTTTGGTTCAAAATTTTTAATTTTCTTTTTTGATTTTATTTTTCCTTTTATTTTAAGTTCATATTTTATAAAATTTTGTTTTTGAATTTAAAATAAGTTTAAAAATAAAAATAAGGTGGTTAAATAATGCCTTGATATGGTTATGTGTTATTAGTTATAGGTTTGATTATAATTATTTATCCAATTCTTATAACTATTCGTAATGTTAAAATTTTAAAACGAGTTGGTAGTTATATTATTTCAGCACCTCCAAGAACTGGCAAATCTGCCCTTGCTTGTTGTTTAGCACAAACTCATAAGAAACGAGTAGTTAGTCCTTTCCCTATTAAGTTAAAGACTGGTTATTCTTATTTGGTTAATTATAACGATGTTTTTACTTTTAATCAGTTAGCAAGTAATTATGCTTTTGAGGAACAAGATTTAATAATTTTAGATGAATTAGCATTAAAAATAAATTCTAATGATTTAGGAGTACAGTTTAAAAATCAACAAGAAAGTTTAGGGCAATTTTGTAAGTTAATAGGTCACATGTTTAATGGTACAATGTATTTGATTGAACAACACCCTAATAGAATACCAGTACAAGCAAGAGAAAAAGTAAAATATATAGTTCAAGTTAAAAGAATGCGTGTTTTATTATTTTTTGTTGTATTTAATATTAATTTATATACTAATATTGAGGATTATAATAAAGTAGTATTTTCACGTCGTAGAACAAAGAAAATGATTAAAAGAGGTATTATGCCTCCAAGTTATAGTGGTGAAGCAATGGCTATGACTTTATTTTTTCCTAGACACTGGTTAAAAAGGTATAATTCACGTGCTTTACATTATGTGCATGAACTTAAAAGTGAATTGTCACCTAAGAAATACCTTAAAGAAGCAAGTAGTATTGATATGACTTATAGTGATATTAAATCTGCTGGTTTGGATAAATTAGATAATATATTAAAAAAGAAAGATAAACCTAAAAATAAAGATAAATAAAAATAATTATAGTCCCAGTGAACCTACTGGGACTATAATTTGGGTGAGCCACGTAGTGGCGAGGGACGTAGTCCCTATATACTTGATTTTAAAAGGTTATAACATACCACCTTGATTTTCAGATCAAGTTGGTATTTTTTGTTTTAAATATTTGAAATAACAATAATGAAATTATTATATTAATATTAAATTTAATAAAAAACAAAAAATAGGGAGGAAAATAATACCAAACACATTTAATTTTAACAACATAACAAAAGGTCAACAATTAATAATTTTTTTTAATAATAATAAAACATTAATTTTTAAGACAGAGAATGCTTCGCAAGGTACAAGATTTGTCGTATTTGGTGAAACATTGGAAGGAGAAAAAGTATTAATTCCTGCTTTTACTGGAGCAGAATTAGATACTAAGTATCGCAATGTTAATGATAGCAGATCACGTCTTAACAATTGTACTAAATGGATAAGTGAACGTTGATTTGGAGTAACATCTCGCTTCCTTGATTTAGAAGAAATTTATTTATTAAATTCAGAAGGTAATTTAAGAAAATATGATGCTGCTTTTGATGGTAAAGTTTGTTTTGAAAAAAGTAAATTTTATGTTTCTGAAGAAGCCACTTATAACTTTAATGATATAAAATTATTTTTCTTAAAAGCAAGAGTTAGAGATATTTTATTAAAAAATAATAGAGGAAAATTACCAATAGATGAAAATGTTTCACTTATTCAACAAGCATTAGCAAGAATTGGAGAAGATTCACAATTAGACACTGCTAGATTATTAACAATGAAAGAAAGAGTAACTTTATTTATTGAAGCAATCAGTCAAATACCTGAGGCTATAGATCTTTTTGTTTATTATCAAGAATCAGAAGATAAGAAAATTTTAGACATTAATGATGTAATTTTACAAAGTGAATTATTACATAAGTTAAATATTAAAACTGGTTTAAATTTTACTAAAGAAGAGTTAACAAAATTTAAAATTAAGTTAGAAGTTATTGAAAATAATGAAGATGAAGATAATAATATTTTGAAAGTACAATTAAATCTTGCATATAAAGTTGATAATAATACCTGAAGCGCAAACTTTTCTTCTTCTGAATTCCAAATTAAAGCTAAAAGAAAAAATAAAGTAAGTTTATTATTTAATTTACATTGTGGTAAACTTTCAATGATTTCGGTTAAATCAATGTCTATACAAGAAAAGGAAGCATCTTTTTTTTCTAAATTAGATTTTGAAATTAAAAAAATAGATAATGTAATAGAAGAATTTATTAAATTAAGTAATGAAGATAAAAAAACAGTTCATGCTTTATTACAAACACAGCAACAATGAGAAAAAAATATTGCTGATTGAAAAAATAAAAAAGAATTATCTGATACAGAACGTTTAGCAGGTATTAAAAAAGATAAAAAAGAATTAGAAAATGTAACTAAAAAAATCGAAGAAATTTTAGTTAAAAATGAAGAACATAAACAAAAAACACTTAATAGTTTACTTATAGATATGAAATTAGTTAATAATTTACAAATGTTAAGTTATTTAAAAAAGAGTTTATTTTTAAAAAGTAAAGAATATTTAGGACATATTCCGTAATTAAATTTAATTAATTGTCAATAAAATTGTTTTAAAACTATTTAGTGTTATTGAATATAGAAATAAATATTTTTTGAAAAAATAGTTTAAAAAATGAGTTTACATTTTAAACAAAAAATTGTTAATAATATTTTTATATTAACTCGATAAAAATTTAAATTTTAAAAAAATATTTTTAATATTTTTTTTATTTTAATGGTTTTATTTTATTAAAAATTTCACAAAGTAAGTTAAATCTTAAGTACATAAGTCTAAATTTAGATTTTCTACATTTATTTACTAAAATTTTGAATCTTTTCAATCAAGCAAAGACATGTTCAACTTTAATTCTAATTTTAGATACAATCTTATTGTATTTTCTTTCTTGTTTAGTTAATTTTTTATTTTTAGTTCTTTTAATTGGTATTATTGTATTTTTATAAATATTTTGTATACCTTGATATCCTAAATCACCAATAATTATTGTTTTTTCTGAAAATTCAAGATTTGAATTTTTTAATATTTGAAAATCATGCACTTTACCATTATCAGCAAAAATATCAACAATTTTTTTATTAAAAAAATCATATACAATTTGAAATTTTATAGAATACATTCAACTTTTACCAGAAAAATATTCTAACTGTAGTTTTTTTAGTTGGTCTTTCAATTTCAATCTCAGTTGAATCAATTAAATAAAATTGAAATTAATTTGAATTTTCTTGTTTTTTATCAATTTTTAATTTATATCTTTCTTTTAAAAATTGGTAATCTTTGTGGTTACTAAGTTTATTTTCTACTCAAGTAATATTTCGAAAACAACTTGATGGGCTCATTTTAGATTTAATACTCATTTGAAAAAAAGTATAATATTCTTTTCAGTATAATAAAGTCATCATTAATCTTTCTTCTACTGAAAGTTTATTTTTTCGACCTTTTATTTTTTTCTAATTTTTCTATTTCAATTAATTTTTCTAACATTTCATTAAAATGAAAACGTTTTATACCAAAATATCTGTAAAATTCTTCATTTTTTAATTTTTTTAAATTTTCAAAAATCATTTTTATCAACACTTTTCTAAATTTATTGTTAATAACAAAATTATAAAATAAATTTTAAAATTATAATTGACTTTTAAAAAATTTAATTACGGAATATGTCTTTAATAGCAAGTGATGTTTTTTATCAGGTACATAATTCATTTTCACTTCTTTCAATGCAAAATATTGAGAGATATGTAAAAAGTAAAAATCCAGATAACATTTCTCCTCCTATTGGTTCAATTGCTGAAATTGATAATTTACTAAATGATAATTTTTCTGAGTTTGTTGAAATATATAAGTTATTACCAATTGAATTTCAGAGTAGACCAGTCTATATTGTTTCTAAATTATTAAATCTTTTAGATAACTTTAAAAAAATAGAAATGAATAAACTTTTAGGACAAGAAATTATTATTGATGAAGAACATATGGCAAAAGTTTATCTTTCTCTATTAAACTTTTCAGATTATGAAGGATCTTTTTCACAATTTGTATGATTAACCAATGATTTAGAAATAAAATTATCAAAGTCTGTAAAAAATAGTAAAGAATTTAAAATATATAAACAAGAATTAGAAGATTTAAGGGTTAAATTTTGAAAATCGTATGATTTTACTACATTAATTAATGAATTAGTAAATGTTTATTTTCCTAGTGAAAAACAAGAAATTTTACCTAAATTTAGTTTAGAAGAACACTTTTTATTAGAAGAACAAATATTACAAACTAATATTCTTAAAGACAATGATAGTCATAATATAGCAAAATTAAAACTTATGAAAACTAATAATATATTAAAAACAAATCAGAAACTATCAGAAGGTTTTCAAAAAGAATTATCTGATGCATTTCAAATTTCAGAAGAAAGAGCAAAAATAAATTTAGGTAAATGAGAAGTTAATGATATTATTGCAGTTAATAGTTTGGTTAATATTGATGGTATTAAAGAAAATGAATTAGTCTATTTTAAGGTTTTACAAAAAAATAGAGATAATTTTACTGTTATTATTCAATATTTAAATTCAAAAAAAACATGAGACTATAAAATAAGAGATATTACAATTAATAATTGTAAATCATTTAATTTTACTTTTTCTAAAGAAAATCTAAACTTCCCAAGTCAAGAAGAAATCATTGATTCACAAACATTAATAAATGATTATATAACTTGAAAAGATAAAACAATACCAGAATATGTATTATTATTACTGGAAAAACTTAAAAAAATTAATGATCCAATTTTAGGTTTTGTAAAAGTTAATAACCAAAATTCTTTTAATTATTGAGAATGAGAAATTAATTTGCAAAAAATTAAAGAAAAATTATTAGAGATTATTGATAAAGAAATAATGAATGATAAGCAGTTAATAGAAGAAGGTCAATTGATACATTTAGAACGTTTAAGAAATAATGAAGATTTAAGATATGTTATTAGTAATAATATTTTAACGTTTGATTTTACTGAAAATAGTAAAGAAAAAATTAAAAGTTTAAAAGAAAATGTAAATAAAACAAGTGTTATATTTGATATTAGTTATCATTCAAATTTTTTAGGTAATTATAAGAAACAAACATCTGCAATTAATTTTAAAATTAATAGAGATAGTTCAATTGCAAAAAAAAGATTAGCAGCCATAAAAGAAGAGGTTAGCAAGATAAGAAATTCAGTAGTAGTAGTTAATAGTAAGATCAGAACCGTAACTAATGATTTACGTGACTTACACAATAGTATTCTTAATCTTTTACAAACTAAAAAACAAGAATGGGAAACATTAAGTAATCATACAAATTTAAATGTTCAATTTCAAAATCAACGAGTAATAGCAAAATTAAAATTAGATATTGAACAACTTAATGAACAATTAGTTAATATTAAAGATAAAATTTTTAAATTAAGTGACCAAAAAGTAGAAAATTCATTGTTTTATAATGATTATATAACTTTTATTAGATATTATGATCGAGTTACCGAAGATACACCTTCAGATATGAAAAAATATTTGTATTGAGATAAAAACTATCAAATTATTAAAAATAAGTTAAAAATATATAGTGGTTATAATAATTTTGATGATTATAAAACAGTGTCTTTAAATAAAATTAATAATATTAAAGATATTGACATTGAAAATTGTAAAAAATCTTTAGTAGAATTATCAAAAACAAAATTTAAAAAACTTAGTTGATGACAGAAAATAATAAATAAAATATCTTGAACATGAAAAAAACAAAAATAGCTATTAAGACAGTTAAAGAAAATAATACAAAAAATTTTGGAACTTTAATTGTAAATTTAAATGATAATAAAACATCAATAGATGAAATAAGCGTACCTTATCAAAGACAAAGTATACCACAGAACTATTACCAACATCTGAGCCTTGAGATGAATGAATAATTGAAAAAAACCTAAATTATCACGTTCAAATAGTACTGATAGTGCGATAAGTTCACTTTCTTCTGAATTTGAAGAAAATGATTATTCTATTATTGATATCGATAAAATATTAAGAGAACTTAATAGTTATAGTTTTCCACAGTATAGTGATTTAGAAAGCAGTACTGAATCATCTCGTCAAGAATTTAATCATTGTCTTACTAGAACAGCATCTAGTGATAGTGGCATTTGTTCTGGTCAGATTACTCCTAAACCAGTTAGTACAAATCCTTTTGATGATGAAAGCGATGATGAAGAACTTGCTGGTAATACTATTAATGAATCTAATAATTTAGTAAATACTGTACCATTACCATCCAAATCAACTTCAAAATTAAATTTTTCTTAATTGATAATTAATTTTATATTTTTCTTTATAATTTATATGATACGATGTAATCATATAAGTAAAAGAAACAGGTGTATATTATATGTTAACTGCTGGTATCGTTGGTTTACCTAATGTAGGTAAATCAACATTATTTAAAGCCATTACCAATTCACAAGTATTAATTGAAAATTATCCTTTCGCTACTATAAAACCAAATATTGGTAGCGTTCCAGTCAATGATTCAAGAATTTTAAATTTAATAAAAATCTTTAATCCACAAAAAATTGTACCAACAATTTTAGAATTACATGATATTGCCGGACTTGTCAAAGGTGCTAGTAAAGGTGAAGGATTAGGTAATCAATTTCTTGCTAATATTAGAACAGTTGATGCAATATGCGAAGTTATTCGTTGTTTTGATGATATTAATGTTAGTCATGTTGAAAATAAAATTGATCCAATTAATGATTTTGAAATTATTGAATTGGAATTAATGTTAGCTGATCAAGAAGTAATAAGTAAACGAAAAGAAAAAGTTCGTAAAAAATCGCAAATAACTAGAGATAAACAAGGTATTGCTGAGGTAGCTTTATTAGAAAAAATTAATAATGAATTAAACAATGGTGTTGCTATTCGTAATCAAAAGTTAAGTTCAGAAGAATTACTAATGATTAAACCTTATAATTTTTTAACTGCTAAACCAATAATTGTTATTGCTAATATTAATGAAAAAGATTTAATAACTAAAACCAATAAATATGTTGAACAATTACAACAATATATGAGCAAAAAAAATATTACTGTAATTGTTGTTTGTGCTAAGACAGAATGTGAACTTTCTGAATTTGAAGCAGAAGAAAAAAAAGAAATGTTTAAAGAGTTAAATATTTTTGAATCAGGAATTGATCAAATTGTATTAGCAACTTATAAACTATTAAATTTAGGTACTTATTTTACTGTTGGACCCAAAGAAGTTCATGCTTGAACTTTTATTAAAGGAATGAAAGCACCAGAGTGTGCTGGTATCATTCATACAGATTTCATGAAAGGTTTTATTAGACTTAAAGTTTATAATTATCAAGATATAGAATTATTGGGTAGTGAAAAAAATGTTCAGGAAAAGGGAAAAATGAGAGTTGAAGGTAAAAATTATATAGTTGAAGATGGTGATATTTGTCATTTCCTTTTTAATGTTTAGTTTTAAGATAATATTAATTATAAAAAGGTTATAGTTTTGTTATAATTAATTTGAAAATATACTAGCAAGAAAGGAAAAAATTATTATGTTAAAAAGTAATTTACAAAATCCTGATTCTGACATTCAAGAAAACAATTATGTTCCAAATAAAAAAACTAAAAAGTTTGATGTTTTTAATAAAATAAAAGTTTCAAGGGCTTTACTTTTTTGATCACCAATTGTGCAAATTATTGGTAGTATTGCTTTTTTAATACTATTAATAGTTAATGCATTTGTTGGGCAAAAAATGGGGTTTGAATTTAGTAAACTGCAATTAGCTTTATCATTATCATATGTTGGAATTGCAATTTTAGTCAGTATTATTTGTTTTATGATACCAGCAAAGAAACTTAAAAAGAAATCTTCATTTAGAATTACTGCTATTTCAACATTAATATTATCAACATTAATGTTAAGCGGTAGTCTAGTTTTTTGATCAATACCAGTATTACTATTTTTTTCATTAATATCATTAATTGTATGAATATGTGAAGTAATAGCAGCGATTATTTTAATTTTAGTAGTTGAAGAATTGCCTAATGAAAAATAAAGTAGGTGAAAATAATGAAAATTAAAGATTTAGATAATATTAAAAACAAAGAAACATATTTTATTCCATATGAACAAAAGACTAAAAATGCATATTTTGTTTATTTGGCAATATCAATAGTTCTTTTTTTATCAGTTTTTATTTTTTCTTTATTTGCTGCTATTAATGTATCAAAATATAAATTATATAATGTAAAACTTACTGATTTTAATTATCCTATTTTGATTTTATTTTATGCTCCAATTGTTTGTTTAATTGCAATTACTGTAAGTATGATTTTATTAATATTTGCTCCCAGAGTAAGTATTGTCTCTTCAAAGTATAGCAGTAGAATGTTTTATACTGCTTTTTGATTATTAATTCTTAGTGTAATGTTAAGTTCAGAAGTACAATTAACTTATATTTCACAATCTGGAATATTATATAATGAAAATTATCATTGAATTAATCCAATTATTGCAAGAATATTTATTATTTTTAGTCTTTTTTTAATTTTGATTACACAACTATTTTTTTGAATTATGCGTAGAAAGTTTACATTTATGAACTCAGATTATGAAATTTATACTACTAGAAGTATGGAAAAAAAACAAAGACGAATTAGAAAACAAGAATTAAAAAAAAATAAAAAACAAGAAAAGGAATTTAGTAAAAAAACTTTGAATATTAAATAAGGGGGGGCAGATTTATGAGAATTCGTAATTGGTGGTTTATTAGTTTTTATTTATTATTAAGCACATTTATTATTTATGAATTATTTTTTTTAATTGCTTTGTCAAAAAATACAGTTTTAAAAGATTTATATTATTATGGTTTTGAAATTGCAGAACCTTCACCAAGTTTTAATCCTTCAAGTTATACTGCAATTTATTATTTACCAGTAATAGGTTTAGTTGTAAGCAGTTTCGGTTTGATTAGTTGTATTTTTACGGCAAGAGTTTTTCTTGAAAAATCTCCTCGTTTTAAATTTGTATTTTTAGTTGTAAACTTTATAATTTTTGTTGTTGGATTTTTGATAAGTTTTTCTGGTCAATTGCTTTATTGTGAATGAAGTAATGATAGTGCACAAATAATACCTAATAGAGGAGGAACGATTGAAGTACCAAGCTTTTATTATAGAAATTGAGTTTCTTCAACTATTGTTTGATCAATTTTTGGTTTTTATTTTGCATTACTTGTTGCAGCAGTTATTTTATTACTTAAATTAAATTTAATTAATGTTCAAACATATCACTTTTATCGTCAACGTATTGAAGCAGCAATTGATTTTGAACCAGAATTAAAACAACCATTACCAAGTTCTAATGAATTTGATCCAAATGATACACAGACTATTACAATTTTTCTTGATGAAGAAGTAAATGAAAAATTACAATCTAAAACTAATCGTAAAAAAATAATGAAATCCTCTAAAAATAATAATAAAAAATTAAATTCTAAAAAAAAGACTAATAAAGTAGAAAAAAAAGTTAATAAGATTAAAAAATCTTAAATTAAATAAAGATGGTGAAAATATGAAAATTCGTGTACGATATGCACCTAGTCCTACTGGGTATTTACATATTGGTGGTGCTAGAACAGCATTATTTAATTATTTATTTGCAAAAAATAACAAAGGAGATTTTATAGTTAGAATTGAAGATACTGATTTAGAACGTAATATTGAAGATGGAATTAGTTCACAATTAGATAATTTACGTTGAATGGGAATAATTCCTGATGAAACTATTGATTTACCAGGTAAATATGGTCCTTATAAACAAACTGAACGTTTAAATATATATATTCAACATGCACTAATACTAATAAAAGAAAAAAAAGCATATTATTGTTTTTGTACACCTCAATATCTAGAAGAAATGCGTAAGAAACAAGCAGATAAAAATATTTTAGCTTTCCAGTATGATGGAACATGTTCAAAATTAGAGCAGTCTGTAATTGAAGAAAATTTACAAAATAAAATTTCATATGCTATTAGAGTTAAAATTCCCACTAATAAAAGTTATAAAATTAAAGATTTAGTTCGTGGTAATGTTGAATTTAATTCAGTAGACTTAGGAGATTATATTATTATTAAATCAAATGGAGTCGCTACTTATAATTTTGCTGTTGTTATTGATGATCATTTAATGGAAATAAGTCATGTTTTTCGTGGTGAAGAACATTTGTCAAATACACCAAAACAATTAGTTATTTATGAATATTTTAATTGGAAAATGCCAATTTTTGCCCACTTAACATTAATTGTTAATAATAAACGTAAAAAATTATCAAAACGTGATGGTAACATTATCCAATTTATTCATCAATATCGTAAAGAAGGATATTTGCCAGAAGCAATTTTTAATTTTATTGCTTTATTAGGATGAAGTTCGCATGAAGAAAAAGAAATTTATACTAAAGAACAATTAATTAAATTATTTACCCCAAAATATTTAAGTAAAGCACCAAGTATGTTTGATCCAGAAAAATTAGTGTGAATGAATAATTATTATATTAAAAGATTAAATGTTGAACAATACTTAGCTTTAGTTACACCTTTTATTAAAGAAAAATATAATTGAAATAGCAAAACTATTGAATGATGAAAAGAAGTATTATTAATTTATCAATCACAGTTAGAATATGGTAGTCAAATTAATGAATTGGTAAGTTTATTTTTTAAAAATAATTTTAAGGTAGATATAGAAGCAAAGACTTTTTTGAATGATAATGAATGTAACTTAGTTTGTACAGCATTTATTAAAAAGATTATTGATTGTAAAAATTGAACTAGTGATAATATTAAAAACATTATTAATGAAGTTAAAAAAGAAACTAATGTTAACGGTAAATTATTATTTATGCCAATTAGAATTATTACAACAGGACAAATGCATGGACCTGATTTAGTTAGCACCATTAAACTATTAGGTTATGATACCATTATTAATAATGTTAAATTAAATTTTAAATATTAAAGAAAAATAAATATTATTACTTATACTAGAAAATATAATATTTGCTTTTGTTATAAATAAAAATTATAAAATTGTTCTTTTTACTCAAAATAATTACTAAAATAGAAGAAAAATTTTATATTATGTTACTATTAAAATAAAAAAATAATAATACCTAAAATTTATAAGATATTAATGAGAGGTTAAAATTTATGTCAAGCAATAATTATAAAGTAACTTTTATTCGTGACGCTATACACAAAAATATTAATATCAGCGAACCCGTTATTCAGGCGTTAATATCTTGTAAAGAATTTCAAAGATTAAGATGAATTAATCAACTTGGTGGTGTGCAAATTGCTTTTCCTAATGCAACTCATACTAGATATGTTCATAGTATCGGTGTTTACCATATATTAAATCGTGTTCTTAGTGAAGTTGAAGGCTCTTCTTTATTAACTAAAGAGGAAAAAACAAACATTAAAATTGCTGGTTTATTACATGATTTAGGACACGGTCCTTTTTCACACACTTTTGAAAAAATCATAAACCTTAATGTTAATAAAAAAGAAAATTTTACTCATGAAGATTATACTTGTGCTATTATTAATGATAATAGTACTGAAATTAACATGATTTTAAAACAATTTAATATTAATATTAATGCTATTATTGGTATCCTTAAGAAGGATTATAAAAATTATCCTAAATATCAAATTCAATTGGTATCATCGCAATTAGATTGTGATCGTATTGATTATTTAATGCGTGATGGATATTTTACAGGAGTTGGTTATGGAAGTATTGATATTGATTGAATTATTACGAATATGATAATTGATATTAAAGAGGGTTTAGTTTTTTCATACAAGGCAATTTCTGCTATTGAAAATTATTTAATCACAAGGTTCCATATGTATTCTCAAGTTTATTATCATAAAAGTGGAATTCTTTTTGATCTTAATTTACAAAAATTATTTTCAAGAATAACTGAATTATATTTTGATAAAACTTATTCATTTAAAGTCAATATTCATGATTTTATTGCTATTTTTGAGGGAAAAAGCGTTGAAATACAAACATATTTAAATTGAACAGATGCTACTTTAATTAAGTTAATGCAAGATATTATTAATTTTGAAAAAGATAATGAGTTAGTAAAAATATCAAAAGTAATTTTATTTTGTTTTAACTGAGAAAATGAATTGTTGTTATTAACAAGTGAAAATAACACTAATGTTATTGGTGTTAAACAAGATTTAAAAAATTTACTTTATTATTTTAAAAAAGATCCAATTATTATTAAAACAAAAAACGAAGAATATATTACTTTAGAAAAAATCTCACAAATTTTGCAAGATCCAATTAAAGCACCAAATACAATTTATTTTTTAAAAAAGAAATAGAAATTTAAAAGTATTATAAAATGAGGTAATTATGAAAATTTTAAAATCAATTAATAAAATTTTTGAGTATCCAAATATTTTAGATTTAACGTCAGGAGATTTTTACTTAAATTCACATGAGTATCATTTAGCAACGCAAGAAGTAATAGTGATATTGGGTGTATTAATTAATAAAGAAAAAATTGAAAATGCTATTAAAACTTTAAATTTTACTTGAATAAATTTTAAAGAAAAAGTAATTGTTTATTTTTCTATTTTTGCCTACCTTATAATAGGTAATGAATATAATGATTTAAAATCAGTTAAAATAAATCAAATTAAATTTAAAGATAATACGTTAAAAATTAAATTTAAAGAAAAATTACTTACAATGATTAATAAGTTTCCAAGAACTTTGCATTTAACTAATGTTTTGGGTAATGATAATGATCGCGCTAATATGTATGCAGTTAACGCTATTTTAAATATTAAAAAAGGGATTGGATATGATAATTTTCATATTACTCTTTTTTCAGTATATCAATCGTTAGAATTAAAATTAAAGCATTGTTTAAGAAAATATATTCAAGTTGAACCTTCAGCTAGTAAGAAAAAATTTAATTTTCATAATTTAATACGATTGATTAAATTAATTAGTACTACAAGAGTTGAAAGTGAGGAAATGAGTAAAATATTATTAAACTTAAGAGAACGTTTGCGTTATTTTGAACAAATTAATCCTGGCGGTCAAGCAGCAAGATATGAAGCTGAGATAAATCATAATTATTTTCATAATTTAAATTCGTATATAATTAATGAACAAGAATTACTAAGTAATTTTGTCAAGGCTTTAAGTTTATTACAAGAATTATATTTAAAATTAATAGAATTATATAAAGATGATAATACTAAAGTTAAAATGCAAAAAAAATTGATTTAGAATTAGTTAAAGTTTCAGGAATTAAAATCGAAGATGATCCAAAAAAAAATAATGATAAATTAAGAAATGTGCTTGATAATCAAATTTTTGGTAACTATCAAGAATTAATTGATTTAAATTACAATGATGTTGCTATTTTGGAATTTTTAATCAGAATTGGATTTATACAGTATGTTAATGATACAATTGAACAACTTTTATAAAAAAGTATTTATTTTTACTTTTTTATATGATATAAATTAAATTTATGAGTATAATATTTTAGATATTGAAAGGGGTCTGAACTGTGGACAGTTATGTTATTAATGAACTCACTACTATTATTCTTGATGCAGTAGCATTTGCAAATTATGAAATAGAATTGAATCAGGTTGTTATTGAAATTAATAAAAATAATGACTTAGGTGATTATTCTACATCAATAGCAATGATATTAGCAAAAAAATATAAACAAAAACCATTAGACATTGCTGAAATTATAGTTAAAAATATTCATCAGAAACACCCATTAATTAAAAAAATTGATTATATTACTCCTGGTTTTATTAATATTAATATTAATGTTGAAGTATTTAGTTTGTTATTAATGAAAATTATTAATGAGAAATCATTATATGGTCAATCTAATAAAAAAAATATTACTTATAATATTGAATTTATTAGTGCTAATCCAACCGGACTTTTACATTTAGGACATGCAAGAAATGCGGCTATTGGTGATAGTTTAGCTAATATATTAGAACATAGAGGATATAATATAGTTAGAGAATACTATATTAATGATGCTGGTAATCAAATTAATGTTTTGGCCAATTCAATTTTCATAAATTATCAAAATCTTTGTGGCAATGCTGTTGAATTACCAAAAGAAAGTTATCGTGGTTCTGAAATTTTAGCTGCTGCACAATCATTTTTGAAATTAAATGGTAATAAATTTGCAAATAAACCTTTTGATGAAACTTCTTCTTTAATTTTTAAAGAATTTGGTATTAATTATATGCTTTCAGAAATTAAAAAAGATTTAAAAAAATTTAAAGTTAAAATTAATATTTGATTTTCTGAATCATTTTTATATAAAGAAAATATTATTTCTAATTTAATCAAACAATTTGAAATGCAAGGCAATACTTATCAACTTGATGGTGCTATTTTTTTAAAAACTACTTTATTTGAAGATGATAAAGATCGTGTAATTGTTAAGAAAGACAAAACTTATACATATATGCTTCCTGACTTAGCTTATCATCATATTAAATTTCAACGTAGTGATGTGTTAATTAATATTTGAGGAGCAGATCATTATGGCTATATTCCACGAATTAAAGCGGGATTATATATGCTTAATAATGATGCCACTAAACTTGATATTTTATGTATGCAAATGGTAAAGGTTATTGATAATGGTAAAGAACAAAAAATGTCAAAAAGAGCAGGAACATCAATAACTTTAAGACATATGATAGATTTAATTGGAAAGGATGCTTTACGTTATTTTTTAGTATCAAGATCAGTTGAATCACATCTTGATATTGATTTAGCACTTGCTAAACAACAATCTAACGAAAATCCTGTTTATTATGCTCAATATGTTCATGCGCGTATAAATCAAATTATAGAGAATTATCCAAAATTTGAAATTGCAAATAGTATTAATTTATTAACAGAACAAAAGGAAAAAGAATTATTGATTACATTAGATGAATATATAATTATTTTGCAAAAAATTGAAAAACAGCATCAACCACATTTGCTTACAAATTATATTCAAAAATTAGCTAAGTTATTTCATTCTTATTATAATAAACATAAAGTTATTAGTGAAGATCAACAATTAACAATTCAACGATTAACATTAGTTTTAGCAATAAAACAAATAATGGCAAATGCTTTAAATTTAATTGGTGTGGATGCGCCTAAAAAGATGTAAAAAATATATTTTTTATTATTTATAATATACAATTTAGAAGGTGATTAAGAAATGCAAAACAAACAAACATTAGTAGAAGTAGCATATAGTTTTTTATGCAAAAAGAAAAAAAGCAGTTTTAATGAAATTTGAACACATGTTAAAAAACAATGTAATATTTCTAAAGAAGATGAAGAAAAAATTGCTGGTGAACTTTATACTGGAATTATTTTAAATACCAATTTTTTCTTAAAAAATGATAAACTTTGATATCCACGTAATGAAGTCTCATTAGAGGAAATTAAAAAACATATGACAAGAGTAGAAATTCCAAGTAATACAAAAGAAGAAATTGATAGTACTGAAACAGTTACAGATAATGATGAAACTATAGATTTAAGTGAAGACGTAGAAGATGAAGATGATGATTTAAATACCATTAGTATTCAACCATTAGAAGATAGTTATGATGATGAATAATAATGATATTATTTTAATATTTAGGAGAAAACTAATGAATTCAAAGTATATATTTATTACTGGTGGTGTTGTATCATCTTTAGGTAAAGGAATTACAGCAGCATCGCTTGGGCGTATATTAAAGCAAAAAAATATTAAGATTTTTATGCAAAAATTTGACCCTTATATTAATGTTGACCCAGGTACTATGAGTCCTTATCAACATGGTGAAGTATATGTAACTAGTGATGGTGCTGAAACTGATTTAGATTTAGGTCATTATGAACGTTTTATTGATGAAAATCTGACTAGAGACTCCAATATTACTGCCGGAAAAGTATACCAAACTGTTTTAAAAAAGGAACGCGATGGTTTTTATGAAGGGAAAACTGTACAAGTTGTACCACATGTTACTGATGAAATTAAAAAACATATTTTTAATTCCGCAATTAATAGTAAGGCTGATGTTATTATTACCGAAATTGGTGGAACAGTTGGTGATATTGAATCATTAGCTTTTATTGAAGCCATTAGACAAGTTAAAAACGAAAAAGGTCATGAAAATGTTATTGTTATTCATACTACATTAATTCCTTATTTACATTCGGTTGGTGAATTTAAAACGAAACCCAGTCAACATTCAGTAAAAGAAATATTATCATTAGGTATTCAACCTGATATTTTGGTTTGTCGTAGTGAAACTATGCCACCTGATCATATTTTTGATAAATTATCTTTATTTTGTAATATTAAACGCAGGCATGTTTTAGCAATTCCTGATTGTGATAATATTTATAAAGTGCCATTATCTTTAGAACAACAAAAAATTGATGAAGTAGTTTCAGAATTATTAAAATTAAATAAAACTAAACCAGATATGGCAGAATGACATACAATTGTTAAAAAGTTAGATAATATTAATCAAGAAGTTACTGTTGGTATTGTGGCAAAATATTCGAATTTAAGTGATGCTTACTTATCAGTAATTGAATCATTGAAAATTGCAGGTTATAGTCTTAATACTAAAGTTAATTATAAAATTATTAACGCTGAAAGTTTAGATAGTAAAAACATTAATTCTATGCTTTCTCCTTTCCAAGCAATAATTGTTCCTGGTGGTTTTGGTAATCGTGGTGTTGAAGGCAAAATCAATGCAATTAATTATACTCGAGTTAATAAAGTTCCTTTCTTGGGATTATGTTTAGGTATGCAGTTAGCTTGTATTGAATATGCTCGTAATGTATGTAATTTACAAGATGCTAATTCTACTGAATTTAATGAAAAAACTAAAAATCCTATTTTTGATTTATTACGTGGCAAAAATAAAAATGATCAAATCGGGGGAACTTTAAGATTGGGTAATTATCCAACCACTTTAATTGATGATTCATTAGCAAAATCTCTTTATAAACAAACTATTATTATTGAACGTCATCGTCATCGTTATGAATTTAATAATAGTTATAAAACATTACTTGCAAAAAATGGATTAATTTTTAGTGGTATATATAATAAAGAAGATTTGGTAGAAGTGATTGAGTTGCCAAAAGAAGTACATCCATTCTTTATTGCAAGTCAGTTTCATCCTGAGTTCACATCAAGAATTAATAAACCAAATCCTTTATTTTTAGGATTAATTAAAAGTATTATTAAAAAATAATGATAAAGTAAGAAAATTTAATTTTAAAATTGTTATAATTTTTATGAATTGTATATTCTCAAAATATATATGCAACTAGATTTTTTATGAAAATATATAATATAAGGTTATAATATTTTAAGAAAGAAGGAAAAGAAATGAATAAATTTGTTAGTGCAAAAAATATGATTGATAAAGCAAAAGCAGGTAAATATGCCGTTGCTCACTTTAATATTAATAATTTAGAATGAACAAGATCTATTCTTGAAGTTGCACAAGAAACTAAATCATCTGTTATTTTAGGTGTTTCAGAAGGTGCTATTAAATACATGGGTGGATTTAACACAGTTGCTAGTATGACTTTAGCGTTATTGAATGATTTAAATATTACTATTCCAGTGGCATTACATTTAGATCATGGTCAATCAGTAGATTCTTGTAAGAAAGCATTAGATGCTGGTTTTAGTTCTGTTATGTTTGATGGTTCTCATTTAGATTTTAATGAAAATATAAAAGGTACCAAAGAAGTAGTTGCTTATGCTAAGAAAAAAAATGCATCTGTTGAAGCAGAAGCAGGTACTATTGGTGGTGAAGAAGATGGAGTTATTGGTAGTGGTGAGATTGCTAGTGAAGAAGATTGTAAATCATTAGCAGCTTTAGGAATTGACTTTTTAGCAGCCGGAATAAATAATATTCATGGAAAGTATCCTAAAAATTGAGATGGTTTAAATTTTGATGTGTTAAAAAATTTATCAGTAGCTTCAAATAAGCTAATGGTATTACATGGTGGTTCTGGAATTCCAAAAGATCAGGTTAAAAAAGCTATTAATTTAGGAATTAGTAAAATTAATGTTAATACTGAATTACAAGAAGTGTTCGCCGCAGCTATTGAAAAATATGTTACGGAAGGAAAACTTAATGAAGATAAAGGGTTTGATCCTAGAAAAATTTTTAAGCCAGGAATGGAAGCAATTAAACTTAAAGCTAAAGAGTTATTAACAGAATTTGGTTCATTAGGAAAATCTTAAAAAAATGGTCATATTAATAATAATATGACCATTTTTAAATAATTTTCCTTAAATTAAGATAAATTTCAAATATGAAAATTACTTTTATTATCAATAACTTGTGATATTTTTTCATTACTTAAAATATCAATTATTACTTCAGCCTTAATAGCAACTTTCGCGTCTAACATATGACCACCAATTACGTTAAAATTATCATCACCAAAAGTAGTATGGCAATGAATAATTGGTTTATTTCTATCTTTTTCATCTCAAATGATTGTTCCAATTGTTGATAACAATTCATATTGTTCAAGAAAAGTTTTTTTTACATAATCAGTACTTTTTTTAGGAATATAGCCTAAAGTGACATTAGTAATAGCACCAATCATTTGGAATTGTGCCATTCCTATATTTTCTTTAATAGCAAATTGCTCTAAAGTTTTAATAATCATTTCATCTTTTTCAATAATTAATGCATACTTATTTCCGATCATTTTTTTAATTTTCATAATAAGGACATATTCCGTAATTAAATTTAATTAATTGTCAATAAAATTGTTTTAAAACTATTTAGTGTTATTGAATATAGAAATAAATATTTTTTGAAAAAATAGTTTAAAAAATGAGTTTACATTTTAAACAAAAAATTGTTAATAATATTTTTATATTAACTCGATAAAAATTTAAATTTTAAAAAAATATTTTTAATATTTTTTTTATTTTAATGGTTTTATTTTATTAAAAATTTCACAAAGTAAGTTAAATCTTAAGTACATAAGTCTAAATTTAGATTTTCTACATTTATTTACTAAAATTTTGAATCTTTTCAATCAAGCAAAGACATGTTCAACTTTAATTCTAATTTTAGATACAATCTTATTGTATTTTCTTTCTTGTTTAGTTAATTTTTTATTTTTAGTTCTTTTAATTGGTATTATTGTATTTTATAAATATTTTGTATACCTTGATATCCTAAATCACCAATAATTATTGTTTTTTCTGAAAATTCAAGATTTGAATTTTTTAATATTTGAAAATCATGCACTTTACCATTATCAGCAAAAATATCAACAATTTTTTTATTAAAAAAATCATATACAATTTGAAATTTTATAGAATACATTCAACTTTTACCAGAAAAATATTCTAACTGTAGTTTTTTTTAGTTGGTCTTTCAATTTCAATCTCAGTTGAAACAATTAAATAAAATTGAAATTCATTTGAATTTTCTTGTTTTTTATCAATTTTTAATTTATATCTTTCTTTTAAAAATTGGTAATCTTTGTGGTTACTAAGTTTATTTTCTACTCAAGTAATATTTCGAAAACAACTTGATGGGCTCATTTTAGATTTAATACTCATTTGAAAAAAAGTATAATATTCTTTTCAGTATAATAAAGTCATCATTAATCTTTCTTCTACTGAAAGTTTATTTTTTCGACCTTTATTTTTTTCTAATTTTTCTATTTCAATTAATTTTTCTAACATTTCATTAAAATGAAAACGTTTTATACCAAAATATCTGTAAAATTCTTCATTTTTTAATTTTTTTAAATTTTCAAAAATCATTTTTATCAACACTTTTCTAAATTTATTGTTAATAACAAAATTATAAAATAAATTTTAAAATTATTAATTGACTTTTAAAAAATTTAATTACGGAATATGTCTTAAGAATCGGACGTATAAGTTTAACCCATAGAATTCAATAACATTTACAATATAACTTGAAAATTCTATGATTTGTTAATTAAATTATACCATAAAATTTAAAAATACTAAAAAATATAATTTAAAAAATACATTTAAATAACACAAAAATACTAATCTTAAAATTAGAATTAAAAAATATGAAGTTTTAACTTATTAAGTACTATTAATATAACTTCTAGTGTTTAAATAATTTGCTTTTGCTATTAACATATTATTTAATGTTTGATAATTATATATTTTTGCTCCATTAGTTAAAGATTTTAAAAAATGATATACATCACTTTCAGCACTACAACCAATATTTCAAGAAGCATTCTGATTTACAATACCATGAGCATTATTTTTAAAATAATTATAAGTTTTTTCATTAACATTAGGTTTTAAAAAAGAAAGTAATTCATTACAATCACCACTTGAAAAATTAGTAGCACCCTCAATATATTTAGTTCAATCATGAGTTTCTTTTTTCTTACCTCGAGTTCCAACAAAAGACTTTCATAAATAACTAAATGCATGAAACTTATCTAAAATATAATAACATCCCAATCAACTTGCCATTGCTTTAATTCATAATGCACCATCACCAGCAACAACTAAATTATAATTATGATATTCTCATTGAACACCTAATATATTTAAATTAATATCATAATGATTAAGAATAGTTTGTGTTGTAAATTGATATAATTCATGTTGATTTAAACCATTACCAATTTTAAATAACATAAATGAAGTTATTTTCTTATCTAATTTATTTCTATATGAATAAATTTCTTTTCTTCCTAAATTAAAAGTTAAAAGTCTACAACAATATTGTTGCTTTAAACCATTCTCATCTCAACAAGTTACAAAAGCATCATCTGCACATATATTTAATTTTTGATTATCTAATACTTTAAATTTTTGTTCTGGTATTCATTTTTCAATTTTTGCTTCTTTAAAAATCCTTGAAATAAGATTTTTAGAAAAAGAAGTATATTTAAATTCTGATTGAATATTAAAATAACCTTTTTTACTTATTAAATTTTCAATTAAATTATCTAATATATCAAAATATAAATCATTAGTAATTCTTGCTCTTTTTTTAATACCAAATTCTTCATAAATTGGATAATAATATTTTTTATTAATTGTATCTCAATAAACTCTTTGTCTAAAAGTTCCTATTCCAATTGGAGTATTTACTGTTCTATTCACTCTTGAATCAATTTTATATTGATTTTTATCTCTATTTAGAAAAAAATATTCATCATAATCATGGATTTTTTGAAAATATTTTGCTAAAATATTAGTGATTTCAGATTTTAGAAATTCTTTAAAAATAAACATTTTTTCAACACCTTTCTATTGATTTTTTGTCCTAACTATTCTAACAAATTTACTAAATTATTGTTGAAAAATGTTTCGTTTTAAAGTATAATATTAACAAACGTTTAATAACTTGAAAATTCTATTTACGTTTAAAAGATAACTTTTATTAGTTATCTTTTCTTTTTTAATAAAATAATGTACAATAAAGAAAAATAGAAATAGAAAAGGAAAATAAAAATGTTAAAATTGGGTGAATGACCACTATTAGCAATAGCGCTTTCAATATATTTAATAATATTTGCACTAGTATTAATCGGTGTAAAAGGAACTAATTTATGTCATAGACAAAAAAAAATGGGTATATTTTTTATGTTTATTTCATTAAATATTATTGGTTTATTTTGAGCAAATAAAATATTTAAAAAAGAAAATCCAAATTTTAAATTTTGAAAAACTATAAGAGATATTTTTAAAATTAAGAGAAAAAATAAAAAAATAGCAGTATAATGCTATTTTTTGTTATAATTATATTATAAAAATTAAAATTAAATAAAAAAATATATGAAGTAATTAATAAAGTTAATAAGTTATTACGCGGAAGTTCTAACTTAAAGATTATATTAATTATAGCATAAATTTTTGCGTTTTAAAAGCATATGAAAGGAGATTTTATGTGCAAGAAGAAAAAATAAAAATAAGAACAATTTTTAATGATGCAAAAGCATTAAGAGAAAAATTAGAAGAATATTTTAATCATTGTGAACAAACTGAAGAAGTACCAACTAAAATTGGTATGTTAGTTTATTTAGATATTACAGAAAATACTCTTTATAGTTGAAAACAAAAAAAGAGAAATACTTTTTTACAACAAATTAATTGAGCATATTTACAAATACGTCATATTAATACACAAAGATATTTAAAAGCAAATGCAAATAATACTGCATGATATTTAGAAAGAGCATTTGTGAAAGAATATCATTTATCTACAAAAATTGATATAAAAAGTAGTGATAATACAGCCCCTATAGCAATTAGTTTAGAAAATAAAGGTAAGAATAAATGTTAAGTAATTTTGGTTATTTATTAGATATTGCTAAAAGAATGTATTTAAAACAACCTTTAAATATTACTAAAATTAAACAATTAGGTAGTCGTAAATCTGGTAAAACATTTAGTGATATTGAATTTCTTGGTATTTTATTAATGTTAGAAAATATTAATATTCATGCTTATTTAATTCGTAATATGTCAAAACAATTAAATGATAGTTGACAAGAATTAAAGCAAATTATTAGAGCAACCTATCCTAGTATTAATTTTATTATTAGTGAAACTAAAAAAACTATTGAATTTAATGGTAGTAAAATAACTTGTAAATATTTACATTCACAAGATAATAGTAATGTTAAATTAACTGGATTAGCAAGTAATTATTTATATGATTATGTAATTATATGAAGTGATGAAAGATATGAAATTACTGAAAATGATTATCAAGATTTAAAAGATGCAATAAGAGGTGCAAATCAATTATTAGAAATTGAAAGTTGTAATCCTTGGTCAATTCTTAATGAATTTATTAAAAAAACTATAAATGCTTGTCCACAAAATGAAAAACAAATTATTAATGAATATGAACAATTTACTATTATTGATAATACTATTTATCATTATCAAAATTGAAAATTAAATACTCATTTAAAAGATAGTGATAAGCATCAATTATTAGAAATAGAAAAATTAGACCCAATATCTGCAAGAGTAAGAAGTCATGGATTAGTAGGTTATGAATCTGGTGGAATATATTCACATCTTATTCATAAGATATCACGTTTATTACAACCAAGTTATAGATTTAGTGCTGGATTAGATTATGGGTTTAAAGATGATGCTTTAGCATGTGTATTAATAGGTTTTGATTATAATTTTAAATTTGTTAATGTTATTGATTGTTTAAAAATAGAAAATAAATTAATACGTTATGATAATAAGCAATTAGCAAGATTAGTAGTAGAGTTTTATATTAAATTAGCAAAAGAAAATAATTTGTTATATGAATATGGTTTAACTGTATATTGTGATTTTAGTAATTATACATTTATTGAAATGTTAAATGATACAGCAATTAAATATCAAGTTAATTCATGGCTATATTTTAAAGATTGTGTGAAATTAAGACTTGAGTTTAGAATAGGTAAGAATGTTGCTTTAATGGCATCAGAACGCTTAAATATTAGTATGAATGCACAATCATTATTAGATGAATTTAGATTGGCTGTATGAGACCCTAAAAGTATTAAACAAATACCATTAGCGGGTAATGACCATTTACGTGATGCATTTGATTATGCTATAGAACCATATATTAGAAATTTAAGTGCAAATATAAATCCTTATTTTGAAAGGAAGTAACATATGAATAATCATAATACTGAAATATTAACTCCTAATTGATGTATGATAAATCTTCAAGAAATTATAGCAAATCATGCTTCTAAATTACTTTGGGGTAATGGTTATACTTTAACAAGTGAAGATGATGATTATAAAAGAGCAATTGAAAAATTAAAAGAATGAAATAATTTTGATTCATTATTTTATCAAGATTGTCATATTAAATCTGGTTATGGTTATAGTATTGTTCAAATTGATAGAAGTAAAACTGGTAGAATTTCATTAAATTTTGCTCAACCATATGCTCAATCAAGAGTAGCAAGAGTATTAGAAACTGAATATAGTGCATCAACATGGTCAAGGTTACAATATGATGACCAAAGTATTTATGTTAAAACAACATATACTCAAAATCAAATAATTAGATATTTTACTAGTGATTTTATTACATTAGATGGTTTACAAGAAAAAATAAGTGATGATTTAAAATTACCATTAATAGAAAATCATAATTTAGGTATTATTCCAGTTAAATTTATGCAAAATTTGCCTAAAAAGAATTTCTTTGGTGGAGTTATTGGTGATTATTATCCAGATATGACACCAATTAAAAAATTACAAGAATTATTAAATAAAACATTTGAATCAATTAACCATGAACTTGAATGTAATGTTACTCGTGTATTTTTAGATATTACTGAACAAGAAATAAATCAATCTAAAACTGCTTTTGATTTAAAAAAATTAATAGGTAAATTTATTTTACAAGCAAATTTAAGAAGTTTAGGAAGTACTAGTGGAACACCACCAATTGCAATATTACAAGGTAATCCAATATTAGATAAATATGCAGATTTTATACAATTTATTATTGATAAAGCATTTGAGGGTAGTGGATATAGTCCAGTAAATGATACTACAAGTCAAAAAACAGAAGCAGAAGTATTAATTACTAATTCAAGAGATATGGAAACTACAAGAATTAAAAGAACTTTAAATCAAAGTGATTGAAATGAAATATTTCAAAGATGTTTTATATTAATGGGATTAGATGGTGATAAATCTAAATGAACATTTGAAATTAAAGAAAATACTATTATAGATAGATTAAAATCATTAGAAATTAATGAGAGAAAATTAGCATTAGATTTAACTAACAGAAAACGTATTCTTGTGCAAGAAGAAGGTGTTAGTGAAGAAGAAGCAATGAACATTCTTGAAGAAAATAGAAGAATGAGAAAAGAAGAAATTGATTTTGATAATAAGTTAGTAAAAGATATTGATGGAGAAACTAAAAATGATACCGAAAATAAATCATCAATTAATTAAAACAGTTTGAAAATCAACTGGTGAAATTGAAAAAGATTTTACACAAAATAAAGATTTACAATTTCGTGTATGTCCTTTTACTATTATTTTAGGTGCTATAAATTCAACAGAAACGGGATATAAACCACCAACTTCAATACCTAATGATTATACTAGTTTTAGTAAAATCTTTACTGGTAGAGAAGCAATATTATCTGTATGAGATAATAGTTTTGATTTAATAGAACCAGATTTAAAAACAATAGATTCTACTGGTAAAAAGGTTTTAAAAGTTGGTGATGTATTTTATGGAAATATTTTAAGTGACCAATTAGGTATTACTTATTCAGCAACTCCCAATGATAATAGTTTCATTCAAGAACAAGCAATTAAAAATGTAGTTATTAATATTCCAAATGAACCAAAGAATTTTAATTTTATTAATAATATTGTTTCAAATTTATATAAGTTATATATGATTCCAGAAATTAATAAAGTTATAAATAATGATAAATCAATTAAAGTTGATAGACAATGATATATTCTTGAAGTTGCAAGTAAAACTTATAATAATGAAAATAAAGAATTAGCATATATTCAATGTACTTTTAGTAGTTTAAATGATAAATTATCAACAAGTGGTTTAGCAATTAATCAATATGTGCAATTAGGTGCAGTTGGTGAGCCAGTTGCAATACCTACATTGGATTTAAACAACAATATTATATTAGACCAAGATTACTTGCCACCAAGACCAGTTACACATGCACAAATTACTTTTTATGGAACAGTTGGAAAAATAGGAATTGGATTATGGGGTAGAAATATTAATAAAAATGATAATAAAGAAATTACTATGAATCCTACACATTTAATTTTTCCTTTAAATTATCAAGCATCTACATATGACCCAGTTAGTTTTAGTGCTTTGCCAGAAACTAATTATGTTTTAACAGTAGGAGCAAAATCAACAGTTGATACTTATCAACAATGGCAAGAAGTAATAGCACCAATGTATGATGATGGTGCGAAAAAAACTTTTGAAGGTCATATATTAACTGATGTTGAAAAAACAACATCTACAAACAAAATTGACACTGAAACTGGTAAATATATTCCTTATTGAGATAGCAATTTTTTAAATGGAGTAAACTTAGATACTGATAAATTTTATACTATTGGTAATCCTTATTTTGTATATTTTAATAAAAATAATAAAAAAATAAGAGGTCAAATTAATGGTTATATTATTAATAATTTAAAATTTAAAAATTTAAGAAATTTAAATGCTTTAATGTATTTTATTTATAATTCTATGAATGAAATCCCTTTATCAATAAGAGAAACGGTTAAAATTCAATTAAATACTATACCAGTATTTGGCAGTTTTTTTAGTGGGTTTACTGGTGGGATGAATATAGGATTTAAAAAAGTTTCAAATTTATTAATACCAAGATTTGATATTGTTAATTTTTTTATGAGTGCAGAATTATATAAATTTTATACAAACGTTATTTATTCAAGTGCAAAAGAAAAAAATATTATGCCGTATGATGTTTTTAGAAATGGCACACCCGATTCATTACCAGCAATTTTAGGAACATCAAGTCATATGACAAGTTTTACGTTTAATTTAACGGATAACATTAAACTTTCAACTTATGATATTGATAATAATAATATTGTTGATAGTAAATATATGAATCTAGTTAATATATCACAAATTAATCCAAATAATAATCAACAAATCTATTTATTACCACCAGTAGAAGATTTTGACTTACAATCACCAATTTTTGGTAATGATAATTATAGTGGTTTTTATATAGATATGATTGATATTTTAGTTCAAGGAAAATGTAATTTCAAATTAACATTTTATAGTATGCCAAATGATTACGAAGGGGCTGTAAGTGATGATTTTAGTATTTGAGCAGGAACGTATCAAACAGTTGGTAAAGCAAGTGGTAATATAAGATTAATTAAGAATAATTTTTTATTAGCAAATAATACTTATAGTTTTAAAAATAAATATAATTATCCAAAAGCAGTTAATCCACCACCACCAACAGAAATACCACATTCAATATTCATAGATTTATCTGGTAAAGCATTAAATAATCATTTTACTTCTCCGTTTGTATCAGATATTTCTAAACGTTATCAATATTTTATTTATCCAAATAATACTAATTATCAGTCATGAATAAAAGATATTTCAATTGATATAACAGAATATGGTTATCAAAATATACAAGATTTTCTCAACGATTATAAAAATTTGGAATTAAATTGAAATATTAGTATATCGGCAATTGAAGGAAATAAAAATAATACCTTTAATAGTAGTAATTCATTTATCATTCCTGATTTAAAAGATATACCTCAATTCATAGGAGAATATATACCTTATTTTCATGAAAATAATCCAGAAACTTACTATCACTATAATGATAATCAAGAACACGAAGGAAATAATTGTAAGTTTAAAGTAGAAATTCTTTTATATCCTAGTTTAAAAGATTATTATATAAAAAATGAACTTGATAGTAATAAATATTATTCAGTATTAATTGGAGATACAAATAATAATGCTAGTGCAGATGATAAAAGAGTCACTTTTATACAGGTATGATTAGTTATGTCTTTTGTAGGTACTAAACTAAACATAACTATAAATTTAATTAGTAGTTTACATATTAATACAGATTATTTAACTAGTGAAATAATTAGCAATATTAACTTTAATAATATACAAATTTCACCAAGAGTGACATAACAATTAAAAAGGTGGTGGTAATTATGTTAAATGAAAATGAAATGAAAGAAGGTAATAATATGGAAGAAAAAGAAAAAGATGAAGAACAAGAAACTGAATCAAATTCAACAGAAACTGAATCAAAACCCGAAGAAAATGAATCAAAACAAGTAGAAACTGAATCAAAAGAACCAGAAACTGAAGAATCTAAAGAACCAACTTTAGAAGATAAATATAAAGAATTAGAAGAAAAATATAATGCTTTATATAAAGAAAAAACTGATAAAGATAGAGAAATTAGACATTCAGAAAGTTATAAAAAATATGATTTATCACAAGAAAATATTAATTTATTAAAAAGATATCTTGGAGATAAAGATGATATTGAAGAAGAATTATCATTATTAAATAAAGATTTTCCACATTTATTTAATAAAAATAAAGATACAAATATTAGTAATTCTTTAGATGTAAAAGATAAATTTAAAGAAAATAAAAAAGAAGATGTAGATAGTAGTACATTCGGAATGGTAGGTTAAATATGACTATTAAAGAATTTAATAAAAAATATGAAAATATTCAAAGTGATTATCCTGATATTTTTAATATTACTAGAAGTACTCGTATAGAAATAATAAATACTTTAGAAAGTATTAAAGGATATGAAAAAAGTATCAATTGTTTAGAAAAAATACTTAATTTTGAAAAACAAGTATTAAATGATTTAAAACAAATTAAAGGAGAATAAATATGGCAATTATTACAACACAATCAACAACAATTAATGACCCTAGTACACCTAGTGGTAAAGCAGATTTATCAGTTAAATATCTTAAAAATTTAAAAGTTTTATTATCAAAAAGAGTAGCATTAATTAATGCAACAGTAGAGAATAGAGAACAATTAGATGCTGGTACTGCTATTTATGATGTTACAAAACGTAATATTACACAAGATTATAAACGTGGTGCTGGTGAAAATGATGTAACAGCAATTAGAACAGAACAAATTCTTTTAAATAAATCAAAAGAAATTAATTATGAAATTGAAACATTAGATTTAAAAAGATTAGGTGCTAAATTTGAAGATGGTGGAATTACTATGGGTGATAGTTATGTTTCTGGTTGAATTGATGCAAAAGCAAAATCAGTAGAAGTATATTTAGTTGCTAAATTACTTCAATTAGCAGTTAAAACAGCAAACGAAAATGGCATTATTAATATTACATTACCAACTAATCCTAAAACAGATGATTATAGAGCATTATTATGATTAAAAATCTCAACTACATTAGCAACTTTAAAAGCAAGAATTACTGATGAATATATTGGTACAAATGAAGAAGATTATACATTATGAGTATCTAGTTTTTTTAAACCGTTAGTTTTATTAGCAAATGCTAATTTAGGTAGTGAAAGTTCTAGTGAAGCATTAGCTAGTGGTAAAGTATTAGAAATTGGTGGTATTAAAATTATAGAATGTCCATGATTAGGAAGAAATTATCCAGCTGGAGTTATTGATAAACAAGAAGGATTTGACTTTAGGGGTTGTGATGCTGTATTAGTGCATAAAGAAGCATTGGCATTTCCGTTTAATCGTGGTCTTGATAATACATTTATTTTACAAACTAATGGTAATATTAAAAACTTTCATAAGTTTTTAGTAAGTGATGGTAAAGCATTAAGACCAGATTTAGTTAAAGGATTTACAGTTACTTCAAGTATAGATATTGCAACAGCAATTGAATTTACTAATTTAGGTGCTATTACTATGGCTGGTGCAACACCAACTGCAGATGAAGTAGAAAAAGCAGTTATTGCTAAAAATCCTAATTATCGAAAAGGTAATGCTAATTTTTCAGATTTAACAGCAACAAGTGCTAATGTTGAAGGTAAAAATTTATATGATGGTTCTTTACAAGTAACTTTTACAAAGAAGTAATTTAAATGCCTATTATTTTACTTTTAAGAATAATATTAGAAACTGCTGTTAGTGATATTCAAACTGCTGAATTAATAGAAAAATTTAAAAAAAATAATTCATTATTTAATAGTTTTTTAAAAAATCCAGCAGGAATATTAAAAAATCAATTAATGTCAAAAATTTTAGGACAAGGTAAATCACAAAAAGAATTATCAGAATTTCAACAAGTTTTACAAAAATTAACAAATTTACCAGTAATTCATAAAAAAATAATGACACATATTACTAATAATAATATTGCTAAATTACAACATATTCAAAAACAATATTTAAATGGTAAGTCATTAATGGATAAAGGTAAAGAAATAATAATGAATTCTTTAACACAAGAAGATTATGATTCTATGATTGGAGTTTATGTAAATCTTTCAAGTTCTGCTCTTGCTGGTGGTATATGAACTCCAGTAGTACAAGCACAATCTGGTACTTATGGTATTGCTACATTAACTTATAGAACTAATTTATCTAAAAGTTATGATTATTTTAATGTTTCAAGAGAAACTTGAATTGATATGTGTAAATCTATGGGTGCTTATGGAACTGGTGCTAATAGTGTTTTTATAAGAGAATATTTAGGTGGAGTAAATAAAACTAAAAAAGAAATGAATGCTACTGTTAGAAGAAATGTTAGTCAATTAAATAGAGCAGTAACTAAACCTAATAAATCAGTTATTAGTACAGTTAATAAATCACAAGCAGTACAAGGATATGGAAGGTTTAAAAATTATGGAAAACAAAAATAATATTGATTGAAATGTAAATTTAAATTATATTACAAAAGATGATTTAAAAACTATATATGGTTTTATACCAGATGCTGACCAAACTACTACTGATAATACTAAAACTGATTTTACTATTATGGCAATTGCTATATCAAGTGAACGTATTAATACTATTACTGGTAATTTAATTGAACAAACTGGATTTAATAATTTAAATGAAACTCAAAAACAATTAACTAAAAGAGCAACAGCAAGAATGACTATTTATTATTTAACAGTTGGAATGGCATTTATAAGAAGTTCAGTATCTATTAGTGGTAATGGTTTATCAAGTAGTATTAGTCCCCCAAGTGAACCAGATTATGTATTAATGGAAGTATATAATTTATTACAACAAGCAAATTTACATACTCCAAGAAAAGCAATTAATAATCCTATTTCATGTAATACAGATAATTTTAATACTCCTAGTATTTTTGATGAAAGTGATACTAAACTAATTACTTGAGATTCTGGTAATAAAACATTTTTACAAAAAATGAGTTTAATTGAAGGTACTGGTATAAAAATAGATAATGTTAGTGATACTATACCTAAATTAAAAATTCATGTTGATAGTAATATTGATTCATTATGAGAAGTTGATAAAGATAATATTAATTTTGTTAAATTAAAAGATGATAAAGGTATTATTGCTAATAATAAAAGAATTATTGATGTTGGAACACCTACTTTTGAAACTGATGCAACTAACAAAGAATATGTTGATAATAAAATACCAGATTTAACTAATTATTATAAAAAATCTGTTTTTATGAAAGGATATTTTACATATAAAGATGATAGAGACCAATTATGAATAAATGATAGTTCAAATAGTTCTCTTGCTATCTCATTATTGCTTAATAATACTTATGGAAGATTAGAAACTACTAATAAAACTATTGTTGGTGCTATTAATGAAAATAAAACTAATATTGATAAAAAACAAGATAAAGAAAATTGAAAAATAATAGGTAAAAGTATAAATAATCGTAAATATGGTGATTTTAATCTTGCTTTTAATACTCTTTATAGAGTAATTATTACATGGGAATCTCCACCATTTCATCAAGTAAATACAAGAATAACAGTAGAATTTAAAACAGGTAATTATTTAGGTGGAATACATGGAAGTAAAATATTTCTTACAAAAGGTTTAATTAATAATGAAGAAGGTATTTTATATTTACAATTATTAGATATTAATAAATGACAATTAATTTTAGAAGGTGGAAATGAAAAATATGCAAATATTTTTTCATTAGAAGAATTACAAAATACAGTTAAAGTAGATATTATTCAACCTATAAAAATTACAAGTCATACTTTAAAAATAAATGAATTAAAAAATAATGAGATTAATATTGAATTACCAAATACTCCAACACCAAGTCCAAGTATTCCACAATGAAAAGAAGTAGGAACAAAAGTTAATATAAATCATATTAAATATACTTTTAAATCAAATACTAAATATAAAATTTATTATAATTTTGAAAGTCAATCAAGTAATAAGAAATTTGCTTTTATGTCTAAAGAATTTTTATACGGTGAATTGAATACTGATGTTCAAACATTATATTGAGATAAAGTTAATGATAGAATAATAATTTCTTTACAAATGCAAAATGATACCATTGCTATTGTTAGTGACCCTACAAGATATGGTCAACTTTTAAAATTAGAAGAATTACAGGAATAGTATTATGTTTTTTAAAATTATAAAGATTATTTTAGGTTTAATTGGAGTAATTCTATCATCAGCAACTGCTGGTTTAATTATATTTATTATTGTAAAAATTATATTAAAAATTAATCAAATATTTTAGAAAGGTGGTGATTTAATATGGATACTACAACAATTATTATAGTTGCTAATTTATGTATTAATGGGGGTTATGTTTTAATTAAATTAGGAAAAGCATTTATTGCTTTTGGTAAATCTTTAACAGACCCTAATAAAAAAGCACTTAAAAAACAAAATAAAATTAATAAATTACAAACTAAATTAAATTCTATTAATAAACAACCAGAAGTAAAAAGTATTTATTAATAATAAAAAAATGCCTTTAATAGGCATTTTTACTTATTTATAAACTCATGTGATTATAATCTCAATTTAATGAAGCATTATCTAAAATTACATCACTCATATTAGTTCCATATTGACTACTTGTTTCACTATTAATAGTAAATCTATTATCATTAATTAATCTTGCAGTTTCATTTGTAAATGAAGTTTCTTGCATTTCTCTACTATGATTTGTTTCTATTGGAAGTAAATTATGGATTATTTCACTTGCACCAGCAATTATGGTAGGTACTGCATAAGCATTATTAAAATCATTATTTATCCCCATAGCAACACCACTACTAATCAAACAACCACCAGTTGCCATATTACATATTTTTCTTATTGCTTCAAATTTATTAGGTATTAATTCTAGAATTCCATTAATAAGATTTGATATACCATAAGCATTTAATGAAATATAAGTATCTCAATCCATTTGTCCCATAAATTCACTATTTTGTCCCATAAAAATTATGTTTTGTCTCAAATCTGGTGGAAATGGGTCAATAGTAGTAGTAGTTATTGGACTTTCAGTTGGATTAGGGTTAATTGAAGAATTAGTAAATTTAGCATAATTTGCTAAGCCAATTGTTCCTAATCCTAATGCTATTTTTTTAGAACTATTTAATAATTTAGTTTTTGAACTTGGCATTTGATTTAAATTTCATATATCAATTCCTAATTTTTTTGAAAATAATAAAGCATTTATACTACCTAGAATAGGATTTCCTATTAATTGCCCATAATAAGCACTGGTACCTATCATTGCTGATAATGGTGATATTCCAGTTCTTATTAATTTTAATAAAGTATAATTTGAGTTTTGGTTTTCTGTATTTGGCATTTTTTTATTCTCCTTTTATAAATTTAAATTGCATATTTCCTACTGTATCTCTATTATTACCAACTATAATTAAATATCCAGTTTGATTATTTTCTAATATTCATGAATAAAAAATATCTTGTGGATATAATTTTGGATATAAATTTAATGCTAATAAATAACATAAAGCATCTTCTTTATTTTTTAATAATCCAACTGTTGGACATTTTATTTCTTTTGGACTTTTTTCATTATAAAATCATTCAGTTCTAATATTTCTCATTATTTCACATCCTTTTATTCTCAATCAAATTCATTAAAACTATCTTGTATTATTCGCATATATTCTTTATCATTATTTTTTCTGGCTTCTAATCATTGTTCCATTAATCATTTTGCTAAATCTCATTTAGTCATTATTTCACATCCTTTTCTTCATCACACATATCACATTCTCCAAAATAATAATATTCTACGTTATAATATATATAATGTTTGCATGGTTTTAAATTATCTTTATTCATTAATCAAAGTCTCCATTTTCTATTTTTTTAATAAGTTCTTGACGTATTATTAAATTCATTGAAATAATTATTTGTTTTTCCCAATTATCAGTTTCCATAAATAAATTTTTTAAATATTTAAGTAATTTTTCTTTATTCATTATTCAAAATCAACTAATTTTAATCTAAATATTAATTCAATACTTACATCTTCATGTTCACATTTATTCATTATCAAATTCTCCATTTTCTATAAATTCAAGTACTTTATAATAAGCAGTAAGTTTACCTGCTTCTTTTAAAGAATCACATAAACAAATACTAATTTGTTTATTTAATGGTGGTTGGCCCTTAATTACTGGACCATTTTTGATATAAAATTCTAAATTTTAATTTGTAAAATTGGTGGTTTTAGAAATTTAGAATGTATTCTTTCATAATTATAAAACATAACATATTGATTTACATCATTTATAGCTTCATTGATGGATAAATATTGATTTGATCCTTTAGGTAGTCATTCTTGAGATAAATGAGAAAATCAGTTTTCAGATAATACATTACCACCAATATCATAAGGTTGTTTTTTGCTTAAAATTATTTGTTTATCCTCTGCTCATTTTGTGATATCCTGACAATAAAATTCGTTGGCGTTATCTGAATGTAAAATAACATTTTTTACTTGATTTCAAGAAAATTGTTTGTTGATTTTTTCAAGAGCAGGAAGAATTAAATCCTGATATGATTTATTAGGAGCAATATTATAACTAACAACATTATTTGAATAAAAATCAATAATTACAAAAAGATATAATCATCCTTCTTTAGTATTTATTTGTTTAGTGTCCATTGATCAAATTTGATTTGAAGAGGTTGTACTTTTATAATCTTTGTTTACTTTATCCATTGTAGGTATTCACTTATTTGGATTTTTTTTGTTTTTAGGATAGTTATTTTTAGTTTGTTTTAATCCTTGAATATTGTGTTCTTTCATAATTTTTCGCATTTGTTTTATTGATAATTCTATATTTAAAATGATATTTTTTTCTTGTTTTAATCACTCTTTAAAAGCTGAAAAAATTCTTAAATATCCATAAATTCTGCCTTTTCTTGTAGAATGAAATTCGATTAAAAGTTGGCATATTTTTTGATATTTATGATTGCATTTAATAATATGATTTTCTTCTTTTTTAATAGGTTTTTGTTTATTTTTTAAAAAGTAATATGTTGATCTGTTTAATTGAAGATATTGACATAGGTTTCTAATTGAATATTGATTTTTACAATCATCAATAATTTTAATTTTTTCTTTGATATTTAATTTGTTAATTACTAATGCTATTTGTTTAATTTTATCCATTAATAAAAATCCTTTCAGGTTAAAATTAGTGTTAATTATATAACACAATTGTTTTTAGAATACATTCAGGTTTTTTAAATTAATGGTCTAGTAAAAAGGGCTAAGTGGCAAGTGGCAATCAAATAATTAATTTTTGTTTATATTCGTTTTTATATTCATCAATAATATCTTCAGTAGTAATTTCCATTATTTATTCTCCTTATTAAACTTCAAAATTTTCTATTATTTCTTCTTCTTTTTCTAATTCTTTTAATTTAGATAAAGTAGAATTTATATCAGTATTATCAATATTATTATTTGAATTAATAATTTTAACTTCATCACCAGTATTATCTTTATAAGCAATTGTTTCTTCATCAATTACTACACTTTGGTCTAATTGAAGTGCTAAATTAATATCATCTTGATTATTTAATACTATAATTGGTGTTTTATTAATTTCACGAATTAATGCTTTTACAACTGTTTTTAATGCCATTTGGTCAAAACTAGTATTTCAAGGACTATCTTCACGCTTAGTTTTACTAAATTTTTTTCTTCATTCTTGACATTCTTCAACAGTCATTCCTTTATAAAAATTATTAATTTTTCCATTTTTATCTAAAAGTGAAATATAACAATAATAACCAATTGTATTAATAGTTTTTCTTTCAAAAATTAATGCTGGATTTATTTCTCATTTATTATTTTCTTGATTAAATTTATGTGCAGTTGTTATTTTTTCTCTTTGAAAATCAACTACTAATCCAGTTCTTTGTAATAATGTTAATCAACCATCTTCTTGAATTTGAACTTGTAATTCATCACCATAAGGAATTAATGCTAATTCTTTTTTAATAGGATTAATTGAAAGATTTAATTTGTATAAATTAAATAAAGCATTAAATAAACTTTGTTGATTCATATTTCTTAAATCTTTACTAGAATTTCTAATCATTTCATAATAATTTCTAAATTTTAATAATTCTTCTTTATTACTTTTAATAAAATTAGGAATTTTTAATTCATTTTTACTATTATTACTCATTATTTTCTTCTCCTTTTTTATTTAATAATTCTAAAATTTCATCTAATTTTTTATTAATTTTTCCTATATGTTTTAATAAAATTAAAATTGATTTATCCATACCAGAACTTTTCTTACCAGAACTTTTCTTATCCATAATTTTCTCCTATCATTTTTTAATTGTTTTAAATCTATTATCTAAATGTATTTCAATATTTTTACTAGGATTAACTATTAAATGACTATTAATCTCAATTCAATTATTTAGATTACTATCTAATTTTTTAGGTAACTTATCAAATTCAATTGAATTACAAGAATAAATAGTTTTTTCTTTAATTGTTTTTTCATTAATCATTTTTATTTCTTCTTAATCATTCTTTAATATTATTTTTCAAAATATTTAATTCTTTAATTTGACCTCTTAAAACATCTAATTCTCATAAATTTAATTGATTTAAATTAATTTCTTCAATTTGATATTCTAAAAATTCAATTCTAGCATTAAGATTTTTAACTAATAATTCATTAAAATTACATTTTTTATTTTTACAATATTCCAATTTATATTCCATTTTTATCTTCTCCTTTAAAATATTTTATTTTTGCTTTAAATCATTCATTTATTAATTCATTTGATATTTCAATTTCTAATTCTTGTTGAGTATTTTTATTAGTTAAATAAACATAAGTTTTATAAGATGGAGTTATGCCATTTTCAAGTAACATACAATAATAAGCAGTTAATTGTAATTTAATTCTTTTGAATTTATCTTCATCAATACAAGCATATGTTTTATAATCAACTAAATAATATTTATTTTCTTTTTTATCTAAATAAACTAAATCTGGTGTTCCTGCAACTAAAGTATCAGTAATAGGTTTTTCAATAATAAATTCATAATTATTTTTATCTTTAAATTTTTCTTTTAAAAAAATAAGTGATTTTTTACAATAAGAATAATTTATATTATTAGTTACTGGTTTTAATTTTTTTAATAAATTATTAATAATATTTTCTTGATTAATATTTTGTAAATATAATTCATTAAGTTTATGAACTCATTTACCACGAACTGAAGCATTTTTTAATACTTCTGGTGCTATATGACTATATCCAAAACCTAAATAATTATCAATAATTCTAGAAACTGAAATTAATTCTTTATCTTCTAAAAAATATTGATGTGTTTCTTTTTTAAAAATTAATTTAGGCATATCCATCACGTTTGGCTTCTAAAAAAGCATATCAACCTTCAATAATTTTTAATGCATAATCAATATCTTTTTCTTCTTTAATAAGTTTTTCTAATATTTTTAACATTCCATAATTTATTAAATCATCTGAGATATTTTTTTCTTTACATTCTTTATATCTATCTCTATAAAAACTATTAACAAATTTAAAACCATCATATTCTTTACCATTAATTTTCATATTTATAACTTTCCTTTCTACCTATTAATATTCAAAAACATTTATTACATAATCTATTACCAAAAGAAGATTTTTTTCTACAATTATCACAAGAACCAACCATTCTATATTCTCTATATTCCATAAATATTTTTTCCTTTCATTAATTAAGTTTTTTATTTATCATGTCTGATTCTTCTTTTGAAATATAAACTTCCAATACTAATATTTCATAATGTGTAATAAAAGCATTTTCTAATAAATGATGTTTATAATTTCTATGAAAATTATTAGCATCTATAAAAGTACAAAAAACTTTATATTTTGTTTCATCTGTATAATTAACTTTGTATTTTACTAAATAAATGTATGACATATTTATTTTTCTCCTTTATTTTTGTTATTGTGTTATGATATTGTTAATGAGGTATGTATTTATATATAAAACCCCCTATTTTCTTACATAATACAAATGTAATTATTAATTAGATTAATGGGTTCTTTACTGAGCCATCATAAGGCTATTCAAATTAATCTATAATTACATTAAGCGATACAGTGTAACATTTTAACTTGCTTAACATTAAATGCTCTTTTATTCTGATATAGAAGTATTTACATAAAGTACTCACTATTAGACTTCTACGACAGTTTTATTAAGTTTTAATCTTTTAACAAAAAAAGAACGATAGTTATATCGTTCTTTGTTATCCAATTATGAATCTAAGGGTTAAAGTGATGCGCCCTAAGAAATCTCACCTTTCTTTTATCAGTATTTTAACATATTTATTAATAGCAATAATGATTAAATTTGATTATTATAGGAAAAAATATTTTTCTTTTTGTAATAAAAATTATTTTAAAAAGAAAATATATTAATTTTAAAATTAATAGGTATAATAAAACTAATATTTAAACTAAGGAAGTGATAAAGTTGAAAACTAATGGTTTAGTAATTGCTATTGGTAATGATCATACCGCTTATGAATTTAAACAACCAATTATTAAATTTTTACATACAGAAGGCTATCAAATTTTAGATTTAGGAACAAATAGCAGTGAGCCTGTTGATTATCCTAATTTTGGTTTTAATGTTGCTAATGCTATTGTTAGTAAAAAAGCAGATTTTGGTATTGTAATTTGTGGTACTGGTATTGGTATTAGCATTGCTACCAATCGTATTAATGGTGTTCGTTGTGCCCTTTGCTATGAAGAAGAAACAGTAAGATTGGCAAGGTTTCATAATGATGCTAATGTTTTAGCACTAGGTGCTAGAATTATTTCTGATTATAAAGCAGTAGAACTTGTGAAATTATTTTTAAATACTAAAACAAGTGATGAAAAAAGACATCAATTAAGAGTTGCAAAACTAAAATAATTTTACTATTAAATTATTAAAGAGAGGATGTTTAAAAATGGATAAATCTTTTAATAAGGGTCTTGACCCAGAATTAAAAAAAATTGTGAAAGATGAATGACAACGTCAACAAAATCATATTGAATTAATAGCTTCAGAAAACTATGTATCACCAGCTGTACTTACACTTGCTGGAACAATATTAACTAATAAGTATGCAGAAGGTTATCCGGGCAGAAGATATTATAATGGTTGCGAAAATGTTGATAAAATTGAAAATTTGGCAATAGAGCGTTTTAAACAATTATTTAATTGTAATCATAAACCAGGTCAATGTAAAAAAGGTAATTTTCATGCTAATGTACAACCTCATTCTGGTAGTCAAGCTAATGCTGAAGCATATGCTGCTATATTACGTCCAGGTGATACTATTCTTGGTATGGAACTTGATGCCGGTGGTCATTTAACTCATGGTTATAAAATTAATTTTTCTGGTAAAATTTATCACGGTGTTAATTATGGTGTAAGTAAAAAGGATGAATATTTAGATTATGATGAAATTTTAAAAATTGCTAAAGAATGTAAACCAAAAATTATTGTAGCAGGAGCTAGTGCTTATTCAAGACTTATTGATTGATCAAAGTTTCGTAAAATTGCCGATACTGTTGGAGCATATTTAATGGTTGATATGGCGCATATTGCTGGATTAATTGCTGCTGGATTACATCAAAATCCTATTTGTTATGCTGATATTACAACAACAACAACTCATAAAACATTAAGAGGACCACGCGGTGGTGCTATTCTTTGCACCGAAGAATTAAAAAAGAAAATTGATAGTGCGGTATTTCCTGGTAATCAAGGTGGGCCATTGGAGCATATTATTGCAGCAAAAGCACAAGCTTTTTATGAAGCATTAACGCCAGAATTTAAAACTTATCAAATGCAAGTAATTAAAAATGCTCAAGCATTAGCGAAAACTTTTCTTGATGCAAAATTTCATGTAGTGGCTGGTGGAACTGATAATCATTTATTAACTGTTAATGTTACTAATATTAACGGTTTAAATGGTAAAGAAGCTGTTGATATTTTAGAAAAGATTAATATTGTTGCTAATAAGAATGGTGTTCCCTTTGATCCTTTACCAGCTGTTATTACTAGTGGTGTTCGTTTTGGTAGTCCAGCAATGACAACGAGAGGTTTTAAAGAAGAGCAGTTTATTGAATTAGGGAAGATTATTATTAGTGCTTGAAAATTACATAAGGGTATTAATGATGATGGTTTAAATGAATTAAGAAAAAAAGTTGATATGCTTTTAAATAAATTTCCCATTTATGAAGATATAAAATTACCTCAATAATAAAATAATTATTTTATTTTTTTGAATCTTTAATTTCTTTCATTTTTTCAATAAAATTATTATCATATTTAACCGAAGATTGTTCTTTAATAAACTTTATTAATTTTGAAACATCTTCATCACTAATTCATGGTGCTTGTAAACGATTGATATTATTTTGTCCTGGAGCTAAAAATAACATATCGCCTTTACCTAATAATTTTTCTGCTCCAGCAGTATCAAGGATTGTTTTTGAATCAATTCAAGATGCAACTTTAAAAGCAATTCTTGCTGGAATATTATTTTTAATTACGCCAGTAATTACATCTACTGATGGTCTTTGTGTTGCTATTACTAAATGAATTCCTGCTGCTCGACCCATTTGTGTAATTCGCATGATCCCTTCTTCAATTTGTTTGCTTGCTTGTACCATTAAATCTGCTAATTCATCAATAACAATAATATAATAAGGTAATTTATCAATTTCTTGACTTATTTTTTTATTATAACTTTCAATATCACGATTTCCATTTTTTGCAAATAGTTGGTATCGACGCATCATTTCTAAAATTACTACTTGTAATGCTGCTGGTGTTTTGTTTGCTTCATTAATTACTGGAATAATTAAATGTGGGATATCATTATAAATTGCTAATTCTACTCATTTAGGATCGATTAATATTAGTTTTATTTCATGAGGTTTGTATTGTAAGAGCAAAGAAATTAGTAAATCGCCACTTGCCACTTGCCACTTGCCACTTAGCCCTTTTTACTAGACCATTAATTTAAAAAACCTGAATGTATTCTAAAAACAATTGTGTTATATAATTAACACTAATTTTAACCTGAAAGGATTTTTATTAATGGATAAAATTAAACAAATAGCATTAGTAATTAACAAATTAAATATCAAAGAAAAAATTAAAATTATTGATGATTGTAAAAATCAATATTCAATTAGAAACCTATGTCAATATCTTCAATTAAACAGATCAACATATTACTTTTTAAAAAATAAACAAAAACCTATTAAAAAAGAAGAAAATCATATTATTAAATGCAATCATAAATATCAAAAAATATGCCAACTTTTAATCGAATTTCATTCTACAAGAAAAGGCAGAATTTATGGATATTTAAGAATTTTTTCAGCTTTTAAAGAGTGATTAAAACAAGAAAAAAATATCATTTTAAATATAGAATTATCAATAAAACAAATGCGAAAAATTATGAAAGAACACAATATTCAAGGATTAAAACAAACTAAAAATAACTATCCTAAAAACAAAAAAAATCCAAATAAGTGAATACCTACAATGGATAAAGTAAACAAAGATTATAAAAGTACAACCTCTTCAAATCAAATTTGATCAATGGACACTAAACAAATAAATACTAAAGAAGGATGATTATATCTTTTTGTAATTATTGATTTTTATTCAAATAATGTTGTTAGTTATAATATTGCTCCTAATAAATCATATCAGGATTTAATTCTTCCTGCTCTTGAAAAAATCAACAAACAATTTTCTTGAAATCAAGTAAAAAATGTTATTTTACATTCAGATAACGCCAACGAATTTTATTGTCAGGATATCACAAAATGAGCAGAGGATAAACAAATAATTTTAAGCAAAAAACAACCTTATGATATTGGTGGTAATGTATTATCTGAAAACTGATTTTCTCATTTATCTCAAGAATGACTACCTAAAGGATCAAATCAATATTTATCCATCAATGAAGCTATAAATGATGTAAATCAATATGTTATGTTTTATAATTATGAAAGAATACATTCTAAATTTCTAAAACCACCAATTTTACAAATTAAAATTTAGAATTTTATATCAAAAATGGTCCAGTAATTAAGGGCCAACCACCTCCATCAATGAAGCTATGAATGATGTAAATCAATATGTTATGTTTTATAATTATGAAAGAATACATTCTAAATTTCTAAAACCACCAATTTTACAAATTAAAATTTAGAATTTTATATCAAAAATGGTCCAGTAATTAAGGGCCAACCACCAAATATATTTTTGATTAATTATAGTTTGTTCAGGAAGAAAAGCTTTTGTTTTTTCTTGATTGTTATTTTGTTTTTCAATTTGATTAATAATTTTGTTTTGTTCTTTAACTTTTGTTTCATTATTTTCTAATTTTTGATTATTAATTTTGTTAATATTGTTATTTTCTTGTAATAATTCTTTATTGGTTTCTATATCAAAGTTTATTTTTTCGTTTTTTACTTTATTGTTTGATAAATTTTCTTTTGTAAATTGTTTAGTTTCTAATTTAGATTGCTTATTATTGTTTTTTGCTTGTTGTTTGTTTATTTTTAGTTCTTTTTTTAGATTATTGATTTTGATAGTATTATTTTGTGCTAAAGTAAGTTTTTTTTGTTTTTCTTTTGCTTTTTCTAATTTATTAATTTTTTGATCTTTTCGCTTAACTTTAAAATCTAAAATTGTTTCTTTGATATGATTTGAAATAGTGATAAATAAAATTAAGGGACGGTTAAAAAATAATCAACTAAAACAAATAATAATCATTAATATATTTAATATAAAATTAACAAAAAAAGTTGTGTAACCTAAAAATTCTAATATAGTATTACCAATTAATCCGCCAACAAGATAAGAGGGAAAGAAACTATCAATAGTTCAATTATTAAAGGAAATAGGTGATTTGAAAAATCCATGATAATTATTAAAAATAGTTGAATTTCATCAAGATTGATAATAATCATTAATTAAATTAATATGAAATTTATTATTAAATCAAATATTATCATAATGACTAATAATAGTAATAGTTTCAATTGTTCAAGCGCAGCATATAATAGTAGTAATTATTGCTCAAACAAAGGAAGCTTTAAATTTAAAATAATAATTAAAACAAAGTGGAATTAAAGATATATATATAATAATATATAAATTAAATATTTGCTTCATCCAAATAAAAAAGAAAATATAAAGTCGTCTAAAAATTTACCAATTGGTAGTAGTCTTAATAAACTAAAAGTTATTAATAACAATAAAATTAGAGTACCTAATAAGATACCAATTTTATTATTATTACTATTTTTAATTTGTTTAATTTTAATATTTTTAAAATCTTTCATAATTTTAAACTCCTAACTTTTCTATTTTAAATTTATTGGTTGAGTGATTGTATAAAAATAATATCATATATAGGGGTGTTTGTTACTACTTACTAACCATTTTAATAAATATTATTATGATGTGAACTATTAGTAATTTTTATTTATTTTTTTAAAAAATATACAATAGACATATTCCGTAATTAAATTTTTTAAAAGTCAATTAATAATTTTAAAATTTATTTTATAATTTTGTTATTAACAATAAATTTAGAAAAGTGTTGATAAAAATGATTTTTGAAAATTTAAAAAAATTAAAAAATGAAGAATTTTACAGATATTTTGGTATAAAACGTTTTCATTTTAATGAAATGTTAGAAAAATTAATTGAAATAGAAAAATTAGAAAAAAATAAAGGTCGAAAAAATAAACTTTCAGTAGAAGAAAGATTAATGATGACTTTATTATACTGAAAAGAATATTATACTTTTTTTCAAATGAGTATTAAATCTAAAATGAGCCCATCAAGTTGTTTTCGAAATATTACTTGAGTAGAAAATAAACTTAGTAACCACAAAGATTACCAATTTTTAAAAGAAAGATATAAATTAAAAATTGATAAAAAACAAGAAAATTCAAATGAATTTCAATTTTATTTAATTGATTCAACTGAGATTGAAATTGAAAGACCAACTAAAAAAAACTACAGTTAGAATATTTTTTTGGTAAAAGTTGAATGTATTCTATAAAATTTCAAATTGTATATGTTTTTTTTAATAAAAAAATTATTGATATTTTTGCTGATAATGGTAAAGTGCATGATTTTCAAATATTAAAAAATTCAAATCTTGAATTTTCAGAAAAAACAATAATTATTGGTGATTTAGGATATCAAGGTATACAAAATATTTATAAAAATACAATAATACCAATTAAAAGAACTAAAAATAAAAAATTAACTAAACAAGAAAGAAAATACAATAAGATTGTATCTAAAATTAGAATTAAAGTTGAACATGTCTTTGCTTGATTGAAAAGATTCAAAATTTTAGTAAATAAATGTAGAAAATCTAAATTTAGACTTATGTACTTAAGATTTAACTTACTTTGTGAAATTTTTAATAAAATAAAACCATTAAAATAAAAAAAATATTAAAAATATTTTTTTAAAATTTAAATTTTTATCGAGTTAATATAAAAATATTATTAACAATTTTTTGTTTAAAATGTAAACTCATTTTTTAAACTATTTTTTCAAAAAATATTTATTTCTATATTCAATAACACTAAATAGTTTTAAAACAATTTTATTGACAATTAATTAAATTTAATTACGGAATATGTCTAATATATATAAATTAAAAATTTTGTGTTTTTTATTTAACATCACTAATTATTTAGTAATCAGTTTAATAAAATATAAAATAATAATTTTAAAAAATAATATTTAATGCTGAATAAGTTATTTGTTATACTTATTAGGAACGGTAGATTATTTAGGTGGATAAATATAGAATTAATCAAATAAAAATTAAAAAGGATAATGATAATAATGATAATTAAAAAAAGAGAATTTTTAAAACAATTTGATATTTTTAAAGATTTATTTAAAATAAAATATTTTTTTAATTCTTCAATTTGTACTTTGAAAGAAATAAATACAAATACTATGGAAAATACAAGTAATCTTATGATATTCTTTAAAATTATTAATCAATTTTTAAATGCAAATAATATTAAAAATATAGATTATCAAAATACAATACTATATATAATTTTTGATAAAAAAATTATTAATCAGAGAGTTGAACTTATTTTATATGAAATAAAATCTTGGTTAAATAAAGTAAATAATGAAAATCAACATTATTCAGGAGATCAATTTAAGGATGATATGGAATTATTATTATTAATGTTAAATACATTTATAGATAAAGCAGAAATTGAAGTTAATATAATAAAAAATGAAGAAATTGAATTAAGTTTTAAAGAAGATATTGCAATTAAAATTCAAAATGAATTTAAACAAATAGATTTAGCAATTAATGAAAAGGATTATATAACTGCATCCAATAAAATTGAAAATTTATATACAAATCATTTTGGGAAACATTTTTTTAATGAAAAAGAAGTAAATAAAAAAGAAATAATTAATATTTTAAAAAGTAAAAATAAAATATTAGAACAAATAAATTCAATAGAAGAATTTAATAGCATATTTAGTTTAATATCAAAAGTAAGAAATGCAATAAAAGGGAAAAAAAATCTACTAATGAAGCAACAAAATTAATAAAAAGTAGTTTTTGAAATAATAATATTAACGATGATGAAAGAAAAAGTTTTTTAAAATTATATGTTGATTTTTCTAAAACTCTATTTAATTTTTTAATAAATAATTCAAATTAATTAAAAATTTTTTCTTTTTTATATTAAACTTGCAAGTTTCATAAAAACTATCATCAATAAATAAGTTATTGAGTACTAGATTAATTTACATACATAAAATAATTGATTAAAAAAATTAACTGTATTTTTAAAAATCTAACTAATACCTTTTGCTATAACTCATTTGCTTGTTTTAGGCTTGATAAGTCATATAATAAACACAACTTTTATTTACCATTGATCATTTTAGAATAGACAGTTCTTAATAATTTTTTGCTAGTTTAAATACTAAAATTAAAATTAACATAACAATGCATATTATTGTCTGGTTATATTGATAAGGTAATACTATGATTATTTAAACTATTATTATATTTGAAAGGTCATTTTACATGGTCATCAAAAATATATGAATTCATTACTTAATCTATTTTTGTCTTATAACTGAGTAAATAAAAATATTTTATTATTGAATTCATTTTTATTTATTATTATGTTTGGATTTTATATAGCATATTTTATTATATAAGATATTTTAATATGACTGTTTAATGAATAATTATCTATTTAAATTAGCAGTTATATTAATTTTATTCAGTGTCGACTTTAATAATTTCAGTTTTTGTTTTTTGTTTAAATAGTTTATTATTAATTTTTATAAAATAGATTTTAATATTATTTCAAAAAGTAAAAATTAAAGTAAATAATAAAACAGTAATAGCTCCTAGCGTCAAGCCAATAGTTAGAAATATAAAAGGATTACTAATTATATTATTAATTAATTGATATAAAGCAAAGACCAAGTTAATTAAAATAATTGTTGGAATAAGGATTAAACATAAATATTTGAAACCTTTATTTCATTTAACTCATGAATATTGATTATTAAATTCTTTTAAACTATCATAACATTTTCAAATAAGGATAACACCAATTAATTCACAAATACCAATAATCATTTGTCAAATACCAGTAACTCATATTGCAAGTCCATCAATTAAAGGACTACTATTATTAAAACAGAATATTAAACCAAGCATAAAACTACTAATAATCATTATTAATAATGCTTGATAACGTTTAATGCCATAACAACTAATTAGAGGATTAACAACGGCTTCAGCTATTGCTATTAATGAAGATATACCAGCAAAAAATACTGATAAAAAGAAAAGGAAAGCTAGGGTGTGACTTAAAAATGGAAGATGTGTTTGCTCAGTAATGATTGCAAAAACTTGTGGAAAAACTTGAAAAATTAAAGTTGGACCCGAAATAAATACTTCATCAATAGTTTTATGCTGATTATATGCAATTGCACCGATTCCTCCAAAAACAGTACATGTTGTTAATAAAGCAACAATAACAGTACCAACCATAATAATTAAACCTTTATTAGTATTACTAGTACCAATTGGCGCATGACTTGAAAAAATAATAATGACACCTGTACAAGTTGAAAGCATAAAGAAGGCTTGTCCAAAAGCATCAGTTCAAATGCTACTAGTTAATATTTTTTTACTATTAAAACTAAACATTGTTTTTAAACCATCTAGAGCACCAGGTAAAGTTAAAACATAAATCATCATCATTAAAATCATGATAAATAGACTAGGAATAAAAATTTTATTTGCTAAATCAATCCCTTTAACAACGCCACCCAACAAAATAACACCAGTAATAATTCAAACCATAATTAAACTAATTAAAACTCAAATACTAATATTACCCAATTGACTAAAATTTTGTGGTACATCGTTGGAAGTTTGACCAATTAATTTATTTAAGAAAAATCCTTGTTGATTTAAACTAGGAAGAAAAGACATAACTATTGCCAATAATGATCAAGCGACAAGAACACTATAAAATACACCCATTATTCAAACAACTGCAGTTTGTAAAAATCCAAAGAAAGTCCCAGGAGTTTTTGCTAAATCTTTAAAAATTTCAACATGATTTTTACGATATTTATTACCTAAATTGATTTCAATTAATAAAATTGGTAAAGCACAGACAATTAGTGCAATAAAGAATGGAATTAAAAAGATACCACCATGTTTATTCATTTGATTTGGAAATCCCCAAATACTTCCTAATCCTACAGCAGCACCCAGTACTGACATAATAAATCCTCATGTAGTTATGTTTTTTTCTTTTTGCCTTTCATATAATCAGTCCCTTTATTTTTAGATAGTATTATGAATTTTACACAATAGTGATCAAAGTTACAATATATATTAGTAATATATTTTTAATCTTTAGTTAAAAGTTATATTTTTTAAAACCATTAAAATTCAAATTTAAAAATATCAATGTATAATATTCTTAGTTATGTATATTTGATTTTTGTTTATTAGGAGGAAGATAGATGATAAAGATATTACTTACGTGTTCAGCTGGTATGAGCACTTTAAGACTAGAAGCAAATATGAAAGAGTATATTAAAGAGTTAAATTTAGATTATGAAGTGAAAGCATTAGGTGCTACTGAAGCAAAAGCATCTTTTGCTAAAGGTGAAACATGGGATGTTGTTTTATTAGGACCACAAGTAAGTTATATGAAAAATGATTTTACTAATATTATTGGAAATGCTGCTCTTAATATTATTCCAGCAGCAGTTTATGCGATGGTTCAAGGTAAAGAAACGTTAGAATTAGCAATGAGTTTGTTAGAAATTAAAAAATAATACTATGAGCATTAAAGAAAAAGAGAAAAGTAATAATATTGATTTTGAAAAAATTTCACTTGAAATAATTTCTTTTGCTGGAAAAGCAAAATCTTTAGCAATAGAAGCAATTACTTTCGCTAAGGAAGGACAATTTGAAACAGCATTAAAAATGATTGATGAAGCAAATGATAATATTACTAAAGCTTTGCAATCACATATGAGCGTCATTGTTGAAGAAGGTAAAGGTTATCAATTACCTTTTTCAGTATTGTTTATGCATTCTGAAGATCATTTGTTAACAACACAAATGATGATTGAAATTAGTAAAGAATTTATTAATTTATATCAATTTATAAAAAGAAAAAAATAAAAATAGGCATTTGCCTATTTTTATTTAAAGTATAAAATTAATCTTTTGGTTTTTTTTCAAAATCTTCTCCATCTTTTTCTAATCCTTTGATTGGACAAAGTAGAGGATAATTTTCTTTACAATAGTCACAATGTCATTTTTTCTTTTTGAAAATTTCTTTAAATTTTTTAAACATTATATTTTTTCTCTCTTTCTTTTCATTATTTTTTTTGTAAGTATATTTTATTCTTGTTCAAGTTCTGTTCATGAGCCAGTAGTGTTAGTTACTACTTTTCATCCTGTATTACTATTTTCGAATTTAGTTTTTAATTGATTAAAATTCTCAATAATTTTTTCAGATAAAGTATATAAATCTTCGTTTGAGATATAACCTTTTCAACCACTTGCATCTCATTCGGGAAATCTAGAAATAATATTAAAAATTTCAGTTTTATTTTTATTAGTATTTAAAATTTTTTGTCATTCATATCGACTTAATGCAATTTTTAAAGTATCATGTCATAAAAATTTATAATATTTTTCTATTATATTTTTATCGTGAGTATTTGGTGAAAATTGTGGTGCTAGAAAAAATAATTCCTTAGGTGCTTCATGATAAGTTACTATAATTCCATAGGTATTATATCCACGTACATTAATTAAAGATGAAAAATTATTTATTAATTTTTCAGTTAATTCATATATGCTAATCTTTTCTCATCCATTACCTTGATAAGGAAAAGATGAAGTGTCATAGTATATTTTTTCTCTTAATTTTTCAAGGTTATTTAAAGAAAAAAGTTTAAATCAAGTATCTAAAGTACTGCTATTAATGTATATATACGATATAGCAAGTTCATATTGATTTTCATAGTTAGTAATAATTTTATCTTCACCATCATATTTTATTGGTTCATTATTTAAAATATTTGTAGTTTTAATTTCGGTGTTTAAAATAGAATTTAAGTTTCCAATTGATGATGAAACCGTTAAAAGACTTACTGCTGTTAATAGTGTTTTCATAATCATTCCCCCTTTTTAGTTTTTTTACTTTATATAAAAATTATTTTAATTATCTGTTTAAAATTTTACTATATTCTAAGTAAAATAAAATATAAACGATAATAAGTCAATTTTAAACATTGGATTTATTTGATAACTAAACTTTAAATTTTTTAAGAAATTTATTATAATTTTTTATACTTATAAAAATCAAAAAATAAGTATAGTATTTATATTGTTTTATAATAATTTTAATTATATAAAAGTTTTATTATTATTTTATTTAAAATAATATGGTATTGTATATAGAATGTTTTAAAGGAATATAAAGTTATGTTTAAATTAAAAGCGCCTTATAAACCAACAGGTGATCAACCTGAAGCAATTAGAAAATTAGTAGTAGCTATTAAAAATAATATTAAATACCAAGTATTATTAGGAGCCACTGGTACGGGTAAAACTTTTACAATGGCCAATGTTATTGTGCAAGTGCAAAAACCAACTTTAATTTTAGTACATAATAAAACATTAGCTATGCAATTATATGGAGAATTGAAAACTTTTTTTCCTGAAAATCGCGTTGAATATTTTGTTTCATATTTTGATTTTTATCAACCCGAGGCATATTTACCAAAAACCGATACTTATATTGATAAAAATTCTAAACAAAATCAAGAAATTGAAATGTTAAGATTAAGTGCTTTAAATGGTTTATCTATTAGTAAAGATGTTATTGTTGTAGCATCAGTAGCAGCAATTTATGGTGAACAAGAACCAACAGCATATAGAGATAACTTTTTTGAATTGAGAAAAGGACAAAAAATTAATAGAAAAGATTTATTATTAAGACTAATTAAAAATGGATATGTACGTAATGATATTACATTAGAACTGGGTAGTTTTAGTGCAAAAGGTGATTTAATAAAGTTAGCTCCATCTTGAAATGATCAATTTTATTTAAGAATTAGTTTATTTGGTGATGAAATTGAAGAAATAGCACGTATTGATACATTAGGCGCTAATGTTTTAGAACGTTTTTCCTTTATTACAATTTTTCCTGCGCAAAATTATATTACTAGTAAAAGTCGTGTTGATCAGGCAGTTATTAAAATTACTGAAGAGTTAAAAATAACATTAGCACAACTAAGAAAAAATAATATGTTAGTAGAAGCGCAAAGATTAGAACAAAGAACAGAACACGATCTAGAGTCCTTAAAAGAATTTGGTATTTGTAGTGGTATTGAAAACTATTCTCGTCATTTAGAAAATAGAGAAGTGGGTTCAGCACCATATACTTTAATTGATTTTTTTCCAGATGATTTTTTAACAATTATTGATGAATCTCATATGACATTACCACAAATTAGAGGAATGTATAATACTGATCGTAGCAGAAAAGAAACATTAGTAAAATATGGCTTTCGTTTACCTAGTGCTTTGGATAATCGTCCTTTAAATTTTAATGAATTTTCTAATAAGTTAAAGCAAGTTATTTATACTTCAGCAACTCCTGCTGATTATGAATTATCTTTAATTAAAAATGAAGTTGAAACCTTTAATGTACCAGTTCAACAAATTATTCGTCCCACAGGTTTATTAGATCCAACAATTGAAATTAAACCAGCTAAAAATCAAATGGAAGATATTATTAATCAAATAAAATTACGAACAAAAAATAATGAAAGAGTATTTATTACTACTTTAACAATTAGAATGGCAGAAGAATTATCAAATTTTTTACAAGAACAAAAAATTAAAGTTGCTTATATTCATAATGAATTAAAAACATTAGAACGTACTAAAGTTTTGTTAGATTTAAGAAAAGGTGTTTTTGATGTTATTGTTGGTATTAATTTATTACGTGAAGGATTAGACGTACCAGAAGTGTCATTAATCTGTATTTTGGATGCTGATAAATCTGGTTTTTTACGTAATACTAAATCATTAATCCAAACTATTGGTCGCGCAGCACGAAATGTTAATGGTCATGTTATACTATATGGAGATATTAAGACAGAGGCAATGACACAAGCAATTGAAGAAACGCAAAGAAGAAGAGAAATTCAACTTGCTTATAATAAAAAACATAATATAGTACCAGTTACTGTTAAAAAACCGTTGAGTGAAATCGTAAGTACTAGAGAATTAGATGTTGATTTAAAAATTTTAAATTCAAGTAAAGGTAAAACAAAAATAGCTGCTAAAACAAAGATAATTGCTGATTTAAGAGTTGAAATGTTACAAGCAGCTAAAGATTTAAATTTTGAAAAGGCAGCTTCACTTCGTGATTTAATTTTGAGTATTGAAAGTGAAAAATAAAGGAGTAAAATAAGTTGATCGATAAAGCACAAAAAGGTATTTTGATAAGTCCAAATACTAAAATTAATCCTCATATACCAACAATATTTTTAATAAAAATTATATTACTAAACCTAAAATTTTTATTGGTGATTATACTTATTATCATGATTTTAATGGTGAGCAAGCAGCTATTGATTTTGAAAATAAAAATATAATTTATCATTTTCAAAATATGATAGATGATGAATTAATTATTGGTAAATTTTGTTCAATTGCACAAGGTGTTTTATTTATAATGAATGGTGGCAATCATAATTATTCTGTAGTTTCAACATTTCCTTTACCATTATTTTATAAATCATTAAATTTATCAGAAGTTACAGAAAAAGATAAATTAGATAAATTTCCGATTAAATCACCAACAGTGATAGAAAATGATGTTTGAATTGGTCATGATGTGACAATCTTAAGAGGAGTAACTATTGGTAATGGGGCAGTAATTGCAGCTAAAAGTGTAGTTACAAAAAATGTGCCTCCTTATGCTATTGTTGGTGGTAATCCCACTAAAATTATAAAATATCGTTTTTCTAAAAAAATAGTTCAAAAATTACAAAATATAAAATGGTGAGATTGATCTATTGAAAAGATTGTTGAAAATTCAGATTTGTTAAAACAAAATTTTGATAATAAAATATTACAAGAACTTGTAAAAGAAAGTAATAGTTTAAATAAAATAAAGGGGTAATAAAAAATATGAAAAAATATGGTTATTTAACTACTAAAATAGGTTTAATTGAAATCATAGTAGTTGCAGAACAAGTAGTAAAAGTTAGTTTTGTTAATACTCGTCAAGTTGCTAAGGATAGTAGTAATATAGTGGTAGTTAATTGTTTAAAACAACTAGCAATGTATTTTGATAAAAAATTAAGTGATTTTAACTTACCAATAGCTTTAAAAGGAACTCCTTTTCAAGAATTAGTATGGAGTAAAACTTGTACTATTCAATTTGGGACAACTTTAACTTATCAAGAATTAGCGCAAAAAATAGGTTATCCAAAAGCAAGTAGGGCAGTAGGCTCAGCTTTAAGTAAAAATCCATTAGCAATTATTGTTCCTTGTCATCGCGTTGTTAATAAAAATAAGAATATTGTTAATTATCTTTATGGTGCTCATATTAAAAATTTTTTATTAGCACAAGAAAGTAAATAATGTATAAGATTATTTTCTTATGATTGATTATCTTTTTTTTGATTTTTAAAATTGTTAACAATTTTAACTACATAATTTTTAATATAGTAAACAGGATATCCTGCTAACATAACAGCAATTAAAATTAGTGAATTTCATAATGCTCACATATTATTATTTTGTGTACCATAATAATACATTGCCAAAAATGATCCAACAATAGCAATTATTGCTCCTAAATAACCAATAATAATGAAAAAGTAAAATCAAAAATTATTAAAAATCTTTTGGTAGTCTGGATGTTTGCGCCTTAAAAAGATAATGACTGAATTAACAATTAATTTTAAAAAACTAATAGCAATAATAAAGTAATTAGTTACTTCATACAATTGATTTCATAAAATATAAATTAAAGCAGCAAATATTAATAGTAGCATAGCAGCTCATGGCATATTAGTTCTTTTAGTTGTTTTTTGAAAAAATTTAAAAAAATCTTTTTCTTCACTCATTTTAAAAATTAAACGTGATTGATAAAGTAGAAATGCATTTAGTGAACCAACAAATAATAAAATTGCTAGTCCTGAAAAAATATAAGCTAAAACATGAGGAATATTAGGATTATTGATAATAGCATAATATCAAACGTTACTAAATCCATCATTTTTATCTAATCATGAAAGTGGTTCATTAATAGTTAACAAAGCAATTAATAGTATTAAATATAAAAAGATAATTAGTCCTGTTGCAACAATTAAAGCTCAAAGTACATTTTTTCTTGGATTTTCTACTTCTTCAGTAACATAAGTTATTGCCTCAATTCCTGAATAGGCAAATAGTGTCATTGTTGTTGCTGGTAATAAAACATAAGTTGCAAGAAAAATTTTTGATAAATCTTTTTGAACTATTTCACTATTAAAGCTATCTGTATTGCCATAAATCATAGCAATAAATAAAACAAAAGTAATTGGTAATCCTTTTAAAATTGTAAAAATAATTTGTGTTTTTCCAGAACTATTTTTAATAAATATTTGGACTATAGCTAATGCAAATAAAATTAAAATTCCAAATAATTTTATCAACCATTGGTTAGTAATATGAGCTAAAGTACCAATAATATTACCTAATGCTAAAGTAGCAGAAGCAACGGCAGTAGCACTAACCATTAAAACTAAAATCCATCCCAATCAAAACGAACAAGCCATTCAATTTGCTTTTTTTAATCAATAATAAGCACTTCCATTTCCTGGAAAAGAAATAGCAGTTTCTGCTAGTAATAACATTTCTGGCAAAATTAAAATACCGCCTAAAATTCAGGCACATATCATTAAAATCGGATTAAATCCACTTTGAAACGCTACTTGTCCAAATGAAATTAGTACTGATGATCCAACTGTAGCAGAAATTGCCATCATTAATATTACTCAAAACGAATACTTCTTTTTTAATTTCATGTCTTTTTCCTATCTCTATTTTTTTATTTCGTATGTATTGATAAAACTTTTTATTTTATTAATGTAAGTTTGATAAGCATTTGGTAAGGTTTCAATATGATCAATATTTTTCAAAAATAAATAATCATAATTTTTATAATGGAGTTTAACTTGATAATTATGAATGACATTAGCCATGAAAAATGGGACAAAATTATCTTTTTTACCGTGAATTAATAAAGTAGGAACTTGAAAACCTGTTTTGCTTTTTTTTAATAAATCATAATCTAAAATATTTGTATTTGTAAATTTTTGATATCTTTTGGCTAAACCATTACTAATTAATCATCAAGGTTTTTTATAACGGTATTGCATGACGTAACGAAATTGAACAAGTAGATTAGAGAATCCACAATCAGTAATTGCCCAGTTAATTAAATTGGTTACTTTATATTTAAATAAGTAATAATTAATTGTTGATGCACCCATACTATTACCAATTAAACCAATACTGCTAACTTGATAATTATCTTTTATTCAATTAATTAAACAATTAATATTTTCAGCACAAGTAAGACCAATGTCACTATATTGGCCATAAGTTTTACCGTGAGCAACACTATCAAAAGTTAAAATATTGTATCCTTCTTCATAAAATCATGACACTAATCTTAGTGCTAAATATTTATTTTCTGTTCAACCATGAAAGCCAATAACTCATTTATCACTTTTCTTTTTTTGAATGACAGTTAGACAACTAATGTTTTGATTATTATCATTTTTAATGGTAAATTCTTGATAATTTTCTTTTTTTCAATCAATTGGATAGCCATATTTATTAAGATCTTTAATTTGACAATCATATTGATGATAATTAAAACTATTAATATCAACTGTTTGTTCGTTATTTATTTTAAATTTACCTTCTTTTTGATAAGAAAAGCAAAATTCTAAAAATTGTTTTTGATATTTTTTTGAATAAAAATAAACAAAAGGAAATAATAGAATAACTAATAAAATTTTGCTAAAAGAATAACAAAATTTTTTATAACCAGTTAATAAAATTTTTTGATTCACAGACGTGTTGATTACTGTCATTTTTTAAGCCTTTTCTAAACTACTAAATTACTAATTATTTTACACTATCTTATCAAATGTTTAAAATATTAATGTATGTTAATTTAATTATTTTAAAATAATTAAATTAATAATTTTTATAACTTAATTGTTTTTCAATTTTAATAATAATTTTTAATATTTAATTTTATTAATAATTGCTTTGTAGGAAAGTTTATTGTATAGTAATGTTTTCAGTTGTAAACTTTAAGTGAGATTTATTTAAAATTGAAACAAAATAATATTTTCAATAATTTTCATTATTAATAAAAATAGTATACGAGAATTTTAATAAAAAGGAGGATACTTAAAAATGATAAATGAAAAAAATAAAACAGTAGAAGAAGATAGTGTTACTACTGTTAATGTTGATGATAGCGACTGTCAAGCAAAAATGGAAAAATTAAATAAAAAATTGCAAGAAACAGCTAATGAATTAGAAGAAATAAGTAGTCTTTATGCAAAATCAGTAAAAGAATCATTAGATAAATCAAAAAAAATTAAAGAACTAGAAGATAAAATTGATGAATTGGAAGAACAATTAAAAGCATGTAGAGAAAAAAATAAAAAATTAGAAGGTCTTGAAGATAAAGTTAAAAAATTAGAAGAAGATTTAAAAGAATGTAAAGAAAAAAGAGAAGACTTGGAAAATCAATTAAAAGAATGTAAAGCAAAAAGAGAAGAACTAGAAGCACAGTTAAAAGATTGCCAAGAAAAAAATAAAAAATCAGATGAAAGTAAAGGACAATGAATTCCTGGTGAATATAAATGAATGCCTGTTGGATCAAAAATGCCAGAAGGTTGAGTAAAAGTAGATCTGGTGGTTGGCCCTTAATTACTGGACCATTTTTGATATAAAATTCTAAATTTTAATTTGTAAAATTGGTGGTTTTAGAAATTTAGAATGTATTCTTTCATAATTATAAAACATAACATATTGATTTACATCATTTATAGCTTCATTGATGGATAAATATTGATTTGATCCTTTAGGTAGTCATTCTTGAGATAAATGAGAAAATCAGTTTTCAGATAATACATTACCACCAATATCATAAGGTTGTTTTTTGCTTAAAATTATTTGTTTATCCTCTGCTCATTTTGTGATATCCTGACAATAAAATTCGTTGGCGTTATCTGAATGTAAAATAACATTTTTTACTTGATTTCAAGAAAATTGTTTGTTGATTTTTTCAAGAGCAGGAAGAATTAAATCCTGATATGATTTATTAGGAGCAATATTATAACTAACAACATTATTTGAATAAAAATCAATAATTACAAAAAGATATAATCATCCTTCTTTAGTATTTATTTGTTTAGTGTCCATTGATCAAATTTGATTTGAAGAGGTTGTACTTTTATAATCTTTGTTTACTTTATCCATTGTAGGTATTCACTTATTTGGATTTTTTTTGTTTTTAGGATAGTTATTTTTAGTTTGTTTTAATCCTTGAATATTGTGTTCTTTCATAATTTTTCGCATTTGTTTTATTGATAATTCTATATTTAAAATGATATTTTTTTCTTGTTTTAATCACTCTTTAAAAGCTGAAAAAATTCTTAAATATCCATAAATTCTGCCTTTTCTTGTAGAATGAAATTCGATTAAAAGTTGGCATATTTTTTGATATTTATGATTGCATTTAATAATATGATTTTCTTCTTTTTTAATAGGTTTTTGTTTATTTTTTAAAAAGTAATATGTTGATCTGTTTAATTGAAGATATTGACATAGGTTTCTAATTGAATATTGATTTTTACAATCATCAATAATTTTAATTTTTTCTTTGATATTTAATTTGTTAATTACTAATGCTATTTGTTTAATTTTATCCATTAATAAAAATCCTTTCAGGTTAAAATTAGTGTTAATTATATAACACAATTGTTTTTAGAATACATTCAGGTTTTTTAAATTAATGGTCTAGTAAAAAGGGCTAAGTGGCTCTTGCTAAAGGTTTAACAATAGTTCAGAGTGATAAAGAAGGAAAAACATTAGGAAGTGTTGGAAAACATAATCATACATTTTTAAATAATGCTCAGGTATGAACCACTCCTGCTTCAGCAAGAATAGCTTTTATTAATGAAAGAACTTCAGGATCATTAGGTTCTAAATATGTACCATTCTTAGGTAGTTATACTCATCTTTGAGGAAGTAAAACAACTGCTGATACTGGAAAAGGTATCTCTAATACCGAGAATAATTTAGCTGCTGGAATATTTGCTGAACTTTGACAATATCAAGGAGAAAATAGTAGTAGTTAAAGTTAATAAAAAAGAAAGAAAAAAAATAAGATAAATAAAGTTAATGGATAAATTTATATAATTTAAGTAAATAAAATTATTCCAATTATTTTTTATTAGAAAAAAATATTGGAATATAACATTTTTTAGTAATAATTAATTCTATTTTTTAAATTTTATTATAAAATGAGCAATTGCTGTATTTCATTTTTGAATATATATTGTTCATTTTTTTGTAATTTAAGTTTTTATATACTTTTTTTGCACTAAATAATTTTAAAATTTTAAATATTGATTTAGATAATATTTTAAACTAATTATAATTGATATTCTTTAGTATTAATTAGCAATAATGCTATTAAAGTTAACTATATATAGTATATAATTAATTAGAAAGAGCATATAAGTGGAGGAATAAATGACAGATAATCAAAAATATATTACTGTTAAAGGTGCACGTGAACATAATTTAAAAAATGTTAATATTAAAATTCCAAAGTATAAGTTAGTAGTTATTACTGGTGTCTCAGGAAGTGGTAAATCATCATTAGCTTTTAATACAATTTATGCAGAAGGAAGGCGAAGATATGTTGAATCACTTTCAGCCTATGCTCGTCAATTTTTAGGAAACAGTGAAAAACCTGATGTTGATGCTATTGATGGTTTAGCACCAGCAATTTCTATTGATCAAAAAACTACAAGTAATAATCCTCGCAGTACTGTTGGTACTGTTACTGAAATTTATGATTATTTGCGTTTACTTTATGCACGGATTGGAACTCCTTATTGTAATAAGGGTCATGGTCCAATTAGCACGCAAACTTTAAAAGAAATGGTTAATAAAATTAAAACGTTAGAAGATAATACTAATATTGAAATTTTAGCACCAGTTATTAATGCTAAAAAAGGTAGTCATCAAGATTTATTAGCAAAATTAAAACAAGAAAATTTTTTGCGAGTTAAAATTAATAATAAAATATATAGTTTAGATGAACCAATTGAATTGAATAAATCATTACGTCATGATATTGATATTGTTATTGATCGTATTAAATTTACCAATGATGATAATACTATTTCACGAATTCATGATGCTTTAGAAGTTGCTTTAAATCATAGTAATGGTTTAGCAAAGGTTATTTTATTGCAAACAAATGAAACGTGATTATTTTCTCAAAAATATGCTTGTAAAATTTGTGGATTTTCAATTCCCAGTTTAGAACCGCGTTTATTTTCTTTTAATGCACCAAGTGGAGCGTGTTTTGATTGTAAAGGCTTGGGAGTAAAATTAGAAGTTGACGAAGAATTATTAATGCCAGATTTAAAATTATCAATTAATGATGGTGGCATTGAGTATTATAAAAACTTAGTTGGTACTAGTAATTTAGAATGGCAAAAATTAAAAGTTCTTTGTTATCATTATTTAATTGATTTGAATCAACCATTAAAAAATTTAACAAAAACACAACTTAATTATATTATGCGCGGTAGTGATGAAGCCATTACTTTTAGTATTACTTCGGCAAATGGTCGTAAATATCCTAATCATGATTATATTGAAGGCATTGCCACTTTAATTGAAAGACGTTTTTTAGAAACAACTAGTGATTTTGCCCGTGATTATTATCGTAAATTTATGAGTGAACGTACTTGTTTAACTTGTCAAGGAACAAGATTAAATGAATTTGCACTAGCAGTTAAAATTAAAGATGAAAATAATAAAGAAATGAATATTAGTCAATATACTAATTTAGACATCGAAGAAAGTTTAACATTTATGTTAAATATTAAATTATTACCTTATCAACAAGAAATTGCTAAATTAATATTAGTAGAAATCATTAATCGTTTAAGTTTTTTAACTAATGTTGGTTTAGGTTATTTAAACTTATCACGAATGGCACAAACTTTATCTGGTGGTGAATCACAACGAATTCGATTAGCAACTCAAATTGGTTCACAATTAACGGGAGTATTGTATGTTCTTGATGAACCTTCAATTGGTTTACATCAACGTGATAATGTTAAGTTAATTGAAACTTTAAAACAAATGCGAGATCTTGATAATACATTATTAGTAGTAGAACACGATGAAGATACAATGTGAGCAGCAGATTGATTAATTGATATTGGTCCAAAAGCCGGAATTTATGGTGGTGAAGTAATTGCTGAAGGTACACCACAGCAAGTTGCTAATAATCCTAATTCAATTACTGGACAATATTTAAATGGTGAAAAATTTATTGCATTACCTAAATCAAGAAGAAGTGGTAATGGCAAAGTTATTGAAATTCAAGAAGCACAAGCTAATAATTTACGTAAAATAAATGTTAAATTACCTTTAGGTAAATTTATTTGTGTTACTGGTGTTTCAGGAAGTGGTAAATCAACGCTTGTTAATGATATTTTATATACTAGTATTCAAAAGTATTTAGGTTTAAAGGGACAACGACCAGGAAAACATAAAGCAATAAAAGGGATTGAATTTATTGATAAAATTGTTGCTATTTCGCAAGAACCAATTGGCAGAACACCAAGGAGTAATCCTGCTACTTATACTTCAGTTTTTGATGATATTCGTGATTTATTTACACAAACACCAGAAGCAAAAATTAGAGGATATGCTAAAGGTAGATTTTCATTTAATGTACCGGGAGGAAGATGTGAACGTTGTTCTGGTGATGGTGTTATTAAAATTGCGATGCATTTTTTACCTGATGTTTATGTAACTTGCGAAATTTGTGAAGGAAAACGTTATAATAGTGAAACATTACAAGTTAAATATAAAGGTAAAAATATTTATGATGTACTAGAACTGCCTGTTGATTTAGCATTAACTTTTTTTGCTAATCATCCAAAAATCCATAAAAAGTTAGCAATGATACAAGAAGTGGGATTAGGATATGTAAAATTAGGACAACCCGCTACTGAATTATCTGGTGGTGAAGCACAAAGAGTGAAACTAGCTAAAGAATTACAAAAACGTGCTACTGGCAAAACTATGTATATTTTAGATGAACCAACTACTGGTTTACACGTTGATGATATTAAAAGGTTAATTGAAGTTTTAAATAAAATTGTTAATCATGGTGATACTGTTGTTGTAATTGAACATAACTTAGAAGTTATTAAAGTTGCTGATTACATTATTGATCTAGGACCTGAGGGTGGAAAATTTGGTGGTGAAATCATTGCTACAGGAACACCAGAACAAGTAATAACAAATCCTAAGTCTTATACTGGACAATATTTAAAAGCAGTTATTAATCGCGATTTGAATAGAAAATAATTAAAATATTTTCTGTAGTATTCTTGAATTTTAACAAAAGAAGTGGAGAAATAAAATGTCTTTAGAAGTAGTACCAAATTTAAAAGAAATACTTATAAATTCAACTATACAAAATGTTAAAAGTAATATAATAAAGTTAAAAGAAGTTTTTAGTACTTCTTCTAATATACAATACTTAGAATATTGATTTATTTTTTTTGAAAAAGATTTTTTTAAAAAAAATTTAAAAATAATGGAAAAACAGTATCAATGAATGCAAAACTTTTTAGTGAAAGTAAAAGATGAAGTATTTAATGATGAAAGAAAAGAACTTGAATTTCTTTCTTTTAAGTTTGAAAAAGAAAATTTTTTTCCATGAGATAAAGAACTAGAGTTTGAATTACTTGAATTTACTTTAATGTGAGAGGAACAAAAACAGAAGGAAAAGGGTAAACTTATTGATAAAATTACAGCATTAAAAATAGAATTAAATTGTAAATTAAGTAGTAAAAAATGAGAATTAAAAGAAAAATTATATAAAATTAATAATCAACAAGAAATTATTTTAAATTTTCATAATAATAGTTTTAAAAAATTAGAAGTTTTTCAAAAACAGAAAACAAGTAAGATTTTTAAATTTAAAAGTAAATTAGTTAAGTTTTTCACTTTTGGTTATTATAATTTTGAAATAAGATTAGGTAATAGAATAGAATGTGAAAAAGTTGTTTTAAATAATCAAAAAGAGCAACTTTATAAAATTGGATTAAAAATTTGTAATATCAAAAAAAGTTTGAATAAAGTTGAAATAAAAATTAGAAAAAAAAGACAAAGACTTAATTTATTTAAAGAAAATATTGTCTCTCTTGTTAAGGAAATAAATTCAATTAATAGACATATTCCGTAATTAAATTTTTTAAAAGTCAATTAATAATTTTAAAATTTATTTTATAATTTTGTTATTAACAATAAATTTAGAAAAGTGTTGATAAAAATGATTTTTGAAAATTTAAAAAAATTAAAAAATGAAGAATTTTACAGATATTTTGGTATAAAACGTTTTCATTTTAATGAAATGTTAGAAAAATTAATTGAAATAGAAAAATTAGAAAAAAATAAAGGTCGAAAAAATAAACTTTCAGTAGAAGAAAGATTAATGATGACTTTATTATACTGAAAAGAATATTATACTTTTTTTCAAATGAGTATTAAATCTAAAATGAGCCCATCAAGTTGTTTTCGAAATATTACTTGAGTAGAAAATAAACTTAGTAACCACAAAGATTACCAATTTTTAAAAGAAAGATATAAATTAAAAATTGATAAAAAACAAGAAAATTCAAATGAATTTCAATTTTATTTAATTGATTCAACTGAGATTGAAATTGAAAGACCAACTAAAAAAAACTACAGTTAGAATATTTTTCTGGTAAAAGTTGAATGTATTCTATAAAATTTCAAATTGTATATGATTTTTTTAATAAAAAAATTGTTGATATTTTTGCTGATAATGGTAAAGTGCATGATTTTCAAATATTAAAAAATTCAAATCTTGAATTTTCAGAAAAAACAATAATTATTGGTGATTTAGGATATCAAGGTATACAAAATATTTATAAAAATACAATAATACCAATTAAAAGAACTAAAAATAAAAAATTAACTAAACAAGAAAGAAAATACAATAAGATTGTATCTAAAATTAGAATTAAAGTTGAACATGTCTTTGCTTGATTGAAAAGATTCAAAATTTTAGTAAATAAATGTAGAAAATCTAAATTTAGACTTATGTACTTAAGATTTAACTTACTTTGTGAAATTTTTAATAAAATAAAACCATTAAAATAAAAAAAATATTAAAAATATTTTTTTAAAATTTAAATTTTTATCGAGTTAATATAAAAATATTATTAACAATTTTTTGTTTAAAATGTAAACTCATTTTTTAAACTATTTTTTCAAAAAATATTTATTTCTATATTCAATAACACTAAATAGTTTTAAAACAATTTTATTGACAATTAATTAAATTTAATTACGGAATATGTCTAATGTACAAAATACTGAAATTTCAACAAACAATAGATTAATAACACAACTATAGTTATTCTTTTTATTTGTAATCTAAAATTGGAGAAAATTATTTCCATTTATATGATAAAATCTTACTTATATATAGACATGAAAGGATTTGTCACTTTGGAAAAAAGAGTATATTTTTTAAAGTTTAATAAAAAAATTCTTAAAATGGATTTAATAAGTTTTGGAACTGGTTTAATAGGTATTTTTTTGGGAATTCTAAGTATTTTAGCATTACAACCTTTTTGAGATAATGATAAAGCATCACTTTGAATAACTGTTGTTGCAATTTTTTTTGATATTACTAGTTTTACTTTAGCTTTTCTATCTTTTTTCTTAATGTTCCGTTTAATTAGATTAAAGAAAACTTTGATAAAACAAAATATGAAATTATATCGAAAAGATCAATTTAGTATTTCGCTTGATTTTATTAGTTTTTGTTTAGGTATTATTGGAACAAGTTGTGAAATTATTAGTGTTATTGTGCTTTTACCTCAATTTAATGATAATAAAGTTTTTTCATATCAAATTACTATTGTTGCTGTTGTTTTAAATATTATTAGTTGTATTACTTGTTTAATGGCAACATTAATTACTGTTAATATTATTAAAGATTATAAACAAAGAGGAAATTCTATTATTTAAATATGATAATGTCCACTTTTAGCATAATTATTTTTTGTACTATGACAAGCTAAATCAATTATGTTAAGATATTTTCAGTTTAAGTTTATTGTTAGAAGGAGAAGTCATGAATGATAATCAAAAAATAAAAGGTAATTTTTATGTTCTAGGAGATAGTTTATCAGACACAGGAGCATTAGTAAGTGGTTTTACAGCTCTTTTTAAGCATTTAAAAATACCTAAAATAGTTAAAATGTTACCACCATTTTATAAAAACTCTTTTTCTAATGGTCCTGTGGCAGCACAAATTATTGCCGATTACTTGCATATAAATTTAACTTCTGCTTGAAGATTTGACCTTTTTTTATTTGCTGATGAGCAAATTGGTAATAATTATGCAGTTAGTGGAGCTTTAGCTAGTAGAAAAAAAGAATTAACAGTAGAAAGTTTTGTTATTAATCATTTTGATATTACTCATCAAGTAGATGCTTTAATTAGTCAGCATCATATTAATAGTAATGATATAATTTTAGTAGAGTTTGGTGGTAATGATATTTTATATGCTTTTAAACAATCATTATTAAACGACCAAGAAGAAATTATTAATAAAGCAGTTGAGTTAATAAAAAATGCTTTAACTAAATTGATAAATAAGGGTGCTCAACGTATTTTATTATGTAATGTTCCTAATATGAGTATTATCCCTTTATTTAAAAATAAAGAAAAAGATAAGGAACGTATTTTAAATTTAACTACTAATTTTAATAAAATATTAGATAGTGTTATTGAAGAATTAAATAAAAATAAAAAAAATATTATTAAATATGATATGTTTGCAGCGATAACAAATGCTATTAATAAGTTTAAAAGCTTGAATATTAATAACAATATTATTGATGCAGCAGTTACTACTGATTTTAGTGAAATAATTAATAATGGTATTATTGTTCCTCATTTCAATGAAGGTGTTAATGAAGAAAATATTAATAATTATTTCTTTTTTGATAGCATTCACCCTAATAAATGAGCACATAATATTATGGCTCAAGAATTAATTAAATTAATAAATGATAATAAGAATTAATTAGAAATATTTATTTATAAGAGTTATAATTTTGTTATAAAGGAAAAAAATAAATATGAAAAAAGAATGAGTTAAATTAATTAAAGTAGGCTTTATGCATGGTGTTGAAGAACCTTGATGTAATAACAAAGGTGTTGCAATATTACCATTTATAATTAAAGATGATGGTAGTCGTTATTTTATGCAAACATGTGAGAGTAATCCTTTATTTAATAAAAATAAGTTGGGTAAATATAGTTCAATTACTGGTGGAGTGGAAAATAATAATCCTTTGGAAACAGTTTATAATGAAATGAGAGAAGAAACTGGTATTTTTTAACAAAAGATACACCTATTTACTTTTTGGCATTATGCTTCAAAAATAAGCACTAAAGTATGATATTATTATGCAATTGATTTAACTGCACTTAATTTGGATATTAATGATAAATATTATGGTGTTAGTGATGGAACAATAGGAGAAAATAGTTTATATAGTAAATTTATTCCTGAAACAGAATTACGGTTTTCAAACGATTCTTTTTCTCTGACAATTTATGGTAAGTTATTCAATTCTATAAGTCACAATTGTTTTAAAAACATTAATTTTAAAACATTATTATTAAACAACTATTGCGATTCAAAAGCAGAAATATTTAATTCTGCAACTAATAATAATTTGAAGAGAAATATTTTTATTTCGGGTATAGCTAATAATTATGAAGAATTTGGTACTATAAAGAAAAGTAAAAAAATTGTATTTGATTTATCAAATTTCTTATGTAAAGAAAATAAGAAAATAATAAATGCATTTGGAATCGGCGTTGGTGATGAAATAGTAAGTGGTGCTGTTAAGTATGCTAAAGAAAATAGTATTGTTTTGGATAAAATTCTTGATGTATGACCATTTCCGCAACAACTTAAAAAAAGTTGACCAGAATATCGTAATCAGTTAATAGATAAAGCAGACATTGTACTATTTATTTTTGGTAATAAAATGGATGAAAATAATAATATTGTTTTATCAAAAGGTGTATTAAATGAATTTGAAATTGCTAGAAATAAAAATAAAATAATAATTCCTATAGCTTCAACTGGTTATGCTGCTAAAGAAATATTTATAAAAATAGAAAATGATATAGAAAATTTTAAATATTTAAAAGATTATTTACATGTTCTTAAGAATGAAAAAAATGCCGCAAAGATAGTTAAAACTATTATTCAAATTTTAGATAATATTAACTAGTAATATTTATTTATATTTTATTTCTTGGTGGTAATTGTGGAGGCGTACCACTTCCAATTGAACTTAGTTGTCCTAAATAATTAATAAAATGATAATCTCATTTTTCAGAAACTAAATCACCAGTATTTTTTTCATTTTTATTTTTATCAATAGTTTCATAAATATGATTTAAATTTTGATTGATAGATGATGAGATAATATTTTTTAATACTAATTCAAAAGGAATATAGTTGCTATTCATAAAAAGTTAACACCAATTTTTAATATTTTAATTTTTAACAATTTTTAAAAAATTATATCATAATAATTTTATTTGATAATGAAATGTTTAATAACTTTTTATTATATTATTCAATAGTTTTTTTAATGTTTTTAGAAACTTATGTATATTTTTTGTTAATAATAAACTTTCTGTTGATATATTATATATAATTATATTATGTTTAAAATTAATCAAAAATTTTAATTATAAAAGGCAGGAAATTAAGTATGGAAAACCTTAGTGTTGGTGAAATAATAACAAAATTTAATTTAACAATTTTATATATTAATCCCAAAATTCCAATTGAAAAAAGAATTATTACTAATATTGGTACTAATCGTGGTGGTTTAGAGTTAACAGGATTTAAAACTAAACAAATCTCACGTAGTCGTCGTATAATTTTATTAAGTAGTAAAGAAAGCGAATATATTTCTTCTTTACCAAAAACAGAATTTAAGAACCATTTTAGTAATATTTTAGAAGATCATATTCCTGCTATTTTTGTAACACCTAATTTTAAATTTAAAAAAGAATTATGTGACTGTGCTAAAGCGATTAATTCAACAGTTCCAATTATTGAAGTATTATTTTTTACTTCTGAATTTGCAGCAACAGTTTCTACGTATATTGTTGAACGTTTATCTGAATCTAAACGTTTACATGGTACTCTAGTAAATATTTTTGGTTATGGTGTCCTAATTATAGGTGAAAGTGGTATTGGTAAATCAGAAACAACATTAGATTTATTACGTAATGGACACTTATTTGTTGGTGATGATAGTATTGATATTTTAAAAGTCAACAATAAAATTGTAGGAAAAGTTAATCCGATTATTAAAAATTTAATTGAAATTAGAGGAATAGGTATCCTAGATATTACCAAAATGTATGGATATCATGTTATAATGCATGAGAGTCAAGTAAATTTAATTATTAATTTAATTAGAATTGAAAATGATGGTTGAACTAAAGTTGATCGACTTGGTGATCATAATAACTTTGATGTTTTTTTTGAAATTAAAGTGCCTAAAATAATTATTCCTGTTAGTCCAGGAAGAAATTTAGCTGATTTAATTGAAGCAGCAGTTATTAGTTTAAAGTTAAAAGATGAAGGTCAAGACGCTACTGCTAGTTTTCAAAAACAAATAATTAGAAATTTAACAAAAAAGAAATAATTTAATTATTAAATTATCAAAAAGGAAAAAATATGATTAATGATGATGGATACAATAGTTTAATTACCGATATTCCGGGAACGGGAATTCATATTTATTCAGTATTAATGGCAATAGGTTTTTTAACTGCTGTCATTGCTTCATGAATAAAATTATATCGTCGTAATATTCCAACTAAAACTTTAGAATGAGGAACATTAGTTATTACATTAGCAGGATTAATAGGAGCAAGAGCATGATATGTTCTTAATAATACTAGCACAATTGAAAATGCACTTGATGTAGTTGCCGTTTGAAGAGGTGGTATGGCAATTGAAGGAGGCGTTACAGTTGGAATGATAGTAGGGTTCTTTATTTTTTATCGTACTTCAAAACAGTTACAAATTTCAATGTGAGTTTTTATTGATTGTATTGTTCCAAATATTTTATTAGGTCAAGCGATTGGTAGATGAGGTAATTTTTTTAATCAAGAATTACTAGGAACTGATGTTGGTCATCCTTTCAGTTGATTACCAACATGAATAAATAATCATTTACATTATGGTTTTAATAGCGATAATCGAGATCCTGTTGCTGTTTATCGTCAACCTTTATTTTTATATGAGTCATTATCTTCATTATTTGGTTGATTCTTTTTAACGTTTTTTGTACCAAAAACAGGACAAATATTTAGTAAAAAACCATGAAAATTAGATTCTTCGCAATTTATTTCGCCTTTAAAGACTAATCCAATTGTTGGAAAAGATTTTTTAAAACCTTGAACGGTTATTAAAAAAATTCATGGATATCGTAAATTTAAATATGAAAGTTGAAAACAAGCATATTTTGATTTTACACCCAATAAGAATAGTGTTAAAAGTGTTGAAAAAATACCTTGAAAAGATGTTAAAACACATTCAAAAGTTAAATCAAAGATAAAAAAATGATATTTAAAGATTAAATATAATATGCAACCACATTCTAAATCTTTAAATACTATGTATAATCCTAATAATTATCGAGTAACGTATGCAGGAGTATCAGGTAGTTTATACTTTGTCTTTTATGGTATTATTAGAATGATTTTAGAACCACTTCGTGATAATAGAGACATTATGAAAATAGCCAATGTTTCAACTTCAATGATAGTTTCTGGAATGTGAATTATTTTAGGTGTTATTTTAGTAATATTTGCACAAATTATTGCACCATCAAGATTTCGTAAAGGAGAATGATTATATGAAAAATCATACTAGTAAAGAAAATAAATATGATTATGATTTAGTAGTTATTGGTGGTGGTCCAGCAGGAATGACAGCTGCTATTTATGCACAAAGAGCAAATCTTAAAACTGTGATTATTGAAAAATATATTGTTGGTGGAAAAATGATTAAAACTTCTGAAATTGAAAATTATCCAGGTTATGATTATATTTTAGGCCCTGAATTATCAGAAAAAATGCAAAAGCAAGTTGAGAAACTACAAGTTGAATTTGTTACTGATGAAGTTATTAAAATTACAGATAGTGAAAATCATAAAATTAAAACAGTCCTTTTAAGTAGTGGTGATGTTCTTATTGCTAAAGGAGTAATTATAGCTACTGGTTCATTAGAACGTAAAATTGGTGTTCCTGGTGAAGAAGAATATGCTAATCGTGGTGTTTCTTATTGTGCTGTTTGTGATGGTGCTTTATTTAAGAATAAAATTATTAGTGTAGTTGGCGGTGGTTATGCTGCTTGTGAAGAATCTTTATATTTAACAAGATTTACTAATAAAGTTAATCTTATTCATCGTCGTGATCAATTTCGTGCTGATGATAAAACCGTTAATAAAGTTAAAAATAATGAAAATATTAATTTAATAACTGATCATGTTGTATTAAAAGTATTAGGTACTGAGGATAAGAAAAAAGTAGGTAAATTAGAAATTCAAAATATTAAAACTAAGGAAATTAGTGAAATTACTACTGATGCCTTATTTCCTTATATTGGTTCTGATCCTGTTACAAAATTTGTTAAAGATTTAGATATTTGTGATAGCAATGGTTATATTATAGTTAATGATAAGTGTCAAACTAAAATCCCAGGATTATATGCAGCTGGTGATGTAATTGCTAAAAATTTAAGACAAATAGTAACTGCTGTTAACGATGGAGCGATTGCAGCACAATATTTAATAAATTTTATTGATAATTTTAATGAATAAAGTGTACAATTGAGGTGATAGTAATGATATCATTTACAACAAGTGTAAAAGATGAAATCTGTCAAAAAAATTTTAAAAATTGTTGTCAGAAATCTTTGCTATCAGCATATTCGCTTATTAATGGTAAGATTACAAATTCAGATAAAATAAATAATGAGATTATTATTCATAGTTTTCATAACAAAACCACTAGGTTAATATATAAATTTTTAAAAAATCAATATAAAGACGTAAAATTGATAGTTATGGTGGATGTTTTAAATAAATTTGAGCGTCCAAAGGTGTATAATATTCGTATTAATAATAAAATTGATTTTATTATTAATGATTTAATGCTTCAAGATAAATATCTTTTTATTGAGAAAGAAGCTATGCACCAGCATATAATAAAAGAGCATTGTATAAGGGCGTATATCGCAGGAATCTTCCTTGTAGTTGGCAGTATCAATTCTCCTTCAACACCTAACTACCATTTGGAATTACAATTTCATAATGATATGTTGGCTAAAAAAATTAAAAATATTTTATTACAAATTTTTAAATTAAACTTTAAAACAATAAAACGTCGTAATAAAACGGTGCTTTATCTAAAAAAATCTAATGTAATTTCTGACTTTTTAAAAATAATTGATTGTCCACAAGCAGTTTTCGTTTTTGAAGATAAACGCATTTCACGAGAATTATTTAATAATATTAATCGTTTTAATAATATTGATATTTCTAATCAACAAAAAATTTTAAATGCTGGAGACCAGCAAGTTATAATGATTTCTGTTTTAAAGGATAAAAAACTTTTCAAAGCGTTGTCATTAAAAGCTCAAATTATTTCAAATTTAAGATTAAAAAATCCTGAAGCATCACTTTCAGAATTGGGTGAACTTTACTATCAAGAAACTGGTTTTGTCATTACTAAGTCTGGGGTTAATCATTTAATTCGCGAAATTAAGAAAAAGTATCAAGAAACATTGTAAGTTAATAATAAAAAGTATAAGAGGAGGCCATACAATGAAAAAGAAAGAAATTTTAAGCAAAGGTCGTCAAGATTTATTGAATGCTTTTGGAAAACGAATGAAAACTTTACGTAATCAAAAAGGTAGAAAATTTTCACAAGAGAAACTTGGAGAAGCAAGCGGCCTACATCGTAATTATATTTCTGATGCTGAAAGAGGAACAAGAAACGTATCTTTAGTTGCAATCTTAAAAATAATTAATGGGTTGGATTCATCTATTAGTGAGTTTTTTGCTGTAGGGTTTGATAATATTGAAACTTCAAATTTATATGACACATTTAGTGTTGAATAAAATCAATTTAATACACTTTTAGTAGTACTTTATAAATAAGTACTACTTTTTTATTATTTTATTTTTTATTAAAAATAAATTTGAGAAAAGTATTAGTACTTTTTATAAAATTAATTGATATTCACTAGTAATTTTTTTATCTTAATGAAGATTATGAAAATTATTCACCTTATATTAGGAATAATTAATCATTAAAATGTTATAATTTAATTATTGATTATCATTAAGGAGTTATTATGACAATAGAAAATACAGAAGTTGAAATTGAAAATGTTACTACTAATGTTGATAATGCTAAAAAAGAACCTTATCAATTAAGTAGTATTATTTCACCTATATTTGGTCTTAATCATCAAAAAATAACTACGATTCCAATTAATATTAAAAAAGCCGATAGTAGTTCTAGCACTATTGAGCAATATGTTGATAAAAAAACTAAAGAAAATATTTTTCGTGAAAAAGAAGTAGCGTATAATAATTCTAGTAATCTTGATAATACTAGAATTGCACAAATTAAAAAAAATAGAGAACAACAACAAATATATGATAGTTTACCATCGCGCTACCTAGAATTTCGCGATAAAATATTTAAAGAAACTACATCTATTAATTACAATAATGCAAGTAATAATAACGATACAGTTATTACAACTATTGATTTGTTAGTTGATGATATTTTAGATGAAAATAAATAGGAGATGCTATGAATAATATAATAAAATCCAATATTATTGACGAATTAAAATGACGTAATATCTTAAAAGATATTAGTAGCATAGATAAAGTAATTAATGCAGGAAAATTAGGAAAAGGAATATATTGTGGTTTTGATCCAAGTAATGATTCATTACATTTAGGTAATTTACTACAAATTATTTTATTGCATCGTTTTGCTATATTTGGTTTTCAACCAATTGCTGTTATTGGTGGTACAACAGCAATGATTGGTGATCCAAGTGGTAAAAATAAAGAACGTAATTTATTAGATGAAAATGTGTTACAAACTAATGTTAGAAAAATAAAAGAGCAGTTAGTGACATTATTAAGTTATGAAAATATTGATAATTTAACATCATTAGAATTAATTAAAACATGTAATTTATTAAATGATAAAGAATATGAAACATTAGAGATGATTATTAAAAGTATTAATCCAAATAATCAATATCAACAAACTTTAAGTAGTATTTTAAAAACATTGCCCTTACCTTGAGAAGAATTAGGATTATCAGCATCATTACTAAAAACTTTATATGAAATTTGTAATTTTGATCAAAAGTGAATTACTATGAAAAGTGATTTAAATAATCTTTCCTTTAAACAATTGTTAAATTATTGTGATAGTTATGTAGAAACTTGAATTACATTTTTAAAATTACCATTGGGAACATTAAACAATAAAATTAAACCAATTAAAATTATTAATAATCAAACATGATTAGGCCCACTAACAATTACAACTTTTTTGCGTGATATTGGTAAGCATTTTAATGTTAATCAAATGTTAGGCAAAGAAATGATTGCTAATCGTTTAAATTCTGGAATTTCTTATACTGAATTTTCTTATATGGTATTACAAGCGTATGATTTTTATCATTTATATGAAAAAGAGCAATGTTATATTCAATCTGGTGGTAGTGATCAATGAGGAAATATTACTTCCGGTTTAGATTTAATTAGAAAACAAAAAGGTGATGAACATTATGCTGCTGGTATTACTATTAATTTATTAACTAAATCTAATGGTGAAAAATTTGGTAAAAGCGAAAAAGGTGCTATATTTTTAAATAGTGAAAAAACTTCACCTTATGAGTTATATCAATTTTTATTTAATCAAGAAGATAAAGATTTGCCTACTTTTTTTAATTCTTTAACTTTATTTAGTGAAGAACAAATAGCAAAAATTTTAGTAATTCATAACAGTGATGTTAAGCAACATTATGGACAAAAGATTTTAGCAGCTTTATTAACAGTATTTATTCATAAATTAAATGGATATTTTAGTGCTATTAATATTACTAATGCTTTTTTCCACGACCGGATTCATCAAATGAAATCATCTGAGATTTTACAGGTTTTAAAAGATGTACCACATTTTAATCTTAATCATAATGAACAAATAATTGATTTTTTAGTTAATAATCAAATTTGTAATTCAAAAAGAATAGCAAGAGAACTAATTATTCAAGGCTCAATTGTTGTTAATGGTGAAAAAATTACCAATATAAATTTTCTTATTAGTAAAAAAAACGCAATTAATAATCAAGTAACAGTTATTAAAAAAGGTAGGCGTCATTATTTTATAGTTGTTCATAAATAAGGAAGGGTATTTAAATATGATATTTATTTATGTTTCTCCATTATTATGGGATATTATTATTTTTGGTATTGTTACTGGTTTTTTTATTGGGGGAAGAGCATTAACATTTATTAGCGCTGGTAATTTACTTAGTATTGGTTTAATGTTGGCATTTAAACCAATGTTAATAGATTCTTTTAAAAATATGGTATCACCATGGTTTAGTGACCTTAGCGGTAGTTTTGCTTCATTTAAGAATTTATTAACTGATAATATTGGATTTTTGATATATGCTATTGTTTGAATTATTGGTATTAATATTTTATTTTGAATAATCTATATTATTTTATATTTTGTACTTTTTAATAAAAATAAAATTGAACACAAAGCAATAAATGCTACAGCGGGAATTTTAATTAATTTTATTAGAATGAGTATTTTAGGTAGTATCATAATAATTATGATGGGTACTAGTGTTTTCGGTAATAAATTATTAAGTTATGGTGTTATTAAAAATGAAATACCAACAACTTCTGTTACTCATAGGACATATTCCGTAATTAAATTTAATTAATTGTCAATAAAATTGTTTTAAAACTATTTAGTGTTATTGAATATAGAAATAAATATTTTTTGAAAAAATAGTTTAAAAAATGAGTTTACATTTTAAACAAAAAATTGTTAATAATATTTTTATATTAACTCGATAAAAATTTAAATTTTAAAAAAATATTTTTAAAATTTTTTTTATTTTAATGGTTTTATTTTATTAAAAATTTCACAAAGTAAGTTAAATCTTAAGTACATAAGTCTAAATTTAGATTTTCTACATTTATTTACTAAAATTTTGAATCTTTTCAATCAAGCAAAGACATGTTCAACTTTAATTCTAATTTTAGATACAATCTTATTGTATTTTTTTTCTTGTTTAGTTAATTTTTTATTTTTAGTTCTTTTAATTGGTATTATTGTATTTTTATAAATATTTTGTATACCTTGATATCCTAAATCACCAATAATTATTGTTTTTTCTGAAAATTCAAGATTTGAATTTTTTAATATTTGAAAATCATGCACTTTACCATTATCAGCAAAAATATCAACAATTTTTTTATTAAAAAATCATATACAATTTGAAATTTTATAGAATACATTCAACTTTTACCAGAAAAATATTCTAACTGTAGTTTTTTTTAGTTGGTCTTTCAATTTCAATCTCAGTTGAATCAATTAAATAAAATTGAAATTCATTTGAATTTTCTTGTTTTTTATCAATTTTTAATTTATATCTTTCTTTTAAAAATTGGTAATCTTTGTGGTTACTAAGTTTATTTTCTACTCAAGTAATATTTCGAAAACAACTTGATGGGCTCATTTTAGATTTAATACTCATTTGAAAAAAAGTATAATATTCTTTTCAGTATAATAAAGTCATCATTAATCTTTCTTCTACTGAAAGTTTATTTTTTCGACCTTTATTTTTTTCTAATTTTTCTATTTCAATTAATTTTTCTAACATTTCATTAAAATGAAAACGTTTTATACCAAAATATCTGTAAAATTCTTCATTTTTTAATTTTTTTAAATTTTCAAAAATCATTTTTATCAACACTTTTCTAAATTTATTGTTAATAACAAAATTATAAAATAAATTTTAAAATTATTACTTGATTTTTCAAAAAAATAATTACGGAATATGTCTATAAAATATTTAGTAGTATTGATAATAATCTTCCTTTTTTAAATGTTAATGTAACAGACATTAACACTGTTATTGATTTATATCAAAATAGTGAAACATTAAAACAGAGTATAAATGAATTAAAAAATAATACAACTTATGAGGAATGTTACAGTACTGTTGAAAAGTTAAAAATGATAGGTATATTAAGAGTAGATGAAACCTATAAAATTGCTAATGCTCTAAAAGAAATGGAATCAACAGGTGATATCAATGCTAATAAAAAAATAATTATAGAACTCTTGCAACAACACGGAGTTGATAATTTTTTAGATGTTAATTATATGGTATCAGTTTTTAATGCTTATGCTAATATACTTAATTTATATTCGGAAGTAGTACAAGTATTTGATGATAATTTAAAAGATATGCCAATAATAGATACTACACTTCCAAAAAATATGGGTCGTTATAATCTTTTAAACCCTAAAATTTCTGCTTTTACTAATTCAATTAAAGATGTAATAGTGAGAGAACATATTATTCAAAATTTAAAAAATATTTATAATCCGTTTTAATAAAAATAAAAAATAGTTGAGGCATTTAATTTTTATTTATAACTGGAGTAGTAATTTTTCTTTGTGTTTTAAAAAAATATGATATTATTACCTAGTAATTTAATTAAGTAACACAATTCAATTAAGTAACACAATTCAATTAAGTAACACAATTCAATTAAGTAACACAATTCACCGCAAGATAATTTATTAATTATTTTGATTTTTGTGTTATGATTATTTTGTTATTAAAATATATAAAATTATTAAAAAATCTGTGGAGTTTTATATATGCAAGAGAATTTTTATATTAAAAAAGTATATTATGGTGCTTATGTAAAAAATATAATTTTACCTATGAGTGCTATATTAAATAATAAACGTAATGAAATTGGTATTAAAAATTTAGGTATTAATGATAAAAAAATGCGTAATTCTACTATTCGGACTAAAACAAAATTAATACATAAAGCCTATCATAATTTTTATAATTCAAAGGTTTTAAGTTTTGTTACTTTAACTTATGCTGATAATATGCAAATTAACAAAGCAAAACATGATATTGCTATATTCTTTAAACGTTTAAAACGTTGATGAAATGACCCTAAACGTGCTAAATATTTAGGTGAATTAAAATATATGTATGTTTATGAATATCAAAAACGTGGTGCTATTCATTTTCATATATTATTTAATAGAAAAATACATAAAAGTATGTTGCCACAATGATGACCATTTGGTTTTAATGATGTAAGAGTTGTTCAAAAGGGTACTAATGAAAATATAGTTAAGTATTTAAGTAAATATGTTGTAAAAGTACAAAATGATATAAAATCTCAAAATCAATATGATTTAGGTGTTCGTGCTTATGCTTTTAGTCGTAATTGTTCTAATCCAAAAGTGATTAAAGGCCAAAAAATAATGTTATATCAGCGTTTAATTGATGCTTCTGTTAATGCTTTACATACACAATTTTTTAAAAAGAAAATTGATAATTTAGGTCGTACTATACTTTTTGGTGGTAGTTTTGATACTACTGTTTTTGGTGATAATTTTAAAGATTATGATGAATATGTTTCAATTGATAGTATTAGGTTTAGAAATGCAATTAAACGTGTACCAAGAATTTTACATTAGTGAAATATTTTGATATAATTTATGAAAAATGTAAAGAGTTGATTATTTTTATGTCTAATGAAAATTTTATATATTTTTTAGATAATGCCTATAAACCAAAATGTGATTATAAAGAAGTAAATTTAGTTGAACCTAAAAGTTATGATTTAGAATTATGAAAGTTATTTTTATTTTTATGTTTTCTTAATGATAATATTTATACTACATATTCTAGTTTAGACCTTAAATTTAGAAAACCATTAATGAAAATTAATATACTTCTTGAAAAAGAATATAATTTAATGTTAAATAATAATGAGAAATTTAACCAAAATATATTTGAAATTGAAAATATAAAAAATGCTTTTAATGAAATAGATAAATTACATAGTGAAGTTGCAAATAAATTTCAAAAATGTAAGAAAAATAAATTATTGAAGTTAGAATCGCTTGAAATAAATTATTCAAATTTTATAAATTTTATTTATTCTGATCATAAGTATAATTTAGGAAAATTTTTAAATAATTATTGTATAACTATTATTGAAATACCAAAATTAATTTTAAAAACAAAATATTTACAAAAGAAAAAAACGAAAATAATATTTTCTTTTGTAAAAGATTTATTATTTTTAGTTTTATCTATTTTGTCGATAATATTGGCAATAGTTGCTTTAAAATAAAATATTATTTTACTAAATTACTTGTATATATATATATATATATATATAATGGTTAATGGCAAAGATGTAGAGTTTTACCACAGATTTAACTTTATGTTTTTGCTTTTTTTGTTGTTTTTTTATTTTTTTCTGTTATATTATAATTAATAATGTTTATTACCCGCATTATTAATCTGACTATTATTAGTCTAATCTGTGGAGGTTAAGATGTATTTTCTTTGTCAATTGACAAAAATTAGAAGTAATGAAGTAATTAAAGATGAAAAAAGTGGTAAGTCCAAAAATTATGATGTACTTACTTTTTCGCCGTTTTATGTTACTGATAAAGGTATTAAAATATCAACTGGTGAAAAATCTAAGGATAAATGAGTTTTACATGATAGTGAATTATTTACTAAACTTTCTAAAATGAATTTAAGTCTTGGTTCTTATTATGATGTTGAAATAACATGAGAAGCAAAAATTATTGACATACATAATTTAAAAACTAAATAGTTATTTATTATAGGGTAATTGTTAAATAATTATTTAAAGGATTTAAGTTATGTCAAAAATTAATAATTGTGCTTGTGAGTAACATTTTCATTTAGCAATGTATATATGTAAACTTTGTGACCAAGTTATTTGTCCTAAAAGAGTTTTACAAAATTTATATACTGGAAAATATTACTGTCCAAATTGCATATTAGATATTGCTTTGGTTAAACAAAAAGAACAATTACAACAAAAAGAGAATTAAAAACTAAATAGGGAGCATATATATACTTTTTTGTGTACTTTGCTCCCATGTTATACAAATTAGTATAAATATGCTCCTTATTAAATAAGGAGTTTTATTTATGCCTAATGAGTTAGAACAAACTAGTAATTATACTTTAACTAAAATATTAAGAACTAGATTAAGTCCATTAAGTGCTATGGTAGGAGTTAGTGCTTATTATGGTCAATATTTAAAAGACCCAATTTTGGGAAGTATTAATTCGTTGTTATTTAGTAAGAAGTTAGGAATTGATATATGGAATATTAATCAAAGACCAACTACTAGAAATAAAGTTATTAATAGTTATAAAAAGATATTTTTAGGATTAGGAACAATTGGATTAGTTAATTATGCTAAATTTGTTCAGTATGTAGATAAGTCAGTTTCTTTATTAAGAGATGAACCATGTTTTTGACCACCATGCCCTACTGAACCACCAAGACCAACATATCCACCGTTTACAACTGTTAAGCCCATAATTGATGTACCTTTTGTAGATTGAGATACTTATATATCTTTAAATAGTTTTGGTATAGCAAATGTTATTAGTGGTTTAACTGAGTTAATACCTAATAGGTTTGAAACTATACGTAAAATAGCAAATATGGGTACTGGTGGTTGTTTGATTAGTAGTGGTGTTGCAATGGGTATTAATAATGATTTTAGTAATTATTTTGCTATTCCTACAATAGTTGCTGGTGCAAGTGAGATTATAAATACTTTATTGTTACCATTAGGAAATACACATAATCATACAGAGCTACAAGAAGTATTTACTGATGAAAGAGCAAGATTAATTAATGCTAGTGTTAGTGATTATCAAAGTACAGATGATGGTATGGTTGATGTTGATTTAAATGATGATAGTATGTCAGAGATTAATTTAGATAGAGCAAGTTTAAATTGGGATTATTCTTATGCTTATACGTTAGGTGGTGTTTAAAATGGATTTTAAGGAGATTATAAAATATGCTTTATATATTGGTGGGTTTTGCCTTATACTTTGATTTTGTCGTAATTGAATACATGAGGGTATACAGAAATTCAAACATAAAAAACATGTAAAGGAAAAAGAAAATGACCCTGATTGTACTTTTTGTCGTAAAGATTTTGAAAAGAAGAAACGTAAATTAGAAATGGAAAAACAACAAAAAGAATTAGAGAAAGGGGGTGATTAATATGCCAGCTGGATTATCAGCGTTATTAACCATGATAGGTGGTGTAGGACAACAATTATTAAATGCTTTTACTTATATTTTTGGTTGAGTATTTACTACTGGCGATGGTGGAACACTTACAAATTGACCGGTGTTAATTTCAATTGTATTTATGGTTCTTGTATTTATTAAGCAGTTTGTTGGTCATATTATCCATGGAACCCATTAGTAATTAGAAAGGAGTAAGCAAATGGTAAAGTTATTTTTTAGTTTGGTTTTTGTTTTACCTTTATTAGGTAGACTTTTACCAGTTGTTAATACTTTGGTACAAACTATTTATATGCAGTATTTAAGTTCTTTTGCTGGGTTGCATACTGTGACACTTTTTATTAAGTCGTTTTTTTATGATAGTTTATACACTTTACCTTTGCCTATTCTTGCTTTAATAAATGTTAGTTTTGTATTTTATTTAATTTTAGGATTATTTAGATTTACAAGACATTAGGATGTGAAATTATGTTTATACCTTTTATTACAACTGTTATGCAATTATTTGCTTCAATTTTTATGAAGTTTTTTAGTTTTCCACTTGGTGATTTAGGTTTTAATTTAGGTACGTTAATGATATTTTTGATTTTGCTTAGATTTGCATTTAGGGTTATTTTACCTGAATTAATGTTACCAACATTAGGTTTAGGTTATGGTGTTAAGAAAATTGGTAAGGCTTCTGTTTCAGTTGGTAAAGCAATTGCTAAGGGTCATAAGCAAACCCAAGATGTTAGTGGAATAGATGTTGGTAATTAATTATGAGTGATTTTGTGAATAGTATATTGCATTTAATTTTTATATTTTCTAGTAATGATATTGGTATATTTTTAAATCAAACTAATATTACTGATGAAGTTTATATTTTGTTTAATTTGACTTTTTGGTTGGTATTAGGTGTATTTTTTAATTTTATTTATCGTGTTATTAAATTTGTTTTTAGGTCATTGTTTGGGTAGGTGTTAAGTATGAGTGTTTTAGAAATTTACAATAAAATACATCAATGTATAGTTGATTATTGAACTATGTTTATAGGTAAGCCAGTTGATGATTTTACTACTATTTTATGAAATTTAGTAGTTTATGGAACTCAGTTTTTTATTGGATTTGTTTTGTTTTATGGTTCTTGGTGAATTTTAAAATGTTTATTTGGTAAATAATTATGTGATTTAAGTTTGCTAAATTATTTTTTGTTGTAAATACTTCTGTTCAAGCACCCACTAGTTTAATTGCTTCAAATGACCCTAATGTTGTTAATTATGATATTACAAAAGAAATGGTTAAACATGTTAAATATCATGATTTTGATGATTGAGCAACCATTCCTTGAAATTCTGCTTATTTTGATGTTGACCAACCGGATTTAAAATTAGTTAGTGGTGAATTTATAGGAAATAATGAAGGTTTATATACATGTTATTATTATAGTGATACAGTTGGTGTTCCATCACAAATGATAGATATGGGAACTGGTGTTTATACTTTTAATAGAAAACAATTAGATGAATTTTCACGTATTATGTTTAATCATAATTATGTTGCAAAGAATAATACTAATAATTTAAATTTTGTTAATACTGGTAAAAGTATTATAAATTTTCAAACACAATTAAATTTTGAAATTGATAAACCTTTAAGTTTTTATATTCAAGGTTTTATGTTTTATTTTGAATATGAATATTTTAAAACTTTTACTGCTAATTTTGTTTTTAGTTTTTTAGATAATGTTGGTGATACAAAGTATGTTTTTAAAGGTAAAGTTGATAATGATATTTATCAGCAAGATTTATATAATTTTGTTACTATGCCTATTCGTGTTCCAAATTTAAGACATTTAACAGTATTTTTTGATGTTCATGGTGAATCAACTAGACCAACTTTTTCACCACAATTAAATTTTGGTCAAATTAATATTTTTTCAAGTGAGAAAGTAACACCAGTTCCGCCAAATAGTCCTTTTAATCCTGAGTATGAGCGTGTTAGTTGATATGATGTTTTTGGTCATTTGCGTAATGCTTTTAGATGAGTACTTTATGGAGTTGTTGGTAAAGTTTTACCCGTGGAACCATTAAGAGAATTTTTTACTAAACTTGACGGATTATTGAGACGTATTTTTGATGATACTATTAGTTCTGTTTTAAATGTTGATTTTACTAGTGGTTTAGAACAAGTTTTAACTTTATGAGTATTTTTAAAAGCAGTAGGATTTTTAATTGGTTAGGAGTTGAAATAATGCCTTGATATGGTTATTTACTTTTAGGAGTTATATTATTAATAATATTTTATCCATTTTTAATAACTAGAAAAAATATAAAGATATTACAACGTGTAGGTAGTTATATTATTTCAGCACCACCACGTACTGGTAAATCTGCTCTTGCTTGTTGTTTAGCACAAAAACATAAGGGTAGGGTAGTAAGTCCTATTCCTATTAAAGTTCGTAATGAGTATAGTTATCGTTGTTCTTATGATGATGTTTTTAAATTTAATCAATTAAATAGTAATAGCATTAGATTTTACTGTTGATGATATTAGAGCAGTAGGATTAGATAAGTTGGATAATATATTACAAACTGAAAAGAAAGAAACTGAAAATACTGTATGCCGTACTTGTTATTATAGAAATAAATATTCTAAGCAAGATATTAAAGATGTTAAAATAGAGTAAACCTATATTATTGGTCGAAGCCAACCAGAACCTTGGTTGGTTGGCCGTGGCGTTTACGCCACTGGGGTGAGTTGCGAAGCAACTAGGGGCAAAGCCCCTATATACTTGATAAATGTTTTTTTCCTAGTATAGATATTTTCTATATTAGGATTTTTATTAAGTTAATTTCAATAAGCAAAGGAAGATAAAGAATATGTTAGATGATTTATTAAGAAAAACATTAGAAAACACACCTAAAGAATATAAGAAAAATATGATTGACAGTTTCAGAATAAATATAGGTAAATTAATTAATAATATTAATGACTATATAGACGTTGAAGAGAAAATTTATAATGCAGAAAGTAAAGCAGGATATTCTGTTTCTTATAATCCTTTTTATATGTCACTTCAACATCGAATTAATATCCAACTATTAAAAGAAATAGTAAATGCTCTTAATAATGTTGATGAATTAGAAAAGTTTAAAAAATTAGAAGAAATATATAAAGAATTAGTTACTAGAAAAGAAGAAATTAAGCACCAAATTCAAGATGAAAGAATGCTAATAAATATAAAGAACCTAATAATCCTGACTTACAAACAAGAATTAATCAAATTTTAGAAAATGGTCCATTAACAAGACAACAAAATTTTATTGATGCAGCAAATCAAGAACATATTCCTAATAATGGTAATGGTTCAAATAGTTTTCATAATGTTATATAATATGAACTTATATTAAGTTCATTATTTATAGAGAACATATAAAAGTTACCCTTTGGGGTAACTTTTACAATATTTTATTTTTTATTAAATCAATAGTATTTTCTACTTGTTTATTATTACTTTCTTTTTTGTCTTTTGTCTTAATAAATCGATAAGTACTAATGATTAAAAAACCTATATAAATTAAATAAGATATCGTTAATACTGATATTAGTAAAATATTATCATAATAATTTTTAGTAAAAAATGAAAATATGTTACTTAATTAAAGGAATTATAGCTATTCATAAAATTAAATATTTCTTTTTGTTTTTACTAATTCCTAATCAGCCAATAGCTGTTATCATAACAGCTATCACAAAAGTAATACTAACTATTTTTTCAGAAATTTCATTTTTAATCATTTTTATTCTTCCTTTACTCATCTATAATTAACATTATATCATTTAATTTAATTGACATAGTAGTTGTAGAAAATTAATTGTTACTTTTGTTTTAAGAAAATTGATTAATAGATAATTAATTTATATTTTATTTTTGAAAAAATAAAAAAAATAATAAATGCTTTTATTGATATATACCATCTAAAAAATAAATCTGTTATCAATTGATAACAGATTTTAAATTAATTATTAATTTTAAGCACGTCCATATGATTCAACAACTAATGCTTCATTAATATCAGTATTTAGTTCGTCACGTAGTGGATGACGTACATATGTACCAATAAATGTTTTTTTATTGAATTCAATAAATGGTAATGTTGAAGCATTAGCGCTTAATGCTTCAAAAATTTTTGCATTTTTTTGTGCCTTTTCAGTAATAGTAATTTTATCTCCTATTTTAACACGATATGAAGGAATATTAACTTTTTTACCATTAACTAAAACATGACCATGATTTACTAATTGACGAGCACCTTTTCTTGTCAAAGATAAACCTAAACGAAAAACAATATTGTCTAATCTTGATTCTAAGAATACCAACAAGTTAGTACCAGTAACACCATGAGTTTTTTTTGATTCATCAAATAAATTTTTCATTTGACGAGCATTTAAACCATAAGTGAAACGAATTTTTTGTTTTTCTTGTAATTGTAATCCATAGTTAGAAAGTTTAATTCTTTTTTGACCGTGTTGTCCAGGAGCGAATGTTCGCTTTTTTCCTTTTGCAAATTCTTTACCAGATTCAAGAATTGAGAAGTTTAATCTTCTTGATTTTCTAAAAACCGGACCAGTATATCTTGACATAATAAAAACCTCCTTGGAATGTATACAAACACAAAGAGACTTTAATAAGTTCTCATTAAGATAGTTTACAATTCGCCAGAACAGCACTGGTTACTATTAAGATTAATAGAAAAATTCTACTAATAAAAAGAATAATCTTTGAGGGTAAACTATTTGCAACTTAATAATACTTATTTGCTGCTTTTGTGAATGCTTGTTAATTATAGGATAAGTAATGTTATTTGTCAAATATTATTTTTCATTTTTGCAATTAAATATCATTAAATTTTAGTTATTATTATTTTTAAAAAATAATTTAAATTTATATAATAAAATTTAGTATTTAATTTAAAAAAGTTAGTTATTGAATTTTGGTATTTTTTTGTCATCAGTTATTCCTGAATTCCAGAAAAAGTCAATATATTCTATGACTTTTTCTACATTTCATTTTGAAATATCTTGATTAAATTTTTTTTGCATCATAGAACATAAAATTCATATCTTTTACATTAGAAGTATCACAATTTGAAAGATCTTGATTAAATTTTTTTGCACTAGCAAACATACTACGCATGTCTGTTACTTTTTCAACTTTTCATTTTGAAAGCTCTTTATCAAATTCAAGAGCATTACAAAACATGTAACTCATATCTGTTACTTTAGAAGTATTTCAGTTTGAAATATTTCCATTAAAGTATTCTGCATAGTAAAACATGTAACTCATATTTGTTACATTAGAAGTATCTCAATCTGAAAGATCTTGATTGAATTGTGATGTACCACCAAACATATTATGCATAGTTGTTACATTTGAAACATTTCATTTTGAAATATTTTGATTGAATGATTGTGTAAGAGAAAACATTGATGTCATGTTTGTCACTTTTGAAGTGTTTCACTTTGAAATGTCTTGGTTGAATTTTGAGCTACCAGAAAACATTTCTCTCAAAGATGTTATTTCTGATGGTAGTTTGTCAGGTACTTTTTCAATTATTCTTGGCATTTTAACCACTTGAATTTCACCTTGTTGATTTTTATAAAAACCAATTTGAACAACCTCTTTACTTTCTATCGAACGTATTTCAAATGTGGATATAATTTAATTTTCTTTAAATAAAAGATAAAATAAATTATTAATTGTTATAAATATTATAACCCTAAAAAGGGTTAATGTCAAGTCTTAATATAGATTTTATTAACTTTTATAAAATAAAAATTCCTAACTATTTAGGTTTAGAATTATTAAATTTTATAAATTTAAACAAATACTTTTAATTTATTAATTCTTGCTTGTTTTAATTTTAATAAATTAAAAAATGCTTCTTTTGAATAAATTTTTGCATTATTATTAGATATAGATTTTATTAAATGATAAACATCACTTTCAGCACTACAACCAATATTTCAAATAGCATTTTGATTTTCAATACCTTTTTTATTATTTTTAAAATATTCATATATTTTTTCATCAGCATTATTTTCTTTTAAATAATCTAATAATTTATAATAATTACCATTTAAAAATAATTTATAATATGCATAATTTAATTTTTTATTATTTTCTTTTGTTTTTTTACCTTTTCCTACAATAAATAATTGTTTTAATTTTTGTAATGGATGTCATTTATCTACAGCATAATCAATATTTAAATAATTAGCAGTAGATTTAAGATAAGTTGCACCATCACCAGTTAATTTTAAATTTTCATTAGTATAACCAATAAAAATATTATCTAAATTAGTTATTATAGATTTACCAAATTCTTTTTTAGTAATTCTTTGACCTTTTTTAGTTGATAAAACAAAAATATATTTATTTTCTAAAACATGTCTATTATCAGTAGATTTATTTAAATCAAAACCTGTACTTATACTTACTGTTCTATGTCTAAATTTTCTTTTCTTTTTATTATCAATTAAATTATTATATGATTCATCTGATTGAATATAAATATAATCAGTTGGTAATATTTTTATTTTTTCTTGTGGTAATTCTTGAACAAATATAGTAGTTTTTTTTAATCTTCTACAAATAGTTGATAAAGATATACTTATTTTTAAATTATGTTTAATTATAGGATATGTAATATTATTTAAATCTGCATTCAATATTATTAATTTATTAACTCAATTTGTATAATTTTTATATTTATCAATATCAATATATGTTCTTGTTGGAGTTATAATTTCATTTGTTAATTTATTTTTATATGTTCTTAATGGTAAATATGATAATCCAAATTCACTTTTTATTAAATGTTTTCTACGTTTTATTAATTTATATTTACTTCTATCATATTCATTTAAAAATCAATAATTATCATATTTTAATATTTTATTATCATAATCTAATAACATTTGTTTTTCATGATTAATTTTATGTTGATAATTATCAAGTTTTTCGGATATTAAAATCATAATATTATTCCTTTCTAAATACATAATTTTTAGTATAACAATTATTAATTGTTCAGTGTTGTAATATACTTTGCTTAAAATGTTATAATTAGTATATAAATATTGAATATAGGTGATATAATATGCCAGAAAAAGAAAAAAAATATGGTGAAAAATTAAGTGTTAATTATAAAACTCAAATTGATAATTATTTAAGAACTAAAAAGGTTATATTAACTCCACAAGGATTAAATAATGCACTTGGAATTGATAGAAAATTTGTTTATGATTGCCGACGTAGAAGCAATCCATGACGTAAAAAATTTATTAAAGATTATGATAATGCAAGAGCGATAATTTCAACTCATATGTTAGAAAAATCATTAGTAAAACCAGAAATAATTTATAAACATTGACAAGTTAGTTATCCGAATGAATATGATATTAATGAAGAAGATAATAACTCAAAAAGTAATATAATTATTAATATTTGTGAACCTAGAAAAATAGAAAATAATGATTAAAAACCTATAATAAATATAGGTTTTTTTCTTTATTTTAAAGGATAAAAATGATATACTTTAATAAAGTGAATATGTTAAATTAACATATATAAAAGTGACCTATTAACCAAGTGAATTATTAAAAATTAATAAAGGGAGATTAAAAGTATGAGTGATTTTACTTTTGATGAAAAAGAGAATTATAGTTTAGATGATCTTAAAAATTTACTAAAACAACATAGAAATGTAGTATATGCTGAAAGTAAAAAAGATATTGAACCTAAATTAAGTGAATATGAAACTAAAATAAAAGAATATGAAAATAAAATTAATAGTTTTGAAGAGCAACAATTATTTTCAAATATTAAAGATACTAAAAAAGTAAATTTAATTAAAAATTTAATGAATACTGATAATTATAAATCTTTATCTAAACAAGAAGCATTTAATAAAATAAATGAAGATTATAAAGATTTTTTAATTGATAAATCAGAACCTATTAAACAAGAAAATAAACAACAAGATAATTCAATTAATCCTACTGATTTAATTTTAAAATTACATAATAATTCATTAGACCATTTTAAAATTGCTCAAGATTTAAAAAATAAAGCAAAAACAGAAGGAATGACTAATCAAAAAGAATTAGAAGATTTAGTTGAAATTACTAGAAATGAAGTTTTTCAATCTATTAGTAAATAGAAAGAAGTTTTATTATGGGAGCTATAAAAATACCTGAAGCATTTTTTATTAAAGGTAATAATCCTACTGAAAATGCTATTTTAAGTGTACTTGAAGCACAAGTACGTGGTGAATTAACAAGTGAAAAATCAACAATGTATATGCGTGGAACTTGTAGTGCTACTCAAATTGGTGAAATGGCTGGAGTTGCTATAGCATTTTATAGAGCTACAGTTCGTGTATTATGAGGATCAACATGAGATTGAAAAAATGGTACTAAAAGACAAAAAGGTGATGTTTATACAACTAAATTAGAAATTAATAAATATTTAACAATTGATTTTGAAATTCCAGAATTTGATATTGAAAGATTTATGAAATCACCAAAAGATATTGCAGTACAAATTGTTTCAAATTGAACAGCTTCATTTATGAGAAATTTAGGTGAAAATTTAGAATTAATATTTTTAAATGGTATTCAAGATTATGCTATTGCTAAATCATTAGTCTTACCTTTAGATTTAATTAATATGAATGCAGAACAAGCAAAAGAAGCTTATTATAAAATTTGAGCAAGAAATAATAAATTAATTAAATTAGTTAATTATATTACTGTAGGAACTAATAGAGAAGATTTAATGGGAGCAACTGGAATTGATAGTAATTTAGGTTTATCAAAAGCATTTACTGTTTTAAATTATAGTCAAATTTCAGCAGATACATTAGCATATGGTAGAAGATATACAAGTTTAATTGCTGGTATGGAATTTTGAGAAAGTTTTTATTTAGAACAAGAATTTATTCATGATACTGAAAAAGCAATGCATTTAGAAAAAGATTATAGTTTAAAAAATACACATGGTTTTGTAGTTAATAGATATATGTGAGGTATGCCAATTTCATTTACTAAAATAAGACAAAAATTAGATAATGATACAGATAATATTAAAATTATTGGTAAATGTTTATTTGCATTACCTAGTGCTATTAGACCAAATTTAATGTATTTAATTAGACCAACTATGCCTACAATTGAAGAAATAAAAGAAGCAAGAGCAAAAGATTTTTAACTAATCCTAAAAATGAAAATGCAACTTATCAATCAACTTTATATGATGATATTAATAAATTAAATTTAGAAGATGTTATTTATTATAGAAATTTAGGAAAAATTACTATGGCTGGTGATAAACCTACTAATGATGAATTAGAAAATGCAATAATAAATGCTGGTAATAATGGTTATGAAAAAGGTAAAGCAAAATTTGATATTAAATCAACAAGTGCAACTATGACTGGTAATAATAGTGATTATTATGGAGTAGTAAATTTAGAATTTACTAAAAAATAATTATGGAATATATTTATAAATATTTTAATGAAAAAGCACATATTATTATTTATTCACCAAAACCAGAAGATTTAACTACTAGTAATGATATTAGAGCAATTTTATTAGATGAATATCCTAAATTAAGAAATGATTATTTTATAGTAAGTGATGTACATGATAATTTTGCAATATGTGTTGGTAATAATATAAATTGTCAAGGAACAGTTAGAATTCAAATTAAAAAAACTAATCAATTATTAAAAGGAGAAAATAAATATGCCACAACAACATGCTGAGACTACACAATTGAGTAACTATACTTTAACTAAATTAATAAGAACTGGTATAAGTCCTATTTGTGCAATGATTGGTACAAGTGCTTATTATGGTCAAGTAATTGCAAATCCATTATTAGGTTCAATTAATAGTTTATTATTTGGTAAAAAATTAGGTTTAGATATTTGAAATTTAAATCAAAGACCAAATACTAAAACTAAATTAATTAATAGTTCTAAAAAAATCTTATTAGGATTAGGAACAATTGGATTAGCAAATTATAGTAAGTTTACTAATTCTTCCATTAATCCTAATCCAACTGAAAGTCCAATAACAACTACTACTATTGACCCATTTCCACCAGATTTATTATTTAGTAATCCAAATACTACTGATAATCATTTAATGGATTGAGATACATATATTAGTTTAAATGCTTATGGTATATCAAATCTTATTAATGGAATTCTAGAATTAATACCTAATAAATTTGAAACAATAAGAAAGATTTGTAATATGGCTACTGGTGGATGTTTAATTTCAAGTGGTGTTGCAATGGGTATTAATAATGATTTTAATAATGCTTATGCAGTACCTACTATTATTGCTGGTGCAAGTGAAATAATCCATAATTTACTACCTATGGAAACTACAAATCATATTCAAGAAATGCAAGAAACATCATTTAATGATGAAACTGCAAGATTAATAAATGATAATAGATTTACTATTAATAGTGAAACAACTAGTCAATATGGTAGTGATAATATGAGTGAAGTACCATTAAATCATGATAATGTTTCATTAAATTGAGATTATAATCACATGAGTTTATAATGTTACCTTTAATTATTGAATGAATATATTATGCATTAGCAAGTAATGATATTAAATTAGCATTAATAAATGCTTTAAAAACTTATTATAAAAATCAATCATTAAAAGCAGTATTTGATAGTGAAAATATTAGTGAAAAAGAAATACATCAACCATATAGTGTTTTTAATCCAAATATACTTAAAAAATTAACAAGTATATTAAAACCAAGTGAATTATCTATATTACAAAATGAAATTAATAAATTTAAAAATCCAATAAATAGTTTTAAAAATTATATTATGCCAACAGAAATTAGAACAGTTAAAAATTATGTTAATAAATTTAATAATTTATTTAAAGAAAATGAAGAAGAAATACCAAATAATGCATGAGAAGTATTATCAAGTTCATGATTTAAAAAAGGAAGATTTATTGTTGATAATAAAAATTTAAAAATTGGAACTTTAACAACATTATTTCAAAGTGATAATGATAAAAGACAAATATGATATGGTCCATATACTTATCCAACATTTCCACAAGAAATATGAATATTAATGACACAAGCAAAAGGTAAAAATGGTTCTGGTGCTGGAACAATATTTTGAAAATTTTGAAATAGAAAATGATTACCAAGTCAATTAAGAAAATATGTTAAAAGTGAATTATCAAAAAAAGGTAAATATTATGGTTCACAAGATACTAGTGTAATTTATCCAAATAATATTAATGTTCAAAAAACTATGCATTTTATTAATAAATTAGAAAAAGGTTTTTTTAAATTAAAAGAATATAAAAATTTATCTAAAAATGAAATAGGAAGTAATCAATGAAGATATGAAAGAAAACAATTATTAAAAAATTCTTTACATACAAGAAAATATATAAAAATTAAAAGAAATTCTAATTTTTATAAAACATGAAAGTAGGTGGTTAAATGGAAATTCAAAAACCAGAGTGAAAAACAAGTTATTTAATTCCTTTTACTCGTGGTAGAAGAGATTATATTAAAGATAGAAAAATATATGATTTTAGTTTATTAAATGATATTCAAAAATTAAGAAAAAAACAATTAGATTCAATTAATTTATTATCATTTATATTAATATCTTTAATTATTACTTTATGAAGTACATTACCACAAATAATAATATTACCTAAATGATTATCATTTACAAAATTAGGTATGGAACATGTAGATTGAAAACATAATTGAGGTAATGCAATATGATTAACAATTGTACCTAGTATTGGTGGATTTGGTTTACATCATTTACCAAATAAAGCACCATCAAGAATTAAATTTATATTAAATTTAATAATTAAAATAATACTAATTTTAATATTAATTATTATTTGATATTTACCAAAAATAGAAAAAGAAATAAGAAAAATAAAAAAAGAAAAGGTGGAATAAAAAATGAATTTATCTACAACAGTAATATCAGCAGTATTAAGTGGAGCAGTTGCTAGTGGAGTAATTGTAACTATTGTTTTATTATTTTTATCAAAATTTATTAAAAAATCAAAACAATCAAATTTAGCAAAAGAATTAAAAAATAATAAAGAATTAGAATTTATTAAAGCAAATATTAAACAAATAAATTCTCAATTACAATTAGAAACTACATCAATTGCTAAATCTTTAGATAGTTTTAATAATGATGAAGAAAAGCAAGAAGTATTTAAAAATACTATTATTAGTCAAAGAGCTTCTAAAAAAGAATTATCAGAAAAAGATAAAAAAAAGTAACTAAATTTAAAATTTAAAGGGTTTAAATACCCTTTATTTTACATTAAGGAGTAAATTATTATGGCTATTAAAGAACCATTAATGTTTATAACAATTGAAGAATTTAAAAATTGAAAAGGTTTTAATAAATTAGAATTTGATGATACTACAACACCAGATAATGAAATTTGATTTGCTATTTCAGTTGCAAGTAATAATATTGATTATTTAAGTGGACATTCTATTTCAAAAAAATGACCAGAAACTACATTAACAGAATTTACTGATGAAATACAAACTGCAACTGCATATTATGTTAGATTTTTATTAACAAAAGATAGTAATTATATTCGTGGTCAATCAAGTATTAGTCAAGGTGGTATGACTTATAGTGAAACTAATCCTACTGACCCTTATTTTATTGTTCCAGAAGTATTTAATTGTTTAAGAAAAATTAAAGAATATCCAAATATTACTGGTTTTAATTTAGATGTTTTACCTAAAAGAAATGAAAAGAAATGATTTTTTTAGTAATTTTTATAGTAATTATGGTGAAGATAGTCCTTTTACAAGATATTTAGAATTAATAAATTTAAAAACAAATGATACAAGAGTAAAAATATATCCTAAAAATCCTAAATATTTAATTGGAACTCAATTATGAATTGATACTACTGGTATTAAATCATTTGATAATTTAACAACAATTGAATTATTTACTAAATATTTTAGTAATGATACTATGAAATTAGTTGATGGTAAAGAAGGTCAAGAAAAGAAAGTTATTAGTGCTACTGGTGGTAAAATAGATTTATCTGATTATTATAAAAAATCTGTTTTTATGAAAGGATATTTTACATATAAAGATGATAGAGACCAATTATGAATAAATGATGTTTCAAATAGTTCTCTTGCTATTTCATTATTACTTAATAATAGATATGATAGATTAGAAACTACTAATAAAACTATTGTTGGTGCTATTAATGAAATAAATAAAAAACAAGTTAAAGAAAATTGAAAAGTAATAGGTAAAAGTATAAATAATCGTAAATATGGTGATTTTAATCTTGCTTTTAATACTCTTTATAGAGTAATTATTACATGGGAATCTCCACCATTTCATCAAGTAAATACAAGAATAACAGTAGAATTTAAAACAGGTAATTATTTAGGTGGAATACATGGAAGTAAAATATTTCTTACAAAAGGTTTAATTAATAATGAAAAAGGTATTTTATATTTACAATTATTAGATATTAATAAATGACAATTAATTTTAGAAGGTGGAAATGAAAAATATGCAAATATTTTTTCACTAGAAGAATTACAAAATACAGTTAAAGTAGATATTATTCAACCTATAAAAATTACAAGTCATACTTTAAAAATAAATGAATTAAAAAATAATGAGATTAATATTGAATTACCAAATACTCCAACACCAACTCCAAATATTCCACAATGAAAAGAAGTAGGAACAAAAGTTAATATAAATCATATTAAATATACTTTTAAATCAAATACTAAATATAAAATTTATTATAATTTTGAAAGTCAATCAAGTAATAAGAAATTTGCTTTTATGTCTAAAGAATTTTTATACGGTGAATTGAATACTGATGTTCAAACATTATATTGAGATAAAGTTAATGATAGAATAATAATTTCTTTACAAATGCAAAATGATACCATTGCTATTGTTAGTGACCCTACAAGATATGGTCAACTTTTAAAATTAGAAGAATTACAGGAATAATATTATGAATAAAGAATTTACTTATTTACATGAAATTAGTTATTGATTATTAAATAAAAGTGATTTTACTCATAGTGAATATAATTTAAGTGGAAGTCGTTATTCAAGTAAAACATATAGTATTGCAGAAGAATTAGCAATATTAATTGCTATTTCAATTAAAGTTAATAAATCAATTGCTATATATTGTTTTAGAAAATTAAATAAAGATATTAATGAATTAACAAAAGAAATTGATGAAGCATTAATTAATATTGGTTTTGATTATAAAGATTTTACTTTAAAATATCCAAATAAACAAGCAGATTTTCGTTTTAAAGGTAGTAAATCATTTATTAGAGTTATGTGGGTGTATATAGTAATAGTAATGATAGAATACCACTTAAAGGGCTTTCTAGAAGTGAAATAAAAGGTTTTGATTTAGCAATTGAATGATGTGAAGAAGCAAATGAATTTAGTCAAGCAGAATTTCAAGCAATTACTTTTGCATTAGGTAATGCTAAAAAAACTATTAAAATAAGAAGTTGTAATCCAGATAATATTTATCAATATTTTATTGAATATATGAATAAACGTGTACCTTTTAATTTAGAAATTATGAAATGTAATAATGAACAAATTAAATCAATAGAAGAAAATCAAATGTTTAAATTATTTCATTATTCAAATTGAAAATTAAATGAACATAATTTAAAACAAGATAAAATTAATGATTTAGAAGAATTAGTTGATAGCCACTTGCCACTTAGCCCTTTTTACTAGACCATTAATTTAAAAAACCTGAATGTATTCTAAAAACAATTGTGTTATATAATTAACACTAATTTTAACCTGAAAGGATTTTTATTAATGGATAAAATTAAACAAATAGCATTAGTAATTAACAAATTAAATATCAAAGAAAAAATTAAAATTATTGATGATTGTAAAAATCAATATTCAATTAGAAACCTATGTCAATATCTTCAATTAAACAGATCAACATATTACTTTTTAAAAAATAAACAAAAACCTATTAAAAAAGAAGAAAATCATATTATTAAATGCAATCATAAATATCAAAAAATATGCCAACTTTTAATCGAATTTCATTCTACAAGAAAAGGCAGAATTTATGGATATTTAAGAATTTTTTCAGCTTTTAAAGAGTGATTAAAACAAGAAAAAAATATCATTTTAAATATAGAATTATCAATAAAACAAATGCGAAAAATTATGAAAGAACACAATATTCAAGGATTAAAACAAACTAAAAATAACTATCCTAAAAACAAAAAAATCCAAATAAGTGAATACCTACAATGGATAAAGTAAACAAAGATTATAAAAGTACAACCTCTTCAAATCAAATTTGATCAATGGACACTAAACAAATAAATACTAAAGAAGGATGATTATATCTTTTTGTAATTATTGATTTTTATTCAAATAATGTTGTTAGTTATAATATTGCTCCTAATAAATCATATCAGGATTTAATTCTTCCTGCTCTTGAAAAAATCAACAAACAATTTTCTTGAAATCAAGTAAAAAATGTTATTTTACATTCAGATAACGCCAACGAATTTTATTGTCAGGATATCACAAAATGAGCAGAGGATAAACAAATAATTTTAAGCAAAAAACAACCTTATGATATTGGTGGTAATGTATTATCTGAAAACTGATTTTCTCATTTATCTCAAGAATGACTACCTAAAGGATCAAATCAATATTTATCCATCAATGAAGCTATAAATGATGTAAATCAATATGTTATGTTTTATAATTATGAAAGAATACATTCTAAATTTCTAAAACCACCAATTTTACAAATTAAAATTTAGAATTTTATATCAAAAATGGTCCAGTAATTAAGGGCCAACCACCGATAAATTAATATGAGATTATAATAAATGAGTAGAAAATGTAGTTCCAAAAATTAAACCATTAGAAGTAAATATTAATTTTAAAGATTATTTAGACCCTACATTATTAATTAAAACTTTTAATGATTTAAAAAGATATTATAAAAGTGTAGATGTATATTTACATTATGAATATGAAACAGATGAATTTATTAATCATCAGTCAGATGGTTGTTCTACAACAGAAATTTTTAAACCGTCTAAAATTCAAAATTTTATTTTTTCAAGAGATTTAAAAGAATTATCAATATACAATAAACCACTAAATTTAAAATATTATGAAGACAATAATATAACATATCATGGATTATATGCTGGATATTATGGGAATGGTAAAATAGGCATAGAGATTGATAGAAATGAATATAATTTATATAATATTCAAAGTACCTACATGCAAACTAAAATTGAAGATAATATTGCTACACAAAGTATTGAAAATCAAAAAGATACACTATTAGGTTTTTGTGATTTATCTGATAAAGAATTTAAGTGAAAAATACAATTATTACCTAATATTATGCAATTAGAACTTGGAATTTTTAGTGAAAAATCAGTTTCAGGTTTAATACAATACATAAGATATTATAAATACTATAAATTAAATATATCAAAAATTGTTTTTAACCCAAGATAATTATGTTAGAATTAAAATAAAAAAGTAAGGAATAATTTTATGATATTTTTAGTAAGTATAACTCCAATTTTAGGACTTAAATTAGCAATATTAGGCGCTCTTTTTTTAGTGTTTACTTTAATACCTGGTGTATTATTATTTTGTCATTCTGTAAATGAAAATAAAAAAATAAATTTTAAAGAAAAAAAAACCATTATTGGTACTATATTTTTAATACTATCACTCTTATCTTTTATAGAAATAATTGTTTTTACAACCATTACTTATTAAATTCCCCCACAATCTAATTAAAAAGTTACCAATAAGGTAACTTTTATTTTTTTTCTAATCTTTTTACTATTTTAATTAATTTTGGGAGGTTCCCAAAAAAGTAGGAAGATGAATTACTAGATAAATAAATTCTTTTGAATATTACCATTTCAAAATGATGATAGACAAATTAAATTCTCTTTTACCCTTAAATTTATATTCGACGTATTTTAAAAAATATACATTTAAAAAATTATTATCAAAGGAAAAAGACAAGAAATAATCTTGTCTTTTTTTGTAATTGTAAAATTTTAAAATTTTTATTATTAATACTCTTTAAATATCTACTACACGCAGTGACCAAGTAGGAGAAAGTTAATAATTAATAATCTTCTTTAACACTATTATCAACAAGTGTTAGGGAACTAAAAAAGTGAACTACAACACAGTTGTTAAAAATAGTAGCTAGAACATGTGGACTTGCATGGATAAATAAAAAGTGGAGTGATACCTAATAAAATATACTAACCATTTAATGGTAATTCTTGGGGTGGGAGCGAATTGGAAACTAGTATATATAGACCTGTTGTAGGGACCTATTGTATTAATTCTATTCTTTATTTAACCAACCTTGCCACTCCCCAGTGAGCAAGTGTTGGTTTTATTTTTTATTTTTTTTGAAAAATTTTTTGGGCGAGAAAATAAATTTCAAACTTGTAAAAAAAATTGAGCGGTGCCGGTTCAATTAAAATATTAATTTATTAAACATAAATTAAATAAATATTGAATCGAATGCCTCGATTTCTTTTTAAAATTTCACAATTTATTTTTGAGCCCAGTTTTCATGGAATGAATAAAACGAATAGTAGTATTATTAATAACCTAAAAATCAAAATATATGTTCTTTATGCTAGAAGCAACAGAACATATTAGGAAAGGATTATTATGGTAATAGAAATTCTTGATTATGAAGCACTAAGAAAGATTGATAAAAAAATTAAAAAAAGAAGAAAAAGATGTGTTGAATGTAATGAATTATATGAAGATGACAAAATCCAAATGCTTTATCGCTTTAAAACAGAATTAGAAGCAGAACAACATGATATTAGAAAATTTGAAGATGATTATGATATTGATGAACATTTGGATTATACAAAACCATTTGGATATGTTTGTGATTGATGTAGAAGTGATTAATTATGCAAAAAAAGTATTTTTGTTGAACTTGTAAACAACATAAATTAGATTATTTATTCTTTAATACTAATGATATAAAAACAAGAAAATATTTTTTAAGAGATAAAAATAGTAAAGCAATTTGTTATGACTGTATTTTAAATATTAGGTTAAGTAGGAGGTATAAATATGAATAAAGCAAAATTCATTACATATTTAGAAAATAAAATTGAAAATGATGGATATAGAAGTGCAAATGTTGATGCCATATATTATTCATTAATTAAAAAAATCAATAATGGTGAATTTGATTGATAATGCAATATGAATTAATTATTGGTATTGACCCAGCAGGAATAGGTAGTAATGGAATGGTTATATATTCAAGTGAAACTAATAATATTGTTTTTAATGAAACATTTAATACATTAACTGTTTTATGAACTAAAAATATGTATAAAGAAAAAATGCAATTAATTAAAGAAAAATTTATTGATAAAAAAATATTAGTTATTGTAGAAAATTTCTTTTTAAGTTCAAAACAATTATTAACTAATCCATTAGCAACACCTAAAATTATTGGTGCATTAATGGTATTAGTACAAGATGTTTTCAACTGAGATTATCTAGAAAACCACCCAAAAAATAAAAATAAAATAACAAATTATAAAGGAAATATAAAATTAACAAAACATGAACAAGATGCTTATAAGCATATTCAATATTATTTAAAAAATCATAAAAAAATATTAATTTTTGATAATTATTTAAGGAAATTATAAAAATGAAAGATAAAGAAAATTATGTCAAATTAACAGTAAAACTGAGTAACACTATTGAAGCAAAATATTACGAAAAAGGTAATAAGGAATTATATTATAGTGTTCGTGGTCAATGAAATGGATTAAATTATGTTACTTTAATTTTTAATAAACCAAAACTTTATAACCGATGTATTTTATTAAACAAAAACGATGAAATTATTGTAACTGGTCAAATCTTTAACACTTTAAACATTCCTAAAAATCGTGCATTTTGTTCAATCAATGTTAAATGATTTAAAAAATGAAAAGAGTAAAAAATGATATTATGAAAAATTTTATTAATAGCACCAATATTAATAACAAGTATAACACTAATAATATTTTTAATTTATATAATTAAAGATTTAAAAAATGAATATAAAATATTGAAAATATTAAGTGAAATTTCTAATCAAATTAAAAATAAGGAGAATAATTAATGATAATATTACCTACTTTGTTTGAAAATAAAGATGAAATTGAAATATTATCACCATTTCCAAAAGCAATTCATACAAGTAATGATATTAGAGCAATTATTTTAAGACAATACCCAAATGTTAAATCAAAACACATAATTGTTTCTGAACCCGAAAGTAATGTTGCATTAATAGTTGGTGATAATGATGTTTATCAAGGTTGAATTAAAGTAACAATTAAAAAATTAGAAAATTAAAGGAGATTAAAATGCCAAATATAGAAAATCAATCAAATTATACTTTAACTAAATTAATTAGAACTGGTATAAGTCCTATTTGTGCAATGATTGGTACAAGTGCTTATTATGGTCAAGTAATTGCTAAACCAATATTAGGTTCAATTAATAGTTTATTATTTGGTAAAAAATTAGGTTTAGATATTTGAAATTTAAATCAAAGACCAAATACTAAAACTAAATTAATTAATAGTTCTAAAAAAATAGCATTAGGATTAGGAACAATTGGTTTAGCAAATTATAGTAAATGAACAGAAAATAATATTAATCCTATTATTCCAATAACACCAATTCCAATAACTACTACAACCACAACAGAAGGTCCGCCATGATTACTATTAAATAAACAAGAACATCAGTCATTAATGGATTGAGATACTTATATTTCATTAAATACTTATGGTATTTCAAATCTTATTAGTGGATTAACTGAGTTAATACCTAATAAATTTGAAGCAATAAGAAAGATTTGTAATATGGCAACTGGTGGTTGTTTAATATCAAGTGGGGTTGCTATGGGTATTAATAATGATTTTATGAATGCTTATGCAGTACCTACTATTATTGCTGGTGCAAGTGAAATAATCCATAATTTACTACCTATGGAAACTACAAATCATATTCAAGAAATGCAAGAAACATCATTTAATGATGAAACTGTAAGATTAGTAAATGATAATAGATTCACAATTAATAGTGAAACAACTAGTCAATACGGTAGTGATAATATGAGCAAAGTAGCATTAAATCACGATAATGCTTCATTAAATTGAGATTATAATCACATGAATTTATAAAGGAGGTGAGTAATTTATGAATAAAGAAAAATTAATTGAATATTATAATCACGAAATAAAAACACATAAAGAAAGGATGGAACAATTAAATAAAGAAATTTCTTTATTAGTAACTATTATAAGTAATTCAAAATCGATGATTGAAAGAATTAATGGTGGTCAATTTGATGAATAATTAAAAAATAAATAATTGAAAGGAAAATATTGAAATGAAAGAATTTTTACATGAATTAATAATTATTGGAACAAGTGTTGGAACATTAATTTGCAGAGAAATTATTGTTTTATTAAAAAGATTTATCACAACTCCAAAACATGTTAGAGCAAATAACAAAATTATAAAACATCAAAAAAAATTAGCAAAATTAAACGAAAAAATTAATAAAGGAGAAAAATAATATGACAAAAATTGAATTTAATGAAAAATATAGAAAACAAGATATCAGTATTGATAGAGATTTTGATTTACATATTGATAATTGTTTTAAATTTTCTGATATTGATACATTAGAAAACGCAGTTAATGATTATAAAAAATTAATAAGTGAAATGCCACAATTAGTTAAAGATTGATTATTGGGATAAGATTAGGAGAATGTTAAATGTTAGAAAATGAAAATAATGTTCAACAAACAACTGAACCTTTAAATGAAAATAATGCTCAACAAGAAATAGAAAATAAAGTTAATGAAGCAGAAAATAAGTTAAATAAACTTAATCAAGAAATTAAAGAAAAAGAAATGATTAATATATTTAAAAAATATCAAGTTAAAACTGAATTTTATGATTTTTTAAAATTTAAAACAAGTAATATAGAAAATTCAAAAATTGAAGAAACTATTAAAAAAATGATTAAAGAACAACCAGTATTTAAACAAACAATTAATACAGGTGGCAATAAACAAATAATTATTAATAATAAAACAAATGATAAAGAAAATTTTTTAATTAATTATAAAAAGAAAAATTATTTATAAACGAAAGGAAGAAATAAAATGTCAGTACCATTTAATCAAAATTTAGACAATACAGAGAGATTAGTAGAAGCACCAGAATTTATAGAGTTTTTTAAAATTTCAAATAGTCCATGGGCAAACTTTTTTCCTACTGAAATTGTTGACTCAGTAAATATTGAATTTATTGTTAAAAAACCAAAAAAACCGGAAGTAAAAATTATTGCTTGGGATGATAAAAGTAAAAGATATGAATTACCATATGTTGATACAGATAAAATTAGTAAAAAAATAACTAAAAAATATCTTGCAGGAGAAATTATTGCAGATGTAGATTTAAAAGCAAATAATGGACAAAATTTATTAGATAGTATGCAATATGAAGTTGCAAATGATTTAGCAGATAAATTAGCAATTGATGATACACAAGCAATTGCAAAATTTGCTACTAAAATTGATATTGAAGATACAACACCAGTAGGCTATTTAAAATCGATGTTATCTGCTTGAAATACTTTGTTTCAATTTAGAAACATTGCAAATAGTAAATTTTTTATTACTAATGGTCTTTATGATAGTTTAGTTTATTTAGCTGATAATAAAGGTTTAATTACCGATAATCAGTTAGCACAACAATTACGTTTAAATGGAAATAATTTATATGTAAAAGGTGTATTATGCGAAATCGTTCTTGATGACTATATGATTTTTACTAATGATAAAAATGAACAACAATTAATGACCTTTATTTTAGCAACACCAAGAGCGATGAAAAGATACATGATAGAAAATACAGTTATTTATGTAGATTTTATTAAAGATGATAAAGCAGGAAGAGCATATAAAGTTGCTGGTGAAGTTGTTGGAGAAGCAATACCATATATTTCTAATAATGAAACAACATCAAGATGAATGTTATGTGGAGTTATTAAAACAGAAAAAAATGATTTAAAAACTAAAATTACAGTTTTAACAACAAATATTACTGCAAATGTTAATAACAATAACAATGAATTAAATACACAAATAAAAAGTATTAATGAACTTAAATCATTAAATCCAAATTTAACAAATCCAACTATTAAATATTTTAGTGATGCACAAGGAAAAACTAATGTAAGTAATCAAAAACAAAAAGCGGGTGACTTATACATAGTTATTTCTTCAAATGTTAATGATTTAAATTATAAAGGTTCAACAAATCCAATTAAAATAACTCTTAAATAAAGGAAATTAAATGCCATGCCAATTGGTACAACTAGTACAGCAATACTTTTAAACATAAATAAACCAAAACATACTAGAACAAGTAACCAACAAGAAAATAAAAGTTTTTGATGAGAAATTTTAGAAATGATTGGTGTACAAGTAATTGCAGTAGCACTTGCTCCTTTTACTGGCGGATTAAGTGAAAGTGTAGCCCTTGGATTAGGTGCAAGTGATTTTATTGCAAGTACTATTAATTTTGGTATTTATGCTACAACTGATTTTACTATTAATCAAGTTTATGATTATTTAAAAGGAAATGTAACAAAATTAAATACTTTCTTAAATTTATTACCTGCATTTGCTGGACTTAATAAAATTAGTCGTGGTTATCGTACTACTAAATTTATTAAACTAGCACAAGAAACTAAAACATTAGAACAAGTTGGTATTAAAGAAGCCAAAAATTTACAAGAAATTATTAATCAAGTAAGTGGAAAAGAAATTTTAACAGATAAAATTATTGGTAATAAACGTTATTTAATGAATTATAGTTTTACTCCTAATCGTGAAACAGTATTACGAGATTTAGGTTATGTTGCTGAAAGACAATATAAAAATAATTTTCAAAAATTAGAAACACAAAAGTTAAAAGAACACTTATTATTACAAAATACATTAATAAAATTAAGTCCACAATTAACTCCTAAATTTAAAATTAAAGATATTGAAAAAGCAAATAACTTTTTAAAAAAATTTAATACTGATTTAAAAAAAGTACTATCTATGAATCAGCATGATTGATTAAATTTAGTTCATACAATACATACAGAAAATAGATATGGAAAAACTTTAATTTTAGATTTACAAAAAATTCGTGCTAATGCTATTAAATTTAATTTTAAAAATAATGTTATTCATCAACTTGTTTTAAAAGCAAATCAAAGTTTTAAATATTTTGATATTAGATTTTATTTAAAAAAAGGTTTAAATAAATTTTGAAAAGATACACCATATTTTGAAAAAATAAGAGAAAGTATATATAAATTACAAGAAAAATTTGAAAAGTTAGAAAAACAAGCATTTGAAAAAATTAATAAATTAAAAGAAAAAGTAACTGATTTATTTACTAGTGCAGAAAAAAGAGCAATTAAACATGCACAATTAATTCCATTAAATTCACCAGTATTTATGGGTTGTAAAATTCAACCTTTGTCATTAGATAAATGTGCAATTACCATTTATCATCGCAATCCTAAATATAAACCAATTACAGTTGTTGATAGTATTCTTAAAGCAAAAACTTTTGTTACTCAAATACATCCATTTCATTGATATCGTTGATATAGTGGTTGATACATTGGTTATGGAGTAAATCATAATAAATGATTAAAAGCAATAGCATTTGCTCCGCCAGTTGTTCAAGAAGTAATTAAAGATAGTTTTAAAGTATATAGAGAAATATTTAGAATAATAAGAACTTATCATAAAGTAGTAAATGTTATTAATAATCCTATTGAAAATATTAACAAATCATTTAAAAATGTTGGTTTAAAATTTTCAGTAAATACTTTATTTGGTACTGGATTATTACATCATTTAGAAAAGTTTGCATATAGTCAAGTTGTAGCAAAAAGTAAGAAAAAATTAAAAAAAGGCAAAAATAAAATACAAAAAGAAATTGAACATATAACACATAAAAAAACAAAAAAACATACTCATCATTATAAACAAGCATTTTTTAAGGAATGATAAATTATGATTAATAAACTTTGAACTGATGTCAGTCTTGAAAATTATAATAACTGATATCCATTAACTGGAAAAATTACAGAAACACCACAGCAATATATAAAAACATGACCAAATGTTAATGATTGATTTAAAACTTTTGCTATTCGCGCGCAAAATGATATTAATGCTTATCTTGATTTTATTTTATCTAAATTTCCTTTTGATAGTTTTAAAGATGAATTAATTAAAGAAACATTAAGAGATATGGTTTATGTTATGGTTGAACATTGAGTATTTAATCGTACACCAATTGAATTTAATGTTGATGCTACTATTCAATTTAATAATGGTACTCAATTTAGTGCAAATAGTACTCCTACGATTAATGTTTGAGATTTAGCACCTAGTAGAATGAAAATATGAGCAAGATTAACAGAATTAAAACAAATATTTTCAAGTTATAATGATGATGAAATAGATGTTGAAAAAATTGACTTAAAAGCATTTTATACTAGAAATCAAGTTGATGAATTAATTGAACAACAAAAAGAATTTACATTATTAAAACAAATTAAATTATATGATGATTTAGTTGATGATAATGAAAATGAAAGGGAGGTTCCCAAAAAAGTAGGAAGATGAATTACTATAAAAATAAATTCTTTTCAAAATTACCATTTTAAAATGATGATAGACAAATTAAATTCTCTTTTACCCTTAAATTTATATTCGACGTATTTTAAAAAATATAGATTTTATAAGATAAAATAAAAATTATTATCAAAGGAAAAAGACAAGAAATAATCTTGTCTTTTTTTGTAATTGTAAAATTTTAAAATTTTTAATAACCCTCTTTAATACTATTATCAACACGTGTTAAGGAACTAAAAAAGTGAACTACAACACAGTTGTTAAAAATAGTAGCTAGCATGTGGACTTGCATGGATAAATAAAAAGTGGAGTGATACCTAATAAAATATACTAACCATTAATGGTAATTCTTGGGGTGGGAGCGAATTGGAAACTAGTATATATAGACCTGTTGTAGGGACCTATTGTATTAATTCTATTCTTTATTTAACCAACCTTGCCACTCCCCAGTGAGCAAGTGTTGGTTTTATTTTTTATTTTTTTTTAAAAAATTTTTTTGGGCGAGAAAATAAATTTCAAACTTGTAAAAAAAATTGAGCGGTGCCGGTTCAATTAAAATATTAATTTGTTTAACACAAATTAAATAAATATTGAATCGAATGCCTCGATTTCTTTTTAAAATTTCACAATTTATTTTTGAGCCCAGAATTACTGGAATGAATAAAACGAATAGTAGTATTATTAATAACCTAAAAATCAAAATATATGTTCTTTATGCTAGAAGCAACAGAACATATTAGGAAAGGATTATTATGGTAATAGAAATTCTTGATTATGAAGCACTAAGAAAGATTGATAAAAAAATTAAAAAAAGAAGAAAAAGATGTGTTGAATGTAATGAATTATATGAAGATGACAAAATCCAAATGCTTTATCGCTTTAAAACAGAATTAGAAGCAGAACAACATGATATTAGAAAATTTGAAGATGATTATGATATTGATGAACATTTGGATTATACAAAACCATTTGGATATGTTTGTGATTGATGTAGAAGTGATTAATTATGCAAAAAAAGTATTTTTGTTGAACTTGTAAACAACATAAATTAGATTATTTATTCTTTAATACTAATGATATAAAAACAAGACAAAACTTTTTAAGAGACAAAAATAATAAAGCAATTTGTTATGACTGTATTTTAAATGTTAGATTAAGTAGGAGATATAAATATGAATAAACAAAAAATATTTTCTTATAAAGACCAAGAAATTATTAATAAATATAATAAAAAACGTAATCAAGAAATAACAGAAGAACATTTAAATAATATAGAAAAATTAAAAGAAGATTTTAAAAAAGAAATAATTAATGAATATAAAGAAAAATTAATTAAAGAATTAGAAAAAATAATGTTAGATAAAAATTTGTATCGTGCTGATTCATCATTATTTAATGAATTAAATATTTTATTAGTAAAAATAAAAAATGGTGAATTTGATAATGACTAGATGTATTACATGTAAAAGTTTAACTGAAAATACTACTGGAATTTGTGATTCTCCATACCATAATTCTTTTAATAAAGCAAAATTCATTACATATTTAGAAAATAAAATTGAAAATGATGGATATAGAAGTGCAAATGTTGATGCCATATATTATTCATTAATTAAAAAAATCGATAATGGTGAATTTGAATAATAATGCAATATGACTTAATTATTGGTATTGACCCAGCAGGAATAGGTAGTAATGGAATGGTTATATATTCAAGTGAAACTAATAATATTGTTTTTAATGAAACATTTAATACATTAACTGTTTTATGAACTAAAAATATGTATAAAGAAAAAATGCAATTAATTAAAGAAAAATTTATTGATAAAAAAATATTAGTTATTGTAGAAAATTTCTTTTTAAGTTCAAAACAATTATTAACTAATCCATTAGCAACACCTAAAATTATTGGTGCATTAATGGTATTAGTACAAGATGTTTTCAACTGAGATTATCTAGAAAACCACCCAAAAAATAAAAATAAAATAACAAATTATAAAGGAAATATAAAATTAACAAAACATGAACAAGATGCTTATAAGCATATTCAATATTATTTAAAAAATCATAAAAAAATATTAATTTTTGATAATTATTTAAGGAAATTATAAAAATGAAAGATAAAGAAAATTATGTCAAATTAACAGTAAAACTGAGTAACACTATTGAAGCAAAATATTACGAAAAAGGTAATAAGGAATTATATTATAGTGTTCGTGGTCAATGAAATGGATTAAATTATGTTACTTTAATTTTTAATAAACCAAAACTTTATAACCGATGTATTTTATTAAACAAAAACGATGAAATTATTGTAACTGGTCAAATCTTTAACACTTTAAACATTCCTAAAAATCGTGCATTTTGTTCAATCAATGTTAAATGATTTAAAAAATGAAAAGAGTAAAAAATGATATTATGAAAAATTTTATTAATAGCACCAATATTAATAACAAGTATAACACTAATAATATTTTTAATTTATATAATTAAAGATTTAAAAAATGAATATAAAATATTGAAAATATTAAGTGAAATTTCTAATCAAATTAAAAATAAGGAGAATAATTAATGATAATATTACCTACTTTGTTTGAAAATAAAGATGAAATTGAAATATTATCACCATTTCCAAAAGCAATTCATACAAGTAATGATATTAGAGCAATTATTTTAAGACAATACCCAAATGTTAAATCAAAACACATAATTGTTTCTGACCCCGAAAGTAATGTTGCATTAATAGTTGGTGATAATGATGTTTATCAAGGTTGAATTAAAGTAACAATTAAAAAATTAGAAAATTAAAGGAGATTAAAATGCCAAATATAGAAAATCAATCAAATTATACTTTAACTAAATTAATTAGAACTGGTATAAGTCCTATTTGTGCAATGATTGGTACAAGTGCTTATTATGGGGTGGTTGGCCCTTAATTACTGGACCATTTTTGATATAAAATTCTAAATTTTAATTTGTAAAATTGGTGGTTTTAGAAATTTAGAATGTATTCTTTCATAATTATAAAACATAACATATTGATTTACATCATTTATAGCTTCATTGATGGATAAATATTGATTTGATCCTTTAGGTAGTCATTCTTGAGATAAATGAGAAAATCAGTTTTCAGATAATACATTACCACCAATATCATAAGGTTGTTTTTTGCTTAAAATTATTTGTTTATCCTCTGCTCATTTTGTGATATCCTGACAATAAAATTCGTTGGCGTTATCTGAATGTAAAATAACATTTTTTACTTGATTTCAAGAAAATTGTTTGTTGATTTTTTCAAGAGCAGGAAGAATTAAATCCTGATATGATTTATTAGGAGCAATATTATAACTAACAACATTATTTGAATAAAAATCAATAATTACAAAAAGATATAATCATCCTTCTTTAGTATTTATTTGTTTAGTGTCCATTGATCAAATTTGATTTGAAGAGGTTGTACTTTTATAATCTTTGTTTACTTTATCCATTGTAGGTATTCACTTATTTGGATTTTTTTTGTTTTTAGGATAGTTATTTTTAGTTTGTTTTAATCCTTGAATATTGTGTTCTTTCATAATTTTTCGCATTTGTTTTATTGATAATTCTATATTTAAAATGATATTTTTTTCTTGTTTTAATCACTCTTTAAAAGCTGAAAAAATTCTTAAATATCCATAAATTCTGCCTTTTCTTGTAGAATGAAATTCGATTAAAAGTTGGCATATTTTTTGATATTTATGATTGCATTTAATAATATGATTTTCTTCTTTTTTAATAGGTTTTTGTTTATTTTTTAAAAAGTAATATGTTGATCTGTTTAATTGAAGATATTGACATAGGTTTCTAATTGAATATTGATTTTTACAATCATCAATAATTTTAATTTTTTCTTTGATATTTAATTTGTTAATTACTAATGCTATTTGTTTAATTTTATCCATTAATAAAAATCCTTTCAGGTTAAAATTAGTGTTAATTATATAACACAATTGTTTTTAGAATACATTCAGGTTTTTTAAATTAATGGTCTAGTAAAAAGGGCTAAGTGGCTGGTCAAGTAATTGCTAATCCAATATTAGGTTCAATTAATAGTTTATTATTTGGTAAAAAATTAGGTTTAGATATTTGAAATTTAAATCAAAGACCAAATACTAAAACTAAATTAATTAATAGTTCTAAAAAAATAGCATTAGGATTAGGAACAATTGGTTTAGCAAATTATAGTAAATGAACAGAAAATAATATTAATCCTATTATTCAAATAACACCAATTCCAATAACTACTACAACCACAACAGAAGGTCCGCCATGATTACTATTAAATAAACAAGAACATCAGTCATTAATGGATTGAGATACTTATATTTCATTAAATACTTATGGTATTTCAAATCTTATTAGTGGATTAACTGAGTTAATACCTAATAAATTTGAAGCAATAAGAAAAATTTGTAATATGGCAACTGGTGGTTGTTTAATATCAAGTGGGGTTGCTATGGGTATTAATAATGATTTTATGAATGCTTATGCAGTACCTACCATAGTTGCTGGTGCAAGTGAAATAATCCATAATTTATTACCTATTGAAACTACAAATCATATTCAAGAAATGCAAGAAACATCATTTAATGATGAAACTGCAAGATTAGTAAATGATAATAGATTCACAATTAATAGTGAAACAACTAGTCAATACGGTAGTGATAATATGAGCAAAGTAGCATTAAATCACGATAATGCTTCATTAAATTGAGATTATAATCACATGAGTTTATAAAGGAGGTGAGTAATTTATGAATAAAGAAAAATTAATTGAATATTATAATCACGAAATAAAAACACATAAAGAAAGGATGGAACAATTAAATAAAGAAATTTCTTTATTAGTAACTATTATAAGTAATTCACAATCAATGATTGAAAGAATTAATGGTGGGCAATTTGATGAATAATTAAAAAAATTAAAAATTGAAAGGAAAATATTCAAATGAAAGAATTTTTACATGAATTAATAATTATTGGAACAAGTGTTGGAACATTAATATGCAGAGAAATTATTGTTTTATTAAAAAGATTTATCACAACTCCAAAACATGTTAGAGCAAATAACAAAATTATAAAACATCAAAAAAAATTAGCAAAATTAAACGAAAAAATTAATAAAGGAGAAAAATAATATGACAAAAATTGAATTTAATGAAAAATATAGAAAACAAGATATCAGTATTGATAGAGATTTTGATTTACATATTGATAATTGTTTTAAATTTTCTGATATTGATACATTAGAAAACGCAGTTAATGATTATAAAAAATTAATAAGTGAAATGCCACAATTAGTTAAAGATTGATTATTGGGATAAGATTAGGAGAATGTTAAATGTTAGAAAATGAAAATAATGTTCAACAAACAACTGAACCTTTAAATGAAAATAATACTCAACAAGAAATAGAAAATAAAGTTAATGAAGCAGAAAATAAGTTAAATAAACTTAATCAAGAAATTAAAGAAAAAGAAATGATTAATATATTTAAAAAATATCAAGTTAAAACTGAATTTTATGATTTTTTAAAATTTAAAACAAGTAATATAGAAAATTCAAAAATTGAAGAAACTATTAAAAAAATGATTAAAGAACAACCAGTATTTAAACAAACAATTAATACAGGTGGTAATAAACAAATAATTATTAATAATAAACCAAATGATAAAGAAAATTTTTTAATTAATTATAAAAAGAAAAATTATTTATAAACGAAAGGAAGAAATAAAATGTCAGTACCATTTAATCAAAATTTAGACAATACAGAGAGATTAGTAGAAGCACCAGAATTTATAGAGTTTTTTAAAATTTCAAATAGTCCATGGGCAAACTTTTTTCCTACTGAAATTGTTGACTCAGTAAATATTGAATTTATTGTTAAAAAACCAAAAAAACCGGAAGTAAAAATTATTGCTTGGGATGATAAAAGTAAAAGATATGAATTACCATATGTTGATACAGATAAAATTAGTAAAAAAATAACTAAAAAATATCTTGCAGGAGAAATTATTGCAGATGTAGATTTAAAAGCAAATAATGGACAAAATTTATTAGATAGTATGCAATATGAAGTTGCAAATGATTTAGCAGATAAATTAGCAATTGATGATACACAAGCAATTGCAAAATTTGCTACTAAAATCGATATTGAAGATACAACACCAGTAGGCTATTTAAAATCAATGTTATCTGCTTGAAATACTTTGTTTCAATTTAGAAACATTGCAAATAGTAAATTTTTTATTACTAATGGTCTTTATGATAGTTTAGTTTATTTAGCTGATAATAAAGGTTTAATTACCGATAATCAGTTAGCACAACAATTACGTTTAAATGGAAATAATTTATATGTAAAAGGTGTATTATGCGAAATCGTTCTTGATGACTATATGATTTTTACTAATGATAAAAATGAACAACAATTAATGACCTTTATTTTAGCAACACCAAGAGCGATGAAAAGATACATGATAGAAAATACAGTTATTTATGTAGATTTTATTAAAGATGATAAAGCAGGAAGAGCATATAAAGTTGCTGGTGAAGTTGTTGGAGAAGCAATACCATATATTTCTAATAATGAAACAACATCAAGATGAATGTTATGTGGAGTTATTAAAACAGAAAAAAATGATTTAAAAACTAAAATTACAGTTTTAACAACAAATATTACTGCAAATGTTAATAACAATAACAATGAATTAAATACACAAATAAAAAGTATTAATGAACTTAAATCATTAAATCCAAATTTAACAAATCCAACTATTAAATATTTTAGTGATGCACAAGGAAAAACTAATGTAAGTAATCAAAAACAAAAAGCGGGTGACTTATACATAGTTATTTCTTCAAATGTTAATGATTTAAATTATAAAGGTTCAACAAATCCAATTAAAATAACTCTTAAATAAAGGAAATTAAATGCCATGCCAATTGGTACAACTAGTACAGCAATACTTTTAAACATAAATAAACCAAAACATACTAGAACAAGTAACCAACAAGAAAATAAAAGTTTTTGATGAGAAATTTTAGAAATGATTGGTGTACAAGTAATTGCAGTAGCACTTGCTCCTTTTACTGGTGGATTAAGTGAAAGTATAGCACTTGGATTAGGTGCAAGTGATTTAGTTGCTAGTATTAGTGCTGTTGGTGTAGAATTTTTAACTGATTTTACTATTAATCAAGTTTATGATTATTTAAAAGGAAATGTAACAAAATTAAATACTTTCTTAAATTTATTACCTGCATTTGCTGGACTTAATAAAATTAGTCGTGGTTATCGCACTACTAAATTTATTAAGTTAGCACAAAAAACTAAAACATTAGAACAAGTTGGTATTAAAGAAGCAAAAAACTTACAAGAAATTATTAGTCAAGTAAGTGGAAAAGAAATTTTAACAGATAAAATTATTGGTAATAAACGTTATTTAATGAATTATAGTTTTACTCCTAATCGTGAAACAGTATTACGAGATTTAGGTTATGTTGCTGAAAGACAATATAAGAATAATTTTCAAAAATTAGAAACAGAAAAATTAATGGAACACTTATTATTACAAAATACATTAATAAAATTAAGTCCACAATTAACTCCTAAATTTAAAATTAAAGATATCGAAAAAGCAAATAACTTTTTAAAAAAATTTAATACTGATTTAAAAAAAGTACTATCTATGAATCAGCATGATTGATTAAATTTAGTTCATACAATACATACAGAAAATAGATATGGAAAAACTTTAATTTTAGATTTACAAAAAATTCGTGCTAATGCTATTAAATTTGATTTTAAAAATAATGTTATTCATCAACTTGTTTTAAAAGCAAATCAAACTTTTAAATATTTTGATATTAGATTTTACTTAAAAAAAGGTTTTAATAAATTTTGAAAAGAAACACCATATTTTGAAAAAATAAGAGAAAGTATATATAAATTACAAGAAAAATTTGAAAAGTTAGAAAAACAAGCATTTGAAAAAATTAATAAATTAAAAGAAAAAGTAACTGATTTATTTACTAGTGCAGAAAAAAGAGCAATTAAACATGCACAATTAATTCCATTAAATTCACCAGTATTTATGGGTTGTAAAATTCAACCTTTATCATTAGATAAATGCGCAATTACCATTTATCATCGCAATCCTAAATATAAACCAATTACAGTTGTTGATAGTATTCTTAAAGCAAAAACTTTTGTTACTCAAATACATCCATTTCATTGATATCGTTGATATAGTGGTTGATACATTGGTTATGGTGTTAATCATAATAAATGATTAAAAGCAATAGCATTTGCTCCACCAGTGGTTCAACAAGTAATTAGAGATAGTTTTAAAGTATATAGAGAAATATTTAGAACTATTAGAACTTATCATAAAGTAGTAAATGTTATTAATAATCCTATTGAAAATATTAACAAATCATTTAAAAATGTTGGTTTAAAGTTTTCAGTTAATACTTTATTTGGTACTGGATTATTACATCATTTAGAAAAGTTTGCATATAGTCAAGTTATAGCAAAAGGTAAGAAAAAATTAAAAAAAGGTAAAAATAAAATACAAAAAGAAATTGAACATATAACACATAAAAAAACAAAAAAACATACTCATCATTATAAACAAGCATTTTTTAAGGAATGATAAATTATGATTAATAAACTTTGAACTGATGTCAGTCTTGAAAATTATAATAACTGATATCCATTAACTGGAAAAATTACAGAAACACCACAGCAATATATAAAAACATGAACAAATGTTAATGATTGATTTAAAACTTTTGCTATTCGCGCGCAAAATGATATTAATGCTTATCTTGATTTTATTTTATCTAAATTTCCTTTTGATAGTTTTAAAGATGAATTAATTAAAGAAACATTAAGAGATATGGTTTATGTTATGGTTGAACATTGAGTATTTAATCGTACACCAATTGAATTTAATGTTGATGCTACTATTCAATTTAATAATGGTACTCAATTTAGTGCAAATAGTACTCCTACGATTAATGTTTGAGATTTAGCACCTAGTAGAATGAAAATATGAGCAAGATTAACAGAATTAAAACAAATATTTTCAAGTTATAATGATGATGAAATAGATGTTGAAAAAATTGACTTAAAAGCATTTTATACTAGAAATCAAGTTGATGAATTAATTGAACAACAAAAAGAATTTACATTATCAAAACAAATTAAATTATATGATGATTTAGTTGATGATAATGAAAATGAAATATATAGAGGTCCTGTTAGTAAATTTATTAATAAAGGTTATGTTGCAACAGATTATGATAAAGAAACTGAAACAATGATTTTAGATTGACCTGATGAAATTGGAACATTACCACCCGAAGCATTACAAAATAATCCACAAATTGGTGATTATACACATGCACCAACTTGTGATTTTTCTGCTAAACAACAAAAACGAATTACTACAAATGAAAATGAAATTACCAAATTAAATAATGAATTAATTAAAGCAAATGAAAATATTAATGATGTTAAAAATAATTGATTTAATATTGAAACTAGTCCCTTATGAAAAAAAGTTGAAAATAATAATATAGAAACATTTAAATGATATTTTATTAAAATCATTTATCAATATTCAACAGAAAATAATTTTATGAAATTTTATAAAGTAATTAAATTTTATTTAAATAATGTTTTTAATGAATTTGAATTGTTAAATGTTGATTCCATGACGTATAGTGAACAAATCCAAAATAAAAAAATTTTAAATACCGGAACTATTTACTATAACAATAGAAATAAAAAATTTAGTGGTGGAGGTAATTCTTACCCTGAACGTGGAAAAATTAACTTAATTGGTGATATAGAAGAAATATATCAATATATAGGAAAAGGTGCACCAACTGAATTTATAGCAGAAGAAAGTACTGAACGTGATTATTATACAAAACTAGAAACTAATAATTTATTAGATAAAAAACAAGATAAATTAATTGCTGGTACTAATATAACTATTGATGAAAATAATAAAATTAGCGCTACTGGTGGTAAAGTAGATTTATCTGATTATTATAAAAAATCTGTTTTTATGAAAGGATATTTTACATATAAAGATGATAGAGACCAATTATGAATAAATGATAGTTCAAATAGTTCTCTTGCTATCTCATTATTGCTTAATAATACTTATGGAAGATTAGAAACTAATAATAAAACTATTGTTGGTGCTATTAATGAAAATAAAACTAATATTGATAAAAAACAAGATAAAGAAAATTGAAAAATAATAGGTAAAAGTATAAATAATCGTAAATATGGTGATTTTAATCTTGCTTTTAATACTCTTTATAGAGTAATTATTACATGGGAATCTCCACCATTTCATCAAGTAAATACAAGAATAACAGTAGAATTTAAAACAGGTAATTATTTAGGTGGAAATCATGGAATTAAAATATTTCTTACAAAAGGTTTAATTAATAATGAAGAATGTATTTTATATTTACAATTATTAGATATTAATAAATGACAATTAATTTTAGAAGGTGGAAATGAAAAATATGCAAATATTTTTTCATTAGAAGAATTACAAAATACAGTTAAAGTAGATATTATTCAACCTATAAAAATTACAAGTCATACTTTAAAAATAAATGAATTAAAAAATAATGAGATTAATATTGAATTACCAAATACTCCAACACCAAGTCCAAGTGGTTCAAATTGAAAGGAAGTAGGAATATTAACAAGTGATAAAAAACAAATTGGTTATGAACTAATTCCTAATAAATTATATAAGTTAACTTATAATAACACCGGCAATAAAGAACCTTATTATAGTTATGCACCAAAATTAGAAATTTTATTTAGACCGCAACCATTACCTTATCAATTACCTTTTTCACCCACAATATGTTATCTTTTTGGAACTATTAAATTTAATTATGGTATAACTGGGGTAATTACTTATCAACACGTTCCTAATGATACCAAATCAAGAAAAATTGTTGGTATTACTGCAAGTGATATATATAACACATCTGCTTTATATAAATTAGAAGAATTACAGGAATAATATTATGTTTTTTAAAATTATAAAAATTATTTTAGGTTTAATTGGAGTTTTATTATCTTCTGCAGTTGCTGGTTTAATTATATTTATTATAGTAAAAATTGTATTAAAAATTAATCAAATATTTTAAGAAAGGTGGTGAATATTATGTTAGGTAGATTTTTTAGAAAAGATAAAAGTAATATTAGTGATAATCAAAATGAAAAAGTAAAATTTTTAACTAATAAAAATAAAAGTACTCATGCTTCTATTTTAAATTATTTTGGTTTTAATGACTTTAACCATGAAACTTATTTCACTGATTTTGTAGCAGAAAATAATGCTAATTTATATAATGCTCCATTAGAAATTAATAATGAAACTATTAAAAAATATTTAATTCAAGAAGAATTTTATAGAAAAAATTGAAATTCAATTTTTAAGTTAAGTAAATTAGGAATTAGCGGTTATTTAATTTATATTGCTAATGATGATTTATATTTTCAAGTAGTTGATATACAACAAAGAGTTTATGATATTACTGGTAAATTAATTCAATGTACTATTTTTTATGATAATTATGAACAAAATGCACAAATGGTAAGATTATTTGAAATTTATACATTAAATAATGAACAAGTAACTATTAATCGTGCAATTTATAGTATTAGTGATAATAAAAAACAATTTCCATTAGATTTTAAATCATATATTAATAACGCTAATTTAGAACAAGAACAAACACTAAATATTAACTATATACCAATAGCAATTATGAGAAATAAAGCAAATGAACTAGCAGATTGTAATAAAGTAATGGATAAAATTAAAGCATTAGATGTTATTTATGAACAAATTGTTTTAGATACCATTTTAAATTCACCTAAATTTATATTTAGTCAAACTTATGGTAATGTTCAATCAACATTAGAAGAAGCAGTAAGAACATTAGTTACTAAAAATTACATATTTAAAAGTGGTGGAGATAATAATGAACAAAATGAAAATATCAATATGACAAATAGTAATTTTAAAGGTAAAAATTTAACTGATATATACGATTGAAATGTTAATGAAATATTTAAACGTTGTGGTATTCATATACCAAGTCAAAAGAAATCTGCACAACAATCAGTACCTGAAAGTACAGCTGTAAATATTTCAACTATTAATTATATTGAACAAAAGTTATGACAATTTAATATTGATATTCTTAAATTTATTCAAATCTTAGTAAGCATAGATAAAGATTTATTAAATAGTAAAACATTTAATATTAATGATGAACAAGAAATTAATAATTTAACTGTTAAATTAAAATTATTTAATCCCGAAAATAACCAATTAATAGGAGAGAACAATGGAAAACAACAACAAACCACAAACGAAGTTTCCACAGAAACAAACTAAACTTAATCAAGCAGAATTAGAAAATGATTATTTAATTGATAATATTCCTTATGATTTTACTAATATGATGAGTGCTACTAGTGATCCAGATATTAATAGAGCATACGATGAATTTAAAAAAAGAACTATATATATTTATGAAATTGAACGTTTATTTAAAAATAATGAAAATAATAGTTTAAGATTTTCAGCAAATACTATTAAAATAGGTTTTATTGATATTGATAAGATATTAAAAACTATTGCTGTTGAAACATCTGACTTTACTATGCAATTAAATCAAAGAGCAAGTACAAATATTAATGATAATACAATTGAATATAGTATGACTGATATTAAGAATTTAATTTTTCAAGAAATAAATTTATTAAATCAATTTAAGTTATATGCTGTATCTATTAATGAACCATTAACTGAAAATAATATTGATAATTTATATATTATTAATAATTATTCACAACCTTATCAAAATCCAAAAATAAGAAGTACTAAAAGTATTACTATAATTAAAATTAAAGATTTTAAAACAAGAGATGGTTATCCCATTATTATTAAATTACAAAAACCATTAGACAAAGATACAAAAGTAATTGGTTTAAAAATTAAAGCTCCTAGAAGCATGATTTTTGGCAATATAAAGGTACTTGGTGAAGTTGATAATATGGAAGTATACCCAAAGTTATTTGTTAAAGATAAGATAGCATTTCCACTATTATCAATGCCTATTGAAACTCAACCAAAAGTTAGAATATTACAACAATGATTTAGTGAACAAATATTACCTTGAAATTTAGCAAAACAATTTATAGGACAAGAAAAATCAGTTTTAGATTTAATTGCTATTGGTGGGGGTAAAGAAACAAGAAAAGAAATAATTAAAAACGCAAGAGTTACACATGCTTGATTAGGATATTTTTTAAGTTCCTATTCTTTTGGAGAATGACCATTAAAAGAAAAGAAAGAACTTAAAGATAAAGAAGTATGAAAAATTCAGAGTGGTCCAATTGGAAAAGAATATACAAGTATTGCTACAAATGATAAATTTTTAGATGTTGAATTAGAAATAAAAGATGCACCAACTAATGATAGTTTACAACAACTATTATTAAATATGTTAAGTTATACATATAACTATAATAGAAATTTTGAAGGAGCAACTTATGATGAACATACGGGTAAACCAACAAATAAAATAGCAGAATTACGTGATACATTTTCGGGACAAAAACCTGATGAAGTTATTACTAATTTATTTAAGCAATGAGAATTAGATTATCCAAATTATATTGATTTATTACAAGTTAAAATATTTAAACAATTATTTATTATGTTGTCAAAATATATTTATTCATCTTTATCAATAAATAAAGGATTAAATGATGATAATAAGATTTTATTACCTTACTATTTTGAATTAAAATCAAGTCCAATAAAACCTAATAAAAATGATATTTGGCAATTTAAAGATGTAAAGGTAATATTAAAATCTCCATATTTTGATTTTACTGATATTAATAACATTAAATTAAAAAATAATGATATTAGTCAAAATGAATTATTCAAGTTAGATGACAATCAATTTAATTGATTATCAATTACCAATGAATTAGAAAGTAATAATATTCCGTCATTAATTCCTGCTGATTGAACATTAGCTAACGGTGAATATGGAAAATATTTTACAAGAGTAATTATTGAAAAAAACAAAATTGAAAATGCTTTAAATTTATATGGTTCAAATAAATCTCAATTATTTTCAAAATTAGAATTTTATAAAGAAATTTCACAAATTGATAATGATATTGAATTCGAATTACAAATTGAAAATCCGATTAATAACTTAAATCGGATTGAAATTAGTGGTATTTTTGGTTCTGGTAATTATGATTTAATTTTAATAACCGATAAACAAGAAATAAATTTAACTAATATTAATTTATTTGATAAATATAATGAGAATATTTCTTATATAAATATAGAAATTTAATTATCAAAAATATCCATCAGGATAATAATCTTTAACTCATGGTATATCTATTCTTTCAACAGAATCTCCATCATTATAAAATTTGGTTTTTTTAGGAGTATCAGCAAAATAAATTTTAAATTCACTTTTAATATCAACTGATATATTATGAATATCAGACATTCATATTTTTTGAACTCCCATTATAGGTTCCTTATTTGATGCTAAAAAATATTTAAGTCCACTAAGATTATGGGTAAGCACCCCCCCATGATTAAACCTATTGTTCCGGTTGTAGCACCAGTTAGTGCTAATGCTAATGTTATTTTACTTAAATTTGTTTTTATTCATGTTTTCATAATAAATTACTCCTTTTTTATAAATGAGGTGCAGTTGAATTTATTTCATAAATTTCTGGAACTGAATAATATTCATCACCTAATTTATTTATTTCTTCAGATTCTTGAAAAATATTTTTATTTTTATGGTAAAATTTATGAGCTTGTAATTTCAAATCTTCATGTAAATTTGATGAATGTGAAATTAACATTTCATCACTTAATCTTTGCAGTTTATCAAATATACTATTGTCTAAATCTTCTTCAAGTTTCAAAAATTCTTGTCGATTTTCTATAGGTAAAAAATCCTTTATTAATTCTGGGTTTTCTTCGTCAATTTCATTAATATGAATTCCAGTTAAAAATTTATGAGATAATATGTCATTTTTAAAATTAAATAGTTGTTTTGCTTTTTCTTTTATTGTTTTTTTTCTAGAAGTTCATTTACCTAAAATTGCTAAACATAAAGAATCATTAGATTTGCAAATTTTTTCATAACTTATAAATTTTGCAATGATGTCTTTTTCTGCTTCTGTTCCATCACCATTACCTTTGTATGTTTTTGTTAAATCCAAATTCAACATTGTTAAATCTATAGAAAAAAAATAGAATATTTTTGTACTTGATTTATTTGCATAATGTTTACCTAAATAATAAATTTTTGATTTATCATTTTTAACATCAATTCCAGTTTCTTCTAACATTTCATTAATTACTGTTTGATAAGGGTCAAGATTTTCAAGACCTCCAGTGATAGTACCATATTCACTAATTTCTTTATCTTTAAATAATGGATTATTTTCTTTAACTAGTAAATAATAATATTCATTGTTTTTAATAACATAAGGTAAAATAGCAACTCCTTGGTTATTGCATCAAGGTTCTTCTACACCATGCATAAACTCAACTTTAATAATTTTTAAATATTCTGTATTCATTAAATTACTCCTTTTTTCCTTGATTTTACGTTTTAATTGTACTATTTTTGATTATTTTTACAAGTATGCTTTTAAATGCAAAATAACGCCTAAATTAAAGGAGTTTATTTTATGATACCTATACTATTAATTATATTGAAATTGTTTATTATATTTTAAATATGAAAGTGGTTTTTTAAATATTTTTTATTTTATTTAAAATTACACTTATATATTTATATAATAATTAAGTAAATTAATTTTTTAAATATATTTACAATAAATTTAGATTTTTTTAAAATAGTTAGGAGAAAAAATATGAGTTTTAATTATTTATGAACTTTAAAAGAAGCAACAAAAAGAATGTATCAATCATTTAGAGATGATATAAAAAATCAATGAGAAAAAACAGATTGAAGAATATTAAAAGAAAGAGATAGAAAATATATTCCAGTTAAAATTAAAGAAAGAACTAGAAATACTATCAATGGTCTTGTTACTTATAAATGTCGTGATTATAAATATTATGATGAACAATTAAAAAAATGAGTAAGAGTTTGTTTATTAGATGAAGAATTAGAATTACCTAAATATAAAAGAACTTGTCAGGATATCAAAAATAATGTTATTGAACATTTTGCTGATGGAAAAAGATATGTTGATATTTTACATACTATGAAGCAAACAAAATTTAGTACAACAAGTATTAGTAGATTATTTCAAGAATATCAAGTTAATAAATTAGATGTTCCTAAAATAAAATTAGAACCAAATCAATTTATTTATATTAGTATTGATGATGGACATCGAAAATTTTGAAAATTTAAACGCAATTCTGGTAAATATTCAATGCGTTTAGTATTATTTTGTACAGATAATGTTAATCATAAATTAGTTAATAAAAGAGCAGATGTAATAATAAGACCAACAAAAACGGCAATTGGTGTTAAAAAAACTGCTGAATTTATCAAAGAACAAGGAAATAGATTTTTTGAAAATTTTGACCAAGCAAAAATTATTATTTGTGGAGATAGTGCAGGATGAATTAAAGAAGTTGCTGATTATTTAGGTGCAAGTTTTGTTTTAGATAAATTCCATTTAGTTAAAAAATTATATGTTGGAATAATCGCTGGAAATAAAGGAAAATATTGAGATGAATATAAGATTTGTAGAAATTTTATTGAAAATGGTCAATATGATGAGTTAATAAAATATATGAATGAAATATTAAAAAACCATAAAAAATTAAAAAAACAATATTTTAAAAATAATAAACAAGGTATTAAAAATCAAGGTGCAAAGTGAAATATTGGTTGTTTTACAGAAGGTAATATTTGACATATTTTAAAAGAAATGCTTGGCAATAGAACTTATAACATAAATATTTATATTAAAATGGTTATTTTTAAATGTAATCAAATAAATTTAAAAACATAACTTAATTAATTTTTTTTATTAAAATTTTAAAAACTTATTAAATTAAAAGTTAATAAGAATTTTTGTTTTATATAAATATTAAATTTTATTAATGATTTTTTTAATATTTGTATTTTAATTGTAATTCATTTAATTTAGTAGTAAGATGTATTTACAATTGCATATAATTACAATTATTTCTTGTCTATAATTTTAAAGAAATGTTTAAAAAGTAATTATATCCTCCGTTTTTGTTACCGTCCCAATGAAATATATAGAGGTCCTGTTAGTAAATTTGTTAATAAAGGTTATGTAGCAACTGATTATGATAAAGAAACTGAAACAATGATTTTAGATTGACCTGATGAAATTGGAACATTACCACCCGAAGCATTACAAAATAATCCACAAATTGGTGATTATACACATGCACCAACTTGTGATTTTTCTGCTAAACAACAAAAACGAATTACTACAAATGAAAATGAAATTACCAAATTAAATAATGAATTAATTAAAGCAAATGAAAATATTAATGATGTTAAAAATAATTGATTTAATATTGAAACTAGTCCTTTATGAAAGAAAGTTAAAAATGAAAATATTAAAACAGATACATGATATATCATTGATTGAACATATTATTTTATCGATAGTAAACAACTTATTATAAGTAATAATAAATTAACTAAATCTAATATCAGAATTACTAATGATCAAATAGAACAAAAGCAAATAATAATTGAAAATATTGATGTTAATATTGATAAAGTAACATTATTATATGATGTTGATTTAATAAAGTTTATTGCTACTAATAGCACAAAAAAATATACACCAATAATTCATAATATATATCAATATCAAGGAACTGGTACACCAATTGAATTTATAGCAGAAGATAGTATTGATAATGATTATTATACAAAGCAAGAAACTAATGACTTATTAAATAAAAAACAAGATAAATTAATTGCTGGTGAAAATATTAAAATTGAAAATAATGTTATTAGTACTACTAGTAGTGGTGGTGAATCATTATGAGAAGTTAATAAAGATAATCCTAATTTTATTAATTCAAAAGATGATAAAGGTATTAGTGCTAATAATAAAAGAATTATTGATGTTGGAACACCTACTTTTGAAACTGATGCAACTAACAAAGAATATGTTGATAATAAAATACCAGATTTAACTAATTATTATAAAAAATCTGTTTTTATGAAAGGATATTTTACATATAAAGATGATAGAGACCAATTATGAATAAATGATAGTTCAAATAGTTCTCTTGCTATCTCATTATTGCTTAATAATACTTATGGAAGATTAGAAACTAATAATAAAAATATTGTTGGTGCTATTAATGAAATAAATAAAAAACAAGTTAAAGAAAATTGAAAAGTAATAGGTAAAAGTATAAATAATCGTAAATATGGTGATTTTAATCTTGCTTTTAATACTCTTTATAGAGTAATTATTACATGGGAATCTCCACCATTTCATCAAGTAAATACAAGAATAACAGTAGAATTTAAAACAGGTAATTATTTAGGTGGAATACATGGAAGTAAAATATTTCTTACAAAAGGTTTAATTAATAATGAAGAAGGTATTTTATATTTACAATTATTAGATATTAATAAATGACAATTAATTTTAGAAGGTGGAAATGAAAAATATGCAAATATTTTTTCATTAGAAGAATTACAAAATACAGTTAAAGTAGATATTATTCAACCTATAAAAATTACAAGTCATACTTTAAAAATAAATGAATTAAAAAATAATGAGATTAATATTGAATTACCAAATACTCCAACACCAAGTCCAAGTGGTTCAAATTGAAAGGAAGTAGGAATATTAACAAGTGATAAAAAACAAATTGGTTATGAACTAATTCCTAATAAATTATATAAGTTAACTTATAATAACACCGGCAATAAAGAACCTTATTATAGTTATGCACCAAAATTAGAAATTTTATTTAGACCGCAACCATTACCTTATCAATTACCTTTTTCACCCACAATATGTTATCTTTTTGGAACTATTAAATTTAATTATGGTATAACTGGGGTAATTACTTATCAACACGTTCCTAATGATACCAAATCAAGAAAAATTGTTGGTATTACTGCAAGTGATATATATAACACATCTGCTTTATATAAATTAGAAGAATTACAGGAATAATATTATGTTTTTTAAAATTATAAAAATTATTTTAGGTTTAATTGGAGTTTTATTATCTTCTGCAGTTGCTGGTTTAATTATATTTATTATAGTAAAAATTGTATTAAAAATTAATCAAATATTTTAAGAAAGGTGGTGAATATTATGTTAGGTAGATTTTTTAGAAAAGATAAAAGTAATATTAGTGATAATCAAAATGAAAAAGTAAAATTTTTAACTAATAAAAATAAAAGTACTCATGCTTCTATTTTAAATTATTTTGGTTTTAATGACTTTAACCATGAAACTTATTTCACTGATTTTGTAGCAGAAAATAATGCTAATTTATATAATGCTCCATTAGAAATTAATAATGAAACTATTAAAAAATATTTAATTCAAGAAGAATTTTATAGAAAAAATTGAAATTCAATTTTTAAGTTAAGTAAATTAGGAATTAGCGGTTATTTAATTTATATTGCTAATGATGATTTATATTTTCAAGTAGTTGATATACAACAAAGAGTTTATGATATTACTGGTAAATTAATTCAATGTACTATTTTTTATGATAATTATGAACAAAATGCACAAATGGTAAGATTATTTGAAATTTATACATTAAATAATGAACAAGTAACTATTAATCGTGCAATTTATAGTATTAGTGATAATAAAAAACAATTTCCATTAGATTTTAAATCATATATTAATAACGCTAATTTAGAACAAGAACAAACACTAAATATTAACTATATACCAATAGCAATTATGAGAAATAAAGCAAATGAACTAGCAGATTGTAATAAAGTAATGGATAAAATTAAAGCATTAGATGTTATTTATGAACAAATTGTTTTAGATACCATTTTAAATTCACCTAAATTTATATTTAGTCAAACTTATGGTAATGTTCAATCAACATTAGAAGAAGCAGTAAGAACATTAGTTACTAAAAATTACATATTTAAAAGTGGTGGAGATAATAATGAACAAAATGAAAATATCAATATGACAAATAGTAATTTTAAAGGTAAAAATTTAACTGATATATACGATTGAAATGTTAATGAAATATTTAAACGTTGTGGTATTCATATACCAAGTCAAAAGAAATCTGCACAACAATCAGTACCTGAAAGTACAGCTGTAAATATTTCAACTATTAATTATATTGAACAAAAGTTATGACAATTTAATATTGATATTCTTAAATTTATTCAAATCTTAGTAAGCATAGATAAAGATTTATTAAATAGTAAAACATTTAATATTAATGATGAACAAGAAATTAATAATTTAACTGTTAAATTAAAATTATTTAATCCCGAAAATAACCAATTAATAGGAGAGAACAATGGAAAACAACAACAAACCACAAACGAAGTTTCCACAGAAACAAACTAAACTTAATCAAGCAGAATTAGAAAATGATTATTTAATTGATAATATTCCTTATGATTTTACTAATATGATGAGTGCTACTAGTGATCCAGATATTAATAGAGCATACGATGAATTTAAAAAAAGAACTATATATATTTATGAAATTGAACGTTTATTTAAAAATAATGAAAATAATAGTTTAAGATTTTCAGCAAATACTATTAAAATAGGTTTTATTGATATTGATAAGATATTAAAAACTATTGCTGTTGAAACATCTGACTTTACTATGCAATTAAATCAAAGAGCAAGTACAAATATTAATGATAATACAATTGAATATAGTATGACTGATATTAAGAATTTAATTTTTCAAGAAATAAATTTATTAAATCAATTTAAGTTATATGCTGTATCTATTAATGAACCATTAACTGAAAATAATATTGATAATTTATATATTATTAATAATTATTCACAACCTTATCAAAATCCAAAAATAAGAAGTACTAAAAGTATTACTATAATTAAAATTAAAGATTTTAAAACAAGAGATGGTTATCCCATTATTATTAAATTACAAAAACCATTAGACAAAGATACAAAAGTAATTGGTTTAAAAATTAAAGCTCCTAGAAGCATGATTTTTGGCAATATAAAGGTACTTGGTGAAGTTGATAATATGGAAGTATACCCAAAGTTATTTGTTAAAGATAAGATAGCATTTCCACTATTATCAATGCCTATTGAAACTCAACCAAAAGTTAGAATATTACAACAATGATTTAGTGAACAAATATTACCTTGAAATTTAGCAAAACAATTTATAGGACAAGAAAAATCAGTTTTAGATTTAATTGCTATTGGTGGGGGTAAAGAAACAAGAAAAGAAATAATTAAAAACGCAAGAGTTACACATGCTTGATTAGGATATTTTTTAAGTTCCTATTCTTTTGGAGAATGACCATTAAAAGAAAAGAAAGAACTTAAAGATAAAGAAGTATGAAAAATTCAGAGTGGTCCAATTGGAAAAGAATATACAAGTATTGCTACAAATGATAAATTTTTAGATGTTGAATTAGAAATAAAAGATGCACCAACTAATGATAGTTTACAACAACTATTATTAAATATGTTAAGTTATACATATAACTATAATAGAAATTTTGAAGGAGCAACTTATGATGAACATACGGGTAAACCAACAAATAAAATAGCAGAATTACGTGATACATTTTCGGGACAAAAACCTGATGAAGTTATTACTAATTTATTTAAGCAATGAGAATTAGATTATCCAAATTATATTGATTTATTACAAGTTAAAATATTTAAACAATTATTTATTATGTTGTCAAAATATATTTATTCATCTTTATCAATAAATAAAGGATTAAATGATGATAATAAGATTTTATTACCTTACTATTTTGAATTAAAATCAAGTCCAATAAAACCTAATAAAAATGATATTTGGCAATTTAAAGATGTAAAGGTAATATTAAAATCTCCATATTTTGATTTTACTGATATTAATAACATTAAATTAAAAAATAATGATATTAGTCAAAATGAATTATTCAAGTTAGATGACAATCAATTTAATTGATTATCAATTACCAATGAATTAGAAAGTAATAATATTCCGTCATTAATTCCTGCTGATTGAACATTAGCTAACGGTGAATATGGAAAATATTTTACAAGAGTAATTATTGAAAAAAACAAAATTGAAAATGCTTTAAATTTATATGGTTCAAATAAATCTCAATTATTTTCAAAATTAGAATTTTATAAAGAAATTTCACAAATTGATAATGATATTGAATTCGAATTACAAATTGAAAATCCGATTAATAACTTAAATCGGATTGAAATTAGTGGTATTTTTGGTTCTGGTAATTATGATTTAATTTTAATAACCGATAAACAAGAAATAAATTTAACTAATATTAATTTATTTGATAAATATAATGAGAATATTTCTTATATAAATATAGAAATTTAATTATCAAAAATATCCATCAGGATAATAATCTTTAACTCATGGTATATCTATTCTTTCAACAGAATCTCCATCATTATAAAATTTGGTTTTTTTAGGAGTATCAGCAAAATAAATTTTAAATTCACTTTTAATATCAACTGATATATTATGAATATCAGACATTCATATTTTTTGAACTCCCATTATAGGTTCCTTATTTGATGCTAAAAAATATTTAAGTCCACTAAGATTATGGGTAAGCACCCCCCCCATGATTAAACCTATTGTTCCGGTTGTAGCACCAGTTAGTGCTAATGCTAATGTTATTTTACTTAAATTTGTTTTTATTCATGTTTTCATAATAAATTACTCCTTTTTTATAAATGAGGTGCAGTTGAATTTATTTCATAAATTTCTGGAACTGAATAATATTCATCACCTAATTTATTTATTTCTTCAGATTCTTGAAAAATATTTTTATTTTTATGGTAAAATTTATGAGCTTGTAATTTCAAATCTTCATGTAAATTTGATGAATGTGAAATTAACATTTCATCACTTAATCTTTGCAGTTTATCAAATATACTATTGTCTAAATCTTCTTCAAGTTTCAAAAATTCTTGTCGATTTTCTATAGGTAAAAAATCCTTTATTAATTCTGGGTTTTCTTCGTCAATTTCATTAATATGAATTCCAGTTAAAAATTTATGAGATAATATGTCATTTTTAAAATTAAATAGTTGTTTTGCTTTTTCTTTTATTGTTTTTTTTCTAGAAGTTCATTTACCTAAAATTGCTAAACATAAAGAATCATTAGATTTGCAAATTTTTTCATAACTTATAAATTTTGCAATGATGTCTTTTTCTGCTTCTGTTCCATCACCATTACCTTTGTATGTTTTTGTTAAATCCAAATTCAACATTGTTAAATCTATAGAAAAAAAATAGAATATTTTTGTACTTGATTTATTTGCATAATGTTTACCTAAATAATAAATTTTTGATTTATCATTTTTAACATCAATTCCAGTTTCTTCTAACATTTCATTAATTACTGTTTGATAAGGGTCAAGATTTTCAAGACCTCCAGTGATAGTACCATATTCACTAATTTCTTTATCTTTAAATAATGGATTATTTTCTTTAACTAGTAAATAATAATATTCATTGTTTTTAATAACATAAGGTAAAATAGCAACTCCTTGGTTATTGCATCAAGGTTCTTCTACACCATGCATAAACTCAACTTTAATAATTTTTAAATATTCTGTATTCATTAAATTACTCCTTTTTTCCTTGATTTTACGTTTTAATTGTACTATTTTTGATTATTTTTACAAGTATGCTTTTAAATGCAAAATAACGCCTAAATTAAAGGAGTTTATTTTATGATACCTATACTATTAATTATATTGAAATTGTTTATTATATTTTAAATATGAAAGTGGTTTTTTAAATATTTTTTATTTTATTTAAAATTACACTTATATATTTATATAATAATTAAGTAAATTAATTTTTTAAATATATTTACAATAAATTTAGATTTTTTTAAAATAGTTAGGAGAAAAAATATGAGTTTTAATTATTTATGAACTTTAAAAGAAGCAACAAAAAGAATGTATCAATCATTTAGAGATGATATAAAAAATCAATGAGAAAAAACAGATTGAAGAATATTAAAAGAAAGAGATAGAAAATATATTCCAGTTAAAATTAAAGAAAGAACTAGAAATACTATCAATGGTCTTGTTACTTATAAATGTCGTGATTATAAATATTATGATGAACAATTAAAAAAATGAGTAAGAGTTTGTTTATTAGATGAAGAATTAGAATTACCTAAATATAAAAGAACTTGTCAGGATATCAAAAATAATGTTATTGAACATTTTGCTGATGGAAAAAGATATGTTGATATTTTACATACTATGAAGCAAACAAAATTTAGTACAACAAGTATTAGTAGATTATTTCAAGAATATCAAGTTAATAAATTAGATGTTCCTAAAATAAAATTAGAACCAAATCAATTTATTTATATTAGTATTGATGATGGACATCGAAAATTTTGAAAATTTAAACGCAATTCTGGTAAATATTCAATGCGTTTAGTATTATTTTGTACAGATAATGTTAATCATAAATTAGTTAATAAAAGAGCAGATGTAATAATAAGACCAACAAAAACGGCAATTGGTGTTAAAAAAACTGCTGAATTTATCAAAGAACAAGGAAATAGATTTTTTGAAAATTTTGACCAAGCAAAAATTATTATTTGTGGAGATAGTGCAGGATGAATTAAAGAAGTTGCTGATTATTTAGGTGCAAGTTTTGTTTTAGATAAATTCCATTTAGTTAAAAAATTATATGTTGGAATAATCGCTGGAAATAAAGGAAAATATTGAGATGAATATAAGATTTGTAGAAATTTTATTGAAAATGGTCAATATGATGAGTTAATAAAATATATGAATGAAATATTAAAAAACCATAAAAAATTAAAAAAACAATATTTTAAAAATAATAAACAAGGTATTAAAAATCAAGGTGCAAAGTGAAATATTGGTTGTTTTACAGAAGGTAATATTTGACATATTTTAAAAGAAATGCTTGGCAATAGAACTTATAACATAAATATTTATATTAAAATGGTTATTTTTAAATGTAATCAAATAAATTTAAAAACATAACTTAATTAATTTTTTTTATTAAAATTTTAAAAACTTATTAAATTAAAAGTTAATAAGAATTTTTGTTTTATATAAATATTAAATTTTATTAATGATTTTTTTAATATTTGTATTTTAATTGTAATTCATTTAATTTAGTAGTAAGATGTATTTACAATTGCATATAATTACAATTATTTCTTGTCTATAATTTTAAAGAAATGTTTAAAAAGTAATTATATCCTCCGTTTTTGTTACCGTCCCAATGAAATATATAGAGGTCCTGTTAGTAAATTTGTTAATAAAGGTTATGTAGCAACTGATTATGATAAAGAAACTGAAACAATGATTTTAGATTGACCTGATGAAATTGGAACATTACCACCCGAAGCATTACAAAATAATCCACAAATTGGTGATTATACACATGCACCAACTTGTGATTTTTCTGCTAAACAACAAAAACGAATTACTACAAATGAAAATGAAATTACCAAATTAAATAATGAATTAATTAAAGCAAATGAAAATATTAATGATGTTAAAAATAATTGATTTAATATTGAAACTAGTCCTTTATGAAAGAAAGTTAAAAATGAAAATATTAAAACAGATACATGATATATCATTGATTGAACATATTATTTTATCGATAGTAAACAACTTATTATAAGTAATAATAAATTAACTAAATCTAATATCAGAATTACTAATGATCAAATAGAACAAAAGCAAATAATAATTGAAAATATTGATGTTAATATTGATAAAGTAACATTATTATATGATGTTGATTTAATAAAGTTTATTGCTACTAATAGCACAAAAAAATATACACCAATAATTCATAATATATATCAATATCAAGGAACTGGTACACCAATTGAATTTATAGCAGAAGATAGTATTGATAATGATTATTATACAAAGCAAGAAACTAATGACTTATTAAATAAAAAACAAGATAAATTAATTGCTGGTGAAAATATTAAAATTGAAAATAATGTTATTAGTACTACTAGTAGTGGTGGTGAATCATTATGAGAAGTTAATAAAGATAATCCTAATTTTATTAATTCAAAAGATGATAAAGGTATTAGTGCTAATAATAAAAGAATTATTGATGTTGGAACACCTACTTTTGAAACTGATGCAACTAACAAAGAATATGTTGATAATAAAATACCAGATTTAACTAATTATTATAAAAAATCTGTTTTTATGAAAGGATATTTTACATATAAAGATGATAGAGACCAATTATGAATAAATGATAGTTCAAATAGTTCTCTTGCTATCTCATTATTGCTTAATAATACTTATGGAAGATTAGAAACTAATAATAAAAATATTGTTGGTGCTATTAATGAAATAAATAAAAAACAAGTTAAAGAAAATTGAAAAGTAATAGGTAAAAGTATAAATAATCGTAAATATGGTGATTTTAATCTTGCTTTTAATACTCTTTATAGAGTAATTATTACATGGGAATCTCCACCATTTCATCAAGTAAATACAAGAATAACAGTAGAATTTAAAACAGGTAATTATTTAGGTGGAATACATGGAAGTAAAATATTTCTTACAAAAGGTTTAATTAATAATGAAGAAGGTATTTTATATTTACAATTATTAGATATTAATAAATGACAATTAATTTTAGAAGGTGGAAATGAAAAATATGCAAATATTTTTTCATTAGAAGAATTACAAAATACAGTTAAAGTAGATATTATTCAACCTATAAAAATTACAAGTCATACTTTAAAAATAAATGAATTAAAAAATAATGAGATTAATATTGAATTACCAAATACTCCAACACCAAGTCCAAGTGGTTCAAATTGAAAGGAAGTAGGAATATTAACAAGTGATAAAAAACAAATTGGTTATGAACTAATTCCTAATAAATTATATAAGTTAACTTATAATAACACCGGCAATAAAGAACCTTATTATAGTTATGCACCAAAATTAGAAATTTTATTTAGACCGCAACCATTACCTTATCAATTACCTTTTTCACCCACAATATGTTATCTTTTTGGAACTATTAAATTTAATTATGGTATAACTGGGGTAATTACTTATCAACACGTTCCTAATGATACCAAATCAAGAAAAATTGTTGGTATTACTGCAAGTGATATATATAACACATCTGCTTTATATAAATTAGAAGAATTACAGGAATAATATTATGTTTTTTAAAATTATAAAAATTATTTTAGGTTTAATTGGAGTTTTATTATCTTCTGCAGTTGCTGGTTTAATTATATTTATTATAGTAAAAATTGTATTAAAAATTAATCAAATATTTTAAGAAAGGTGGTGAATATTATGTTAGGTAGATTTTTTAGAAAAGATAAAAGTAATATTAGTGATAATCAAAATGAAAAAGTAAAATTTTTAACTAATAAAAATAAAAGTACTCATGCTTCTATTTTAAATTATTTTGGTTTTAATGACTTTAACCATGAAACTTATTTCACTGATTTTGTAGCAGAAAATAATGCTAATTTATATAATGCTCCATTAGAAATTAATAATGAAACTATTAAAAAATATTTAATTCAAGAAGAATTTTATAGAAAAAATTGAAATTCAATTTTTAAGTTAAGTAAATTAGGAATTAGCGGTTATTTAATTTATATTGCTAATGATGATTTATATTTTCAAGTAGTTGATATACAACAAAGAGTTTATGATATTACTGGTAAATTAATTCAATGTACTATTTTTTATGATAATTATGAACAAAATGCACAAATGGTAAGATTATTTGAAATTTATACATTAAATAATGAACAAGTAACTATTAATCGTGCAATTTATAGTATTAGTGATAATAAAAAACAATTTCCATTAGATTTTAAATCATATATTAATAACGCTAATTTAGAACAAGAACAAACACTAAATATTAACTATATACCAATAGCAATTATGAGAAATAAAGCAAATGAACTAGCAGATTGTAATAAAGTAATGGATAAAATTAAAGCATTAGATGTTATTTATGAACAAATTGTTTTAGATACCATTTTAAATTCACCTAAATTTATATTTAGTCAAACTTATGGTAATGTTCAATCAACATTAGAAGAAGCAGTAAGAACATTAGTTACTAAAAATTACATATTTAAAAGTGGTGGAGATAATAATGAACAAAATGAAAATATCAATATGACAAATAGTAATTTTAAAGGTAAAAATTTAACTGATATATACGATTGAAATGTTAATGAAATATTTTAAACGTTGTGGTATTCATATACCAAGTCAAAAGAAATCTGCACAACAATCAGTACCTGAAAGTACAGCTGTAAATATTTCAACTATTAATTATATTGAACAAAAGTTATGACAATTTAATATTGATATTCTTAAATTTATTCAAATCTTAGTAAGCATAGATAAAGATTTATTAAATAGTAAAACATTTAATATTAATGATGAACAAGAAATTAATAATTTAACTGTTAAATTAAAATTATTTAATCCCGAAAATAACCAATTAATAGGAGAGAACAATGGAAAACAACAACAAACCACAAACGAAGTTTCCACAGAAACAAACTAAACTTAATCAAGCAGAAGTAGAAAATGATTATTTAATTGATAATATTCCTTATGATTTTACTAATATGATGAGTGCTACTAGTGATCCAGATATTAATAGAGCATACGATGAATTTAAAAAAAGAACTATATATATTTATGAAATTGAACGTTTATTTAAAAATAATGAAAATAATAGTTTAAGATTTTCAGCAAATACTATTAAAATAGGTTTTATTGATATTGATAAGATATTAAAAACTATTGCTGTTGAAACATCTGACTTTACTATGCAATTAAATCAAAGAGCAAGTACAAATATTAATGATAATACAATTGAATATAGTATGACTGATATTAAGAATTTAATTTTTCAAGAAATAAATTTATTAAATCAATTTAAGTTATATGCTGTATCTATTAATGAACCATTAACTGAAAATAATATTGATAATTTATATATTATTAATAATTATTCACAACCTTATCAAAATCCAAAAATAAGAAGTACTAAAAGTATTACTATAATTAAAATTAAAGATTTTAAAACAAGAGATGGTTATCCAATCATTATTAAATTACAAAAACCATTAGATAAAAATACAAAAGTTATTGGTTTAAAAATTAAAGCTCCTAGAAGCATGATTTTTGGCAATATAAAGGTACTTGGTGAAGTTGATAATATGGAAGTATACCCAAAGTTATTTATCAAGGATAAGATAGCATTTCCGCTATTATCAATGCCTATTGAAACTCAACCAAAAGTTAGAATATTACAACAATGATTTAGTGAACAAATATTACCTTGAAATTTAGCAAAACAATTTATTGGACAAGAAAAATCAGTTTTAGATTTAATTAAAATTAGTAGTGGTAATATAACAAGAAGAGAAGTTATTAAAAATGCAAGAGTTACACATGCTTGATTAGGATATGAATTTAGTAATGTTTTAGGTGGCAAATGACCACTAAAAAGTCAAAAAGAATTAAAAGATAAAGAAGTTTGAGATTTTGTAGGTGAAAGTCAATTTTATCAATATGTTGCAACTAATAATAAATTTGATGATATTGAAATAGAAATTAAAGACGCACCAACTAATGATAGTTTACAACAATTATTATTAGATATGCTAAGTTATACATATAACTATAATAGAAATTTTAAAGGTGCAGAATATGATGATAAAGGTAAGCCAACAAATAAAATGGCAGAATTACGTGATACATTTTCAGGGCAAAAACCCGATGAAATAATTACTAACTTATTTAAACAATGAGAGTTTGAATATCCAAATTATATAAACTTACCACAAATACAAATATTTAAACAAGTATTTATTATGTTATCAAAATATATTTATTCATCATTATAAATTAATAAAGGATTAAATGATGATAATAAAATATTATTGCCTTATTATTTTGAATTAAAATCAAGTCCAATTAAACCTAGTAAAATAGATATTTGACAATTTAAAGATGTAAAGGTAATATTAAAATCTCCATATTTTGATTTTACTGATATTAATAACATTAAATTGAAAAACAATGATATTAGTCAAAATGAATTATTTAAACTTGATGATAACCAGTTTAATTGATTATCTATTACAAATGAATTAGAAAGTAATAATATTCCGTCATTAATTCCTGCTGATTGAACATTAGGTAATGGTGAGTATGGAAAGTATTTTACAAAAGCAATTATTAGTAACAATAAAATTGAAAATGCTTTAAATTTATACGGTTCAAATAAAGCTCAATTATTTTCTAAATTAGAATTTTATAAAGAAATTTCACAAATTGATAATAATGATGAATTTGAATTACAAATTGAAAATCCGATTAATAACTTAAATCGGATTGAAATTAGTGGTATATTTGGTGCTGGTAATTATGAATTAATTTTAATAACTGATAAACAAGAAATAAACTTACAAAATATTAATTTATTTGATAAATATAATGAGAATATTTCTTATATAAATGTAGAAATTTAATTATCAAAATATCAATCAGGATAGTTACCATCTCATTTTATATCATCTTCATGTTTCGGTTTTTTAGAAAAATATAATTGAAAAATATTTTCACTTGTATATGTATTAACTCAAATAGTAGTTGTTCCATATACCATTTCTCCATTTCGTGTTAAATAATGCTTAACATTAGTACCTACATTATGGGTAAGCATCCCCCCCATGATTAATCCTATTGTTCCAGTTGTAGCACCAGTTAGTGCTAATGCTAATGTTATTTTACTTAAATTTGTTTTTATTCATGTTTTCATATTTTTTTTACTCCTTTATTATAAATAATTTACTAACAATTCTACATTATCAATTTCATCATCATTTTTTAATTCTTTTCTAATTTCTTCTAACCATTCAGGTGCTAACTCATATTCAAGTTCATCTGCATGTTCTTTACATAAAAAAACATTGGTTACTTTTTTTTCGTCAACTCTTAATTGAACAATATTATCTGATACAATATTGCATCCTTTTCTTTGACAAATTACATCTTCATCAAAATTATCATTCATCATTTTAAATTGTTTTTGCTTATTTTTTACTTTTTTTCGAACTTTGCTTCTTTTTTTACTCATAAATTCTCCTTATTTCTTAATTTTACTTTTAAATTGTACTATTTTTGATTATTTTTACAAGTATGCTTTTAAATGCAAAATAACGCCTAAATTAAAGGCGTTTATTTTATGATACCTATACTATTAATTATATTGAAATTGTTTATTATATTTTAAATATGAAAGTGGTTTTTTAAATATTTTTTATTTTATTTAAAATTACACTTATATATTTATATAATAATTAAGTAAATTAATTTTTTAAATATAGACATATTCCGTAATTAAATTTTTTAAAAGTCAATTATAATTTTAAAATTTATTTTATAATTTTGTTATTAACAATAAATTTAGAAAAGTGTTGATAAAAATGATTTTTGAAAATTTAAAAAAATTAAAAAATGAAGAATTTTACAGATATTTTGGTATAAAACGTTTTCATTTTAATGAAATGTTAGAAAAATTAATTGAAATAGAAAAATTAGAAAAAAATAAAGGTCGAAAAAATAAACTTTCAGTAGAAGAAAGATTAATGATGACTTTATTATACTGAAAAGAATATTATACTTTTTTTCAAATGAGTATTAAATCTAAAATGAGCCCATCAAGTTGTTTTCGAAATATTACTTGAGTAGAAAATAAACTTAGTAACCACAAAGATTACCAATTTTTAAAAGAAAGATATAAATTAAAAATTGATAAAAAACAAGAAAATTCAAATGAATTTCAATTTTATTTAATTGATTCAACTGAGATTGAAATTGAAAGACCAACTAAAAAAAACTACAGTTAGAATATTTTTCTGGTAAAAGTTGAATGTATTCTATAAAATTTCAAATTGTATATGATTTTTTTAATAAAAAAATTGTTGATATTTTTGCTGATAATGGTAAAGTGCATGATTTTCAAATATTAAAAAATTCAAATCTTGAATTTTCAGAAAAAACAATAATTATTGGTGATTTAGGATATCAAGGTATACAAAATATTTATAAAAATACAATAATACCAATTAAAAGAACTAAAAATAAAAAATTAACTAAACAAGAAAGAAAATACAATAAGATTGTATCTAAAATTAGAATTAAAGTTGAACATGTCTTTGCTTGATTGAAAAGATTCAAAATTTTAGTAAATAAATGTAGAAAATCTAAATTTAGACTTATGTACTTAAGATTTAACTTACTTTGTGAAATTTTTAATAAAATAAAACCATTAAAATAAAAAAAATATTAAAAATATTTTTTTAAAATTTAAATTTTTATCGAGTTAATATAAAAATATTATTAACAATTTTTTGTTTAAAATGTAAACTCATTTTTTAAACTATTTTTTCAAAAAATATTTATTTCTATATTCAATAACACTAAATAGTTTTAAAACAATTTTATTGACAATTAATTAAATTTAATTACGGAATATGTCCTATATTTACAATAAATTTAGATTTTTTTAAAATAGTTAGGAGAAAAAATATGAGTTTTAATTATTTATGAACTTTAAAAGAAGCAACAAAAAGAATGTATCAATCATTTAGAGATGATATAAAAAATCAATGAGAAAAAACAGATTGAAGAATATTAAAAGAAAGAGATAGAAAATATATTCCAGTTAAAATTAAAGAAAGAACTAGAAATACTATCAATGGTCTTGTTACTTATAAATGTCGTGATTATAAATATTATGATGAACAATTAAAAAAATGAGTAAGAGTTTGTTTATTAGATGAAGAATTAGAATTACCTAAATATAAAAGAACTTGTCAGGATATCAAAAATAATGTTATTGAACATTTTGCTGATGGAAAAAGATATGTTGATATTTTACATACTATGAAGCAAACAAAATTTAGTACAACAAGTATTATTAGATTATTTCAAGAATATCAAGTTAATAAATTAGATGTTCCTAAAATAAAATTAGAACCAAATCAATTTATTTATATTAGTATTGATGATGGACATCGAAAATTTTGAAAATTTAAACGCAATTCTGGTAAATATTCAATGCGTTTAGTATTATTTTGTACAGATAATGTTAATCATAAATTAGTTAATAAAAGAGCAGATGTAATAATAAGACCAACAAAAACGGCAATTGGTGTTAAAAAAACTGCTGAATTTATCAAAGAACAAGGAAATAGATTTTTTGAAAATTTTGACCAAGCAAAAATTATTATTTGTGGAGATAGTGCAGGATGAATTAAAGAAGTTGCTGATTATTTAGGTACAAGTTTTGTTTTAGATAAATTCCATTTAGTTAAAAAATTATATGTTGGAATAATCGCTGGAAATAAAGGAAAATATTGAGATGAATATAAGATTTGTAGAAATTTTATTGAAAATGGTCAATATGATGAGTTAATAAAATATATGAATGAAATATTAAAAAACCATAAAAAATTAAAAAAACAATATTTTAAAAATAATAAAGAAGGTATTAAAAATCAAGGTGCAAAGTGAAATATTGGTTGTTTTACAGAAGGTAATATTTGACATATTTTAAAAGAAATGCTTGGCAATAGAACTTATAACATAAATATTTATATTAAAATGGTTATTTTTAAATGTAATCAAATAAATTTAAAAACATAACTTAATTAATTTTTTTTATTAAAATTTTAAAAACTTATTAAATTAAAAGTTAATAAGAATTTTTGTTTTATATAAATATTAAATTTTATTAATGATTTTTTTAATATTTGTATTTTAATTGTAATTCATTTAATTTAGTAGTAAGATGTATTTACAATTGCATATAATTACAATTATTTCTTGTCTATAATTTTAAAGAAATGTTTAAAAAGTAATTATATCCTCCGTTTTTGTTACCGTCCCATTAATTTTTCATCTTCATAAGCATTTTTAACTGCATTTTGTATTATTTTTTCATTATATTTAAATTGTTTTCTTTTTGTCATTAAAACCACCTATTTACTTTTATATGTGTATATATTATATCATATTTTCTATATTAAATATAGATTATTTAATTATTTTATTCATCATCATCATTAATTTCTATTTGAGAATTATGATGATGACATTGTTTACATTTTTCTATTTTTTCTCAAATTTTTCTATTAATATTATAATCGTTTAATAATTCTTCTAATTCTTCAATATTATTTTTGTCAATATGCAAATCTTTAAAATTTAAAGTAAAATCTCCTTCACCTGAAAAATGACCAACACTTACATCATAATGTTTTTCTTTTTTTCATTTATTTAAAAATTCATCTATTGTACAATTTATCATTATCATTATTTACTCCTTATTATAAGTTAATCTTTCTTTTTCTGTTTCTGGAAAATGATTATAACATTTCATTTCTTGATTATCTGGTGCAATAAATACTTCAATTTCTAAACTATCTGCGTCTAACTTATATGATAATACTTTTCAATCTGCTAACTCTAAATCAAATAATCTATTATCATCTTCAATAGCACCATAATTACCATTATGTGAAAATGTTATTTCTTTATTTTTTGTATAAATTCTAAAATTATTATATTTATCACTATATTTTAAAAAGTCTCATAAATTCATATTTACTCCTTATTTTTTCTTTTTTTATATCATCATCTAATAGTTAATTCACCTAAAATATTACCTATAATGCAACTATTTATAGTATTTACTATAAATAAAATTCATTCTCATCAAACCATTATTTACTCCTTTTCTTTTAATTTTTGTTTTTTATTTTTATATACTTTTAATCTTAATTTTCAATCACAATATCAACAACCATATTCACTTTTAGGAATATAATTTTTATTTTTTCTTTTCATATTCATTTTTTATTTCTTTTACTTTATTTTTAAATTGTTTTTTATGAAAATAACACATATTAAAAAATTGAACAGCACTATCTTCTATATTTATAGAATTTAAAGTAACTAATACTTTACTATTACAATCTTTAACAATACATTTAAGTAATACTTTTTCTTGCTTTTGTTTTTGCATTATTTTACTTCCTTATTTAATTTATTTAAGTAATTATTTAAATAAATAATAGTTATATCTTTTTTAATTTGTTCATTACTATAAAGTAAATACATATGTAAAAAAGAAGCTCTTTCATCTAATAATTTATTAATTTTTGTTATTTTTTTTAATTTAAAATTCATAAACATTATTTATTCTCCTTATTTAAATAATATCAACCAATTAATAAACTATCTGCTTGGTCATGGTCTTTAATTTCTATATTTCATTTATATTTTTCTTGTAATGATTTAGCAAACATTAAACTAAAATATTTATCTCATTTATTAATTTTTGAATAACTTGAATATATTGGTAATAGTAATTCTTGTTGTTCTTTATATCATTTTTTTCATTCACTTGGACTTATTAACATATCTTTTGTTATTAATTTATTAAATTGTCCAGCAATAAAACCACGTAAATGTTCTTGTGTTTCATAACCAATACCATTTTACTATGAAAAGTACCACGTTCAATAATTAAATTTAATTTACTAAGTACATTATCAATATCATTTTGTTGTAAAAAAGCATCTTTTTTAGCAGTTATCATTGAAAAAATAAAATCATTAATTAAATCATTAAAATTATTTGTAATAATAGAATTAACTTCAATTTTCTTATTAAAACTATAACTTTCTATTAATATTGGTTTTTTATTTTCTCATAAAGTAAATCCAGTATTTTTAATACTTGGGTCAATTGAAAGTAAATAATTATTCATAATTTAATCTACCACAACTTTCACATTTTATTTCTTCTCTTCATGGACTTGCATTACCTTCATTTTCTAAATCTAAATCACTTGCATATATACTACATATTGCTTTACATTTTAAACATTCAAAATATAATATTTCATCAATTACATCTTCTAATTTAAATTCTTCATGTTTACAATTATTCATTATCAAATTCTCCGTTTTTAATTCTTTTAATTAATTCATCAATACCTTTTATATTTGGGTCTCTATTTGAAGATAATAAAAATTGTTTTCCATTATAAGCATTTGCTCTATTATTAATTAAATATTTAATTAATTTTTCTTTATTCATTATTTATTCTCCTTATTTTTATTTAAATTTATAACTAATATTTCTAAACATTTAAGACATCAATTTTTACTTAAAAATATTCTTTTATTACAATATTTACATTTATTCATTATTTTCTTCTTTTTTCTCTAAAATTTCTCTTATTATTTTTAATTCAGTTAATCTTATTTCATTTGATTTAATAAAACTATTAAAATGATTAATATCATCTTGTAATCTTAATATTCTTTGCTTATGTTCATTAATATTTTCTAAATGTTTATTAATTCTGTCATTAATATATTCTAATGGTGTATTTTTAATCATTTTTATTTTCTCCTTTAAAATATTTTGTTTTTACATTTATTCATAATTTCTATACTCATTTTTATTATTAGTTTTTATATTTTTAAATCTTTCACGAATTTCTTTAAATTTATCAAATAAAGTTTTTAAATAATTTTCACCCATTAATATTAAAAAATCTTTATTATTATTTGGATTTAATCTTTCCATATCTTCTCTTATACATTCATCAAATAAAACTGTATTTGTAATCATATATTTTTCAAAATAATCTAATTGTTTTTCACTTGGTTCTCATTTTTCATTTTGTATTTTTACATTATTATTAATATAATTATTTTGTTGTTTATTATTTTGAATTAAATTAACATTATCATTATCTGGGTCAAGTTCATCTTCACTTAATAAAAGTAAATTCATTAAAAAATATCTATAAGCATAAGTTTCTGCACTACCTTTTGCTTTTGCTATATCTGTATTTTTAGCACAAGCAAGTATATCAAAATATTTTATTTCTTTATCATTATCTAAATCAATAATTGTATATCTTTTAAAATAAGTTATTTCTACTTCTTTATTATTATCTAAATAATTTATTTTTCTATCAGTTGTTAATATATCTTCATGTGTAATAACAATATTTAATTCTTTACATAATAATTTAAATTTATTAAAAATATCACTTAATAATCAATATTTATAATTACCAAATTTATTAAAACCATTTTTAGGTGTACTACCAATTTCTAATTGTAATTTAAGTATTTTTTTATATAAATTATTCATTATTTATCACTCTTTCTATTTATTTCATTTTTAATTAAATCCCTTACAAAATCATTCATAGTTATATTTCTTTCATAACAATATGTTTTTAATTCATAATGGTCATTTTTAGTAAGACGAATTTTTAAATTTTTAATTAATAATTTATCTTCATGTTTTTTAAGTGCTGCTGCTACCATTTTTATTCACTACTTTCTTCATTCATAAATAATTCTTTAATTCTTTCACCATATTTACCATTTTTAATATCTTGAAAAAAAATTTCTCAATCATTTTTTATTTCTTGAAAACTTTTATTTTGCATATTATTACACTCCTTTAAAATTTTCTAATTGTAATTCATTAATATAATATTCATATAAGTAATCTCAATTATTTGATGTTAAATACATATCTTCTTCAATCATTTCATCAATACATTTATTACAATAATAACTATTATCTATTTCACTAATTCATATATATTTTTCATTATGTATATTACATTTCATAATCATCACTCATTAATTTATAAAAACATTTATTACAAGTTCTATTTGCAAATGATGAATTTTTATTACATATATCACATGAACCAAATATTTTTTCAATTTCTTCATATTTTAAATATATTCTTTTATCTTCTTTTAAATTCAACATAATTAATTACTCTCTTTCTATAATTTTTAATATTTCTTGTATTTCAATATATTTTTTATTTTTAAGTAATTTTTCATTACATAATTTTTTTATTAATTCTATTTTTTCAACATTTAATAACATATTAATTTCCTTTAATACTTTAAATAAAATATTTTTTCATTATGAGTATTTATATCTTTCATTGGTGTAACAATATAATTTATTGCTAAATCATTATCATTATATGGATTATTTATTTTAAAACTTTTCATATCTTGTTCTCATGTAATGTTATATTTAAAACATTCTTGATTTTTATCATTTGTAAAAATATAATAACCATTATATTGTTCATAAAATTCACAAGATATTAATTCATTTTCATTTGTAGTAATATCTGGAATATTTTTTATATATTTTAAAACTTCACTACCTTTAATACTTTTCATATTTTCTGTAATTGAATTTTTACCTAATTTATAATCAAAATTTTCAAATATTTTTAATGCTATTTTTTTATTATTTTCGTCAATACTAGTATATTGTTTAGGAAATCATGTTTCATATTCACCAATTTCTAATAATATTCCACCATTAGTTGATTCTTGTATTTTAGTTTTTAAATCTAAACTAATATTTGGCATATAATATTCCTTTCTAATACGTATTTTTACGTATAAGCCTTATCACCTACAGTGATAAAAGGCTTATATATATATTTTTATTAATACGTATACGTAATATATTGTGCTTTCACTCTTGATGAGTGAAGCACATATACGTAAATAAAAAATTATATTTAATAATTAATTTATTTATGTTATGATATTATTGATGAGGTATGTATGTAATATATAACCCCCCTTATGTGTAATAATTTATTAATAATTAAAGAACAGGGTTTATGGTTATTGCATTTCTATACAAATTTAATTTCAATTTCATACAATAACAATTCAATAAAAATAAATAAATTACTCTTTTATACTCATGTAGTAGTATTTACATTTAGTACTCACAATTAGACTATCTACGAGAGTTTTAAAGTTTTTTTATTTAACAATTAAAAAATGAGAGTTTTATCTCTCATTTATATTTTTATTAAATCGTATCCAAGTTTGCAATGCGCCCCTTTCTATCTTTGACAAATCTTCTATATTAGTTTTTATTTCTTCTCCATTTTCATTTTTGTAAATTGTATCTTGTTGTGTTTTGTATGTTTTTAATAATATTTTCATTAATAAAACCCCCTTTTTATTTACTTTTAATATTTTTTAGATAAATATAATTGATAGACTTATTATTTTAAACTTATATTTATGAATTTATATAGCTTTTTATTATTATATTAAGATTTATTTAAAAATATTTACTTTTAATTTATAATAATATTTTTATTTAAGTTCATAATTATGATATTAAAGATAAGCAATATAGTTTTGATAAATCTTAATTAAAGTTTATATGTGAAAAAATAATATACAATAAAAAATATTTAATGTTAATTATTATGAGTAAACTTGATTAAAATTTTTAATTATTTATTTTTAATACCATTTTTATTTATTGACTAAAAACACCCATACTATCATTTTTATCTCATGAACCAATTCTATTTGTAACAAGCCTTATTCCTTGATCTTCTGGTAGTCTTTTAAAAAAATTATTTATTTCTTGAAAATGATCAATAATAACTTTTATTGTTGTATAAATATCATCTTGACTTATACTACCACCCAATCCAGTATCGTCTTCTTTTGCAAATTTATTGATAATTTTAAAAAATAATTGTTTAAAATTTTCTTGTTTTTCAGTATTATAGATATTTTGGATATGTAAAAAGTTATCATAACTAATTTTTACTTTTATTCAATCATGTGCAACAGGACGATAATCTACTTCAAATAGATTTTTATTATTAAATTTGTATAAAAATTTGTATAAATCATTAGCAATTTGTTCTTGAACTCATTTTGTTGGATGAAATTGATCTAAAAAAAAATAGTTATCAATATTTTGTGAGTTTGCACCAGAAACATATTGAGGTTGTAATATTCCATTTTTTCCAAGAGTATTTATATCAATTTTAGTAGCATTTGAATCTTGGTATTGACTTCCTTTATTTTTGAATTGTTCAAATAGTTTATTAAATTTTGAAAAAACATCATACTCTTTAATATTTGTTTTTTCAAAGTTTTTATTTGCTTTTTTAATTTCTTCAGTTAATTTTAAGTTAAATTTATTTACAAGATTTGTCATTGGTTGTTGATTAATTGGACATATTCCGTAATTAAATTTAATTAATTGTCAATAAAATTGTTTTAAAACTATTTAGTGTTATTGAATATAGAAATAAATATTTTTTGAAAAAATAGTTTAAAAAATGAGTTTACATTTTAAACAAAAAATTGTTAATAATATTTTTATATTAACTCGATAAAAATTTAAATTTTAAAAAAATATTTTTAATATTTTTTTTATTTTAATGGTTTTATTTTATTAAAAATTTCACAAAGTAAGTTAAATCTTAAGTACATAAGTCTAAATTTAGATTTTCTACATTTATTTACTAAAATTTTGAATCTTTTCAATCAAGCAAAGACATGTTCAACTTTAATTCTAATTTTAGATACAATCTTATTGTATTTTCTTTCTTGTTTAGTTAATTTTTTATTTTTAGTTCTTTTAATTGGTATTATTGTATTTTTATAAATATTTTGTATACCTTGATATCCTAAATCACCAATAATTATTGTTTTTTCTGAAAATTCAAGATTTGAATTTTTTAATATTTGAAAATCATGCACTTTACCATTATCAGCAAAAATATCAACAATTTTTTTATTAAAAAAATCATATACAATTTGAAATTTTATAGAATACATTCAACTTTTACCAGAAAAATATTCTAACTGTAGTTTTTTTAGTTGGTCTTTCAATTTCAATCTCAGTTGAATCAATTAAATAAAATTGAAATTAATTTGAATTTTCTTGTTTTTTATCAATTTTTAATTTATATCTTTCTTTTAAAAATTGGTAATCTTTGTGGTTACTAAGTTTATTTTCTACTCAAGTAATATTTCGAAAACAACTTGATGGGCTCATTTTAGATTTAATACTCATTTGAAAAAAAGTATAATATTCTTTTCAGTATAATAAAGTCATCATTAATCTTTCTTCTACTGAAAGTTTATTTTTTCGACCTTTTATTTTTTTCTAATTTTTCTATTTCAATTAATTTTTCTAACATTTCATTAAAATGAAAACGTTTTATACCAAAATATCTGTAAAATTCTTCATTTTTTAATTTTTTTAAATTTTCAAAAATCATTTTTATCAACACTTTTCTAAATTTATTGTTAATAACAAAATTATAAAATAAATTTTAAAATTATAATTGACTTTTAAAAAATTTAATTACGGAATATGTCTACAATAAAAAATATTTAATGTAATTATTTTTTAGAAAATAATACTATATTTTTAAAAAATAAATATTTTTATAAGAGTTAGTTATAACTTTTAATTATTTATTTTGTAATCGATAATTTTGTGTAAAAATAATTATTAAATCTTTGATAATACTTGTTTTTTTAAATAATTTTCTATATAATTATTAATGCTTTAAGCAATGTAGTCCCGGTAAAAATTACACTGTAAGGAGAAAAAAATGCGTCAAACAACAATGAATTTCAGTAACATTGAAAAAAAGTGATATGTTATTGATGCCAGTGGTTTAATTTTAGGACGTCTTGCAACTAAAGTTGCAATGATATTGCGTGGTAAAAATAAACCTTCATTTACACCACATTTAGATTGTGGAGATTATATCATTATTATTAATGCAAACAAAATTAAATTAACAGGTAATAAATTACAAGATAAGAAGTATTATAACCATTCACAATATCCTGGTGGATTACGTGTACGTAATGCACAAAGTATGATTGCTAAAGATGCTTCTGAATTAGTAGAGATAGCGATTAAAGGTATGCTACCAAATACTACCTTAGGTCGTAAGCAATTTACACATCTTCATGTTTATAACCATGATCAACATCAACATCAAGCCCAAAACCCCGAAGTTTTAATATTAGGCCAAGAGGAGTAGACTTTTATGACAACATCTAATAAACCCGTAACTTATTCAAGTTCAGGCGGACGTAAAACGTCAACTGCCCGTGTTCATTTAAAAAATACTGGTCAATCAAAAATATTAATTAATGGTTTTGAGCCTTTAAAATATTTAGAACAAGAAATCTTAGTTCAAGATATGTTATTACCTTTAAAAGTAACTAATACGTTAGAAAACTTTGAAATTAATATCAAAGTTGAAGGTGGCGGAAGAACTGGTCAAGCTGGTGCAGCACGTTTAGCTTTATCTAATGTTTTAGTTAAGGTGTCAGAAGATTATCGAGTATTATTAAGACAATTTGGATTATTAACTCGTGATGCACGTAAAAAAGAACGTAAAAAATATGGTTTAAAAGCAGCCAGAAAAGCACCGCAGTTTTCAAAACGTTAATAGTAATAAAAAAAGAGTCTGAGACTCTTTTTTTATTACTATTATCTAATATTTTTTTATTATTATAGTATTACTAGAATTTTATATATTATTTTTGTTTATAATTTACTTTTTTATTTATATAACTTTCTTTTTTTAAAATTTGTATTTCTTTAAATAAATTAGAGGTGTTTTTATTATAAACACTATATATGTTTAAAATAAGAATATCAATAATTTGTTTTAATAATAATGTAAAATTAATTTACAAAAAATTTAATAAAATTAAGGAGAGATTTTATGGGGCAGTTTTGGCTGGTGGATTAATCGGGGGTATTATAGCAATTTCTGAAATATTAGTTCAAAATGAGGGGGTATATCAAGAAAAATTAAATATTTTTAATTGACCTGAATCTTATGGTGCAATATCAACTTTATTAAATATAAATAATGATTTATATGTCGGAACTAGTAATGGTGTATATAAAATTAAAGATAATGCAAGTAATACAAAAGATAAAATAATAACACCAATTAATGGTATTAATGGTTATATTTCTAGTTTAGTTGTTACTAATGATGGAACTGTTTATGTAGCAACTTTTGCTAATGGACTTTTTAGATATTCTCCTGAACAAAATATTTTGACACAAATATCAGAAATAACAGGAGAAGTTTATAGTTTAGTAGCTATGGGTAATAATGTATATGTTGGAACAAGAACTTCTGATTGTTATGGTAAGTTATTTATGATTGAATCTAATAAAAAAGTATCAGAAATTAAGGATTGAATTGAAACATATGGTGAGGTTAGAAGTTTAGCGGTTATTGATAATGATTTGTATATTGGTACTAAAACTGGTACATATACTGGAAATTTATTAATATTTAAGCCTAATGGAATATTAGAATTGTTAAAAAAATGGGGAGCGGGTGGTTGGCCCTTAATTACTGGACCATTTTTGATATAAAATTCTAAATTTTAATTTGTAAAATTGGTGGTTTTAGAAATTTAGAATGTATTCTTTCATAATTATAAAACATAACATATTGATTTACATCATTTATAGCTTCATTGATGGATAAATATTGATTTGATCCTTTAGGTAGTCATTCTTGAGATAAATGAGAAAATCAGTTTTCAGATAATACATTACCACCAATATCATAAGGTTGTTTTTTGCTTAAAATTATTTGTTTATCCTCTGCTCATTTTGTGATATCCTGACAATAAAATTCGTTGGCGTTATCTGAATGTAAAATAACATTTTTTACTTGATTTCAAGAAAATTGTTTGTTGATTTTTTCAAGAGCAGGAAGAATTAAATCCTGATATGATTTATTAGGAGCAATATTATAACTAACAACATTATTTGAATAAAAATCAATAATTACAAAAAGATATAATCATCCTTCTTTAGTATTTATTTGTTTAGTGTCCATTGATCAAATTTGATTTGAAGAGGTTGTACTTTTATAATCTTTGTTTACTTTATCCATTGTAGGTATTCACTTATTTGGATTTTTTTTGTTTTTAGGATAGTTATTTTTAGTTTGTTTTAATCCTTGAATATTGTGTTCTTTCATAATTTTTCGCATTTGTTTTATTGATAATTCTATATTTAAAATGATATTTTTTTCTTGTTTTAATCACTCTTTAAAAGCTGAAAAAATTCTTAAATATCCATAAATTCTGCCTTTTCTTGTAGAATGAAATTCGATTAAAAGTTGGCATATTTTTTGATATTTATGATTGCATTTAATAATATGATTTTCTTCTTTTTTAATAGGTTTTTGTTTATTTTTTAAAAAGTAATATGTTGATCTGTTTAATTGAAGATATTGACATAGGTTTCTAATTGAATATTGATTTTTACAATCATCAATAATTTTAATTTTTTCTTTGATATTTAATTTGTTAATTACTAATGCTATTTGTTTAATTTTATCCATTAATAAAAATCCTTTCAGGTTAAAATTAGTGTTAATTATATAACACAATTGTTTTTAGAATACATTCAGGTTTTTTAAATTAATGGTCTAGTAAAAAGGGCTAAGTGGCGCGTACCGATGTTGTCAATAATATTCAAATTTGTCTTAAAATTATAAAGTTAGACGAGAATAATTTTGACTTCAATATGCAATTGTATGTTAATCTTAACACTTGAAAAATATTAGTTAATAATAATACTTACTTTTATAACTCAAAAATTCTTATTAAAGTAAATTTTAATAAGTTTTATTTTTAAATTTTAGTTTTAATTTATAATAACTGTATGGCTGTATTTATTTGATAGCATTTAAAATTAACCATTTTTGTATACATATCAATGTTATAAGTTCTATCGCCAATCATATGCTTTAAAATTTGTTTAATATTAGTTTCAGTAAAGCAACCAATATTCTCAACTAATGCTTGGTTTAATACACCATCTTTTGCATTAATAAAATAACCAACTTTTAATTTTTTATATTTTAAAGTTAATAACTGTAAAAAATCAATTAATTCATAATATTGACCTTTTGCAAATAAATTTATTGCATTTTGATAGTGTAAATTAGCAATTTTATCTTTTTTTCTTCCTGCCATTATCCCAAGAAATAAAACATGAAAAGCATGGAATTTATCTAAAATAAATTTAGCATTTAAAATTGTAGCAGTTTTTCTAATTCATTTTGCACTATCTCCACAAACTATTAAATTTGCTTTGTCAAAATTTTCAAAAAATAAATTACCATATTTTTGAATAAATTTAGCTGTTTTTTCTGCACCAATTTCTGTTTTTGATATTCTTATTTTGCATACTGCTCTTTTATTAATTAATTTTCCATTTTTCTTTTTACCAGTACAAAATACTAATAATCTCATAGAACATTTTTTACAATTCTTAGTATTGTGTTTTTCATTAAACTTAAATTTTCTATGTCCATCATCAATATTTATATATAAAGTTTGATTTGGTTGTAATACAATTTTAGGAATATTAGCTTTTGGTAATTCAAATTTTTTATATCTTCTACAAACTGTACTAGTACCTATTAAATCTTCAATAAAAGTATCACAAACATCACGGTATTTTTTACCATCAGCAAAATATTTTAAAATTTGTTTAATAACATCTGGTGCTAATTTACTATACTTTTTAACACCAAGATAGTTATCTAGCAATGAAACAAATTCCTTTTTTTGTGTTTTTGGGTTATAATATGTACAAATACGTCGTTTATAATTTAATAAACCTTTTTTTGTTTTTAATTTTCTTTTTCTAAATCTATATGATTTATATACAGATTTATCACATGTATTTCATAAATAATCATCTATTTTTTTAAATAATTCTTCTGTTTGTTGTAAATTTAATTCATCTTGATTAAAATAGTGTTTGTCTCAATCAAAATGATTAGGGAATGGTAGTGTTAAAATTTTTAATTTTCCTTTCTTTTAAATAATTTAATTTTAACTTATATATGTTAATAAGGAGTAAATATGGCTTTTATCACTAGTTATGCACAATTAAATAAAAAATATAATCTTAATTTTAGTGATAATAATTATGGTTTTAGTTGAGATATTTTTAAAAAATTTGTTGGTGATGAATGAGCCGAATATTTTACTACTAATTGTTTTTATCGTTTTATACCAACAGCACGTGGAACAAGAAAAACTTGAAATTGCTTAGCATTTGATTTATTTATATGTTGTAATTTTAGTGATAGTAGTGTTCAAGAAGTAAGAAGATATGAAAATACTCATAGTGAAACTACAATTGGTGCTTTAATGAATGTTTGTCAAGTTTTATTAGATACATATAATATTAATTTACTACCTAATAATCCACATGGAATTAAATGAAAAATTACTAAGGATGGTGGTTGTATTATTTTTCCTAATAATCAACAAATTGACTTTATTGGTTATGCTAATGGTAATAAAATTTTTGGAAAAGAAGCGGGTGGGTCAAGTTTTTTAGGTTCAAGAACAGATGAAATAATCATGGCAGAAGAAAAAGAAACGTTAACAGAAAAGCAATTAACATATCGATATGAACGTTTACAAAACTCTATGTTTAGAAGTAATCGTATTAAAGTATCCAAAGAACCTATTAAAGAATGAAGTTGAACTTTTATTGATAATAATATATATAGTCCTACTTTTGGAAAATTGATTACTCGCTATTTTTATAAAAGTTTTTTTATTACTTTTACATGTAATCCTTATGATAAATATCATCCATTTTATTTAAAATACTGTACTCCCTTTTTACCTTTAAATGATGAAATAATTGAAAATCTTAAAAAAATTGGCAAAGTTTATTATGAAAATAAAGATATATTTAGTGGTTTAGGTTTATTTATATTAAGATTTACTATTCAACCATTTTGAAATAAATTACCAGACATTCAAAAAAGAACATTATTGGAAATGAAAAAAAGTAATCCTGATGAATTTAATACTGTTTTTTATGGTTTTGAATTTTTAGATAGTGATGCTACAATTTTCCCATTTCAAAAAACAGTAAAATATTGACAAAAATATGATTTAAAACAATTTTATAATCAAGAAAAAGAAATGTATAAATTTGATTTTTATAGTGTTGGTATTGATTGAGCTACGGGACCAAAAGACCATACTGTATTTATGGTAGTTGGTTTTAAAGAATATAATAATACTGATTATTATGATGCATATATTATTTGTGAATTAGTAGTTACTCCAAATGACTTTATAAATGAAAATGAAAAAATTAATGCTTATGTTAATGAAATTTTAGGATTAATGGATAATTTTGAAAATTTTGAACAAGCAATTTATTTTTATGATGATAAAGCACGAACTGCCATGGATTGATTAAATCAAAAATTAATAGATGAACATAATACTATTTTAATAACACAAACTGCTATTAAACATGCTTCAAATTTAAATCAAGAAGCCGGATTAACTAATAGAGTAGTTTGAATGAGAAATATTATGAGTTATGGAAACTTTTATGCAAATAAAGATGATTTACCAAAGACTACTCAATGTTTAGAAGAATTACGTTATGATGAAACAAAAACTAACATTCCTGACAAAAATATGTATCAAGACCCATATGATGCATTGTTTTATGCACTGTATCCATACAAAAATGTAATTAGGGGTAAAAATAATGCTACTGTGAAAAAAAGTATCTTCACATTTGCTATATAATAAACAATTTCAATATAATTAATAGTATAGGTATCACAAAATAAACGCCTTTAATTTAGGCGTTATTTTCCATTTAAAAGCATACTTGTAAAAATAATCAAAAATAGTACAATTTAAAAGTAAAATCAAGGAAAAAAGGAGTAATTTAATATGAAAACATGAATAAAAACAAATTTAAGTAAAATAACATTAGCATTAGCACTAACTGGTGCTACAACCGAACAATAGGATTAATCATGGGGGGTGCTTACCCCCATAATGTAGGTACTAATGTTAAGCATTATTTAACACGAAATGGAGAAATGGTATATGGAACAACTACTATTTGAGTTAATACATATACAAGTGAAAATATTTTTCAATTATATTTTTCTAAAAAACCGAAACATGAAGATGATATAAAATGAGATGGTAACTATCCTGATTGATATTTTGATAATTAAATTTCTACATTTATATAAGAAATATTCTCATTATATTTATCAAATAAATTAATATTTTGTAAGTTTATTTCTTGTTTATCAGTTATTAAAATTAATTCATAATTACCAGCACCAAATATACCACTAATTTCAATCCGATTTAAGTTATTAATCGGATTTTCAATTTGTAATTCAAATTCATCATTATTATCAATTTGTGAAATTTCTTTATAAAATTCTAATTTAGAAAATAATTGAGCTTTATTTGAACCGTATAAATTTAAAGCATTTTCAATTTTATTGTTACTAATAATTGCTTTTGTAAAATACTTTCCATACTCACCATTACCTAATGTTCAATCAGCAGGAATTAATGACGGAATATTATTACTTTCTAATTCATTTGTAATAGATAATCAATTAAACTGGTTATCATCAAGTTTAAATAATTCATTTTGACTAATATCATTGTTTTTCAATTTAATGTTATTAATATCAGTAAAATCAAAATATGGAGATTTTAATATTACCTTTACATCTTTAAATTGTCAAATATCTATTTTACTAGGTTTAATTGGACTTGATTTTAATTCAAAATAATAAGGCAATAATATTTTATTATCATCATTTAATCCTTTATTAATTGATAATGATGAATAAATATATTTTGATAACATAATAAATACTTGTTTAAATATTTGTATTTGTGGTAAGTTTATATAATTTGGATATTCAAACTCTCATTGTTTAAATAAGTTAGTAATTATTTCATCGGGTTTTTGCCCTGAAAATGTATCACGTAATTCTGCCATTTTATTTGTTGGCTTACCTTTATCATCATATTCTGCACCTTTAAAATTTCTATTATAGTTATATGTATAACTTAGCATATCTAATAATAATTGTTGTAAACTATCATTAGTTGGTGCGTCTTTAATTTCTATTTCAATATCATCAAATTTATTATTAGTTGCAACATATTGATAAAATTGACTTTCACCTACAAAATCTCAAACTTCTTTATCTTTTAATTCTTTTTGACTTTTTAGTGGTCATTTGCCACCTAAAACATTACTAAATTCATATCCTAATCAAGCATGTGTAACTCTTGCATTTTTAATAACTTCTCTTCTTGTTATATTACCACTACTAATTTTAATTAAATCTAAAACTGATTTTTCTTGTCCAATAAATTGTTTTGCTAAATTTCAAGGTAATATTTGTTCACTAAATCATTGTTGTAATATTCTAACTTTTGGTTGAGTTTCAATAGGCATTGATAATAGCGGAAATGCTATCTTATCCTTGATAAATAACTTTGGGTATACTTCCATATTATCAACTTCACCAAGTACCTTTATATTGCCAAAAATCATGCTTCTAGGGGCTTTAATTTTTAAACCAATTACTTTTGTATCTTTATCTAATGGTTTTTGCAATTTAATAATGATTGGATAACCATCTCTTGTTTTAAAATCTTTAATTTTAATAATAGTTATACTTTTAGTACTTCTTGTTTTTGGATTTTGATAAGGTTGTGAATAATTATTAATGATATATAAATTATCAATATTAGTTTCTGTTAAAGGTTCATTAATAGATACAGCATATAACTTAAATTGATTTAATAAATTTATTTCTTGAAAAATTAAATTTTTAATATCAGTCATACTATATTCAATAGTATTATCATTAATATTAGTACTTGCTCTTTGATTTAATTGCATAGTAAAGTCTGATGTTTCAACAGCAGTAGTTTTTAATACTTTATCAATATCAATAAAACCTATTTTAATAGTGTTTGCTGAAAATTTTAAAGTATTATTTTCATTATTTTTAAATAAACGTTCAATTTCATAAATATAAATTGTTCTTTTTTTAAATTCATCATATGCTCTATTAATATCAGGGTCACTAGTAGCACTCATCATATTAGTAAAATCATAAGGAATATTATCAATTAAATAATCATTTTCTACTTCTGCTTGATTAAGTTTAGTTTGTTTCTGTGGAAACTTCGTTTGTGGTTTGTTGTTGTTTTCCATTGTTCTCTCCTATTAATTGGTTATTTTCGGGATTAAATAATTTTAATTTAATAGTTAAATTATTAATTTCTTGTTCATCATTAATATTAAATGTTTTACTATTTAATAAATCTTTATCTATGCTTACTAATATTTGAATAAATTTAAGAATATCAATATTAAATTGTCATAATTTTTGTTCAATATAATTAATAGTTGAAATATTTACAGCTGTACTTTCGGGTACTGATTGTTGTGCAGATTTCTTTTGACTTGGTATATGAATACCACAACGTTTAAATATTTCATTAACATTTCAATCGTATATATCAGTTAAATTTTTACCTTTAAAATTACTATTTGTCATATTGATATTTTCATTTTGTTCATTATTATCTCCACCACTTTTAAATATGTAGTTTTTAGTAACCAAAGTTCTTACTGCATCTTCTAATGCTGATTGAACATTACCATAAGTTTGACTAAATATAAATTTGGGTGAATTTAAAATTGTATCTAAAACAATTTGTTCATAAATAACATCTAACGCTTTAATTTTATCCATTACTTTATTACAATCTGCTAATTCATTTGCTTTATTTCTCATAATTGCTATTGGTATATAATTAATATTTAGTGTTTGTTCTTGTTCTAAATTAGGATTATTACTATGTGTTCTGAAATCTAATGGAAATTGTTTTTTATTATCACTAATACTATAAATTGCACGATTAATAGTTACTTGTTCATTATTTAATGTATAAATTTCAAATAATCTTACCATTTGTGCATTTTGCTCATAACTATCATAAAAAATAGTGCATTGAATTAATTTACCAGTAATATCATAAACTCTTTGTTGTATATCAACTACTTGAAAATATAAGTCATCATTAGCAATAAAAATTAAATAACCACTAATTCCTAATTTACTTAACTTAAAAATAGAATTTCATTTTTTTCTATAAAATTCTTGTTGAATTAAATATTGTTTAATAGTTTCATTATTTATTTCTAATGGAGCATTATATAAATTAGCATTATTTTCTGCTACAAAATCAGTAAAATAAGTTTCATGATTAAAATCATTAAAACCAAAATAATTTAAAATTGAAGCATGAGTACTTTTATTTTTATTAGTTAAAAATTTTACTTTTTCATTTTGATTATCATTAATATTACTTTTATCTTTTCTAAAAAATCTACCTAACATAATATTCACCACCTTTTTTAAAATATTTGATTAATTTTCAATATTATTTTTACAATGATAAATATAATTAAACCAGCAGTTGCTGATGATAGAATTACTCCAATTAAACCTAAAATAATCTTTATAATTTTAAAAAACATAATATTATTCCTGTAATTCTTCTAATTTTTTAAAAATATAATCTCTACCCATACCCCACATTATTCTATTGTTATAAATATTAATTTCAGTTTGTTGGTTATTGTTATTATTCGCTATTCATAAACTACTTTTTACAACACTTGTATCTAATTGATAATAAAAATTAATTATTTGTCAACTATAATTTTTATTATTTTCTTTACTTGTATAATCACCATAACTTATATATATTCTATAATGTGTTTTATCTTTAAATATATATTTTATAAAATTTTGATTATTATTTTTGGGACGGTAACAAAAACGGAGGATATAATTACTTTTTAAACATTTCTTTTAAATTATAGACAAGAAATAATTGTAATTATATGCAATTGTAAATGAATTTTACTACTAAATTAAATTAATTTCAATTAAAATACAAATATTAAAAAAATCACTAAGAAAATTTAATATTTATACACAACAAAAATTCTTATTAACTTTTAATTAATAAGTTTTTAATATTTTAATAAAAATAAAAATTTTGATTATGTTTTACAATTCACAAGATTACACTTAAAAATAACCATTTTAATATAAATATCTATGCTATATGTTCTATTACCAAGCATTTCTTTTAAAATATATCAAATATTACTTTCAGCAAAAGTACCAATATTTCATTTTGCACCTTGATTTTCAATTCCTTGTTTATTATTTTTAAAATATTGTTTTTTTAATTTTTTATGATTTTTTAATATTTCATTCATATACTTTATTAATTCATCAAATTGACCATTTTCAATAAACTTTCTACAAGTATTATATTCTTCAAAATATTTTCCCTTGTTTCCAGCAATTATTCCTACATACAACTTTTTAACTAAATGAAATTTATCTAAAACAAACTGTGCACCAAGATAATCAGCAACATCTTTAATTCACTCTGCACTATCTCCACAAATAATGATTTTTGCTTGGTCAAAATTTTCAAAAAATCTATTTCCTTGTTCTAAAATAAATTCAGCAGTTTTTTGAACTCCAATTTTAGTTTTTGTTGGTCTTATTATTACATCTACTCTTTTATTAACTAATTTATGATTAACATTATCTGTACAAAATAATACTAAACGCATTGAATATTTACCAGAATTTCGTTTAAATTTTCAAAACTTTCGATGTCCGTCATCAATACTAATATAAATAAATTGATTTGGTTCTAATTTTATTTTAGGAACATCTAATTTATTGACTTGATATTCTTGAAATACTCTTCCAATACTTGTTGTACTAAATTTTGTTTGTTTCATAGTATGTAAAATATCACGATATTTTTTTCCATCTGCAAAATGTTCAATAACATTATTTTTGATATCTTGACAAGTTCTTTTGTATTTAGGTAATTGCAATTTTTCATCTAATAAACAAATAGGAACTCATTTTTTTAATTGTTCATCATAATATTTATAATCACGACATTTATAAGCAACAAGACCATTGATAGTATTTCTAGTTCTTGTTTTAATTTTAACGGGGATATATTTTCTATCTCTTTCTTTTAAGATTCTTCAATCTGTTTTTTCTCATTGATTTTTTATATCCTCTTTAAATGATTGATACATTCTTTTAGTTGCTTCATTTAAAGTTCATAAGTAATTAAAACTCATATTTTTTCTCCTAACTTTTTTTAAATTTTAAATTTATTGTAAATATATTTAAAAAATTAATTTACTTAATTATTATATAAATATATAAGTGTTATTTTAAATAAAATAAAAAATATTTTAAAAACAACTTTCATATTTTAAATATAATAAACAATTTCAATATAATTAATAGTATAGGTATCACAAAATAAACGCCTTGTATTTAGGCGTTATTTTGCATTTAAAAGCATACTTGTAAAAATAATCAAAAATAGTACAATTTAAAAGTAAAATTAAGGAAAAAAGGAGTAATTTAATATGAAAACATGAATAAAAACAAATTTAAGTAAAATTACATTAGCATTAGCATTAACTGGTGCAACAACTGGAACAATAGGATTAATCATGGGGGGGATGCTTACCCATAATGTTAGTGGAGTTAAATATTTTTTAACTCCACATAAACAAGTTGAATGAGGTGTTCAAAAAATATGAATGTCCGATATTCATAAAATTTCAGTTGATATTAGAAGTGAATTTAAAATATATTTTGCTGATACTCCTAACAAAACAGAATTTTATAATGGAGGAAATACTATTGAAAGAACAGATATAGCATGAGATGGTAACTATCCTGATGGATATTTTTGATAATTAAATTTCAATATTTATATAAGAAATATTTTCATTATATTTATCAAATAAATTAATATTTTGTAGATTTATTTCTTTTTTATCCGTTACTAAAATTAAATCATAATTTCCAGCACCAAATATTCCACTGATTTCAATACGATTTAAATTATTAATTGGATTTTCAATCTGTAATTCAAATTCATTAATATTATCAATTTGTAAAATTTCTTTATAAAATTCTAATTTAGAAAATAATTGTGATTTATTTGAACCATATAAGTTTAAAGCATTTTTTATTTTATTTTTATCAATCATTACTCTTGTAAAATACTTACCATATTCACCATTACCTAATGTTCAATCAGCAGGAACTAATGATGGAATATTATTACTTTCTAATTCATTTGTAATAGATAATCAGTTAAATTGATTATCATCTAACTTAAATAATTGATTTTGACTAATATCATTATTTTTTAATTTAATATTATTTATATCTGTAATATCAAAATATTCAGATTTTAATATTACTTTTACATCTTTAAATTGTCAAATATCTTTATTACTGGGTTTTATTGGACTTGATTTTAGTTCAAAATAATAAGGTAATAATATTTTATTATCATCATTTAATCCTTTATTTATTGATAATGATGAATAAATATATTTCGATAACATAATAAATACTTGTTTAAATATTTTAACTTGTTCTAAATTAATATAATTAGGATAATCTAACTCTCACTGTTTAAATAAATTAGTAATTATTTCATCAGGTTTTTGCCCTGAAAATGTATCACGTAATTTTGCTATTTTATTTGTCGGTTTTCCTGTTTTTTCATCATATTCTGCACCTTCAAAATTTCTATTGTAATTGTATGTATAACTTAGCATATCTAATAATAACTGTTGTAAACTATCAATTTTTGGTGCATCTTGTATTTCAATTGCTATACTTTTAAATTGATTATTTGTTGCAACATAAACATATCATCCCTCATTACTAAAAGATAAAACTTTTTTATCTTCTAAATGTATTTCATCTTTTAATGGTCAATTACCATCTCAAACAGCACCCATTTCTCAACCTAGTCAAGTATCAGTTACTCTTGCATTATTAATAACTTCTTTTCTTGTTACAGTACCAGTACTAATTTTAATTAAATCTAAAACTGATTTTTCTTGTCCTATAAATTGTTTTGCTAAATTTCACGGTAATATTTGTTCACTAAATCATTGTTGTAATATTCTAACTTTTGGTTGAGTTTCAATAGGCATTGATAACAGCGGAAATGCTATCTTATCCTTGACAAATAACTTTGGGTATACTTCCATATTATCAACTTCACCAAGTACCTTTATATTGCCGAAAATCATGCTTCTAGGTGCTTTAATTTTTAAACCAATTACTTTTGTATCTTTGTCTAATGGTTTTTGTAATTTAATAATAATTGGATAACCATCTCTTGTTTTAAAATCTTTAATTTTAATAATAGTTATGCTTTTAGTACTTCTTGTTTTTGGATTTTGATAAGGTTGTGAATAATTATTAATGATATATAAATTATCAATATTAGTTTCAGTTAATGGTTCATTAATAGAAACAGCATATAACTTAAATTGATTTAATAAATTTATTTCTTGAAAGATTAAGTTTTTAATATCAGTCATACTATATTCAATTGTATTATCATTAATATTAGTACTTGCTCTTTGATTTAATTGCATAGTAAAATCAGATGTTTCAACTGCAATAGTTTTTAATACTTTATCAATATCAATAAAACCAATTTTAATAGTATTTGCTGAAAATCTTAAACTATTATTTTCATTATTTTTAAATAAACGTTCAATTTCATAAATATATATAGTTCTTTTTTTAAATTCATCGTATGCTCTATTAATATCTGGGTCACTAGTAGCACTCATCATATTAGTAAAATCATAAGGAATATTATCAATTAAATAATCATTTTCTACTTCTGCTTGATTAAGTTTAGTTTGTTTCTGTGGAAACTTCGTTTGTGGTTTGTTGTTGTTTTCCATTGTTCTCTCCTATTAATTGGTTATTTTCGGGATTAAATAATTTTAATTTAACTGTTAAGTTATTAATTTCTTGTTCATCATTAATGTTAAATGTTTTACTATTTAATAAATCTTTATCTACGCTTACTAATATTTGAATAAATTTAAGAATATCAATATTAAATTGTCATAATTTTTGTTCAATATAATTAATAGTTGAAATATTAACTGCTGTACTTTCGGGAACTGATTGTTGTGCTGATTTTTTTTGACTTGGTATATGAATACCACAACGTTTAAATATTTCATTAACATTTCAATCGTATATATCAGTTAAATTTTTACCTTTAAAATTACTATTTGTCATATTGATATTTTCGTTTTGTTCATTATTATCTCCACCACTTTTAAATATGTAGTTTTTAGTAACTAATGTTCTTACTGCTTCTTCTAATGTTGATTGAACATTACCATAAGTTTGACTAAATATAAATTTAGGTGAATTTAAAATGGTATCTAAAACAATTTGTTCATAAATAACATCTAATGCTTTAATTTTATCCATTATTTTATTACAATCTGCTAATTCATTTGCTTTATTTCGCATAATTGCTATTGGTATATAATTAATATTTAGTGTTTGCTCTTGCTCTAAATTTGGATTATTAATGTATGATTTAAAAGGTAATTGAAATTGTTTTTTATTATCACTAATACTATAAATTGCACGGTTAATTGTTACTTGTTCATTATTTAATGTATAAATTTCAAATAATCTTACCATTTGTGCATTTTGTTCATAACTATCATAAAAAATAGTACATTGAATTAATTTACCAGTAATATCATAAACTCTTTGTTGTATATCAACGACTTGAAAATATAAATCATCATTAGCAATAAAAATTAAATAACCACTAATTCCTAATTTACTTAATTTAAAAATAGAATTTCAATTTTTTCTATAAAATTCTTGTTGAATTAAATATTGTTTAATAGTTTCATTATTAATTTCTAATGGAGCATTATATAAATTAGCATTATTTTCTGCTACAAAATCAGTGAAATAAGTTTCATGGTTAAAATCATTAAAACCAAAATAATTTAAAATTGAAGCATGTGTACTTTTATTTTTATTAGTTAAAAATTTTAATTTTTCACCTTGATTATCATTAATATTATTTTTATCTTTTCTTTTAAATAGACTTATCATAATATTCACCACCTTTCTTTTTAAAATATTTGATTAATTTTTAATATAATTTTGACAATAATAAATATAATTAAACCAGCAGTTGCTGATGATAGAATTACTCCAATTAAACCTAAAATAATCTTTATAATTTTAAAAAACATAATATTATTCCTGTAATTCTTCTAATTTTTTAAAAATATAATCTCTACCCATACCCCACATTATTCTATTGTTATAAATATTAATTTCAGTTTGTTGGTTATTGTTATTATTCGCTATTCATAAACTACTTTTTACAACACTTGTATCTAATTGATAATAAAAATTAATTATTTGTCAACTATAATTTTTATTATTTTCTTTACTTGTATAATCACCATAACTTATATATATTCTATAATGTGTTTTATCTTTAAATATATATTTTATAAAATTTTGATTATTATTATTTTTATCTGTTATAACTTCTCCTACTTCTTTTCATTGTGAAATATTTGGAGTTGGTGTTGGAGTATTTGGTAATTCAATATTAATCTCATTATTTTTTAATTCATTTATTTTTAAAGTATGACTTGTAATTTTTATAGGTTGAATAATATCTACTTTAACTGTATTTTGTAATTCTTCTAATGAAAAAATATTTGCATATTTTTCATTTCCACCTTCTAAAATTAATTGTCATTTATTAATATCTAATAATTGTAAATATAAAATACATTCTTCATTATTAATTAAACCTTTTGTAAGAAATATTTTAATTCCATGATTTCCACCTAAATAATTACCTGTTTTAAATTCTACTGTTATTCTTGTATTTACTTGATGAAATGGTGGAGATTCCCATGTAATAATTACTCTATAAAGAGTATTAAAAGCAAGATTAAAATCACCATATTTACGATTATTTATACTTTTACCTATTACTTTTCAATTTTCTTTAACTTGTTTTTTATTTATTTCATTAACAGCACCAACAATATTTTTATTATTAGTTTCTAATCTTCCATAAGTATTATTAAGCAATAATGAGATAGCAAGAGAACTATTTGAACTATCATTTATTCATAATTGGTCTCTATCATCTTTATATGTAAAATATCCTTTCATAAAAACAGATTTTTTATAATAATCAGATAAATCTACTTTACCACCAGTAGCACTAATTTTATTATTTTCATCAATAGTTATATTAGTACCAGCAATTAATTTATCTTGTTTTTTATCTAATAAATTATTAGTTTCTAGTTTTGTATAATAATCACGTTCAGTACTTTCTTCTGCTATAAATTCAGTTGGTGCACCTTTTCCTATATATTGATATATTTCTTCTATATCACCAATTAAGTTAATTTTTCCACGTTCAGGGTAAGAATTACCTCCACCACTAAATTTTTTATTTCTATTGTTATAGTAAATAGTTCCGGTATTTAAAATTTTTTTATTTTGGATTTGTTCACTATACGTCATGGAATCAACATTTAACAATTCAAATTCATTAAAAACATTATTTAAATAAATTTTAATTACTTTATAAAATTTCATAAAATTATTTTCTGTTGAATATTGATAAATGATTTTAATAAAATATCATTTAAATGTTTCTATATTATTATTTTCAACTTTTTTTCATAAGGGACTAGTTTCAATATTAAATCAATTATTTTTAACATCATTAATATTTTCATTTGCTTTAATTAATTCATTATTTAATTTGGTAATTTCATTTTCATTTGTAGTAATTCGTTTTTGTTGTTTAGCAGAAAAATCACAAGTTGGTGCATGTGTATAATCACCAATTTGTGGATTATTTTGTAATGCTTCGGGTGGTAATGGCCACTTGCCACTTAGCCCTTTTTACTAGACCATTAATTTAAAAAACCTGAATGTATTCTAAAAACAATTGTGTTATATAATTAACACTAATTTTAACCTGAAAGGATTTTTATTAATGGATAAAATTAAACAAATAGCATTAGTAATTAACAAATTAAATATCAAAGAAAAAATTAAAATTATTGATGATTGTAAAAATCAATATTCAATTAGAAACCTATGTCAATATCTTCAATTAAACAGATCAACATATTACTTTTTAAAAAATAAACAAAAACCTATTAAAAAAGAAGAAAATCATATTATTAAATGCAATCATAAATATCAAAAAATATGCCAACTTTTAATCGAATTTCATTCTACAAGAAAAGGCAGAATTTATGGATATTTAAGAATTTTTTCAGCTTTTAAAGAGTGATTAAAACAAGAAAAAAATATCATTTTAAATATAGAATTATCAATAAAACAAATGCGAAAAATTATGAAAGAACACAATATTCAAGGATTAAAACAAACTAAAAATAACTATCCTAAAAACAAAAAAAATCCAAATAAGTGAATACCTACAATGGATAAAGTAAACAAAGATTATAAAAGTACAACCTCTTCAAATCAAATTTGATCAATGGACACTAAACAAATAAATACTAAAGAAGGATGATTATATCTTTTTGTAATTATTGATTTTTATTCAAATAATGTTGTTAGTTATAATATTGCTCCTAATAAATCATATCAGGATTTAATTCTTCCTGCTCTTGAAAAAATCAACAAACAATTTTCTTGAAATCAAGTAAAAAATGTTATTTTACATTCAGATAACGCCAACGAATTTTATTGTCAGGATATCACAAAATGAGCAGAGGATAAACAAATAATTTTAAGCAAAAAACAACCTTATGATATTGGTGGTAATGTATTATCTGAAAACTGATTTTCTCATTTATCTCAAGAATGACTACCTAAAGGATCAAATCAATATTTATCCATCAATGAAGCTATAAATGATGTAAATCAATATGTTATGTTTTATAATTATGAAAGAATACATTCTAAATTTCTAAAACCACCAATTTTACAAATTAAAATTTAGAATTTTATATCAAAAATGGTCCAGTAATTAAGGGCCAACCACCCAATTTCATCAGGTCAATCTAAAATCATTGTTTCAGTTTCTTTATCATAATCTGTTGCAACATAACCTTTATTAATAAATTTACTAACAGGACCTCTATATATTTCATTTTCATTATCATCAACTAAATCATCATATAATTTAATTTGTTTTGATAATGTAAATTCTTTTTGTTGTTCAATTAATTCATCAACTTGATTTCTAGTATAAAATGCTTTTAAGTCAATTTTTTCAACATCTATTTCATCATCATTATAACTTGAAAATATTTGTTTTAATTCTGTTAATCTTGCTCATATTTTCATTCTACTAGGTGCTAAATCTCAAACATTAATCGTAGGAGTACTATTTGCACTAAATTGAGTACCATTATTAAATTGAATAGTAGCATCAACATTAAATTCAATTGGTGTACGATTAAATACTCAATGTTCAACCATAACATAAACCATATCTCTTAATGTTTCTTTAATTAATTCATCTTTAAAACTATCAAAAGGAAATTTAGATAAAATAAAATCAAGATAAGCATTAATATCATTTTGCGCGCGAATAGCAAAAGTTTTAAATCAATCATTAACATTTGGTCATGTTTTTATATATTGCTGTGGTGTTTCTGTAATTTTTCCAGTTAATGGATATCAGTTATTATAATTTTCAAGACTGACATCAGTTCAAAGTTTATTAATCATAATTTATCATTCCTTAAAAAATGCTTGTTTATAATGATGAGTATGTTTTTTTGTTTTTTTATGTGTTATATGTTCAATTTCTTTTTGTATTTTATTTTTACCTTTTTTTAATTTTTTCTTACCTTTTGCTATAACTTGACTATATGCAAACTTTTCTAAATGATGTAATAATCCAGTACCAAATAAAGTATTAACTGAAAACTTTAAACCAACATTTTTAAATGATTTGTTAATATTTTCAATAGGATTATTAATAACATTTACTACTTTATGATAAGTTCTAATAGTTCTAAATATTTCTCTATATACTTTAAAACTATCTCTAATTACTTGTTGAACCACTGGTGGAGCAAATGCTATTGCTTTTAATCATTTATTATGATTAACACCATAACCAATGTATCAACCACTATATCAACGATATCAATGAAATGGATGTATTTGAGTAACAAAAGTTTTTGCTTTAAGAATACTATCAACAACTGTAATTGGTTTATATTTAGGATTGCGATGATAAATGGTAATTGCGCATTTATCTAATGATAAAGGTTGAATTTTACAACCCATAAATACTGGTGAATTTAATGGAATTAATTGTGCATGTTTAATTGCTCTTTTTTCTGCACTAGTAAATAAATCAGTTACTTTTTCTTTTAATTTATTAATTTTTTCAAATGCTTGTTTTTCTAACTTTTCAAATTTTTCTTGTAATTTATATATACTTTCTCTTATTTTTTCAAAATATGGTGTTTCTTTTCAAAATTTATTAAAACCTTTTTTTAAGTAAAATCTAATATCAAAATATTTAAAAGTTTGATTTGCTTTTAAAACAAGTTGATGAATAACATTATTTTTAAAATCAAATTTAATAGCATTAGCACGAATTTTTTGTAAATCTAAAATTAAAGTTTTTCCATATCTATTTTCTGTATGTATTGTATGAACTAAATTTAATCAATCATGCTGATTCATAGATAGTACTTTTTTTAAATCAGTATTAAATTTTTTTAAAAAGTTATTTGCTTTTTCGATATCTTTAATTTTAAATTTAGGAGTTAATTGTGGACTTAATTTTATTAATGTATTTTGTAATAATAAGTGTTCCATTAATTTTTCTGTTTCTAATTTTTGAAAATTATTCTTATATTGTCTTTCAGCAACATAACCTAAATCTCGTAATACTGTTTCACGATTAGGAGTAAAACTATAATTCATTAAATAACGTTTATTACCAATAATTTTATCTGTTAAAATTTCTTTTCCACTTACTTGACTAATAATTTCTTGTAAGTTTTTTGCTTCTTTAATACCAACTTGTTCTAATGTTTTAGTTTTTTGTGCTAACTTAATAAATTTAGTAGTGCGATAACCACGACTAATTTTATTAAGTCCAGCAAATGCAGGTAATAAATTTAAGAAAGTATTTAATTTTGTTACATTTCCTTTTAAATAATCATAAACTTGATTAATAGTAAAATCAGTTAAAAATTCTACACCAACAGCACTAATACTAGCAACTAAATCACTTGCACCTAATCCAAGTGCTATACTTTCACTTAATCCACCAGTAAAAGGAGCAAGTGCTACTGCAATTACTTGTACACCAATCATTTCTAAAATTTCTCATCAAAAACTTTTATTTTCTTGTTGGTTACTTGTTCTAGTATGTTTTGGTTTATTTATGTTTAAAAGTATTGCTGTACTAGTTGTACCAATTGGCATGGCATTTAATTTCCTTTATTTAAGAGTTATTTTAATTGGATTTGTTGAACCTTTATAATTTAAATCATTAACATTTGAAGAAATAACTATGTATAAGTCACCCGCTTTTTGTTTTTGATTACTTACATTAGTTTTTCCTTGTGCATCACTAAAATATTTAATAGTTGGATTTGTTAAATTTGGATTTAATGATTTAAGTTCATTAATACTTTTTATTTGTGTATTTAATTCATTGTTATTGTTATTAACATTTGCAGTAATATTTGTTGTTAAAACTGTAATTTTAGTTTTTAAATCATTTTTTTCTGTTTTAATAACTCCACATAACATTCATCTTGATGTTGTTTCATTATTAGAAATATATGGTATTGCTTCTCCAACAACTTCACCAGCAACTTTATATGCTCTTCCTGCTTTATCATCTTTAATAAAATCTACATAAATAACTGTATTTTCTATCATGTATCTTTTCATCGCTCTTGGTGTTGCTAAAATAAAGGTCATTAATTGTTGTTCATTTTTATCATTAGTAAAAATCATATAGTCATCAAGAACGATTTCGCATAATACACCTTTTACATATAAATTATTTCCATTTAAACGTAATTGTTGTGCTAACTGATTATCGGTAATTAAACCTTTATTATCAGCTAAATAAACTAAACTATCATAAAGACCATTAGTAATAAAAAATTTACTATTTGCAATGTTTCTAAATTGAAACAAAGTATTTCAAGCAGATAACATTGATTTTAAATAGCCTACTGGTGTTGTATCTTCAATATCGATTTTAGTAGCAAATTTTGCAATTGCTTGTGTATCATCAATTGCTAATTTATCTGCTAAATCATTTGCAACTTCATATTGCATACTATCTAATAAATTTTGTCCATTATTTGCTTTTAAATCTACATCTGCAATAATTTCTCCTGCAAGATATTTTTTAGTTATTTTTTTACTAATTTTATCTGTATCAACATATGGTAATTCATATCTTTTACTTTTATCATCCCAAGCAATAATTTTTACTTCCGGTTTTTTTGGTTTTTTAACAATAAATTCAATATTTACTGAGTCAACAATTTCAGTAGGAAAAAAGTTTGCCCATGGACTATTTGAAATTTTAAAAAACTCTATAAATTCTGGTGCTTCTACTAATCTCTCTGTATTGTCTAAATTTTGATTAAATGGTACTGACATTTTATTTCTTCCTTTCGTTTATAAATAATTTTTCTTTTTATAATTAATTAAAAAATTTTCTTTATCATTTGGTTTATTATTAATAATTATTTGTTTATTACCACCTGTATTAATTGTTTGTTTAAATACTGGTTGTTCTTTAATCATTTTTTTAATAGTTTCTTCAATTTTTGAATTTTCTATATTACTTGTTTTAAATTTTAAAAAATCATAAAATTCAGTTTTAACTTGATATTTTTTAAATATATTAATCATTTCTTTTTCTTTAATTTCTTGATTAAGTTTATTTAACTTATTTTCTGCTTCATTAACTTTATTTTCTATTTCTTGTTGAGTATTATTTTCATTTAAAGGTTCAGTTGTTTGTTGAACATTATTTTCATTTTCTAACATTTAACATTCTCCTAATCTTATCCCAATAATCAATCTTTAACTAATTGTGGCATTTCACTTATTAATTTTTTATAATCATTAACTGCGTTTTCTAATGTATCAATATCAGAAAATTTAAAACAATTATCAATATGTAAATCAAAATCTCTATCAATACTGATATCTTGTTTTCTATATTTTTCATTAAATTCAATTTTTGTCATATTATTTTTCTCCTTTATTAATTTTTTCGTTTAATTTTGCTAATTTTTTTTGATGTTTTATAATTTTGTTATTTGCTCTAACATGTTTTGGAGTTGTGATAAATCTTTTTAATAAAACAATAATTTCTCTGCATATTAATGTTCCAACACTTGTTCCAATAATTATTAATTCATGTAAAAATTCTTTCATTTGAATATTTTCCTTTCAATTTTTAATTTTTTTAATTATTCATCAAATTGCCCACCATTAATTCTTTCAATCATTGATTGTGAATTACTTATAATAGTTACTAATAAAGAAATTTCTTTATTTAATTGTTCCATCCTTTCTTTATGTGTTTTTATTTCGTGATTATAATATTCAATTAATTTTTCTTTATTCATAAATTACTCACCTCCTTTATAAACTCATGTGATTATAATCTCAATTTAATGAAGCATTATCGTGATTTAATGCTACTTTGCTCATATTATCACTACCGTATTGACTAGTTGTTTCACTATTAATTGTGAATCTATTATCATTTACTAATCTTGCAGTTTCATCATTAAATGATGTTTCTTGCATTTCTTGAATATGATTTGTAGTTTCAATAGGTAATAAATTATGGATTATTTCACTTGCACCAGCAACTATGGTAGGTACTGCATAAGCATTCATAAAATCATTATTAATACCCATAGCAACCCCACTTGATATTAAACAACCACCAGTTGCCATATTACAAATTTTTCTTATTGCTTCAAATTTATTAGGTATTAACTCAGTTAATCCACTAATAAGATTTGAAATACCATAAGTATTTAATGAAATATAAGTATCTCAATCCATTAATGACTGATGTTCTTGTTTATTTAATAGTAATCATGGCGGACCTTCTGTTGTGGTTGTAGTAGTTATTGGAATTGGTGTTATTGGAATAATAGGATTAATATTATTTTCTGTTCATTTACTATAATTTGCTAAACCAATTGTTCCTAATCCTAATGCTATTTTTTTAGAACTATTAATTAATTTAGTTTTAGTATTTGGTCTTTGATTTAAATTTCAAATATCTAAACCTAATTTTTTACCAAATAATAAACTATTAATTGAACCTAATATTGGATTAGCAATTACTTGACCATAATAAGCACTTGTACCAATCATTGCACAAATAGGACTTATACCAGTTCTAATTAATTTAGTTAAAGTATAATTTGATTGATTTTCTATATTTGGCATTTTAATCTCCTTTAATTTTCTAATTTTTTAATTGTTACTTTAATTCAACCTTGATAAACATCATTATCACCAACTATTAATGCAACATTACTTTCGGGGTCAGAAACAATTATGTGTTTTGATTTAACATTTGGGTATTGTCTTAAAATAATTGCTCTAATATCATTACTTGTATGAATTGCTTTTGGAAATGGTGATAATATTTCAATTTCATCTTTATTTTCAAACAAAGTAGGTAATATTATCATTAATTATTCTCCTTATTTTTAATTTGATTAGAAATTTCACTTAATATTTTCAATATTTTATATTCATTTTTTAAATCTTTAATTATATAAATTAAAAATATTATTAGTGTTATACTTGTTATTAATATTGGTGCTATTAATAAAATTTTTCATAATATCATTTTTTACTCTTTTCATTTTTTAAATCATTTAACATTGATTGAACAAAATGCACGATTTTTAGGAATGTTTAAAGTGTTAAAGATTTGACCAGTTACAATAATTTCATCGTTTTTGTTTAATAAAATACATCGGTTATAAAGTTTTGGTTTATTAAAAATTAAAGTAACATAATTTAATCCATTTCATTGACCACGAACACTATAATATAATTCCTTATTACCTTTTTCGTAATATTTTGCTTCAATAGTGTTACTCAGTTTTACTGTTAATTTGACATAATTTTCTTTATCTTTCATTTTTATAATTTCCTTAAATAATTATCAAAAATTAATATTTTTTTATGATTTTTTAAATAATATTGAATATGCTTATAAGCATCTTGTTCATGTTTTGTTAATTTTATATTTCCTTTATAATTTGTTATTTTATTTTTATTTTTTGGGTGGTTTTCTAGATAATCTCAGTTGAAAACATCTTGTACTAATACCATTAATGCACCAATAATTTTAGGTGTTGCTAATGGATTAGTTAATAATTGTTTTGAACTTAAAAAGAAATTTTCTACAATAACTAATATTTTTTTATCAATAAATTTTTCTTTAATTAATTGCATTTTTTCTTTATACATATTTTTAGTTCATAAAACAGTTAATGTATTAAATGTTTCATTAAAAACAATATTATTAGTTTCACTTGAATATATAACCATTCCATTACTACCTATTCCTGCTGGGTCAATACCAATAATTAAGTCATATTGCATTATTATTCAAATTCACCATTATCGATTTTTTTAATTAATGAATAATATATGGCATCAACATTTGCACTTCTATATCCATCATTTTCAATTTTATTTTCTAAATATGTAATGAATTTTGCTTTATTAAAAGAATTATGGTATGGAGAATCACAAATTCCAGTAGTATTTTCAGTTAAACTTTTACATGTAATACATCTAGTCATTATCAAATTCACCATTTTTTATTTTTACTAATAAAATATTTAATTCATTAAATAATGATGAATCAGCACGATACAAATTTTTATCTAACATTATTTTTTCTAATTCTTTAATTAATTTTTCTTTATATTCATTAATTATTTCTTTTTTAAAATCTTCTTTTAATTTTTCTATATTATTTAAATGTTCTTCTGTTATTTCTTGATTACGTTTTTTATTATATTTATTAATAATTTCTTGGTCTTTATAAGAAAATATTTTTTGTTTATTCATATTTATATCTCCTACTTAATCTAACATTTAAAATACAGTCATAACAAATTGCTTTATTATTTTTGTCTCTTAAAAAGTTTTGTCTTGTTTTTATATCATTAGTATTAAAGAATAAATAATCTAATTTATGTTGTTTACAAGTTCAACAAAAATACTTTTTTTTCATAATTAATCACTTCTACATCAATCACAAACATATCCAAATGGTTTTGTATAATCCAAATGTTCATCAATATCATAATCATCTTCAAATTTTCTAATATCATGTTGTTCTGCTTCTAATTCTGTTTTAAAGCGATAAAGCATTTGGATTTTGTCATCTTCATATAATTCATTACATTCAACACATCTTTTTCTTCTTTTTTTAATTTTTTTATCAATCTTTCTTAGTGCTTCATAATCAAGAATTTCTATTACCATAATAATCCTTTCCTAATATGTTCTGTTGCTTCTAGCATAAAGAACATATATTTTGATTTTTAGGTTATTAATAATACTACTATTCGTTTTATTCATTCCAGTAATTCTGGGCTCAAAAATAAATTGTGAAATTTTAAAAAGAAATCGAGGCATTCGATTCAATATTTATTTAATTTGTGTTAAACAAATTAATATTTTAATTGAACCGGCACCGCTCAATTTTTTTTACAAGTTTGAAATTTATTTTCTCGCCCAAAAAAATTTTTTAAAAAAAAATAAAAAATAAAACCAACACTTGCTCACTGGGGAGTGGCAAGGTTGGTTAAATAAAGAATAGAATTAATACAATAGGTCCCTACAACAGGTCTATATATACTAGTTTCCAATTCGCTCCCACCCCAAGAATTACCATTAATGGTTAGTATATTTTATTAGGTATCACTCCACTTTTTATTTATCCATGCAAGTCCACATGCTAGCTACTATTTTTAACAACTGTGTTGTAGTTCACTTTTTTAGTTCCTTAACACGTGTTGATAATAGTATTAAAGAGGGTTATTAAAAATTTTAAAATTTTACAATTACAAAAAAAGACAAGATTATTTCTTGTCTTTTTCCTTTGATAATAATTTTTATTTTATCTTATAAAATCTATATTTTTTAAAATACGTCGAATATAAATTTAAGGGTAAAAGAGAATTTAATTTGTCTATCATCATTTTGAAATGGTAATTTTGAAAAGAATTTATTTATCTAGTAATTCATCTTCCTACTTTTTTGGGAACCTCCCTTATTTTTTTTATCTGTTATAATTTCTCCTACTTCTTTTCATTGTGAAATATTTGGACTTGGTGTTGGAGTATTTGGTAATTCAATATTAATCTCATTATTTTTTAATTCATTTATTTTTAAAGTATGACTTGTAATTTTTATAGGTTGAATAATATCTACTTTAACTGTATTTTGTAATTCTTCTAATGAAAAAATATTTGCATATTTTTCATTTCCACCTTCTAAAATTAATTGTCATTTATTAATATCTAATAATTGTAAATATAAAATACCTTCTTCATTATTAATTAAACCTTTTGTAAGAAATATTTTACTTCCATGTATTCCACCTAAATAATTACCTGTTTTAAATTCTACTGTTATTCTTGTATTTACTTGATGAAATGGTGGAGATTCCCATGTAATAATTACTCTATAAAGAGTATTAAAAGCAAGATTAAAATCACCATATTTACGATTATTTATACTTTTACCTATTACTTTTCAATTTTCTTTAACTTGTTTTTTATTTATTTCATTAACAGCACCAACAATAGTTTTATTAGTAGTTTCTAATCTATCATATCTATTATTAAGTAATAATGAAATAGCAAGAGAACTATTTGAAACATCATTTATTCATAATTGGTCTCTATCATCTTTATATGTAAAATATCCTTTCATAAAAACAGATTTTTTATAATAATCAGATAAATCTACTTTACCACCAGTAGCGCTAATTTTATTATTTTCATCAATAGTTATATTAGTACCAGCAATTAATTTATCTTGTTTTTTATCTAATAAATTATTAGTTTCTAGTTTTGTATAATAATCACGTTCAGTACTTTCTTCTGCTATAAATTCAGTTGGTGCACCTTTTCCTATATATTGATATATTTCTTCTATATCACCAATTAAGTTAATTTTTCCACGTTCAGGGTAAGAATTACCTCCACCACTAAATTTTTTATTTCTATTGTTATAGTAAATAGTTCCGGTATTTAAAATTTTTTTATTTTGGATTTGTTCACTATACGTCATGGAATCAACATTTAACAATTCAAATTCATTAAAAACATTATTTAAATAAATTTTAATTACTTTATAAAATTTCATAAAATTATTTTCTGTTGAATATTGATAAATGATTTTAATAAAATATCATTTAAATGTTTCTATATTATTATTTTCAACTTTTTTTCATAAGGGACTAGTTTCAATATTAAATCAATTATTTTTAACATCATTAATATTTTCATTTGCTTTAATTAATTCATTATTTAATTTGGTAATTTCATTTTCATTTGTAGTAATTCGTTTTTGTTGTTTAGCAGAAAAATCACAAGTTGGTGCATGTGTATAATCACCAATTTGTGGATTATTTTGTAATGCTTCGGGTGGTAATGTTCCAATTTCATCAGGTCAATCTAAAATCATTGTTTCAGTTTCTTTATCATAATCTGTTGCAACATAACCTTTATTAATAAATTTACTAACAGGACCTCTATATATTTCATTTTCATTATCATCAACTAAATCATCATATAATTTAATTTGTTTTGATAATGTAAATTCTTTTTGTTGTTCAATTAATTCATCAACTTGATTTCTAGTATAAAATGCTTTTAAGTCAATTTTTTCAACATCTATTTCATCATCATTATAACTTGAAAATATTTGTTTTAATTCTGTTAATCTTGCTCATATTTTCATTCTACTAGGTGCTAAATCTCAAACATTAATCGTAGGAGTACTATTTGCACTAAATTGAGTACCATTATTAAATTGAATAGTAGCATCAACATTAAATTCAATTGGTGTACGATTAAATACTCAATGTTCAACCATAACATAAACCATATCTCTTAATGTTTCTTTAATTAATTCATCTTTAAAACTATCAAAAGGAAATTTAGATAAAATAAAATCAAGATAAGCATTAATATCATTTTGCGCGCGAATAGCAAAAGTTTTAAATCAATCATTAACATTTGGTCATGTTTTTATATATTGCTGTGGTGTTTCTGTAATTTTTCCAGTTAATGGATATCAGTTATTATAATTTTCAAGACTGACATCAGTTCAAAGTTTATTAATCATAATTTATCATTCCTTAAAAAATGCTTGTTTATAATGATGAGTATGTTTTTTTGTTTTTTTATGTGTTATATGTTCAATTTCTTTTTGTATTTTATTTTTGCCTTTTTTTAATTTTTTCTTACTTTTTGCTACAACTTGACTATATGCAAACTTTTCTAAATGATGTAATAATCCAGTACCAAATAAAGTATTTACTGAAAATTTTAAACCAACATTTTTAAATGATTTGTTAATATTTTCAATAGGATTATTAATAACATTTACTACTTTATGATAAGTTCTTATTATTCTAAATATTTCTCTATATACTTTAAAACTATCTTTAATTACTTCTTGAACAACTGGCGGAGCAAATGCTATTGCTTTTAATCATTTATTATGATTTACTCCATAACCAATGTATCAACCACTATATCAACGATATCAATGAAATGGATGTATTTGAGTAACAAAAGTTTTTGCTTTAAGAATACTATCAACAACTGTAATTGGTTTATATTTAGGATTGCGATGATAAATGGTAATTGCACATTTATCTAATGACAAAGGTTGAATTTTACAACCCATAAATACTGGTGAATTTAATGGAATTAATTGTGCATGTTTAATTGCTCTTTTTTTTGCACTAGTAAATAAATCAGTTACTTTTTCTTTTAATTTATTAATTTTTTCAAATGCTTGTTTTTCTAACTTTTCAAATTTTTCTTGTAATTTATATATACTTTCTCTTATTTTTTCAAAATATGGTGTATCTTTTCAAAATTTATTTAAACCTTTTTTTAAATAAAATCTAATATCAAAATATTTAAAACTTTGATTTGCTTTTAAAACAAGTTGATGAATAACATTATTTTTAAAATTAAATTTAATAGCATTAGCACGAATTTTTTGTAAATCTAAAATTAAAGTTTTTCCATATCTATTTTCTGTATGTATTGTATGAACTAAATTTAATCAATCATGCTGATTCATAGATAGTACTTTTTTTAAATCAGTATTAAATTTTTTTAAAAAGTTATTTGCTTTTTCAATATCTTTAATTTTAAATTTAGGAGTTAATTGTGGACTTAATTTTATTAATGTATTTTGTAATAATAAGTGTTCTTTTAACTTTTGTGTTTCTAATTTTTGAAAATTATTTTTATATTGTCTTTCAGCAACATAACCTAAATCTCGTAATACTGTTTCACGATTAGGAGTAAAACTATAATTCATTAAATAACGTTTATTACCAATAATTTTATCTGTTAAAATTTCTTTTCCACTTACTTGACTAATAACTTCTTGTAAATTTTTGGCTTCTTTAATACCAACTTGTTCTAATGTTTTAGTTTCTTGTGCTAGTTTAATAAATTTAGTAGTACGATAACCACGACTAATTTTATTAAGTCCAGCAAATGCAGGTAATAAATTTAAGAAAGTATTTAATTTTGTTACATTTCCTTTTAAATAATCATAAACTTGATTAATAGTAAAATCAGTTGTAGCATAAATACCAAAATTAATAGTACTTGCAATAAAATCACTTGCACCTAATCCAAGGGCTACACTTTCACTTAATCCGCCAGTAAAAGGAGCAAGTGCTACTGCAATTACTTGTACACCAATCATTTCTAAAATTTCTCATCAAAAACTTTTATTTTCTTGTTGGTTACTTGTTCTAGTATGTTTTGGTTTATTTATGTTTAAAAGTATTGCTGTACTAGTTGTACCAATTGGCATGGCATTTAATTTCCTTTATTTAAGAGTTATTTTAATTGGATTTGTTGAACCTTTATAATTTAAATCATTAACATTTGAAGAAATAACTATGTATAAGTCACCCGCTTTTTGTTTTTGATTACTTACATTAGTTTTTCCTTGTGCATCACTAAAATATTTAATAGTTGGATTTGTTAAATTTGGATTTAATGATTTAAGTTCATTAATACTTTTTATTTGTGTATTTAATTCATTGTTATTGTTATTAACATTTGCAGTAATATTTGTTGTTAAAACTGTAATTTTAGTTTTTAAATCATTTTTTTCTGTTTTAATAACTCCACATAACATTCATCTTGATGTTGTTTCATTATTAGAAATATATGGTATTGCTTCTCCAACAACTTCACCAGCAACTTTATATGCTCTTCCTGCTTTATCATCTTTAATAAAATCTACATAAATAACTGTATTTTCTATCATGTATCTTTTCATCGCTCTTGGTGTTGCTAAAATAAAGGTCATTAATTGTTGTTCATTTTTATCATTAGTAAAAATCATATAGTCATCAAGAACGATTTCACATAATACACCTTTTACATATAAATTATTTCCATTTAAACGTAATTGTTGTGCTAACTGATTATCGGTAATTAAACCTTTATTATCAGCTAAATAAACTAAACTATCATAAAGACCATTAGTAATAAAAAATTTACTATTTGCAATGTTTCTAAATTGAAACAAAGTATTTCAAGCAGATAACATCGATTTTAAATAGCCTACTGGTGTTGTATCTTCAATATCAATTTTAGTAGCAAATTTTGCAATTGTTTGTGTATCATCAATTGCTAATTTATCTGCTAAATCATTTGCAACTTCATATTGCATACTATCTAATAAATTTTGTCCATTATTTGCTTTTAAATCTACATCTGCAATAATTTCTCCTGCAAGATATTTTTTAGTTATTTTTTTACTAATTTTATCTGTATCAACATATGGTAATTCATATCTTTTACTTTTATCATCCCAAGCAATAATTTTTACTTCCGGTTTTTTTGGTTTTTTAACAATAAATTCAATATTTACTGAGTCAACAATTTCAGTAGGAAAAAAGTTTGCCCATGGACTATTTGAAATTTTAAAAAACTCTATAAATTCTGGTGCTTCTACTAATCTCTCTGTATTGTCTAAATTTTGATTAAATGGTACTGACATTTTATTTCTTCCTTTCGTTTATAAATAATTTTTCTTTTTATAATTAATTAAAAAATTTTCTTTATCATTTGTTTTATTATTAATAATTATTTGTTTATTGCCACCTGTATTAATTGTTTGTTTAAATACCGGTTGTTCTTTAATCATTTTTTTAATAGTTTCTTCAATTTTTGAATTTTCTATATTACTTGTTTTAAATTTTAAAAAATCATAAAATTCAGTTTTAACTTGATATTTTTTAAATATATTAATCATTTCTTTTTCTTTAATTTCTTGATTAAGTTTATTTAACTTATTTTCTGCTTCATTAACTTTATTTTCTATTTCTTGTTGAGCATTATTTTCATTTAAAGGTTCAGTTGTTTGTTGAACATTATTTTCATTTTCTAACATTTAACATTCTCCTAATCTTATCCCAATAATCAATCTTTAACTAATTGTGGCATTTCACTTATTAATTTTTTATAATCATTAACTGCGTTTTCTAATGTATCAATATCAGAAAATTTAAAACAATTATCAATATGTAAATCAAAATCTCTATCAATACTGATATCTTGTTTTCTATATTTTTCATTAAATTCAATTTTTGTCATATTATTTTTCTCCTTTATTAATTTTTTCGTTTAATTTTGCTAATTTTTTTTGATGTTTTATAATTTTGTTATTTGCTCTAACATGTTTTGGAGTTGTGATAAATCTTTTTAATAAAACAATAATTTCTCTGCAAATTAATGTTCCAACACTTGTTCCAATAATTATTAATTCATGTAAAAATTCTTTCATTTGAATATTTTCCTTTCAATTTTTAATTTTTCTAATTATTCATCAAATTGCCCACCATTAATTCTTTCAATCATTGATTGTGAATTACTTATAATAGTTACTAATAAAGAAATTTCTTTATTTAATTGTTCCATCCTTTCTTTATGTGTTTTTATTTCGTGATTATAATATTCAATTAATTTTTCTTTATTCATAAATTACTCACCTCCTTTATAAACTCATGTGATTATAATCTCAATTTAATGAAGCATTATCGTGATTTAATGCTACTTTGCTCATATTATCACTACCGTATTGACTAGTTGTTTCACTATTAATTCTGAATCTATTATCATTTACTAATCTTGCAGTTTCATCATTAAATGATGTTTCTTGCATTTCTTGAATATGATTTGTAGTTTCCATAGGTAGTAAATTATGGATTATTTCACTTGCACCAGCAATAATAGTAGGTACTGCATAAGCATTCATAAAATCATTATTAATACCCATAGCAACCCCACTTGATATTAAACAACCACCAGTTGCCATATTACAAATTTTTCTTATTGCTTCAAATTTATTAGGTATTAACTCAGTTAATCCACTAATAAGATTTGAAATACCATAAGTATTTAATGAAATATAAGTATCTCAATCCATTAATGACTGATGTTCTTGTTTATTTAATAGTAATCATGGCGGACCTTCTGTTGTGGTTGTAGTAGTTATTGGAATTGGTGTTATTGGAATAATAGGATTAATATTATTTTCTGTTCATTTACTATAATTTGCTAAACCAATTGTTCCTAAACCTAAAATAATTTTTTTAGAACTATTAATTAATTTAGTTTTTGTATTTGGTCTTTGATTTAAATTTCATATATCTAAACCTAATTTTTTACCAAATAATAAACTATTAATTGAACCTAATAATGGACTATCTATTACTTGACCATAATAAGCACTTGTACCTATCATTGCACAAATTGGACTTATACCAGTTCTAATTAATTTAGTTAAAGTATAATTTGATTGATTTTCTATATTTGGCATTTTAATCTCCTTTAATTTTCTAATTTTTTAATTGTTACTTTAATTCAACCTTGATAAACATCATTATCACCAACTATTAATGCAACATTACTTTCGGGATCAGAAACAATTATGTGTTTTGATTTAACATTTGGGTATTGTCTTAAAATAATTGCTCTAATATCATTACTTGTATGAATTGCTTTTGGAAATGGTGATAATATTTCAATTTCATCTTTATTTTCAAACAAAGTAGGTAATATTATCATTAATTATTCTCCTTATTTTTAATTTGATTAGAAATTTCACTTATTATTTTCAATATTTTATATTCATTTTTTAAATCTTTAATTATATAAATTAAAAATATTATTAGTGTTATACTTGTTATTAATATTGGTGCTATTAATAAAATTTTTCATAATATCATTTTTTACTCTTTTCATTTTTTAAATCATTTAACATTGATTGAACAAAATGCACGATTTTTAGGAATGTTTAAAGTGTTAAAGATTTGACCAGTTACAATAATTTCATCGTTTTTGTTTAATAAAATACATCGGTTATAAAGTTTTGGTTTATTAAAAATTAAAGTAACATAATTTAATCCATTTCATTGACCACGAACACTATAATATAATTCCTTATTACCTTTTTCGTAATATTTTGCTTCAATAGTGTTACTCAGTTTTACTGTTAATTTTACATAATTTTCTTTATCTTTCATTTTTATAATTTCCTTAAATAATTATCAAAAATTAATATTTTTTTATGATTTTTTAAATAATATTGAATATGCTTATAAGCATCTTGTTCATGTTTTGTTAATTTTATATTTCCTTTATAATTTGTTATTTTATTTTTATTTTTTGGGTGGTTTTCTAGATAATCTCAGTTGAAAACATCTTGTACTAATACCATTAATGCACCAATAATTTTAGGTGTTGCTAATGGATTAGTTAATAATTGTTTTGAACTTAAAAAGAAATTTTCTACAATAACTAATATTTTTTTATCAATAAATTTTTCTTTAATTAATTGCATTTTTTCTTTATACATATTTTTAGTTCATAAAACAGTTAATGTATTAAATGTTTCATTAAAAACAATATTATTAGTTTCACTTGAATATATAACCATTCCATTACTACCTATTCCTGCTGGGTCAATACCAATAATTAATTCATATTGCATTATCAATCAAATTCACCATTTTTAATTTTTATAATTATTTTATTTAGATTTCCAGAACAACATGTATCTATTTTCCCAAGATATATACTATTTCTTAATTCAGTAATTAATTTTTCTTTATTCATATTTATACCTCCTACTTAACCTAATATTTAAAATACAGTCATAACAAATTGCTTTACTATTTTTATCTCTTAAAAAATATTTTCTTGTTTTTATATCATTAGTATTAAAGAATAAATAATCTAATTTATGTTGTTTACAAGTTCAACAAAAATACTTTTTTTGCATAATTAATCACTTCTACATCAATTACAAACATATCCATATGGGTTTGTATAATCTAAATGTTCAGCAATATCATAATCATCTTCAAATTTTCTAATATTATGTTGTTCTGATTCTAATTCTGTTTTAAAGCGATAAAGCATTTGGATTTTGTCATCTTCATATAATTCATTACATTCAACACATCTTTTTCTTCTTTTTTTAATTTTTTTATCAATCTTTCTTAGTGCTTCATAATCAAGAATTTCTATTACCATAATAATCCTTTCCTAATATGTTCTGTTGCTTCTAGCATAAAGAACATATATTTTGATTTTTAGGTTATTAATAATACTACTATTCGTTTTATTCATTCCATGAAAACTGGGCTCAAAAATAAATTGTGAAATTTTAAAAAGAAATCGAGGCATTCGATTCAATATTTATTTAATTTATGTTTAATAAATTAATATTTTAATTGAACCGGCACCGCTCAATTTTTTTTACAAGTTTGAAATTTATTTTCTCGCCCAAAAAATTTTTCAAAAAAAATAAAAAATAAAACCAACACTTGCTCACTGGGGAGTGGCAAGGTTGGTTAAATAAAGAATAGAATTAATACAATAGGTCCCTACAACAGGTCTATATATACTAGTTTCCAATTCGCTCCCACCCCAAGAATTACCATTAATGGTTAGTATATTTTATTAGGTATCACTCCACTTTTTATTTATCCATGCAAGTCCACATGTTCTAGCTACTATTTTTAACAACTGTGTTGTAGTTCACTTTTTTAGTTCCCTAACACGTGTTGATAATAGTATTAAAGAGGGTTATTAAAAATTTTAAAATTTTACAATTACAAAAAAAGACAAGATTTTTATTCTCGTCTTTTGTCATTTATTTTTAATTCAAGGGTAAAAAAAGAAAGTTTTTATTTTTGAAAATGATTAGTTATCGACATCTTCGACACGCTCCCAAAAAATGAAATCAAAATAATGGTGAAGTTTGGAGTTTAATAGTTTTTGGTAATGATTTATATATTGGAAGTAGAAATCAACTATATGAAAGTAGACTATTTAAACTTTCTCTTAAAGGAGAAAAAATAACAGAAACTATTGGTTGAAGAAATAATAAAAATTATGGTGAGATTTGAAGTTTAGCTGTTGTTAATAATGATTTATATGTTGGAAGTAGAGTTCAAGTTATTGATAATAAATTTTTTAAAGGTGGATTATATAAGTCATCTGATGGTGGTATTACTTTTACTGAAGTATTTGGTTGAAATAAAGATTATGGTGCGGTAGTAAGTTTATTACTTGCAGATAATAATTTATATATTGGAAGCAAAAACTATAGTGATAAAACTAATCAAAATTATCAAGGGAAGTTATTTTTTAAAAGAATAAAATAAAATTATTAAAAAAATAAAAAACATTATAATAAAAATATTATAATATTTAGAAAATATTTAGTTTTTAAATTATTAATAAGATAAAGTATATTAATAAAAATTAATGAACATAGTAATTATTAATAATTTCACAATTTTCGATTGCATCTCAAAAAATATTATTTTTTTCTTTTATTTTAAAAATAAAAATAATTACTATGAATAGAAATACTGTATATAATAAAATTGGAACGATAATTATACAAAAGATAACTCCAATCTGTAATTGAATTCAAGGATAGTAATTATCAGGAAAATGATTTAAGTTACAGAAAGAACTTGCCGAAGTGCTAATAGTATAACTTAAACCAAAATGTTTTAATATTGTATATCCATCTTTAAAATTTGAATGACATTGTTCCTTATTATCGAATTTAAAATAAAAGTTACTAAATCAAATTAAGTATAAACCAGTAATTGTAATTAAAACCGTGATTGCAAATAATATTATAGTTGTTAACTGTAATATTTTAACTTTTTTCATTTTGATACCTCTTTAAATATAAAAAAACATTTTTAGATAATAAAAATAATAAGTTAAGAACTATATTATTTTATGTAAAAATGATAACAAATTTATATTGTTTTTACAATTATTGATTGTATAAGCAAAGTTTTAATTAATTATATAAATGAATAATATTAAGAAAATATTCAAATATTTTCTTAATATTATTTTGATTTATTAATTTGATTCAATATTCTACTTGCATCTAAATTAAATGGTATTACAATAATTTCATAGTGAATAATTTCGCGATTAGGATATCCAAATTTTGTTACTATTTCTTTAAAACTTAGATGAAATAGTGTTGCTAATTCTAATGTTTCAAATGCTTTATATTTTATGTCATCACTTTGATTTGTTTTATATTTTAATAAATAAATTTCTTTGAGTTTTATTTTCATTTCATTTTTATTGCCATTCATTTTTTTACCTCTCAAACTTATATAATTTAACAAGTAAATTATATATAAATTATATCATTTTACTTAATTCATATTTAGTATTTTTTATTAAAAAATTTTAATAAATATACAATAAAAATATGATTATGAAAACGTAGGTGATTTTGCAATAATATCATCATTAATTTTCTCTATATTCTCATTCTCATTTATATCTTTTATATCATCATCATTTAGTGTTGCTTCTTTTCCTAAATTTTGATTTCATTTTTCAATTTTTAAGATATGTATTTTAATCTTTGTCATTCTGAATCCCCTCTTAATAAAAAACCTTGTATGAATAAATTATACAAAAAATTTTTTTTACTTTTAAAAATATAAATTTTTATTATAAGAATATTAAATAAAAATTAAATAAAATATTGTTATTATATATTGCAATCGTGCTTGAACAAATATATAATATCTCTGTTGCTCTTTTTGGGACTATAGCTCAGCTGGTTAGAGCGCACGCTTGATAAGCGTGAGGTCGATGGTTCAAGTCCATTTAGTCCCACCATTATATGTGAAATTATGAAATAAACAGTTTTGTTTATTTTTTTTATTTAAATCAAATTAAAAATTATAATAAAGATGTAAATCAATTGATTTATTAAGAATATAAAAAGTTATATTAAAAACCTATGATTAATCAGATATTTTAATTAGTGATAGGTTTTTAGTAATTGTTATTTTTTTAGTATGTTTTATAATTATTAATTTTTTTTATTTTTGAATTATAAATTAATATATAATGGACATATTCCGTAATTAAATTTTTTAAAAGTCAATTAATAATTTTAAAATTTATTTTATAATTTTGTTATTAACAATAAATTTAGAAAAGTGTTGATAAAAATGATTTTTGAAAATTTAAAAAAATTAAAAAATGAAGAATTTTACAGATATTTTGGTATAAAACGTTTTCATTTTAATGAAATGTTAGAAAAATTAATTGAAATAGAAAAATTAGAAAAAAATAAAGGTCGAAAAAATAAACTTTCAGTAGAAGAAAGATTAATGATGACTTTATTATACTGAAAAGAATATTATACTTTTTTTCAAATGAGTATTAAATCTAAAATGAGCCCATCAAGTTGTTTTCGAAATATTACTTGAGTAGAAAATAAACTTAGTAACCACAAAGATTACCAATTTTTAAAAGAAAGATATAAATTAAAAATTGATAAAAAACAAGAAAATTCAAATGAATTTCAATTTTATTTAATTGATTCAACTGAGATTGAAATTGAAAGACCAACTAAAAAAACTACAGTTAGAATATTTTTCTGGTAAAAGTTGAATGTATTCTATAAAATTTCAAATTGTATATGATTTTTTTAATAAAAAAATTGTTGATATTTTTGCTGATAATGGTAAAGTGCATGATTTTCAAATATTAAAAAATTCAAATCTTGAATTTTCAGAAAAAACAATAATTATTGGTGATTTAGGATATCAAGGTATACAAAATATTTATAAAAATACAATAATACCAATTAAAAGAACTAAAAATAAAAAATTAACTAAACAAGAAAGAAAATACAATAAGATTGTATCTAAAATTAGAATTAAAGTTGAACATGTCTTTGCTTGATTGAAAAGATTCAAAATTTTAGTAAATAAATGTAGAAAATCTAAATTTAAACTTATGTACTTAAGATTTAACTTACTTTGTGAAATTTTTAATAAAATAAAACCATTAAAATAAAAAAAATATTAAAAATATTTTTTTAAAATTTAAATTTTTATCGAGTTAATATAAAAATATTATTAACAATTTTTTGTTTAAAATGTAAACTCATTTTTTAAACTATTTTTTCAAAAAATATTTATTTCTATATTCAATAACACTAAATAGTTTTAAAACAATTTTATTGACAATTAATTAAATTTAATTACGGAATATGTCCTATGAAAAAACAAGAAATATTAACACCAGTTATTAATAGTTCTTTAGTTGAAGATGATGTTAATGCTAAATCAAAAGAAAAACATAAATTTCTAAATTTTATTAAATCATATTTTAAAAATTGACGTAATCATTATAACCGTAATGTAATAGTTAATCCCGAAGATGCTCAATATGCAGTTTTAATTCGTGATTTTACTAAACAGTTTAAAAAATTTAAAGCGGTGGTTGGCCCTTAATTACTGGACCATTTTTGATATAAAATTCTAAATTTTAATTTGTAAAATTGGTGGTTTTAGAAATTTAGAATGTATTCTTTCATAATTATAAAACATAACATATTGATTTACATCATTTATAGCTTCATTGATGGATAAATATTGATTTGATCCTTTAGGTAGTCATTCTTGAGATAAATGAGAAAATCAGTTTTCAGATAATACATTACCACCAATATCATAAGGTTGTTTTTTGCTTAAAATTATTTGTTTATCCTCTGCTCATTTTGTGATATCCTGACAATAAAATTCGTTGGCGTTATCTGAATGTAAAATAACATTTTTTACTTGATTTCAAGAAAATTGTTTGTTGATTTTTTCAAGAGCAGGAAGAATTAAATCCTGATATGATTTATTAGGAGCAATATTATAACTAACAACATTATTTGAATAAAAATCAATAATTACAAAAAGATATAATCATCCTTCTTTAGTATTTATTTGTTTAGTGTCCATTGATCAAATTTGATTTGAAGAGGTTGTACTTTTATAATCTTTGTTTACTTTATCCATTGTAGGTATTCACTTATTTGGATTTTTTTTGTTTTTAGGATAGTTATTTTTAGTTTGTTTTAATCCTTGAATATTGTGTTCTTTCATAATTTTTCGCATTTGTTTTATTGATAATTCTATATTTAAAATGATATTTTTTTCTTGTTTTAATCACTCTTTAAAAGCTGAAAAAATTCTTAAATATCCATAAATTCTGCCTTTTCTTGTAGAATGAAATTCGATTAAAAGTTGGCATATTTTTTGATATTTATGATTGCATTTAATAATATGATTTTCTTCTTTTTTAATAGGTTTTTGTTTATTTTTTAAAAAGTAATATGTTGATCTGTTTAATTGAAGATATTGACATAGGTTTCTAATTGAATATTGATTTTTACAATCATCAATAATTTTAATTTTTTCTTTGATATTTAATTTGTTAATTACTAATGCTATTTGTTTAATTTTATCCATTAATAAAAATCCTTTCAGGTTAAAATTAGTGTTAATTATATAACACAATTGTTTTTAGAATACATTCAGGTTTTTTAAATTAATGGTCTAGTAAAAAGGGCTAAGTGGCACTATTAAGTGTTTAATTAGCGCTATGGTTGAAACACACGGTGATTTAATTATTCATGGTAAGCGTTCATGAACAGTTGAAGCAAAAAAACAAGTAGGTTATATTCCAGAAGCTGCAAGATTTCCTAAACGAATTACTACTTATGATTATTTAATTTCAATGGGACAAATTAGTGGTTTGAAATATAAAATTGCTAAGGAAAAGACAGAAATGATTTTAAAGGAATTAGATTTATGGAAATTTAAAAAACGCAACCCTAATGCTTATTCTTCGGGTATGAAGAAAAAGGTGTTATTAGCACAATCACTATTAAATAATCCAGATGTCTTAATTTTAGATGAACCAGCCGCTAATCTTGATCCAACAGCAAGAACAGAATTGTTTAATGATTTAAGAAAGCTTCGTGAACAAGGTAAAACTGTTTTTATTTCATCACATATTTTATCTGAATTACAAAATTTAGCCGATGAAGTTACTGTTTTAAATTATAGTAAAGTTGTTTATACAGGATTGGTTAATAAAACTGATTCATTATATGAAATAAGTTCTAATAATAACAATAATAAATTAATGAAGTTATTAATAGATAAAAAATTTTCAGTAGATGTTAATGAAAATCGTTTATTGGTAAATATTAAAACTGAAGCACAAGTTGCAGAAGTATTAGCAATTGCTTTAAGTGCTAATATCATCATTACTTATTTAAAACCATATACTGTTGATTTGCAAACAATGTATGAACGAATTGTTATGGAAGCTAATGATAAAAATAAGAAGGGAGAAAAATAATGCCAATATTTCGTTATACTTTTAAAAAGATGATTGCTACTCCTTCAACTTGAATTATTTTTATTATAACTTTAATTTTTCTTGCTTTATCTTGGTCTTTAATATCGTTATTTGTGGGTTCTGAAGCAATAAAACAATTAACTTATGATCAAGCATTAAATTTTTATGTACCACAATGAAAAGTATTATCGTTCTCGGTACTTTTATCAATTATGATTTTTGTATTTATTTCAGTTAAAGCAACACAAGTTTTTCGTGATGAAATTGATGATGGTACTTTATTGATTTTAGTATCAAAGCCAGTTAGTAGAACTAGAATTTGAACTGAAAAGTTATTATCTTTACAAGTGGTAATTATTTTATATTTATTTTTATCTATTTTTATTGCTAGTTTTGTTATTGCTATTCCTGGCATTAGTAGCTCAACTATTTATAATGCGGTATTTCCTTATTTATGAATTTTATTTGGTGTTGCTATTATTTTTGATTTAATTATTTCTTCAATTGCTATTTTATTTTCATTAATTTTAAATGCTAAGGCTTTAGTTGCAATTATGATTGGAATGGCTGCTTTATTCAATATTTTTGCGACATTAATTAATGGTTTAGTAACATTAGATCCTACATATTATGTTGTTTCACAGTCATTAGCAGTTTATAATAATGTAAAAGCTAAATTAGATAAAACTGATATTGATTGAATTAATGACGTATATAGAAAAGACCCAACAACTACTATTGAATCTATTCAAAAGGCTATGTTTAGTATTTACGATACATATATTAAAGAAGTTAAGTATCCTAATAATTATGATTATCAAAAAGAACAAACAATAGTATTAGCAATTAAGAATGGTAGTACTAGTACTCCACCAACTACTGATGCTCCTAAGGACTTAGTTACTCATATTTACAATATTAGTAATGCTTTTCGTCAATGAAAAGAACAAAGTTTTGAAGAATTAATGACAGGTAAAAAAGTTGGACTAGATAACCTTGGTCCCAAAAGATCAAATGGTGTTGGTAGCAATAATGTTGATTATTCAGTAAATCTTATGATTACGGGTTTAAATACATCTCTTTCTCAATCCCAATATGATGCTCTTAATACTAAGACATCACAAGTTAAAGCAATGCGTTATTTAAATATTTTTTATCAATTAAAATATATTTGAGATGGAATATCGACTGAACAAAGTTCAATCTTTGCTTATCCAAGTGAGTATGCTATGACAGCAGATCCTTATTTAGTTAGTTTTAATAAAGTTAACACAAATTATCAAGTTGATACCAATAAAGCAACTAATAGTAAAATTCTTAATTTTCCAGTTTTATTGACTGTGTATGTTTTGCTTGGTATTGGTTTATTGAGTGCTTCATGATTAGTATTTAATCGTAGAGATTTTACTTAGCAGTTTAGTATCTTTTATAAAAAATCAACATCAAAGATGTTGATTTTTTATATATTAAATTTCAAACCTCATTATAAATTATGTATGTCAATTATTTTTGCTTAAATGATGTAAAATTATTATTATAATATAGAGCAAATTAATGATAAGGGTGAAATTATGAAAATTAGTGGATTTAAAATTAATAATAGAGCACAAATCCACATAAAATTAGTAATTTTTTTGCTACTAAAAAATGGTATTTATTAGCATTAATGATTATTATTCCGGCAGTATTGCAACAAATATTATCAGCATCAATGAATTTACTAGATAATATTATGGTTGGAGAATTAAAGGATAGTTTTATTAGTGATTTAAAGCCAATGAATGAACATATTAGGGATATTTTACTTCATTAGGACTTTGAGATAATTGAAGTTGATGAAAAGATAATGGTTTAGAACATTTTTATCATTTGCAATATTCAGCAGGACAAATTGCTGTTTCGGGAGTTACTGCTTCTAATCAAATTTTTGTTATTATTTATGCCGTTATGGGAGGTTTTATCAACGGTGTTAGTATTTTTGGTGCTCAATTTTATGGCGCTGGAAGATATGGTTCTTTAAGACAAACAGTAAGAATGAGAATTATTTTTGGATTTTTAATTGGAGTGATAGTTATTATTTTATCTTATACAGTGGGTGAATATTTAATTTCTTATACTACTAGTCCTAGTAGTGCATTGGATAAATTTAATCAATTATGTGCTGCTAAAGAATTAACTCTTAATGATATTAATGAGTTAAAGGACATTTTAAATTATAATCATGCTTTTGATGAAAATTCACTTATTGATTTTATGAATGTTCATAATATTGATAAAAACGATCCCCAATTTGTACAAATTATTTTACGTTATTATGAATTTCATTCAGCATCTTTAGCAACAGCACAAGGTATTGATTATAATCAATGAATTGTTTTTTCTTATCCATTGTTAGGAATAAACTTTGCTTTTGTTTCAGTATTTATTAACTTTTTATTAAATTTATTATTAATTAATGGTATTGGTGCAGTTGCAGGAATTGGAGCACGAGGTTCAGCAGTTGCTACTTTAACAGCGAGAATTGCTCAGTTGGCATTAATTAGTAGTTTTATTATATGAAAGAAATATGAATTTCAACCAAAAGTTTTGAAAATGTTTAAGATTAGGGGTGATTTATTTAAAAAAATTATAATTAAAACATGGTCATTAATGTTAAATGATTTATTATTTGCAGTTGCTACGACAATGATTATTAGATTAATTTCGCAATGAAGCTTTGAAGCATTAAGTGGTTCGGCAATTGCTTCCACGATTAATACCATGTTCTATACTTTATATATTGGATTTGGTATTGCTTCTTCGGTGTTAATTGCCAATCGTTTAGGTGCCGATGATTTGATTGGTGCTAAATATAATGCTAAACATTTAATTAGGTTAGGCTTTTTTGTATCATTATTTTTTGCTGGCTTATTAGTTTTATCTTCATTTTTTTACCACAATTATTATTTAATGCAACAACAGAAGCCTTACGAATTTCTAGTTGAATGATGCGTGTTGATGCCATAGTTTTTAGTGCTTATACTATTTTGTATACTTGTATTTATGCATTTCGTGCTGGTGGCTTAGCAATTACTGTTTTACTTGTTGATAGTTGTTTTACTTGATGTTTTTCAATATTAATTTTATTTATTGAGGTACATTATAGTCCTTTAGATATTGTTTATATTTATGCTATTATGCGTTCTTGTGATGTTATTAAAATGATTATTTCTTTATTTATTTATCATCGTGGTAAATGAGTAAGAAATTTAGCAAGTAGTATGAATAAAGTATATCCAGAATCTCCACCAGTAATTGATATACCAAAAGCAAAAGATAAAGTTGATATTGCTAATTTCTAAAGATTGAAAATTTATTTAAATATATTTAATTTTTAAAATTTTACTATTCTTGAATTAGTTGGCTTTATTCTTTGCTTATAATTTTTTGTTGGAATATCATTTTCATATTTACGTAGTGTTTGTTCTCAAGGGATGTCTTTTTCTTTTTGTTTATTAATAGGGTTAGATATTTGTGGTTTTGGTTGTATTTTTAGAGGTACTGAAATATCTGAATTTAAAGAATCTGTTGATGTAGATTTTGAATTAAAGCCTTCATCACTACTGTTAGATAATAATTGATTTTCCAAATCACAAATTTTTTCACTAAGTTGAAATATTTTTGATTCAAATTGTTCAACTATTTGCTCATTGACTTCGACAATTGTTTCTTTTTCTTGCTGTTCTTTTTGATTTATTAAATCAATTAATAAATTATTATTATTATTTAACAAATTATTTTTATCTTCTAATAATTTGTTTTCATATTCAGTTATTTGATTAATATTAGTTATTAAATTTGCGTATTTTGTTTGTTTTTCAATATAATTTGAATTTAAAATATTAATTTTTTGTTGATTATTTAATTTTGTTTTTTTAAATAATTCACAATTTATTTCTTCTGTTTCAATTAAATTATTAATACTTTTATTTTTATTTATTTTTCCAAATGAAAAAAGATTAATAAAAAAATTTTTAATTTTGTTAATTTTTTGTTCCTTTAATTTATAGATTTGAATATTAAATTGAAATACTTTATCTTCTATTTCTTTATTTTGTTTAATTCAAAATTGAATGGTTTTTTGATAATTATTAATTTCTTTTTCAATTTTCTCACTTTTTTCAATAAGTTTTATTTTTTCTCCTTTTAAATTTAGTAATTGTTTTTTAATTTTTTCTACAGTTTCATAATTTATTAAATATGCTTTGTTAGTAAATATTTGTTCTTTTTTAATTGTTTTCATTTTGTCCCCCTTTTAAAATAAAAACCTATTTGTTAAAAAATAAAACAATAGGTCAAAACTATATCTTTAGTTTACAAGTATTATATCTAATATTTTTTTGTAAACGAGAAATTACTTTATTTGTAATATTTATTATAAGAAATTATTTTAGTAATAAAATGAAATATTAAATTTTATTAAAATCAATATTTGTGATAGTATTATTAATAATTTAATATATGTTCATTACTAATATAAGTATTTTTTATTTATATTAGTTTTTTATTAAATTATATTAATCAGAAGGATATTTTTCATAGATTAGAAAGAGAGAAATAAAAATGGATATTAGTAAATCTTCATTTGCTTCTTCAATAGACATATTCCGTAATTAAATTTTTTAAAAGTCAATTAATAATTTTAAAATTTATTTTATAATTTTGTTATTAACAATAAATTTAGAAAAGTGTTGATAAAAATGATTTTTGAAAATTTAAAAAAATTAAAAAATGAAGAATTTTACAGATATTTTGGTATAAAACGTTTTCATTTTAATGAAATGTTAGAAAAATTAATTGAAATAGAAAAATTAGAAAAAAATAAAGGTCGAAAAAATAAACTTTCAGTAGAAGAAAGATTAATGATGACTTTATTATACTGAAAAGAATATTATACTTTTTTTCAAATGAGTATTAAATCTAAAATGAGCCCATCAAGTTGTTTTCGAAATATTACTTGAGTAGAAAATAAACTTAGTAACCACAAAGATTACCAATTTTTAAAAGAAAGATATAAATTAAAAATTGATAAAAAACAAGAAAATTCAAATGAATTTCAATTTTATTTAATTGATTCAACTGAGATTGAAATTGAAAGACCAACTAAAAAAAACTACAGTTAGAATATTTTTCTGGTAAAAGTTGAATGTATTCTATAAAATTTTAAATTGTATATGATTTTTTTAATAAAAAAATTGTTGATATTTTTGCTGATAATGGTAAAGTGCATGATTTTCAAATATTAAAAAATTCAAATCTTGAATTTTCAGAAAAAACAATAATTATTGGTGATTTAGGATATCAAGGTATACAAAATATTTATAAAAATACAATAATACCAATTAAAAGAACTAAAAATAAAAAATTAACTAAACAAGAAAGAAAATACAATAAGATTGTATCTAAAATTAGAATTAAAGTTGAACATGTCTTTGCTTGATTGAAAAGATTCAAAATTTTAGTAAATAAATGTAGAAAATCTAAATTTAGACTTATGTACTTAAGATTTAACTTACTTTGTGAAATTTTTAATAAAATAAAACCATTAAAATAAAAAAAATATTAAAAATATTTTTTTAAAATTTAAATTTTTATCGAGTTAATATAAAAATATTATTAACAATTTTTTGTTTAAAATGTAAACTCATTTTTTTTAAACTATTTTTTCAAAAAATATTTATTTCTATATTCAATAACACTAAATAGTTTTAAAACAATTTTATTGACAATTAATTAAATTTAATTACGGAATATGTCCAATGCAAGATGAAAATAATTATGTAGTGGAAGTTGTTAAACCTTCACTATCAAGAAAAAAAGTTTTCGAAAGAAATTTAAAAAAAATTTTGTAAAAAATTTACCTATAATAACTGCCGGTACTGCTACAGTAGTAACATTAGCGGTTGGTGGAATTGATGGCTTTCAATGTTCTGATTTAGGAATAGCAGCTAGTGCAGGTACATCTGCTGCTATGATGGGTGCAGTTATTAAAGCTACGATTAAACAAAATAAACAAGAGAAAGTAGAATTAGAAGATGAGAATAATGAAAAATCAAGTATTCTTCAGAGAAAATTAGAAGAATTACAATTAGAAACAGTAGGAGCAAGAATTCTTAAAAAACAATTAAAAAGAACTAAAGTTGAACTTGAATTAGTTAAAGCAAGAGAAGAATTAGCAAAACTTAATAACATAACTAGTTTAAATATTACTTCATCACCGATCCCTCAAGAATTTAATTTAGCAAAAGTAGTAAATGGAGAAACAAGTAATAGTTGTTCATTATCAATTCATAAAAAAATACATACATATATATAAAAATGTAAATAAACAATTGAAAAGGATAAAAGATATGAAAACAGAATTGCAAAATTTAAATGATTGTAATAATGAAACTGTTGTTATTGCAAAAAAAATTTAGATAAAGAAAATAAAAAATTTTATTGAAAAACTGGTATTCAAGCTGTTATAAGTACTGCTGCTATTACTGGCTTGTTTGTAAGTGGTGTTGGGTTAGTACCAATATCTATTTTTTCTGGAAGTGTAATAATTGGTAATACACTTTCAATTTGAGCAGAAAGAAAAAGAAGAAAAAATGTCAAAAAATTTTTTCAAGAATGAAATAAAAAATTAAATAAGGAATTAGAAATTAGTAAAATAAGATCAGAAATACAAAAAGAAAGATAGAAGCAGAAAATTTGATTAGGGAAAAAGAACTTGAACAATTAAGTCTAGAAAGAAGTAGGGTACAACAAGATATTTTAACTAAGCAGTTAGACCTTGCAAAATTAGAAATGACTACCACGTTAGAAACAGATAAAACATTAGTACAACCTCAATTAAATGGTACATTAAAAGTAGAAAGTTTATTTGATATTTTAGAAAAAAATAGATTAGCAAAAAAAGAGAGTAGAAGGAAATTTTTTGAAGATGAATCATTAGATGAAAGATTAAATATTGAAAAAATTAATAAATCAGAATCACAAAATCAACAATCTTTAACAAAAAATTATTCGCAAGAAAGTTGCAAATTTAAAGTTTATTAAAAATATTATGATACATTTTTATTAAGTTAAATCTAAATTTTAATTTTCAAGAAGTATTTTTATAAAGGTTATATTTTCATTTATATTTCATAATTGTCGTTAAACATGTTAATCATCATTTATGATAGAATTTAATATATGAGATTTTAGAGTTGTGAGGTTTTAGTATGGAAGTGTCAGCAGAGAATTATAGAAACATTAATTCTCATAATCGTTGAGGAATTATTGTTAGTTCGGGATTAATGGCAATAACTTTGATTATAAGTTGAGTATTATGACTTATACTTTATCATACTAATGTTAATGAGATTTTAGTAATTTTAACTGAAGTAATTAATAGTAAAGGCATTACATTTACTCTTACTTTTCAGATTTTAACAATTTTTACTTTAATTTTTTCGGTTATTACTCTAGTGTTTATTACAATTCCATTTATTTTTTTAAATAAATATGGAGTAATAACTTTAGTATGAGCATTAATAGTAGTAGTAATTTCGCTTGTCTTACTTATTGGTTCAGGATTATTAATAAGTTATGGTTATAAAAAAATTTATAGTTATGTTATGGACAAAAAAATTATTAATGTTTTATTTTTTATTTTACCTTGAGGCTTTGCATTAATTTGTAGTTTCTTTTTAGTACTTTTTTCTTTATGATTAATAATGGCTAATTTAAGAAATAAATCAAAAAAAGCGTTATCATTGACAAATAATAATGCTTTATCAGCAACAGAAATACCCGCAAGTGTTGAACAAAATTCTCTTTTTGGTGAACAAACTATTGGACCATCATTTACAGATCGATTTTTTAATGAACATGATAAATCAACACAAGGTATAAATATAGTTATTAATAATACTGGTGGAGGTGCACTTCCACAATCAAAATTACTTGATAATCAAGTAACTAGTAATCCAAATCCTGTTCAAACTAATAACAGTAGTAATAACAGTAGTAATGTTGTTAATAGTGAAGTAACTTGAACACCACAACAAATTGAAGAAGTATGAAATAAAGGAGAAATTATTGATGATTATAATCCACAGTTATATCGAAAAGACTATGCGGGTGCGCTAATGTTTAAAAATAACTTTATTAGTAATGTTAAACTTAATGATGATCCTAAAAGTTATAATTGAACTATTATACATCAACGACCTTTATTTCATGGAGGTACTTCTGATATTAGTAATTTACAACCAATGAATAATACTAATGCTATTACTAAAGGTAATAATTATCCACGTTGAAAAACAGCTATTACTTTTAATGGAAAACAAAATTTTTTAAAACAAAAATCATGAAAAGATAAAAAATAGAGTATTAATCATTAATTTAACTGAAGATGATATTAAGCATATTATAAATATAATTGGTATTTTGCTTAGTTGTTAATAATTTAAATTTAATTACACTATTATCTTTTAAAATTTATTTGTTTATGGGAAAATGTATATAATAATTAAAAGATAGGAGCAATTAATCATGCAAGTTATTGTCCATGGAAAAAATATTAATATTACTTATGAAATTAAAAATGCTGTTGATAAAAATTTTAATTATTTACAAGAAAAGTATTCTAAATATATTAAAAAAGATATGATTGCTAAAGTTGGTATTGAAAGAAATAGTAATCATACATATAATATTTCCGTTCATATTCAGTTATTAAATAATAATTTTTTACAGTGTTTAGTAGAAAATCACGATCTTTATGTTGGCATTAATAAAACATTAGTTCCGTTGGAAAAACAATTAAGTCGTTTAAAAACGGTTGCTGATAAAACTGGTGCTGAAAGCGTTGGTCAATTTATAACTAAAGAAATTCTTGATGATAATAGTGAAGTTATTATTGACGTAACAGAAAATAAAGATTAAAGAAAACGTTTATGAAAGTATACAATTATTAGCATTAGTTTTTTTATGTAAATATGATGCATCATATTTTTCACTTTCTGCATCTTGTGCTTTTTTTTGTAAATTTTCTTCTGGTGTTATTTTTAAATTTCGCTTATAAATATTTGTATCCATTTTGTTTATTATTAAAATGGCATATTCAAGACTTTTTTTTATTTCTTTAATTAATTGTATATTTAAATTATCTTGATAGTTTTTTGTTGAAATATGTTTCTTTTTTTTGTTATCTCTAATTCTAAAATGTTTGATATAGTTATAGTAATAAAAAATATAATAGATATTTTTAAAAGTATTAATAATTTTTTTGTATATTTTTCAATAAAAAAATCACTAATATCACTATTAGTTGCGTTATCTTTTATACAAATTTTATAAAAAATTATAGTTAAAGTAGTTGTATTATTAAATACTTCACTTACTTCTTTTTCAATTTCTTTTGTTAATTTTTTATTTATTGTTATTAATGGAATTTTAATTTTATGATGTGTATCATAAAATTCTTTTATTAATGTTTCTAAATCCATATTTTTTGTTTTATTAAATTCATTAGCAATTTTTTCATTAGTCAAAAATGTAATAAATTTTTGATCTAGAAACCCATTGACTGTTGTATAAAAATATATAATTTTTTCTATTAAAGTTTTGAATATATATTCACAAAAAACTTTAGCATATTCAGTGGGATCTGGTAAATAATTAGTAGATATTTTTAACATATTATTGTTCCTTTCAAAATCATTAAATTTTATGTATATAAAATTTCAATACTTATTATAGTTAACACTTTTGAATGTTAACAATTAAATATTATTTTATATTATATAAAATTACAATTGTTAATAAGTGGTTGAACATTAAATTTAGTTATTAAGAAGTTAATATATTTTCGTTATCATTAAATTAATTTTTATTTTAAAAAGTGATAATCTTTTTATATAAAATAGGAGGTAATTTATTGAAATATGTAATTGTTATTGTGAAAATTGTAATTGAAATTTCTGCAAAAAATAAGATTACGATTAAAAACACAAAAATTCCTAAAATTTATATAGTAAATTTTTGAAGTATAGTTTAATTATTAATTATACTTTTGGTTAGTTAGTATTTTATATATTTTAAATTTTATTATTTTCTATTATATAATGTTTAAGTATAAAAATAAGACAGTTAAGAATAAGTAATTATTTAATTATTATTGTATTACTTTACTAAAAGTAATATTAATATTAATTTTTAAAATTATAGATAGTATTTTATATTTAATAATTAGGTAGTTTAGTTTTTCTTAATTATGTTTTTATATAGAAAAAACCATTATCAATATATAATATCTTTATCTTTAAGATTATTATTGTCTTGATATATTATATTAGGTATAATATAAAAGACTATAAAAATTATAAGAGATTTTATTTTATATAAATTTAATTTATTATTAATATAATAGGGGTGATTATGTGGAGAAAGATAAAGATATTATGAACATTATTAAAAAAGCATTATCAGAAAGTATTTTATCTGTACCAGGTGTTGCCAATATTTATGAAAAAGATAATAATTATGGAATTAAAGTTAACAAGTCTGATTTAGGTTGAATTATTGATATTAATATAGTTTGTTTTTTTAATAATAATATTTGAAATATTATGAATCAAACTCAGAAAAATTTAAAATATATTGTTGAAAAGATTATTAAACATCAAGACTATATAGTACTTAACATTTTTGTTCATGATTTAATTGAAGAATAAAAGAAAATATAAGGTGAAATTAAATGAAAAAAATTGATATTAAAACCTTAAAAGTTATGCTTATTAGCGGTGCTAATAATCTTTATAATCATCATTTTGAAGTTGATAAATTAAATGTTTTCCCAGTACCTGATGGTGATACTGGAACAAATATGAATTTAACAATGATGAATGGTATAAAAGAATTAAATGGCAAAGAATATGATAGTTTAAAAACATTTGCTACTACTTTTTCTCGTGGTTTAATGATGGGTGCGCGTGGTAACTCTGGAGTTATTTTATCTCAAATTTTTCGTGGTTTTTTTCAAACTATAAAAACAAAAGATTTAAAAAATGATTTCATTAGTAATGAGGATTTATTAAAATCTTGAAAAAGTGCGCAAGATTATGCATATCGTGCAGTTATGAAACCAGTAGAAGGTACTATTCTTACTATTATTAAAGATGGTGCTAATTATATTAATGAATTAGAAATAACAGGCAAAGATTCGCTTTATATTTTTGAAAAATTACTAGAAGGAATGAATGAATCATTAAAAAGAACACCTGATTTATTGCCAATTTTAAAAAAAGTAGGAGTTGTTGATTCGGGTGGTGCTGGTTTAGTTTATATTGTTGAAGGTATGGTGTATGGTTTAAAGTACGGTAAAGCTATTTCACCAAAGAAAAAATTAGAACAACAAGATACAGCAAAATTAGAAATGGTTTTAAATCAAGAAAACTTTGGTTATTGTTCAGAAGTTATTGTAAAACTAAATAAAGTTAGTAAGTTAGATTTTAATTTAAGCAAAACACGAACTGATTTAGAAACAATGGATGGTCAATCAATAGTTTTAGTAGATGATGAAGATTTAATCAAAGTTCATGTTCATACTTTAAAACCAGGTCAAATTTTAAATTATTTTCAGAAATTTGGTGAAATTTTAAAAGTAAAAATTGAAAATATGACCGAACAGGCAAAAGCACATACACAAACTATTAAACCAATTCGTAAATTAAATAATAAATTTGCTTTAATTGCTGCTGTTCCTGGTAGAGGAATTGAAACCTTTTTTAGAGATGAATTAAAGGTTAACAATATTATTATGTATTCAAAAAGAATTAATCCATCAACAGATGACTTTTTAAAGGCAATTGAAATTGTCGATGCAAAAAATGTCTTTATTTTGCCAAATGATAGTAATTTATTTTTAGCAGCAGAACAAGCAAGAAAATTAGAAAAAAAATCAAAAGTTTTTGTATTACCTGCTAAAAATATTGCTCAAGGTATGCGTGCAGCTTTAAATTTCAATCCTGAATTAAGTGCAAAAGAAAATAATAAAAATATGTGAAGTGAAATTAAATATGCTGCTTTTGGTTATGTAACAGTTGCTGATCGTGATGTTGAAATAGATGGTATTAAAATTGGAAAAAAACACTTTTTTTCTGCTGTTAGTTTTCGTAATAAAGATGGTAAAGAAAAAATTATTGCTTCAAATGAAAATTTATTTAATGTAATTAAAGTATTGTTTACTAAATTAATTTGAGATGGTGCAGAAATAATTACTATTTTTAAAGGTAAAGGTTATTCAAAAGATCAAATTAATTTTATGAAAAAAATTTTAGATGAAGATTATGATATTGAATATGAAATTGTTGATGGTGATCAAGAAGTTTATAACTTTCTTTTCGTGGTGGAATAATACTATGTTATAATATTGTAGACTCTATTCAAATAGTTAGAAAGGAGAAGATTATGACTAATTTATTATTATCCTCAGTTAATCCAAATGATCCAAAGACTTGATCAACTAGTTTAATTGTTTTAGCAAGCTTAGTAGCTATTGTTGGTGTAATTTTGTTTGTTGTTACTATGATTTGATTTTTCACTTGAATTAAGTATTCTTGATTCCATCGTGAAAATAGTGCTAATTTAACTGGTGGCGAGTTATCTCAAAAATATTTAAAAACATACGGTATTAATGCAAAAAGAATAAAATTTAAGGGATTTGGTAATATTAATAGTATTACTGTTGAACCTAGGTTTTTTTATTTAAGGCCATATTTATTTAATAATGGTAATTTTACTTTAAGACTATTACCATGAACTTATCACCGTCGTTCTATTTATACTTTAGCAATGGCAATGGAAAGTACTTGGGCAGTAAGTAGTTCAAATAGTAGTCGTTTTAATACTTTTTGATGAGATTTTTCTCGTAAAATAACATTATTTTTTGTTTTAATTCCTTTTGCACTTGCTATTCTATTTGCTCTTTCACCTGCTAATTCTTGAATTACCTTATCAGCAGCGAGCGCCAATATACTTTCAATTGTTTTATCAATTTTAGGTAGTATTTTATTAATTCTTTTTTCTTCAATGCAAATGATTTTTTATGTTAAATCAAGAAAAGAAATTTGTCAAAATCTTGTTGGTATTTTAAATGAAAAAGAAATACGTGCTATTAGTTGAATTTTCCAAATTAAGTTTATTTATTACTTGATTCGTATGATTTATGAAATATTACAACTTATTTTACGTATTGTGATGTATACACAGCAAAATGAGAAATAATAAAAATTTGTACCTAAATTATAGGTACAAATTTTAAATTTAAAATTATATTAAGTTTTATTGATAAAACATTATTTTCAAAACTTTTATAAAATATTCTATTTTAGTAAGTTTTAAAGTTTTGTTTTTTAATTTTACATTTAATTACTAAACTAATATTTTTCATTTTCATTTATTATTGTATATTTAAAATTTTATTTTGATAGTTTTAAATTTTAAGTATACAATAAAATACACTTATTAATTTAATATATATATATTCATTAGTAATTTTTTGTATATTTATTGCAAAAATATAAAAAAAGGTTTTAAATGTTAACTATGAGAGAGAAAAAAAGAATATTTTAAGTTAAGGAGAATACTGAATGCAAAGTAAGTCTGCTATTAATATATATATATTCAGAAATTAATAAATTAAAAATAGTTTTATTACTTGCTAAAATTTTTATCAGAAATGGTATTAGAGTATTTTATATTAAAAAGTTTGTTGTAATGAGTATTATCCAAGATAAAAAAATATGTTCTTACTTAATCAATCAAATTTTGAAAGAATGGAATTCTAAAAAAGAATATATTATTTCACTAGAAAAATATTTAAAACAACTTTCAGTTCAATAATTTATTAACAAAATAATTACTTGCTGTTAATAAATTTGAGTTAAAAATTAAATATAATAATACATATCCATGTTTATGAAATTACTAATTCTGAATTGTCATGTGGCCAGAGTGTTGCCCATATTGTATATTAATGTTAAATTAAATAAAGATATTAGGAATTGAAAGGAAGAAAACATATCATGGCTATTAATTTAAAAGGCAGAAATTTTATTTGTTTATTAGATTTTACTTCAGAAGAAATTTATTACTTATTAGAATTAGCTGCTACTTTAAAAATTGCAAAACAAAAAGGAATAGAAAAACAGCCATTAAAAGGTTATAGTGTTGCTTTATTATATCGAAAAGATTCATTAAGAACAAGAAGCGCGTTTGAAGTTGCTGCTTGTGATTTAGGAATGCATTCAACATATTTTGATCCAACTAGTAGTAAATTAGGAGTTAAAGAATCAATTATTGATACCGCTAAATTTCTTGGTAGAATTTATAATGGTATTCAATTTCGTGGATATAAACAAACTGATGTTGAAGAATTAGCTGAAAATGCCGGTGTTCCGATATGAAATGGCTTAACTGACTTATATCATCCAACACAAATGCTAGCTGATATTATGACAATTCAAGAGTGTAAAAAAAATAAAGATGTTAAAGGTATTAAATTTGTTTATTTTGGAGATGCTCGTTTTAATATGGCTAATAGTTATATGATTATTAGTGCAAAATTAGGAATGAATTTAGTAATCTGCACTAATAAAAATTTATGACCATATCCTCAACTATTAAAACAATGTCAAGAAATTGCTCAAGAAACGGGTGGTTCTATTATTTTAACAGAAGATTATAAAACAGCAAGTAAAGATGCTGATGTAGTTGCTACTGATGTTTGAACATCTGTATGTGAAGATAAAATTTTATTAAAACAACGAATTAAAGAATTAATGCCATATCAAGTTAATGATGAAAAAATGAAAATTGCAAAATCAGATGTTATATTTTTACATTCTTTACCAAGTTTTCATGATGGTAATACACAAATTACTCAAGATATTGTTAAACAATATGGTGGAACAGGTGAATTAGAAGTTACTGATGAAGTATTTCGATCTTCTGCATCAAAGGTATTTCAACAATCAGAAAATTGTTTACATACTATTAAAGCTGTAATGTTAGCAACTTTGAAAGGATAATATATGAGAGTATATTAATAATGAAAAGAAGTTTTAATTATTTTATTATTTAATAAACTTATTTCCATTAATTAGTTTTTATTATTCTTATTTTAGAATATTAAATATATTAATTAATTGTTTAATAAAATATTAATGTTAGTTTTTATGTTAAGATATTAATAATTAATTTTATTAACTCAAATTAGAAAAATAGGAGTAAATTATGATAAGACAAGAAAGAATATCAGAAGATAGTAGACAACAATTAATATATAATTATCAAGGATTAAATATATGAGAAAAAGTGGGTATTATTGGTAGTGGGTTTTTGCTTAGTACAATACCAGGAATTGGTATAACATATTTATGTAATGAAAAAATTGTTAAAGCACTTGGTAGTAATGAAAATAAATTTTCATTACCAATTCGAATGCTAATTGGTGCTGCTACTAGTTCATTATTAGTATTATTTATTTTGGGGCCATTTGTACACAAAAAATTATTTCCTGGTGGTTGGCCCTTAATTACTGGACCATTTTTGATATAAAATTCTAAATTTTAATTTGTAAAATTGGTGGTTTTAGAAATTTAGAATGTATTCTTTCATAATTATAAAACATAACATATTGATTTACATCATTTATAGCTTCATTGATGGATAAATATTGATTTGATCCTTTAGGCAGTCATTCTTGAGATAAATGAGAAAATCAGTTTTCAGATAATACATTACCACCAATATCATAAGGTTGTTTTTTGCTTAAAATTATTTGTTTATCCTCTGCTCATTTTGTGATATCCTGACAATAAAATTCGTTGGCGTTATCTGAATGTAAAATAACATTTTTTACTTGATTTCAAGAAAATTGTTTGTTGATTTTTTCAAGAGCAGGAAGAATTAAATCCTGATATGATTTATTAGGAGCAATATTATAACTAACAACATTATTTGAATAAAAATCAATAATTACAAAAAGATATAATCATCCTTCTTTAGTATTTATTTGTTTAGTGTCCATTGATCAAATTTGATTTGAAGAGGTTGTACTTTTATAATCTTTGTTTACTTTATCCATTGTAGGTATTCACTTATTTGGATTTTTTTTGTTTTTAGGATAGTTATTTTTAGTTTGTTTTAATCCTTGAATATTGTGTTCTTTCATAATTTTTCGCATTTGTTTTATTGATAATTCTATATTTAAAATGATATTTTTTTCTTGTTTTAATCACTCTTTAAAAGCTGAAAAAATTCTTAAATATCCATAAATTCTGCCTTTTCTTGTAGAATGAAATTCGATTAAAAGGGTGGTTGCCCCTTAATTACTGGACCATTTTTGATATAAAATTCTAAATTTTAATTTGTAAAATTGGTGGTTTTAGAAATTTAGAATGTATTCTTTCATAATTATAAAACATAACATATTGATTTACATCATTTATAGCTTCATTGATGGATAAATATTGATTTGATCCTTTAGGTAGTCATTCTTGAGATAAATGAGAAAATCAGTTTTCAGATAATACATTACCACCAATATCATAAGGTTGTTTTTTGCTTAAAATTATTTGTTTATCCTCTGCTCATTTTGTGATATCCTGACAATAAAATTCGTTGGCGTTATCTGAATGTAAAATAACATTTTTTACTTGATTTCAAGAAAATTGTTTGTTGATTTTTTCAAGAGCAGGAAGAATTAAATCCTGATATGATTTATTAGGAGCAATATTATAACTAACAACATTATTTGAATAAAAATCAATAATTACAAAAAGATATAATCATCCTTCTTTAGTATTTATTTGTTTAGTGTCCATTGATCAAATTTGATTTGAAGAGGTTGTACTTTTATAATCTTTGTTTACTTTATCCATTGTAGGTATTCACTTATTTGGATTTTTTTTGTTTTTAGGATAGTTATTTTTAGTTTGTTTTAATCCTTGAATATTGTGTTCTTTCATAATTTTTCGCATTTGTTTTATTGATAATTCTATATTTAAAATGATATTTTTTTCTTGTTTTAATCACTCTTTAAAAGCTGAAAAAATTCTTAAATATCCATAAATTCTGCCTTTTCTTGTAGAATGAAATTCGATTAAAAGTTGGCATATTTTTTGATATTTATGATTGCATTTAATAATATGATTTTCTTCTTTTTTAATAGGTTTTTGTTTATTTTTTAAAAAGTAATATGTTGATCTGTTTAATTGAAGATATTGACATAGGTTTCTAATTGAATATTGATTTTTACAATCATCAATAATTTTAATTTTTTCTTTGATATTTAATTTGTTAATTACTAATGCTATTTGTTTAATTTTATCCATTAATAAAAATCCTTTCAGGTTAAAATTAGTGTTAATTATATAACACAATTGTTTTTAGAATACATTCAGGTTTTTTAAATTAATGGTCTAGTAAAAAGGGCTAAGTGGCAAGTGGCAAGTGGCCCTGAATGATATGAAAAGAGAGCAGAAGCAAGGTATATAAATAAAACTATTAGTGAAATTGAAAATTTAAGAAATGATTTTGTAAATATAAATAATAACTGAAATGAAAATAGTACAGTTAGCTTAATGGAAATATTAACAAAATTGAACAATAAAAAAGAAGAATTACAAAATAAAGAAAAACCATTAATGTTTCATTGAGAATTGGAAAGAATGGTAGATAATTTAATTATTGATGTTAATAATCAATTAATTAGATTTGATCCTATTTCAATTAGAGCAATTAATGATATGTTGGATAATTGAGATAATAATTCAGAATTAAATGATAGTAGTCAATCTTTAATTTGTTATTAAAAATGTTATTCTTTTAAATTAAAAAAAGAATAACATTAGTTAATTTATTTAAAAGTTTTTATATGCTATATACTACTTTTTGTGCTAGTTTATTTTTTACTATTTGTGAGTTTTCAGAATTAAGGAACTCATATTTTTTTTCATCTTTTATTTCTTCTATTTCTTCTTCTTCAGGACTTTGTTCTTTAATGTTTGTACTAGTATCAATAATAAAAGAACTTAAATTTTGTTGTGATTGGGTTGGTGTGCTATCATAGTAAATATCAGAAAGTAGCGTTAATGTGTCTGCTTGTTGATCTTCAAATTCTAAAAGACTTGTAGTATCACTTTTTTGATTATTTGTTATGAAAAGACTTGTATATATATATATTCAATTTGTTCAGTTAATTTAATTTTTATTAAAACATTATTGTTATTTTTTAATGATATTGTGCTTATTAAGTTTGTTTCTTTTAATAGTGCTTGTTCTTGATTAAGTTGCAAACCATTTAATAATGGTATTGATTTTCCATATTTTTCTTTAGTTTTTGTTATTCGTTGCTCATAGATTTTCTTGTATTTTTTCAAAAATATTATTGCTTTATTTTTTGTTTTAAAATAATATTTATTAGAGTTATTTTCAAGATTATGTTGTGAGAGATAGTAAGAAGTTAAGTCTATATCTTGTGCATATATTGTAATTTCAATAAAATTAATTTTAAAATTTTCAATTTTTTCTATAAGTAAAATTTTGAGAGATTGTCAAAAATCCGGAATAAATTAATTCATATAGTCTTATTATTATGTTAGACAAGAAATAATTAGGATTTTTATGAAATTGTACATTCATCTTACTATTTTTTAAAAGATATTTCAACTAAAATACTTATATTAAATTTTAGTAAATGCTAAACTTATGAAATAAAGTTAAGGAGATTTTAAAGATGAAACTCAAAAAATTACAGTTATTAACTGTATTACTATTCGTTTTAACTATTTTAATTATGATTATTGGACTATTATTATTAGATTTATTTCATGGAAAAGAAGTAGTAACTATTAAAAATAACCATTTATTTAAAAATATAAAACCTTTAATATATGAATATAATGGTTTTACTTTATGAAGTAAATATAGTTGATATTACATATTAACTAATAATACTATTTCTCTCAAAAATTTTGGAAATGAATATATTATCCATAATTATTATAGTTATTCTTTATTACAGTTAAAAATTGCTGTTATCTTTTCTACAATTATAGTCCCAATTTTTGTATCTATAATTTTGTCATTAACATTTTTAATTATTGGTTTAAAAATAAAAATAAAAAATAATAATTTTTGGGATGCTATTGCAAATTGTGAAATAATAAGCAACTATTACATTCATTAAAACTATGTTTCTAAATTTATCTTATTACATTTAAAAATAACCATTTTAATATAAATTAAAATATTATATGTTTTATTACCAAGCATTTCTTTTAAAACATGTCAAATATTAGTTTCAGTATAACAACCAACATTTCATTTTGCACCTTGATTTTCAATACCATTTTTATTATTTTTAAAATATTTTTTCTTTAATTTTTTATGATTATCTAATTCTTTATATAAATAATCAATTAATTGTTCATATTTACCATTATTAATTAAATTTTTACAGTGATTATATTCTTTTAAATATTTTCCTTTATTTCCAGCCATTATTCCAAGATATAATGTTCTAATTAAATGGAATTTATCTAAAACAAATTGTGCACCTAAATAATCAGCAACTTCTTTAATTCATCCTGCACTATCACCACAAATAATAATTTTTGCTTGTTCAATGTTTTCATAAAATTTTTGACAATGTTCTTTAACAAATTCAGCAGTTTTTTTAACTCCAATTTTTGTTTTTGTTGGTCTAATAATTGCTTTTACTCTTTTATTTTGTACTTTGTGATTAATATTATCTGTATATGTTACTATTAATCGCATAGAATGTTTTGTACCTTTACGTTTTAAATTTCAAAATTTTCGGTGACCATCATCAATTGCTACAAAAATAGGCTGATTTTTTTCTAAATTTACTTTTACTGGATTTGCTTCAATTACTTCTAAATTTTTAAAAACTCTATGAATAGAACTAAGACTAATATTTGCTTTTTTTATAATATCTCAAATATCTCTGTATCTTTTTCCATCAGCAAAATATTCAATAATAGTTTGTTCAATATCTTCACCTATTCTTTTATATTTTGGCAGTTCTAGTATTTCATCAACTAAACAAACACGAACTCATTTTTGTAATTTTTCATTAAAATATTCATAAATTCTTCTTTTATAAGTTACTAATCCATACATTATTTTTCTTGTTCGATATTGATAATCAACAATTTTATATTTCTTTTTATCTCTTGTATTTTTTATTCTTCAATCTATTTTTTCTCATTTATTTGTTATATGTTTTAAAACTAATTTATCAATTTTTGCATTTTGTTCTCTAAAATTTCATTTATAATTAAAATTCAAATTTACTTCTCCTAACTATTTTAAAAAAATCAAAATTTATTGTAAATAATTTAAAATATTAATTTACTTGTTTATTATATACATATATAAGTGTAATTTAAAATTCAATAAAAAAACCACTTTCATATTTAAAATATAATAAACAATTTCAATATAATTAATAGTATAGGTATCATAAAATAAACGCCTTTAATTTAGGCGTTATTTTGCATTTAAAAGCATACTTGTAAAAATAATATAAAATAGTACAATTTAAAAGTAAAATCAAGGAAAAAAGGAGTAATTTAATATGAAAAAAATTATGACAACGATTTTATATCTTGCATCAATACCATCATTTTCTATAAGCACTTATCGATGTTCATTCACAGGATATACTATTCAATGTAATGATGGTACTTGAACTAATAGTCATGGTAAAGGTGCATGTTCATGCCATGGCGGAATAAAAAAATAAAATAAGGAGTAATTAAAATGCAAGATAGCAAAGAACTAATAAAAGATGTCCAAAGTGTGACAAAACAAAAAGGAAAAAAAATAAATAATTTTAAAAAATGAATTAAAACAAATTATAAAAAAATAATATTATGAAGTGCTGTTATAACCGCATTATTATTAAGTATAATGTCATATTATAAAACTTATAATTATAAGTCATATTTAGGACATGACTATACAGTCTACTGGGGAGGGGCTGGAACAACAATATGAGAAACTAAAAATTTATATGATGAAAATAAAATAGATTTATATTTTGGTATTAAGCCAACATTTAAAGATGATATAAAATGAAATGGTCAATATCCTGATGGATATTTTGATAATTAAATTTCAATATTTATATATGAAATATTTTCATTATATTTATCAAATAAATTTATATTTTTTAAATTTATTTCTTGTTTATCAGTTATTAAAGTTAAATCATAATTTCCAGAACCAAATATTCCACTAATTTCAATCCGATTTAAATTGTTAATCGGATTTTCAATTTGTAATTCAAATTCATTAATATTATCAATTTGTGAAATTTCTTTATAAAATTCTAGTTTTGAAAATAATTGAGATTTATTTGAACCATATAAATTTAATATATCTTTAATTTTATCTTTATTAATAATTGTTTTTGTAAAATATTTACCATATTCACCATTACTTAATGTTCAATCAGCAGGAATTAATGATGGAATATTGTTACTTTCTAATTCATTTGTAATAGATAATCAATTAAACTGGTTATCATCTAATTTAAATAATTCATTTTGGCTAATATCATTATTTTTTAATTTAATATTATTAATATCTGTAAAGTCAAAATACTCAGATTTTAAAACTACTTTTACATCTTTGAATTTTCAAATTTCTTTATCACTTGGTTTTATAGGACTTGATTTTAATTCGAAATAATAAGGTAATAATATTTTATTATCATCGTTTAATCCTTTATTAATTGATAATGATGAATAAATATATTTTGATAACATAATAAATACTTGTTTAAATATTTGTATTTGTGGTAAAGTTATATAATTTGGATATTCAAACTCTCATTGTTTAAATAAGTTAGTAATTATTTCATCCGGTTTTTGTCCAGAAAATGTATCACGTAATTCTGCCATTTTATTTTTTGCTTTACCTTTATCATCATATTCTGCACCATTAAAATTTCTATTATAATTATATGTATAACTTAGCATATCTAATAATAGTTGTTGTAAACTATCAATTGTTGGTGCATCTTGTATTTCAATTGCTATACTTTTAAATCTATTATTGGTTGCAAGATAAACATATCATCCCTCATTACTATAAGATAAAACTTTTTTATCTTCTAAATGTATTTCGTGTTTTAATGGTCAATTACCATCTCAAACAGCACCCATTTCTCAACCTAGTCAAGTATCAGTTACTCTTGCATTATTAATAACTTCTTTTCTTGTGACAGTACCAGTACTAATTTTAATTAAATCTAAAACTGATTTTTCTTGTCCAATAAATTGTTTTGCTAAATTTCAAGGTAAAATTTGTTCACTAAATCATTGTTGTAATATTCTAACTTTTGGTTGAGTTTCAATAGGCATTGATAACAGCGGAAATGCTATCTTATCTTTAACAAATAACTTTGGGTATACTTCCATATTGTCAACTTCACCAAGTACTTTTATATTGCCAAAAATCATGCTTCTAGGGGCTTTAATTTTTAAACCAATTACTTTGGTATCTTTATCTAATGGTTTTTGTAATTTAATAATGATTGGATAACCATCTCTTGTTTTAAAATCTTTAATTTTAATAATAGTAATACTTTTAGTACTTCTTGTTTTTGGATTTTGATAAGGTTGAGAATAGTTATTAATAATATATAAATTATCAATATTATTTTCAGTTAATGGTTCATTAATAGATACTGCATATAATTTAAACTGATTTAATAAATTTATTTCTTGAAAAATTAAATTTTTAATATCAGTCATACTATATTCAATAGTATTATCATTAATATTTGTGCTAGCTCTTTGATTTAATTGCATAGTAAAATCTGATGTTTCAGCAGCAGTAGTTTTTAATACTTTATCAATATTAATAAAACCAATTTTAATAGTATTTGCTGAAAATCTTAAACTATTATTTTCATTATTTTTAAATAAACGTTCAATTTCATAAATATATATTGTTCTTTTTTTAAATTCATCATATGCTCTATTAATATCTGGGTCACTAGTAGCACCTATCATATTAGTAAAGTCATAAGGAATATTATCAATTAAATAATCATTTTCTACTTCTGCTTGATTAAGTTTAGTTTGTTTCTGTGGAAACTTCGTTTGTGGTTTGTTGTTGTTTTCCATTGTTCTCTCCTATTAATTGGTTATTTTCGGGATTAAATAATTTTAATTTAACTGTTAAGTTATTAATTTCTTGTTCATCATTAATATTAAAGGTTTTACTATTTAATAAATCTTTGTCTAAACGTATTAATATTTGAATAAATTTAAGAATATCAATATTAAATTGTCATAATTTTTGTTCAATATAATTAATAGTTGAAATATTTACAGCTGTACTTTCAGGAACTGATTGTTGTGCAGATTTCTTTTGACTTGGTATATGAATACCACAACGTTTAAATATTTCATTAACATTTCAATCGTATATATCAGTTAAATTTTTACCTTTAAAATTACTATTTGTCATATTGATATTTTCGTTTTGTTCATTATTATCTCCGCCACTTTTAAATATGTAGTTTTTAGTAACTAATGTTCTTACTGCTTCTTCTAATGTTGATTGAACATTACCATAAGTTTGACTAAATATAAATTTAGGTGAATTTAAAATGGTATCTAAAACAATTTGTTCATAAATAACATCTAATGCTTTAATTTTATCCGCCACTTAGCCCTTTTTACTAGACCATTAATTTAAAAAACCTGAATGTATTCTAAAAACAATTGTGTTATATAATTAACACTAATTTTAACCTGAAAGGATTTTTATTAATGGATAAAATTAAACAAATAGCATTAGTAATTAACAAATTAAATATCAAAGAAAAAATTAAAATTATTGATGATTGTAAAAATCAATATTCAATTAGAAACCTATGTCAATATCTTCAATTAAACAGATCAACATATTACTTTTTAAAAAATAAACAAAAACCTATTAAAAAAGAAGAAAATCATATTATTAAATGCAATCATAAATATCAAAAAATATGCCAACTTTTAATCGAATTTCATTCTACAAGAAAAGGCAGAATTTATGGATATTTAAGAATTTTTTCAGCTTTTAAAGAGTGATTAAAACAAGAAAAAAATATCATTTTAAATATAGAATTATCAATAAAACAAATGCGAAAAATTATGAAAGAACACAATATTCAAGGATTAAAACAAACTAAAAATAACTATCCTAAAAACAAAAAAAATCCAAATAAGTGAATACCTACAATGGATAAAGTAAACAAAGATTATAAAAGTACAACCTCTTCAAATCAAATTTGATCAATGGACACTAAACAAATAAATACTAAAGAAGGATGATTATATCTTTTTGTAATTATTGATTTTTATTCAAATAATGTTGTTAGTTATAATATTGCTCCTAATAAATCATATCAGGATTTAATTCTTCCTGCTCTTGAAAAAATCAACAAACAATTTTCTTGAAATCAAGTAAAAAATGTTATTTTACATTCAGATAACGCCAACGAATTTTATTGTCAGGATATCACAAAATGAGCAGAGGATAAACAAATAATTTTAAGCAAAAAACAACCTTATGATATTGGTGGTAATGTATTATCTGAAAACTGATTTTCTCATTTATCTCAAGAATGACTACCTAAAGGATCAAATCAATATTTATCCATCAATGAAGCTATAAATGATGTAAATCAATATGTTATGTTTTATAATTATGAAAGAATACATTCTAAATTTCTAAAACCACCAATTTTACAAATTAAAATTTAGAATTTTATATCAAAAATGGTCCAGTAATTAAGGGCCAACCACCTCCATTACTTTATTACAATCTGCTAATTCATTTGCTTTATTTCGCATAATTGCTATTGGAATATAATTAATATTTAGTGTTTGTTCTTGCTCTAAATTTGGATTATTAATGTATGATTTAAAATCTAATGGAAATTGTTTTTTATTATCACTAATACTATAAATTGAACGATTAATTGTTATTTGTTCATTATTTAATGTATAAATTTCAAATAATCTTACAGTTTGTGCATTTTGTTCGTAACTATCATAAAAAATAGTACATTGAATTAATTTACCAGTAATATCATAAACTCTTTGTTGTATATCAACGACTTGAAAATATAAATCATCATTAGCAATAAAAATTAAATAACCACTAATTCCTAATTTACTTAATTTAAAAATAGAATTTCAATTTTTTCTATAAAATTCTTGTTGAATTAAATATTGTTTAATAGTTTCATTATTTATTTCTAATGGAGCATTATATAAATTAGCATTATTTTCTGCTACAAAATCAGTAAAATAAGTTTCATGATTAAAATCATTAAAACCAAAATAATTTAAAATTGAAGCATGAGTACTTTTATTTTTATTAGTTAAAAATTTTACTTTTTCATTTTGATTATCACTAATATTACTTTTATCTTTTCTAAAAAATCTACCTAACATAATATTCACCACCTTTCTAAAATATTTGATTAATTTTTAATATTATTTTTACAATAATAAATATAATTAAACCCGCTATTGCTGATGATAAAATTACTCCAATTAAACCTAAAATAATCTTTATAATTTTAAAAAACATAATATTATTCCTGTAATTCTTCTAATTTTTTAAAAATATAATCTCTACCCATACCCCACATTATTCTATTGTTATAAATATTAATTTCAGTTTGTTGGTTATTGTTATTATTCGCTATTCATAAACTACTTTTTACAACGCTTGTATCTAATTGATAATAAAAATTAATTATTTGTCAACTATAATTTTTATTATTTTCTTTACTTGTATAATCACCATAACTTATATATATTCTATAATGTGTTTTATCTTTAAATATATATTTTATAAAATTTTGATTATTATTATTTTTATCTGTTATAACTTCTCCTACTTCTTTTCATTGTGAAATATTTGGAGTTGGTGTTGGAGTATTTGGTAATTCAATATTAATCTCATTATTTTTTAATTCATTTATTTTTAAAGTATGACTTGTAATTTTTATAGGTTGAATAATATCTACTTTAACTGTATTTTGTAATTCTTCTAATGAAAAAATATTTGCATATTTTTCATTTCCACCTTCTAAAATTAATTGTCATTTATTAATATCTAATAATTGTAAATATAAAATACATTCTTCATTATTAATTAAACCTTTTGTAAGAAATATTTTACTTCCATGTATTCCACCTAAATAATTACCTGTTTTAAATTCTACTGTTATTCTTGTATTTACTTGATGAAATGGTGGAGATTCCCATGTAATAATTACTCTATAAAGAGTATTAAAAGCAAGATTAAAATCACCATATTTACGATTATTTATACTTTTACCTATTACTTTTCAATTTTCTTTAACTTGTTTTTTATTTATTTCATTAATAGCACCAACAATATTTTTATTATTAGTTTCTAATCTTCCATAAGTATTATTAAGCAATAATGAGATAGCAAGAGAACTATTTGAACTATCATTTATTCATAATTGGTCTCTATCATCTTTATATGTAAAATATCCTTTCATAAAAACAGATTTTTTATAATAATTAGTTAAATCTGGTATTTTATTATCAACATATTCTTTGTTAGTTGCATCAGTTTCAAAAGTAGGTGTTCCAACATCAATAATTCTTTTATTATTAGCACTAATACCTTTATCATCTTTTGAATTAATAAAATTAGGATTATCTTTATTAACTTCTCATAATGATTCACCACCACTACTAGTAGTACTAATAACATTATTTTCAATTTTAATATTTTCACCAGCAATTAATTTATCTTGTTTTTTATTTAATAAGTCATTAGTTTCTATTTTTGTATAATAATCACGTTCAGTACTATCTTCTGCTATAAATTCAGTTGGTGCACCTTTTCCTATATATTGATATATTTCTTCTACTAATCCACTAAAAAATATTTTCCTTTTTGGTTGGGGTATTCTTGACCACTAATAATAAATTTTTTAGTTTCGGTATTATAAACAAGTCCCGCTATATATAATACAGATTCATTTGTTGAAATATATTCCATGAAAGAAATTGAATCAAAAGAGGGAAAATTTATATCATTTGTTTTTAAATAAAACTTAACTTGTTTATTAAAATTTGTATATTTATCACTTGGTTGTTTTTTCAAACTAATCGAATATTTAACTTTAACACTATATCAAGTTAATAATGAAATATTTTCATTATTAATTTTTTTTCATAAAGGACTAGTTTCAATATTAAATCAATTATTTTTAATATCAAGGATATCATCTCTATTTTTAAATATATAATTTGAAATTTGATTTATAGTATTTTCATTTGTAGTAATTCGTTTTTGTTGTTTAGCAGAAAAATCACAAGTTGGTGCATGTGTATAATCACCAATTTGTGGATTATTTTGTAATGCTTCTGGTGGTAATGTTCCAATTTCATCAGGTCAATCTAAAATCATTGTTTCAGTTTCTTTATCGTAATCTGTTGCAACATAACCTTTATTAATAAATTTACTAACAGGACCTCTATATATTTCATTATCATTATCATCAACTAAATCATCATATAATTTAATTTGTTTTGATAATGTAAATTCTTTTTGTTGTTCAATTAATTCATCAACTTGATTTCTAGTATAAAATGCTTTTAAGTCAATTTTTTCAACATCTATTTCATCATCATTATAACTTGAAAATATTTGTTTTAATTCTGTTAATCTTGCTCATATTTTCATTCTACTAGGTGCTAAATCTCAAACATTAATTGTAGGAGTACTATTTGCACTAAATTGAGTACCATTATTAAATTGAATAGTAGCATCAACATTAAATTCAATTGGTGTACGATTAAATACTCAATGTTCAACCATAACATAAACCATATCTCTTAATGTTTCTTTAATTAATTCATCTTTAAAACTATCGAAAGGAAATTTAGATAAAATAAAATCAAGATAAGCATTAATATCATTTTGAGCACGAATAGCAAAAGTTTTAAATCAATCATTAACATTAGGTCATGTTTGTATATACTGCTGTGGTGTTTCTATAATTTTTCCAGTTAATGGATATCAGTTATTATAATTTTCAAGACTGACATCAGTTCAAAGTTTATTAATCATAATTTATCATTCCTTAAAAAATGCTTGTTTATAATGATGAGTATGTTTTTTTGTTTTTTTATGTGTTATATGTTCAATTTCTTTTTGTATTTTATTTTTGCCTTTTTTTAATTTTTTCTTACTTTTTGCTACAACTTGACTATATGCAAACTTTTCTAAATGATGTAATAATCCAGTACCAAATAAAGTATTTACTGAAAATTTTAAACCAACATTTTTAAATAATTTGTTAATATTTTCAATAGGATTATTAATAACATTTACTACTTTATGATAAGTTCTAATAGTTCTAAATATTTCTCTATATACTTTAAAACTATCTCTAATTACTTGTTGCACCACTGGTGGAGCAAATGCTATTGCTTTTAATCATTTATTACTATTTACCCCATAACCAATGTATCAACCACTATATCAACGATATCAATGAAATGGATGTATTTGAGTAACAAAAGTTTTTGCTTTAAGAATACTATCAACAACTGTAATTGGTTTATATTTAGGATTGCGATGATAAATAGTAATTGCACATTTATCTAATGATAAAGGTTGAATTTTACAACCCATAAATACTGGTGAATTTAATGGAATTAATTGTGCATGTTTAATTGCTCTTTTTTCTGCACTAGTAAATAAATCAGTTGCTTTTTGTTTTAATTTATTAATTTTTTCAAATGCTTGTTTTTCTAACTTTTCAAATTTTTCTTGTAATTTATATATACTTTCTCGTATTTTTTCAAAATATGATGTATCTTTTCAAAATTTATTTAAACCTTTTTTTAAATAAAATCTAATATCAAAATATTTAAAAGTTTGATTTGCTTTTAAAACAAGTTGATGAATAACATTATTTTTAAAAGCAAATTTAATAGCATTAGCACGAATTTTTTGTAAATCTAAAATTAAAGTTTTTCCATATCTATTTTCTGTATGTATTGTATGAACTAAATTTAATCAATCATGCTGATTCATAGATAGTACTTTTTTTAAATCAGTATTAAATTTTTTTAAAAAGTTATTTGCTTTTTCGATATCTTTAATTTTAAATTTAGGAGTTAATTGTGGACTTAATTTTATTAATGTATTTTGTAATAATAAGTGTTCCATTAATTTTTCTGTTTCTAATTTTTGAAAATTATTCTTATATTGTCTTTCAGCAACATAACCTAAATCTCGTAATACTGTTTCACGATTAGGAGTAAAACTATAATTCATTAAATAACGTTTATTACCAATAATTTTATCTGTTAAAATTTCTTTTCCACTTACTTGATTAATAATTTCTTGTAAGTTTTTTACTTCTTTAATTCCAACTTGTTCTAATGTTTTAGTTTTTTCTGCTAGTTTAATAAATTTAGTAGTGCGATAACCACGACTAATTTTATTAAGTCCAGCAAATGCAGGAAGTATATTAAAGAAAGTATTTAACTTTGTTACATTTCCTTTTAAATAATCATAAACTTGATTAATAGTAAAATCAGTTAAAAATTCTACACCAACAGCACTAATACTAGCAACTAAATCACTTGCACCTAATCCAAGTGCTATACTTTCACTTAACCCACCAGTAAAAGGAGCAAGTGCTACTGCTATAACTTGTACACCAATCATTTCTAAAATTTCTCATCAAAAACTTTTATTTTCTTGTTGGTTACTTGTTCTAGTATTTTTTGGTTTATTTATGTTTAAAAGTATTGCTGTACTAGTTGTACCAATTGGCATGATATTAATTTCCTTTATTTAAGAGTTATTTTAATTGGATTTGTTGTTCCTTTATAATTTAAGTCATTAACATTTGCGGTAATAGTTATATATAAGTCACCTGCTTTTTGTTTTTGATTATTTATATTAGTTTTACTTTGTGCATCACTAAAATATTTAATAGTTGGATTTGTTAAATTTGGATTTAATGATTTAAGTTCATTAGTACTTTTTATTTGTGTATTTAATTCACTATTATTGTTATTAACATTTGCAGTAATATCAGTTGTTAAACTTGTAATTTTAGTTTTTAAATCATTTTTTTCTGTTTTAATAACTCCACATAACATTCATCTTGATGTTGTTTCATTATTAGAAATATATGGTATTGCTTCTCCAACAACTTCACCAGCAACTTTATATGCTCTTCCTGCTTTATCATCTTTAATAAAATCTACATAAATAACTGTATTTTCTATCATATATCTTTTCATCGCTCTTGGTGTTGCTAAAATAAAGGTCATTAATTGTTGTTCATTTTTATCATTAGTAAAAATCATATAATCATCAAGAACGATTTCACATAATACACCTTTTACATATAAATTATTTCCATTTAAACGTAATTGTTGTGCCAACTGATTATCGGTAATTAAACCTTTATTATCTGCTAAATAAACTAAACTATCATAAAGACCATTAGTAATAAAAAATTTACTATTTGCAATGTTTCTAAATTGAAACAAAGTATTTCAAGCAGATAACATTGATTTTAAATAGCCTACTGGTGTTGTATCTTCAATATCGATTTTAGTAGCAAATTTTGCAATTGCTTGTGTATCATCAATTGCCAATTTATCTGCTAAATCATTTGCAACTTCATATTGCATACTATTTAATAAATTTTGTGCATTATTTGCTTTTAAATCTACATCTGCAATAATTTCTCCTGCAAGATATTTTTTAGTTATTTTTTTACTAATTTTATCTGTATCAACATATGGTAATTCATATCTTTTACTTTTATCATCTCAAGCAATAATTTTTACTTCTGGTTTTTTTGGTTTTTTAACAATAAACTCAATATTTACTGAGTCAACAATTTCAGTAGGAAAAAAGTTTGCCCATGGACTATTTGAAATTTTAAAAAACTCTATAAATTCTGGTGCTTCTACTAATCTCTCTGTATTGTCTAAATTTTGATTAAATGGTACTGACATTTTATTTCTTCCTTTCGTTTATAAATAATTTTTCTTTTTATAATTAATTAAAAAATTTTCTTTATCATTTGTTTTATTATTAATAATTATTTGTTTATTGCCACCTGTATTAATTGTTTGTTTAAATATTGGTTGTTCTTTAATCATTTTTTTAATAGTTTCTTCAATTTTTGAATTTTCTTTATCATTTGTTTTATTATTAATAATTATTTGTTTATTGCCACCTGTATTAATTGTTTGTTTAAATATTGGTTGTTCTTTAATCATTTTTTTAATAGTTTCTTCAATTTTTGAATTTTCTATATTATTTGTTTTAAATTTTAAATAATCATAAAATTCAGTTTTAACTTGATATTTTTTAAATATATTAATCATTTCTTTTTCTTTAATTTCTTGATTAAGTTTATTTAACTTATTTTCTGCTTCATTAACTTTATTTTCTATTTCTTGTTGAGCATTATTTTCATTTAAAGGTTCAGTTGTTTGTTGAGCATTATTTTCATTTTCTAACATTTAACATTCTCCTAATCTTATCCCAATAATCAATCTTTAACTAATTGTGGCATTTCACTTATTAATTTTTTATAATCATTAACTGCGTTTTCTAATGTATCAATATCAGAAAATTTAAAACAATTATCAATATGTAAATCAAAATCTCTATCAATACTGATATCTTGTTTTCTATATTTTTCATTAAATTCAATTTTTGTCATATTATTTTTCTCCTTTATTAATTTTTTCGTTTAATTTTGCTAATTTTTTTGATGTTTTATAATTTTGTTATTTGCTCTAACATTTTTTGGAGTTGTGATAAATCTTTTTAATAAAACAATAATTTCTCTGCAAATTAATGTTCCAACACTTGTTCCAATAATTATTAATTCATGTAAAAATTCTTTCATTTGAATATTTTCCTTTCAATTTTTAATTTTTTTAATTATTCATCAAATTGCCCACCATTAATTCTTTCAATCATTGATTGTGAATTACTTATAATAGTTACTAATAAAGAAATTTCTTTATTTAATTGTTCCATCCTTTCTTTATGTGTTTTTATTTCGTGATTATAATATTCAATTAATTTTTCTTTATTCATAAATTACTCACCTCCTTTATAAACTCATGTGATTATAATCTCAATTTAATGAAGCATTATCGTGATTTAATGCTACTTTGCTCATATTATCACTACCGTATTGACTAGTTGTTTCACTATTAATTGTGAATCTATTATCATTTACTAATCTTGCAGTTTCATCATTAAATGATGTTTCTTGCATTTCTTGAATATGATTTGTAGTTTCCATAGGTAGTAAATTATGGATTATTTCACTTGCACCAGCAATAATAGTAGGTACTGCATAAGCATTATTAAAATCATTATTAATACCCATTGCAACACCACTTGAAATTAAACATCCACCAGTTGCCATATTACAAATTTTTCTTATTGCTTCAAATTTATTAGGTATTAACTCAGTTAATCCACTAATAAGATTTGAAATACCATAAGTATTTAATGAAATATAAGTATCTCAATCCATTAATGACTGATGTTCTTGCTTATTTAATAGTAATCATGGCGGACCTTCTGTTGTGGTTGTAGTAGTTATTGGAATTGGTGTTATTGGAATAATAGGATTAATATTATTTTCTGTTCATTTACTATAATTTGCTAAACCAATTGTTCCTAATCCTAATGCTATTTTTTTAGAACTATTAATTAATTTAGTTTTAGTATTTGGTCTTTGATTTAAATTTCAAATATCTAAACCTAATTTTTTACCAAATAATAAACTATTAATTGAACCTAATATTGGATTAGCAATTACTTGACCATAATAAGCACTTGTACCAATCATTGCACAAATAGGACTTATACCAGTTCTAATTAATTTAGTTAAAGTATAATTTGATTGATTTTCTATATTTGGCATTTTAATCTCCTTTAATTTTCTAATTTTTTAATTGTTACTTTAATTCAACCTTGATAAACATCATTATCACCAACTATTAATGCAACATTACTTTCGGGGTCAGAAACAATTATGTGTTTTGATTTAACATTTGGGTATTGTCTTAAAATAATTGCTCTAATATCATTACTTGTATGAATTGCTTTTGGAAATGGTGATAATATTTCAATTTCATCTTTATTTTCAAACAAAGTAGGTAATATTATCATTAATTATTCTCCTTATTTTTAATTTGATTAGAAATTTCACTTAATATTTTCAATATTTTATATTCATTTTTTAAATCTTTAATTATATAAATTAAAAATATTATTAGTGTTATACTTGTTATTAATATTGGTGCTATTAATAAAATTTTTCATAATATCATTTTTTACTCTTTTCATTTTTTAAATCATTTAACATTGATTGAACAAAATGCACGATTTTAGGAATGTTTAAAGTGTTAAAGATTTGACCAGTTACAATAATTTCATCGTTTTTGTTTAATAAAATACATCGGTTATAAAGTTTTGGTTTATTAAAAATTAAAGTAACATAATTTAATCCATTTCATTGACCACGAACACTATAATATAATTCCTTATTACCTTTTTCGTAATATTTTGCTTCAATAGTGTTACTCAGTTTTACTGTTAATTTGACATAATTTTCTTTATCTTTCATTTTTATAATTTCCTTAAATAATTATCAAAAATTAATATTTTTTTATGATTTTTTAAATAATATTGAATATGCTTATAAGCATCTTGTTCATGTTTTGTTAATTTTATATTTCCTTTATAATTTGTTATTTTATTTTTATTTTTTGGGTGGTTTTCTAGATAATCTCAGTTGAAAACATCTTGTACTAATACCATTAATGCACCAATAATTTTAGGTGTTGCTAATGGATTAGTTAATAATTGTTTTGAACTTAAAAAGAAATTTTCTACAATAACTAATATTTTTTTATCAATAAATTTTTCTTTAATTAATTGCATTTTTTCTTTATACATATTTTTAGTTCATAAAACAGTTAATGTATTAAATGTTTCATTAAAAACAATATTATTAGTTTCACTTGAATATATAACCATTCCATTACTACCTATTCCTGCTGGGTCAATACCAATAATTAATTCATATTGCATTATCAATAAAATTCACCATTTTTAATTTTTATAATTATTTTATTTAGATTTCCAGAACAACATGTATCTATTTTCCCAAGATATATACTATTTCTTAATTCAGTAATTAATTTTTCTTTATTCATATTTATACCTCCTACTTAACCTAATATTTAAAATACAGTCATAACAAATTGCTTTACTATTTTTATCTCTTAAAAAATATTTTCTTGTTTTTATATCATTAGTATTAAAGAATAAATAATCTAATTTATGTTGTTTACATGTTCAACAAAAATACTTTTTCATTATGAGTTGAAATTTCTTTATAGGAAGTAACTATATAATTAGTTGGTAAATCATCATGTTTATATTGATTATTTATTTTAAAACCTTTTCTGTTCTCTTCTCACATAATGTTATATTTAAAACAAGGATTAGTAATTTTAGTTTTGTTATCAGTTATTTCACCCATAAATCAACTATTATGCTGTTCATAAAATGTTAATGGTTCAAGTTTTATATCATTAAGATAATATTCTTTTGGAGCAGTTGGTTTATTAACAGTTATTTTTTGGTCTTTAATATATGGCTCTAATAATTTTATTAATTCATTACCACTTAATTCTCTTTTAATATTTTCTAAATTAAAAACTCAATATGTATATTTATCATCAGCAATAAAACTATTATTTTTAACCATTCATTTTGGACATTGTAATTTATATTCACCATAATCAATAAGAATAGATTGTGGTCTATCTTTTACAATTTGTTCTTTTTTAAATTCTATTTGCATAATTAATCACTTCTACATCAATCACAAACATATCCAAATGGTTTTGTATAATCCAAATGTTCATCAATATCATAATCATCTTCAAATTTTCTAATATCATGTTGTTCTGCTTCTAATTCTTCTGTTTTAAAGCGATAAAGCATTTGGATTTTGTCATCTTCATATAATTCATTACATTCAACACATCTTTTTCTTCTTTTTTTAATTTTTTTATCAATCTTTCTTAGTGCTTCATAATCAAGAATTTCTATTACCATAATAATCCTTTCCTAATATGTTCTGTTGCTTCTAGCATAAAGAACATATATTTTGATTTTTAGGTTATTAATAATACTACTATTCGTTTTATTAATTCCATAAAAACTGGGCTCAAAAATAAATTGTGAAATTTTAAAAAACATTAAGGCATTCGATTCAATATTTATTTAATTTATGTTTAATAAATTAATATTTTAATTGAACCGGCACCGCTTAATTTTTTTTACAAGTTTGAAATTTATTTTCTCGCCCAAAAAAATTTTCAAAAAAAAATAAAAAATAAAACCAACACTTGCTCACTGGAGAGTGGCAAGGTTGGTTAAATAAAAGACATATTCCGTAATTAAATTTTTTAAAAGTCAATTAATAATTTTAAAATTTATTTTATAATTTTGTTATTAACAATAAATTTAGAAAAGTGTTGATAAAAATGATTTTTGAAAATTTAAAAAAATTAAAAAATGAAGAATTTTACAGATATTTTGGTATAAAACGTTTTCATTTTAATGAAATGTTAGAAAAATTAATTGAAATAGAAAAATTAGAAAAAAATAAAGGTCGAAAAAATAAACTTTCAGTAGAAGAAAGATTAATGATGACTTTATTATACTGAAAAGAATATTATACTTTTTTTCAAATGAGTATTAAATCTAAAATGAGCCCATCAAGTTGTTTTCGAAATATTACTTGAGTAGAAAATAAACTTAGTAACCACAAAGATTACCAATTTTTAAAAGAAAGATATAAATTAAAAATTGATAAAAAACAAGAAAATTCAAATGAATTTCAATTTTATTTAATTGATTCAACTGAGATTGAAATTGAAAGACCAACTAAAAAAAACTACAGTTAGAATATTTTTCTGGTAAAAGTTGAATGTATTCTATAAAATTTTAAATTGTATATGATTTTTTTAATAAAAAAATTGTTGATATTTTTGCTGATAATGGTAAAGTGCATGATTTTCAAATATTAAAAAATTCAAATCTTGAATTTTCAGAAAAAACAATAATTATTGGTGATTTAGGATATCAAGGTATACAAAATATTTATAAAAATACAATAATACCAATTAAAAGAACTAAAAATAAAAAATTAACTAAACAAGAAAGAAAATACAATAAGATTGTATCTAAAATTAGAATTAAAGTTGAACATGTCTTTGCTTGATTGAAAAGATTCAAAATTTTAGTAAATAAATGTAGAAAATCTAAATTTAGACTTATGTACTTAAGATTTAACTTACTTTGTGAAATTTTTAATAAAATAAAACCATTAAAATAAAAAAAATATTAAAAATATTTTTTTAAAATTTAAATTTTTATCGAGTTAATATAAAAATATTATTAACAATTTTTTGTTTAAAATGTAAACTCATTTTTTAAACTATTTTTTCAAAAAATATTTATTTCTATATTCAATAACACTAAATAGTTTTAAAACAATTTTATTGACAATTAATTAAATTTAATTACGGAATATGTCTAAAGAATAGAATTAATACAATAGGTCCCTACAACAGGTCTATATATACTAGTTTCCAATTCGCTCCCACCCCAAGAATTACCATTTAATGGTTAGTATATTTTATTAGGTATCACTCCACTTTTTATTTATCCATGCAAGTCCACATGCTAGCTACTATTTTTAACAACTGTGTTGTAGTTCACTGTTTTAATTCCCTAACACGTGTTGATAATAGCGTTAAAGATGGTTATTAATTATTAACTTTCTCCTACTTGGTCACTGCGTGTAGTAGATATTTAAAGGTTGCTAATAATAAAAATTTTAAAATTTTACAATTACAAAAAAAGACAAGATTATTTCTTGTCTTTTTCCTTGATAATAATTTTAATTTAACTTACAAAATGTATCTTTTATTTTTTTTAAAATACGTCGAATATTAAATTTAAGGGTTAAAGAGAGTAATTTTGTCTAATTTTCATTATTTTTCAAATAATTCATTTTTGGAAATAAGTTACTAATATGATAATTAATTATTTCGTAACTTTGACAACCACCCGTAAATTTATTCTTTCAATAAAAACTAAATTTTCTTTTATTTTATTTATTTTTTTCTTAGTTTTTCTTTGTTTAATTTCCATAAATAATTTTTTTAACATTATCTTTTTTCCCTTTCAATTTATTTTATTAAAAATATGCTTCGTATCATAACTACTAATAGATAATAGAAACTTTGTTTCTTATTGCAGTTAAGTTTTGGTTCATAGTCAACAAATGAGTTTTTAGTTGATATCTATCAATAATATAAATAACTTATTTTTATAATGAAGAGTTGTTATTTATACTTGTTAAAGATTGATTTGAAAAATGTCCTAATTCCATTGAATTAATTTTATCAATATTTAAATTTGATTCGATTTTTTTATCTAAATTTAATTTTCCATAAATAGCTAAACTTAAAACATCATTGCACATGCCTAAAATAGTTTTATTTACAAATTTGGCAGTAATTGTTTTTTCAGCAATAGAACCATCTCCACCACCTTTGTAGGGCTTATTTAAATCTAAATTCATATTTGTTAAATCAATTCCATACAAATGTCATTCTTTGGTACTTATTTTGTTTGAATAATGTTTACCCAAATAATAAATTTTTGCTTTTGTATTATTAATATCAATATTAGCTTCTTCTTTCATTTCATTTATTACTGTGGTGTTAAGATCTTTTTTTTCTACTCCCCCAGTAATAGTGCTATATTCACTAATTTGTTTATTTTTAAATAACGGATTATTTTCTTTAACTAGTAAATAATAATATTCATTATCTTTTAAAACATAAGGTAATATTGCAACACCTTTATTATTAGTTCAAGGCTCTTCAACACCACAGTAAAAGTCTTCTTTAATTAATTTTACGAAAGTAGTTCCTTCATTTGTACATGTACCATTAAAAAATGTTGAATTTTTTAAGTTACTATTAATATTTCTTTTTTTATGTTTTTTATGACGATGTTTATGATTAAAAATTTCGGCTTGTTTTAAATTAATTGGTAGTTCTTGTAAATTGGTTAATGATTCTTGTAAAGTTGTTGGGTTAGTTAATGATTTTATTGGCATAGATTGTACTTTTTGTTTTTCATTATGAAATAATGGAATAATTAATATTCATAATTTAAATAAAAAACTTGGATTAAAATATTTCATTTTAACACCCCTTTCAAAATAATAATTATTAATAAAAATATATCTAAAATTATGTATTTATTTTAACATTTTTTTATTTTTCTTAGGATATTTGCTTTTATAATGCTTTGATAATAATAAACATGGTATATAATTTAAAGCAAGATTACTATACTTTTGTAAATGAAATTTAAATGTATATTATAGTTTTATCGCTATAATTACTAGGTTTATTTTTGGTTTGTATTTTAGATAATAGAAATTTATTTAATAATCATTTATTAATAAAAATTAAGTTTAAATTTAATTAAAAATAATAAAAAAAGTATCAATTTTTACCACAAGTGTAAATTTGATACTTAATTAAAATAAAATTATTTTAATTAAAACATTAAATCAGAAAATGGAAAACAAGATTTAAATAGGGCAATATATTTAATAGTTTTTTGTTCATTATAATTTAATTCTGTATTTAATGTCATTAATTGCTTACGAAATTTTTCATAAAACATTGTTCAAAATAATCAACTCATAGTAATAATAAGTAAGCTAAGGAAACTAAAAATTGCTAAGATTTCCTTGTTAATATTATTATTTTGAATTGGAATGTAATATAATAAAGCACAAATAATAGTAATAATAACACCATTTATAAAAAATAAATTAATAATTGGTAGAGCTAAATTACTTCATTTTTGAGAATTATTTTTTCACTTAATAACAAGTACACTACTTAAAGTTTGATATTTATTTCAAGTAGTAGTTTCATTAAAATCACGACTTTTTAATTTTAAAATATTTTTTTTAAAATTATAGTTAAGATATTTAAAAGTAAATTTACTTTTAAATATTTGACAATTAATATTTTCATTGGATAATGCTTGTTGATAGCTAGGTTTTAATTCAGTATCATTTTTTTTAGTTTTTAAAATAATAATTAATCAAAAAATAAATTGGAATAATTGAAATATTAAAACCATCGTAATTAAAAATAAACTAATAAGAATAAAAACACTTGTTGTTTGATCTTGAGTAATCATATATTTTCACTATTTATTTTCTATAGCATTAATACCAGGTAAATCCTTACCTTCTAGATATTCTAATGAAGCACCTCCACCAGTTGAAATATGGCTAAATTTATTTTCATATCCAAATTTAACTGCTGCTGCTGCACTATCACCACCACCAATTAGTGTAAATGCACCTTTTAATTGTGAAATAGTTTTACAAATATTTTTTGTTCCATTAACAAAGTTACTCATTTCAAAAACTCCTAATGGTCCATTTCAAAAAACAGTTTTAGCATTAATTAAAGTATTTTCAAATAATTTAATTGTTTTTGGACCAATATCCATTCCTTCATATCCATCATCAATGTTTTCATTATTAGTAATTTTACCTTTGATATCCTTAAATTCCGGAGCAATTACAAAGTCAATAGGTAGTATTAATTTTTCTTTTCCTAATTCAATAATTTCTTTAGCAATATCAATTTTATCTTTTTCTAATAATGAATCACCAATTTTATAATTCAATGCTTTCATAAAAGTATAAGCCATACCGCCACCAACAAGAACTTTATCAGCTTTTGTTAATAATTGTTTGATAACATCAATTTTATCTGATACTTTAGCACCACCAAGTACTGCTATAAAAGGATGTTCTGGATTAAGGGTGATTTTATTAAGCATTGTTAATTCTTTTTCAATTAATAAACCAACACAACTATTTTTGATATTAGTAGCAATACCAACGTTAGATGCATGAGCACGGTGTGCAGTACCAAAAGCATCATTAACAAATACATCACCTAAATGTGCTCAATATTTACCTAATTCGGGATTATTAGTAGATTCTTTATTACCATTTAAATCTTCAAAACGAGTATTTTCTATTAAAAGTAATTCTTTGTTTTTAAGATTATTAATAGCTGTTTCAAGATTTGTACCACGAGTTTCATTAATGAATATTACATTTTCTTTTAAGATTTCACTTAGTCTTTTTGCAACGGGCGCTAAAGTATTCTTCGCTTTATCAGCTTCAGATTTAATTCTTCCAAGATGTGATGACATGATTATTTTTGCATCTTGATTTTGTAAATACTTAATAGTTTCGATGCTTGCTTTTATTCTTGTATCATCGGTAATTTTACCATTTTCTAATGGTACATTGAAGTCAAAACGAACAATAACTTTTTTATTTTTAAAATCAAGATCCTTTAATGTTTTTTTATTCATATAATTTTCATCTCCTTTTTTCATATTATAATTTTAATATATTTTTAAAGCTATTAATAAAAATGCATCTTGTAATTGGTAAGATGCATTTTTGTAGTTTAATATTTTAATTAAACTATTTAAAAATTATTTTAGCTTTGCTAAGTGTATTACTGTTCTTACTAATTGCGATACATATGACATTTCATTATCATATCAAGCAAAAACTTTAACAATTTGTTTGCCTTCAACTTCAATAACTTTTGTTAATGTTGCATCAAAAATTGAACCAAAACTTGAACCAATAATATCAGTTGAAACAATTGGATCTTCATTATAAGCAAATGATTCGCTACTATGTTTTTTCATTGCTGCATTAACTTGTTCAACAGTAACATTTTTCTTTAATTCAATTGTTAAATCAACAATTGAACCAGTAATAATTGGAACACGCATTGCTGAACCATCTAGTTTTCCTTTAACAGAAGGGATAACTAAACCAATAGCTGCAGCAGCACCTGTAGCTGCAGGAACAATATTAGACATAGCACTACGTCCTCTTCTAAAATCTGAATGTTCTAAGTCTAGTAAACGTTGGTCATTAGTTGCAGCATGAACTGTTGTCATTCATCCCTTAATAATTCCAAATTCTGATTCTAGAGCATGAACAACAGGAGCAAGACAATTAGTAGTACATGAAGCACCAGAAATAATATTATCAGTACTTTTTAGAATATCATGGTTAACATTATAAACAATAGTTTTTAAGTCTCCTTTAGCGGGTGCTGAAATCACAACTTTTTTAGCTCCAGCATCAATATGTGCTTGTGCTAATTCTTTTGTTGTAAAACGTCCAGTTGCTTCAATTACGATATCAACATCATTGGCTTTTCATGGTAATGCTTTTGGGTCTTTTTCTTGACAAACTTTAATTATTTTACCATCAACATTAATAGTATTTTTTGATTTGTCTGCTTTGATTTTTCCATGTTTTCAAGTTCTATGTGCTGAATCATATTGTAATAGATATGCTAGAGCTTCTACATTTCCTAAATCATTGATAGCAACAATATCAATTTCTTTTTTGTCAAATAATTGACGAAAGGCAAGGCGGCCAATGCGCCCAAATCCATTAATTGCAATTTTAATTGCCATTATTAAGTCACTCCTTTTATGTGTTTGTTTTTTATATTGATTAATGACTAAGTATATTATAAACAAATATTGTTAATATTTGTCATAAAATATGGATTTATTTATAAAACATTTATTTTATTAGTAAATTATTTCCTTTATTTTAATTATAGTTTTCATTATTTTATTTTGGGCGGTTGTCAAATTTACGAAATAATTAATTATTATATTAGTAACTTATTTCCAAAAATGAATCATTTTAAAAATAATGAAAATTAGACAAAATTATTCTCTTTAACCCTTAAATTTAAATTTATATTCGACGTATTTTAAAAAATATACATTTAAAAAATAAAATAAAAATTATTCTCAAACTTATTAAGGAAAAAGACAAGAAATAATCTTGTCTTTTTTTGTAATTGTAAAATTTTAAAATTTTTAAGAACCCTCTTTAACACTATTATCAACAAGTGTTAGGGAACTAAAAAAGTGAACTACAACACAGTTGTTAAAAATAGTAGCTAGCATGTGGACTTGCATGGATAAATAAAAAGTGGAGTGATACCTAATAAAATATACTAACCATTAAATGGTAATTCTTGGGGTGGGAGCGAATTGGAAACTAGTATATATAGACCTGCTTAGGGAACCTACTATATTAATTCTATTCTTTATTTAACCAACCTTGCCACTCCCCAGTGAGCAAGTGTTGGTTTTATTTTTTATTTTTTTTGAAAAATTTTTTGGGCGAAAAAATAAATTTCAAACTTGTAAAAAAAATTGAGCGGTGCCGGTTCAATTAAAATATTAATTTATTAAACATAAATTAAATAAATATTGAATCGAATGCCTCGATTTCTTTTTAAAATTTCACAATTTATTTTTGAGCCCAGAATTACTAGAATGAATAAAACGAATAGTAGTATTATTAATAACCTAAAAATCAAAATATATGTTCTTTATGCTAGAAGCAACAGAACATATTAGGAAAGGATTATTATGGTAATAAAAATTCTTGATTATGAAGCACTAAGAAAGATTGATAAAAAAATTAAAAAAAGAAGAAAAAGATGTGTTGAATGTAATGAATTATATGAAGATGACAAAATCCAAATGCTTTATCGCTTTAAAACAGAATTAGAAGCAGAACAACATGATATTAGAAAATTTGAAGATGATTATGATATTGATGAACATTTGGATTATACAAAACCATTTGGATATGTTTGTGATTGATGTAGAAGTGATTAATTATGCAAATAGAATTTAAAAAAGAACAAATTGTAAAAGATAGACCACAATCTATTCTTATTGATTATGGTGAATATAAATTACAATGTCCAAAATGAATGGTTAAAAATAATAGTTTTATTGCTGATGATAAATATACATATTGAGTTTTTAATTTAGAAAATATTAAAAGAGAATTAAGTGGTAATGAATTAATAAAATTATTAGAGCCATATATTAAAGACCAAAAAATAACTGTTAATAAACCAACTGCTCCAAAAGAATATTATCTTAATGATATAAAACTTGAACCATTAACATTTTATGAACAGCATAATAGTTGATTTATGGGTGAAATAACTGATAACAAAACTAAAATTACTAATCCTTGTTTTAAATATAACATTACGTGAGAAGAGAACAGAAAAGGTTTTAAAATAAATAATCAATATAAACATGATGATTTACCAACTAATTATATAGTTACTTCCTATAAAGAAATTTCAACTCATAATGAAAAAGTATTTTTGTTGAACATGTAAACAACATAAATTAGATTATTTATTCTTTAATACTAATAATATAAAAACAAGAAAATATTTTTTAAGAGATAAAAATAGTAAAGCAATTTGTTATGACTGTATTTTAAATATTAGGTTAAGTAGGAGGTATAAATATGAATAAAGAAAAATTAATTACTGAATTAAGAAATAGTATATATCTTGGGAAAATAGATACATGTTGTTCTGGAAATCTAAATAAAATAATTATAAAAATTAAAAATGGTGAATTTTATTGATAATGCAATATGAATTAATTATTGGTATTGACCCAGCAGGAATAGGTAGTAATGGAATGGTTATATATTCAAGTGAAACTAATAATATTGTTTTTAATGAAACATTTAATACATTAACTGTTTTATGAACTAAAAATATGTATAAAGAAAAAATGCAATTAATTAAAGAAAAATTTATTGATAAAAAAATATTAGTTATTGTAGAAAATTTCTTTTTAAGTTCAAAACAATTATTAACTAATCCATTAGCAACACCTAAAATTATTGGTGCATTAATGGTATTAGTACAAGATGTTTTCAACTGAGATTATCTAGAAAACCACCCAAAAAATAAAAATAAAATAACAAATTATAAAGGAAATATAAAATTAACAAAACATGAACAAGATGCTTATAAGCATATTCAATATTATTTAAAAAATCATAAAAAAATATTAATTTTTGATAATTATTTAAGGAAATTATAAAAATGAAAGATAAAGAAAATTATGTCAAATTAACAGTAAAACTGAGTAACACTATTGAAGCAAAATATTACGAAAAAGGTAATAAGGAATTATATTATAGTGTTCGTGGTCAATGAAATGGATTAAATTATGTTACTTTAATTTTTAATAAACCAAAACTTTATAACCGATGTATTTTATTAAACAAAAACGATGAAATTATTGTAACTGGTCAAATCTTTAACACTTTAAACATTCCTAAAAATCGTGCATTTTGTTCAATCAATGTTAAATGATTTAAAAAATGAAAAGAGTAAAAAATGATATTATGAAAAATTTTATTAATAGCACCAATATTAATAACAAGTATAACACTAATAATATTTTTAATTTATATAATTAAAGATTTAAAAAATGAATATAAAATATTGAAAATATTAAATGAAATTTCTAATCAAATTAAAAATAAGGAGAATAATTAATGATAATATTACCTACTTTGTTTGAAAATAAAGATGAAATTGAAATATTATCACCATTTCCAAAAGCAATTCATACAAGTAATGATATTAGAGCAATTATTTTAAGACAATACCCAAATGTTAAATCAAAACACATAATTGTTTCTGACCCCGAAAGTAATGTTGCATTAATAGTTGGTGATAATGATGTTTATCAAGGTTGAATTAAAGTAACAATTAAAAAATTAGAAAATTAAAGGAGATTAAAATGCCAAATATAGAAAATCAATCAAATTATACTTTAACTAAATTAATTAGAACTGGTATAAGTCCTATTTGTGCAATGATTGGTACAAGTGCTTATTATGGTCAAGTAATTGCTAATCCAATATTAGGTTCAATTAATAGTTTATTATTTGGTAAAAAATTAGGTTTAGATATTTGAAATTTAAATCAAAGACCAAATACTAAAACTAAATTAATTAATAGTTCTAAAAAAATAGCATTAGGATTAGGAACAATTGGTTTAGCAAATTATAGTAAATGAACAGAAAATAATATTAATCCTATTATTCCAATAACACCAATTCCAATAACTACTACAACCACAACAGAAGGTCCGCCATGATTACTATTAAATAAACAAGAACATCAGTCATTAATGGATTGAGATACTTATATTTCATTAAATACTTATGGTATTTCAAATCTTATTAGTGGATTAACTGAGTTAATACCTAATAAATTTGAAGCAATAAGAAAAATTTGTAATATGGCAACTGGTGGATGTTTAATTTCAAGTGGTGTTGCAATGGGTATTAATAATGATTTTAATAATGCTTATGCAGTACCTACCATAGTTGCTGGTGCAAGTGAAATAATCCATAATTTACTACCTATGGAAACTACAAATCATATTCAAGAAATGCAAGAAACATCATTTAATGATGAAACTGCAAGATTAGTAAATGATAATAGATTCACAATTAATAGTGAAACAACTAGTCAATACGGTAGTGATAATATGAGCAAAGTAGCATTAAATCACGATAATGCTTCATTAAATTGAGATTATAATCACATGAGTTTATAAAGGAGGTGAGTAATTTATGAATAAAGAAAAATTAATTGAATATTATAATCACGAAATAAAAACACATAAAGAAAGGATGGAACAATTATAAGTAATTCACAATCAATGATTGAAAGAATTAATGGTGGGCAATTTGATGAATAATTAAAAAAATTAAAAATTGAAAGGAAAATATTCAAATGAAAGAATTTTTACATGAATTAATAATTATTGGAACAAGTGTTGGAACATTAATTTGCAGAGAAATTATTGTTTTATTAAAAAGATTTATCACAACTCCAAAACATGTTAGAGCAAATAACAAAATTATAAAACATCAAAAAAAATTAGCAAAATTAAACGAAAAAATTAATAAAGGAGAAAAATAATATGATAAAAATTGAATTTAATGAAAAATATAGAAAACAAGATATCAGTATTGATAGAGATTTTGATTTACATATTGATAATTGTTTTAAATTTTCTGATATTGATACATTAGAAAATGCAGTTAATGATTATAAAAAATTAATAAGTGAAATGCCACAATTAGTTAAAGATTGATTATTGGGATAAGATTAGGAGAATGTTAAATGTTAGAAAATGAAAATAATGTTCAACAAACAACTGAACCTTTAAATGAAAATAATGCTCAACAAGAAATAGAAAATAAAGTTAATGAAGCAGAAAATAAGTTAAATAAACTTAATCAAGAAATTAAAGAAAAAGAAATGATTAATATATTTAAAAAATATCAAGTTAAAACTGAATTTTATGATTATTTAAAATTTAAAACAAATAATATAGAAAATTCAAAAATTGAAGAAACTATTAAAAAAATGATTAAAGAACAACCAATATTTAAACAAACAATTAATACAGGTGGCAATAAACAAATAATTATTAATAATAAAACAAATGATAAAGAAAATTTTTTAATTAATTATAAAAAGAAAAATTATTTATAAACGAAAGGAAGAAATAAAATGTCAGTACCATTTAATCAAAATTTAGACAATACAGAGAGATTAGTAGAAGCAACAGAATTTATAGAGTTTTTTAAAATTTCAAATAGTCCATGGGCAAACTTTTTTCCTACTGAAATTGTTGACTCAGTAAATATTGAATTTATTGTTAAAAAACCAAAAAAACCGGAAGTAAAAATTATTGCTTGGGATGATAAAAGTAAAAGATATGAATTACCATATGTTGATACAGATAAAATTAGTAAAAAAATAACTAAAAAATATCTTGCAGGAGAAATTATTGCAGATGTAGATTTAAAAGCAAATAATGGACAAAATTTATTAGATAGTATGCAATATGAAGTTGCAAATGATTTAGCAGATAAATTAGCAATTGATGATACACAAGCAATTGCAAAATTTGCTACTAAAATCGATATTGAAGATACAACACCAGTAGGCTATTTAAAATCAATGTTATCTGCTTGAAATACTTTGTTTCAATTTAGAAACATTGCAAATAGTAAATTTTTTATTACTAATGGTCTTTATGATAGTTTAGTTTATTTAGCAGATAATAAAGGTTTAATTACCGATAATCAGTTGGCACAACAATTACGTTTAAATGGAAATAATTTATATGTAAAAGGCGTATTATGTGAAATCGTTCTTGATGACTATATGATTTTTACTAATGATAAAAATGAACAACAATTAATGACCTTTGTTTTAGCAACACCAAGAGCGATGAAAAGATATATGATAGAAAATACAGTTATTTATGTAGATTTTATTAAAGATGATAAAGCAGGAAGAGCATATAAAGTTGCTGGTGAAGTTGTTGGAGAAGCAATCCCATATATTTCTAATAATGAAACAACTTCACGTTGAATGTTATGTGGAGTTATTAAAACAGAAAAAATGATTTAAAAACTAAAATTACAAGTTTAACAACTGATATTACTGCAAATGTTAATAACAATAATAGTGAATTAAATACACAAATAAAAAGTACTAATGAACTTAAATCATTAAATCCAAATTTAACAAATCCAACTATTAAATATTTTAGTGATGCACAAAGTAAAACTAATATAAATAATCAAAAACAAAAAGCAGGTGACTTATATATAACTATTACTGCAAATGTTAATGATTTAAATTATAAAGGTTCAACAAATCCAATTAAAATAACTCTTAAATAAAGGAAATTAATACCATGCCAATCGGTACAACTAGTACAGCAATACTATTAAATATAAATAAACCAAAACATACTAGAATAAGTAAACAACAAGAAAATAAAAGTTTTTGATGAGAAATTTTAGAAATGATTGGTGTACAAGTAATAGCAGTAGCACTTGCTCCTTTTACTGGTGGGTTAAGTGAAAGTATAGCACTTGGATTAGGTGCAAGTGATTTAGTTGCTAGTATTAGTGCTGTTGGTGTAGAATTTTTAACTGATTTTACTATTAATCAAGTTTATGATTATTTAAAAGGAAATGTAACAAAGTTAAATACTTTCTTTAATATACTTCCTGCATTTGCTGGACTTAATAAAATTAGTCGTGGTTATCGTACAACTAAATTTATTAAACTAGCAGAAAAAACTAAAACATTAGAACAAGTTGGAATTAAAGAAGTAAAAAATTTACAAGAAATTATTAATCAAGTAAGTAGAAAAGAAATTTTAACAGATAAAATTATTGGTAATAAACGTTATTTAATGAATTATAGTTTTACTCCTAATCGTGAAACAGTATTACGAGATTTAGGTTATGTTGCTGAAAGACAATATAAGAATAATTTTCAAAAACTAGAAACAGAAAAATTAATGGAACACTTATTATTACAAAATACATTAATAAAATTAAGTCCACAATTAACTCCAAAATTTAAAATTAAAGATATTGAAAAAGCAAATAACTTTTTAAAAAAATTTAATACTGATTTAAAAAAAGTATTATCTATGAATCAGCATGATTGATTAAATTTAGTTCATACAATACATACAGAAAATAGATATGGAAAAACTTTAATTTTAGATTTACAAAAAATTCGTGCTAATGCTATTAAATTTAATTTTAAAAATAATGTTATTCATCAAATTGTTTTAAAAGGAAATCAAACTTTTAAATATTTTGATATTAGATTTTATTTAAAAAAAGGTTTAAATAAATTTTGAAAAGATACATCATATTTTGAAAAAATACGAGAAAGTATATATAAATTACAAGAAAAATTTGAAAAGTTAGAAAAACAAGCATTTGAAAAAATTAATAAATTAAAACAAAAAGCAACTGATTTATTTACTAGTGCAGAAAAAAGAGCAATTAAACATGCACAATTAATTCCATTAAATTCACCAGTATTTATGGGTTGTAAAATTCAACCTTTATCATTAGATAAATGTGCAATTACTATTTATCATCGCAATCCTAAATATAAACCAATTACAGTTGTTGATAGTATTCTTAAAGCAAAAACTTTTGTTACTCAAATACATCCATTTCATTGATATCGTTGATATAGTGGTTGATACATTGGTTATGGAGTAAATCATAATAAATGATTAAAAGCAATAGCATTTGCTCCGCCAGTTGTTCAAGAAGTAATTAAAGATAGTTTTAAAGTATATAGAGAAATATTTAGAATAATAAGAACTTATCATAAAGTAGTAAATGTTATTAATAATCCTATTGAAAATATTAACAAATCATTTAAAAATGTTGGTTTAAAATTTTCAGTAAATACTTTATTTGGTACTGGATTATTACATCATTTAGAAAAGTTTGCATATAGTCAAGTTGTAGCAAAAAGTAAGAAAAAATTAAAAAAAGGCAAAAATAAAATACAAAAAGAAATTGAACATATAACACATAAAAAAACAAAAAAACATACTCATCATTATAAACAAGCATTTTTTAAGGAATGATAAATTATGATTAATAAACTTTGAACTGATGTCAGTCTTGAAAATTATAATAACTGATATCCATTAACTGGAAAAATTACAGAAACACCACAGCAATATATAAAAACATGACCAAATGTTAATGATTGATTTAAAACTTTTGCTATTCGCGCGCAAAATGATATTAATGCTTATCTTGATTTTATTTTATCTAAATTTCCTTTTGATAGTTTTAAAGATGAATTAATTAAAGAAACATTAAGAGATATGGTTTATGTTATGGTTGAACATTGAGTATTTAATCGTACACCAATTGAATTTAATTGTTTCATCAAACTATTTGTAAATAATTTAGCACCTAGTAGAATGAAAATATGAGCAAGATTAACAGAATTAAAACAAATATTTTCAAGTTATAATGATGATGAAATAGATGTTGAAAAAATTGACTTAAAAGCATTTTATACTAGAAATCAAGTTGATGAATTAATTGAACAACAAAAAGAATTTACATTATCAAAACAAATTAAATTATATGATGATTTAGTTGATGATAATGAAAATGAAATATATAGAGGTCCTGTTAGTAAATTTATTAATAAAGGTTATGTTGCAACAGATTATGATAAAGAAACTGAAACAATGATTTTAGATTGACCTGATGAAATTGGAACATTACCACCCGAAGCATTACAAAATAATCCACAAATTGGTGATTATACACATGCACCAACTTGTGATTTTTCTGCTAAACAACAAAAACGAATTACTACAAATGAAAATGAAATTACCAAATTAAATAATGAATTAATTAAAGCAAATGAAAATATTAATGATGTTAAAAATAATTGATTTAATATTGAAACTAGTCCCTTATGAAAAAAAGTTGAAAATAATAATATAGAAACATTTAAATGATATTTTATTAAAATCATTTATCAATATTCAACAGAAAATAATTTTATGAAATTTTATAAAGTAATTAAAATTTATTTAAATAATGTTTTTAATGAATTTGAATTGTTAAATGTTGATTCCATGACGTATAGTGAACAAATCCAAAATAAAAAAATTTTAAATACCGGAACTATTTACTATAACAATAGAAATAAAAAATTTAGTGGTGGAGGTAATTCTTACCCTGAACGTGGAAAAATTAACTTAATTGGTGATATAGAAGAAATATATCAATATATAGGAAAAGGTGCACCAACTGAATTTATAGCAGAAGAAAGTACTGAACGTGATTATTATACAAAACTAGAAACTAATAATTTATTAGATAAAAAACAAGATAAATTAATTGCTGGTACTAATATAACTATTGATGAAAATAATAAAATTAGTGCTACTGGTGGTAAAGTAGATTTATCTGATTATTATAAAAAATCTGTTTTTATGAAAGGATATTTTACATATAAAGATGATAGAGACCAATTATGAATAAATGATGTTTCAAATAGTTCTCTTGCTATTTCATTATTACTTAATAATAGATATGATAGATTAGAAACTACTAATAAAACTATTGTTGGTGCTGTTAATGAAATAAATAAAAAACAAGTTAAAGAAAATTGAAAAGTAATAGGTAAAAGTATAAATAATCGTAAATATGGTGATTTTAATCTTGCTTTTAATACTCTTTATAGAGTAATTATTACATGGGAATCTCCACCATTTCATCAAGTAAATACAAGAATAACAGTAGAATTTAAAACAGGTAATTATTTAGGTGGAATACATGGAAGTAAAATATTTCTTACAAAAGGTTTAATTAATAATGAAGAAGGTATTTTATATTTACAATTATTAGATATTAATAAATGACAATTAATTTTAGAAGGTGGAAATGAAAAATATGCAAATATTTTTTCATTAGAAGAATTACAAAATACAGTTAAAGTAGATATTATTCAACCTATAAAAATTACAAGTCATACTTTAAAAATAAATGAATTAAAAAATAATGAGATTAATATTGAATTACCAAATACTCCAACACCAACTCCAAATATTTCACAATGAAAAGAAGTAGGAGAAGTTATAACAGATAAAAAAAATAATAATCAAAATTTTATAAAATATATATTTAAAGATAAAACACATTATAGAATATATATAAGTTATGGTGATTATACAAGTAAAGAAAATAATAAAAATTATAGTTGACAAATAATTAATTTTTATTATCAATTAGATACAAGCGTTGTAAAAAGTAGTTTATGAATAGCGAATAATAACAATAACCAACAAACTGAAATTAATATTTATAACAATAGAATAATGTGGGGTATGGGTAGAGATTATATTTTTAAAAAATTAGAAGAATTACAGGAATAATATTATGTTTTTTAAAATTATAAAGATTATTTTAGGTTTAATTGGAGTAATTCTATCATCAGCAACTGCTGGTTTAATTATATTTATTATTGTCAAAATTATATTAAAAATTAATCAAATATTTTAAAAAAAAGGTGGTGAATATTATGTTAGGTAGATTTTTAAGAAAAGATAAAAGCACTAATAATGAAGAAAAAACTAAATTAACTTTTTTAAAAGGTAAAAGTACACATGCTTCTATTTTAAGTTATTTTGGTTTTAATGATTTTAATCATGAAACTTATTTCACTGATTTTGTAGCAGAAAATAACGCTAATTTATATAATGCTCCATTAGATATTAATAATAAAGTTATTACGAAATATTTAATTCAACAAGAATTTTATAGAAAAAATTGAAATTCTATTTTTAAATTAAGTAAATTAGGAATTAGTGGTTATTTAATTTTTATTGCTAATGATGATTTATATTTTCAAGTCGTTGATATACAACAAAGAGTTTATGATATTACTAGTAAATTAATTCAATGCACTATTTTTTATGATAGTTATGAGCAAAATGCACAAATGGTAAGATTATTTGAAATTTATACATTAAATAATGAACAAGTAACTATTAATCGTGCAATTTATAGTATTAGTGATAATAAAAAACAATTTCCATTAGATTTTAAATCATTCATTAATAATCCCAATTTAGAACAAGAACAAATATTAAATATTAATTATATTCCAATAGCAATTATGCGAAATAAAGCAAATGAATTAGCAGATTGTAATAAAGTAATGGATAAAATTAAAGCATTAGATGTTATTTATGAACAAATTGTTTTAGATACAATTTTAAATTCACCTAAATTTATATTTAGTCAAACTTATGGTAATGTTCAATCAACATTAGAAGAAGCAGTAAGAACACTAGTTACTAAAAACTACATATTTAAAAGTGGTGGAGATAATAATGAACAAAACGAAAATATCAATATGACAAATAGTAATTTTAAAGGTAAAAATTTAACTGATATATATGATTGAAATGTTAATGAAATATTTAAACGTTGTGGTATTCATATTCCAAGTCAAAAGAAATCAGCACAACAATCTGTTCCGGAAAGTACAGCTGTAAATATTTCAACTATTAATTATATTGAACAAAAATTATGACAATTTAACATTGATATTCTTAAATTTATTCAAATATTAGTGAAAATTGATAAAGATTTATTAAATAGTAAAACATTTAATATTAATGATGAAGAAGAGATTAATAATTTAACTGTTAAATTAAAAATATTTAATCCCGAAAATAACCAATTAATAGGAGAGAACAATGGAAGACAACAACAAACCACAAACGAAGTTTCCACAGAAACAAACTAAACTTAATCAAGCAGAAGTAGAAAATGATTATTTAATTGATAATATCCCTTATGACTTTACTAATATGATGCGAACTAGTAGCGATCCTGATATTAATAGAGCATATGATGAATTTAAAAAAAGAACAATTTATATTTATGAAATTGAACGTTTATTTAAAAATAATGAAAATAATAGTTTAAGATTTTCAGCAAATACTATTAAAATTGGTTTTATTGATATTGATAAAGTATTAAAAACTATTGCTGCTGAAACATCTGACTTTACTATGCAATTAAATCAAAGAGCAAGTACAAATATTAATGATAATACTATTGAATATAATTACTGTAAAAATTTAATTTTTCAAGAAATAAATTTACTAAATCAATTTAAGTTATATGCTGTGTCTATAAATGAACCATTAACTGAAAATAATATTGATAATTTATATATCATTAACAATTATTCACAACCTTATCAAAATCCAAAAACAAGAAGTACTAAAAGTATAACTATTATTAAAATTAAAGATTTTAAAACAAGAGATGGTTATCCAATCATTATTAAATTGCAAAAACCATTAGATAAAGATACCAAAGTAACAGGTTTAAAAATTAAAGCCCCTAGAAGCATGATTTTTGGCAATATAAAGGTACTTGGTGAAGTTGACAATATGGAAGTATACCCAAAGTTATTTGTTAAAGATAAGATAGCATTTCCACTGTTATCAATGCCTATTGAAACTCAACCAAAAGTTAGAATATTAGAACAATGATTTAGTGAACAAATACTACCTTGAAATTTAGCAAAACAATTTATTGGACAAGAAAAATCAGTTTTAGATTTAATTAAAATTAGTAGTGGTTCTGTAACAAGAAGAGAAGTTATTAATAATGCAAGAATAACTCATGCTTGATTAGGATATGAGTTTAGTAATGTTTTAGGTGGTAAATGACCATTAAAAAGTCAAAAAGAATTAAAGGATAAAGAAGTTTGAGATTTTGTAGGTGAAAGTCAATTTTATAGTTATATTGCAACTAATAATAAATTTAATGATATTGAAATTGAAATTAAAGATGCACCAACTATTGATAGCTTACAACAATTATTATTAGATATGCTAAGTTATACCTATAATTATAATCGTAATTTTGATGGCGCAGATTATGATGATAAAGGTAAACCAACAAATGAAATAGCAAAATTACGTGATAAATTCTCAGGTCAAAAACCTGATGAAGTTATTACTAATTTATTTAGAAAATGAGAACTTGATTATCCAAATTACATAAATTTGCAACAAGTTAAAATATTTAAACAAGTATTTATTATGTTATCAAAGTATATTTATTCAACATTATCAATAAATAAAGGTCTAAATGATGATAATAAAATTTTATTACCTTATTATTTTGAATTAAAATCAAATCCTATACATTCTAATAAGGATGATAGTTGAAAATATAAAGATGTAAAAGTAATACTAAAATCTGAATATTTTGATTTTACAGATATGAATAATATTAAATTAAAAAATAATGATATTAGTCAAAAGACATATTCCGTAATTAAATTTTTTAAAAGTCAATTAATAATTTTAAAATTTATTTTATAATTTTGTTATTAACAATAAATTTAGAAAAGTGTTGATAAAAATGATTTTTGAAAATTTAAAAAAATTAAAAAAAGAAGAATTTTACAGATATTTTGGTATAAAACGTTTTCATTTTAATGAAATGTTAGAAAAATTAATTGAAATAGAAAAATTAGAAAAAAATAAAGGTCGAAAAAATAAACTTTCAGTAGAAGAAAGATTAATGATGACTTTATTATACTGAAAAGAATATTATACTTTTTTTCAAATGAGTATTAAATCTAAAATGAGCCCATCAAGTTGTTTTCGAAATATTACTTGAGTAGAAAATAAACTTAGTAACCACAAAGATTACCAATTTTTAAAAGAAAGATATAAATTAAAAATTGATAAAAAACAAGAAAATTCAAATGAATTTCAATTTTATTTAATTGATTCAACTGAGATTGAAATTGAAAGACCAACTAAAAAAAACTACAGTTAGAATATTTTTCTGGTAAAAGTTGAATGTATTCTATAAAATTTCAAATTGTATATGATTTTTTTAATAAAAAAATTGTTGATATTTTTGCTGATAATGGTAAAGTGCATGATTTTCAAATATTAAAAAATTCAAATCTTGAATTTTCAGAAAAAACAATAATTATTGGTGATTTAGGATATCAAGGTATACAAAATATTTATAAAAATACAATAATACCAATTAAAAGAACTAAAAATAAAAAATTAACTAAACAAGAAAGAAAATACAATAAGATTGTATCTAAAATTAGAATTAAAGTTGAACATGTCTTTGCTTGATTGAAAAGATTCAAAATTTTAGTAAATAAATGTAGAAAATCTAAATTTAGACTTATGTACTTAAGATTTAACTTACTTTGTGAAATTTTTAATAAAATAAAACCATTAAAATAAAAAAAATATTAAAAATATTTTTTTAAAATTTAAATTTTTATCGAGTTAATATAAAAATATTATTAACAATTTTTTGTTTAAAATGTAAACTCATTTTTTAAACTATTTTTTCAAAAAATATTTATTTCTATATTCAATAACACTAAATAGTTTTAAAACAATTTTATTGACAATTAATTAAATTTAATTACGGAATATGTCCAAAATGAATTATTTAAACTTGATGATAATCAATTTAATTGATTATCTATTACAAATGAATTAGAAAGCAATAATATTCCGTCATTAATTCCAGCAGATTGAACATTAGGAAATGGCGAATATGGAAAATACTTTACAAGAGTAATTATTAGTAACAATAAAATTGAGAATGCTTTAAATTTATATGGTTCAAATAAATCTCAATTATTTTCTAAATTAGAATTTTATGAAGAGATATTACAAATTGATAATAAAAATGAATTTGAATTGCAAATTAAAAATCCAATTAATAATTTAAATCGGATTGAAATTAGTGGAATATTTGGTGCTGGTAATTATTATTTAATTTTAATAACTGACAAACAAGAAATAAACTTAACTAATATTAATTTATTTGACAAATATAATGAAAATATTTCTTATATTAATTTAGAAATTTAAATGTTATTTATTAAAATAACCATATGGATAATTGCCATCTCATGGTATATCTATTCTTTCAATAGTATCTCCACCATTATAAAATTTTGTTTTTTTAGGATTGTCAGCAAAGTATATTTTAAATTCACTTTTTATAGAAACTGAAATACCATGAATGTCTGACATTCATATTTTCTGAACACCCATTATAGGTTCTTTATATGAATTTAAATAATATTTAAGTCCACTAAGATTATGGGTAAGCATCCCCCCCATGATTAATCCTATTGTCCCAGTTGTAGCACCAGTTAGTGCTAATGCTAATGTTATTTTATTTAAATTTGTTTTTATTCATGTTTTCATTTTAATTTTTCTCCATTTCAAATTCTTCTAGTGATTTTACACAATCTTCACAACATCAATTTTCATCATTTAATTCTCAATCACATCAATGTTGAGAACAAACTCCACAAAATTTATCTCAATATCAACAACATTTTTCCTTTTTCTTTTTCATTATTCAATTACTCCCTTATTTTTAAACTTTAATGATTAAATTGTACTTATTTTTGATTATTTTTACAAGTATGCTTTTAAATGCAAAATAACGCCTAAATTAAAGGCTTTTATTTTATGATACCTATACTATTAATTATATGTAACTTATTTATTATATGGCAAATGTGAAGATACTTTTTTTGAAGAAGCATTATTTTAATAAAAATTACGTTCTTATGTGGATTAATGTGGATAAAATAAAACAAAATAGATTATTAATTTTAATTTACCATATTTTAACACTTTAAATTTATGAAATTTAAAATTAATAATAATTAGTATAAAAAAAGATTAGGAGAGTTAAATATGAGTTTTAATTATAAATGAAATTTTAGAGAACAAAATGAAAAAATTGATAAATTAGTTTTAGAATATATAACAAAGAAATGAGAAAAACTAGATTGAAGAATAAAAAATACAAGAGATAAAAAGAAATATAAAATTGTTGATTTTCAATATCGAACAAGAAAAATTATATATGGAATGGTAACTTATAAAAGAAGAATTTATGAATATTTTGATGAAAAATTACAAAAATGAGTTCGTATTTGTTTAGTTGATGAAATACTAGAACTACCAAAATATAAAAGAATCGGTGAAGATATTGAGCAAACTATCATTGAATATTTTGCTGATGGAAAAAGATACAGAGATATTTGAGATATTATAAAAAAAGCAAATATTAGTCTTAGTTCTATTCATAGAGTTTTTAAAAATTTTGAAATAATTGAAGCAAATCCAGTAAAAGTAAAATTAGAAAAAAATCAGCCTATTTTTGTAGCAATTGATGATGGTCACCGAAAATTTTGAAATTTTAAACGTAAAGGTATAAAACATTCTATGCGATTAATAGTAACATATACAGATAATATTAATCACAAAGTACAAAATAAAAGAGTAAAAGCAATTATAAGGCCAACAAATTCAGCAATTGGAATTAAAAAAACTGCTGAATTTGTTAAAGAACATTGTCAAAAATTTTATGAAAACATTGAACAAGCAAAAATTATTATTTGTGGTGATAGTGTAGGATGAATTAAATATTTGGCAGATTATTTAGGTGCACAGTTTGTTTTAGATAAATTCCATTTAATTAGAACATTATATCTTGGAATAATGGCTGGAAATAAAGGAAAATATTTAAAAGAATATAATCATTGCAAAAATTTAATCAATAATGGTCAATATGAACAATTAATTGATTATTTATATAAGCAATTAGATAATCATAAAAAATTAAAGAAAAAATACTTTAAAAATAATAAACAAGGTATTGAAAATCAAGGAGCAGTTTGAAATAAAGGTTGCTTTACAGAAACAAATATTTGACATGTTTTAAAAGAAATGCTTGGTAATAGAACATATAATATTTTGATTTATGTAAAAATGGTTATTTTTAAATGTAATAAGATAAATTTAGAAACATAGTTTTAATGTATGTAATAGTTACTTATTATTTCACAATTTTGAATAGCATCTCAAAAATTATTATTTTTTATTTTTACTTTTAAACCAATAATGAAAAAAGTTAATGATAAAATTATAATTATTAAAATTGGTACTAAAATTAGACAAAAAATCACTCCAATTTGTAATTGAATTCAGGGAGGTTGTCAAAAATCCGGAATAAATTAATTCATATAGTCTTTATTATCATTTAGACAAGAAATAATTTGGATTTTTATGAAATTGTGATTTTATATTACTTTTTTTTAAAAGATATTTCAACTAAAATACTTATAATTAAGTTTAGTAAGTGTTAAAATTATGAAGTAAAATTAAGGAGAATTTAAAAATGAAAATTAAAGCACTTAAAAAATTACAGTTAATAACTGTATTATTATTTGTTTTAACTATTTTAATTGTGATTACTTTACTATTATTACTAGGTTTATTTCATGGAAAAGAAGTAGTAACTGTTAAAAACAATAATTTATTTAAAAATACAAAACCTTTAATATATGAATATAACGGTTTTACTTTATGAAGTAAGTATAGTTGATATTACATATTAACCAATAATAATATTTGCCTTAAAAATTTTGGAAGTTGTTATATTATTCATAATTCTTATAGTTATTCTTTATTATGGTTAAAAATTGCAGTTATCTTTTCTACAATTGTAGTTCCAATTTTTGTGTCTATAATTTTGTCATTAACATTCTTTATTATTGGTTTAAAAAGAAAAATAAAAAATAATAATTTTTGAGATGCTATTGCAAATTGTGAAATAATAAGTAATTATTACATTCATTAAATTATGTTTCTAAATTTATCTTATTACATTTAAAAATAACCATTTTAATGTAAATACTAATATTATATGTTCTATTACCAAGCATTTCTTTTAAAACGTGTCAAATATTAGTTTCAGTAAAGCAACCAATATTTCACTTTGCACCTTGATTTTCAATACCTTGTTTATTATTTTTAAAATACTGTTTCTTTAATTTTTTATGATTATCTAATTCTTTATATAAATAGTTAATTAATTCATCATATTGACCATTATTAATTAAATTTTTACAGTGATTATATTCTTCTAAATATTTTTCTTTATTTCCAGCCATTATTCCAAGATATAGTGTTCTAATTAAATGAAATTTATCTAAAACAAACTGTGCACCTAAATAATCAGCAACTTCTTTAATTCATCCTGCACTATCACCACAAATAATAACTTTTGCTTGTTCAACGTTTTCATAAAATTTTTGACAATGTTCTTTAACAAATTCAGCAGTTTTTTTAACTCCAATTTTTGTTTTTGTTGGTCTAATAATCGCTTTTACTCTTTTATTTTGTACTTTGTGATTAATATTATCTGTATATGTTACTATTAATCTCATAGAATGTTTTGTGCCTTTACGTTTAAAATTTCAAAATTTTCTATGACCATCATCAATTGCTACAAAAATAGGTTGATTTTTTTCTAATTTTACTTTTACTGGATTTGCTTCAACTATTTCGAAATTTTTAAAAACTCTATGAACAGTACTAACACTAATACCTGCTTTTTTACAAATAGCACAAATATCACGATATCTTTTTCCATCTGCAAAATTTTCAATAATAGTATCTTCAATATCTTCGCCAATTCTTTTATATTTAGGTAATTCTAATTCTTCATCTAGTAAAAAAATACGAACTCATTCTTGTAATTTTTCATCAAAATATTCATAAATTCTTCTTTTATAAGTTACCATTCCATATAATGTTTTTCTTGTTCGATATTGATAATCAACAATTTTATATTTATTTTTATCTCTTGTATTTTTTATTCTTCAATCTCGTTTTTCTCATTTATTTTTAAAATGCTCTAAAATTAATTTATTAATTTTAGAATATTGTTCTCTATAATTTCATTTGTAATTAAATTCCATGTTTAATTTCTCCTATCTATTTTTTAAAAATTTTTAATAATTCCCTAATTTATCTATCTTAAATATTTCTAATAATACTTTATTTATGCACTATATCAACTTAAAAACGTAATTATGACCAAAATAATGATACTGTGAAAAAAAGCATCTTCACATTTGCAATATAATAAACAAGTGATATAAAATTAATAGTATAGGTATCACCAAATAAACGCCTTTAATTTAAGCGTTATTTTGCATTTAAAAGTATACTTGTAAAAATAATCAAAAATAGTACAATTTAAAAGTAAAATCAAGGAAAAAAGGAGTAATTTTTATATGAATGCACAAATTAAAAATATTCAAGATAAAATAAACGCATTGAAAGAAAATAAAAAAAAATTAAAAAAAAGTATGAATCCATTTAATGAAAATTTCAATATTAATAGAGAAGACACATTAATGAAAATTAATTTTATTGATAATGAAATTTTAAAATTTAAACAGGAATTACAAAAAGTAAATAAAGACTGTGATGTACAAATATTTACTACTGATGATATATATAGTATAAATTCAGACCAATTTATTGAAATGAAATATGGTAATAAATGTTGTCCGCCATGTACAATTTTATAAAAAACAAGGAGTAATTTTAATATGAAGATAAATAAAAATAATACAACAATATGATATGTAGATAATATCAATGGAGTTAGACAGCCAGTAACCTATCATGAAGAAGTATGAGAATGTATAAATTTAAATGAAACTGAAAATAAACAAATAAATTCTATAAATAATAATAAAACTAAAATCAATAAAAAAACTAAATGTTGTACAATTTCATAAGTATTAATAAAGGAGACAAAATTATGGATAATGAAATTTTAACTAAAAGTGATTATTTACAAAATAAATATAAAAAACAAACAACAGATGCTAATAAAATTGAAATGTCAAACTTTTCGAAAGAAAAAATTAATGATTTAGAAATAAGTGATGATGATGAAGTATTGTTTAAAAATTCACGCTTAGTTTTAAATAATTATTCTATTAGTTTAGAAGAAATAAATGAAACACAATCCAACAATAATAAATATTGTCCAATTAGTTGTACAATTTTATAAAATATAATAAGGAGAAATTTATTATGAAAACATGAATAAAAGCAAATTTAAGTAAAATAACATTAGCATTAGCACTAACTGGTGCTACAACTGGAACAATAGGATTAATCATGGGGGGTGCTTACCCATGAAAGTAATAAACTTAATAAATTTTTAAAACCAAATCATGAATGAGTTTTTGGAGATACTACAATTTGAGAACATAAAAATGATAGTGACCCATCAAATATAATATATTTATATTTTGCAAATAAACCAACTGAAAGTGATGATTTTAAATGAGATGGTAAATATCCTGAAGGATATTTTGTTAATTAAATTTCTAAATTTATATAAGAAATATTATCATTATATTTATCAAATAAATTAATATTTTGTAAGTTTATTTCTTGTTTATCAGTTATTAAAATTAATTCATAATTACCAGCACCAAATATTCCACTAATTTCAATCCGATTTAAGTTATTAATCGGATTTTCAATTTGTAATTCAAATTCATCATTATTATCAATTTGTGAAATTTCTTTATAAAATTCTAATTTAGAAAATAATTGAGCTTTATTTGAACCGTATAAATTTAAAGCATTTTCAATTTTATTGTTACTAATAATTGCTCTTGTAAAATACTTTCCATACTCACCATTACCTAATGTTCAATCAGCAGGAATTAATGACGGAATATTATTACTTTCTAATTCATTTGTAATAGATAATCAATTAAACTGGTTATCATCAAGTTTAAATAATTCATTTTGACTAATGTCATTATTTTTTAATTTAATATTATTAATATCTGTAAAATCAAAATATTCAGATTTTAATATAACTTTTGCATCTTTAAAATTTCAAATTTTACCTGTATCTGTATGTATAGGATTAGATTTTAATTCAAAATAATAAGGTAATAATAATTTATAATCATCATTTAAACCTTTATTAATTGACATATTAGAATAGATATATTTTGATAACATAATTATTATTTGTTTAAAAATTTGTATTTGTGGTAATTTTATGTAATTTGGATAATCAAGTTCTCATTGTTTAAATAAATTACTAATTACTTCATCAGGTTTTTGTCCTTCAAATTTAGCACGTAATTTATCTAACTCATTTGGTTGATTTGGATTTAAAGATGCACCATCAAAATTTCTATTATATGTATAAGTGTAAGTTAACATATCTAATAATACTTTTTGTAAACTATCAATTGGTGGTCTATCTTTTATTTCTAATTCAACATCATGAAATTTATTAGTTGTAGAAATAAATAAATTATAGTTACCTACTAAAAATCATGATTCTAATTTTTTATCTTTTAATTCTATTTCATCGGATAATGGTCATACTTTTAAATTTTTAGTAACATCATAACCAATTTTAGCATTAGTTACTCTTGCATTATTAATAATTTCTTTTCTTGTTTCTTTACCCCCACCAATAGCAATTAAATCTAAAACTGATTTTTCTTGTCCTATAAATTGTTTTGCAAGATTTCAAGGTAATATTTGTTCACTAAATCATTGTTGTAATATTCTAACTTTTGGTTGAGTTTCAATAGGCATTGATAATAGCGGAAATGCTATCTTATCTTTAACAAATAATTTTGGGTATATTTCCATATTGTCAACTTCACCAAGTACCTTTATATTCCCAAAAATCATGCTTCTAGGCGCTTTAATTTTTAAACCAATTACTTTGGTATCTTTGTCTAATGGTTTTTGTAATTTAATAATAATTGGATAACCATCTCTTGTTTTAAAATCTTTAATTTTAATAATAGTAATACTTTTAGTACTTCTTGTTTTTGGATTTTGATAAGGTTGTGAATAATTATTAATGATATATAAATTATCAATATTATTTTCAGTTAATGGTTCATTAATAGATACAGCATATAACTTAAATTGATTTAATAAATTTATTTCTTGAAATATTAAATTTTTAATATCAGTCATACTATATTCAATAGTATTATCATTAATATTTGTGCTAGCTCTTTGATTTAATTGCATAGTAAAGTCTGATGTTTCAACAGCAATAGTTTTTAATACTTTATCAATATCAATAAAACCTATTTTAATAGTGTTTGCTGAAAATCTTAAACTATTATTTTCATTATTTTTAAATAAACGTTCAATTTCATAAATATAAATTGTTCTTTTTTTTAAATTCATCATATGCTCTATTAATATCAGGGTCACTAGTAGCACTCATCATATTAGTAAAGTCATAAGGAATATTATCTATTAAATAATCATTTTCTACTTCTGCTTGATTAAGTTTAGTTTGTTTCTGTGGAAACTTCGTTTGTGGTTTGTTGTTGTTTTCCATTGTTCTCTCCTATTAATTGGTTATTTTCGGGGTTAAATAATTTTAATTTAACTGTTAAATTATTAATTTCTTGTTCATCATTAATATTAAATGTTTTACTATTTAATAAATCTTTATCTATGCTTACTAAGATTTGAATAAATTTAAGAATATCAATATTAAATTGTCATAATTTTTGTTCAATATAATTAATAGTTGAAATATTTACAGCTGTACTTTCAGGAACTGATTGTTGTGCAGATTTCTTTTGACTTGGTATATGAATACCACAACGTTTAAATATTTCATTAACATTTCAATCGTATATATCAGTTAAATTTTTACCTTTAAAATTACTATTTGTCATATTGATATTTTCGTTTTGTTCATTATTATCTCCGCCACTTTTAAATATGTAGTTTTTAGTAACTAATGTTCTTACTGCTTCTTCTAATGTTGATTGAACATTACCATAAGTTTGATTAAAAATAAATTTAGGTGAGTTTAAAATAGTATCTAAAACAATTTGTTCATAAATAACATCTAATGCTTTAATTTTATCCATTACTTTATTACAATCTGCTAATTCATTTGCTTTATTTCGCATAATTGCTATTGGTATATAATTAATATTTAGTGTTTGTTTTTGTTCTAAATTTGGATTATTAATGTATGATTTAAAATCTAATGGAAATTGTTTTTTATTATCACTAATACTATAAATTGCACGATTAATAGTTACTTGTTCATTATTTAATGTATAAATTTCAAATAATCTTACAATTTTTGCATTTTGTTCATAACTATCATAAAAAATAGTACATTGAATTAATTTACCAGTAATATCATAAACTCTTTGTTGTATATCAACTACTTGAAAATATAAGTCATCATTAGCAATAAAAATTAAACAACCACTAATTCCTAATTTACTTAATTTAAAAATAGAATTTCAATTTTTTCTATAAAATTCTTGTTGAATTAAATATTGTTTAATAGTTTCATTATTTATTTCTAATGGAACATTATATAAATTAGCATTATTTTCTGCTACAAAATCAGTGAAATAAGTTTCATGATTAAAATCATTAAAACCAAAATAATTTAAAATTGAAGCATGAGTACTTTTATTTTTATTAGTTAAAAATTTTAATTTTTCACCTTGATTATCATTAATATTATTTTTATCTTTTCTAAAAAATCTACCTAACATAATATTCACCACCTTTTTAAAAAATTTGATTAATTTTTAATACAATTTTTACAATAATAAATATAATTAAACCAGCAACAGCAGAAGATAATAAAACTCCAATTAAACCTAAAATAATTTTTATAATTTTAAAAAACATAATCTTATTCCTGTAATTCTTCTAATTTTTTAAAAATATAATCTCTACCCATACCCCACATTATTCTATTGTTATAAATATTAATTTCAGTTTGTTGGTTATTGTTATTATTCGCTATTCATAAACTACTTTTTACAACACTTGTATCTAATTGATAATAAAAATTAATTATTTGTCAACTATAATTTTTATTATTTTCTTTACTTGTATAATCACCATAACTTATATATATTCTATAATGTGTTTTATCTTTAAATATATATTTTATAAAATTTTGATTATTATTATTTTTATCTGTTATAACTTCTCCTACTTCTTTTCATTGTGAAATATTTGGAGTTGATGTTGGAGTATTTGGTAATTCAATATTAATCTCATTATTTTTTAATTCATTTATTTTTAAAGTATGACTTGTAATTTTTATAGGTTGAATAATATCTACTTTAACTGTATTTTGTAATTCTTCTAATGAAAAAATATTTGCATATTTTTCATTTCCACCTTCTAAAATTAATTGTCATTTATTAATATCTAATAATTGTAAATATAAAATACCTTCTTCATTATTAATTAAACCTTTTGTAAGAAATATTTTACTTCCATGTATTCCACCTAAATAATTACCTGTTTTAAATTCTACTGTTATTCTTGTATTTACTTGATGAAATGGTGGAGATTCCCATGTAATAATTACTCTATAAAGAGTATTAAAAGCAAGATTAAAATCACCATATTTACGATTTTTTATACTTTTACCTATTACTTTTCAATTTTCTTTAACTTGTTTTTTATTTATTTCATTAATAGCACCAACAATATTTTTATTATTAGTTTCTAATCTTCCATAAGTATTATTAAGCAATAATGAGATAGCAAGAGAACTATTTGAACTATCATTTATTCATAATTGGTCTCTATCATCTTTATATGTAAAATATCCTTTCATAAAAACAGATTTTTTATAATAATTAGTTAAATCTGGTATTTTATTATCAACATATTCTTTGTTAGTTGCATCAGTTTCAAAAGTAGGTGTTCCAACATCAATAATTCTTTTATTATTAGCACTAATACCTTTATCATCTTTTGAATTAATAAAATTAGGATTATCTTTATTAACTTCTCATAATGATTCACCACCACTACTAGTAGTACTAATAACATTATTTTCAATTTTAATATTTTCACCAGCAATTAATTTATCTTGTTTTTTATTTAATAAGTCATTAGTTTCTTGCTTTGTATAATAATCATTATCAATACTATCTTCTGCTATAAATTCAATTGGTGTACCAGTTCCTTGATATTGATATATATTATGAATTATTGGTGTATATTTTTTTGTGCTATTAGTAGCAATAAACTTTATTAAATCAACATCATATAATAATGTTACTTTGTCAATATTAATATCAATATTTTCAATTATTATTTGTTTTTGTTCTATTTGACCATTAGTAATTCTTATATTAGATTTAGTTAATTTATTATTACTTATAATAAGTTGTTTACTATCAATAAAATAATATGTTCAATCAATAATATATCATGTATCTGTTTTAATATTTTCATTTTTAACTTTCTTTCATAAAGGACTAGTTTCAATATTAAATCAATTATTTTTAACATCATTAATATTTTCATTTGCTTTAATTAATTCAGTATTTAATTTGGTAATTTCATTTTCATTAGTAGTAATTCGTTTTTGTTGTTTAGCAGAAAAATCACAAGTTGGTGCATGCGTATAATCACCAATTTGTGGATTATTTTGTAATGCTTCGGGGGGTAATGTACCAATTTCATCAGGTCAATCTAAAATCATTGTTTCAGTTTCTTTATCATAATCAGTTGCAACATAACCTTTATTAATAAATTTACTAACAGGACCTCTATATATTTCATTTTCATTATCATCAACTAAATCATCATATAATTTAATTTGTTTTGATAATGTAAATTCTTTTTGTTGTTCAATTAATTCATCAACTTGATTTCTAGTATAAAATACTTTTAAGTCAATTTTTTCAACATCTATTTCATCATCATTATAACTTGAAAATATTTGTTTTAATTCTGTTAATCTTGCTCATATTTTCATTCTACTAGGTGCTAAATCTCAAACATTAATTGTAGGAGTACTATTTGCACTAAATTGAGTACCATTATTAAATTGAATAGTAGCATCAACATTAAATTCAATTGGTGTACGATTAAATACTCAATGTTCAACCATTACATAAACCATATCTCTTAATGTTTCTTTAATTAATTCATCTTTAAAACTATCAAAAGGAAATTTAGATAAAATAAAATCAAGATAAGCATTAATATCATTTTGCGCGAGAATAGCAAAAGTTTTAAATCAATCATTAACATTTGGTCATGTATTGATATATTGTGGTGGGGTTTCTGTAATTTTTCCAGTTAATGGATATCAGTTATTATAATTTTCTAGACTGACACCAGTTCAAAGTTTATTAATCATAATTTATCATTCCTTAAAAAATGCTTGTTTATAATGATGAGTATGTTTTTTTGTTTTTTTATGTGTTATATGTTCAATTTCTTTTTGTATTTTATTTTTGCCTTTTTTTAATTTTTTCTTACTTTTTGCTACAACTTGACTATATGCAAACTTTTCTAAATGATGTAATAATCCAGTACCAAATAAAGTATTTGCCACTTGCCACTTGCCACTTAGCCCTTTTTACTAGACCATTAATTTAAAAAACCTGAATGTATTCTAAAAACAATTGTGTTATATAATTAACACTAATTTTAACCTGAAAGGATTTTTATTAATGGATAAAATTAAACAAATAGCATTAGTAATTAACAAATTAAATATCAAAGAAAAAATTAAAATTATTGATGATTGTAAAAATCAATATTCAATTAGAAACCTATGTCAATATCTTCAATTAAACAGATCAACATATTACTTTTTAAAAAATAAACAAAAACCTATTAAAAAAGAAGAAAATCATATTATTAAATGCAATCATAAATATCAAAAAATATGCCAACTTTTAATCGAATTTCATTCTACAAGAAAAGGCAGAATTTATGGATATTTAAGAATTTTTTCAGCTTTTAAAGAGTGATTAAAACAAGAAAAAAATATCATTTTAAATATAGAATTATCAATAAAACAAATGCGAAAAATTATGAAAGAACACAATATTCAAGGATTAAAACAAACTAAAAATAACTATCCTAAAAACAAAAAAAATCCAAATAAGTGAATACCTACAATGGATAAAGTAAACAAAGATTATAAAAGTACAACCTCTTCAAATCAAATTTGATCAATGGACACTAAACAAATAAATACTAAAGAAGGATGATTATATCTTTTTGTAATTATTGATTTTTATTCAAATAATGTTGTTAGTTATAATATTGCTCCTAATAAATCATATCAGGATTTAATTCTTCCTGCTCTTGAAAAAATCAACAAACAATTTTCTTGAAATCAAGTAAAAAATGTTATTTTACATTCAGATAACGCCAACGAATTTTATTGTCAGGATATCACAAAATGAGCAGAGGATAAACAAATAATTTTAAGCAAAAAACAACCTTATGATATTGGTGGTAATGTATTATCTGAAAACTGATTTTCTCATTTATCTCAAGAATGACTACCTAAAGGATCAAATCAATATTTATCCATCAATGAAGCTATAAATGATGTAAATCAATATGTTATGTTTTATAATTATGAAAGAATACATTCTAAATTTCTAAAACCACCAATTTTACAAATTAAAATTTAGAATTTTATATCAAAAATGGTCCAGTAATTAAGGGCCAACCACCCCAACCACCTAATATAATTCCTTATTACCTTTTTCGTAATATTTTGCTTCAATAGTGTTACTTAGTTTTACTGTTAATTTGACATAATTTGCTTTATCTTTCATTTTTATAATTTCCTTAAATAATTATCAAAAATTAATATTTTTTTATGATTTTTTAAATAATATTGAATATGCTTATAAGTATCTTGTTCATGTTTTGTTAATTTTATATTTCCTTTATAATTTTCTATTTTATTTTTATTTTTTGGGTGACTTGCGAAATAATCTCAGTTAAAAACATCTTGAACTAATACCATTAATGCACCGATAATTTTAGGAGTTGATAATGGATTAGTTAATAATTGTTTTGAACTTAAAAAGAAATTTTCTACAATAACTAATATTTTTTTATCAATAAATTTTTCTTTAATTAATTGCAATTTTTCTTTATACATATTTTTAGTCCATAAAACAGTTAATGTATTGAATGTTTCATTAAAAATAATATTATTAGTTTCATTTGAATATATAACAATTCCATTATTACCAATTCCTGCTGGGTCAATTCCAATAATTAAATCATATTGCATTAATTAAGTTAACCTCTAATAACTGTTTTAATAATTTCTAAATCACAATTACATCAACAATATTTACATTCTTCAATAAATTCTTTATGACCACAAACTAAATTATCTTTTTTTAAATCATCAATCAGTTTAATTAGTCCTATTTTAAATTCAATATCATCACTGTCCGTTATGTAAATCGTTCCTCTTTTAGTTAAATATTCTTTATCCATATTTATACCTCCTACTTAACCTAATATTTAAAATACAGTCATAACAAATTGCTTTATTATTGTTATCTCTTAAAAAATATTTTCTTGTTTTTATATCATCAGTATTAAAGAATAAATAATCTAATTTATGTTGTTTACATGTTCAACAAAAATACTTTTTTTGCATAATTAATCACTTCTACATCAATCACAAACATATCCAAATGGTTTTGTATAATCCAAATGTTCATCAATATCATAATCATCTTCAAATTTTCTAATATCATGTTGTTCTGCTTCTAATTCTGTTTTAAAGTGATAAAGCATATTGATTTTGTCATCTTCATATAATTCATTACATTCAACACATCTTTTTCTTCTTTTTTTAATTTTTTTATCAATCTTTCTTAGTGCTTCATAATCAAGAATTTCTATTGCCATAATAATCCTTTCCTAATATGTTCTGTTGCTTCTAGCATAAAGAACATATATTTTGATTTTTATATTATTAATACTATTCGTTTTATTCATTCCAGTAATTATGGGCTCAAAAATAAATTGTGAAATTTTAAAAAAACATTGAGGCATTCGATTCAATATTTATTTAATTTGCGTTTAACAAATTAATACTTTAATTGAACCGGTCCCGCTCAATTTTTTTTACAAGTTTGAAATTTATTTTCTCGCCCAAAAAATTTTTCAAAAAAAATAAAAAATAAAACCAACACTTGCTCACTGGGGGGTGGCAAGGTTGGTTAAATAAAGAATAGAATTAATACAATAGGTCCCTACAACAGGTCTATATATACTAGTTTCCAATTCGCTCCCACCCCAAGAATTACCATTAAATGGTTAGTATATTTTATTAGGTATCACTCCACTTTTTATTTATCCATGCAAGTCCACATGTTCTAGCTACTATTTTTAACAACTGTGTTGTAGTTCACTTTTTTAGTTCCCTAACACGTGTTGATAATAGCGTTAAAGACGGTTATTAAAAATTTTAAAATTTTACAATTACAAAAAAAAGACAAGATTATTTCTTGTCTTTTTCCTTAATAACTTTGAGAATAATTTTTATTTTTTTAAATGTATATTTTTTAAAATACGTCGAATATAAATTTAAATTTAAGGGTTAAAGAGAGTAATTTTATCTAATTTTCATTATTTTTCAAATAATTCATTTTTGGAAATAAGTTACTAATATGATAATAAATTATTTCGTAACTTTGACAACCACCCTTGAATTCAATTATAATAATTTCCATTACAATTAGTTATTGAACATACAAATTTCGGAGAACAACCTAAAATATGGATTATACTGGTTGTACTTAATATTCCAAATCCATTTTTTTCTAGATTTATATGTTTTTTTGTTAATAAATTATAAATATGAGAATGATAATCACAAGAACCTATAAGAGTTAAACCTATAGTCATAATTAAAATACTAAAAATAAATAGTAATACAGTTATTAACTGTAATTTTTTAAGTGCTTTAATTGTCATCTTTAAATTCTCCTTAATTTTATTTCATAAGTTTAACATTTAACAAACTTAATTATAAGTATTTTAGTTGCAATAAATTTAAAAAAATTATATTATTTAAGTACAATTTCATAAAAATCCAAATTATTTCTTGTCTAACATAATAATAAGACTATATGAATTAATTTATTCCGGATTTTTGACAATCTCCCTTTTATTTTTTTATGAAATTTATATTGGTATATATTCTATTTCATTATTAATATTGTCAATATTAATATTATTTTCAATGGTAGTTTGTGATTCTTCAATAGTTAATTCAATTGGTATAGTTAAAGTTTGAATACGTTCTAATAAACGTTTAACTTTAATTTCTTCTGATTTACTATTTTTTAAATAATAATGTTGATATAGTTCACTAATACTATAGTTAGAATTAATAAATGTAGTTTTTAATGGTAAAATTCGTGCATTAAGAATACTAAATAATAATTCATCACGCTCTCAAGCGCTAACAGTTTCACCGCCTAAATCATCAATAAATAATAAGTCACATGATTTTAATTGTTCAATTTGCTGATTAGTATCAGTATCATTTTTAAAACTTTTTTTAATGTCCATAACAAATTCAGGTCATACAATAAAACAAACAGTTTGATTTTTTTGAATTAATTTATTTGCAAATAAGATAAAAATAAAAGTTTTGCCACTACCTGTGTCACCATATAAGTATAAACCTTGATAACTTTTGTGTTTTAAAGATTGATGTAAATACTGGATGATTTCTTTTCTTGCATTAGTTGAGGCATTAAAATTTTTACTTCATGAAAGTGATAAAAGTTTATCATCATAGTATTTAATTAAAAAATTATTATGTACTTGTTGTTGGACAGATCTATTAATAGAATGAAGACAATCCGTTAGTACTAAACTTATTTTTTGATTAGGTAACATTACTAGTTTATAACGATATCCTTTAACATTTTGTAGACATTTGCTAAGATTCTCTCGTTTTTTACATAAATTGTAGCTATCAATATAAGTTTTTAATAAATCAACATATGGTTCTAGTTTGCTGTTAGTTAAGTTGTTTTTTTTAATAAAGTCATGAAGTTCAGCATTGTTAATGTTTTCTTTTAAGATAGTTGTCGCTTTAAGTTTCATGATAATCATTTCCTTACTTAATAATAGTGTCTTTTAATAATTAAATTAATGGGCATCAAATTCCTTTAAAATATTCTTTATTTCTTCTTGAGTTAATTTTATATCTTTTTTAATATTATCAACCTTATATTTTTTAATTAATTTTTTATTGAAATTATTTGTTGTTGATTGTTCTGTAGTAGATCATAATGATTCTTGTTGAAATTGTTGCTGTGGATTTTTTTTGCTACGAGCATAAGCAAGTTTTAAATGAGATAAAGCATCATCAATACTATTAATTTGATTTTCTTGAAAGGTTTCAGCAATTTTAATAATATAGTTTGGTTCTAAACGTTTATTATTTTTAAATCAAACATATTCAATTAAGCAGTTAATTACAGCATTATTTAATTGAAAGTTATTAGTTAATATTTCTAATGTTGTTTTTAATTTATCAGTTGGTATTTTACCAGTTAAATTTTTTAAATATTCTTCAGGTAATTTTTGTTGCATTAAATTTAATGTGGTATTAATAACATCAGAATTATCTTTAGATATAATTGTATTACCATTAGAATTTAAATTAACTTTCATAGTATTAATTTGATTTTTATTTTGAAATGAATAAATTGGTCTAGAAATTGATGTTTGCTCTTGTTTAACATAAATATTATTAAGTGCTGTTTTTAATTTTAAAGATTGAGGGATAGTATTTTCCTGTTGAGTAATATTAACATAATTTTCTGTAATTTCAATATCATTTTTCAAAAAATAAAATTTTTGTCTTTCATAATTTAAAGTTCCTAATTGTTTAAGTAGTTCTGAGTTTAAATGGGTATTAGCAAAAAAATCATCAGCAGATAAGGGAGAACACAATTGATAAATGTAAGTAGATTTTAAAGAATAGTAGTAAGTATTGATAAGGTTAACAGATTCAAGTTGTTGGAAAGCAACAAGTAATTGAGTGGAAGTTATTTTTAATAAAGATTTAATTCGTCCATGATTGAAATCAAGATTAATACGTTTTGTTAATAACTTTTCTTGAACTAAAGTTAAATATAAATTTATTGCTTCAATACCAATTATTGGTTGATATAACATAAATAAAATTTGGTAATCTTCGTTACTAATATATTCTGATTGGTTCAACTTAAAAATATCAATATCATTTATTGTTCTGTTCATATTCATTCCCTAACTTTCTTTTTACTATCCATTTCTTTCATGGTATGATAATTATATGCACATAAAGAATATAAATAAAGTGAAATGATTAAAACACATACTTATCCACATTTATTCCACTTTTTTTATTAAAAATATTCTTTATTAATATATACTTTTGAGTTTTCCACAGTTAATATTTAATTTGACAGTGATTACAAAAGTAAGTTCCACGAAGGTTTATTTTTATTTTTTTAATAATAGTATGGCATTTAAAACAAGGCATTTTTGCTCTAGTATGAACTTGTAATTCTTGTTGATAGTAACCTGTTACACCAAGGCTTGAAGTATAACTACTAATTGTTGATCCACCAAGTTTTATTGATTTATCAAGCACAAATCTTGCTTTATTAATGATTTCTCATAATTGTTTAAGTGTTAAACTTTTAGTAATACTTTGCGGATGAATACTAGCATAAAATAATACTTCATCTGCATAAATATTTCCTAAACCACTCATAACATTTTGTTCTAATAATGTTGCTTTAATACTTTGACTTTTATTTTTTCATTTATTTTTTAAATATTCAGCAGTAACATTTTTATTAAAAGGTTCTGGACCAATATTAATATAAGGTTTTATGTTTTGATATTCATTTTTAGTTTGCAAATGAAAGGTTCCAAACTGTCTTGTGTCATGATATCTTAATTCGTATTTATTGTCTAATTCTAATATTAATAAGACATGTTTTCAATTTATTGATTGATTATTTTGTTGAAAATAATATTTTCCTTCCATTCGTAAATGACTTAATAATACATAATCATCTAATATAAATATTAATAACTTACCAACTCTTTGAACATCATTAATTGTTTGTCCAATAATTTGTTTTGTGAATTGTTCAATACTTGGTGTTTTGATAATTTTATTTAAAAGAATTCTAACACCAATAATTTTATGATTAGTTAAAAGTGGTTGTAAAGTTTTGCGAACAGTTTCAACTTCGGGTAATTCTGGCATTTTTATTTTCCTTCCAATAAAATATAATAAACTAATTTGTTTTAAATATTAATAAATTTTTAAAAATTTATTTTAATTCAAATCAGTTATTACCAATACTAGTATTAATTAATAAGGGAACTTTTAATTTAGTAACATTAGACATAATTTTAGTAATTTTAGTAATAACATCATTAACTTTATTATCTTCAACTTCAAAAATTAATTCATCATGAATTTGTGCAATTAATATTGCATCAATATTTTGTTTTTTTATTTCTTCATAAATTTTATTCATTGCTAATTTTAAAATATCAGCAGCACTACCTTGAATTGGCATGTTCATTGCTATTCGTTTACCAAAATTTTGAATCACCTTATTTTTATTTGTAATTTCCATTACTTCTCTTCTACGATTAAAAATTGTTTGAACATATCCATTTTTTTCACAAAAATCAATTATATTATTAATATAACTTTTAATTTTTGGAAAAACCGAAAAATATTTATTAATAAATATTTTAGCGTCTTCAACTTTAATTCCTATTTGTTGTGATAAACCAAAACTAGAAATGCCATAAACAATGCCAAAATTAATAGCTTTTGCATTTTGTCTTTGTTCGTTAGTAACTTCTGCTAAAGGTATATTTAATATTTTACTTGCAGTTTCGCGATGAATATCATGCTTTTGTTGAAAAGCTTTAATTAAATTTTCATCTTCACTAATATGAGCTAATATTCTTAATTCAATTTGCGAATAATCACAGGATAGTATTTTAGTATGTGGTTTGCTTGGAATAAAGATTTTGCGAACTTCTCTTTGTTCTTTATCGCGAATACTAATATTTTGCATATTAGGATCTAATGAAGATAACCTGCCAGTACTGGTTTGTACTTGATTATAAATGCTATGAATTTTACCATCATCAAAAATATATTTTTGTAAACCAAGTAAGTAAGTGGAATATAATTTTTGTAATTTACGATATTCTAAAAGAATATCGATGATTGGATGTTGATTTTTTAAACTAATTAAAACTTCAAAAGCAGTACTACCTTTTTTATAATTAGGTAATTTTAATTCTTTAAATAAGTATTCACTAATTTGTTTTGGTGAATTTGGATTTAAATTACTATTACTTTCTTTTTTAATTTGTAATTCTAAATCTTGGATTTTTAGTAAAGTTTTATCAGTTAGTAGTTTTAATTTTTTTTGATCAATGTTAACACCATTACACTCCATATTTACTAATACAAAAGCAGCAGGTAGTTCAATCTCTTGATATAAATTTCAGTTATTAGTATCTTTTAATTTTTTTATAAGAATGAGATGAGAATCTGTTAAAAAATTTAATTTTTTTTCTAAAAAAATAGCTATTTCTTTCTCATCATTGGGAATATTTTTTTTAATACCTTTGCCATAGAAATCATCAGCACTTAAATTTTCTTTAACATTGACATTGAGCATAACAGCAATGTTTTCTGGTAATATTTTTTCATTAGCATAAAGAAGGTAAGCAGCTAACATATGGTCAAAAATAATATTATTTATTATCAATTTTAAACGTAGTCCTGCGATAATAACCTTTTTTAAATCTCAAGTTATTTTTTGTAGTTTTTTATTTTGTAAGAAATGTTGAAAATTAGGACAATTAATTGCATTAATTTTATTAATATAAAATGTTCCTTTTTCATTTTTAATACCAAAACCAATAATATTATCACGATTATAATTATCACCAAAAATTTCTAATCATAAGTAATTTGAATCACAATTTCATTCTTGATTTCATTTATTTATAATTTGAACGTGAGATGTACTATTTTTATTAGTTTTAGGATTAGTGTCTTGTGTTAATAAAGAGTTCATATTATATTGTTTGTAAAAGTCTTGTAACTTTTCATTATTTAAATTTTCAACATTATAATTAAACGTTTCTAAATTACCAGTAATTGGTGTATTTAAATTAAGTTGTGCTAGTTGTTTACAAATAATACCATTATTAAAGTTAAGTTTAATTAGTTTACTAACATTTGGTTTTAATTGTTCTACATTTTCAATAATGTTTTCTAATGTGTCATATTCTTTTAATAAACTAATAGCAGTTTTTTGACCAATTCCTTTAATGCCAGGTAAATTATCAGAACTATCACCCATTAATCCCTTTAAATCGGTAACTTGATAAGGTAATAATTCATATTCTGATTGAAATGTAGAAATAGTAATAACCTTTAAATCACTCATCCCTTTTTGTGGATTAAGAATTTTAATATTGTTATCTAATAGTTGTAATAAATCTTTATCACTACTCATAATATCAATTTGATAATTACTAGCAACTTTATTTTTAACAATGCTGCCAATAATATCATCAGCTTCATAATTATTTATTTGTCCCCAAGGAATTTGTGCTAAGTCTAAAAATACTTTAACTAAATTAAATTGTTCAATTAACTCAACCGGAGTTTCACTTCTTTTTCCTTTATATGTTGCTAAAGTTTCATGACGAAATGTTTTACGACCAGCATCAAATGCAACAAAAACACTAGCATAGTTGTTAGATTTTAAGTACTTAGTCAACATTCTAATAAAAGCATAGACGGCATTAGTTGGAATACCCTGTAGCGAATGTAGATTAACTCCTTGGTATGCAGTAGCATAATATGCTTTAAATAATAAATTGTTACCATCAATAATTAATGCTTTTTTCATTTATTCACCTAATTTCATAAAACTATTATAACAATAAGTAAGTATAACTTCATATAAAATTAAAAAATTAGCATATAAAAAAACAAGATTTTTTTCTTGCTATCGAACAATAATTAAGTTACAGATTTAATTGTGTAGAAAACATTATAAATATAAGGTTTTAGGGTTAATTTTAAGAGAATTATTATATTTATAGTGATTAGAGTTCTGTAACTTAATTATTTAAATATTAAGGATATTTATAAATAGATCCTTAACTTTTATTATAACATTCAATTTTTAATTTTTAAATTCATTTTTTCTTTTTTATATATAAAAAACAAGAGCTTTTCAGCTCTTGTCTACACAAGAATTATTGCTAAGGTAATATGTCATTTATAAAAAAAGGGGGGATTATTTATAAATAAAACTTAAGGTTATTGGGGTTATAGAGTTTAAATTAGGGGTTTTAGATTAATTTTAAATTTTTTATATTTAAAAATATTATAATTGAATAATGTTTTGACATATTACCTTAATTTTAAAGGACCTAGGCTATCTAAATCCTTATAAGAATAATAACAAATAATATTTAAATTGCAAGGAAATTTGTTATTATTTTTAGAAATAATTTATATTTTCAGTTTTTTTTGAAAAATATATTCATACTCTATATATCTTTTTTATTTTTTTGATAAATATTTTTGGAAAAATTGCAATAATTTTACCCTACTTATCTTAGTTTTATAAAAAATATTAGTGCATTAATGGAGTGTTTATTGTTAGTAAAAATTTTTACATATTATGAAATTTTTAAGCACTAATAAAAGTAATAAAACAAAAATATGTGGTTAAACTTATAGTCTTATAGTTTTAATTTTAGTTATAAAAATTTTGTAAAAAATTATTTAAAAAAAATAAAAAAGATATATAATGATGTCGAATATTTAATATTTAAAATTGAGAAAAAATATTCAAATTGAAGTAAGGAGAAAATTAAAAAATGCCAAACCCATGAAAAACAGAAACTAATGGTGGTTGGCCCTTAATTACTGGACCATTTTTGATATAAAATTCTAAATTTTAATTTGTAAAATTGGTGGTTTTAGAAATTTAGAATGTATTCTTTCATAATTATAAAACATAACATATTGATTTACATCATTTATAGCTTCATTGATGGATAAATATTGATTTGATCCTTTAGGTAGTCATTCTTGAGATAAATGAGAAAATCAGTTTTCAGATAATACATTACCACCAATATCATAAGGTTGTTTTTTGCTTAAAATTATTTGTTTATCCTCTGCTCATTTTGTGATATCCTGACAATAAAATTCGTTGGCGTTATCTGAATGTAAAATAACATTTTTTACTTGATTTCAAGAAAATTGTTTGTTGATTTTTTCAAGAGCAGGAAGAATTAAATCCTGATATGATTTATTAGGAGCAATATTATAACTAACAACATTATTTGAATAAAAATCAATAATTACAAAAAGATATAATCATCCTTCTTTAGTATTTATTTGTTTAGTGTCCATTGATCAAATTTGATTTGAAGAGGTTGTACTTTTATAATCTTTGTTTACTTTATCCATTGTAGGTATTCACTTATTTGGATTTTTTTTGTTTTTAGGATAGTTATTTTTAGTTTGTTTTAATCCTTGAATATTGTGTTCTTTCATAATTTTTCGCATTTGTTTTATTGATAATTCTATATTTAAAATGATATTTTTTTCTTGTTTTAATCACTCTTTAAAAGCTGAAAAAATTCTTAAATATCCATAAATTCTGCCTTTTCTTGTAGAATGAAATTCGATTAAAAGTTGGCATATTTTTTGATATTTATGATTGCATTTAATAATATGATTTTCTTCTTTTTTAATAGGTTTTTGTTTATTTTTTAAAAAGTAATATGTTGATCTGTTTAATTGAAGATATTGACATAGGTTTCTAATTGAATATTGATTTTTACAATCATCAATAATTTTAATTTTTTCTTTGATAGGTGGTTGGCCCTTAATTACTGGACCATTTTTGATATAAAATTCTAAATTTTAATTTGTAAAATTGGTGGTTTTAGAAATTTAGAATGTATTCTTTCATAATTATAAAACATAACATATTGATTTACATCATTTATAGCTTCATTGATGGATAAATATTGATTTGATCCTTTAGGTAGTCATTCTTGAGATAAATGAGAAAATCAGTTTTCAGATAATACATTACCACCAATATCATAAGGTTGTTTTTTGCTTAAAATTATTTGTTTATCCTCTGCTCATTTTGTGATATCCTGACAATAAAATTCGTTGGCGTTATCTGAATGTAAAATAACATTTTTTACTTGATTTCAAGAAAATTGTTTGTTGATTTTTTCAAGAGCAGGAAGAATTAAATCCTGATATGATTTATTAGGAGCAATATTATAACTAACAACATTATTTGAATAAAAATCAATAATTACAAAAAGATATAATCATCCTTCTTTAGTATTTATTTGTTTAGTGTCCATTGATCAAATTTGATTTGAAGAGGTTGTACTTTTATAATCTTTGTTTACTTTATCCATTGTAGGTATTCACTTATTTGGATTTTTTTTGTTTTTAGGATAGTTATTTTTAGTTTGTTTTAATCCTTGAATATTGTGTTCTTTCATAATTTTTCGCATTTGTTTTATTGATAATTCTATATTTAAAATGATATTTTTTTCTTGTTTTAATCACTCTTTAAAAGCTGAAAAAATTCTTAAATATCCATAAATTCTGCCTTTTCTTGTAGAATGAAATTCGATTAAAAGTTGGCATATTTTTTGATATTTATGATTGCATTTAATAATATGATTTTCTTCTTTTTTAATAGGTTTTTGTTTATTTTTTAAAAAGTAATATGTTGATCTGTTTAATTGAAGATATTGACATAGGTTTCTAATTGAATATTGATTTTTACAATCATCAATAATTTTAATTTTTTCTTTGATATTTAATTTGTTAATTACTAATGCTATTTGTTTAATTTTATCCATTAATAAAAATCCTTTCAGGTTAAAATTAGTGTTAATTATATAACACAATTGTTTTTAGAATACATTCAGGTTTTTTAAATTAATGGTCTAGTAAAAAGGGCTAAGTGGCAAGTGGCAAGTGGCAAGTGGCCAAAGTTGCTAAATGGGAAATTAATGATGTGAATGAAACTAGAGAAAGATGAAAAAGAGAAAAAGAAGAAAAAAAACAACAAAAACAAAACAAAGCGGGATCTAGTTTGAAAAAATAAATTTGTTTTAAAAATTATATAAAATATAACAAGATATTTGGTCTGTATATGAGTTTTTATTTAAACCTATTACTTTATTATTTTAAAGTAAATGGGTTTTTTATTTTTTAATCAAATAAGGAGAAAAAAATGAAACCGATATTATCAAAAGCCCTAAGTAATATTGTAAAACAAGGTGCATGAATTACTAGAGATGAACCTTTACATCAAAATAAAGAGAAAATACAGAGAGAATTAATAACATATAAACTAAAATCAGAAAATGATTTTGTATATAAAACAGAAATTAATAAGGATATTATAATTTATGAATATTTTTTTGAGAAAATAAAAGATAAAGATAATGGTTCTTGCATTGTGACTAGAATTTATTTTAGTAATGATGAGATATGAGAAAAGATAGTATAGACATATTCCGTAATTAAATTTTTTAAAAGTCAATTAATAATTTTAAAATTTATTTTATAATTTTGTTATTAACAATAAATTTAGAAAAGTGTTGATAAAAATGATTTTTGAAAATTTAAAAAAATTAAAAAATGAAGAATTTTACAGATATTTTGGTATAAAACGTTTTCATTTTAATGAAATGTTAGAAAAATTAATTGAAATAGAAAAATTAATTGAAATAGAAAAATTAATTGAAATAGAAAAATTAGAAAAAAATAAAGGTCGAAAAAATAAACTTTCAGTAGAAGAAAGATTAATGATGACTTTATTATACTGAAAAGAATATTATACTTTTTTTCAAATGAGTATTAAATCTAAAATGAGCCCATCAAGTTGTTTTCGAAATATTACTTGAGTAGAAAATAAACTTAGTAACCACAAAGATTACCAATTTTTAAAAGAAAGATATAAATTAAAAATTGATAAAAAACAAGAAAATTCAAATGAATTTCAATTTTATTTAATTGATTCAACTGAGATTGAAATTGGAAGACCAACTAAAAAAAACTACAGTTAGAATATTTTTCTGGTAAAAGTTGAATGTATTCTATAAAATTTCAAATTGTATATGATTTTTTTAATAAAAAAATTGTTGATATTTTTGCTGATAATGGTAAAGTGCATGATTTTCAAATATTAAAAAATTCAAATCTTGAATTTTCAGAAAAAACAATAATTATTGGTGATTTAGGATATCAAGGTATACAAAATATTTATAAAAATACAATAATACCAATTAAAAGAACTAAAAATAAAAAATTAACTAAACAAGAAAGAAAATACAATAAGATTGTATCTAAAATTAGAATTAAAGTTGAACATGTCTTTGCTTGATTGAAAAGATTCAAAATTTTAGTAAATAAATGTAGAAAATCTAAATTTAGACTTATGTACTTAAGATTTAACTTACTTTGTGAAATTTTTAATAAAATAAAACCATTAAAATAAAAAAAATATTAAAAATATTTTTTTAAAATTTAAATTTTTATCGAGTTAATATAAAAATATTATTAACAATTTTTTGTTTAAAATGTAAACTCATTTTTTAAACTATTTTTTCAAAAAATATTTATTTCTATATTCAATAACACTAAATAGTTTTAAAACAATTTTATTGACAATTAATTAAATTTAATTACGGAATATGTCTTAATAATATTCCAATTTCAGCTAATACTTGAAATAAAGTAAAATGTTTATTTCAACATAATTAATAAGTTAACAATTTTGTTGATAATAATAAAATTTTAATCTATAAAATTAATACTATTTTCTATTTTCTCTTATTTTATGGCTAATATTCATGTTATTATTACTAAGTAATTAAAAAAATATTAATGAGGTATAAGATGAGTATTGTCACAATTGAGAATTTAACACATGCTAATGGTGGAAAAGTTTTATATAAAAACGCCACTTTACAAATTAATAAAGGTGAACATGTGGCATTAATTGGTATGAATGGTGTTGGTAAAACAACATTATTAAATATTATTAATGGAACAGTATCTGCAGATCATATTAATTTAAATATTCATCCTAAAATTAAAATTGGGTATTTGGATCAACATCAAGAGGTTAATTTAGAATTAACAGTTTTACAATATTTGCGTGAAAGTTATCAAAAACTTTTTGAACGTGAACAACAAATGGAAAACTTATATGCAGAAATGGTTAATAATTATAGTGAAGAGTTATTATCGAAAGCAATGAAAATTCAAGATGAATTGACACACCAAGGATTTGATACTATTAGTAAAAAAATTGGTCGTTTAGTTGATGGATTGGGTATTAATTTACAGCTTTTAGAACAAACTTTAGGTAGTTTAAGTGGTGGTCAAAGAGCAAAAGTGTTATTAGCAAAATTATTATTAAATGAAGATGATTTTTTATTACTTGATGAACCAACTAATTTTTTAGATATTGAACAAATTAATTGATTAGCTAAGTTTTTACAAAATTACCCTAGTGCATTTTTATTGGTGTCACATGATCGTAATTTTATTAATACAACATGTAATATTATTTTCGATATTGATAATTATATGATTACTCGTTATGTTGGTAATTTTGAAAGTTTTTTAGAACAAAAAAGTTTACATCATCGTCAATATGAATCAGCATATTCAAATCAAAAGAAATTAATTGAAAAATTAGAAACTTATATTAGTAAAAATGCAGCACGTGCTTCAACTGCTAAAAGTGCTGAATCAAGAAGAAAACAATTATCTAAAATTAATGTTTTAGAAAAACAGCAAATCCAGTCTCCTCCAAAGTTTTATTTTAAGTATTATAAAACAACGAGTTCAATTGCTGTGCAAGCTAAAAACCTTGAAATAGGTTATCATAAACCATTAATTAAGCCACTTACTTTTGTTATTAAGACTGGTAGTAAGTGAGTTGTTAAAGGGTATAATGGAATTGGTAAAACTACTTTCTTGCAAACATTAGCCGGTAATATTCCAGCACTTGCTGGAAATATTAATTTAGATGATCGAATGCAAGTAGCATATTTTCATCAGACTGAAGTAATGACTAGTACTACTCCATTTAATTATTTAAAAGAGTTAGATATTAAATTAAATGATGTTGAGATTAGAAGAATTTTAGCAAGTTTTGGCTTGCGTAGTAATTTAGTAATGAAACCAATGAACTTACTTTCTGGTGGTGAACAAACTAAGGTTAGATTAGCAGCATTGGCATTAAAACCTTACAACTTATTAATTTTAGATGAACCAACTAATCATATTGATGTTTTAGCTAAAGAGTCTTTATTAAAAGCATTGCAAGAATTTGAAGGCACTGTATTATTGACAACTCATGATACTAATTTTAATAATAGTTGAGTTGATGGTGTTTTAGATTTTGAAAAATTAACAAATTAGTGAAATTAAAATAGTTATTTTTAATATTTAATTTATACATTTAAACAAATAAAAAAACTTATAACTAAGATTTAGTTATAAGTTTTTTTATTTGTTTAAATTATCCTTTACGATTACGGTCGTCACGGTCTCGTCTGCTAAATCCACCACTGTTTCCTCAACTAGAATCACCACGGTCAGAACGTGGTCTAAAGTTTCCACGATCAGAAGAATTTCTATCCCCTTGTGTTCTTGCTCCACGTTCAGCAAAACGTTTTTCACGTTCTTCTGTGATTTTTACAAGTGTTGTTAAACTTGCATTAATAGTAATTACTGTTTCTTTTAAAACTTTAATTTCTTCTAATAATGCTTCGATTGTTTGATTGTTTTCCATTAACAATGCCTCTTCTTTCTGGCGCCTAATTGATAAATCTGATAATAATATCTGATATAATGAGATTAATAAGCACTTAATTAAGTATAGCATTAAAATTAAAATTGTATAGTATATAGTCATATATTTTATAGTTAAAAATAATTATTATTATGATAACTATTATTTTTTATTAAATATCTAGTAAATAATATTATTAAAATTAGTTTTTTATTTTACTAGAGTAATACTTTTAAATTTAAAAGTACGTATACCTTGAAAATCAATTAAATTTTCAATATCAATAGCAGTGATAATAAAATGATATGTAGTGTTTTTAATTTTATATGTAAAATCATATTTTAAATTAATTGTTTCAATATTATTGATGGTAGTTTTAGTCATAGTAATATTAGAAGTATTACCTATTTTTTTATTAATGCCGGTTGTGTTATCAGCATCAAAATAAACTTCATAGTTATCTTTAATTCATTGATTATTATTAGTAGTAATAATATTTTTAATTCCTAATTTATGACTTTCATCAGTAGTACCAAGTAATAAATTTAAAATATTATTTAGTTGACTGTGTGGTTCAAACATAGTTTTTTGTAAAATATCCAGTATTGAACCTTGAGTAAAAGTTGGATATTCTGGATCATCTTTATTAATGTGCCCACCTAATGATTTATATAATTCTTCGACATCGGTTGCTGTTACATCACTCTTATTAATTATGTTTTTTAGAGTAACAATAGTATCATTTTTAAAAATTATTAAGAGACCAGTAGTATTATTAAATAAAAAATTCTCTAAATCTTGTAAATCAATATTAATACCTTCATTACCTGGATATTGTTCTGAAATTTTGGTAATTAGATCAGTAATACTAGTAATAATGTTTTTAACACTATCTGTATTAATTGCTTTAATAATGGTATCAATTAATTTATCAACATCTGGATATCCATTATCACCAATAAGTCCACCTAAGGTTAAAATTGCTGATATAGAGTTTGGTTTTGGTATTGTTAAATTAAGTTTAATATCATAAAGAAATGTATCAAAACCACGAGTTTCTGCTGTAGTTTTACCAAATACGGTTAGAAGTATTTGTTTTAATTTTTCTGGTTGGCTAATTAAAGATTTTATAGTATTAATAATATCAAGTAAATTATAACTACCAGCACTTGGCTTTGATGGATAACCATTACCAATTGTTAAGTTTTTAACACCTTCAGTAATATCTGGCATATCTAATATTCATTTTTTAATAACAGGAATAATTGCTTCAATAATTGTTAAGATATAAAGTGGGTTAGTTAAAAGATAGGGAAGGTATCTTTTAATATCATCAAAAAAACCTATATTATCAAAATTAACTTTTATTTCACTTGGTTTTGTTCAACTCCCATCAAGTGTTATATGTTCTGAAAGAATATTACCTAAATATCGTGGACTTTTACCATCTTTACCAAAAATTTTATTGTCTTTACTCATTTTTCAAAACAAGTAATTAATTAAAGTGCCACCATGATATAAATCATAATCTTGTTTTGACTTTCAATTACTTACTTTGTGACCAAGATAAAGTGGTATATCTATTATCATTTTAGCGTGTGGATCTATTTTTCATCTTTCTCCATTATTTCAAGTGCTATAAGGTTGACCACTATCATCTTTTCAATTATTCATAAACTTAGTTAATGTTTCTTCATCAGTGGGTGTAGAAGTTTGTTGATCAGATCAACTGCCATTGACTAAATTACCAAATATTCTAGTTAGCGGATTTAAAAAATTAGGACCATAGTTATTAATTAAATTAGCAACTAATTGTAATCCAGCTGGTAAAGTGCTTAAGTCACCTTGTAATGATTTTAAAAAACTAGAAATGGGGTCCATACCAGCACCTACAACTATATTTTCTAATTGTGGGTTAGCCATAATTGATATAGTTCTAATATAATCAAGTGATGAAAAAACATCATTAACTTGTTTTTTACTATTGATGGTTTTAGTTAATTCACCTGTTCCAGAAGCTTTAAAAAAATTATCAGGATCAAAATTATTTACATCAATTTTTCCATTTTCCCCTCAACGTGTTTGTAAATCACCTCAATTATCTAAACTAGTATTTTTAGTTAAATTATTAATACTATTATTTTTAATTTTTCCCATAATATCATCATTAGTACTACTAGTATCAGCGCCTAACTCTTTTGACATAACCATACTTTTAATTAAAGCAGAAGTTTGGTCAGCAAAACTTTTAGCGATACTATTAGTTACACGGTTAACATAAAAATTAAAGGTACAAGCTGATAGAGGTAAAATAGTGGCACTTGCTATTAAGATAATTCCTAACTTGGTAAATACTTTTTTCATAGCAGTTCTCCTTAAATAAAGTGTTATTTTTGTCAATTTTATTTTATTAAAATTTAATACATTTAACTCTGAAAATAATTAAATTCATTTCTTACAAATTGTATCATTAGTTATTTTAATTTTAAAATTTATTTAAATAAACAATTTAAATATGGTAATATATCAAACAGAGAAAAATTAAACATTATTTTAAAATTATCCTATATATTAATTTTGTATAAGTGTGATATTATTAATCCATATGTGAACTTAATAATTAAAATTAAATGCAAAATTTTAATTTCAGGAATTAGGGAGAACTGTAATGGCAAGGTTAAATAAACGCGAAAAAGCGAATAATAAAAAAATGGTGTCTACTAATAAAAAAACAAAAAAAAGTTTATTTAAGAATGCGTTACTATTAAAGCAGACTTTAGTTGCTACATGAAAAAGTAAATTACAATTAGTTATTTTATTATTACTTACTGCTTTTGCAACTTCGTTGGTTACTGGAAGTTGAATTTCGTACGTTAGAATGATTGAAGGAAGCAATCAATTAGGATTAAATGATCTTAAGTTTGATGCTGTTTTACCTTATTCACCAGTGTCGCAAGGTATTAAACAAATTGCTAATCAAGCTTTTAGTTTAAAGTTAGGTCGATTTTATGTTCAAAATGGAACTGATAGTAAAAGTACTAAAGCGCTTTATTTTGATGATACAAAAATAGGCACAGATCAAGAAATCCTACCAATCACTAAAGATAACTTAACTATTGATTATACTCGTGATAATACAGGTAATATTACTGGGTTTAATGATATAAGATGAACAAACCCAGATAATCCTTTATTTTTTAATTTGAATAATAATAATGTTAAAGCAAGCATCTATGGTCAATTATTATTAAAGTCAAAAAATGCTGCTAATGAGAATTTAAAAAACCATTTTAAAACAGCAGCAGATGATTTATATCGTGATGTTTTTTTAAAAAAAACAGCACCCAATATTCTTCAATCTATTAATACTTTTATTAAGGAATGGATTACAAAACATTCAACAGATCCGATATTAAAGGAGACTGATAATGATAAAGTTACCACTTGAATTTTAGAAAATAAAATAAATTTTAGATCTTCTTCTAATGATGCTACTATTCCTGATAGTGTTAATTTACAAGATCAAACAGAAAGAAATGAACTTTTTATTAAAGTAGTTAAGGAAACTGAACCTGATCCAAGATTAGATAATGATTATGGTATGAATGGTCAATGAATGAGAATTTATCGTAATTTTTCTGCAACAGAATCTGATAGTAACATTTATACTAATTTTACTAATACTTCTATTGGTTATCATTCACCTTTTAACTATAATATGATTAGTGATGGCACTGAAAGAGACGCTTTTTCTTCATATTTAATTCGTGCGGTTGCAGCATTACAAATGCGTGATTTATATGTTCGTAATCAATTTACTGCCAGTGTTGGAGTAATTAATAATACTCAAATTAATACTAAAATTATTGATATTGGTTTACCTAATGCTTTAAATCATACTAATCTAAAAGTATTTGAAGGTGTTGCACCAACAAGTAAAAATGAAATAGTTATTACGCCACAATATGCAAGAAAAAATAAAAGTAATAAAGCGTATAAACCAGGCGATCATATTAATATTAATGGTACTGACTTTATTGTTAGTGGTATTGGTGGTGATGCTTATGATATTTATCCAACGATTAGTGACTTAGATCCAATTCCCAATACAAGAACTGAATTTATTGCTTATGTTACACCTTCAGCATGAAATGATGGAAATTGATATAAGACAGCAGATAAAACTGATAATACTTTAATGTATTTTACAAAATGAAATAATGTTCCTAAAAATAGTATTCATGAATTTGATGTTGATTTATTTAATGATTTTTTTCAAAAAACAATATTTAGTGATAATGGTGTTAGTGATTTAAATCAATATGATTATAATAAGTATTTAGTTGAGAAATATGGTAATACAGTTTCAACACCACAATCGTCTTCTACATACCTTATTAATCCAAATCCTGTAGTTACAAGTAGTAATAGTCAGTTTTCGCTTTATAATAGTAAAGAAAAGATATTTAATTCAGCAATAATTGGATTTTTATTTGCAGCAATAGCAGGAGTATTATTTTTACTAACGGTTGTTATTTTTATTACTACTTTAATTGTTAAAAAAGCAATCCAACATGGACAAGTTTCAATGGGTATTTTAAAATCAATAGGTTATAAAACATGAAAAATTACGATTTCTTATTTGGCATATCCATTATTAACACTATTAATTGCAATTCCAATTGGCTGAATTGTTGGTCTTGTAATTCAGGTATATTTAACTGAGATTTTTAATACTTTATTTGTTTTACCATATAATGTTTTTAACTTTGATGTTGTTCCATTATTTATTTCAATTGTTTTAATTATTGGTTTTATTTCAATTGTTACTTTATTAACTGCCTTTCGTCTTTTAAAACGTGATCCTTTATTTTTAATTAAAAAAGATAGTGATTTAGCTTTAGGTGTTCCTAAAAGTAGAACTAGCAAGTTTTTACAAAATAATTTTCGTCTTCGTTTTTTATTATCGTTATCAAAAACTAGTTGAAAAAAAATTTTAGTTACTTCAGGAGTTATTACTTTAGCTTCACTTTCAATTGTAGCAACAACACTAGTTCCTGCCACTATTAATAGTTTAAAAGTTAATTATTTCAAAACTCAAAAATATAAAAATTATTATGAGTATCAAACACCAATGCCGAATATGCCAATGAGTAAATATGGATTATATTCATGAGATTTTTTTAATCGACCAAGCGGTGAGAAATATTATCCAACTTATGGTGCTATGCCTTGACCTGAAGATAAAATTGTTTATGATGAGAAAAAGGCACGTGTTGGATGATATAATCCATTATTGTTTAAAAAAGAAAAATTAACTAATAATTTTGCTGATATTTTTACTTTTGATTCATCTTTTCCTGAATCTGAAAGAGCAGAGTTTATAAAAAAAATGTTCTCTTATTATCAAGAACAATCAACAGGGACATTAGATCTTAATGATTTAGTTTGATCATATAGTTGATTAGGTGGCAAAGCTTTTAGTAATCAGTTAATAACTGATTTAAGTAAAGAAGATAATACACCATCAAAAATATTTTCATATAATATTGTTAATTTTGCAAGTGGCCAATTACCTAATATTTTGCAAGTTCCCAATCCTGGAGTGCCACCTGGTCCAGAGGCAATTAAAGAAATTTTAAAGCAAGTATTACCAGGCTTTGTTCGTCAGAGTATTGATAGTTTGCCAAGACCTAATATTAAAGAAGATCCTTATGATTATTTTAGTATTGGTCATAATACTATTGCTTTTAATCCAAAAACTATTAATAATGGTGATATTAATGGACCAGATGAAGAATTAGTAACACAGTTTAAAGTTGGTGTTGATGAAAGTACAAAAATTGCTAAAAAAGAACTAATGGATGTTATTGGTATTAATCCCAATACTGCGATGTTGGTATTAAAAAATGATGAAGTTAAAGCTTTAAAATATAATGCTAATGCTAATGCTATTCCAATGGTTATCAATCGTGCTTTTCAATCTAAATTTGGATTAGATGTTGGTTCACAATTTAGTGGTGTACCACAAGTTAATACTCTATGTTATAAAAATATTGATGGTAAAAGTATTCCTTTACCAAAAGAAAATTGATATTACGGTGAAACACCACCAACAGATTGTTATACTACAAATGGTGGCATTTGATCAAAAAGTGGAACAAAATGAAATTATCGTGGTGATCAAAAAATAAAATTATCTGATAATAGTAAAGAATATAGTGATATCCACGGCACTAGGTATAATGGTATGTATGATGAAAAAGGACAACCAATTATAAATAATGAACCTATTACTTGAAATAATGTTAATGATATTTGATTAAAATTGCCTTCTGATATTAGTGATAGTGCTAGAAGTGGTAAAATTCCAACAGCTGATAATGCTAAAACAATTGATTTTGATTTATCACGTATTTCCGATTCAACAGGTGAATGAATTAGACCTTTTTCATATGATTTGGTAAAGCCATATAATGGATTTGATCCTAAAGATCCATTAAGTATTTTATTAAACCGCCCAGCAGAATGATTTATGGGAATGGTTAATAATAATATTTTAACTAAAGAAAATAATATTAATGCTGATAGTTTACAAGCAGATATTAAAAATAACATGCCAACATGATGAAAAAATATTACGGGTGATGATAATCCACTTCATACATATCAAGTTGTGGGAATTCAAGATTCTTATGATACTCCTAAAGCCTATGTTGATCAAAAATGAGCTAATGAAATTATGGGTTATAGTTATATTGATGATAATCCTTATTATTCAGGAACGGATGTATTTCAATGATTTAATGGTAAGTTAAGTGCTAATGCTAATGTTTTTGATTTAATTGGAAGAATGAGTTTTAAATCAAATTTAGATGATTATACTATTTATGCAACTACTAGTTTAAGTGGTAATCAAAATATACCAATGGTCAAAAAAAATTATTTATTATCAAGACAACAAGCAATGCTTACTAAAATGTCAGATATTGCTTTCAGTGCTAGTGCTTTATTTATTGTGACAACGATTATTTGTTCAATATTAATTGTTATTATGATTACTGATTTATTTACCGATCAATTTCGTCGTTTTATGGCTCATATGAAAGCAGAAGGATATACTAATTGAGAAATTAATTCTTTTACTTTAGGTATTTTTACACCTTGAGCATTACTTGGTTATATTGTAGGATTTGCCCTAGGTTTCCTTGCTATTTATGGTTTAATTTTTATTCTTACTAGTTTTGTTGGTGTGGCTTTACCATTTACAATAACATGATGAATATTACCAGTAAGTTTTACCATAATTGGTGGTATATATATATCAACATTTATTATCAATAATCATGAATTAAATAAAATGAATTTAATTGAATTATTAAAATCTGATGAATAAAATAAAGTTCACTAAAGAATATTTGGTAAATTTAAATATTTAAATTTACCAAATTAATAGTCAAATATGTATACTTTATTTGAAAACTAAATATAGTTTTTAACTCATTACTTTATTTTAAAGTAAATGGGTTTTTTATTTTGAAAGGAGAAAAAAAGAATTTTGAAAGATGAATCATTAATTTCTAATTATTATGATATATTAAATGTATTACCAACAGCATCAGTAGCAGAAATTAAAAAAAAATTCAAACAGACTGCTCTAAAAACTCATCCAGATAAAAATAATAATCCTCAATCAAAACTTAAAATGCAAGAATTGAATGAAGCAAAAAGAATATTAACGGATGAAAACTTAAGAAAAGTTTTTGATCAAAAACTTTTTATTTACTTTTTACAAAATGGTAATAATAAGGAAGTTATTTATTTTCTTACTAATAAAATAAATAATTTAAATATAAATGAAAAAGATAATTCTGGTAATACTCCTTTACATTATGCATGTTTTCATAATTTTTTAGAAGCTGCAGATCTATTAATTAAATATGGCGTTAATATAAATGCCAAAAATAATAGAGATAATACTCCTTTACATTATGCTATAATGGGTAATGCTGATTTAAAATTTATTAATTTATTAATTGATAAAGGTGCTAATTTTATTGAGAAAGATAAAATGGGTAATGATAGTTTATCTTTTGTCAAAGATTTTTCAAAAGATAAGAAAGTTTCTAAATTTTTTTTTAAAAAAATGAAAAAAATAAGAATAAAACAAAATCAACAAATCTTATTAAATATAACTAAAAGAATTACTAATATTGAAAGAGAAATTACCAATATTGAAAGAGATATTGCACATTTTGAACAGAAAAAAATAAATTCAGTATTAAATTATATTATTATTATTTTTACTTTTGGTTGTGTTAATAAGAACAAAGATATAAATAAGGATATTTTAATTAAGACTGATCAACTTAAAAATTTATTATTAGAAAAAGAAATTGCTAATAATGAGAAACATGTATTTAAAGAAAAAATAAACCGGTTAAATTTTAATAAAACTAAAAAAATAAATGCAATGGATTTACAAAATCAACCTTCAACAAGTGGATATAACACATCAAATTCATCATGTATTTAATAAAACAAGTTAAAAAGATTGCTTTTGCAATCTTTTATTTTTAGCTAAAATCAAGAAAAAATGATTGATATTTTTTAGATTTATTATTAAATTAAAATATAATGGACATATTCCGTAATTAAATTTAATTAATTGTCAATAAAATTGTTTTAAAACTATTTAGTGTTATTGAATATAGAAATAAATATTTTTTGAAAAAATAGTTTAAAAAATGAGTTTACATTTTAAACAAAAAATTGTTAATAATATTTTTATATTAACTCGATAAAAATTTAAATTTTAAAAAAATATTTTTAATATTTTTTTTATTTTAATGGTTTTATTTTATTAAAAATTTCACAAAGTAAGTTAAATCTTAAGTACATAAGTCTAAATTTAGATTTTCTACATTTATTTACTAAAATTTTGAATCTTTTCAATCAAGCAAAGACATGTTCAACTTTAATTCTAATTTTAGATACAATCTTATTGTATTTTCTTTCTTGTTTAGTTAATTTTTTATTTTTAGTTCTTTTAATTGGTATTATTGTATTTTTATAAATATTTTGTATACCTTGATATCCTAAATCACCAATAATTATTGTTTTTTCTGAAAATTCAAGATTTGAATTTTTTAATATTTGAAAATCATGCACTTTACCATTACCAGCAAAAATATCAACAATTTTTTTATTAAAAAAATCATATACAATTTGAAATTTTATAGAATACATTCAACTTTTACCAGAAAAATATTCTAACTGTAGTTTTTTTTAGTTGGTCTTTCAATTTCAATCTCAGTTGAATCAATTAAATAAAATTGAAATTCATTTGAATTTTCTTGTTTTTTATCAATTTTTAATTTATATCTTTCTTTTAAAAATTGGTAATCTTTGTGGTTACTAAGTTTATTTTCTACTCAAGTAATATTTCGAAAACAACTTGATGGGCTCATTTTAGATTTAATACTCATTTGAAAAAAGTATAATATTCTTTTCAGTATAATAAAGTCATCATTAATCTTTCTTCTACTGAAAGTTTATTTTTTCGACCTTTATTTTTTTCTAATTTTTCTATTTCAATTAATTTTTCTAACATTTCATTAAAATGAAAACGTTTTATACCAAAATATCTGTAAAATTCTTCATTTTTTAATTTTTTTAAATTTTCAAAAATCATTTTTATCAACACTTTTCTAAATTTATTGTTAATAACAAAATTATAAAATAAATTTTAAAATTATTAATTGACTTTTAAAAAATTTAATTACGGAATATGTCTAATAAATTACTTATTAAATAAAACTTTTAAATCGTACTATTAATATTTTAATAAAATTAAAGTATTAATGTCATAAATAACTAGTTATTTATTGGTATAATAAACAATGTAGGTGAAAATATGGCATTTTTTAAAAATTTAAAGACAAAATTATTTGGTCAAAAGACAACTAAATATGATCAGGGCCTTAAAAAGTCAAGAACATTATTTGCATCTAAAATTAAAGCATTAGCAGCGCGTTATCATCAACTTGATGAACAATATTTTGAAGAATTAACTGAAGTATTAATTTTAGCAGATGTTGGATACAAAATGGCAGAAACTATTACTGATGAAATTCGTCATGAAGCTAAAATCCAAAAATTAACAAAACCAAAAGATATTAATGATATTATTATTGATAAAATGTTTGTTATTTATACTGATGGTCAGTTGGTTTCTACAAGATTAAATTTTAGTAGTAATAATATTTCGTTATTTTTAGTTGTTGGTGTTAATGGTAATGGTAAGACAACATCAGCAGCTAAATTAGCAGCTAAATTAAAAACACAAGGTAAAAAACCAATTCTAGTTGCTGCAGATACTTTTCGTGCTGGTGCAGTTGAACAATTGCAAATTTGAGCAGAAAGAATTGGTATTCCTTGTTATTTAGGAACACCAAAGCAAGATCCAGCTAGTGTTGTTTATGCTGGAATTGAAGCAGCTAAATCTGAAGGTTGTGATGTTATTATTGTTGATACAGCAGGGAGATTAGAAAATAAAGTTAATTTGATGCAGGAGTTAAAAAAGATTAATAAAATTATTACTCAGAAATTAGGACATGAAGCTAATGAAACATTGTTAGTAATTGATGGTACAACTGGACAAAATGGTATTAATCAAGCGCAAGAATTTATGAAAATTGTTTCTTTGACTGGCATTATTTTAACAAAAATGGATGGCACTGCTAAAGGTGGCATTATTCTTGCTATTAAGGAAGAATTAGATATTCCTGTTAAATTAATGGGTTTTGGTGAAGGTATTAATGACTTGGAAGAGTTTGATTTAGATAAGTATATTTTTAGTTTAACAAGTGATTTGTTTGTGGAGTATGAAAATGAATAGTTTAGAAAAACAAGTTTTATATTATAGTTTATTTGCTTTTTATAATACATTATTAACAGCAAAACAAAAACAATATTTTACAAATTACTTTATTGAGAATTTATCTTTACAAGAAATCGCTGATTTACAAAAAGTATCACGAACGGCTGTTCATGATAGTCTACAAAAAGTTATTATTTTATTAAATAAATATGAAAGTAAGTTGCATCTTTATGAAAAATATAAACAACGACAAGTAATATATGAAAAATATACGGAAAAGTATAATTTTATTAAAGTTTTACAAGAAATTGATAAAATAGAATAAAGCAGGTGGAAATTAATGAAAATTTTAATAATTGGTGATATTTACAGTATTGTTGGTAGACAAATGGTTAAATATTGAATTCCTAAAATAAAAAAGGAATATGAAAATCAATTTAAGATTGATTTAGTAGTTGCGAATGGTGAAAATACTACTCATGGTAAATCATTATGTAAAAAACACTATGATGAATTAAAAAATGCTGGTATTGATATTATTACTACCGGTAATCATATTTTTGGTCATCCTGATGTTGCTAAGTATATTAATACAACTCCCGATTTATTGCGTCCTTTAAATTATAATCCTTATCATCCAGGTAATGGTACAATTTTAGTTAAAGTTGGTAATAAAAAAGTACGTGTAACAAACTTAATTGGTCGTACTTTCATGGATAAATCTGATAATCCTTATTTTGCTCTTGAACAACTTATTACGATTGATAAACAAAATAGTGAAGAAAAAAGTGACATTCATATTATTGATTTTCATGCTGAAGCAACAGCGGAAAAGTTATCTTTTGCTTGAAATTTTGATGGTCAAGTTACTTGTGTGGTAGGAACTCATACTCATGTTCAAACAGCAGATAATCGTTTATTACCAAAAGGTACTGCTTTTATTAGTGATGTTGGAATGACAGGTCCGTTTTATTCTATTATTGGTGCTAAAGCTGAAGAAGTTATTATTCGTGATAAAAAAAGTATGCCGGCAAAATTTAGTCCAGCTGATGGTGAAGGTCAATTTTCAGCTGTTTTATTAACTATTAATGATGAGACAAATAAAGCACAAAAAATTGAACGTATTTTTATTCATCCACAAGCACCTAATTTTAAAATTTACGAATAATTATAAATATAGGAAGGGACTAACTTTAACATGATATGAAACAATGCTAATTTTTTTACTGATAAAAATGGTTTATATTCGATTTTAATTGGGATTAGTATATTAATTATTTTAATAATTTTAAGAATTTTATTAATGGCAAAAATTAAAGATAATGTTCATGTACAACAAGCTGCTGAAATACGAGAAAAGGTAATTATTTTACGTGATGGTTATGAAGTAAAATTATTTAAGCAAATGGTTGATAAAAGTACAGTCATTATTATTGGTGCTCATGGTTTGCAAGGTCAAAAAGATGATTTTAAATTATTAAGTTCTTTTTGTAAAAAATCACAACTATCTTTAATTACTTATGATCGAAGAGGTAATGGTAAAAATGGACAAGATTGAAAATTTAAATCATTAGGTACTGATATTAATGATTTAAAAGATATAATAAGTGCAGTAAAATCTAAATATCCTAATCAAAAAATTATTGTTTTTGGTGAATCATTAGGCGCAGCTATTGCTAGTCATGCTGTTAAAAATAATTCACAAGTATCAGCATTAATTACTAGTAATTTAGTAACTAAAAAAAATCTTTATCAATTTTCATTAAGTTTTATTATTTGTTTTTGTTTTGCTTTTATTTTTAATTCTAATATTCAAATGCCAATCTATGTTGAAAATCAAGATATTTCTAGTAATAATGCTCATATTACTAATATAAATCAAAGATATAGTAATCGTCAAAATTGATCATTACGTTTTTTACTACAATTTAAAAAAATTAATAAAAAAAGTATAATGGAAATTAGTAATTCAAAACTTCCAACGTTAATCTTGCAAAGTGCTGATGATGTATTTAGTGATTTTCATCAACTTAAAATTAATAAAAAATATTGGAAGAAACATCATAGTTATGTTTTTATTTTTGATGGTAAACATGCTTTAATTAATGAACCTAATATTAAAGATATATTTGATAATGAAATTATGCCATGAATTACAAAAAAAATTTTACTTGAGAAAGGTTAAAAAATATGAAATTAATACCTAATATTACCCATCCTCTTTTTACTAGTGAGTCTGTTGCTCCTGGTCATCCTGATAAGATTTGCGATCAAATTGCTGATGCAATTTTAGATGCTTTTTTAAAACAAGATCCACATGCCAAAGTAGCATGTGAGGTTTTTATTACTACAAATTTTGTTTTAATTGGTGGTGAAGTTCATAGTCATGCTCAAGTTGATTATCAAGCAATTGCGCGAAAAGTTATTACTGAAATTGGTTATATAAATGATGAAATTGGATTTAATGGTTTTACTTGTGAAATTAAAGTGTTAATTCATGAACAATCACCTGATATTTTACAAGGTGTTGAATTAAAAAATCATCAAATTGGTGCTGGTGATCAAGGAATAATGTTTGGTTATGCATGTCAACAAACATCAGAATATATGCCATTAGCAATTGTTTTAGCACATGAATTAATTAAACGAGCTACAAAATTACGAAAGGAAAAAAAATTTAAGTATGCACTTCTTGATATGAAAGCGCAAGTTACTATTGATCAAGAAGACCCTAAAAATTTAAAAATACATACTATTTTAATGAGCATTCAACATCAAGCAAATTATGATGAAAAACAATTTAAAATATTTATTCATAAAGAAATTATGCAATATATTGCTAATAAATATCATTTAAATATTGATTTTAAATATTTAATTAATCCAACTGGTAAATTTGTAATTGGTGGACCTGCTGGTGATACTGGTTTAACAGGAAGAAAATTAATGGTTGATACTTATGGTGGAGCTGCTTGTCATGGTGGGGGAGCTTTTTCAGGAAAAGATCCCACTAAAGTTGATAGAACGGGTGCTTATTATGCTAGGTATATTGCTAAAAATATTGTTGCTGCTAACTTAGCAAAGATTTGTGAAGTACAATTAGCTTATGCAATTGGAACTCCTGAACCAATTGCAATATTTGTTAATACTCATCAAACTATTATTTCCGGTTTAACAGAGGCAAAATTAACAGAAATAATTTATCAAGTCTTTGATTGTTCTGCTAGTGCTATGATTGATAAATTAGAGTTATTTAAACAAAATTATCAACAATTATCAACTTATGGTCATTTTGGTAGAAATGATTTACAATTACCTTGAGAGAAATTAGATAAAGTTAGTTTATTGAAAACTTATTTATCAAAAAAATAAGATGGGGAGAGATATTTTATGTTTTTAGAAGTAATAGCTACATCTTTAAAAGATATAGAAAAAATTAATAATTCTTTAGCTAATCAAGTTGAGCTTTGTACTGCTATGGAATTTGGTGGTTATACTCCAAATTATGAATTGATTGCTGAAGCATGTAAAATTTCATTGAAACCAGTAATGGTTATGGTTAGAAATAATAATAATAATGGTTTTAATATTACTGATAATGATTTTAAAATCTTTAAAAGAGATATTGAATTTATTAAAACAACTCATGCATCAGGTATTGTTTGTGGTATTTTAACTAAAGATAATAATATTGATGTTGAAAGAATGAGTGAAATTATTAAATTAGCAAAGCCTTTAAAAATAACTTTTCATCGTGCTTTTGATGAAATTTTTAATAAAAAACAAGCTTTAGAACAGTTAGTAAAATTAGGTGTTACTACAGTTTTAACTTCTGGTGGTCAAGATAATATTGTAAATAATATTAATAAATTTAAAGAATTAAAGAAATTAAATTTACCAATAAAAATTCTTGCTGGTGGTGGAGTTAATTTAGAAAATGTTAATGTTTTATTAAAAAATGGTATTAATGATATTCACGTTGGAAAATGTGTGCACGAAGATAATAATTTTAATAATCCTATTAATTATCAATTAATTAATAATATTAAAAATATGGCATAAATAATAAAAAGTTTTATAATAGATAAGATTAAACATTTAACAAGGTTACTGTTCTTTTAATACAAAAGAACAGTAACCTTTATTGATGGTTTATTATTATAATTAGTTGCATTGATTTCATTTTTATTAAATTCTAAAGAACATTGCTTTGTTAAAATTTTTTCTATTTTTGTATGTTTTTGTTTTTGTGCTCTTATTAAAGCAGTTTCACCACGTAAATTTATTTGATTAATATCAGCACCATTGGCTATTAATAAATCAACTACATTTAAATGGCCATTTTTAGCGGCCTTTGTTAAAGCAGTATTGCCAAATTTTGTTTTATGATTAACATTAGCACCGTTTGTTATTAAAAGATTAACTATTTTTGTGTGACCTTGTTCAGCAGCTAGTGTTAAAGCAGTATGATCACCATTGATTTCATTTTTATGATTAACATTAGCACCGTTTGTTATTAAAAGATTAACTATTTCTGTGTGACCTTGTTCAGCAGCTAATAATAAAGCTGTATCATCATTTTTGTTTATATAATTAATGTTAGTACCATTTGTTATTAAAAGATTAACTATTTCTGTGTGACCTTGTTCGGCAGCTAACATTAAAGCAGTATCTTTTGTACTATTTATATGATTGATATCAGTATTATTTTCTATTAAAAATTGAACTATTTCAATGTGACCATAATCAGCGGCTGTTATTAAGGCACCCTCCATATCGAACTTATTGTTATCAGGATTAAGTAGTAAAGTTTTAACTGTTTGTAAGTCACCTTCTTCAATAGCTGTTAAAAATTTATTTTTAGGCATTTCTTTATCTTCCTTTTCTAAATTAAAACAAAAAACCTATTTATTTTGAAATAAAGTAAATAGGTCAAAAACTTATATTAAATTTTAATAATATAATATCATATTTTCTTTACTAGTAATAGATAATTATAATTTTTAATTAAAAAATAATTTTAAAATATATAAAAAAGAAAAGAAATTTTTTAAAAAATAACTTAATTTACAAGTATTTTTGCATATTAAAGTTATATTGTAAAATATTTGGTTTTCATATATTATTAATTCAAAATCTTTATTGGTTTTTAAATTAACTTATTATTTTTAAGCGAGGTAAAAAATGAAAAACTTAGTAAAATTATTATCGATCTTAACAATATCAACACCAATACCATTATCAGTTGTTGCTTGTGATAATAACACAACACAAAAAACAAAATTAAAAGATAAAATTACTAAACTAACAACAAATATTACTGTAGATGTTAATAAAAGTAATAAAAAATTAGATACATTAATAAATAATACAATAGAAGTTAAAAACTTAAATCCAAAGTTAGGTAACCCTGTAATTAAATATTTTAGTGATAAAGAAGCTAAAAATGATATAACTGCTAAATTACAAAAAGTTGGTGATTTATATATAGTTATTACTAGCAATAGTAATGATTTGAATTATCAAGGTTCAACAGCACCAATTAAAATAAATATAAAAGAACAATCTGATAAAACTGATTTAAGTACTATTACTCAATTAACTGGTTTAGACATTATTGCTAATCCAAGTAAAAGTTATAAAGAATTAATTAGTAATATAAATAGTTTTGATGAATTTAAGTCAACACCATTAGCTGCTGGTTATCAACTTCAATTTTATAACGAAAATAATGAAGAAATAACAAACAATAAACAAGAACTTGAAAAAGTATCTAAAATAGTTGTCAAAATAAGTAGTAATTCAAATGATCCAAATTATCAAGGTTCAACAATGATTGATATAACTAAACAAACAATTATTTCAGATATTGATATGCAAAATAATTTTGCAAAGACAACTTTGCCATTCGCTTCATGAGCACCAGCAACTTCAACTAACGCAACAATGAATAAACAAGAAGCAGTAACAGATGTTATAAATAAATTAAAAAAATTACAAAAAAATTCAGAATTAGCTGTTAAAGTTTTATTAAAAGGTATGTATAAAGAAAAAATTGATTTTAATAAGCTTAGAAATGAAAATGAAATTTATGATAAAAATGAAAAGCCAGTACCTAATGATTGATTTAAAGATAAAGAATCAGATAAAGAAACAAATGTATTGATTTTTTATGGTAATACAGAAACTGGTTATTTTTATCCTATAAAAATAAATATAAATTAATTTATTAAAATTTATGATAAAAAATAAACTCTCTTTTAATTAAAAGAGAGTTTTTATTATTTAAACTTTTTTATTTTTTTCTTTTAAATTTTGATGTTTATAGAACATTCTATTTTCAATACTTGCAATACGAGCAGTTGATTCACCAACATTAATATTAACCAATGCTTCATCAATTGCATAGATCTTTGCATCTAAGTTATCTAAATGATGTAAAATTTCAGCTTCTATTGTTTTTGGTAAGACAGGTGAACCGTATTCATATTTACCATGACTAGCTAATATTAGATGCTGTAATAAAACTACGATTTCTTCGTCTAAGTTAATATTTAATTCCTTACAAGCAAGTGTAACTTGCATTGCACCTAATGAAATATGACCAATCATTTTACCTGATAGTGTATATGAACTAATAGGATTATTATTTAATTCAACCATTTTTCCATAATCATGCATAATGATTCCTGCATATAATAGTTCACTATTAATATTACGATCATTATAAAGTGCTACTACTTGTTTTGCCATTCTTAACATTGTTACTGAGTGTCATAATAAACCGCTTTGAACAGCATGATGCATTTTAACTGCTGCTGGTCACTTTTTATAATCATCAATATTTTTTTTATTAAAACATTGGATTAATACTTTTTTTAAAATTGGATTTTTAAATTCCTTTATTGTTTGACTAATTTCAGTTCATGCTTCAATAATATTAATTGGTGCTTGTGTAAGTAATAAATCATAATATTCACTAGGATTAGTAATAATAGTTCAATTATTAATTTTTAGTTGTATTTCATTATTATAATTAATGCTATTTGCTTCAATTTTAATTACTTGTCCTATTGTTAATTGTTCAATGGTTTCTTTGCTTACGTCTCAAATTCTTGCTGAAATTGTCCCAGTTTTATCTTGTAATTGTAAGTTTAAATAATTAGTATTGTTAGAAGCAACACCTTGAATTACTCGATTAATAATTACTACTAAACTTAAAACATTATTAGGTTTAATATCTTTAATTACAGTCATTTTTTAGTTCCTTTCTATCATTTTATATCTTTGATATTTAGATATTTGATAGCTAATTCTTCATACATTTTTCTCATTTTTAATTGTGCATCATTAATGGTTTTATCAACACAAACAAAATAGAATTTAATTTTTGGCTCAGTTCCACTAGGTCTAACAGCAACTCATGAACCATCACTGAAGTAAAATTTTAGTAAATTTTGTGATGGCATTCCATGTAAACCAGTTTGATAATCTTCAACTTTAATTGTTTTAATATTATTAAGTGTTGATATTTTACTAGTTCTTAATGTTTCTAACATATTATTAATAGTATTTTGTCCTGTTTTGCCTTTTAAAATAAGATTAACAGTATAACAGTAATAATATCCAAATTTTTGATAAATATTTTCTAAAACATCAACTAATGTTTTTTGTGACTTTTGATAATATCAAGCCGCTTCTGCTGCTACTATTGCTGATTGAATACCATCTTTGTCACGAGTAATATCTTTAATAACATAACCATATGCTTCTTCAAAACCAAAAACAAAGTTAATGTTACGTGCTTTTTCTTTTAGCATTTCTGCACCAATTCATTTAAAACCAGTTAACGTTTTAATAACTTGACATCCATATGATTTAGCAATCATATCAGATAAATTTGAAGTAACAAATGTATTGTACATAACAGGATTTTTTGGCGTTGTTTTATTAAGTTGATAATGGCTTAATAAATATTCTAATAAAATTGGTGCTGTTTCATTACCTGTTAATAATACATAATCATTATTATGTTTTACAGCAATACCAATGCGATCAGCATCAGGATCATTTAAAATAATTAATGGTGCATCATGTTTTTTAGCATGTTTAATTGCTAAATCAAATGTTGGTTTTACTTCGGGATTGGGCGACACTACACCTTTAAAATCAGGATCATAGTTAGCTTGCTCTGTTACTAAAATAATTTCATAACCGCATTGTTCTAAAATTGGTTTAACTCATTCACGACTAGTACCGTGTAGATTAGAAAATACAATTTTAAAGTTACGATTTTTAACTTGTGGATAAAACTGTAAATTTTTAATATCATCACGATAATTATCTTCTACTGTTGAAGGCACTTCTTTAATTAGGTTAGTATCATAATCGAATGTTAATTGAAAATCATCAGGCAATTGTTCCATTTTATTGCTAATTATATTGGTAACATTAGGAAGAAATTGACAGCCATATTGATCATAAATTTTATAACCATTATATTCAGGAGGATTATGACTGGCTGTAATAACAATTCCAGCAAGAGCATTAACTTTTCTAATACTATATGAAAGTACTGGTGTTGGTCTTAAATCATTATTTTTAAATAAAAAAACAGGAATTTTATGTTTAGCTAAAGTTTTTGCTGTTAACATTGTAAATTCTGCTGAAAAGTGACGATTATCATGAGCAATAATAACACCACGAAGTAAGTCTTTTTCAGAAAAGGCAGATTTTAAATATTGAATAAATGCGACAGTTGCCTTCATAATAATAATTTCATTAATTCTGCCGGTACCAACTCCAGTAATACCACGCATTCCAGCTGTACCAAATTCTAAAGTTGTAGTAAAAGCATCTTCAATTTCACTTTTAGACATTGTAGTTAATTGTTTTTTTAAGTGTTGCGGTAAGTTTTGCTTTTTTCAAATCTCATATGTTTTTAGTACATTCATTATTATTTCTCCTTTATAATAAAAAATTAAGTTTATAGGTAAATCATACTATAAAATAAGAAGAAAATAAATTTTAGTAGTTAATCTAAACATAAACTTTGAATTAAATAATAAAAAATAAAATTATTAAAAATTTCAATTTCAATCTTTAATAATTTTATTTTATTTTTATATTGATTGTGAATTGGTTTTATTTAGAATTGTTGTTGGTTGTTTGTCATTTTTAATAGAATTTATTGCTTTAATGTTTATTTTTTTATTTGGTTCTGAAGTTTTAATTAGTTTATATAATGGTACTTGTTTGTTATCTTTATTAAGATACTGATCACTAGTAATAGTACCAACAAGTTTTTCATTATTATTTAGTAATATTTCTGCAAGAGATGTTGTTATTGGTAATTGTGGTTTAATTTTTCTTGAATTTGTTGTTGTTTTTTCTTTTTCTGTTATAAGATTTTCTGATTTTTTACTATATAGCACTTCTAAATATCTCCTTTTTCAAATTAAAAACCTATTTACTTTTATTTTAAAGTAAATAGGTAAAAACTTATATTAATTTTAGGAAAATTATATCATAATATCTATATTAAATATAGATATTTTTCATTTATTTTTGTATTAGATAACTATTGTTTAATTAGAAATAGTTACCTCCTTAGAAGTTTTATAATTGAATTGTTTATAAAAAATACATGTATATGAAATTAATTAGGGAGATTGTCAAAAATCTGGAATAAATTAAATCTTATATATATTATATTTTAGACAAGAAATAATTTGGATTTTTATGAAATTGTATTTAAATAATATAATTTTTTTAAATTTATTGCAACTAAAATACTTAAAATTAAATTTAGTAAGTACTAAACTTTTAAAGTAAATTAAGGAGATTTTAAAAATGAAACTTAAAAAATTACAGTTAATAACTGTATTAATATTTATTTTAACTATTTTAATTATGATTGCTGGACTATTATTACTAAGTTTATTTCATGGAAAAGAAGTAGTAACTACTAAAAATACAGAACCTTTAACATATGAATATAATGGTTTTACTTTATGAAGTAAATATAGTTGATATTACATATTAACTAATAACAATATTTGTTTTAAAAATTTTGGAAGTTATTATATTATTGATAATTCCTATAATTATTCTTTATTATGGTTAAAAATTGCTATTATCTTTTCTACAATTGTAGTTCCAATTTTTATTTCTATAATTTTGTCATTAACATTCTTAATTATTGGTTTAAAAAGAAAAATAAAAAATAATAATTTTTGAGATGCTATTGCAAATTGTGAAATAATAAGTAATTATTACATTCATTAATTATGTTTCTAAATTTATCTTATTACATTTAAAAATAACCATTTTAATATAAATTAAAATATTATATGTTCTATTACCAAGCATTTCTTTTAAAACATGTCAAATATTAGTTTCTGTAAAACAACCAATATTTCATTTCTTACCTTGATTTTCAATACCTTGTTTATTATTTTTAAAATATTTTTTCTTTAATTTTTTATGATTATCTAATTCTTTATATAAATAATCAATTAATTGTTCATAATTACCATTATTAATTAAATTTTTACAGTGATTATATTCTTTTAAATATTTTCCTTTATTTCCAGCCATTATTCCAAGATATAATGTTCTAATTAAGTGGAATTTATCTAAAACAAACTGTGCCCCTAAATAATCTGCTACATCTTTAATTCATCCTGCACTATCACCACAAATAATAATTTTTGCTTGTTCAACATTTTCATAAAATTTTTGACAATGTTCTTTAACAAATTCAGCAGTTTTTTTAACTCCAATTACTGTTCTTGTTGGTCTTATAATTGCTTTTACTCTTTTATTTTGTACTTTGTGATTAATATTATCTGTATATGTTACTATTAAACGCATAGAATGTTTTATACCTTTACGTTTAAAATTTCAAAATTTTCGGTGACCATCATCAATAGCAACAAAAATAGGTTGATTTTTTTCTAATTTTACTTTTACTGGATTTGCTTCAATTATTTTTAAATTTTTAAAAACTCTATGAACAGTACTAACACTAATACCTGCTTTTTTACAAATAGCACAAATATCATGATATCTTTTTCCATCAGCAAAATATTCAATAATAGTTTGTTCAATATCTTCGCCAATTCTTTTATATTTAGGTAATTCTAGTCATTCATCAACTAAACAAACACGAACTCATTTTTGTAATTTTTCATCAAAATATTCATAAATTCTTCTTTTATAAGTTACTAATCCATACATTATTTTTCTTGTTCGATATTGATAATCAACAATTTTATATTTCTTTTTATCTCTTGTATTTTTTATTCTTCAATCTCATTTTTCTCATTTCTTTGTTATATGTTCTAAAACTAATTTATCAATTTTTGCACTTTGTTCTCTAAAATTTCATTTATAATTAAAATTCACATTTACTTCTCCTAACTATTTTAAAAAAATCTAAATTTATTGTAAATATTTTTTAAAAAATAATTTACTTATTTATTATATACATTTATAAGTGTAATTTTAAATAAAATAAAAAATATTTTAAAAAAATGATTTTATATTTACCATATAATAAACAATTTCAATAGAATTAATAGTATAGGTCTCATAAAATAAAAACCTTTAATTTAGGCGTTATTTTGAATTTAAAAGCATACTTGTAAAAATAATCAAAAATAGTACAATTTAAAAGTAAAATTAAGGAAAAAAGGAGTAATTAAATGAGCAAAATAAATAAATGTTTAATAATAAATTGTAATAAAAGAAAAGAATTTTTTAATAAAAAATATAATATTTTTTTGTAATGAGCATAATATTAAATTTACAGATTTTATTGGTAATCAATGAATTCCAAGTGCAACAATAGAAAAATGAAGAAAATATCCAAAATTACATACAGAATTTGTTAATTTAAAAGCAGCAGAGTTTATTCACCAAGAAAATAAAAAAATAAATCCCAAAGTTAGTTTTAGCCAAACAGGAAAAGAAATTTTAAAAATGGAGAATTTAAATGCAAAATAGTAAAGGAAAATTATTAAAAGTTGTAACTAATTTAAAATCTTTAAAAAAGATTTTGCAAAATGAATGTTGTTTGTCAAAGTAAAAATTGTAATAACAAATGAAGTAATATTGTATTATTAGAATGAAAATCAACAACTTTTAGTCTTTTTCTTTGTGAAAATCATGCCAATAATTTAGAGTATGAATTATTACCAAAATGATTAAAAACTTGTGAAAAATTAAGAAAAAATAACAAAATAAAAAAGGAGAGATTTATTATGAAAACGTGAATAAAAACAAATTTAAGTAAAATAACATTAGCATTAGCACTAACTGGTGCAATAAGTGGAGTAACTGGTTTAAAAATTGGTTCAATAACACATCACAAAACAAATAATTTACAATATTTTTTAGATTATGATGGTAAGGTCCACTGGGGGGCTTGTACAACGATATGGTCAGAAAAAAAAGATGATATTCATAAAATATATTTATATATTTCAATTAATTCTGCATCTAAAAGTGATGTAAAATGAGATGGTATTTATCCTAATGGATATTTTAATAAGAAAATCTAAATAAAATGGTTTATTATGAAAAATAATAGAAAAATTCAAATAGTATGATTAATTTTAATTTGATTATTTAGTTTTTATGCATTATCAGTAAAATTTTGACAAGGTGATATTAATTTAAGTTATTTAGTTTTTATTATTGATATCTTAAGATGATTTAGTGTTTGAGCAACCATTATTTCTTTAATTTGAAGTTCATGAAATTTATTTATTTTTTTTAAAAAAATTAATATTCGTTTAATTACTAATTATAATTTTAAAATTTTTTCATTAGTTTATAATTTAATAGCCGGAGTTACTTTTTGATGTGGAATATTTACATATGGATGAAATGATTATATTTTAGCAAGATTACAAGAACCATTATCATTTTCTGGTACTTTAATTGGGCATTTAGTTATTCCTATATTATTAACAATTTACTCAATTATTTATCGTGACTATTGTGTGATTAATCGAACTTATTATAAAAAAGATTTTTGGTTAGTATTGATTTTTCCTTTTTTATATTCAATATTTATGTTATTTCGTTCATTTTATTTAATTCATCAATATAAAATTAAAGGAATTAACATAAATGATTATTTAGATTTTATTTCACCTTATTGATTTCTTTCATGATTTATTTATGGTTGAAGTTATTGAATTTTATCAATGTTATTTTTTGGAATTATTACATTAGTTTTAACTTTAATAATTAATCTAATTAGTGTAATTAAAAAAAATAGTTAATTTGAATGCTATATATTTTCTAAATTTCTAAATTTATATAAGAAATATTTTCGTTGTATTTATCAAATAAATTAATATTTTTTAAGTTTATTTCTTGTTTATCAGTTATTAAAATTAAATCATAATTACCGGCACCAAATATTCCGCTGATTTCAATCATATTTAAATTATTAATAGGATTTTCAATTTGTAATTCAAATTTATTGTCATTATCAATTTGTGAAATTTCTTTATAAAATTCTAATTTGGAAAATAATTGAGATTTATTAGAACCATATAAATTTAAAGCATTTTCAATTTTTATTTTTCCAATAATTGCTCTTGTAAAGTATTTGCCATATTCACCATTACCTAATGTTCAATCAGCTGGAATTAATGAAGGTATGTTATTACTTTCTAATTCATTAATTATAGATAGTCAGTTAAATTGGTTATCATCTAATTTGAATAATTCATTTTGGCTAATGTCATTATTTTTTAATTTAATATTATTTATATCTGTAAAATCAAAATATTGAGATTTTAATATTACTTTTACATCTTTAAACTCTCAGACTTCATCAGGATTTTTATGAATTGGATTTGATTTTAATTCAAAATAATAAGGTAATAAAATTTTATTATCATCATTTAAACCTTTATTAATTGACATACTTGAATAAATATTATTTGATAACATAATAATTATTTTTTTAAGTATTTGTACTTGTGGTAAATTTACATAATTTGGATAATCTAATTTTCATTGTTTAAACAAATTGCTAATTACTTCTTCAGGTTTTTGTCCTTCAAATTTTGCACGTAATTGTGATATTTTTTGTTCAAGATGTGATGGGTCAAAACCATCAAAGTTTCTGTTATAAGTATATGTATAAGTTAGCATATCTAATAATACTTTTTGTAAACTATCAATTGGTGGTCTATCTTTTATTTCTAATTCAACATCATGAAATTTATTTGTTGTAGAAATAAATAAATTATAGTTACCTGCTAAAAATCATGACTCTAATTTTGTATCTTTTAATTCTAGTTCATCAGATAAGGGTCATACTTTTGAATTTTTAGTAACATCATAACCAATTTTAGCATTAGTTATTCTTGCATTATTAATAATTTCTTTTCTTGTTTCTTTACCACCACCAATAGCAATTAAATCTAAAACTGATTTTTCTTGACCTATAAATTGTTTTGCTAAATTTCAAGGTAATATTTGTTCACTAAATCATTGTTGTAATATTCTAACTTTTGGTTGAGTTTCAATAGGCATTGATAATAGCGGAAATGCTATCTTATCTTTAACAAATAACTTTGGGTATACTTCCATATTATCAACTTCACCAAGTACCTTTATATTGCCAAAAATCATGCTTCTAGGTGCTTTAATTTTTAAACCAATAACTTTGGTATCTTTATCTAATGGTTTTTGTAATTTAATAATAATTGGATAACCATCTCTTGTTTTAAAGTCTTTAATTTTAATAATAGTAATACTTTTCGTACTTCTTGTTTTTGGATTTTGATAAGGTTGCGAATAATTATTAATTATATATAAATTATCAATATTATTTTCAGTTAATGGTTCATTTATAGATACAGCATATAACTTAAATTGATTTAATAAATTTATTTCTTGAAAAATTAAATTTTTAATATCAGTCATACTATATTCAATAGTATTATCATTAATATTAGTACTTGCTCTTTGATTTAATTGCATAGTAAAGTCAGATGTTTCAACAGCAGTAGTTTTTAAAACTTTATCAATATCAATAAAACCTATTTTAATAGTATTTGCTGAAAATTTTAAACTATTATTTTCATTATTCTTAAATAAACGTTCAATTTCATAAATATATATAGTTCTTTTTTTAAATTCATCGTATGCTCTATTAATATCTGGGTCACTAGTAGCACTCATCATATTAGTAAAATCATAAGGAATATTATCAATTAAATAATCATTTTCTACTTCTGCTTGATTAAGTTTAGTTTGTTTCTGTGGAAACTTCGTTTGTGGTTTGTTGTTGTTTTCCATTGTTCTCTCCTATTAATTGGTTATTTTTGGGATTAAATAATTTTAATTTAACTGTTAAATTATTAATTTCTTGTTCATCATTAATATTAAATGTTTTACTATTTAATAAATCTTTATCAATTCTCACTAATATTTGAATAAATTTAAGAATATCAATATTAAATTGTCATAATTTTTGTTCAATATAATTAATAGTTGAAATATTAACTGCTGTACTTTCGGGAACTGATTGTTGTGCAGATTTTTTTGACTTGGTATATGAATACCACAACGTTTAAATATTTCATTAACATTTCAATCGTATATATCAGTTAAATTTTTACCTTTAAAATTACTATTTGTCATATTGATGTTTTCGTTTTGTTCATTATTATCTCCACCACTTTTAAATATGTAGTTTTTAGTAACTAATGTTCTAACAGTTTCTTCTAATGTTGATTGAACATTACCATAAGTTTGACTAAAAATAAACTTTGGTGAGTTTAAAATAGTATCTAAAACTATTTGTTCATAAATAACATCTAATGCTTTAATTTTATCCATTACTTTATCACAATCTGCTAATTCATTTGCTTTATTTCGCATAATTACTATTGGTATATAATTAATATTTAATGTTTGTTCTTGTAATAAATTAGGATTATTAATAAATGATTTAAAATCTAATGGAAATTGTTTTTTATTATCACTAATACTATAAATTGCACGATTAATAGTTACTTGTTCATTAAACTTGGCCCATATGCTGATATTTCTTTTTTACATATGGTTATGAAAACTTATAAAGACATATTCCGTAATTAAATTTTTTAAAAGTCAATTAATAATTTTAAAATTTATTTTATAATTTTGTTATTAACAATAAATTTAGAAAAGTGTTGATAAAAATGATTTTTGAAAATTTAAAAAAATTAAAAAATGAAGAATTTTACAGATATTTTGGTATAAAACGTTTTCATTTTAATGAAATGTTAGAAAAATTAATTGAAATAGAAAAATTAGAAAAAAATAAAGGTCGAAAAAATAAACTTTCAGTAGAAGAAAGATTAATGATGACTTTATTATACTGAAAAGAGGACGTATTGCAACCTTAGTTAGATTTAATAAAAATATAAATGAGAGATAAAACTCTCATTTTTTAATTGTTAAATAAAAAAACTTTAAAACTCTCGTAGATATTCTAATTGTGAGTACTAAATGTAAATACTACTACATGAGTATAAAAGAGTAATTTATTTATTTTTATTGAATTGTTATTGTATGAAATTGAAATTAAATTTGTATAGAAATGCAATAACCATAAACCCTGTTCTTTAATTATTAATAAATTATTACACATAAGGGGGGTTATATATTACATACATACCTCATCAATAATATCATAACATAAATAAATTAATTATTAAATATAATTTTTTATTTACGTATATGTGCTTCACTCATCAAGAGTGAAAGCACAATATATTACGTATACGTATTAATAAAAATATATATATAAGCCTTTTATCACTGTAGGTGATAAGGCTTATACGTAAAAATACGTATTAGAAAGGAATATTATATGCCAAATATTAGTTTAGATTTAAAAACTAAAATACAAGAATCAACTAATGGTGGAATATTATTAGAAATTGGTGAATATGAAACATGATTTCCTAAACAATATACTAGTATTGACGAAAATAATAAAAAAATAGCATTAAAAATATTTGAAAATTTTGATTATAAATTAGGTAAAAATTCAATTACAGAAAATATGAAAAGTATTAAAGGTAGTGAAGTTTTAAAATATATAAAAAATATTCCAGATATTACTACAAATGAAAATGAATTAATATCTTGTGAATTTTATGAACAATATAATGGTTATTATATTTTTACAAATGATAAAAATCAAGAATGTTTTAAATATAACATTACATGAGAACAAGATATGAAAAGTTTTAAAATAAATAATCCATATAATGATAATGATTTAGCAATAAATTATATTGTTACACCAATGAAAGATATAAATACTCATAATGAAAAAATATTTTATTTAAAGTATTAAAGGAAATTAATATGTTATTAAATGTTGAAAAAATAGAATTAATAAAAAAATTATGTAATGAAAAATTACTTAAAAATAAAAAATATATTGAAATACAAGAAATATTAAAAATTATAGAAAGAGAGTAATTAATTATGTTGAATTTAAAAGAAGATAAAAGAATATATTTAAAATATGAAGAAATTGAAAAAATATTTGGTTCATGTGATATATGTAATAAAAATTCATCATTTGCAAATAGAACTTGTAATAAATGTTTTTATAAATTAATAGGTGAAAAAAATGAAATGTAATATACATAATGAAAAATATATATGATTTTCTGAATTAGAAAAAACATATTATTGTAATAAATGTATTGATGAAATGATTGAAGAAGATATGTATTTAACATCAAATAATTGAGATTACTTATATGAATATTATATTAATGAATTACAATTAGAAAATTTTAAAGGAGTGTAAATATGAATAGATTAGAATTACAAAATGCAAGAAAATTAATAGAAAAATTTGAAGAATTACAAGAAGAATTTAATAGTAAATATGAAAATAGTTTAGATGTTAGAATTGATGATGATTATGAATTAAACATTAGTAATGATTATTTTACATATGAAGATGTAAATAAATTAGAACAAGCAATTATTGATTATAAAAGAATTTTTAAAGGTTAAAGGAGATAAATAAATATGGTAGCAGCAGCACTTAAAAAACATGAAGATAAATTATTAATTAAAAATTTAAAAATTCGTCTTACTAAAAATGATCATTATGAATTAAAAACATATTGTTATGAAAGAAATATAACTATGAATGATTTTGTAAGGGATTTAATAAAAAATGCAATAAATAGAAAGAGTGATAAATAATGAATAATTTATATAAAAAAATACTTAAATTACAATTAGAAATTGGTAGTACACCTAAAAATGGTTTTAATACTCATGGTAATTATAAATATTGATTATTAAGTGATATTTTTAATAAATTAAAAGGACTATGTAGAGAACTAAATATACTTATTTTACATTCAGATAATTCAGAAAATATGAATATAAATAAAATAGAAAATATTAAAGAATTTATGGATAAAAATAATAATAAAATACAAAATGTAACAAAAGAAATAGAAGTTTCATATCAAAAAAAATATTCAATTATTGATTTAGATAATATAGAATTTAGAGAAGATTTTAATATTTTTGCTTGTGCTAAAAATACAGATATAGCAAAAGCAAAAGGTAGTGCAGAAACTTATGCTTATAGATATTTTTTAATGAATTTACTTTTATTAAGTGAAGATGAACTTGACCCAGATAATGATAATGTTAATTTAATTCAAAATAATAAACAACAAAATAATTATATTAATAATAATGTAAAAATACAAAATGAAAAATGAGAACCAAGTGAAAAACAATTAGATTATTTTGAAAAATATATGATTACAAATACAGTTTTATTTGATGAATGTATAAGAGAAGATATGGAAAGATTAAATCCAAATAATAATAAAGATTTTTTAATATTAATGGGTGAAAATTATTTAAAAACTTTATTTGATAAATTTAAAGAAATTCGTGAAAGATTTAAAAATTTAAAAAATAATAATAAAAGTGAATATAGAAATTATGAATAAATGTAAATATTGTAATAAAAGAATTTGATTAACTAATTATTGATGTATGAATTGTTTAAAAATATTAGTTATAAATTTAAATAAAAAAAAGGAGAAAAAATAATATGAATAAAGAAAAATTAATTAGTTGACTAAATATAATTTTAGATAGTGATATAGAACAATATAATAAAGAAAAAGACATATATTATTTAAATAAATTAAGAGGTTCAATTGATTTTATTAAAATTTTAATTAATAAAATAAAATGTGGAGAGTTTGATAATGAATAAAGAAAATTACTATATATTTACATATAAAGAATGTCAATTATTAGAAGAGAAATATAAATTAGATTTTCCTTATTATGTTGGTAATAAATTAAGAAGTGAATGTGATGAGTGTAAAAGTATTACTGATAATGATGTATTAGATTGAATTAATGAAGAAATGGCAAAAGTTGAAAATTTATTAAAAAAATATAAAAATAAAAAAATGTTAAAAGGTTATTATTTAGGATTAGAAAAAGCAAAATCTTATTTTGTTTGTAGAGAGGGACAATAATAATGAATAATTATTTACTTTCAATTGACCCAAGTATTAAAAATACTGGATTTACATTATGAGAAAAACAATGATATCAAAATGATATTAAATCTTATCCTACTTATTTTAGATGAAAACCAATATTAATTAAAAGTTATAGTTTTAAAAAATATAGTACTGGAGTTGAAATTAGTAAATCAGATTATATTTATAATAATAACTTTAATTATTTAATACTTAATCAAATAGAAAAAGAATTAGATTTTCAATTAGGAAGTAAAAATTCAAAATCCAACTTTAATCTAATTATAGAACGTGGTACTTTTCATAGTAAAAATGGTATTGGTTATGAAACACAAGAACATTTAAGAGGTTTTATTGCTGGACAATTTAATAAATTATTAACAAAAAATATGTTAATAAGTCCAAGTGAATGAAAGAAATGATATGTAAAAAATGATAAATATTGTTCTGCTATTACATTTGTAAATGGTATAAATTATAAATGAGATAAAAATGTTTCTTTATTTATGTGTGAATATTTAATAAAAGAAAATAAATGAAATATAAAAATATCAAATCATGATGAAGCAGATAGTTTATTAATTGGTTGATATTATTTAAATAAGGAGAATAAATAATGAAATGTTTACTGTGTGAAAAAAGAGCAGTAGGAAGTCGAAAAATTATGAAATTAGAAGCATATAGTAACGATAATTTTTCATTTAACTTATATTTTTGTAAAAAACATTTAGAAAAAGAATTAAATATGAATGGTATAAAAATTAAGGAGAATAAATAATGTTTATGAATTTTAAATTAAAAAAAATAACAAAAATTAATAAATTATTAGATGAAAGAGCTTCTTTTTTACATATGTATTTACTTTATAGTAATGAACAAATAAAAAAAGATGTAACTATTATTTATTTAAATAATTATTTAAATAAATTAAATAAGGAAGTAAAATAATGCAAAAACAAAAACAAGAAAAAGTATTACTTAAATGTATTGTTAAAGATTGTAATGGACGTATTGCAACCTTAGTTAGATTTAATAAAAATATAAATGAGAGATAAAACTCTCATTTTTTAATTGTTAAATAAAAAAACTTTAAAACTCTCGTAGATAGTCTAATTGTGAGTACTAAATGTAAATACTACTACATGAGTATAAAAGAGTAATTTATTTATTTTTATTGAATTGTTATTGTATGAAATTGAAATTAAATTTGTATAGAAATGCAATAACCATAAACCCTGTTCTTTAATTATTAATAAATTATTACACATAAGGGGGGTTATATATTACATACATACCTCATCAATAATATCATAACATAAATAAATTAATTATTAAATATAATTTTTTATTTACGTATATGTGCTTCACTCATCAAGAGTGAAAGCACAATATATTACGTATACGTATTAATAAAAATATATATATAAGCCTTTTATCACTGTAGGTGATAAGGCTTATACGTAAAAATACGTATTAGAAAGGAATATTATATGCCAAATATTAGTTTAGATTTAAAAACTAAAATACAAGAATCAACTAATGGTGGAATATTATTAGAAATTGGTGAATATGAAACATGATTTCCTAAACAATATACTAGTATTGACGAAAATAATAAAAAAATAGCATTAAAAATATTTGAAAATTTTGATTATAAATTAGGTAAAAATTCAATTACAGAAAATATGAAAAGTATTAAAGGTAGTGAAGTTTTAAAATATATAAAAAATATTCCAGATATTACTACAAATGAAAATGAATTAATATCTTGTGAATTTTATGAACAATATAATGGTTATTATATTTTTACAAATGATAAAAATCAAGAATGTTTTAAATATAACATTACATGAGAACAAGATATGAAAAGTTTTAAAATAAATAATCCATATAATGATAATGATTTAGCAATAAATTATATTGTTACACCAATGAAAGATATAAATACTCATAATGAAAAAATATTTTATTTAAAGTATTAAAGGAAATTAATATGTTATTAAATGTTGAAAAAATAGAATTAATAAAAAAATTATGTAATGAAAAATTACTTAAAAATAAAAAATATATTGAAATACAAGAAATATTAAAAATTATAGAAAGAGAGTAATTAATTATGTTGAATTTAAAAGAAGATAAAAGAATATATTTAAAATATGAAGAAATTGAAAAAATATTTGGTTCATGTGATATATGTAATAAAAATTCATCATTTGCAAATAGAACTTGTAATAAATGTTTTTATAAATTAATAGGTGAAAAAAATGAAATGTAATATACATAATGAAAAATATATATGATTTTCTGAATTAGAAAAAACATATTATTGTAATAAATGTATTGATGAAATGATTGAAGAAGATATGTATTTAACATCAAATAATTGAGATTACTTATATGAATATTATATTAATGAATTACAATTAGAAAATTTTAAAGGAGTGTAAATATGAATAGATTAGAATTACAAAATGCAAGAAAATTAATAGAAAAATTTGAAGAATTACAAGAAGAATTTAATAGTAAATATGAAAATAGTTTAGATGTTAGAATTGATGATGATTATGAATTAAACATTAGTAATGATTATTTTACATATGAAGATGTAAATAAATTAGAACAAGCAATTATTGATTATAAAAGAATTTTTAAAGGTTAAAGGAGATAAATAAATATGGTAGCAGCAGCACTTAAAAAACATGAAGATAAATTATTAATTAAAAATTTAAAAATTCGTCTTACTAAAAATGATCATTATGAATTAAAAACATATTGTTATGAAAGAAATATAACTATGAATGATTTTGTAAGGGATTTAATAAAAAATGCAATAAATAGAAAGAGTGATAAATAATGGACATATTCCGTAATTAAATTTAATTAATTGTCAATAAAATTGTTTTAAAACTATTTAGTGTTATTGAATATAGAAATAAATATTTTTTGAAAAAATAGTTTAAAAAATGAGTTTACATTTTAAACAAAAAATTGTTAATAATATTTTTATATTAACTCGATAAAAATTTAAATTTTAAAAAAATATTTTTAATATTTTTTTTATTTTAATGGTTTTATTTTATTAAAAATTTCACAAAGTAAGTTAAATCTTAAGTACATAAGTCTAAATTTAGATTTTCTACATTTATTTACTAAAATTTTGAATCTTTTCAATCAAGCAAAGACATGTTCAACTTTAATTCTAATTTTAGATACAATCTTATTGTATTTTCTTTCTTGTTTAGTTAATTTTTTATTTTTAGTTCTTTTAATTGGTATTATTGTATTTTTATAAATATTTTGTATACCTTGATATCCTAAATCACCAATAATTATTGTTTTTTCTGAAAATTCAAGATTTGAATTTTTTAATATTTGAAAATCATGCACTTTACCATTATCAGCAAAAATATCAACAATTTTTTTATTAAAAAAATCATATACAATTTGAAATTTTATAGAATACATTCAACTTTTACCAGAAAAATATTCTAACTGTAGTTTTTTTTAGTTGGTCTTTCAATTTCAATCTCAGTTGAATCAATTAAATAAAATTGAAATTCATTTGAATTTTCTTGTTTTTTATCAATTTTTAATTTATATCTTTCTTTTAAAAATTGGTAATCTTTGTGGTTACTAAGTTTATTTTCTACTCAAGTAATATTTCGAAAACAACTTGATGGGCTCATTTTAGATTTAATACTCATTTGAAAAAAAGTATAATATTCTTTTCAGTATAATAAAGTCATCATTAATCTTTCTTCTACTGAAAGTTTATTTTTTCGACCTTTATTTTTTTCTAATTTTTCTATTTCAATTAATTTTTCTAACATTTCATTAAAATGAAAACGTTTTATACCAAAATATCTGTAAAATTCTTCATTTTTTAATTTTTTTAAATTTTCAAAAATCATTTTTATCAACACTTTTCTAAATTTATTGTTAATAACAAAATTATAAAATAAATTTTAAAATTATCAATTGACTTTTAAAAAATTTAATTACGGAATATGTCTAATGAATAATTTATATAAAAAAATACTTAAATTACAATTAGAAATTGGTAGTACACCTAAAAATGGTTTTAATACTCATGGTAATTATAAATATTGATTATTAAGTGATATTTTTAATAAATTAAAAGGACTATGTAGAGAACTAAATATACTTATTTTACATTCAGATAATTCAGAAAATATGAATATAAATAAAATAGAAAATATTAAAGAATTTATGGATAAAAATAATAATAAAATACAAAATGTAACAAAAGAAATAGAAGTTTCATATCAAAAAAAATATTCAATTATTGATTTAGATAATATAGAATTTAGAGAAGATTTTAATATTTTTGCTTGTGCTAAAAATACAGATATAGCAAAAGCAAAAGGTAGTGCAGAAACTTATGCTTATAGATATTTTTTAATGAATTTACTTTTATTAAGTGAAGATGAACTTGACCCAGATAATGATAATGTTAATTTAATTCAAAATAATAAACAACAAAATAATTATATTAATAATAATGTAAAAATACAAAATGAAAAATGAGAACCAAGTGAAAAACAATTAGATTATTTTGAAAAATATATGATTACAAATACAGTTTTATTTGATGAATGTATAAGAGAAGATATGGAAAGATTAAATCCAAATAATAATAAAGATTTTTTAATATTAATGGGTGAAAATTATTTAAAAACTTTATTTGATAAATTTAAAGAAATTCGTGAAAGATTTAAAAATTTAAAAAATAATAATAAAAGTGAATATAGAAATTATGAATAAATGTAAATATTGTAATAAAAGAATTTGATTAACTAATTATTGATGTATGAATTGTTTAAAAATATTAGTTATAAATTTAAATAAAAAAAAGGAGAAAAAATAATATGAATAAAGAAAAATTAATTAGTTGACTAAATATAATTTTAGATAGTGATATAGAACAATATAATAAAGAAAAAGACATATATTATTTAAATAAATTAAGAGGTTCAATTGATTTTATTAAAATTTTAATTAATAAAATAAAATGTGGAGAGTTTGATAATGAATAAAGAAAATTACTATATATTTACATATAAAGAATGTCAATTATTAGAAGAGAAATATAAATTAGATTTTCCTTATTATGTTGGTAATAAATTAAGAAGTGAATGTGATGAGTGTAAAAGTATTACTGATAATGATGTATTAGATTGAATTAATGAAGAAATGGCAAAAGTTGAAAATTTATTAAAAAAATATAAAAATAAAAAAATGTTAAAAGGTTATTATTTAGGATTAGAAAAAGCAAAATCTTATTTTGTTTGTAGAGAGGGACAATAATAATGAATAATTATTTACTTTCAATTGACCCAAGTATTAAAAATACTGGATTTACTTTATGAAAAAAAACAAAAAGAATTAGTGAATGTGAAGTTAATTATAATGAAATTGAATATATCGATGAATGAAAACCGATATGAATAAGCAGTTATAATTTTAATAAATATGAAATAAAAACATCATTAGAATTAAAATGAAAAATTAGAGATTATATTATTCCTAATATTGATACAAAACCTAATAATACTTATCCATGATTAGAAAAATTTGATTTAATCATTGAACGTGGTACTTTTCATAGTAAAAATGGTATTGGTTATGAAACACAAGAACATTTAAGAGGTTTTATTGCTGGTCAATTTAATAAATTAATAACAAAAGATATGTTAATAAGTCCAAGTGAATGAAAGAAATGATATAAAGAAAATTATAAAAATATAGAAATAAATTATAATAATTGAAAAAAAGAATATTCTTTAATATTAGTTAAAGATTTAATTACTTTTAATAATTGAAATATAACAATATCAAATCATGATGAAGCAGATAGTTTATTAATTGGTTGATATTATTTAAATAAGGAGAATAAATAATGTTTATGAATTTTAAATTAAAAAAAATAACAAAAATTAATAAATTATTAGATGAAAGAGCTTCTTTTTTACATATGTATTTACTTTATAGTAATGAACAAATAAAAAAAGATGTAACTATTATTTATTTAAATAATTATTTAAATAAATTAAATAAGGAAGTAAAATAATGCAAAAACAAAAACAAGAAAAAGTATTACTTAAATGTATTGTTAAAGATTGTAATAGTAAAGTATTAGTTACTTTAAAAATTGGAAATATAGAAGATAGTGCTGTTCAATTTTTTAATATGTGTTATTTTCATAAAAAACAATTTAAAAATAAAGTCAAAGAAATAAAAAATAAGGAGTAATTATGAATTTATGAGACTTTTTAAAATATAGTGATAAATATAATGTTTTTAAAATATTTACTGAAGATAAAGAAATATATTTTTCATGAAATGGTGGAAATAGTGAATTAGATGATGACCGTACTTTATTAGGTTATGAATTAGCAGACTGAAAAGTATTATCATATAAGTTAGACCCAGATAGTTTAGAAATTGAAGTATTTGTTGCACCAGATAATCAATTAATGCAAAATTATAATCATTTTCCAAAAACAAAAGAAGAAAGATTAAATTATAATAAGGAGTAAATAATGATAATGATAAATTGTACAATAGATGAATTTTTAAATAAATGAAAAAAAGAAAAACATTATGATGTAAGTGTTGGTCATTTTTCAGGTGAAGGAGATTTTACTTTAAATTTTAAAGATTTGCATATTGACAAAAATAATATTGAAGAATTTGAAGAATTATTAAATGATTATAATATTAATAGAAAAATTTGAGAAAAAATAGAAAAATGTAAACAATGTCATCATCATAATTCTCAAATAGAAATTAATGATGATGATGAATAAAATAATTAAATAATCTATATTTAATATAGAAAATATGATATAATTAATAAAGAGAAATTACTCATTCCTAAATAATTTCTCTTTTTTATTTTTTTTGATTTATAATATTATTAACAAATAAAAAAATGGGAATGAGTTTTTATTTATGAGTAATAATAATATAAATGAATATTGATTATATTTAGATGATAGTGGTAAATTTCTTAATAAAAGCGATAAACATGTAATTTATGGTGGTATTATTTTTAATAATAAAAATAAAAGAAATAATTTTATTAAAAGTTTTATTGAAGCAAAAAAGAAAGTAACAAAAAAATCTGAAATAAAAGGAGATGATATTGCTAAAAAATATATTAAATTTAAAAAAAGTCCTTATAAAAAAGCAGATATAGAAAATTTAATTAGTAAATACAAAATAATAGATAATTTATTTTGCGTTTGAACATGCAAAAAAGATTTAATTTTACCAACTTCAGATGAAGAACATGCAAAATTAAAAAATAATGAATTAATTGCTTTATTAATAAAAAAATTAATTGAAAATAAAACTATATTACCTAATTCAAATATAAATTTATATATTGATGATATTTATACACAACCTATTCAAGAAATAGATGCAATTAATTTAAAATCATATCTAAATAAAAATTATTCAAAAAATGGAATAATTAGATTTTTAAGAACAAAAAATATAATCATTAATAAAGTAAAATACTTAGATTCTAAAATATATAATTGTATACAGGCATGTGATATTATTGCAAATTTTTGTAATAAATATTTAAATAAACATAAAGACGCAAAACAATTATTAAATATATTTGAAAATTTTGAATTTAATATAATTGCTTGTAAGTTTCCGGTAATTATATATAATAATAGTATATTAGATATAAAATGCTGTTGGTCAGAGTCTAGTCAGGTAAATACTACTGGAAATAAAGTTGCTGGTGTGTTCTTAGAGAGCAGGCAAGCTGCCCAACAAGATAAGGAATAATTTTTATTCCTTTTTCTTTTTATATAAAAAAAGTTACCTTAATTGGTAACTTTTTAATTAGATTGTGAAATATTATTTTGGTTTATTTTCTAATTCTAATTTATCTTTTACTTTTTTTCTTTGTTCATAATCGTATAATATTTTTCTTCCTTTTTTAATTCCCAAATCTGTTAATAATTCATTATATTTTTTTTGCATTATGATAATTCCGATTATTAATCCTATTACATTAAGTGCAATAAAAAGAATCAATATTCCCCAAGCAGTTCTATCTTCTCTTACACCACCCATTAATAATACAAGTCCATATGCGGTTAATCAAGTAATAAATATTAAAGTAAATATTGAACCTAATACTGTTAATCAAATTGCTCAAGTCGGCATTTTATTCTCCTTAATTAATAATTTTACATGTAAATAATATAATAATTATCTTGAATTTACAACTATTTTGGTAATAGATATTGAATAACTATCAACATTTTCAGCATAAAATAAATTTTCGCCATTTGGACCATTACTTCTATTTGCTAGTGAATAAATATAAGTAGGAAATAATTGTAAGTTAAAATTTAATCTACTATTATCTAAATTTTTAAATCCAAGCAATATTTCACTATCATATTCTTTGGTATATACAGTAGTACCATTATTTTCATTGGCTGTAACATTAATTGTTTTTTCATTTAATTTATATAATTTGTTTTTATTATTTACTGTTTTTCCCATTGTAGCAATACCATAATAACTAAACCTTAAATCAAATTTATATTTATTTATATTATAATTTTCATTATTAATTATTAATAATTTATTATCACTATAATAATTTAATTCTTTTAAATTATAACTAAACATTCTAGTATATTCTTTTTCAGAAAAAGTTTGAGATGTGTAAAAATCTATATAAGTAGCACTAGTATTTGAATGTTTACTTGTTTTGTAATTTCAAGAAATATAAACATCTATACTTTTATAATATCTTTGCAAATCTTCAAAACTATTAATTAACAATGTAGGGTCTAGTTTAGATTTAATATCTAAATTAATTTCTAATGGTTGAATTTTAGGTGCTATATTATTTATTCAATTATTGGGATTATAAGACATGTTATAATTATTATCCACATTAAATACTTTTTCTAATTGTAAATTAGTACTATAAGTAGGATTTTCTGGAATGATTACAATTTGTTTTGCTATATTTTGTGGACTTGGTGGTAATATTTTTGCTGGATAACTAAATGTAGTTTCTTCACTTTCTGAATATTCATCATGATTTAATTTATATAAAGTTGTTCAATTAAAAGCATTACCAGTTAAATAACCCATATTATTATAACGAAATTGAGCAACTGATATTTCATTATAATCACCTTGATAAGTAAAAGGATTATCACTATAAAATGTATGTCTTTCTTCACCTTGATGTAATGATTGAGTTACAATTGTATCAATAATATAAGCATAATTTGAACCATCAATAACTCCATTTGATGTTGGATTTCATTGACAATTAGTATCTTCATTTGTAAATGGTGAAGCAATATCTAAAAACTCTGTATCTTCTGCTAAAATATAAACTTTATTATTTTTCTTTTGTGATAAATCAACTGTACTTATTTGTTCTTTTGTAGTTAATTTCTGACCAGTAGTAGGGTCTCATGGATAAACACTTACTCTATCACTTAATTTCATTGTCATAGCAGTTGTTGAAACATTTGCACCTAATAATTTACCAATAGTAAAATCATTATCATTTGTAAATGCATTTAATGGAATTAAACCACCATTACCAATAATACTTTCTAAATTACTTGTAAAAAATGCACTCATAAAACCATTAAAATATAACATTTTTTTATATTGTTGAGCATTTTGAGTAATAACTCAACTACTTCATATACCTAATGTTAAAGCATTTAATAATTTACCAATTAAAGGAATATCACTTAAAGCAAAAGGTAATCATTGTTGACTATCATAAGGCATTTGTATTAAAGGACTAAATACTACACTATTAAAATTTAAAATAGCAGACATATATTTTTGACTTATTTTTGAATAATCTACAGTTGGACTACCAATAATTAAATGAGTATCTGGGTCTTTATATTTAAAATTACTTGACATATCTACATTATAATTACCAGTTAAATTATTTATATTTCATTCACTATCTCAAAAGAATTTTGCTTCTCCTACTGATGTACCATTACTTAATCTTGCTTTATCTTTATCAAATGATAACATACCTTTAAAATCTTTTGTTACAAATAAATTATCTTGAAAATTTAATGAAGTTTTTAATCATTCTGTAAAATTTTTAAAATTAGTAAATCCAGTTGGTTTTGCGTCCATAATATTATAAAATGTAGTTTCTGGATGACTACTTGTTGTTATTTTATCATTTATACCAGCAAGTAAACCACCATTATTTTTAATATCAGTTGTAGATTTTTCATTATTACCAGCAATAAATAATCTTCTAGAAGCAAATACTTTACTTTCAAATATTTCTTCATTATTTTGTTGAATAGGTTCTTGACCTTGAATTATTGGTCTTCCATAATAATAACAACTTGTTAATAATTCTAATCCATAACTTTGTCTATGACTATAACGTACACCAATATCTTTCATTAAAGTACGATTTAAAGTTACTTTTCCTTGTTGAATAGTAGGGAAAGCATAACCACTACCCGGACTTGCATATTGTACAAAATCAAGTGTATTTTGACCACTACTTATTACTCTATCATTTAAACTACTAAAAGTTAATACTTGCATACTAAATGCACCATTATAAGGACTATAATAATTTGTTACATTTGAAATATATAATAATTGTCTATCTTGATTTTTACCACTATTACCACCAATATTTTCATTTTCATCATTAAATACAACAAAAAATTGTAAATAATCATCAATTGTAATATGTTCTTCAAACATTACTAAAGTATATTGTCTTTTTGTTTGTACTGTTTTAAATATTTGATTATTTGGTAAATTACTAAAATCAACACCACTTGTATCATCAATTAAATAAGCATTTCAATAATCTCCAATTTTATATTGTTTTGTATAAAATTCATCTTGACCATTAACTTTATGTATTTCTTCATTAATTTTACCTTTATTTTTTTGATATATTTTTGTACTATTTTTTCAAATACATACAACTGGAGTAGTACCAGTTAATATTAATTCATATTGACCAAAATCACTAATTTTACTATTAATTGGTTTATAACCAGTTTCAGTTAAAGGAATTGCTCCATTATTAATAACAAATGGAAATATTTTTCAAAAACTACATCTTTTAATTAGCAATTGTTGTCTTTTTAATTGAAGATGTAGATGTTTCATTAATTGAATTTGTTGATGTATCATTTTGATTATCTCCTAATAATTTTATTTCTTCTTTATCTTCTTCTATTATTTCTTTATAATGTTTTTTTGCTTGTTGTTTTGTTACTTCATCTAATTCAGCAATAGCTTGTGTATATGACATTGTTCTATCTGCTAATCTTTGACTAATCATTTCTTGTTTTAATAATTGGTCAGTCATAGCAATAGGTAAAAATTTAAATGAATAAGGTCTATCTCCAATACCATCTCATAATTTTTCATGAATTAATAACATATCAAAAAATCTATAAAAATAATATGAATAATGACTTATTTTAGTTTCTGTAGTTTCCATATCATTTTTATTATTAAATAATGATTTAGTTTTATTTTCATAATTTACACCAGAAAATTCATTATAATCATAACCTGCACCATTTCATATATCTTTACCTAAATCATCTTTATCTAAAATATAATTACTTGCTTTAAAATTACCTTGTATAACTTCCATACCACCAGCACCAGATTTATTATAGCCAGCAGTACCAACATTAACTACAATATTTTTTTTAGGATTATCAATAATTTTTCCATGTTCAATCATATTTTTAACAGTTTCATTATCAAATGCACCAAATAAAGTTGTAACATTTAAATCTCTATCAACATTTCTTTGAGTATAAGATTTATGATAATATTCAATTAAATTTCAAACTGGATAAGTATCTGGATATGCATTTAAAGTTGTTGAATTACCATAAAAATTAACCATTGGTAAATTTGTTATTTCTAATATTGGTAAATAATTTCAAGGATTTTTAATTTCATAACTATATTTTGGTGTTAATTCTGGTTTTAATTTTGTATGTGCTGTTCCTAAAATAATTTCTTTTTCATTTTTATTATCATTTTTATAAGTTTCAAATCTTATTTTTCCATTTTCAGCAATTACTCAAGTTAATGTTGCACTATCTGCTTGTTCATTTATAAAAAAGAATTCTGCACATTGTTCTTCTTCATTATATTTAGCAACTCTACCAGCAAATGAATTAGGTAATACTTTTAAACTTGTACTATTATCTTTATAAATAATAGGCATTATATATACTTTTCCAAGTAAACTTTCTTGAATTCCAAATTTATATAATTTTTCAAATCATTTATCACTAATAATTTTATTAGTAAAATATTTTAAAATTTCATCTTTTTCACTATCAAATAATAAACCTTTACCTAATCATAATTTAGTTGATTTTTGAGCAATTCTCATAGGAATATCACTATATCATTCTCTTCTATTACAAGAAAGATATTCTAATGGATTATTCATTTTTATCACTCCTAAAATTTATTTTTATTAATTAATAATTCATTATTAATATTATTAATTAATCATTTCATTTTATGCATTGAAGCATACATTCTTGCGTCTCAACAATTATCATATAAATCAAGCATTTGTGGTTCATTATTTGAATTTTCTAATTTAGATTTTGCTAATCATTGCATTTTTGATAATTCTTCATGTGTATTAGGACATCTTTTTCAATTAATACTTAATATACCTTTAATCATACAAATAGTATCTCAATCAATTCTATCTCTTAAATACATTGTAGTTTTATCTACTGGAGTAAAATGTAATCAATTAATTCGTCTTTTTTCTACTTCTTTTTTTAAAATATCAATAACTGCTAATCCACCACTACCATAATCAACATAACAAGTAAAACCAAATTTCATTGCTTGAAATTTAATACTTTCATCTAAATAATAATCAATAATATTATTTGCTAATTCATATGTATTTTTAAATTGCATTATTGCATTACTATGATAAAATTCACTTTCTTGATGTATTCTTCTAGTTTTTTCATTTTCACCAATAAAACATAAAACAGCAACAGTAGGATGTGCTTGTGAACTTGTAGCAAAACCTAAATCTAAACCACCAACTATTTCATTAACATTAAAATCTAATTCAGTTTTAAGTTTATCTAAATATCTTGCAAATATAGAACCAGTTAAAACACTAGGTACACCATAATATCAACTTTGTGCTTTAATAGGGTCTAATTCTTTTAATTCTTCTAAATCATTAATTTTATCTTGTTTTAAATTATGTTCATTTAATTTTCAATTTGAATAATGAAATAATTTAAACATTTGATTTTCTTCTATTGATTTAATTTGTTCATTATTTTCTTTCATTAAATCTAAATTAAAAGGTACACGTTTATTCATATATTCAATAAAATATTGATAAATATTATCTGGATTACAACTTCTTATTTTAATAGTTTTTTTAGCATTACCTAATGCAAAAGTAATTGCTTGAAATTCTGCTTGACTAAATTCATTTGCTTCTTCACATCATTCAATTGCTAAATCAAAACCTTTTATTTCACTTCTAGAAAGCCCTTTAAGTGGTATTCTATCATTACTATTACTATATACACCCATAACTCTAATAAATGATTTACTACCTTTAAAACGAAAATCTGCTTGTTTATTTGGATATTTTAAAGTAAAATCTTTATAATCAAAACCAATATTAATTAATGCTTCATCAATTTCTTTTGTTAATTCATTAATATCTTTATTTAATTTTCTAAAACAATATATAGCAATTGATTTATTAACTTTAATTGAAATAGCAATTAATATTGCTAATTCTTCTGCAATACTATATGTTTTACTTGAATAACGACTTCCACTTAAATTATATTCACTATGAGTAAAATCACTTTTATTTAATAATCAATAACTAATTTCATGTAAATAAGTAAATTCTTTATTCATAATATTATTCCTGTAATTCTTCTAATTTTAAAAGTTGACCATATCTTGTAGGGTCACTAACAATAGCAATGGTATCATTTTGCATTTGTAAAGAAATTATTATTCTATCATTAACTTTATCTCAATATAATGTTTGAACATCAGTATTCAATTCACCGTATAAAAATTCTTTAGACATAAAAGCAAATTTCTTATTACTTGATTGACTTTCAAAATTATAATAAATTTTATATTTAGTATTTGATTTAAAAGTATATTTAATATGATTTATATTAACTTTTGTTCCTACTTCTTTTCATTGTGGAATATTTGGACTTGGTGTTGGAGTATTTGGTAATTCAATATTAATCTCATTATTTTTTAATTCATTTATTTTTAAAGTATGACTTGTAATTTTTATAGGTTGAATAATATCTACTTTAACTGTATTTTGTAATTCTTCTAATGAAAAAATATTTGCATATTTTTCATTTCCACCTTCTAAAATTAATTGTCATTTATTAATATCTAATAATTGTAAATATAAAATACCTTCTTCATTATTAATTAAACCTTTTGTAAGAAATATTTTAATTCCATGATTTCCACCTAAATAATTACCTGTTTTAAATTCTACTGTTATTCTTGTATTTACTTGATGAAATGGTGGAGATTCCCATGTAATAATTACTCTATAAAGAGTATTAAAAGCAAGATTAAAATCACCATATTTACGATTATTTATACTTTTACCTATTACTTTTCAATTTTCTTTAACTTGTTTTTTATTTATTTCATTAATAGCACCAACAATAGTTTTATTAGTAGTTTCTAATCTATCATATCTATTATTAAGTAATAATGAAATAGCAAGAGAACTATTTGAAACATCATTTATTCATAATTGGTCTCTATCATCTTTATATGTAAAATATCCTTTCATAAAAACAGATTTTTTATAATAATCAGATAAATCTATTTTACCACCAGTAGCACTAATAACTTTCTTTTCTTGACCTTCTTTACCATCAACTAATTTCATAGTATCATTACTAAAATATTTAGTAAATAATTCAATTGTTGTTAAATTATCAAATGATTTAATACCAGTAGTATCAATTCATAATTGAGTTCCAATTAAATATTTAGGATTTTTAGGATATATTTTTACTCTTGTATCATTTGTTTTTAAATTTATTAATTCTAAATATCTTGTAAAAGGACTATCTTCACCATAATTACTATAAAAATTACTAAAAAAATCATTTCTTTTAGGTAAAACATCTAAATTAAAACCAGTAATATTTGGATATTCTTTAATTTTTCTTAAACAATTAAATACTTCTGGAACAATAAAATAAGGGTCAGTAGGATTAGTTTCACTATAAGTCATACCACCTTGACTAATACTTGATTGACCACGAATATAATTACTATCTTTTGTTAATAAAAATCTAACATAATATGCAGTTGCAGTTTGTATTTCATCAGTAAATTCTGTTAATGTAGTTTCTGGTCATTTTTTTGAAATAGAATGTCCACTTAAATAATCAATATTATTACTTGCAACTGAAATAGCAAATCAAATTTCATTATCTGGTGTTGTAGTATCATCAAATTCTAATTTATTAAAACCTTTTCAATTTTTAAATTCTTCAATTGTTATAAACATTAATGGTTCTTTAATAGCCATAATAATTTACTCCTTAATGTAAAATAAAGGGTATTTAAACCCTTTAAATTTTAAATTTAGTTACTTTTTTCTTATCTTTTTCTGATAATTCTTTTTTAGAAGCTCTTTGACTAATAATAGTATTTTTAAATACTTCTTGCTTTTCTTCATCATTATTAAAACTATCTAAAGATTTAGCAATTGATGTAGTTTCTAATTGTAATTGAGAATTTATTTGTTTAATATTTGCTTTAATAAATTCTAATTCTTTATTATTTTTTAATTCTTTTGCTAAATTTGATTGTTTTGATTTTTTAATAAATTTTGATAAAAATAATAAAACAATAGTTACAATTACTCCACTAGCAACTGCTCCACTTAATACTGCTGATATTACTGTTGTAGATAAATTCATTTTTTATTCCACCTTTTCTTTTTTTATTTTTCTTATTTCTTTTTCTATTTTTGGTAAATATCAAATAATAATTAATATTAAAATTGGTATTATTTTAATTATTAAATTTAATATAAATTTAATTCTTGATGGTGCTTTATTTGGTAAATGATGTAAACCAAATCCACCAATACTAGGTACAATTGTTAATCATATTGCATTACCTCAATTATGTTTTCAATCTACATGTTCCATACCTAATTTTGTAAATGATAATCATTTAGGTAATATTATTATTTGTGGTAATGTACTTCATAAAGTAATAATTAAAGATATTAATATAAATGATAATAAATTAATTGAATCTAATTGTTTTTTTCTTAATTTTTGAATATCATTTAATAAACTAAAATCATATATTTTTCTATCTTTAATATAATCTCTTCTACCACGAGTAAAAGGAATTAAATAACTTGTTTTTCACTCTGGTTTTTGAATTTCCATTTAACCACCTACTTTCATGTTTTATAAAAATTAGAATTTCTTTTAATTTTTATATATTTTCTTGTATGTAAAGAATTTTTTAATAATTGTTTTCTTTCATATCTTCATTGTGTACTTCCAATTTCATTTTTAGATAAATTTTTATATTCTTTTAATTTAAAAAAACCTTTTTCTAATCTATTAATAAAATGCATAGTTTTTTGAACATTAATATTATTTGGATAAATTACACTAGTATCTTGTGAACCATAATATTTACCTTTTTTTGATAATTCACTTTTAACATATTTTCTTAATTGACTTGGTAATCATTTTCTATTTCAAAATTTTCAAAATATTGTTCCAGCACCAGAACCATTTTTACCTTTTGCTTGTGTCATTAATATTCATATTTCTTGTGGAAATGTTGGATAAGTATATGGACCATATCATATTTGTCTTTTATCATTATCACTTTGAAATAATGTTGTTAAAGTTCCAATTTTTAAATTTTTATTATCAACAATAAATCTTCCTTTTTTAAATCATGAACTTGATAATACTTCTCATGCATTATTTGGTATTTCTTCTTCATTTTCTTTAAATAAATTATTAAATTTATTAACATAATTTTTAACTGTTCTAATTTCTGTTGGCATAATATAATTTTTAAAACTATTTATTGGATTTTTAAATTTATTAATTTCATTTTGTAATATAGATAATTCACTTGGTTTTAATATACTTGTTAATTTTTTAAGTATATTTGGATTAAAAACACTATATGGTTGATGTATTTCTTTTTCACTAATATTTTCACTATCAAATACTGCTTTTAATGATTGATTTTTATAATAAGTTTTTAAAGCATTTATTAATGCTAATTTAATATCATTACTTGCTAATGCATAATATATTCATTCAATAATTAAAGGTAACATTATAAACTCATGTGATTATAATCTCAATTTAATGAAACATTATCATGATTTAATGGTACTTCACTCATATTATCACTACCATATTGACTAGTTGTTTCACTATTAATAGTAAATCTATTATCATTTATTAATCTTGCAGTTTCATCATTAAATGATGTTTCTTGCATTTCTTGAATATGATTTGTAGTTTCCATAGGTAGTAAATTATGGATTATTTCACTTGCACCAGCAATAATAGTAGGTACTGCATAAGCATTATTAAAATCATTATTAATACCCATTGCAACACCACTTGAAATTAAACATCCACCAGTAGCCATATTACAAATCTTTCTTATTGCTTCAAATTTATTAGGTATTAATTCTAGAATTCCATTAATAAGATTTGATATACCATAAGCATTTAAACTAATATATGTATCTCAATCCATTAAATGATTATCAGTAGTATTTGGATTACTAAATAATAAATCTGGTGGAAATGGGTCAATAGTAGTAGTTGTTATTGGACTTTCAGTTGGATTAGGATTAATGGAAGAATTAGTAAACTTACTATAATTTGCTAATCCAATTGTTCCTAAACCTAATAAGATTTTTTTAGAACTATTAATTAATTTAGTTTTAGTATTTGGTCTTTGATTTAAATTTCAAATATCTAAACCTAATTTTTTACCAAATAATAAACTATTAATTGAACCTAATAATGGATTTGCAATTACTTGACCATAATAAGCACTTGTACCAATCATTGCACAAATAGGACTTATACCAGTTCTAATTAATTTAGTTAAAGTATAGTTACTCAATTGTGTAGTCTCAGAATGTTGTTGTGGCATATTTATTTTCTCCTTTTGATAATTGATTAGTTTTTTTAATTTGAATTCTAACTGTTCCTTGACAATTTATATTATTACCAACACATATTGCAAAATTATCATGTACATCACTTACTATAAAATAATCATTTCTTAATTTAGGATATTCATCTAATAAAATTGCTCTAATATCATTACTAGTAGTTAAATCTTCTGGTTTTGGTGAATAAATAATAATATGTGCTTTTTCATTAAAATATTTATAAATATATTCCATAATTATTTTTTAGTAAATTCTAAATTTACTACTCCATAATAATCACTATTATTACCAGTCATAGTTGCACTTGTTGATTTAATATCAAATTTTGCTTTACCTTTTTCATAACCATTATTACCAGCATTTATTATTGCATTTTCTAATTCATCATTAGTAGGTTTATCACCAGCCATAGTAATTTTTCCTAAATTTCTATAATAAATAACATCTTCTAAATTTAATTTATTAATATCATCATATAAAGTTGATTGATAAGTTGCATTTTCATTTTTAGGATTAGTTAAAAAATCTTTTGCTCTTGCTTCTTTTATTTCTTCAATTGTAGGCATAGTTGGTCTAATTAAATACATTAAATTTGGTCTAATAGCACTAGGTAATGCAAATAAACATTTACCAATAATTTTAATATTATCTGTATCATTATCTAATTTTTGTCTTATTTTAGTAAATGAAATTGGCATACCTCACATATATCTATTAACTACAAAACCATGTGTATTTTTTAAACTATAATCTTTTTCTAAATGCATTGCTTTTTCAGTATCATGAATAAATTCTTGTTCTAAATAAAAACTTTCTCAAAATTCCATACCAGCAATTAAACTTGTATATCTTCTACCATATGCTAATGTATCTGCTGAAATTTGACTATAATTTAAAACAGTAAATGCTTTTGATAAACCTAAATTACTATCAATTCCAGTTGCTCCCATTAAATCTTCTCTATTAGTTCCTACAGTAATATAATTAACTAATTTAATTAATTTATTATTTCTTGCTCAAATTTTATAATAAGCTTCTTTTGCTTGTTCTGCATTCATATTAATTAAATCTAAAGGTAAGACTAATGATTTAGCAATAGCATAATCTTGAATACCATTTAAAAATATTAATTCTAAATTTTCACCTAAATTTCTCATAAATGAAGCTGTTCAATTTGAAACAATTTGTACTGCAATATCTTTTGGTGATTTCATAAATCTTTCAATATCAAATTCTGGAATTTCAAAATCAATTGTTAAATATTTATTAATTTCTAATTTAGTTGTATAAACATCACCTTTTTGTCTTTTAGTACCATTTTTTCAATCTCATGTTGATCCTCATAATACACGAACTGTAGCTCTATAAATTGCTATAGCAACTCCAGCCATTTCACCAATTTGAGTAGCACTACAAGTTCCACGCATAAACATTGTTGATTTTTCACTTGTTAATTCACCACGTACTTGTGCTTCAAGTACACTTAAAATAGCATTTTCAGTAGGATTATTACCTTTAATAAAAAATGCTTCAGGTATTTTTATAGCTCCCATAATAAAACTTCTTTCTATTTACTAATAGATTGAAAAACTTCATTTCTAGTAATTTCAACTAAATCTTCTAATTCTTTTTGATTAGTCATTCCTTGTGTTGTTGCTTTATTTTTTAAATCTTGAGCAATTTTAAAATGGTCTAATGAATTATTATGTAATTTTAAAATTAAATCAGTAGGATTAATTGAATTATCTTGTTGTTTATTTTCTTGTTTAATAGGTTCTGATTTATCAATTAAAAAATCTTTATAATCTTCATTTATTTTATTAAATGCTTCTTGTTTAGATAAAGATTTATAATTATCAGTATTCATTAAATTTTTAATTAAATTTACTTTTTTAGTATCTTTAATATTTGAAAATAATTGTTGCTCTTCAAAACTATTAATTTTATTTTCATATTCTTTTATTTTAGTTTCATATTCACTTAATTTAGGTTCAATATCTTTTTTACTTTCAGCATATACTACATTTCTATGTTGTTTTAGTAAATTTTTAACATCATCTAAACTATAATTCTCTTTTTCATCAAAAGTAAAATCACTCATACTTTTAATCTCCCTTTATTAATTTTTAATAATTCACTTGGTTAATAGGTCACTTTTATATATGTTAATTTAACATATTCACTTTATTAAATTATATCATTTTTATCCTTTAAAATAAAGAAAAAAACCTATATTTATTATAGGTTTTTAATCATTATTTTCTATTTTTCTAGGTTCACAAATATTAATAATTATATTACTTTTTGAGTTATTATCTTCTTCATTAATATCATATTCATTCGGATAACTAACTTGTCAATGTTTATAAATTATTTCTGGTTTTACTAATGATTTTTCTAACATATGAGTTGAAATTATCGCTCTTGCATTATCATAATCTTTAATAAATTTTTTACGTCATGGATTGCTTCTACGTCGGCAATCATAAACAAATTTTCTATCAATTCCAAGTGCATTATTTAATCCTTGTGGAGTTAATATAACCTTTTTAGTTCTTAAATAATTATCAATTTGAGTTTTATAATTAACACTTAATTTTTCACCATATTTTTTTTCTTTTTCTGGCATATTATATCACCTATATTCAATATTTATATACTAATTATAACATTTTAAGCAAAGTATATTACAACACTGAACAATTAATAATTGTTATACTAAAAATTATGTATTTAGAAAGGAATAATATTATGATTTTACTTCCTGAACAATTTCCTCATAATCAGTTTAAAATTAGTCATGAAAAACAAATGTTATTAGATTATAAAAATAATTTAATTAATTATGATAAATATTGACATAAAAATGAATATGATAAAAATAAATATAAATATGTTAAAACTGCTAAAAGAACTTTTACATCAATGTATGGAATAGTAAAAGATTTTTATAGAAAAGTATATCAACATAAAATTACTGGTGAATATTTATATCCATTAGATACATATATTAATATTGATAAAAATAAAAAATTTACTAATCAAGTAACAAAATCAATAATTTATGAAGCAGATTTAAATAATATTACATATCCTATAATTAAACATAATTTAAAAATAAGTATATCATTATCAACTATTTGTAGAAGAGTAAAAAAAACTAATATATTTGTTCAAGAATTACCACAAGAAAAAATAAAAATATTACCAACTGATTATATTTATATTCAATCAGATGAATCATATAATAATTTAATTGATAATAAAAAGAAAAGAAAATTTAGACATAGAACAGTAAGTATAAGTACAGGTTTTGATTTAAATAAATCTACTGATAATAGACATGTTTTAGAAAATAAATATATTTTTGTTTTATCAACTAGAAAAGGTCAAAGAATTACTAAAAAAGAATTTGGTAAATCTATAATAACTAATTTAGATAATATTTTTATTGGTTATACTAATGAAAATTTAAAATTAACTGGTGATGGTGCAACTTATCTTAAATCTACTGCTAATTATTTAAAAATTGATTATGCTGTAGATAAATGACATCCATTACAAAAATTAAAACAAGTATTTATTGTAGGAAAAGGTAAAAGAACAAAAGAAAATAATAAAAAATTAAATTATGCATATTATAAATTATTTTTAAATGGTTGTTATTATAAATTATTAGATTATTTAAAAGAAAATAATGCTGATGAAAAAATATATGAATATTTTAAAAATAATAAAAAAGGTATTGAAAATCAAAATGCTATTTGAAATATTGGTTGTAGTGCTGAAAGTGATGTTTATCATTTAATAAAATCTATATCTAATAATAATGCAAAAATTTATTCAAAAGAAGCATTTTTTAATTTATTAAAATTAAAACAAGCAAGAATTAATAAATTAAAAGTATTTGTTTAAATTTATAAAATTTAATAAATCTAAACCTAAATAGTTAGGAATTTTTATTTTATAAAAGTTAATAAAATCTATAATAAGACTTGACATTTACCCTATTTAGGGTTATAATATTTATAACAATTAATAATTTATTTTATCTTTTATTTAAAGAAAATTAAATTATAACTAGACTTGAAATACGCCCGATTGTAATAGTAAAGTATTAGTTACTTTAAAAATTGGAAATATAGAAGATAGTGCTGTTCAATTTTTTAATATGTGTTATTTTCATAAAAAACAATTTAAAAATAAAATAAAAGAAATTAAAAATAAGGAGTAAATAATGAATTTATGAGACTTTTTAAAATATAGTGATAAATATAATGTTTTTAAAATATTTACTGAAGATAAAGAAATATATTTTTCATGAAATGGTGGAAATAGTGAATTAGATGATGACCGTACTTTATTAGGTTATGAATTAGCAGACTGAAAAGTATTATCATATAAGTTAGACCCAGATAGTTTAGAAATTGAAGTATTTGTTGCACCAGATAATCAATTAATGCAAAATTATAATCATTTTCCAAAAACAAAAGAAGAAAGATTAAATTATAATAAGGAGTAAATAATGATAATGATAAATTGTACAATAGATGAATTTTTAAATAAATGAAAAAAAGAAAAACATTATGATGTAAGTGTTGGTCATTTTTCAGGTGAAGGAGATTTTACTTTAAATTTTAAAGATTTGCATATTGACAAAAATAATATTGAAGAATTTGAAGAATTATTAAATGATTATAATATTAATAGAAAAATTTGAGAAAAAATAGAAAAATGTAAACAATGTCATCATCATAATTCTCAAATAGAAATTAATGATGATGATGAATAAAATAATTAAATAATCTATATTTAATATAGAAAATATGATATAATTAATAAAGAGAAATTACTCATTCCTAAATAATTTCTCTTTTTTATTTTTTTTGATTTATAATATTATTAACAAATAAAAAAATGGGAATGAGTTTTTATTTATGAGTAATAATAATATAAATGAATATTGATTATATTTAGATGATAGTGGTAAATTTCTTAATAAAAGCGATAAACATGTAATTTATGGTGGTATTATTTTTAATAATAAAAATAAAAGAAATAATTTTATTAAAAGTTTTATTGAAGCAAAAAAGAAAGTAACAAAAAAATCTGAAATAAAAGGAGATGATATTGCTAAAAAATATATTAAATTTAAAAAAAGTCCTTATAAAAAAGCAGATATAGAAAATTTAATTAGTAAATACAAAATAATAGATAATTTATTTTGCGTTTGAACATGCAAAAAAGATTTAATTTTACCAACTTCAGATGAAGAACATGCAAAATTAAAAAATAATGAATTAATTGCTTTATTAATAAAAAAATTAATTGAAAATAAAACTATATTACCTAATTCAAATATAAATTTATATATTGATGATATTTATACACAACCTATTCAAGAAATAGATGCAATTAATTTAAAATCATATCTAAATAAAAATTATTCAAAAAATGGAATAATTAGATTTTTAAGAACAAAAAATATAATCATTAATAAAGTAAAATACTTAGATTCTAAAATATATAATTGTATACAGGCATGTGATATTATTGCAAATTTTTGTAATAAATATTTAAATAAACATAAAGACGCAAAACAATTATTAAATATATTTGAAAATTTTGAATTTAATATAATTGCTTGTAAGTTTCCGGTAATTATATATAATAATAGTATATTAGATATAAAATGCTGTTGGTCAGAGTCTAGTCAGGTAAATACTACTGGAAATAAAGTTGCTGGTGTGTTCTTAGAGAGCAGGCAAGCTGCCCAACAAGATAAGGAATAATTTTTATTCCTTTTTCTTTTTATATAAAAAAAGTTACCTTAATTGGTAACTTTTTAATTAGATTGTGAAATATTATTTTGGTTAGATTTTATCTTATTTTTTGTAACTTTTAAAATTACTCAACCTATAAAAAATGCAACAGAAACCACAAACCATAAAGATAACATTTTAATTAAAAACATTCTTCCACTACTAAAATATTTAGTCATATCATCAGTAATAATACTTACATTATCATAAAATTTATCTCAATAGATTAAGGTTCCTAAATAATAAATTGATATAATTAAATAAATAAAACTAATAACTATTAATCATGTTTTTTTTTCTTTAAATTTTATTTTTTTTAAAATATTTTTCATATAATAGTACTCCATAAAAACATTTATCATAAACATAAGTATTTTAACATATAAAATAATTTTTATCTTGAATTTAAAATTATTTTATAAATATTAGTTTTAATATTACTGATATATCTTTTTCCATGTGTATATATTAAATTGTTTTTTCAATCATTTATACATTCAATTTTACCTAAATTTGCTTGTAAATAAAAATTTCATTTTAGATGTTTATTATCAACAATACTCAACGCAATACATGAATTTGTTTCATAATTTTTATTTACTGTTCTTCCTAAACTTCCAAAATGTACTGATAGATTAAATTCATAACCAGTTAAATTATATGGCATTGAATTATTATTACTATAAGTATAAATATATGCTAATCCATTTTCATCATTATTATCATTTGGATGTAAAAATTCTTGTTTATATTCATTAATTGTTGGATTATGATTACTTAATATTAAATCTTTTAAATCAATAGTTTTACTTATATTTTCACTTTTTGCCGGTCTAAAGGTTTCGTTTGTAGAATATACTACTAATTTATTATCATGAGAGTTTTTTATTTCTTCCTTTGTTTCAATAACATAATCGTAATAAATAGTTATTGATTTATAATATCTTTTTAAATCATTAAAAGTATTAATTAATAATGTAGGGTCTAATAATGATTTTAAATCAACTTCATAATTACCTAATTTATTTGGATTATTAGTAAGTCAAACATTAAAATTAGGTTTATATGATACCAAACTTGTATCAATTAATGATACATCATTTGCTGTCATTTCTATTTTTAAATCTGGAATAATAATAATTGATTTTGCTATATTTTGTGGACTTGGTGGTAATATTTTTGCTGGATATGAAAATGTAGTTTCTTCACTTTCTTCATATTCATCATGATTTAATTTATATAAAGTAGTTCAATTAAAAGCATTACCAGTTAAATAACCCATATTATTATAACGAAATTGAGCAACTGATATTTCATTATAATCACCTTGATAAGTAAAAGGATTATCACTATAAAATGTATGTCTTTCTTCACCTTGATGTAATGATTGAGTTACAATTGTATCAATAATATAAGCATAATTTGAACCATCAATAACTCCATTTGATGTTGGATTTCATTGACAATTAGTATCTTCATTTGTAAATGGTGAAGCAATATCTAAAAACTCTGTATCTTCTGCTAAAATATAAACTTTATTATTTTTCTTTTGTGATAAATCAACTGTACTTATTTGTTCTTTTGTAGTTAATTTCTGACCAGTAGTAGGGTCTCATGGATAAACACTTACTCTATCACTTAATTTCATTGTCATAGCAGTTGTTGAAACATTTGCACCTAATAATTTACCAATAGTAAAATCATTATCATTTGTAAATGCATTTAATGGAATTAAACCACCATTACCAATAATACTTTCTAAATTACTTGTAAAAAATGCACTCATAAAACCATTAAAATATAACATTTTTTTATATTGTTGAGCATTTTGAGTAATAACTCAACTACTTCATATACCTAATGTTAAAGCATTTAATAATTTACCAATTAAAGGAATATCACTTAAAGCAAAAGGTAATCATTGTTGACTATCATAAGGCATTTGTATTAAAGGACTAAATACTACACTATTAAAATTTAAAATAGCAGACATATATTTTTGACTTATTTTTGAATAATCTACAGTTGGACTACCAATAATTAAATGAGTATCTGGGTCTTTATATTTAAAATTACTTGACATATCTACATTATAATTACCAGTTAAATTATTTATATTTCATTCACTATCTCAAAAGAATTTTGCTTCTCCTACTGATGTACCATTACTTAATCTTGCCTTATCTTTATCAAAAGCAAGCATACCTTTAAAATCTTTTGTTACAAATAAATTATCTTGAAAATTTAATGAAGTTTTTAATCATTCTGTAAAATTTTTAAAATTAGTAAATCCAGTTGGTTTTGCGTCCATTATATTATAAAATGTTGTTTCTGGATGACTACTTGTTGTTATTTTATCATTTATACCAGCAAGTAAACCACCATTATTTTTAACTTCAGTTGTAGATTTTTCATTATTACCAGCAATAAATAATCTTCTTGAAGCAAATACTTTACTTTCAAATATTTCTTCATTATTTTGTTGTATTGGTTCTTGACCTTGAATAATAGGTCTTCCATAATAATAACAACTTGTTAATAATTCTAATCCATAACTTTGTCTATGACTATATCTTACTCCTATATCACGCATTAAAGTACGATTTAAAGTTACTTTTCCTTGTTGAATAGTAGGGAAAGCATAACCACTACCCGGACTTGCATACTGTACAAAATCAAGTGTATTTTGACCACTACTTATTACTCTATCATTTAAACTACTAAAAGTTAATACTTGCATACTAAATGCACCATTATAAGGACTATAATAATTTGTTACATTTGAAATATATAATAATTGTCTATCTTGATTTTTACCACTATTACCACCAATATTTTCATTTTCATCATTAAATACAACAAAAAATTGTAAATAATCATCAATTGTAATATGTTCTTCAAACATTACTAAAGTATATTGTCTTTTTGTTTGTACTGTTTTAAATATTTGATTATTTGGTAAATTACTAAAATCAACACCACTTGTATCATCAATTAAATAAGCATTTCAATAATCACCAATTTTATATTGTTTTGTATAAAATTCATCTTGACCATTAACTTTATGTATTTCTTCATTAATTTTACCTTTATTTTTTTGATATATTTTTGTACTATTTTTTCAAATACATACAACTGGAGTAGTACCAGTTAATATTAATTCATATTGACCAAAATCACTAATTTTACTATTAATTGGTTTATAACCAGTTTCAGTTAAAGGAATTGCTCCATTATTAATAACAAATGGAAATATTTTTCAAAAACTACATCTTTTAATTAGCAATTGTTGTCTTTTTAATTGAAGATGTAGATGTTTCATTAATTGAATTTGTTGATGTATCATTTTGATTATCTCCTAATAATTTTATTTCTTCTTTATCTTCTTCTATTATTTCTTTATAATAGACATATTCCATAATTAAATTTTTTAAAAGTCAATTAATTAATAATTTTAAAATTTATTTTATAATTTTGTTATTAACAATAAATTTAGAAAAGTGTTGATAAAAATGATTTTTGAAAATTTAAAAAAATTAAAAAATGAAGAATTTTACAGATATTTTGGTATAAAACGTTTTCATTTTAATGAAATGTTAGAAAAATTAATTGAAATAGAAAAATTAGAAAAAAATAAAGGTCGAAAAAATAAACTTTCAGTAGAAGAAAGATTAATGATGACTTTATTATACTGAAAAGAATATTATACTTTTTTTCAAATGAGTATTAAATCTAAAATGAGCCCATCAAGTTGTTTTCGAAATATTACTTGAGTAGAAAATAAACTTAGTAACCACAAAGATTACCAATTTTTAAAAGAAAGATATAAATTAAAAATTGATAAAAAACAAGAAAATTCAAATGAATTTCAATTTTATTTAATTGATTCAACTGAGATTGAAATTGAAAGACCAACTAAAAAAAACTACAGTTAGAATATTTTTCTGGTAAAAGTTGAATGTATTCTATAAAATTTCAAATTGTATATGATTTTTTTAATAAAAAAATTGTTGATATTTTTGCTGATAATGGTAAAGTGCATGATTTTCAAATATTAAAAAATTCAAATCTTGAATTTTCAGAAAAAACAATAATTATTGGTGATTTAGGATATCAAGGTATACAAAATATTTATAAAAATACAATAATACCAATTAAAAGAACTAAAAATAAAAAATTAACTAAACAAGAAAGAAAATACAATAAGATTGTATCTAAAATTAGAATTAAAGTTGAACATGTCTTTGCTTGATTGAAAAGATTCAAAATTTTAGTAAATAAATGTAGAAAATCTAAATTTAGACTTATGTACTTAAGATTTAACTTACTTTGTGAAATTTTTAATAAAATAAAACCATTAAAATAAAAAAAATATTAAAAATATTTTTTTAAAATTTAAATTTTTATCGAGTTAATATAAAAATATTATTAACAATTTTTTGTTTAAAATGTAAACTCATTTTTTAAACTATTTTTTCAAAAAATATTTATTTCTATATTCAATAACACTAAATAGTTTTAAAACAATTTTATTGACAATTAATTAAATTTAATTACGGAATATGTCCAATGTTTTTTTGCTTGTTGTTTTGTTACTTCATCTAATTCAGCAATAGCTTGTGTATATGACATTGTTCTATCTGCTAATCTTTGACTAATCATTTCTTGTTTTAATAATTGGTCAGTCATAGCAATAGGTAAAAATTTAAATGAATAAGGTCTATCTCCAATACCATCTCATAATTTTTCATGAATTAATAACATATCAAAAAATCTATAAAAATAATATGAATAATGACTTATTTTAGTTTCTGTAGTTTCCATATCATTTTTATTATTAAATAATGATTTAGTTTTATTTTCATAATTTACACCAGAAAATTCATTATAATCATAACCTGCACCATTTCATATATCTTTACCTAAATCATCTTTATCTAAAATATAATTACTTGCTTTAAAATTACCTTGTATAACTTCCATACCACCAGCACCAGATTTATTATAGCCAGCAGTACCAACATTAACTACAATATTTTTTTTAGGATTATCAATAATTTTTCCATGTTCAATCATATTTTTAACAGTTTCATTATCAAATGCACCAAATAAAGTTGTAACATTTAAATCTCTATCAACATTTCTTTGAGTATAAGATTTATGATAATATTCAATTAAATTTCAAACTGGATAAGTATCTGGATATGCATTTAAAGTTGTTGAATTACCATAAAAATTAACCATTGGTAAATTTGTTATTTCTAATATTGGTAAATAATTTCAAGGATTTTTAATTTCATAACTATATTTTGGTGTTAATTCTGGTTTTAATTTTGTATGTGCTGTTCCTAAAATAATTTCTTTTTCATTTTTATTATCATTTTTATAAGTTTCAAATCTTATTTTTCCATTTTCAGCAATTACTCAAGTTAATGTTGCACTATCTGCTTGTTCATTTATAAAAAAGAATTCTGCACATTGTTCTTCTTCATTATATTTAGCAACTCTACCAGCAAATGAATTAGGTAATACTTTTAAACTTGTACTATTATCTTTATAAATAATAGGCATTATATATACTTTTCCAAGTAAACTTTCTTGAATTCCAAATTTATATAATTTTTCAAATCATTTATCACTAATAATTTTATTAGTAAAATATTTTAAAATTTCATCTTTTTCACTATCAAATAATAAACCTTTACCTAATCATAATTTAGTTGATTTTTGAGCAATTCTCATAGGAATATCACTATATCATTCTCTTCTATTACAAGAAAGATATTCTAATGGATTATTCATTTTTATCACTCCTAAAATTTATTTTTATTAATTAATAATTCATTATTAATATTATTAATTAATCATTTCATTTTATGCATTGAAGCATACATTCTTGCGTCTCAACAATTATCATATAAATCAAGCATTTGTGGTTCATTATTTGAATTTTCTAATTTAGATTTTGCTAATCATTGCATTTTTGATAATTCTTCATGTGTATTAGGACATCTTTTTCAATTAATACTTAATATACCTTTAATCATACAAATAGTATCTCAATCAATTCTATCTCTTAAATACATTGTAGTTTTATCTACTGGAGTAAAATGTAATCAATTAATTCGTCTTTTTTCTACTTCTTTTTTTAAAATATCAATAACTGCTAATCCACCACTACCATAATCAACATAACAAGTAAAACCAAATTTCATTGCTTGAAATTTAATACTTTCATCTAAATAATAATCAATAATATTATTTGCTAATTCATATGTATTTTTAAATTGCATTATTGCATTACTATGATAAAATTCACTTTCTTGATGTATTCTTCTAGTTTTTTCATTTTCACCAATAAAACATAAAACAGCAACAGTAGGATGTGCTTGTGAACTTGTAGCAAAACCTAAATCTAAACCACCAACTATTTCATTAACATTAAAATCTAATTCAGTTTTAAGTTTATCTAAATATCTTGCAAATATAGAACCAGTTAAAACACTAGGTACACCATAATATCAACTTTGTGCTTTAATAGGGTCTAATTCTTTTAATTCTTCTAAATCATTAATTTTATCTTGTTTTAAATTATGTTCATTTAATTTTCAATTTGAATAATGAAATAATTTAAACATTTGATTTTCTTCTATTGATTTAATTTGTTCATTATTTTCTTTCATTAAATCTAAATTAAAAGGTACACGTTTATTCATATATTCAATAAAATATTGATAAATATTATCTGGATTACAACTTCTTATTTTAATAGTTTTTTTAGCATTACCTAATGCAAAAGTAATTGCTTGAAATTCTGCTTGACTAAATTCATTTGCTTCTTCACATCATTCAATTGCTAAATCAAAACCTTTTATTTCACTTCTAGAAAGCCCTTTAAGTGGTATTCTATCATTACTATTACTATATACACCCATAACTCTAATAAATGATTTACTACCTTTAAAACGAAAATCTGCTTGTTTATTTGGATATTTTAAAGTAAAATCTTTATAATCAAAACCAATATTAATTAATGCTTCATCAATTTCTTTTGTTAATTCATTAATATCTTTATTTAATTTTCTAAAACAATATATAGCAATTGATTTATTAACTTTAATTGAAATAGCAATTAATATTGCTAATTCTTCTGCAATACTATATGTTTTACTTGAATAACGACTTCCACTTAAATTATATTCACTATGAGTAAAATCACTTTTATTTAATAATCAATAACTAATTTCATGTAAATAAGTAAATTCTTTATTCATAATATTATTCCTGTAATTCTTCTAATTTTAAAAGTTGACCATATCTTGTAGGGTCACTAACAATAGCAATGGTATCATTTTGCATTTGTAAAGAAATTATTATTCTATCATTAACTTTATCTCAATATAATGTTTGAACATCAGTATTCAATTCACCGTATAAAAATTCTTTAGACATAAAAGCAAATTTCTTATTACTTGATTGACTTTCAAAATTATAATAAATTTTATATTTAGTATTTGATTTAAAAGTATATTTAATATGATTTATATTAACTTTTGTTCCTACTTCTTTTCATTGTGGAATATTTGGAGTTGGTGTTGGAGTATTTGGTAATTCAATATTAATCTCATTATTTTTTAATTCATTTATTTTTAAAGTATGACTTGTAATTTTTATAGGTTGAATAATATCTACTTTAACTGTATTTTGTAATTCTTCTAATGAAAAAATATTTGCATATTTTTCATTTCCACCTTCTAAAATTAATTGTCATTTATTAATATCTAATAATTGTAAATATAAAATACCTTTTTCATTATTAATTAAACCTTTTGTAAGAAATATTTTACTTCCATGTATTCCACCTAAATAATTACCTGTTTTAAATTCTACTGTTATTCTTGTATTTACTTGATGAAATGGTGGAGATTCCCATGTAATAATTACTCTATAAAGAGTATTAAAAGCAAGATTAAAATCACCATATTTACGATTATTTATACTTTTACCTATTACTTTTCAATTTTCTTTAACTTGTTTTTTATTTATTTCATTAATAGCACCAACAATAGTTTTATTAGTAGTTTCTAATCTATCATATCTATTATTAAGTAATAATGAAATAGCAAGAGAACTATTTGAAACATCATTTATTCATAATTGGTCTCTATCATCTTTATATGTAAAATATCCTTTCATAAAAACAGATTTTTTATAATAATCAGATAAATCTATTTTACCACCAGTAGCACTAATAACTTTCTTTTCTTGACCTTCTTTACCATCAACTAATTTCATAGTATCATTACTAAAATATTTAGTAAATAATTCAATTGTTGTTAAATTATCAAATGATTTAATACCAGTAGTATCAATTCATAATTGAGTTCCAATTAAATATTTAGGATTTTTAGGATATATTTTTACTCTTGTATCATTTGTTTTTAAATTTATTAATTCTAAATATCTTGTAAAAGGACTATCTTCACCATAATTACTATAAAAATTACTAAAAAAATCATTTCTTTTAGGTAAAACATCTAAATTAAAACCAGTAATATTTGGATATTCTTTAATTTTTCTTAAACAATTAAATACTTCTGGAACAATAAAATAAGGGTCAGTAGGATTAGTTTCACTATAAGTCATACCACCTTGACTAATACTTGATTGACCACGAATATAATTACTATCTTTTGTTAATAAAAATCTAACATAATATGCAGTTGCAGTTTGTATTTCATCAGTAAATTCTGTTAATGTAGTTTCTGGTCATTTTTTTGAAATAGAATGTCCACTTAAATAATCAATATTATTACTTGCAACTGAAATAGCAAATCAAATTTCATTATCTGGTGTTGTAGTATCATCAAATTCTAATTTATTAAAACCTTTTCAATTTTTAAATTCTTCAATTGTTATAAACATTAATGGTTCTTTAATAGCCATAATAATTTACTCCTTAATGTAAAATAAAGGGTATTTAAACCCTTTAAATTTTAAATTTAGTTACTTTTTTCTTATCTTTTTCTGATAATTCTTTTTTAGAAGCTCTTTGACTAATAATAGTATTTTTAAATACTTCTTGCTTTTCTTCATCATTATTAAAACTATCTAAAGATTTAGCAATTGATGTAGTTTCTAATTGTAATTGAGAATTTATTTGTTTAATATTTGCTTTAATAAATTCTAATTCTTTATTATTTTTTAATTCTTTTGCTAAATTTGATTGTTTTGATTTTTTAATAAATTTTGATAAAAATAATAAAACAATAGTTACAATTACTCCACTAGCAACTGCTCCACTTAATACTGCTGATATTACTGTTGTAGATAAATTCATTTTTTATTCCACCTTTTCTTTTTTTATTTTTCTTATTTCTTTTTCTATTTTTGGTAAATATCAAATAATAATTAATATTAAAATTGGTATTATTTTAATTATTAAATTTAATATAAATTTAATTCTTGATGGTGCTTTATTTGGTAAATGATGTAAACCAAATCCACCAATACTAGGTACAATTGTTAATCATATTGCATTACCTCAATTATGTTTTCAATCTACATGTTCCATACCTAATTTTGTAAATGATAATCATTTAGGTAATATTATTATTTGTGGTAATGTACTTCATAAAGTAATAATTAAAGATATTAATATAAATGATAATAAATTAATTGAATCTAATTGTTTTTTTCTTAATTTTTGAATATCATTTAATAAACTAAAATCATATATTTTTCTATCTTTAATATAATCTCTTCTACCACGAGTAAAAGGAATTAAATAACTTGTTTTTCACTCTGGTTTTTGAATTTCCATTTAACCACCTACTTTCATGTTTTATAAAAATTAGAATTTCTTTTAATTTTTATATATTTTCTTGTATGTAAAGAATTTTTTAATAATTGTTTTCTTTCATATCTTCATTGTGTACTTCCAATTTCATTTTTAGATAAATTTTTATATTCTTTTAATTTAAAAAAACCTTTTTCTAATCTATTAATAAAATGCATAGTTTTTTGAACATTAATATTATTTGGATAAATTACACTAGTATCTTGTGAACCATAATATTTACCTTTTTTTGATAATTCACTTTTAACATATTTTCTTAATTGACTTGGTAATCATTTTCTATTTCAAAATTTTCAAAATATTGTTCCAGCACCAGAACCATTTTTACCTTTTGCTTGTGTCATTAATATTCATATTTCTTGTGGAAATGTTGGATAAGTATATGGACCATATCATATTTGTCTTTTATCATTATCACTTTGAAATAATGTTGTTAAAGTTCCAATTTTTAAATTTTTATTATCAACAATAAATCTTCCTTTTTTAAATCATGAACTTGATAATACTTCTCATGCATTATTTGGTATTTCTTCTTCATTTTCTTTAAATAAATTATTAAATTTATTAACATAATTTTTAACTGTTCTAATTTCTGTTGGCATAATATAATTTTTAAAACTATTTATTGGATTTTTAAATTTATTAATTTCATTTTGTAATATAGATAATTCACTTGGTTTTAATATACTTGTTAATTTTTTAAGTATATTTGGATTAAAAACACTATATGGTTGATGTATTTCTTTTTCACTAATATTTTCACTATCAAATACTGCTTTTAATGATTGATTTTTATAATAAGTTTTTAAAGCATTTATTAATGCTAATTTAATATCATTACTTGCTAATGCATAATATATTCATTCAATAATTAAAGGTAACATTATAAACTCATGTGATTATAATCTCAATTTAATGAAACATTATCATGATTTAATGGTACTTCACTCATATTATCACTACCATATTGACTAGTTGTTTCACTATTAATAGTAAATCTATTATCATTTATTAATCTTGCAGTTTCATCATTAAATGATGTTTCTTGCATTTCTTGAATATGATTTGTAGTTTCCATAGGTAGTAAATTATGGATTATTTCACTTGCACCAGCAATAATAGTAGGTACTGCATAAGCATTATTAAAATCATTATTAATACCCATTGCAACACCACTTGAAATTAAACATCCACCAGTAGCCATATTACAAATCTTTCTTATTGTTTCAAATTTATTAGGTATTAATTCTAGAATTCCATTAATAAGATTTGATATACCATAAGCATTTAAACTAATATATGTATCTCAATCCATTAAATGATTATCAGTAGTATTTGGATTACTAAATAATAAATCTGGTGGAAATGGGTCAATAGTAGTAGTTGTTATTGGACTTTCAGTTGGATTAGGATTAATGGAAGAATTAGTAAACTTACTATAATTTGCTAATCCAATTGTTCCTAAACCTAATAAGATTTTTTTAGAACTATTAATTAATTTAGTTTTAGTATTTGGTCTTTGATTTAAATTTCAAATATCTAAACCTAATTTTTTACCAAATAATAAACTATTAATTGAACCTAATAATGGACTATCTATTACTTGACCATAATAAGCACTTGTACCTATCATTGCACAAATTGGACTTATACCAGTTCTTATTAATTTAGTTAAAGTATAGTTACTCAATTGTGTAGTCTCAGAATGTTGTTGTGGCATATTTATTTTCTCCTTTTGATAATTGATTAGTTTTTTTAATTTGAATTCTAACTGTTCCTTGACAATTTATATTATTACCAACACATATTGCAAAATTATCATGTACATCACTTACTATAAAATAATCATTTCTTAATTTAGGATATTCATCTAATAAAATTGCTCTAATATCATTACTAGTAGTTAAATCTTCTGGTTTTGGTGAATAAATAATAATATGTGCTTTTTCATTAAAATATTTATAAATATATTCCATAATTATTTTTTAGTAAATTCTAAATTTACTACTCCATAATAATCACTATTATTACCAGTCATAGTTGCACTTGTTGATTTAATATCAAATTTTGCTTTACCTTTTTCATAACCATTATTACCAGCATTTATTATTGCATTTTCTAATTCATCATTAGTAGGTTTATCACCAGCCATAGTAATTTTTCCTAAATTTCTATAATAAATAACATCTTCTAAATTTAATTTATTAATATCATCATATAAAGTTGATTGATAAGTTGCATTTTCATTTTTAGGATTAGTTAAAAAATCTTTTGCTCTTGCTTCTTTTATTTCTTCAATTGTAGGCATAGTTGGTCTAATTAAATACATTAAATTTGGTCTAATAGCACTAGGTAATGCAAATAAACATTTACCAATAATTTTAATATTATCTGTATCATTATCTAATTTTTGTCTTATTTTAGTAAATGAAATTGGCATACCTCACATATATCTATTAACTACAAAACCATGTGTATTTTTTAAACTATAATCTTTTTCTAAATGCATTGCTTTTTCAGTATCATGAATAAATTCTTGTTCTAAATAAAAACTTTCTCAAAATTCCATACCAGCAATTAAACTTGTATATCTTCTACCATATGCTAATGTATCTGCTGAAATTTGACTATAATTTAAAACAGTAAATGCTTTTGATAAACCTAAATTACTATCAATTCCAGTTGCTCCCATTAAATCTTCTCTATTAGTTCCTACAGTAATATAATTAACTAATTTAATTAATTTATTATTTCTTGCTCAAATTTTATAATAAGCTTCTTTTGCTTGTTCTGCATTCATATTAATTAAATCTAAAGGTAAGACTAATGATTTAGCAATAGCATAATCTTGAATACCATTTAAAAATATTAATTCTAAATTTTCACCTAAATTTCTCATAAATGAAGCTGTTCAATTTGAAACAATTTGTACTGCAATATCTTTTGGTGATTTCATAAATCTTTCAATATCAAATTCTGGAATTTCAAAATCAATTGTTAAATATTTATTAATTTCTAATTTAGTTGTATAAACATCACCTTTTTGTCTTTTAGTACCATTTTTTCAATCTCATGTTGATCCTCATAATACACGAACTGTAGCTCTATAAATTGCTATAGCAACTCCAGCCATTTCACCAATTTGAGTAGCACTACAAGTTCCACGCATAAACATTGTTGATTTTTCACTTGTTAATTCACCACGTACTTGTGCTTCAAGTACACTTAAAATAGCATTTTCAGTAGGATTATTACCTTTAATAAAAAATGCTTCAGGTATTTTTATAGCTCCCATAATAAAACTTCTTTCTATTTACTAATAGATTGAAAAACTTCATTTCTAGTAATTGGTGGTTGGCCCTTAATTACTGGACCATTTTTGATATAAAATTCTAAATTTTAATTTGTAAAATTGGTGGTTTTAGAAATTTAGAATGTATTCTTTCATAATTATAAAACATAACATATTGATTTACATCATTTATAGCTTCATTGATGGATAAATATTGATTTGATCCTTTAGGTAGTCATTCTTGAGATAAATGAGAAAATCAGTTTTCAGATAATACATTACCACCAATATCATAAGGTTGTTTTTTGCTTAAAATTATTTGTTTATCCTCTGCTCATTTTGTGATATCCTGACAATAAAATTCGTTGGCGTTATCTGAATGTAAAATAACATTTTTTACTTGATTTCAAGAAAATTGTTTGTTGATTTTTTCAAGAGCAGGAAGAATTAAATCCTGATATGATTTATTAGGAGCAATATTATAACTAACAACATTATTTGAATAAAAATCAATAATTACAAAAAGATATAATCATCCTTCTTTAGTATTTATTTGTTTAGTGTCCATTGATCAAATTTGATTTGAAGAGGTTGTACTTTTATAATCTTTGTTTACTTTATCCATTGTAGGTATTCACTTATTTGGATTTTTTTTGTTTTTAGGATAGTTATTTTTAGTTTGTTTTAATCCTTGAATATTGTGTTCTTTCATAATTTTTCGCATTTGTTTTATTGATAATTCTATATTTAAAATGATATTTTTTTCTTGTTTTAATCACTCTTTAAAAGCTGAAAAAATTCTTAAATATCCATAAATTCTGCCTTTTCTTGTAGAATGAAATTCGATTAAAAGTTGGCATATTTTTTGATATTTATGATTGCATTTAATAATATGATTTTCTTCTTTTTTAATAGGTTTTTGTTTATTTTTTAAAAAGTAATATGTTGATCTGTTTAATTGAAGATATTGACATAGGTTTCTAATTGAATATTGATTTTTACAATCATCAATAATTTTAATTTTTTCTTTGATATTTAATTTGTTAATTACTAATGCTATTTGTTTAATTTTATCCATTAATAAAAATCCTTTCAGGTTAAAATTAGTGTTAATTATATAACACAATTGTTTTTAGAATACATTCAGGTTTTTTAAATTAATGGTCTAGTAAAAAGGGCTAAGTGGCAAGTGGCAAGTGGCGTCATGGAATCAACATTTAACAATTCAAATTCATGAAAAATATTATTTAAATAAATTTTAATTACTTTATAAAATTTCATAAAGTTATTTTCTGTTGAATATTGATAACTGATTTTAATAAAATATCATTTAAATGTTTCTATATTATTATTTTCAACTTTTTTTCATAAGGGACTAGTTTCAATATTAAATCAATTATTTTTAACATCATTAATATTTTCATTTGCTTTAATTAATTCATTATTTAATTTGGTAATTTCATTTTCATTTGTAGTAATTCGTTTTTGTTGTTTAGCAGAAAAATCACAAGTTGGTGCATGTGTATAATCACCAATTTGTGGATTATTTTGTAATGCTTCTGGTGGTAATGTTCCAATTTCATCAGGTCAATCTAAAATCATTGTTTCAGTTTCTTTATCGTAATCTGTTGCAACATAACCTTTATTAATAAATTTACTAACAGGACCTCTATATATTTCATTATCATTATCATCAACTAAATCATCATATAATTTAATTTGTTTTGATAATGTAAATTCTTTTTGTTGTTCAATTAATTCATCAACTTGATTTCTAGTATAAAATGCTTTTAAGTCAATTTTTTCAACATCTATTTCATCATCATTATAACTTGAAAATATTTGTTTTAATTCTGTTAATCTTGCTCATATTTTCATTCTACTAGGTGCTAAATCTCAAACATTAATTGTAGGAGTACTATTTGCACTAAATTGAGTACCATTATTAAATTGAATAGTAGCATCAACATTAAATTCAATTGGTGTACGATTAAATACTCAATGTTCAACCATAACATAAACCATATCTCTTAATGTTTCTTTAATTAATTCATCTTTAAAACTATCGAAAGGAAATTTAGATAAAATAAAATCAAGATAAGCATTAATATCATTTTGAGCACGAATAGCAAAAGTTTTAAATCAATCATTAACATTAGGTCATGTATTGATATATTGTGGTGGTGTTTCTGTAATTTTTCCAGTTAATGGATATCAGTTATTATAATTTTCAAGACTGACATCAGTTCAAAGTTTATTAATCATAATTTATCATTCCTTAAAAAATGCTTGTTTATAATGATGAGTATGTTTTTTTGTTTTTTTATGTGTTATATGTTCAATTTCTTTTTGTATTTTATTTTTGCCTTTTTTTAATTTTTTCTTACTTTTTGCTACAACTTGACTATATGCAAACTTTTCTAAATGATGTAATAATCCAGTACCAAATAAAGTATTTACTGAAAATTTTAAACCAACATTTTTAAATGATTTGTTAATATTTTCAATAGGATTATTAATAACATTTACTACTTTATGATAAGTTCTTATTATTCTAAATATTTCTCTATATACTTTAAAACTATCTCTAATAACTTGCTGCACCACTGGGGGAGCAAATGCTATTGCTTTTAATCATTTATTACGATTAACACCATAACCAATGTATCAACCACTATATCAACGATATCAATGAAATGGATGTATTTGAGTAACAAAAGTTTTCGCTTTAAGAATACTATCAACAACTGTAATTGGTTTATATTTAGGATTGTGATGATAAATAGTAATTGCACATTTATTTAATGATAAAGGTTGAATTTTACAACCCATAAATACTGGTGAATTTAATGGAATTAATTGTGCATGTTTAATTGCTCTTTTTTCTGCACTAGTAAATAAATCAGTTGCTTTTTCTTTTAATTTATTAATTTTTTCAAATGCTTGTTTTTCTAACTTTTCAAATTTTTCTTGTAATTTATATATATTTTCTCGTAATTTTTCAAAATATGGTGTTTCTTTTCAAAATTTATTAAAACCTTTTTTTAAGTAAAATCTAATATCAAAATATTTAAAAGTTTAATTTGCTTTTAAAACAATTTGATGAATAACATTATTTTTAAAATTAAATTTAATAGCATTAGCACGAATTTTTTGTAAATCTAAAATTAAAGTTTTTCCATATCTATTTTCTGTATGTATTGTATGAACTAAATTTAATCAATCATGCTGATTCATAGATAATACTTTTTTTAAATCAGTATTAAATTTTTTTAAAAAGTTATTTGCTTTTTCAATATCTTTAATTTTAAATTTTGGAGTTAATTGTGGACTTAATTTTATTAATGTATTTTGTAATAATAAGTGTTCCATTAATTTTTCTGTTTCTAGTTTTTGAAAATTATTCTTATATTGTCTTTCAGCAACATAACCTAAATCTCGTAATACTGTTTCACGATTAGGAGTAAAACTATAATTCATTAAATAACGTTTATTACCAATAATTTTATCTGTTAAAATTTCTTTTCTACTTACTTGATTAATAATTTCTTGTAAATTTTTTACTTCTTTAATTCCAACTTGTTCTAATGTTTTAGTTTTTTCTGCTAGTTTAATAAATTTAGTTGTACGATAACCACGACTAATTTTATTAAGTCCAGCAAATGCAGGAAGTATATTAAAGAAAGTATTTAACTCTGTTACATTTCCTTTTAAATAATCATAAACTTGATTAATAGTAAAATCAGTTAAAAATTCTACACCAACAGCACTAATACTAGCAACTAAATCACTTGCACCTAATCCAAGTGCTATACTTTCACTTAACCCACCAGTAAAAGGAGCAAGTGCTACTGCTATTACTTGTACACCAATCATTTCTAAAATTTCTCATCAAAAACTTTTATTTTCTTGTTGTTTACTTATTCTAGTATGTTTTGGTTTATTTATATTTAATAGTATTGCTGTACTAGTTGTACCGATTGGCATGGTATTAATTTCCTTTATTTAAGAGTTATTTTAATTGGATTTGTTGTTCCTTTATAATTTAAATCATTAACATTTGCAGTAATAGTTATATATAAGTCACCTGCTTTTTGTTTTTGATTATTTATATTAGTTTTACTTTGTGCATCACTAAAATATTTAATAGTTGGATTTGTTAAATTTGGATTTAATGATTTAAGTTCATTAGTACTTTTTATTTGTGTATTTAATTCACTATTATTGTTATTAACATTTGCAGTAATATCAGTTGTTAAACTTGTAATTTTATTTTTTAAATCAGTTTTTTCTGTTTTAATAACTCCACATAACATTCAACGTGAAGTTGTTTCATTATTAGAAATATATGGGATTGCTTCTCCAACAACTTCACCAGCAACTTTATATGCTCTTCCTGCTTTATCATCTTTAATAAAATCTACATAAATAACTGTATTTTCTATCATATATCTTTTCATCACTCTTGGTGTTGCTAAAACAAAGGTCATTAATTGTTGTTCATTTTTATCATTAGTAAAAATCATATAGTCATCAAGAACGATTTCACATAATACGCCTTTTACATATAAATTATTTCCATTTAAACGTAATTGTTGTGCCAACTGATTATCGGTAATTAAACCTTTATTATCTGCTAAATAAACTAAACTATCATAAAGACCATTAGTAATAAAAAATTTACTATTTGCAATGTTTCTAAATTGAAACAAAGTATTTCAAGCAGATAACATTGATTTTAAATAGCCTACTGGTGTTGTATCTTCAATATCGATTTTAGTAGCAAATTTTGCAATTGCTTGTGTATCATCAATTGCTAATTTATCTGCTAAATCATTTGCAACTTCATATTGCATACTATCTAATAAATTTTGTCCATTATTTGCTTTTAAATCTACATCTGCAATAATTTCTCCTGCAAGATATTTTTTAGTTATTTTTTTACTAATTTTATCTGTATCAACATATGGTAATTCATATCTTTTACTTTTATCATCCCAAGCAATAATTTTTACTTCCGGTTTTTTTTGTTTTTTAACAATAAATTCAATATTTACTGAGTCAACAATTTCAGTAGGAAAAAAGTTTGCCCATGGACTATTTGAAATTTTAAAAAACTCTATAAATTCTGGTGCTTCTACTAATCTCTCTGTATTGTCTAAATTTTGATTAAATGGTACTGACATTTTATTTCTTCCTTTCGTTTATAAATAATTTTTCTTTTTATAATTAATTAAAAAATTTTCTTTATCATTTGTTTTATTATTAATAATTATTTGTTTATTGCCACCTGTATTAATTGTTTGTTTAAATATTGGTTGTTCTTTAATCATTTTTTAATAGTTTCTTCAATTTTTGAATTTTCTATATTATTTGTTTTAAATTTTAAATAATCATAAAATTCAGTTTTAACTTGATATTTTTTAAATATATTAATCATTTCTTTTTCTTTAATTTCTTGATTAAGTTTATTTAACTTATTTTCTGCTTCATTAACTTTATTTTCTATTTCTTGTTGAGCATTATTTTCATTTAAAGGTTCAGTTGTTTGTTGAACATTATTTTCATTTTCTAACATTTAACATTCTCCTAATCTTATCCCAATAATCAATCTTTAACTAATTGTGGCATTTCACTTATTAATTTTTTATAATCATTAACTGCGTTTTCTAATGTATCAATATCAGAAAATTTAAAACAATTATCAATATGTAAATCAAAATCTCTATCAATACTGATATCTTGTTTTCTATATTTTTCATTAAATTCAATTTTTGTCATATTATTTTTCTCCTTTATTAATTTTTTCGTTTAATTTTGCTAATTTTTTTTGATGTTTTATAATTTTGTTATTTGCTCTAACATGTTTTGGAGTTGTGATAAATCTTTTTAATAAAACAATAATTTCTCTGCAAATTAATGTTCCAACACTTGTTCCAATAATTATTAATTCATGTAAAAATTCTTTCATTTGAATATTTTCCTTTCAATTTTTATTTTTTTTAATTATTCATCAAATTGCCCACCATTAATTCTTTCAATCATTGATTGTGAATTACTTATAATAGTTACTAATAAAGAAATTTCTTTATTTAATTGTTCCATCCTTTCTTTATGTGTTTTTATTTCGTGATTATAATATTCAATTAATTTTTCTTTATTCATAAATTACTCACCTCCTTTATAAACTCATGTGATTATAATCTCAATTTAATGAAGCATTATCGTGATTTAATGCTACTTTGCTCATATTATCACTACCGTATTGACTAGTTGTTTCACTATTAATTGTGAATCTATTATCATTTACTAATCTTGCAGTTTCATCATTAAATGATGTTTCTTGCATTTCTTGAATATGATTTGTAGTTTCCATAGGTAGTAAATTATGGATTATTTCACTTGCACCAGCAATAATAGTAGGTACTGCATAAGCATTATTAAAATCATTATTAATACCCATTGCAACACCACTTGAAATTAAACATCCACCAGTTGCCATATTACAAATTTTTCTTATTGCTTCAAATTTATTAGGTATTAACTCAGTTAATCCACTAATAAGATTTGAAATACCATAAGTATTTAATGAAATATAAGTATCTCAATCCATTAATGACTGATGTTCTTGTTTATTTAATAGTAATCATGGCGGACCTTCTGTTGTGGTTGTAGTAGTTATTGGAATTGGTGTTGTTGGAATAATAGGATTAATATTATTTTCTGTTCATTTACTATAATTTGCTAAACCAATTGTTCCTAATCCTAATGCTATTTTTTTAGAACTATTAATTAATTTAGTTTTAGTATTTGGTCTTTGATTTAAATTTCAAATATCTAAACCTAATTTTTTACCAAATAATAAACTATTAATTGAACCTAATATTGGATTAGCAATTACTTGACCATAATAAGCACTTGTACCAATCATTGCACAAATAGGACTTATACCAGTTCTAATTAATTTAGTTAAAGTATAATTTGATTGATTTTCTATATTTGGCATTTTAATCTCCTTTAATTTTCTAATTTTTTAATTGTTACTTTAATTCAACCTTGATAAACATCATTATCATCAACTATTAATGCAACATTACTTTCGGGGTCAGAAACAATTATGTGTTTTGATTTAACATTTGGGTATTGTCTTAAAATAATTGCTCTAATATCATTACTTGTATGAATTGCTTTTGGAAATGGTGATAATATTTCAATTTCATCTTTATTTTCAAACAAAGTAGGTAATATTATCATTAATTATTCTCCTTATTTTTAATTTGATTAGAAATTTCACTTAATATTTTCAATATTTTATATTCATTTTTTAAATCTTTAATTATATAAATTAAAAATATTATTAGTGTTATACTTGTTATTAATATTGGTGCTATTAATAAAATTTTTCATAAGACATATTCCGTAATTAAATTTTTTAAAAGTCAATTATAATTTTAAAATTTATTTTATAATTTTGTTATTAACAATAAATTTAGAAAAGTGTTGATAAAAATGATTTTTGAAAATTTAAAAAAAATAAAAAATGAAGAATTTTACAGATATTTTGGTATAAAACGTTTTCATTTTAATGAAATGTTAGAAAAATTAATTGAAATAGAAAAATTAGAAAAAAATAAAGGTCGAAAAAATAAACTTTCAGTAGAAGAAAGATTAATGATGACTTTATTATACTGAAAAGAATATTATACTTTTTTTCAAATGAGTATTAAATCTAAAATGAGTCCATCAAGTTGTTTTCGAAATATTACTTGAGTAGAAAATAAACTTAGTAACCACAAAGATTACCAATTTTTAAAAGAAAGATATAAATTAAAAATTGATAAAAAACAAGAAAATTCAAATGAATTTCAATTTTATTTAATTGATTCAACTGAGATTGAAATTGGAAGACCAACTAAAAAAAACTACAGTTAGAATATTTTTCTGGTAAAAGTTGAATGTATTCTATAAAATTTCAAATTGTATATGATTTTTTTAATAAAAAAATTGTTGATATTTTTGCTGATAATGGTAAAGTGCATGATTTTCAAATATTAAAAAATTCAAATCTTGAATTTTCAGAAAAAACAATAATTATTGGTGATTTAGGATATCAAGGTATACAAAATATTTATAAAAATACAATAATACCAATTAAAAGAACTAAAAATAAAAAATTAACTAAACAAGAAAGAAAATACAATAAGATTGTATCTAAAATTAGAATTAAAGTTGAACATGTCTTTGCTTGATTGAAAAGATTCAAAATTTTAGTAAATAAATGTAGAAAATCTAAATTTAGACTTATGTACTTAAGATTTAACTTACTTTGTGAAATTTTTAATAAAATAAAACCATTAAAATAAAAAAAATATTAAAAATATTTTTTTAAAATTTAAATTTTTATCGAGTTAATATAAAAATATTATTAACAATTTTTTGTTTAAAATGTAAACTCATTTTTTAAACTATTTTTTCAAAAAATATTTATTTCTATATTCAATAACACTAAATAGTTTTAAAACAATTTTATTGACAATTAATTAAATTTAATTACGGAATATGTCCATAATATCATTTTTTACTCTTTTCATTTTTTAAATCATTTAACATTGATTGAACAAAATGCACGATTTTTAGGAATGTTTAAAGTGTTAAAGATTTGACCAGTTACAATAATTTCATCGTTTTTGTTTAATAAAATACATCGGTTATAAAGTTTTGGTTTATTAAAAATTAAAGTAACATAATTTAATCCATTTCATTGACCACGAACACTATAATATAATTCCTTATTACCTTTTTCGTAATATTTTGCTTCAATAGTGTTACTCAGTTTTACTGTTAATTTGACATAATTTTCTTTATCTTTCATTTTTATAATTTCCTTAAATAATTATCAAAAATTAATATTTTTTTATGATTTTTTAAATAATATTGAATATGCTTATAAGCATCTTGTTCATGTTTTGTTAATTTTATATTTCCTTTATAATTTGTTATTTTATTTTTATTTTTTGGGTGGTTTTCTAGATAATCTCAGTTGAAAACATCTTGTACTAATACCATTAATGCACCAATAATTTTAGGTGTTGCTAATGGATTAGTTAATAATTGTTTTGAACTTAAAAAGAAATTTTCTACAATAACTAATATTTTTTTATCAATAAATTTTTCTTTAATTAATTGCATTTTTTCTTTATACATATTTTTAGTTCATAAAACAGTTAATGTATTAAATGTTTCATTAAAAACAATATTATTAGTTTCACTTGAATATATAACCATTCCATTACTACCTATTCCTGCTGGGTCAATACCAATAATTAATTCATATTGCATTATCAATCAAATTCACCATTTTTAATTTTTATAATTATTTTATTTAGATTTCCAGAACAACATGTATCTATTTTCCCAAGATATATAGGACATATTCCGTAATTAAATTTAATTAATTGTCAATAAAATTGTTTTAAAACTATTTAGTGTTATTGAATATAGAAATAAATATTTTTTGAAAAAATAGTTTAAAAAATGAGTTTACATTTTAAACAAAAAATTGTTAATAATATTTTTATATTAACTCGATAAAAATTTAAATTTTAAAAAAATATTTTTAATATTTTTTTTATTTTAATGGTTTTATTTTATTAAAAATTTCACAAAGTAAGTTAAATCTTAAGTACATAAGTCTAAATTTAGATTTTCTACATTTATTTACTAAAATTTTGAATCTTTTCAATCAAGCAAAGACATGTTCAACTTTAATTCTAATTTTAGATACAATCTTATTGTATTTTCTTTCTTGTTTAGTTAATTTTTTATTTTTAGTTCTTTTAATTGGTATTATTGTATTTTTATAAATATTTTGTATACCTTGATATCCTAAATCACCAATAATTATTGTTTTTTCTGAAAATTCAAGATTTGAATTTTTTAATATTTGAAAATCATGCACTTTACCATTATCAGCAAAAATATCAACAATTTTTTTATTAAAAAAATCATATACAATTTGAAATTTTATAGAATACATTCAACTTTTACCAGAAAAATATTCTAACTGTAGTTTTTTTAGTTGGTCTTTCAATTTCAATCTCAGTTGAATCAATTAAATAAAATTGAAATTCATTTGAATTTTCTTGTTTTTTATCAATTTTTAATTTATATCTTTCTTTTAAAAATTGGTAATCTTTGTGGTTACTAAGTTTATTTTCTACTCAAGTAATATTTCGAAAACAACTTGATGGGCTCATTTTAGATTTAATACTCATTTGAAAAAAAGTATAATATTCTTTTCAGTATAATAAAGTCATCATTAATCTTTCTTCTACTGAAAGTTTATTTTTTCGACCTTTATTTTTTTCTAATTTTTCTATTTCAATTAATTTTTCTAACATTTCATTAAAATGAAAACGTTTTATACCAAAATATCTGTAAAATTCTTCATTTTTTAATTTTTTTAAATTTTCAAAAATCATTTTTATCAACACTTTTCTAAATTTATTGTTAATAACAAAATTATAAAATAAATTTTAAAATTATTAATTGACTTTTAAAAAATTTAATTACGGAATATGTCTATACTATTTCTTAATTCAGTAATTAATTTTCTTTATTCATATTTATACCTCCTACTTAACCTAATATTTAAAATACAGTCATAACAAATTGCTTTACTATTTTTATCTCTTAAAAAATATTTTCTTGTTTTTATATCATTAGTATTAAAGAATAAATAATCTAATTTATGTTGTTTACATGTTCAACAAAAATACTTTTTCATTATGAGTTGAAATTTCTTTATAGGAAGTAACTATATAATTAGTTGGTAAATCATCATGTTTATATGGATTATTTATTTTAAAACCTTTTCTGTTCTCTTCTCACGTAATGTTATATTTAAAACAAGGATTAGTAATTTTAGTTTTGTTATCAGTTATTTCACCCATAAATCAACTATTATGCTGTTCATAAAATGTTAATGGTTCAAGTTTTATATCATTAAGATAATATTCTTTTGGAGCAGTTGGTTTATTAACAGTTATTTTTTGGTCTTTAATATATGGCTCTAATAATTTTATTAATTCATTACCACTTAATTCTCTTTTAATATTTTCTAAATTAAAAACTCAATATGTATATTTATCATCAGCAATAAAACTATTATTTTTAACCATTCATTTTGGACATTATAATTTATATTCACCATAATCAATAAGAATAGATTGTGGTCTATCTTTTACAATTTGTTCTTTTTTAAATTCTATTTGCATAATTAATCACTTCTACATCAATCACAAACATATCCAAATGGTTTTGTATAATCCAAATGTTCATCAATATCATAATCATCTTCAAATTTTCTAATATCATGTTGTTCTGCTTCTAATTCTGTTTTAAAGCGATAAAGCATTTGGATTTTGTCATCTTCATATAATTCATTACATTCAACACATCTTTTTCTTCTTTTTTTAATTTTTTTATCAATCTTTCTTAGTGCTTCATAATCAAGAATTTCTATTGCCATAATAATCCTTTCCTAATATGTTCTGTTGCTTCTAGCATAAAGAACATATATTTTGATTTTTAGGTTATTAATAATACTACTATTCGTTTTATTCATTCCAGTAATTCTGGGCTCAAAAATAAATTTCAAAAAAAATAAAAAATAAAATCAACACTTGCTCACTTGGTAGTGGCAAGGTTGGTTAAATAAAGAATAGAATTAATACAATAGGTCCCTACAACAGGTCTATATATACTAGTTTCCAATTCGCTCCCACCCCAAGAATTACCATTAATGGTTAGTATATTTTATTAGGTATCACTCCACTTTTTATTTATCCATGCAAGTCCACATGTTCTAGCTACTATTTTTAACAACTGTGTTGTAGTTCACTTTTTTAGTTCCCTAACACGTGTTGATAATAGCGTTAAAGAGGGTTATTAAAAATTTTAAAATTTTACAATTACAAAAAAAGACAAGATTATTTCTTGTCTTTTTCCTTAATAACTTTGAGAATAATTTTTATTTTTTTTAAATGTATATTTTTTAAAATACGTCGAATATAAATTTAAATTTAAGGGTTAAAGAGAGTAATTTTATCTAATTTTCATTATTTTTCAAATAATTCATTTTTGGAAATAAGTTACTAATATGATAATAAATTATTTCGTAAATTTGACAAGGGCGCAATTAAATATTAATACTTATATAAGTGTTAATTATAATTTTCATCAAAAGTATTATTTTTTATGTTATTATATATTCATAATTTAATAACTGTTCAGTCCTAATATAGATATATCTCTATGTTAGGATTTTTATTAAATTAAAGTTTTAAAGAAAAGGAAAAAAGATTAAAAGAAATTCCTAAAGATAAAACTAAAACAAATTAATTAAAGTAGCAGTAAGCAATAGAACAGTTCTTGCTTATGCTTGAGACCCCAGATTAGTCAATAAGAAACATTGTGAGGTTGAGTTACAAATTATGAAACAAATGATTATTTTTGTTTCTATTGTTACACCTGACTATGTAGAGATGAAAAGCTTAGTTAAAAAAATGACAAAAACAAGTGAGTGATTTAATAAATAAAACTGAAGTTCCAATTAGTGAATATAAAAATTTTTGTTTTAAAAACAATTTCAGGACAATTATAAATAAAGATTACAAATGTAATCTTTATTTATCTCTTTATATTAATTTTAAGTTATTAATTTTTTTTATTGATTTTACTTGGAATTTCTTGTAAATGAGTTACAATTGTATTAAAGTTTTAAAGGAACTTTGGAACAAAATATTTTGGTTTTTTTATAGACCTCGTTTAAATTTTTGTATTTAAATTAGGTTTTTTGTTTTATTATATCGTTTAAAGGAGTGAGAAATATGAAATCACAATTTTATAGAGATGGAATAATTTATTATGCAATGAATTTAGAAAAGTGAGCAAATGTTGAAAATAAAACTTACTTTATAAAATATCATGATGTGATTTTAAAATTAACTGATATCATTAATTGTTATGATTTAAAAAATATTTCTGAAGTAAAAGTTTATAAGTTCTTAGCAGATGCTTTTAATAGTCGAATTTTAAAAGAAGTAGGGGATAACTAATGAAAATTAATTTAGAAGAATGCACAAATAATAAAATAAAATATTTAGAATCATTACCAGAAAGAACTAATGGAATGTCTTTAGTTATGTATCCAGTAAATTCATGAGCAGAAATAGTTAATAAATGTGCTTGCAGCAATTCTAGTGATGAAGAAACAGCAGTAGTACTACAAACTAAAAAAGGTCCTAAAATATAAACCATTATAAAATAAAAAAAGGCGTATTAATTACGGCTTTTATTTTTTTATAATGGAGCGGGTGATGGGAATCGAACCCACGTCTTCAGCTTGGAAGGCTGTAATAATACCATTATACGACACCCGCAGTTATGTTAACCACCATGTATTTATATCATATTACTAAAATTAAAGTCAACTACTTTTGATAAACAAGTTAAAAAAAATTATTTTTTAATCTTTTTTTCAATATGTTTATTTTTTTTCTTTTTAAATAAAAGAAGTTTTTCTTTAAAGAAAAAAGAAACAATGACAAAAATAATTGAAGCTATAGCAAAAAAATGAGCAATTAATCATATAATTCAGAATTTATTAATATTTAAACTAAAAAGAAAAGTTGTGCACAATATTGTGATAATTAGTGACAATGTTAAAAATATTAATAAAATTTGTTTTTTATTAGTAACTCATATTGGCATAATAAAAATAAATAGAATTATACTAGTAATTGGTCAAATCATAATTTGAATTGAAATATTTATAATTTTGGCAACAAATGAGTTTTGAGATTTAGGAAAAAAATTATTAGTCATAAACATTAGTCAAACTAAAAATAAAAATAAAGAAGCAATTGTTAAAGTTATTTTGCTAATTAATAAAATTTGTTTTAATTTATTTTTTTCCATTTCACTCACCATTTAATAATAAGTTTTGTAATCTGGCATTTTAATGCCAGATTACAAAAAAACCTAATTATAATACTTTATCATAAGTATACTAAAATATTTTAAAAAATATTATTCTTTGTTTTTTTCTTTTCTTTTTTGTTTTTTATGACTCTTAAAATCCATTATGACAAAGAAAATAAAAAGACCAATAATACTTACTAAAGAAATTACCATTAAACTAATTGCTCCAACATCCATGTTTTTTAACCTCTTTCAGTTTTTGTTTTTATTTTAAATAATTTATTAAAACCATTATGAATATTTTTATGATAAGTTAAGATAAAAGTTAAAAGTAAAACTAACCCAACACCAAGGCCACTTGCCACTTGCCACTTAGCCCTTTTTACTAGACCATTAATTTAAAAAACCTGAATGTATTCTAAAAACAATTGTGTTATATAATTAACACTAATTTTAACCTGAAAGGATTTTTATTAATGGATAAAATTAAACAAATAGCATTAGTAATTAACAAATTAAATATCAAAGAAAAAATTAAAATTATTGATGATTGTAAAAATCAATATTCAATTAGAAACCTATGTCAATATCTTCAATTAAACAGATCAACATATTACTTTTTAAAAAATAAACAAAAACCTATTAAAAAAGAAGAAAATCATATTATTAAATGCAATCATAAATATCAAAAAATATGCCAACTTTTAATCGAATTTCATTCTACAAGAAAAGGCAGAATTTATGGATATTTAAGAATTTTTTCAGCTTTTAAAGAGTGATTAAAACAAGAAAAAAATATCATTTTAAATATAGAATTATCAATAAAACAAATGCGAAAAATTATGAAAGAACACAATATTCAAGGATTAAAACAAACTAAAAATAACTATCCTAAAAACAAAAAAAATCCAAATAAGTGAATACCTACAATGGATAAAGTAAACAAAGATTATAAAAGTACAACCTCTTCAAATCAAATTTGATCAATGGACACTAAACAAATAAATACTAAAGAAGGATGATTATATCTTTTTGTAATTATTGATTTTTATTCAAATAATGTTGTTAGTTATAATATTGCTCCTAATAAATCATATCAGGATTTAATTCTTCCTGCTCTTGAAAAAATCAACAAACAATTTTCTTGAAATCAAGTAAAAAATGTTATTTTACATTCAGATAACGCCAACGAATTTTATTGTCAGGATATCACAAAATGAGCAGAGGATAAACAAATAATTTTAAGCAAAAAACAACCTTATGATATTGGTGGTAATGTATTATCTGAAAACTGATTTTCTCATTTATCTCAAGAATGACTACCTAAAGGATCAAATCAATATTTATCCATCAATGAAGCTATAAATGATGTAAATCAATATGTTATGTTTTATAATTATGAAAGAATACATTCTAAATTTCTAAAACCACCAATTTTACAAATTAAAATTTAGAATTTTATATCAAAAATGGTCCAGTAATTAAGGGCCAACCACCGATGTAAATCAATATGTTATGTTTTATAATTATGAAAGAATACATTCTAAATTTCTAAAACCACCAATTTTACAAATTAAAATTTAGAATTTTATATCAAAAATGGTCCAGTAATTAAGGGCCAACCACCGCCAACCACCAATTAAAGTTCATCCTACTAAAACACTATAATAAGTACTTAGTAAAATAATGGTTGTTGAATGCAATCAAGAGAAAAAAGCACCCTTTTTACCTCCAACCTCACTAAAAAATTCAATATGATTTTTTCGATATTTATTACCAATTGTCATTTCAATAAATAAAACTGGTATTGCACAAATTACCATACATATTAAAAAAGGGATTAGAAAAGCACCATGATGGTTATACATTTGAGTTGGAAATCCTCAAATACCACCTAATCCTACTGCCGAACCCATTACTGAAAGTAAGAATCCTAATTTTGAGATATTTAAGCGTTGTTTTTTCATATTAATAAATGACCTCCTTTATAACAGTTAATTATACAAAAAAAATATTTTATTAAAACCAATTTCAGTAAATAAAATTTTGCGATGTTATTTATTAATAATGTGTATTGGAAAATATATAGAAAATCAAAATTTTATTTTATTTAATAAAATGATATTATTACAAATAAATAATAAGAAAAAACAAGGTTTTTAAGTAAATTTTAAAAAAGTAATATTAAAAAATAAAACTCCTCCTTATATAAGGAAATAATAAAAATTTATTTTTAATATTATTAATTTAATTATTTAAGTTATTAAAATTATTTTTCATAATTTCAATATTAATGATTATATTACTTTCATTTATTTAATATAGGGTTATAATACAAGAAGTAATAAATAAAGACTAGAGTTTAGCTCATATTTAAGGATTGTAATTCTTAATATGGGTGTTTTTATATTAATTTTATTACTTTAAATTATTTTTTAGAAAGGATGAAAAATATGGATTCATCACCAGCAAGAAGTTATTCTTCTACAGAACAATTATTATCAAATGATTTAATATCAACTAATAATAGAAATAGGGTAGTACCTACTATAAGAGATGTGTTACTTACTCTTGGTAATTGAATGGTAACTGGGGGTAACTATTTATTATATCAAGATGGAGTATTATCACTAGCACCAGCATTATTTTTTATGTTGGAAGGAGGAATTAATTCAAAAATTTCGTTAACTAATTTAATATTAAGATATCGAAATATTAATAATGTAAGGATTAATAATTTATTAACAGGAGTAAGTTTTGCAACAGCACCGTTATTACCACTAGCAGTAGCTTGACTTAACTGACCAACACCCAATCCAGATACATTACCTGTTACATATGCTTTTATTACAGCAGCAGCAGCTTCAAGTTTAAATCATATAGTGACAATTAGTAAAAAAATATCAGAATGTTGTGCACCTAATAATGAAGAAAATGCAATAAATCAACAACGTAATATATGACAAAAAATAGGTAATACAGCTTCAAGTTTATTAACACCAATAACTATTGCTAGTGCAATTACTGGTGTTAGTCTTTTTGCATATCATGAATTAAGTAATCCAAATAATAATGATGATGACCAACCATTTTATAAAAAAAGATCAACGGCTTTTTGAGACACAATAGCTGGTCTTGCAATAGTTGGTACTGGTTTATTAGTAAATACTGGAATGGAATTATATGAAAATTGATGTGCGGATGTTAATGATTTTGATGAGGAAGATAATTATGAAAATATTTCTAGCAGTACATCTTCACCAACATCATCAAGTTCTGAAGATAGTGATGATAATAATCCATTATTAAATAAACCTTTTAATCCAGAAAAAATTAATAATTGAGAGGAAACACAATCAGTCATGTCAACTTCTCATGTTGTTGAAATAGCTGATCCTAAACGACTTAATACAGCAGCATTAAATTCTGAAGAACGTTTGCCTGTTAAACAACAATCTTCAGAACGTCGATTATCAGTTTAATAATATTTAATATTATAAAAATAAAAAGGTATTCTTTTAAGAATACCTTTTTATACTAATAATTTAATATTAGTGGTGCCCAGAGCGGGACTCGAACCCGCATGATTTCTCGGTAGATTTTGAGTCTACTGCGTCTGCCATTTCGCCATCTGGGCAAAATATAGTTTACTTGCTTATAAAAAATGAGGAATACTTCCTCGTCATTAATAAATATATAAAATGGTGCCCAGAGCGAGACTCGAACTCGCACAACCTGTAAAAGTCATCGGATCTTAAGCCCGACGTGTCTGCCATTTCACCACCTGGGCATCAAATGGTGTCCCCGGCAAGGATCGAACTTGCGACACCTCGGTTAAAAGCCGAGTGCTCTACCGCTGAGCTACGAGGACAAATTAATAAAATATATGGCTGAGGTGGTTGGATTTGAACCAACGCATGACGGCGTCAAAGGCCGTTGCCTTACCGCTTGGCTACACCCCAATAAGTAATATGGTGGAGGGGGAGGGAGTCGAACCCCCGAACTCGAAGAGATCTGGTTTACAGCCAGGTGCAGTTGGCCACTTTGCTACCCCTCCATAAATAATAATGGTGCTGATGACAGGAATCGAACCTGCAACCTACGGTTTACAAAACCGTTGCTCTGCCGGATTGAGCCACATCAGCAGGTAAATGGTGGAGTATGACGGACTTGAACCGCCGACCTATTGCTTGTAAGGCAATTGCTCTCCCAGCTGAGCTAATACTCCTTATTTATTGTTTTATTAGAATTATTTATTCTTAAAAAACCTTAATCATTATAATAGATATTTTTCACATTTACAATTATTTTTTAAAGATAATGTAAAATTATTTTATTTTTAATTATTTTTTAAAAGAAAAGTTAAAAGAAAAAACCAAAAAAAATAATTTTATGTTAAATATTACTATTTTATACCTATTTTCAGTTTTATATATTTTAAATATAATATTTTTTTTAAAGTTTGCTAAAATTTTTTTGAGCCATATTTATATTAAAAGAAAGGGAAAATTTATGCAAAAAATTTGAAAAAAATTATCAAAGTTAGATAAAATTAGCATTTACGTATTTATAACTATGTTAATAGTAATGATTTTAGGATTAATTTTAATTGGAACAGTATCTTGAACAGTTAAACCTCTAGGAGCTAAAGCGGCTGAAAGTCATGATGGGTTTTGAATTTTAAGAAATTCTCATCCTTGAACTATTGGAGATTTTATTAAGGGTAGTATAACTAATTTTGGTGTTACTATGTCATTAACTGATTTTTTTGATAAATTAAAAGTTGCAGTTGCTGCATTAGGTGGAACTGCAACTTTAACAGGTACAGCAGCACAGTTACAAATAGGATTAATCTTAGCGGTTATTGCTACTCCAATCTTATTTTTTACAAGTCTTATTATTTTTGGATACAGTTGTTATTTAAAAGTAGTAAAAAAATAAAAATAGCAATTTATTAATTTTAAAAAATTCTTATTTTTCACATTAAAGTAAGAATTTTTTTATTTATTTTATAGCAGTAATATAACAATGATATAATTAAAAAAAATAGGTGATAATAATGATAACTAAAAATTGATGAAAAAAATTACCTCTTGATGAAAAAATAATTACTATTTTATTTTTTTCTGGTTTTATATTTTTGTTATTAGGGTTAATTATGTTATTAAGTATTAAAATAGAAAACATTTTTAATGGATTTAATTTTATTTATATAAATGGTGTAATTTATAGTTTAACCTATCAAAGTAGTCAGGGAATAACAGTAGATATTTTCTTTTTAAAAGTAGGAATTATTTTTACTATTTTCTTAATGCCAATTTGTTCTGGCTGTAGTATAATTTGATTTATTATTAAACGATTAATTTTTAAAAAATAGAGGTGAATAATGAAAAATAATGATTCATTTATTGAAATGATAAATAAAACTTTGGATAAAACAGTTAATTTAGATTTTAAAACTTTAAAAGGTCATAATATTATATTTATTGTTGATATGGTTAATGGCTTTGCTAAAAAAGGAAATTTATTTTCACCTAATATTAATTCAATTATTAAACCAATTAAAAATTTATTAGCAAAAGTAAATACTAATGAAACTAAAGTTATTGCTTTTAATGATGCTCATAATGAACATAGTCCCGAATTTCATACTTTTCCTAGTCATTGTTTGGAAAATACTATTGAATCAGAGTTAGTAGAAGAATTAAAATTTGACAATATTAAGATTATTAAAAAAAATAGTACTAATGGTTTTTTTGCTTTTGATTTTAAGCCAAATTTACAATGGGATAACATTATTATTGTTGGTTGTTGTACTGATATTTGTATTTATCAATTTGCTATTAGTTGTAAAACTTGATTTAATCAGCACAATAAAGAAGTAAATGTTATTGTTCCGATGACAATGACAAATACTTATGATCAACCAGAGCATCCAGCTCATATTTTAAATCAATATGCATGATATTCAATGCTTAAAAATGGCATTACTATTGTTAAGGATGTTATTTAATTAAAGTAGAATTTTAAATAAAATAAATTTATATAAATAATAAATTTTATACATATTATTTAATAATTTTTCTATTTAGAATAGAAATTATGATAAAATGATAAAATAATTTAATAAATGTTTATACCTAATATAGAAATTATTCTATATTAGGTTTTATTAAATTAAAGTTTTAAAGAAAAGGAAGATTAAAAGATGGCTAGTAAAGTAATCCAATCAGAAAGCGAGTATCAAGAACTTGAAAATCAGCAATTAATAATAAATATTTTTGAAAAATTTGAATTTAATTTAAATTTTAGAAATATGAGTTATGAAGATTTATCAATAGACATATTCCGTAATTAAATTTTTTAAAAGTCAATTAATAATTTTAAAATTTATTTTATAATTTTGTTATTAACAATAAATTTAGAAAAGTGTTGATAAAAATGATTTTTGAAAATTTAAAAAAATTAAAAAATGAAGAATTTTACAGATATTTTGGTATAAAACGTTTTCATTTTAATGAAATGTTAGAAAAATTAATTGAAATAGAAAAATTAGAAAAAAATAAAGGTCGAAAAAATAAACTTTCAGTAGAAGAAAGATTAATGATGACTTTATTATACTGAAAAGAATATTATACTTTTTTTCAAATGAGTATTAAATCTAAAATGAGCCCATCAAGTTGTTTTCGAAATATTACTTGAGTAGAAAATAAACTTAGTAACCACAAAGATTACCAATTTTTAAAAGAAAGATATAAATTAAAAATTGATAAAAAACAAGAAAATTCAAATGAATTTCAATTTTATTTAATTGATTCAACTGAGATTGAAATTGGAAGACCAACTAAAAAAAACTACAGTTAGAATATTTTTCTGGTAAAAGTTGAATGTATTCTATAAAATTTCAAATTGTATATGATTTTTTTAATAAAAAAATTGTTGATATTTTTGCTGATAATGGTAAAGTGCATGATTTTCAAATATTAAAAAATTCAAATCTTGAATTTTCAGAAAAAACAATAATTATTGGTGATTTAGGATATCAAGGTATACAAAATATTTATAAAAATACAATAATACCAATTAAAAGAACTAAAAATAAAAAATTAACTAAACAAGAAAGAAAATACAATAAGATTGTATCTAAAATTAGAATTAAAGTTGAACATGTCTTTGCTTGATTGAAAAGATTCAAAATTTTAGTAAATAAATGTAGAAAATCTAAATTTAGACTTATGTACTTAAGATTTAACTTACTTTGTGAAATTTTTAATAAAATAAAACCATTAAAATAAAAAAAATATTAAAAATATTTTTTTAAAATTTAAATTTTTATCGAGTTAATATAAAAATATTATTAACAATTTTTTGTTTAAAATGTAAACTCATTTTTTAAACTATTTTTTCAAAAAATATTTATTTCTATATTCAATAACACTAAATAGTTTTAAAACAATTTTATTGACAATTAATTAAATTTAATTACGGAATATGTCCATTGAAAAGATTCAAAATTTTAGTAAATAAATGTAGAAAATCTAAATTTAGACTTATGTACTTAAGATTTAACTTACTTTGTGAAATTTTTAATAAAATAAAACCATTAAAATAAAAAAAATATTAAAAATATTTTTTTAAAATTTAAATTTTTATCGAGTTAATATAAAAATATTATTAACAATTTTTTGTTTAAAATGTAAACTCATTTTTTAAACTATTTTTTCAAAAAATATTTATTTCTATATTCAATAACACTAAATAGTTTTAAAACAATTTTATTGACAATTAATTAAATTTAATTACGGAATATGTCCATTGAAAAGATTCAAAATTTTAGTAAATAAATGTAGAAAATCTAAATTTAGACTTATGTACTTAAGATTTAACTTACTTTGTGAAATTTTTAATAAAATAAAACCATTAAAATAAAAAAAATATTAAAAATATTTTTTTAAAATTTAAATTTTTATCGAGTTAATATAAAAATATTATTAACAATTTTTTGTTTAAAATGTAAACTCATTTTTTAAACTATTTTTTCAAAAAATATTTATTTCTATATTCAATAACACTAAATAGTTTTAAAACAATTTTATTGACAATTAATTAAATTTAATTACGGAATATGTCTAATATTAAATATAAAATTATTAAATAATGAATTTAATGATGTTTATCAAGAGATTATTAAGAATAATGAAATAAATGAAAAATTATCTTTCATTTTTATTGAATGTATTAATCAAGGTTTTTCTGAAGAAAAAGCACAATATTCTATTCAAGAGCAAATAACTAAGCATATAGTAGAAAGTTTTTTAATTAAAGAACAAGAACAAAAAATGGTAAATGAAATAAATCAATTTGATTTTATAAATGCACCATCAACTAGCACTGGTATATATCATTTACCATCATTTAAAATACAACTTAACTTATAATTACATTTATTTAGATTATTATTTGCAAAAAAATGTCATAATATAATATTGTAAATTAATAAGTGAAAAACAACTAAGTAAGTTATATAAAAACCATTCTGAAAAGAATGGTTTTTATATAACTATATTTTAATGTTTTATTAAATTTATTATTAGGAAATTATTTTTTACCTAATAATGTAAACATTTTCTTTTTGTATACTTCAACACCAGGTTGGTTAAATGGGTCAACACCCAATAATTTTGCACTAACAGCACAAGCCTTCATAAAGAAATAACTAGCATAACCAAACATTTTGCCATCCATTGTATCCCATTCTAATAAAATATTTGGTGTTTTTCCTACTATTTCATCACTATGAGCTTCAATAGTTCCTTGTAAGGCAATATTATTAATTTCATGTAAAGAATGTTTTGTTAAATAGTTTAATTGATCATTGTTTTCTTTATCAAGTGGAATTTTGATATCTTCATTAGGTTTTTTGATTTTTATTACTGTTTCAAAAAACATTTTTGAACCTTCTTGAATAAATTGGCCCATTGAATGTAAATCAGTTGAAAAAACAACACTAGCTGGTAATAATCCTTTGCCATCCTTACCTTCTGATTCACCAAATAATTGTTTTCATCATTCACATAACATTTGCATTTGTAATTCATAGCTTACTAAAATTTCAACTGCTTTATTATTAGTTTTATGTAAATGATAGCGAGAAACTGCATATAAATAGGCATCATTAACATCAATTTTATCACTTTTACATTCTTTTGCTGCTAATTGCGCACCAGCAATAATTTCTTCACAGTTAATTCCTGCTACCATCATCGGAAAAATACCAACAGGAGTTAAAACAGAGTATCTACCACCGATATTATCAGGAATAACAAAGCTTTCATATCCTTCTTCTTTTGCCAAATCATGGAGTACTCCTCTTGTTTTATCAGTAGTAGCGATAATTCTGTTATTAACAATATTCTTATTTTTCTTTTGTTTAATTAATAGTTCTTTTAACAAACGAAAGGCTATTGCTGGTTCAGTAGTAGTTCCTGATTTAGAAATAACATTAATGGCAAATTCTTTATCTTTTAAATATGATAAAACTTGGTGAACATAAGTTGAACTCATGGTATTACCCATATAAATTACTTTAACAGGAGCGGTATTATTAAATAAACCTTGCACCATATCAATTCCTGCTCTAGCGCCTAAGTATGATCCACCAATACCAATTACTACTAAAACTTGTATTTCTTTTTGTAGCTTCAATGCTAGAGTTTTCATTCGTTTTCAAGACTCTTGAAAAGTAATGTCTTTTTGGTATGCAAATGGAAAATCAATTCATCCTAATCAACCATCTTCATTTTTAGCATTACTTTCCAGTTCAGCGTTAATGGCCGTTACTTTTTCTTGATATAAAGTTGATAATTTTTTCATATCTAAATTAGTAAACTTTAAATTAGTTTTTATCACTATTCTATAACCTCCTTATAGGATTTAAAATTAAAATATTAATTCGTAATAATACTATTTAATATTTATAATAAAAATATAGTTGTAAAAATTTTAGATTGCAAGAAAAAAATAAAAAATATTGCCATTAAATAGCAATATTTTTTATTATTTGGAAGAAAAATAGTATTTTAATTATTTTCTTCTTTTTTAAATCAATTATCAACAGTTTCTCTTATTGGTGCAAATCCTTTACCATTTTCTTCAATTGAAGAATTATTCTTTGCAACTAATCCTTGTTCTTTTGTACTTAAACTTAATTGTTGTTTAGTATGATCAATACCTGTTATTTCTGCTTTAACTGATGTACCAATTGTAAAATAATCACTAACATTTTTAACAAATTTAGGGGTAATACGGCTAATGTGAATTAAACCAGAAAATCCATTTGGACACTTACAAAAAACTCCAAATTCCTTTATTCCAGTTGGAGTTACGGTAATAATGTCACCAACTTGAAATTGTTGAACATTTGATTCATTTTCTTCATTTTCTTCATTTTTAATAATTGTACTCATAATAAGTTAATTCCTCTTTCTTTTGTATAATTTAATAATACATAAAAATATTATAACATTATATTTAATCTTGAAGTTAAAATTAATAATATTAATTTTATGAATTTTTAAACATTAGAATGAGAAATTATTAATTGATTTTAAATTTAAAGATTATTAAAATATTAAATTTGTTAGCAATTTCTTTATTTTTAAAGAAATGAATGTTACTTGTAACAATATTACTAATTTTTTTTAATATTTTTCTTTATTTTATACTTAAAATGGTAAGTTAATATAGATATTTTATTTTATAAATATTATTAAAAATATTAGGATTTATTAGACATATTCCGTAATTAAATTTTTTAAAAGTCAATTAATAATTTTAAAATTTATTTTATAATTTTGTTATTAACAATAAATTTAGAAAAGTGTTGATAAAAATGATTTTTGAAAATTTAAAAAAATTAAAAAATGAAGAATTTTACAGATATTTTGGTATAAAACGTTTTCATTTTAATGAAATGTTAGAAAAATTAATTGAAATAGAAAAATTAGAAAAAAATAAAGGTCGAAAAAATAAACTTTCAGTAGAAGAAAGATTAATGATGACTTTATTATACTGAAAAGAATATTATACTTTTTTTCAAATGAGTATTAAATCTAAAATGAGCCCATCAAGTTGTTTTCGAAATATTACTTGAGTAGAAAATAAACTTAGTAACCACAAAGATTACCAATTTTTAAAAGAAAGATATAAATTAAAAATTGATAAAAAACAAGAAAATTCAAATGAATTTCAATTTTATTTAATTGATTCAACTGAGGCCACTTGCCACTTAGCCACTTAGCCCTTTTTACTAGACCATTAATTTAAAAAACCTGAATGTATTCTAAAAACAATTGTGTTATATAATTAACACTAATTTTAACCTGAAAGGATTTTTATTAATGGATAAAATTAAACAAATAGCATTAGTAATTAACAAATTAAATATCAAAGAAAAAATTAAAATTATTGATGATTGTAAAAATCAATATTCAATTAGAAACCTATGTCAATATCTTCAATTAAACAGATCAACATATTACTTTTTAAAAAATAAACAAAAACCTATTAAAAAAGAAGAAAATCATATTATTAAATGCAATCATAAATATCAAAAAATATGCCAACTTTTAATCGAATTTCATTCTACAAGAAAAGGCAGAATTTATGGATATTTAAGAATTTTTTCAGCTTTTAAAGAGTGATTAAAACAAGAAAAAAATATCATTTTAAATATAGAATTATCAATAAAACAAATGCGAAAAATTATGAAAGAACACAATATTCAAGGATTAAAACAAACTAAAAATAACTATCCTAAAAACAAAAAAAATCCAAATAAGTGAATACCTACAATGGATAAAGTAAACAAAGATTATAAAAGTACAACCTCTTCAAATCAAATTTGATCAATGGACACTAAACAAATAAATACTAAAGAAGGATGATTATATCTTTTTGTAATTATTGATTTTTATTCAAATAATGTTGTTAGTTATAATATTGCTCCTAATAAATCATATCAGGATTTAATTCTTCCTGCTCTTGAAAAAATCAACAAACAATTTTCTTGAAATCAAGTAAAAAATGTTATTTTACATTCAGATAACGCCAACGAATTTTATTGTCAGGATATCACAAAATGAGCAGAGGATAAACAAATAATTTTAAGCAAAAAACAACCTTATGATATTGGTGGTAATGTATTATCTGAAAACTGATTTTCTCATTTATCTCAAGAATGACTACCTAAAGGATCAAATCAATATTTATCCATCAATGAAGCTATAAATGATGTAAATCAATATGTTATGTTTTATAATTATGAAAGAATACATTCTAAATTTCTAAAACCACCAATTTTACAAATTAAAATTTAGAATTTTATATCAAAAATGGTCCAGTAATTAAGGGCCAACCACCTTTTTTCTGAAAATTCAAGATTTGAATTTTTTAATATTTGAAAATCATGCACTTTACCATTATCAGCAAAAATATCAACAATTTTTTTATTAAAAAAATCATATACAATTTGAAATTTTATAGAATACATTCAACTTTTACCAAAAAAATATTCTAACTGTAGTTTTTTTAGTTGGTCTTTCAATTTCAATCTCAGTTGAATCAATTAAATAAAATTGAAATTCATTTGAATTTTCTTGTTTTTTATCAATTTTTAATTTATATCTTTCTTTTAAAAATTGGTAATCTTTGTGGTTACTAAGTTTATTTTCTACTCAAGTAATATTTCGAAAACAACTTGATGGGCTCATTTTAGATTTAATACTCATTTGAAAAAAAGTATAATATTCTTTTCAGTATAATAAAGTCATCATTAATCTTTCTTCTACTGAAAGTTTATTTTTTTCTAATTTTTCTATTTCAATTAATTTTTCTAACATTTCATTAAAATGAAAACGTTTTATACCAAAATATCTGTAAAATTCTTCATTTTTTAATTTTTTTAAATTTTCAAAAATCATTTTTATCAACACTTTTCTAAATTTATTGTTAATAACAAAATTATAAAATAAATTTTAAAATTATTAATTGACTTTTAAAAAATTTAATTACGGAATATGTCTATTGATTAGTGTATTTAATTTTTAGATTAAAATATTAATTAGTAAAAATATAGTCTAATGGTATATCTCAATTATCGTGATTAATTATATAAGGAATTTTTTGAATAGCAAAACCAAGTCCTATTTTACTAAAGTTAAATTTATTTTTAGATAAATAACGATCGTAAAAACCTTTACCATAACCAATACGATAATAATCTTTATCAAAAGCAATCAATGGTACTAACATACAATCAATTTGACTTCCTATAACTTTTTGGCAATTTAAACTTGGTTGTCCAATTTTAAAATCATTATCAAATAAGATATCGTTTCAACTATTAATAAAGTAAAATTCCAAATGCTCACCATTCATTCTTGGTAAACAAACTTGTTTTAGATTTTTTCATAATAATTCAATAATTTCTTTAGTTTCTACTTCATATGGTAAGGAATTATAAAGAGCAAATACATTATTTTGTTTAAAATAATGTGATTCATTAAATTTATTGAAAATAATTTTATTTCACTTTTGATAATTATTTTTAGAAACATTTTTTAATTTTTTTAAATAAATGGTTCTTAAACTAATTTTATCCTTAATTTCCATTTCCATTTTTTTCACATTCTTTCTCAATTATTTTATTAATACCATTAATACCAATAAGGGCACATTTAATTCGATTACGCTGTCTTGGTACATTTTTAAAAGCAATCATATTTTCAATTATTTTATCATTAAATTGCTTTTCTGATAACATTGCTTGATAATTAATAATAATTTCTTTTATTTGTGATATTGTTTTACCTTCAATTAAAATACAAAAAAGATCGGTTGCTGCAGTTGAAATAGCACACCCAATTCCAGTAAAGCGTGCGCTATTAATAACTTTATTTTTAATAGAAATTTCAACATGAAAATTATCAACACATGATTCATTGTTTTGATGATATGTCAAACTATTTGGTAAATTTTTAAAACCTTTATTTTTTGGATTACTATAGTGTTCAACAATTAGTTTGCGATAATAGTCTTGATTGTTATTAAAAGAATTCATTTAAAAAATCTCCTCCTTCATTAATCCCTTTTTTTAAAGCTATTACTAATAAGTCAATATCTTTTTTGCAATTGTATATGTAAAAACTAAGACGAATTGTTACTTCAGCGTTAATTATATTAGGTAATAATTTAGCACAATAAGTTCCACTGCGTACGCATATATTTTGTGTTCCTAAAAAATTAGCAACATCTTGTGCAAATACTTTTTTAATATTAAATATTATGTTGCTACTATTGCCATCAATATTATAAATTTCAATGTTATTTCCTAACTGCGCTGTTAATTGTTCAATTGCGTATTTTTTTAGTAAAATTTCATGATTTCTAATATTTTCAATACCAATGTTTAATAAATACTTAATAGCTGCACCTAGCCCAAATACACCCGCAATATTTTGTGTTCCACCTTCAAAACGATAAGGACTATCTAATAAGTTAAATTTACCATTTTCATAAATATCACCATTCATGCCTCCACCCAATATTAGTGGATCTAGCATATTTAATCATTCGTTTTTTCCTCAAAAGACACCGATTCCAGTTGGACCAAAAACTTTATGACCAGAAAATCCAAAAAAATCAATATTTCAATTTTTAACATCGGTTTTTATATGTCCTATTGATTGTGCACCATCTATTATTACTAAAATATTTTTAAAAATTCAATTATCATTTTTAACATTTTTTTTACCATATTCTTTAATAAAATTAGTTAATGTTTCAGTATCATTTTCTATTGCTAAAGAATTATTAATATTTGCAAAAGCAACTATTCTAGTTTTAGGTGTTAAAACTTTTTTTAAATTTTCAACAGTAATGACTCCTTGTTTATTTGTTTCAATAAATTTTATTTTAATTTTTTTAGTTTGTATCAAACGATAAAATGGTAAGAGTAATGAGCTATGTTCTAAAGTGGTTAATAAAATTTCATCATTTTCTTGTAAATATTTTTCTAAGCCAAAAGCAATTTGATTATAAGCAAAAGTTGCTGAAGGACAAAAAACTATTTCGTTTTCGTTACTATTAATAAATTTACTAATTGTTTTTCTAGTATCTTCAAATATATCATTTCCCTTAACAGCAAGTTGATAATCTTGACTATGTGGATTAATACAATATTTTTCATAATAATCCCTAACAGCATCAATAACTATTTGTGGTTTTAGTGAAGAAGCCGCTGTATCTAAATAAACTAAATCAGGATTATTTTTAAAAAAGGGAAAATCAGTTTTAAAGGTATTATCATTAATGTTTATTTTTTTATTCATATTTACTCCTATATCATTACACCAAATATAATATACTTATACTAATGATTATACACTTAATTTTGTGCTAATTTTCTTAAAATTAAAAAATGAATAAAATATTATTTGTGCACTATAAAGTAATAATATTTAAAAAAATTAATATTTTAAATTTTTTAAAATAAATAATTGGTAATTAGTTATTTCATTTTAAAATTAATTAGAAAAAACTATCCCTTAAATATAAATTTTATGTTAAGATATCTTAGTAAAATAAATTAAAAAATCTTTTTTTGCTATAGATTTAATTAAAAGGAGTGAATAAAGTGCGCAATATTCTTGCCTTAGTTGCAGCTTTCACGTTATCATCAACATCAACTATGTCTATTATAGCTTGTAATAATTCAAATGAAAGAGGCACAACTAATGTTTTCGACTGAAATAGTGCTTTTATAGATACAAGTACTACGACTGACACCTTTTTTAATTACTTATTAAATAATCCCAATAGTGGATGAGGTAAAACATTATATACTGATATTAATCAATATATTAATCTTTCAATTTTAAAAAATACTCCAGAATATAAAGATGATTATCTTGCTGCTTTGACAGCAGCTCAATCTGAGATGGAAAATAAAATAAAATCATTACAAGCAAAATATGGTCGTTCATGAGAAAAACAATGAAAGAAAGTATTGGGCGATGATGATGTTAATACTTACATTGATAATATTTTAAAAAAGAGTGCTTTAGGTATTATTCAACGTAGTTATGTTACTAGTAATTATAAGGATTATAAATACTACAATCAAAATGAAATTAATATTTGATTAAAGGATTTATGAGAACAAGTAAAGAGTGAAAACAATCCAAATGGTACTTATGATAGTGTACAACAATACATTAATGGTAAAACAAGTATTACTGATGCTGGTAAATATTCTAGCAAAATTTGAGTTGTTGCTAATGCCAATAGTTTAAATCCTGATCTTACTGATTTTAAACAATTAGATGATGCTGTTAAAGCTGCTAAAACATGAACTGGTGTTAATATTAGTCTTCCTGTTGTAAAAACTAGTGATGATAAGAATGATAGTAATTATGAAATAGATTCATACAATACTATTGATGGCTTATTAAGTGATAATCAATCTAAAATAGCTAAAGTAATGTTAAGAAATCAAGAATTAATTTGAACTCGTCAAATTGTTATTCCTTTTGATTCTACTGCTAAACCTTTACAAGAAAAGATTAGTGCTTCTCAGTTTTCTCAAAATAAAACTAAAATTAATGAAATTTTAAAGAATATTACTAATAATGGTTTTGATCAAACATTCACTGAAGAAAAAGGGGCCGCTACTACTGATGTTAGTAAAACTGGTGATTTAGGATTAATGGATATTACTAAATCTTCACAAGAGAATAGTCCTTTTTATTATTACTTATATCGTTATGTAACTAGTGCTGAAGGTGTTGGTAAAAATGTTGATGGTATTCAACCATATAAATTAACACAATTTACTTCACCAACTGACAAGGAAAAGGGTTTAGATGACTTAATTCCTTATATAGACCGTGATACTATTAAAGATAAAGGTAAAGATGGTACTAGCCAATATAATGATTTAGTTTATATGAAAGATATAAAAGGACCACAACTTCCTGATGCTGCAGTTAATAATGGACCTGGAGTTGGCATTTTTATTGATACTGGTGGTATTCATTTTATTCAAACGCCAGGTATCACATATCAACAGCAAGACAAACCTAAAAGCGATGAATCAATTTATAATATAATTAAAACATTTAAAAATCATAGAAAAGATACTTATCAGTGAAAAGACTTAGCACCGTTATCTGAGCGTCCAGGTGGATTATCTGATTCTCCTTATCTTGATTATTTACAAACTGGTTTTTTACTACAAAAATATACTCCAAATACAACTCTTACTTTTAATTTAAATGATGCATTAACAGCCTTTACTGGAGGTACTGGTAGCCTTGGTGATGCAACTTGATGAGATTATAATTTATACTTTAATAATAACTCGAGTTTAATTCATTGAAATTTACAGGATATATTTGGTTCAAGTCCTCTTGATCCAACTGATACGAAAATTAATAGCTTTGTTGAAAAAATGAAAAGTTGATTTGATAAAACTAAAGAAAATCGTTGAAACAATAGACAAGGTATTAATATTAATGCAACATTTAAGGATAATATTATAAAAACTAATAATACATGAGATGGCTTTACACAAGATGCACCAGTTGCTCGTATGGATACTAATATTGCTAATTATCTAGATGTTGTTGGGAAACGAACATTATGATGATATGATCCAAGTATCATTAGTTCTTAGACGGGAGGTATAAAAAATGAAAAAGATAAAAAAGATTTTACCATTATTAACTTCAGTTACTCTTTTATCTGGCCCTGTATTATTATTAGTTGCTTGTGATAATGAACGTGATATGAGTAATTTACCTAGTGGTAAAATTCCTGATGATTATAAAAATCGTGTATTATTTAATTTTTTAGGAGTAAATTTTAATGAAACGATTTCTGCTCAGTTTAAGAATACTTATTCACAAGGTCTTGATTTTATTTTAAAAGATGTTGAAGGAACAATCGCTCAGCAAAAATTTTATGAATTTTTTCATAAGAAACTTCATTATAGTGAAGACACAAAAAATGCAGATGGTACTACTGCAATAATGGGAGAAGCCAATAAAGCTTTTATAAAACTTAAAGATGATTTAGGATTAAGTTTATTAACTCAAAAGTACTTAAGTGGTATTAATACAGCCAATTCACTAGATAAAGTATCAGCAGCAGATAATAATGAGTTATTATTTCAAAATCAAAGTTGACATCAGGATGGTACAAGTAAATTTAATTATCAAAATGTAGATTTTTATAAAGAAAAAAATAAAGATACTGGTAAAGTTAATGATCCTGATCAAATATTTACTCCTGATAGTTTATATAAAGATTATGGTGATAAAGATGCTGCTTTTGATGAACAATTAGCTGCCATTGCTAAACATCCAGATGATAATTATAGTAATGAAATTGGTAAATTATTACCAAATGATGCTAAAAAATGAAATAGTAGTGCTGGTATTAATAAAACACAAAAAAGTCTTTCTGGTACTGATATTCCAACTTATTCAAAATATTTAAAACGTTTCCAATGATGATTACGTTTTCGTTATCAACAATATTATCAATATGAAATTTTACCAGCATTAAATCAAACTTTATTTACAATGTCTTATATTTTAGACAATATTGTTGATATTAAAGATAATGAAGCAGGTAAACCTATAATTTCAACCCAAACAAATAACCTTTACATAAGTCAATTACAAGATACTACTGGTTGACAAAAGAGTAACTATAATGTAAATTGAAACTTTACTACTGATTTAGCAAATGCGCAAAGCATTGATAAAAAATGAAATAGTAGTCCTTCTGAACCTCCAAAGTGAGAGTCAATTGTTAAAGATGATGATTCAGGAAAAGGAAAAACTTTAAATTCTGATTTTTTTACTCAATTAACAAGCGGTAATGCCTCAACTATTAGTGAAATTGATCCTAATTTTGGTGCTAATGGTTTCTTAAGTACTGCAACTAATAATCAATTGGCTGCAGGTTGAGTATCTAATGGTGGATTACATTACACTACGAATAATAATATTGCTACATTTACTTACTCTGCTCCTATTTATTTCCTAAACCTTCTACAAAATTTAGATTTTAGTTTTTTAAGTAATAAAAACGAAGGCTGAGTTCCAGAAATTAGTAATTTAATTCATTCATGAAACATTAGTGGTAATGCTAGTCTTGAGACAGATTTCTCTAAATATATAAGGGGTGATGGTAAGGAAAGCACTATTACCCAAGAAACAAAGTGAAATATATTTTGACAAATGTTATATTCTATATCTGCTAGTGATTCTGCAACTAAAGATTCACCAGCAGCTGAAAACTTTAAAATCGCTGCCCAAAATTTATTTCCAACATATATTCCAAAAAATAATATATATGAAGAAGAGTTTTGAAATAAGGTAAAAGAGTTTTATCCATAATAATACTTAATATTTTAAAAAACATATACTAAGTATATGTTTTTTAAAATATTAGAATAATTTAAGTTATACTTATAAAGTAAGTTGAGGTGAAATATATGACAAATAAAGCATGCATTTTTTGTACAATTATTAAAGATACAAATAACTTAATTTTTGAAGATACAAATACAGCAGCATTCATGGATATCAATCCTGTAACTAAAGGGCACATTCTAGTAATTCCAAAGCAACATTTTGAAACTTTTATTGATACTACACCTAAAATAGTGAGCGATGTTAGTATCACAACTCATAAAATTGCTAATTTGCTAATAAAAACTATTCCCGAAATTAAAGGATTTAATATTTTAACTAATAATGGTAGCGAAGCATTTCAAGAAGTATTTCATTATCATGTTCATATTATTCCAAAATATATTCGTGAAAAAGGGTTTTTAATTAATAGGACAAAAGAAAATGTTACAATTGATGATATTAATAATCTTAAAAAAATACTAAAATCACAATTAATGTAAAACAAATATTTAAGGAGGAAAAAAATGAAAAGTCTTAAGTTATTAACTTTACCTAAAATATTAATGCTAATTGGTGCTGTATGAATTATTGTTTTTAGTTTATTGTATGCAGCGGGAGTTATAACTTATAGTTTCTATGGCTGAAATGAAAATGGAGCTACATTAGTTATAATAGGTATTATTTATATTCTAATACCATTTTCTGTTAAACCCGGATTATGATCAAGACTATGAGCACTATTTATATCATTTCTTTCAGTTATAATAGTTATTGGTTTATTTGTTGGCAAAGATGTAGATTATAAGTCAACATGAACTTATATTAATGCTTTACCACATATTATCATGGCGTTTGGTTCTATTTTATGAATATTTAATAGTAAATAAGTCATAAAATAATTATTAATAACTTAAAATATTGGACAATATATTGTCCAATATTTTTTTTATAATTTTGGTTGAAAATAGTATTAAACCAATTTTTAATAAATAATTAATAATATTGTTAGAGTTTATTTTCAACATAAATAATAAGAAAAAAATATTATAATAGTTATTATTATCAAATTTTATAAAAATTATTAATTGATGAGTGGCATAACTACCTTTTTGTTTTCATCAAAAAAGCATTTTTTATTAATGATGCTATAATTTTAAGCATTAATAAAAAAAGATAAAGGAGATTGAGATATGAAAAAAAGAAAAGTGTTACATTGTTCAAGTTGTAATAAAGAAATTAATGGTAATGATTTAGCTTCAAACTCAAAAACAGCAAGAAAAATTATGAAATGCCCAGAGTGTGCTAATCAATAATTTTTTGATTATTAATAAAATTTATACTATTATCAATAGCCATTATCAACTAATTTTAAAAATTTTTACTGATTGTTTTAGAAATCTAAAACAATTTTCATCTTAATTGTTAATAAAACAAATTAGAATTAAAAACAATACTAGTCTATATCTATTGATATCAAAGGCAAGAATATAAAGAACTTATTTCTGAAATCAAAATATGGAGGAGTATTATATGTCTAAAAAAAATAAAAATTCAAAAATTATTGCTGGAATAATTAGTTCTGCGGTTTTAATTGGTGGTGCAACTACTGGTATTTTATATAATTCTGAAATGGAAGAAAATATTGAAGAAGAAATTGAAATTGAAAAGAAAAAAAACTTAGAAATAATTTTTCCTAAAGGAAAAAGAAATTTAGGTAAAATTTATATTGGACAAGACATAACTACTATAAATGATGATGAAAAAGTAAAAAAAGAAATTATAGATATTTTTAGTAATAAATATAATATAGATGTAACTAGTTTGGAAATTAAAATTGTTACTAATCAAAATGAAGCAATAATTACTTCAATAAATGAAGATATCTATATTGGAACAGTAAAGCTTAAGTATAGTCCTAATAGATCTTTTGTAACGTTAGATTATATTGTTCCTGATTTGAATATAAGAGATAAACAAGTTCCTACTTACTCTTATCAACATCATCAAGAAATTTTATTTGGAAAAAATGATATTTTAAATGATAATGAATTTAAAAATTTACCTGCTGTAAATGATTTTATTAATATTTTAAATGAACAAGTTAAATTTAAAGCAAGTGAAGAATCAAATAATGCTTTTAAAAAGTTAGAAAATAATAATGATAATTTTAAAGATTTTGAAGATTTAAAAAAACAATTTAATGATCATCATCTTTTATTTGATGGCAAAATTGATTTTGAATCATTTATTAAAACAATTAGTAATTATCATATAAATGCAAATATTGATGAATTAAAAATAGGAATATGTCGGTTTTATAATATTTTAACTCAATTATATGGAAAAAATAATGTTTTTAAAATGTTAGAAAAAATTGAATTAGATCAAAAGTTGTGAGAACAATCTAAAAATAAATATGTCAGGAGAAGCATATTTTGGTTCTTGTAATGATAATATGTGTAATGGTGGTTGGCCCTTAATTACTGGACCATTTTTGATATAAAATTCTAAATTTTAATTTGTAAAATTGGTGGTTTTAGAAATTTAGAATGTATTCTTTCATAATTATAAAACATAACATATTGATTTACATCATTTATAGCTTCATTGATGGATAAATATTGATTTGATCCTTTAGGTAGTCATTCTTGAGATAAATGAGAAAATCAGTTTTCAGATAATACATTACCACCAATATCATAAGGTTGTTTTTTGCTTAAAATTATTTGTTTATCCTCTGCTCATTTTGTGATATCCTGACAATAAAATTCGTTGGCGTTATCTGAATGTAAAATAACATTTTTTACTTGATTTCAAGAAAATTGTTTGTTGATTTTTTCAAGAGCAGGAAGAATTAAATCCTGATATGATTTATTAGGAGCAATATTATAACTAACAACATTATTTGAATAAAAATCAATAATTACAAAAAGATATAATCATCCTTCTTTAGTATTTATTTGTTTAGTGTCCATTGATCAAATTTGATTTGAAGAGGTTGTACTTTTATAATCTTTGTTTACTTTATCCATTGTAGGTATTCACTTATTTGGATTTTTTTTGTTTTTAGGATAGTTATTTTTAGTTTGTTTTAATCCTTGAATATTGTGTTCTTTCATAATTTTTCGCATTTGTTTTATTGATAATTCTATATTTAAAATGATATTTTTTTCTTGTTTTAATCACTCTTTAAAAGCTGAAAAAATTCTTAAATATCCATAAATTCTGCCTTTTCTTGTAGAATGAAATTCGATTAAAAGTTGGCATATTTTTTGATATTTATGATTGCATTTAATAATATGATTTTCTTCTTTTTTAATAGGTTTTTGTTTATTTTTTAAAAAGTAATATGTTGATCTGTTTAATTGAAGATATTGACATAGGTTTCTAATTGAATATTGATTTTTACAATCATCAATAATTTTAATTTTTTCTTTGATATTTAATTTGTTAATTACTAATGCTATTTGTTTAATTTTATCCATTAATAAAAATCCTTTCAGGTTAAAATTAGTGTTAATTATATAACACAATTGTTTTTAGAATACATTCAGGTTTTTTAAATTAATGGTCTAGTAAAAAGGGCTAAGTGGCCCTGAACAAAATCGTGATCTTGGATGAGAAAAATTAGATAAATTTTTTCGAATAGATTTACTTAAATTATTATAATAACAAAAAATATATCTTTATAATCATAATAAGGACAAAGTTTATTTTGCCCTTATTATTAATTTTGTTTATTAATTAAAAATTGTAAATAAAGTTATTAATTGTTCATTATGTTATGAAAATTAATGTTGTTTAATGCAATGTTAACATATGTCATACGACCAAATGAAGAATTTAAAAAACAATACCATTGAAAGTAAATATTATCATTATCATGTCAAAGATCTAAGTTAAGAGCAATTTCTGTTCCTCATCCTCCACCATCTTTAGTATTAATATAAGCAATAAAAAGAACATTAGCATTACCAGGGTTTTTATATTGTTCAATTTTTGCAGTATTAGTTGCTAGTGTTGGACTACTTTCAATTCCTGTTGAAGTTGATACTTTGAAATATGAATTAATAAAAGAAAAAGTTGGATACATATTAGTGAAGGTATTTCAGTCTCTCGCGTAATTGCTTCACTTAAGAATATTATAAACATTAGAATTATCAGTAGCGATTGATGTTCCATTATGTCAATCTGAAAAAGAATAATTTATTTTATCATTAATAATATTATTAGTGTTTTTTCAATTATTATAATAAATAGCCACTAGATTATTACTTTTATCAAAAATTCAATTTAATGAATAGTTTTTAGTAGTTAATGTTAGTGGTGATTTATTCAAAAAATTATAAACATTTTGATTATCAATAATTAAATTAATAATGTTACTAGTTAATTGATTGTTAATTTGCCCTTTTAAACTAGTTTGATTAATAAAATACACTGCTAAGTTATTAGCTATTGTCTTACTAATTTTATTATCATGTGTTGCTTTAGCAATATAATATAAACCTAGTGTTTCATTTAGATTATTGCTATGTTCAACTTTATCAGCACCTGCTTGATTAGAAATATCAATATGTTTTTCAATATCACCTTGTTGAATATATTTTCAATTATTATAACCAGTAAAGTATGAATCAGAATATTCACTTTTACTATATGGATTATAATCATCTTTAATAATAGTTACTTTTTTGTGGCTGTTCATTTCTTGTTTTGTATTTTCAATATTTACTTTATCTTTATCAGGAATATTTATATTAGGGTTATAAACTAGGTTACCATAGTTATCTACTAAAAAAGTATTCCTTGCTTTAGGAAAAGTGTATTTTGCTAAAGATAATGTATCATAACTATAAAATTTATGATCTGTTATTGATTGATTAGTAATTCACTCACTATTGCTTAAATAGTTAAATTGGTTATTGAATGAAGTATTATTTTCTTCTAATTGATTTATTAGTACAGTATTTTCAATATTTTTATTATTAATATTGTTTCCTAAAAAAGTTAAAGGTGGTATCACACTTAAAAAAATTAAATATTTATTCATAATTTTATACCTCTATTTTTTAAATAATTATTTAAAAAATTAATAATTATATATTTTATAACACTTTAGTCATTAAAAAGTGTTGATTTAATTATAAACATTTTATTTGAAATTAGCAAAAACTAAAAAACTTAAATAAATAATGTGTATTAAATGTACTTTACAATATGTTTCAATATTAATAATTTGCATATTAAATAAGTTCTTTTTTAAGTTATAATATTTATTTATAACCCAATGAAAAAAAATAATAATTTATTTATTGGAAAAATATTATTATTATGATAATATTCTACAAAAGAATATAAAGTTTTTTAATCCTCTTATTTTAATTTTAAAATAAATGGGTTTTTATTTTGAAAGGAAGAAAAAATAATGGCAGCTGAAACTTATATTAGAAAATTAAAATTATCACCAACATTTGCATTCACAACACAACAAATCCGTTCATTGACAAAAGAGCAAAGAGAAGTGATTGATAAAAAACAAACACCAGTATTTACAATGGAACAAATGAGAACATTTACACTTGAACAAATGGAACAACTTGCAATTGATCCAGATCTTATTGCTGAAGCCATGAGATTATCAGAAGAAGAACAAGTGGAACTGGCAAAAAAATTATCGTTAGAAAAAGAAAAACAATCTGACATAATAGTAAAAGAATTTCAAGAAACATCAATGCCCTGCCCTCATCACAAACATTTAAAGTAGAGACAGAAATAAAATTAGTTACTGAAGAGGAAATACTAAAACAAGGAGTAAGACCCAAAGGAAGTAAGATTATTCAACCTCAAATTCAACGTACAAATAATAGTCATCAAGAAAAGGTAATAATTTCCGAACCAACCATTTCACCATCTCTTTATGAAAGTAGTTTAGATTTACAAGCAACCAATGAAGATGATGAATTGGTTTTGTAGTTGTTGATGAACCTTATAAAACATTACAATCAGAAGAAGTATCTGAGAAAGAAAGAGAAGATATTGATAGAGCGATTACATTAGAGGCTTTATCATTAAAAAGACAAGAAAGAAATAATAAAGCAATTGGTTTATATTTAGAAGAACAAGAAGAACTTGAAAAATCAGCAAGAACACAATCAAATTTAATGCAAGTAATCAAAAAATTTGAATTAGAAGAAATTAAAGTTTTAGAACAACAAAAAATAAATAAAATTTTAAATTTCTTAATTAAATTAGTAACTTTTGGAAAAATTAATAAAAATAAGAAAATTGAAATAGAAATTAGTCAAAAATGAAAAAAAATATCAGAATCATGTAGTAAAAAACCAAAAACAAATCCAACATTATTTTCAAAATCATCTGGAAAAGATTTTAATAAACAACAAGTAAACAATGAATCAGCAAACCTACCATTAATAAACTTAAATAAACCAAGAACATCACAAATGTAAAATATTAAGAAAAGAGTTATCTTATTTAAGATGAAATATTATTTTTTTTATCTTGGGGTGACCTTTTCTTTTTTAATTTGTGCAAAGATTCAATTTAGTTAAAATAAAATTATATTTTTTGTCATTATTATTTATACTTTTTTAATTATTTTTAAAAAATTACCTATTTTATTAAGAATATTGTTAATATTATATTAAATAATAACTATTAAAAATTTAAGGAGAAATTATGGAAAATAAAATTAATTTAGATAAATTAACTATTAATTCAATTCGTATGTTAGGAGTACAAGCAGTTAATGCTGCTAAAAGTGGCCATCCTGGTATTGTTTTAGGTGCTTCACCAATGACTTTTTCTTTATTCAAAAATCATTTATCTTTTAATCCAAAAAATCCAAAATGATTTAATCGTGATCGATTTGTTTTATCAGCAGGTCATGGTAGTGCTTTATTATATTCAATATTACATCATGCTGGTTATAAATATACAATCAATGATATAAAACAATTCCGTCAATTAAATAGTAATACACCTGGTCATCCCGAATATCATTTAGACTATGGAGTAGAGACGGCTACCGGACCATTAGGTCAGGGTATCGCTAATGCTGTTGGAATGGCACTTACTGAGAGTTTTCTTAGTGCTAAATATAATCAAAAAGATCTTAATATTATTGATCATTATACATATGCAATTTGTGGTGATGGTGATTTACAAGAAGGTATTGCACAAGAAGCACTTAGTTTTGCTGGACATTTTAAATTAAATAAACTAATTATTTTATATGATTCAAATGATGTTCAATTAGATTCATCTGTTAAATTAGTATATTCAGAAAATTTAAAAATGCGTCTTCAAGCATTAGAGTGAAATTATTTAAAAGTTGAAGATGGTGAAGATGATAAACTTATTTCTGAAGCTATTAAAAAAGCAAAAGTTAGTGATAAACCAACTTTAATTGAAATTAAAACTATAATTGGTTATGGGGCTAGTAAACAAGGAACACCGAGTGTTCATGGTTCTCCTTTAATGGAAGATATTAAAACAGTTGCTAAAAATTTAAACTGAGAATATCCTGAATTTATTGTTCCAAAAGAAGTAAGTACTTACTTCACACAAACAGCACTTAATCATGGTTCTAAAATAGAATTAGTTTGAAATCAAAAAGTTGAAAAATATGTAAAATTATATCCAAAATTGTATAAAGAAATTAAATCAGCATTGAAAAATGAAATTTTTAATGAAGATTATCAATTAAATAAAATTGATTGAACTTCAATTATTGCAGTAAATCCACAAGCAACAAGAGTAGACTCTGGTAATATTTTAAAACTTTTATCAGCTCATTGTCCAACATTAATTGGTGGTAGTGCTGATTTAGCTGGCTCAACTAAAGCATTAGTAACAGACAAAGACTTTCTACCTCTTGATCATTCAGGAAGACATATTCATTATGGAGTAAGAGAATTTGCAATGGGCGCTATTGTTAACGGTATGACGTTACATCAAGGCACAATTCCTTTTGGTTCTACTTTTCTTGTGTTTAGTGATTATCTAAAGCCTGCATTACGATTAGCAGCTTTAATGTCAATTCCATCTTTGTTTATTTTTAGTCATGATAGTATCGCAGTTGGCGAAGATGGTCCTACCCATGAACCAGTTGAACAACTAACAATGTTAAGAACTATTCCTAATTTTAATGTAATTCGCCCTGCTGATACAAAAGAAACAATTGGTGCATATTTAATGGCATTATCTAGTAAAACTAACCCTAGTGCTATTATTATTACTAGACAAAATTTACCACAACTTGCAAATAGTAATATTGAGGCAGTTCAAAAAGGTGCTTATATTATTAGTAAAGAGAATAGTAGTAAAGCTTTAGATTTAATTATTATTGCTACCGGTAGTGAAGTTTCATTAGCTATTGCTAGTCAAGAACAACTATGAAACGATCAAAAACTTAATGTTCGTGTAGTTTCAATGCCTTCTACTTTTATTTTTGATAAACAAGATAAAACATATCAAAATAGAATTTTACCTAATGATATTATAAAAGTTGCTATTGAAATGGGTTCTAAAGATAGTTGATATAAATATGTTGCAGGTAATGGCTTTGTTATTGGCGTAAGTACTTTTGGTATTTCTGCTCCTGATAAGGTAGTACTAGAAAAATATGGCTTTACATCAAATCAAGTGTGTGATAAAATTAATAAGTTTTTAAACAGTAAGTAAGGAGAAATTAATAATGATGGTTTGGTGAGCAGTATTAATCATTGGCATTGCTAGTGCGTTAATTGGTGGATTAGTTGGTTTTATTGTTACTAAGAAGATTTTCGAAAAACAATTACAGAAAAATCCTCCTATTAATGAAAATATGATTCGTGCAATGTATTTACAAATGGGGCGTAAACCTACTGAATCTCAAATTAAATCAGTAATGCAAGCAATGAAACGTCAACAAAGTACTACTAAAAAACGATAATTTTTATTAAATATAAATTGTAAAATAGTTACCATAATGGTAACTATTTTTATTCATTATATTTGTGATAAATTTAATGTTTTATATATCCACTTGTTGAATGCTTATTTTGTGGATAATTTTCTTCTTTTAATTCTTGTTTATTTTTTTTCTGTCATTTTTTTCTTTTTCTTGATTAATATTTAATTTATTAATGTTACATTTAAATATTTTCTTTATTTTTTGTTCAATTTTTAAAATCCTTTTCTTATCAATTTTTAATCCAATTAATATTAAATTTTCTTTTATATTTTTTACTGAATTATTTGTATTTAAATGTATTAATATATTATCTTTAATATCATGAAATAATGAGTTATTTGAAAATTCTGGTCTGTATTTAATAATTTCTACTTTTGCCTTATTTGTAATATATTCTTCATATTCTTGATAAAATATGTTTTCTAATATATTTTTTATGTTTTTATCATAAAATAAACTATTATTAATAATGATTGTCAAAGCCGTATCACCATTTTGATTTATGAAATGAATATTTGCCTTATTTATTAGTAAAGTATTAACTATTTGTGCTAGTCGATTTTTAGCAGCTAAATGCAAGGCTGTATCACCATTTTGGTTTGCATGGTTGATATTAGCGCCATTTTCTATTAAAACATTAATTATACTTAAATAACCTTTTTTAGTAGATATTATTAGTGCTGTATCACCATTTTGGTTTGCATGGTTGATATTAGCGCCATTTTCTATTAAAATTTTAATGGAATTTATAAGTTGATAATAGTGACTTGCTACTATTAAAGGACTATCACCATTTTCGTTTGTATAATTTATATTAGTATTTTTTTCTATTAAATTATTGATCTCTTTTTTTATTTCAGAACTAATTTTTTCTTCTTTAATTATATAATCCCAATAATTAAAATATGTAATATTTTGATATGAAGTGACAGAATTTAAAATAACTGATATTATTTTTTCACCATTAATATCTTTATCATTCATTATTTTGTTCCTCCTTTTTGAAATCAAAAACCCATTTATTTTTTACTAAAATAAATGGGTTAGAAACATATAATAATTAATAATTATATTATAACATTTTTAGTATTAATTTTATTATTGTTTAAATAATTTGTAAATCTATTTCTATGTTTAATATTATTTAGATGTATATAAAAAAATCAGTATTAATAAGTAAATACTGATTTAATATTAGTTATCTTTTAGTGATAGTGCTGTTAATAATTTATTGTATGTAGCAACATCTTGTTTTTTAAAGTATTTTAAGAAACGTTTTCTGCTTGCTACCATTTTTAACAAACTTCGTTTTGCAGTAATATCTTTTTTTTGTACTTGTAGATGGGCTGTTAATTCTAAAATTCTTTTTGTTAAATTAATAATTTGAACTGCAGAAGAACCAGTATCCTTGGCATTTAAGCGAAATTTTTTAATCAATTCATCTTGTTTAATTTGTTCCATATTTGACAACTCTCCTTTAAATATAATTCGGCTTAAGCAAAGCTAATATCGGAGAGAATATTAACAATGTTAAGTCAACACGATTATAATAGTACATTAATTTTAAACATAAAACAAGTATTTTTTAAAAAATATTTTTATTGAGTTTGTATAAAGAGATGATTTTTTATTTTTTTTCTTCATTTGCTTTTTTATTTTTTTTATCAAAAATAGTCACTTTACGTTCAGTATGATTAAGAATTCTTTTACAATTATCTCAATGACGAATAATAATTAATATTCAAATTAGAGTCATAGTTATATTAACAATATAGTATTGAGTGTCTTGTTGGGAAAGAAAAGAATGCAGTGGTATATTCGGTATTCATGATAAGATAAAAGCAAGTATCGTCATTAACATTGAAGATAAAGATGACATTCTACTTAAATATAAAATAAATCATCAACTAGCAATTGTGATAACGCAATAAATAGGATTAATCATTAATAGTACTCCTAATGAAGATGCAGCTCCTTTACCACCACGAAAACCATAAAATAGTGGTCAACAGTGACCAATAATTGCAGCAAGACCAGTTGGATAAATATATGCTTGTTTAAACATTGTTTCATAATTAGGATTAGTAATATCAATAAAGGTTAAACCGTATGCAATTAAAATAGGGATAGCGGGCTTAAAACCATCAATAATTAAAATAATAGCTCCCCATTTACCACCCATAACTCGTGTTGAATTAGTAGCACCAGCATTTTTAGAGTAATAATCTCTAACATCGGTTTTAAATTTTAATTTACTAATAATAATTGAAGGTGAGATTGAGCCAATTAAATAACCAATGATAATAAAAATAAAAGTTCCTAATAGATTAATATGTGCCATTTTTTTCTCCATTCTTGTGCAAGTATTATGTTAATAAAAATTTTATTTTTTGGAAGTTAAATTGTTCTTTTTATCTTTATTATTATAATATAAATTATAAATTATTAATGTTAATAATATGATATTAATAACTGTACCAAAGGCATTTGCTGCTAGTAAGGGAATGTTTTTAATTAAACTAGCATAAATTATAAATGAAGTTAAGCCTATTTGATATATGCTATAAGAAATTAACGATAAACCTTTTGTGTTTTTAGTTTTAATTAGTTTAATAGTTTGTGGTAAAAAGGCAACTGAAATAAAAAAGGCACCTATATATCCAATAATATCAATTGCAATATTAGACATTTTTTTCCTCCTTATTTTTTTGTTTAATTAAATTGTTAACAATAATCCCAATTATTATGAAATTTAGTGTAGCAGTAATAGTTTGACAAGTAATCATGGGAATATCATTACGAAGTATGCCAAATATTAAAAAAGTAAGACCCCCCAGTTGATAGATACTATATGAAAAAATAGAAAGACCTGAAGTATTTCTTGTTTTAATTAGTTTAATAGTTTGTGGTAAGAATGTCAAAGGAATACAAATGGCTGCAAGATACCCCAATATTTCTATAAAAATGTTCATTTTTTCTCCTTTTAATTAATTTAATTTATCATAATAATTATAATAAAATATTGTGAAAATAGTTATTTATTTTATTTTAAATAATAAAAAATGTGTTTTGCTAAACACATCATTAATTTATTTTTCTTCTTCTTTAATGAAACATTTTTTACATAAAGATTTTCCTTCTTTTATATCAAGAATGTCAAAAGGTTCAAACATCATTCCGCAATCAAAACATTTTACAGTTTTTGTTAAAGATTCATCATCAGTTTTTTTGTTTTTTTTATTGAATCATTTCATTATATCCTTCCTTTCTAAATATATTAAATAAGTGTGTTAATGACACACTTATTTAATATATTTATTTAGCACAATCTTTACACAAACATTTACCATCTGCTGCTTTAGTACATTCAGATGAATTTTTCATTTTCCCACAACCATCACATTTTTTTTGATCTTTTGCTTCTCCAGTTTTATCCTTTTTTTTAAATGGTCACATGTATATAACTTCCTTTCCTCATATCATAATTACTCTACTCAATTATAACAAATTTTATTATTTTCTATGGTATTAACTATTTTTAAAACTTTTTTTGTTAAATTTTGATTAATTATTTTTTTCTATTTTAAGAATATTATTTTTGATTTCTTCAATTTCTTCAATATCAGTTATTCTATTAAATAAGTGAAAAAGCATATAGTTTAATTCTTTTGGTTTATGAAAGTGTTTTTTAAAAAATATTATTGTTTCATCAATAGTTGCCATTAGCGTTACTGCTTGTTTGGTGTTAATGCTATTATTTTGTAATGGTATACGAACAAGTGTTGGCAATTGACTAACAAACATGTAGTCTTCTAAAGATTTTTCTTTTTGTGTATAATAGAAAATTTGAAAAGCACTAATTTTAGCAGCAATTGTTTTAATAGCATTTTTTACTGCTGTAACTTGTGAATTAAGCATATTTTTGATTAATAAGGTAATGAAGATGGTAATTGTTCCAATTGGTAAAATAATTGATAAAATTAAGTCTAAGTTAACATTAAACTTTTGAGCAAATATTGATTTTAATAAAGTATAACCATTTTGGAATAAAATAACAGATAAAAATAAAGCAAAGTTTGGTGTTTTTCATCATTTATGCATAATTAATATTTCTGTTTTAATTTTTAAAATATATCAAAAGAAATAAGAAGTTAATGCCAAGATAATACCATAAATTAATACAATTGAAAAAACATGATAGTTGTTAGAAATAAAAACAATAGCTAAATTAACTGTAAAACCTAGATACATTTTAATATCATAAATTGGATAATCATTAGCAAATTGAGTTGTTAAACCATATTTTCTTTGAAATGCTCGACGACGATAAAGTTTAATAATGATAATAATATAAAAAAGTAAAGCGATTAAAGCGATTAAAATTGTAATAAAGATATATGAATAAGCAGTATTAATGCTATTTAAACGTTGTGTTCATGCGCTTCCTCAGTCACTTATTGGTGAATCATCATGTTTAGTAAAAATAAATGACATTAATGAAAAATCAATTAATGGATAATAAATATCCATTAATTTTTTATATAAAGGAGTTTTGTCACTTTCTTGTTTTGCATTAGCAATTTGTTCTAGTAGTTCTTTAACATTATTTTCTTTATCAATTCTTGTTCTTTCATTTAAAAATAAGACTAATGCAGTAATTAGTAATGTAATAAATATTATTCAAAAAAATAATAAAACAAAATATTGCCCTCCCAAAAAATTATGCGGTCGTAATTTTTAAAATTGAATTTTTTGTCCTTCCAAAATTTATTCCCCCCCAAAAAAAATATTTTTTAAAATCGCTTACTTAAATTATAGCACTAATTAAAAATTCACTTATTAATTGGTAAAATTTACTAATTGTTAGATTAAATTTAAAAATTAATTATATAATTAATTTAAAATATTATTTATATTTAAGGAGAAAACTATGAAAATTGAAATAGTTAATAATATTGAAATGTTAGAACAAGCATTTTTGATTAGAAAAAAAGTTTTTGTTAATGAACAAAATGTTCCTTTTGAAGAAGAAATTGATCAATTTGAAGATGTATCGATTCACTTTTTAGTTTTTGATAATAATAATAAACCAATAGCTACTAGTAGAATGCGAAAAGTTGAAGATATTGTAAAGATTGAAAGAGTGTGTATATTACAAGAATATCGTAAATTAGGTATTGGTAAAATTAATGGAATTTATGGAAAAAGTTGCAATTAAAAATCAATTTAAAGTTATATCTCTTCATGCCCAAATTCAAGCACTAAATTTTTATAAAAATTTGGGTTATAAAGTTTGTTCTGAAATATTTTTGGACGCTGGAATTAAACATTGTAAAATGGAGAAAAAAATATATAATGAAGGTAAATTTTAAAGAATAATATTTTAAATACATTGTTTTTTTAAAAACAATGAAAGGAAAAGAATATGTTTGAGTGAATTAGAGAAATATTTGGAATAAATATAAATATTAATAACAAAGAAGCAAAAATGATAGATGCTATTAAAAATAAAAAGTTAGATGTAGTCAATAAAATATTAAAATATGATATTAATATTGATTATATTGATAGAACTGGTTATACGCCTTTAATGTGAGCAGCTGAAAAAGGTTATCTAGAAATAGTTAATGTTTTATTAGCACATAATGCTAATATTAATTACATATCTGTAAATGGTAATACTGCTTTAATCTTAGCTGCTAAAAAAAATTATACAAAAATAGTTAATCTGTTATTAGAACATAATGCTAATTTTAGTTGTGAGGAACAATTTGGTAATACTGCTTTAATTTTAAGTGCTGAAAATGGAAATTTGGAAATAGTTAAAAATTTATTAACACATAATGTTAATGTTAATCATGAAAATCGATATGGCGAAACTGCTTTGTTAGTGGCTGCTAAAAATGGATATACAGAAATAGTTAATGATTTACTAGCAAATGGCGCTAATGTTAATCATGTCTCTATAAATGGTAATACTGCTTTAATATTAGCAATTAAATCTAATTATTTAGATATAGCTAATGCCATATTAACAAATTATCCTAATGTTAATAGAAAAAATATGTTTGGTTATACGCCTTTAATGTGAGCTGCGAGGAATGGTCATTTAGAAATAGTCAGAACTTTATTAGAATTGGGAGCTAATGTTAATTGTATAAATGAAAATGGTGATACGCCTTTAATGTGAGCTGCGAGGAATGGTCATTTAGAAGTAGTTAATTTGTTATTAAATAAAGGTGCAAATGTTTACTCTATAACAAAAATTTGTGGTTATACTGCTTTAATTGCTGTTGCTGGTAAAGGTCATTTAGAAATAGTTAAAACCTTAATCAAAAATGGAAATAATGTTAATCATGTAACTATCAATGGTTTGAGTGCCTTAATGTGAGCAGCTGAAAAAGGTCATTTAGAAGTAGTCAAAACTTTAATCAAAAATGGCGCTAATGTTAATCATGAAAATATAATTGAAGAAACCGCTTTAATTGTTGCTGCTAAAAATGGACATTTGGATATAATCAAAACTTTATTAATAAATAGTGCAAATGTTAATTGTATAAATGAAAAAGGTTGCAATGCTTTAATGTGAGCTGCTAAAAATGGACATTTGGATATAGTTAAAACTTTATTAGCACATAATGCTAATATTGATGATGTAGATGTAAATGGCAATACTGCTTTATTATTTGCAACCAAATATAATCATTGACATATAAAAAAAGATAATCATGCAAGTAAATAGTTTAAAAAGAGAAAACTTATTAAATGTTAAAAAAATGATAAATAAAATGAATATTATTTTTATTAAAAATAAAGAAAGAATTTATTCAAAAAAAAATAGAAAGAAAATTTATTAAAATATTGCAAAATTATGAAAATTATATTAATAAAAAAACCAAAAATATTGATGGACAACTAAATCTTTTTTTTAAAAAAGAATTTATTAATAGTCTAAAATTTGAAGAGGAAAATTATTCATTGTTGCATATAGCAGTATTAAATGATTGACAAAAATTAGTAACTTATTTAGTAACAAAATGATCAGTTGATATTGATTATAAAGATAGTTCGGGGAATTCAGCATGAAATCATGCTTGTATGTTACTAAAAAAAGAAAATGCTTTAGCAATTAAATCAAAAGTTCAAATAAATGAAGAAGATAGAATATTTTTAGAAAAAAATATTGATTTATTATCAAGAAAAAAATCTTGTTTTATTAAACCTTTAGATAAAAAAGATAAAAATGCTAATAAAAATAGATTTAACATTATAAATTATTATTATGATGTTGATGAAGTTGCTATTGATGCTTTTGATTATTTTAAAAATAACATAAATTTAATTGAAGATGATAATACTTTTTTAACAATTAATAATAAACAAACTTTACAAATATAAAGGTAATTTTCATTTAATTATACAGATTAAATTTATACAATTAATTAAGTAAACACTCAAATCATAATAAAATAATAATTAATGTAATAGCCACTTGCCACTTAGCCACTTAGCCCTTTTTACTAGACCATTAATTTAAAAAACCTGAATGTATTCTAAAAACAATTGTGTTATATAATTAACACTAATTTTAACCTGAAAGGATTTTTATTAATGGATAAAATTAAACAAATAGCATTAGTAATTAACAAATTAAATATCAAAGAAAAAATTAAAATTATTGATGATTGTAAAAATCAATATTCAATTAGAAACCTATGTCAATATCTTCAATTAAACAGATCAACATATTACTTTTTAAAAAATAAACAAAAACCTATTAAAAAAGAAGAAAATCATATTATTAAATGCAATCATAAATATCAAAAAATATGCCAACTTTTAATCGAATTTCATTCTACAAGAAAAGGCAGAATTTATGGATATTTAAGAATTTTTTCAGCTTTTAAAGAGTGATTAAAACAAGAAAAAAATATCATTTTAAATATAGAATTATCAATAAAACAAATGCGAAAAATTATGAAAGAACACAATATTCAAGGATTAAAACAAACTAAAAATAACTATCCTAAAAACAAAAAAAATCCAAATAAGTGAATACCTACAATGGATAAAGTAAACAAAGATTATAAAAGTACAACCTCTTCAAATCAAATTTGATCAATGGACACTAAACAAATAAATACTAAAGAAGGATGATTATATCTTTTTGTAATTATTGATTTTTATTCAAATAATGTTGTTAGTTATAATATTGCTCCTAATAAATCATATCAGGATTTAATTCTTCCTGCTCTTGAAAAAATCAACAAACAATTTTCTTGAAATCAAGTAAAAAATGTTATTTTACATTCAGATAACGCCAACGAATTTTATTGTCAGGATATCACAAAATGAGCAGAGGATAAACAAATAATTTTAAGCAAAAAACAACCTTATGATATTGGTGGTAATGTATTATCTGAAAACTGATTTTCTCATTTATCTCAAGAATGACTACCTAAAGGATCAAATCAATATTTATCCATCAATGAAGCTATAAATGATGTAAATCAATATGTTATGTTTTATAATTATGAAAGAATACATTCTAAATTTCTAAAACCACCAATTTTACAAATTAAAATTTAGAATTTTATATCAAAAATGGTCCAGTAATTAAGGGCCAACCACCCATTTCATTAAAATGAAAACGTTTTATACCAAAATATCTGTAAAATTCTTCATTTTTTAATTTTTTTAAATTTTCAAAAATCATTTTTATCAACACTTTTCTAAATTTATTGTTAATAACAAAATTATAAAATAAATTTTAAAATTATTAATTGACTTTTAAAAAATTTAATTACGGAATATGTCTATTGATATATTTCTTCTACTAATCCACTAAAAAATATTTTCCTTTTTGGTTGGGGTATTCTTGACCACTAATAATAAATTTTTTAGTTTCGGTATTATAAACAAGTCCCGCTATATATAATACAGATTCATTTGTTGAAATATATTCCATGAAAGAAATTGAATCAAAAGAGGGAAAATTTATATCATTTGTTTTTAAATAAAACTTAACTTGTTTATTAAAATTTGTATATTTATCACTTGGTTGTTTTTTCAAACTAATCGAATATTTAACTTTAACACATTAAGTAAGTGAATAAAAAAGGTTTTTATTGGTTTTGATACAAACCCAAAAAATTGTTCATAAGTTGGTTTTTGATGAAAATAAACATAAATTTTCACTTTAATATTTAATGGTAATGTTTGTAAATTAACACCTTCAATAATATATCCATGATCATTACATTCAAAAATAATTTTATTTTCATAAAATTCTTTAATAATACCTAAAAATATTCATCCATGACTTATTCCTCCTTTTCTATTCTTACTATTAATTAGATGAAAAAGAAAAATAAACCTTTTTATTTTTTAAAATTATGTTCAATTGAAAGCACATCATCATCATTTTCAATTGTTTCTAACAATATATCAATTAATTTAATTTGTTGTTGGTCAGTAATGGTAATCAATTCATGGGGAATATTAACAATTTCATTAGTAATAAAATCATTAATATTATTTTTTTCTAATAAATTAGTTACAGCATTTAACTGTTTAGGATTAACTTCAATATCAATGATATCTTCTTTTTTTTCAATATTAAAAATTTCAAAATCAATTATTAACTCCAAAATTTCTTCAACTGATAATAAACTTGAAAATTGAATTACCCCCGTTGTTTGAAATAAATATTGAACAGAATTAGTAGCAACTAAATGACCACCCAATTTATTAAAATAACTTCGAATATTACTTGCAGTTCGATTTTTATTATCAGTTAAACAATGAATAATTATGGCAATATTACTTGGTCCATATCCTTCATAAGTGACTGCTTCATAATTAGTTGTTTCATTTTTATTACTAGCTTTATTAATAGCACGATTAATATTATCCTTTGGCATATTTATACGTCGTGCTTTTTCTAACATTAATTTCAATCGCGGATTATTTTCAACATTTGCACCACCTAATTTAACAGCAACATAAATTTCTCTTGATAATTTTTGAAAAATTTTACCACGTTTGTTATCTTGGGCATCTTTACGATGTTTAATATTTGCATATTGTGAATGTCCAGCCATATTCTCATTCCTTTATTTTTTTCTTGTTCATTTCGGAGCTTGCGGTACAGGTATTCTTTTGTGTGCACTATTCTGATGCATAAATTCAATTTTATTAATTACTGATGATGGTATTAATGATTTATTTCCTAGTAAATATTGATCTAATTGTTCATACTTAAATTGCATTTCCATTTCATCAGTTTGTCCATCTCATAAACCAGCAGTTGGCTTACGAATAATGATCTCTTCACTAACTTTTAATATCTTTGCTGCAGCAAAAACATCTTTTTTTAACAAATGAATAATTGGTAATAAATCAACACCACCATCACCATATTTAGTAAAATAACCAATGTGTCATTCATCACTATTATCTGTTCCTACAACTAAATAATTATGATTTTGTGCATATGCATAAAGAGTATTCATTCTTAATCTAGCTTTTAAATTGCCTAAAATTAATTTTGATTTTTCTATATTAATTTCAGTTTCTAATGTTTTTTTAAAACTTAAAAAAACATTATTTAAATTAACTACTTTGGCATTTAATTTATGAATATTAACTAAATTATTTGCATATTCTAAATCAATATCTGGTGAAAAACAAGGCATAATTAATGCTAAATGATCATTAGGAAAAGCTTTTTTAATCAATAATGCTACTACTGCTGAGTCAACACCACCACTTAAACCAACAATTAAACCTTTGGCATTTGCTTTTTTTACTTCACTTTGTAAAAATTTAATAATTTCATCTAAATATTGTTCTAAATTCATAATTATTCACTCTCTTTTATTTCTTCAGACATTTCAAAAATATTGTTATAATGTCCAGCAATTTTATTATGGGTTTTATCTAAAGTTTCAATGGCTTTATTAGTTGTATCAAAACCAGCCTTAACTTTTTCTCATCTATCAACCCAACGATCAAAATCATCTTTGAATAAACGTAATTTTTTTGCCATTTTTTCTAAATTTTTATTAAAATCAATGTCTTTACGATTTTTATCAACTGTAAATAAAACAGCAGATAAAGTAGTAGGAGAGGTAATTCAAACACGTTTCTTAAAAGCATATTCAACAATATCATCAGCAAATTGTGCGTAAATAAAAGCAAATATTTCTTCAGAAGGAATAAACATTACTGCGCTAGAAATCTTATTTTTAATATTAATATATTTTCCAACTTCATCAATTCGTTTACGAATATCATTACGAAAATCTTTTAAATAATTTTCTTTAACTTTAATATCTTCACTTACTAAATACCTTTGATAGTTATCAATTGAAAACTTTGAATCAATAGCAATTCCTTCTTTTTCAGAATCTGTTTTTACATAGGCATCAACAACTTTGCCATCAATTGTTTTATATTGTCGTTCTCATAATTTTTGATTTGAACCCAACATATTAGTCAAAATTTTTTCTAAAACAAATTCACCAACATTACCACGTTTTTTAGTATTAATAAAAACTTCTTGTAAACTTTGAATATTATCATTAATTTTTCCTAAAACAGTTGATGATTCTTGTAACTTTGCTAAATCTTTAATAACATCTACTACTTGTCTTTGAATGACATCAGCATTGCGTTTATAATCATCTTCTTTTTTATCTAAATTTTTTTGAAAATTATCAATATTACTCATTAAATTAATTAATTTTTCGGTTTTATCACGATCCGAACCATTTCATGATGTTTTAAAATCATTTAATTGTTCTTTTAAAGTTTCTACTTGCATTTTTAAAAAGTCTTGTGCAATTGGGTCACTAGTAACATTCTGACTTTTTTTAATTTGCATATAAATTATTAAACCACCAATACTACTAATAATTAAAATAACTACCAATAAACTAATTACTATTTCCATTTCCTATTTTCCTTTGCCCTTTATTTATTCTTCTTCTCAAATCATATCATAATTAAAAATCTTAACATGATCACCTTTTTTTATTCCTTGCTTTCTTAATTCATCATAAATTCCTAAATCTTGTAATTTAATTTTAAATAATAAAATATTATGATAATTATTTAAAGGATTTTTTTGATATATTACTTCAACTGTTTTACCAGAAATAGTTCATTGATTATTTGCAAATTTAGTAATAATAACTTGTGGAACTTCTTCTTTATTAGTATATTCATAAAGAATATGTTCTTCATTATTTTCATTATTTTCATTATTATTAACTTGATGCAGTTGTTCTTTTTCAACAGCTTTAGCAATATCTTTAATTAATATATCCAAACTAATATGTTTCATAGCAGAAATTGCAATTATTGGTAATTTAATTTGTTCTTTTAATTTCTCTAAATTAGTTTGTGCATCTGGTAAATCAATTTTATTTGCAACAATTAAATGCGGTTTTTTTGTCAAATCTTTATTATAACTTTCTAATTCACTCATAATTAATTGATAATTTAAAAAATGATCTTGAGTCTTATCACTAATATCAATCATATGTACTAAAACTTGACAACGTTCAATATGACGCAAAAACTGTAAACCTAGTCCTTTTCCTAAACTAGCTCCTGCTATTAATCCAGGCAAATCCGCCATAACAAAATTATTATTTTTATCAACTCTAACAACACCTAAATGTGGATTAAGAGTAGTAAAAGGATAATCAGCAACTGTTGGAGTTGAAGCAGAAATAGCTCCTAATAATGTTGATTTACCGGCGTTAGGCAACCCAACTAATCCGGCATTGGCCAATAATTTCAACTCACAAATTATTTCAAAATGTTGTCCAGGCATTCCTTTTTCACATATTTTAGGTACTCGATTTATTGCCGAAGCAAAACGAGCATTTCCTCGTCCACCAAGACCACCGGCAGCAATTATTATTTCTTGTTTATCTTTAATAATATCACCAAGAATATTTTGAGTTTTGTTATCTCTAATAATAGTACCTAATGGAACTTTTACATAAGTATTGGTTCCTTTACGTCCATGCATATTTTTGGGTGCACCATTTTTACCATCTTCAGCAGTTATCTCTTTATTTTTACGTAAGTCTAATAGAGTATTCATACCTGAATCACCAATAAAGATAATATTACCGCCTCTTCCTCCATCTCCACCAGATGGACCACCTTTGGCTACATAAAGTTCACGACGAAAAGCAACAACACCATCACCGCCTTTGCCGGCAGTAACTTTTAATTTTGTTACATCTATAAAACGCATTTCTTACTCCTTTTTTATATTAATAATAACTCTTATTATATAGTGTTAACATTTTTGTGTAAAATACTATTTTATTTTTCATATAATTTTAGTATACAGATATTATTGTTAAAAAAATAATAATTTACTATATCTAGTTAATATTTTTTGTAAACTATTTTTGCTTTATGAAAATTAAAAAAATGTTTTTTTAATGTTAAATATCATTTAAGTTATTTTCATATATGAAAAATTATATATTAAAATAAAACTTATAGGTGTTTTTATTAATTTGATTAAAATCAAATTAATAGTTTTTTATTTAATTTTATCTTTGAAAAAATATATTGTATATTGATTTTTTCACATATAAACTTTATTTGAGATTTATTTAAAGTAATTTAAAAAAATAAAATTTATTACTGACTTATTAGTCAACTACTTTTATTTAAATTAAAACATTAATAATATTAGTTTAAATATATTTATTATTTTTTTAATTTATAAGAAAAAATAAATGAAAATTTAATTAAAAATATTTTAATAAATCTCAATTATTAAAAATAAATATTTATATTTAAAAAGGGGTACTTTAAAAATGATAAAGATAAAAATATAGTAAAAAAATCTGATGTTGATAGTTGATGAGGTATTACCACTAGCAATAAATGTGATAAAAAAATTGAGAAATTAAATAAAAAATTACAAGAAACATGTAATAAATTAGACGAAATAAGCAATCTTTATACAAAATCAGTAAAAGAAAACAAAAATTTTGAATATAAAGTTAAAGAACTAAAAGAAGAATTAAAAAAAATTCAAGATAATAATACAAAATTAGAAACAGAATTAAATGATTCAAAAAACAATAAAAAAGAATTAGAAGCACAATTAAAACAATTTCAAGACAGTAAAGAAAAACTAGAAACAGAACTTAAAAATTCTAGAAATAGTAAAGAAAGATTAGAAGAAGAACTAAAAGAAATTCAAGATAAAAATACAAAATTAGAAACAAACTTAAAAGAAGCAACAGAAAGTATTGAACATTTACAAGAAATAATCCAAGATTACATGGATAATAAAGAAAAACTAGAAACAGAACTTAAAAATTATAAGGATAATAATCAAAATTTAGAAGAAGAACTAAAAGAAATTCAAGTATATAGGGACTACGTCCCTCGCCACTACGTGGCTCACCCAAATTATAGTCCCAGTAGGTTCACTGGGACTATAATTATTTTTATTTATCTTTATTTTAGGTTTATCTTTCCTCTTTAAAATATTATCCAATTTATCCAAACCAGCAGACTTAATATCACTATAAGTCATATCAATACTACTTGCTTCTTTAAGATATTTCTTAGGTGATAATTCACTTTTAAGTTCATGCACATAATGTAAAGCCCTAGAATTATACCTTTTCAACCAATGTCTAGGAAAAAATAAAGTCATAGCCATTGCTTCACCACTATAACTCGGAGGCATAATACCTCTTTTAATCATTTTCTTTGTTCTACGACGTGAAAATACTACTTTATTATAATCCTCAATATTAGTATATAAATTAAGATTAAATATAACAACAAAGCCCAAAAAGGTGGTTGGCCCTTAATTACTGGACCATTTTTGATATAAAATTCTAAATTTTAATTTGTAAAATTGGTGGTTTTAGAAATTTAGAATGTATTCTTTCATAATTATAAAACATAACATATTGATTTACATCATTTATAGCTTCATTGATGGATAAATATTGATTTGATCCTTTAGGTAGTCATTCTTGAGATAAATGAGAAAATCAGTTTTCAGATAATACATTACCACCAATATCATAAGGTTGTTTTTTGCTTAAAATTATTTGTTTATCCTCTGCTCATTTTGTGATATCCTGACAATAAAATTCGTTGGCGTTATCTGAATGTAAAATAACATTTTTTACTTGATTTCAAGAAAATTGTTTGTTGATTTTTTCAAGAGCAGGAAGAATTAAATCCTGATATGATTTATTAGGAGCAATATTATAACTAACAACATTATTTGAATAAAAATCAATAATTACAAAAAGATATAATCATCCTTCTTTAGTATTTATTTGTTTAGTGTCCATTGATCAAATTTGATTTGAAGAGGTTGTACTTTTATAATCTTTGTTTACTTTATCCATTGTAGGTATTCACTTATTTGGATTTTTTTTGTTTTTAGGATAGTTATTTTTAGTTTAGACATATTCCGTAATTAAATTTAATTAATTGTCAATAAAATTGTTTTAAAACTATTTAGTGTTATTGAATATAGAAATAAATATTTTTTGAAAAAATAGTTTAAAAAATGAGTTTACATTTTAAACAAAAAATTGTTAATAATATTTTTATATTAACTCGATAAAAATTTAAATTTTAAAAAAATATTTTTAATATTTTTTTTATTTTAATGGTTTTATTTTATTAAAAATTTCACAAAGTAAGTTAAATCTTAAGTACATAAGTCTAAATTTAGATTTTCTACATTTATTTACTAAAATTTTGAATCTTTTCAATCAAGCAAAGACATGTTCAACTTTAATTCTAATTTTAGATACAATCTTATTGTATTTTCTTTCTTGGGTGGTTGGCGGTGGTTGGCCCTTAATTACTGGACCATTTTTGATATAAAATTCTAAATTTTAATTTGTAAAATTGGTGGTTTTAGAAATTTAGAATGTATTCTTTCATAATTATAAAACATAACATATTGATTTACATCATTTATAGCTTCATTGATGGATAAATATTGATTTGATCCTTTAGGTAGTCATTCTTGAGATAAATGAGAAAATCAGTTTTCAGATAATACATTACCACCAATATCATAAGGTTGTTTTTTGCTTAAAATTATTTGTTTATCCTCTGCTCATTTTGTGATATCCTGACAATAAAATTCGTTGGCGTTATCTGAATGTAAAATAACATTTTTTACTTGATTTCAAGAAAATTGTTTGTTGATTTTTTCAAGAGCAGGAAGAATTAAATCCTGATATGATTTATTAGGAGCAATATTATAACTAACAACATTATTTGAATAAAAATCAATAATTACAAAAAGATATAATCATCCTTCTTTAGTATTTATTTGTTTAGTGTCCATTGATCAAATTTGATTTGAAGAGGTTGTACTTTTATAATCTTTGTTTACTTTATCCATTGTAGGTATTCACTTATTTGGATTTTTTTTGTTTTTAGGATAGTTATTTTTAGTTTGTTTTAATCCTTGAATATTGTGTTCTTTCATAATTTTTCGCATTTGTTTTATTGATAATTCTATATTTAAAATGATATTTTTTTCTTGTTTTAATCACTCTTTAAAAGCTGAAAAAATTCTTAAATATCCATAAATTCTGCCTTTTCTTGTAGAATGAAATTCGATTAAAAGTTGGCATATTTTTTGATATTTATGATTGCATTTAATAATATGATTTTCTTCTTTTTTAATAGGTTTTTGTTTATTTTTTAAAAAGTAATATGTTGATCTGTTTAATTGAAGATATTGACATAGGTTTCTAATTGAATATTGATTTTTACAATCATCAATAATTTTAATTTTTTCTTTGATATTTAATTTGTTAATTACTAATGCTATTTGTTTAATTTTATCCATTAATAAAAATCCTTTCAGGTTAAAATTAGTGTTAATTATATAACACAATTGTTTTTAGAATACATTCAGGTTTTTTAAATTAATGGTCTAGTAAAAAGGGCTAAGTGGCAAGTGGCAAGTGGCAAATTCAAATGAATTTCAATTTTATTTAATTGATTCAACTGAGATTGAAATTGAAAGACCAACTAAAAAAAACTACAGTTAGAATATTTTTCTGGTAAAAGTTGAATGTATTCTATAAAATTTCAAATTGTATATGATTTTTTTAATAAAAAAATTGTTGATATTTTTGCTGATAATGGTAAAGTGCATGATTTTCAAATATTAAAAAATTCAAATCTTGAATTTTCAGAAAAAACAATAATTATTGGTGATTTAGGATATCAAGGTATACAAAATATTTATAAAAATACAATAATGCCAATTAAAAGAACTAAAAATAAAAAATTAACTAAACAAGAAAGAAAATACAATAAGATTGTATCTAAAATTAGAATTAAAGTTGAACATGTCTTTGCTTGATTGAAAAGATTCAAAATTTTAGTAAATAAATGTAGAAAATCTAAATTTAGACTTATGTACTTAAGATTTAACTTACTTTGTGAAATTTTTAATAAAATAAAACCATTAAAATAAAAAAAATATTAAAAATATTTTTTTAAAATTTAAATTTTTATCGAGTTAATATAAAAATATTATTAACAATTTTTTGTTTAAAATGTAAACTCATTTTTTAAACTATTTTTTCAAAAAATATTTATTTCTATATTCAATAACACTAAATAGTTTTAAAACAATTTTATTGACAATTAATTAAATTTAATTACGGAATATGTCCTATGTTTAAATTTTCAAACTAACTTTTAATAGTACCTTTAAAAGCTCAAGAAGTACCAAGCACAGCAATTATCACAACTATTCACTTAACCATTATTTTTTACCCCCTAAAAAATCATCATAATTCATATTTTCACTTAATCTTTGGTCAAAATTTCTTTTTGCCTTTTTCTTATGCAACTTTTGTCTTGACATATTTTTTCATTTATCTTTTTTCATAAAATTAATTCACTCCTTATAAAATAAATGTTCTTATAGTTTTATTTTGTTCATTATTTCTTAAATTTTCATTATTAATTTCTAATAATTTACTTTGAAATTCTAATGTTTGTTTTAATTCTTTTACTTGATTATTTAAATTTTGAAATTTTCTTTCAACTTTTAAATCATTCTTTTTAATAAATTTATTTTCTTTTCTCTTAAAAACTCAATTTGTTATTTTATTTTTAATATTATTTCATGGAATACCAATATAACCCACAACAATCCCAATTAAGATAGATACTGGTTTAATTGCAACAATTCCTAAAACTATAATGCTAGGAATTAATCCTAAAAATATACTAAATGTAATACATCCAGTTAATGCCATAAATTTTAAAATTCATCACATATATATTTTCACTTTAAACACCACCTAGTGTATAAGCATAAGAATAATCCCAATTTAAACTTGCTCTATCTAAATTAATCTCAGACATACTATCATCATTTAAATCAACATCAACCATACTGTCATGTGTACTTTGATAATCACTAAAACTACCATTAATCAATCTTGCTCTTTCATCAGTAAAGACTTCTTGCAATTCTGTATTATTATGTGTATTTCCTAATGGCAACAATAAAGTATTTATAATTTCACTTGCACCGGCAATAATCGTAGGAATAGCAAAATAATTATTAAAATTATTATTAATACCCATAGCAACACCACTACTAATCAAGATAATAATATAAAACTGGAAACAAAATTAAAAGAAGTAGAAAATGATAAAGAAAAACTAGAAACAGAACTTAAAGATTATAAAAATAATAATGAAAATTTAGAAGAAGAATTAAGAAAATCTAGATATACTATAGCAAAACAAGCAGCAGAATTAAGAGAATCTAAAGGTATTAAAGAAAAATTAGAAAAAGAACTAAAACAATCTCAATATGATAAAGAAAAATTAGAAAAACAATTAAAACATTCAAAAGAAAACATTGAAGAACTAAAAAAATAATACAAGATTGTAAAAACACTGTAGAAAAACTAGAAAAAGAATTAAAAAACACTAAGGATATTAATAAAAAAATTAGAGACTTTTTACTTGAATGTGTACCTTTAAATTAAAAAAACACTTATATATAACCTTTTCTTATATATTTATTGATACAAATTAATTACATATTCAAACTTTATTATAAAAAATGAACAATATGATATTTAACATTAAAATATCATATTGTTCATTTTTTATAATAAAGTTAGCTATATAAATATTTTTTTAAAATAATCTATTGTTAGGAAAAAATATTAAAGCAATAAATTCTATTTTTATTATATTAATAATTTAAAATATTCTTACTTATAATATCAACTATCTGTTTAGCAACTTCCACTTTTGAACCAATTAAATTATAATTATTATTTTTAAAATAAAAATTAATTTCTGTTTCATTTTTACCCATAACACTAATATTATTAATACAAATACCATCACAATTTTTAATTTTCATTTTTTCGATACCAAGATTTTTATCATTAAATTCTTGAGCAGCAAAACCAATTAAAACTTGTTTTGTTTTCTGCTTACCTAAAAATGCCAATACATCAATATTAGCAATCAGTGATAAAGATAAATTTTCGTTTTTATTTTTAATTATTTTATTAGGAATATATTTACTTACTTTATAATCATTTAAAGCAGCACCACATATTACAATATCAGCATTATCAAAGTTTTCTTTCATTGCTAAGAACATTTTTTCATTAGTATTTGCTTCAATAATAGTTAGGTTTTTTTGCGATTTAATTTCAAAATCACAATCACCTGCAACTAATACTACTTTAGCGTTAGTTTTAAGAAAAGCATCTACTAATGCTTTACCCATTTTTCCTGAAGAATTATTAGTAATATAACGAATTGGATCAATATAAGTTCTAGTACGACCAATATTAATTAAAATTTTTTTATTAGATAAATCAATACTTTTTTTAAAAAAATCTTTAATTATTGTTAATGCATTATCTGGACTTTTAACTCGTCCATCACCAATCATCTTACAGGCTAACATTCCTGAATCTGGAGGAATAATAGTAATATTTTCAAAATTAGATAATTCTAATAAATTCTTTTGAAAACTTTGATTGTGATACATATTATGATTCATTGCTGGAAATAATATCTTTTCTGCTTTGGAAGCTAAAAATACTGATAATGCTAAACTATCAGCAATTGCTAAATTTGCTTTACTAATAAAACTCATAGTAGCAGGATAAACAACAATTAAATTTGTTTTAATTGCTAAATTAGTATGAGTAATTAAATCTCCTTTAACATATGATTCTTGTTCAAACATTTCAGAATAATAAGAAAATGTTTTATCTTCTAGAAAATGTAAAGAACTTTTAGTACAAATAATATCAACTAAAAATTCTTTTTTTAATTGTTTTAATAAAATTAAGGCTTTGTTTGCTGCAATACTACCAGTAATTATTAAAGTAATATGTTTCATTATTTTCTCCTATCATATCATTAAACATAAAATAAACAAACAAAACCTATCTTCAAAATATGATAGCATTGAAAATAGGTTTTTATTATTAAAAATTTATTTTTACTTTTTATCAAGTATAACTGAAACTCGTGTTTTATTTTTTTTAAAAATAGTATACTTAACAATTCCTGATTTTAAAGCAAATAAGGTATCATCACCACCACGTCCTACATTTTCACCAGGGTGAATTTTAGTTCCACGTTGACGATAAATAATTGTTCCCTCTTTTAAACTTTGTCCATCACCAATTTTAGCACCTAAACGTTTAGAATGTGAATCACGACCATTACGAGTTGAACCCACTCCTTTTTTTGAAGCAAATAATTGTAAATTTAATTTATAAAACATAATTACACCTCCTTTATGTTAATATATTTTGGATATTGTTCTTTAATAGTTTTTAGTTGTCAAAGCATTGTTTTTAAAATGATTTGACTATTATTAGTGAAACTAGCAACTTTAAGTTTAACTAATCCAGCAGTATTATTAATTACTTGAACTTGATTATTATCAAGTTCATGAAGTGCATTTAATGTACCAATAACAATGGTTGAAATCCCTGCACAAACAATATCATTTCCAATTTTTGAAAAATTAGCATGACCAGTAATTATAACTTCTACAATGTTACTATTTTGGTAATTATAAGTAACTTTAACCATAATTTGATATTACCTTAAATTATTTTTTATTATTTTCATCATCTTCTTTAACAACTTTAACAGTCATATTTTTATGATCAAAAATAGTTTTTAAATTACCTTCACTAACAACAGTTTTAGTGTTATCTGGTTCTGTAATATTATCCTTAACAACTGATTTAGTTTTAACAACTTTTTCTTTTGTAAGTTCTTTTTTTACTTTACTAACTACTGATTTTGGCTCTTTAATAATAGGAGTTACTACTTCAGAAATTACTTCTTTTTTTACTTCATCTTTAATTACTGGTTTTGATTGTTCTGCCTTCTTATCAACAAGACTTTTACCAGCAAGTAAAATATCAGTAATTAATACCTTTGTATATGGCTGACGGTGTCCATACATTGTTTTTGAATTTTTCTTAGGTTTATATTTAAACACTCGAATCTTTTTTGATTTATCTTGTTTAATAATCTCACCATGAACTTCAGCACCTTTTAGGAAAGGTTTACCGAATTGTTGATCAATCATCAATATTTTGTCAAAAATAATCTTATCTTTAGCTTTGCCAACAAGTTTTTCAACAAAAATTTCTTGACCATAGGAAACATTAATTTGTTTTCCTCCTGTTTGAATAACTACAAACATTTTTCTTATTACCTCCAGTTTAGACTCGCCTTATAGGTGGAATAAATCACTTGTTAACCTAAAGTAGAGCGGTTGAAACTGCATAAACAGTCTTAAATATTATAAAGTATTTTTTATTAAAAGCAATACAAAATTTAGAATTATACACATAATTTAAATATAAAAATTACTAAAAAAAGAAAATAAAAAATATATCTTTAATAATTAATGTAACTATAATTAATCTACACTAAATTGTGTAATTAATATTTTTTTATAATTATTATTAAAATTATGATATTATTTTTTTAAACTTAATATAAGTTTTTAACTCATTACTTGTTAAAAAGTAAATGAGTTTTTTGTTTTTAGAAAGGAAGATTAAAAGAAATGTCTAAAGATAAAAATATCGTTAATGAAACAATTGATTATTTACCAATGATTTTTGGTGGATTGGGTGCTGGATTAGGAGCAATTGATGGTCTTTCATGAACAAATCCACTACCTGTTACCGACATTGCGATTGGTGCTGTAGCCGGAGGAATAGCGGGTTATCAAATTAAAAAATCCATAAAACATAAAGATAAAAATAAAACTAAAGTTGGAACATCATTAATTTGTGGTGCTGGTGCTGGTGTATTAAATGCAATATTAAATCCAGAAGCATCATTAATGAATACATTAGAAGCAACTGCTGGTGGTATTGTAATTGCTAAAGGTGGCAAATATATTGTTGATAAAGGTAGTAATTATGTAAAATCTAGACCAGAATATCAAATATTGAAACAAGGATATAAAATCAAGAAAAAAGTAAATAAAATTCAAGATTTTTCTTCAATAAAAAAAGAAGCAAATTCACTAAATTCACAAAAAAAATCTTCAACAAATCAATATAAATTAAAACTAATGTAAACTGATCAATAGTAAATTAAAACATTAAAACATTATTTAGGAATGAAAATATAATTGATATTCAATTTAACTCATTCCTTTTAAGTGTTGAAATTCAAATATAAAAGAAATATAATAACACTTTGGAGTGATGAAAGATGAAAAGAAAATTAAGTTACAAAAAAATGCTAGCAACAGTTGGTGTATTAACTGTTGTATTACCAATGTCTTTAAGTATTGCATCATGTGCAATAAAAGAAAAACAAAAAAATAATGATCAAAAAATAGTAAATGCAATTAATCAAACTAATTATTCACTTGATAATATTATAATTAATAGTACTATAGATGAATTAAAAACAAACATTAGTTCAGAATTTATTAAAAATTCATTAGATGAAATTAATCAAAAAAATTTTAATAATGATTTATTTTCATCAAGTATATAGGGACTACGTCCCTCGCCACTATGTGGCTCACCCAAGTTATAGTCGCAGTAGGTTCACTGCGACTATAACTATTTTTATTTATCTTTATTTTTAGGTTTATCTTTTTTCTTTAAAATATTATCTAATTTATCCAAACCAGCAGATTTAATATCAGTATAAGTCATATCAATACTACTTGCTTCTTTAAGGTATTTCTTAGGTGACAATTCACTTTTAAGTTCATGCACATAATGTAAAGCACGTGAATTATACCTTTTTAACCAGTGTCTAGGAAAAAATAAAGTCATAGACATTGCTTCACCACTATAACTCGGAGGCATAATACCTCTTTTAATCATTTTCTTTGTTCTACGACGTGAAAACACTACTTTATTATAATCCTCAATATTAGTATATAAATTAAGATTAAATATAACAATAAAAACCAAAAAACGCATACGTTTAACTTGCACAACATATTCTACTTTTTCTCTTGCTTGTACTGGTATTCTATTAGGGTGTTGTTCAATCAAATACATAGTACCATTAAACATATGACCTATTAACTTACAAAATTGTCCTAAACTTTCTTGTTGATTTTTAAACTGTACTCCTAAATCATTAGAATTTATTTTTAATGCTAATTCATCTAAAATTATTAAATCTTGTTCCTCAAAAGCATAATTACTTGCTAACTGATTAAAAGTAAAAACATCGTTATAATTAACCAAATAAGAATAACCAGTCTTTAACTTAATGGGGAAAGGACTAACTACTCTTTTCTTATGAGTTTGTGCTAAACAACAAGCAAGAGCAGACTTACCAGTTCTTGGAGGTGCTGAAATAATATAACTACCAACTTGTTTTAAAATTTTAACATTACGAATAGTTATAAGAATTGGATAAATAATTATAATCAAACCTATAACTAATAACACATAACCATATCAAGGCATTATTTAACCACCTTATTTTTATTTTTAAACTTATTTTTAATTCAAAAACAAAATTTTATAAAATATGAACTTAAAATAAAAGGAAAAATAAAATCAAAAAAGAAAATTAAAAATTTTGAACCAAAACTAGCATTTTCAAAAAATAACTTTAATTTATCTACATCAAAATCAAAAAATAAAGCAGTAAACAATGATATTAAAAAACAAAAAACAACTCCACTACAAATTTCAAATAAATCTTTCTTTTTCATGATAAACTCCTAACCTATAATTAAACTAATTGCTCTAACAAATAATCATAAAGGTATAATATTTTCTATTCCACTAACAATATCAACATTTAAAGCAGTACTAATCGTATCTGAAAAAATATGTCGTAACAAACTATCTGTTGTAAAAAGAAATTGTCTTAATGGTTCAACTGGTAAAACTTTACCAACAACGCCATAAAGTAATCATCTAAAAGCATTACGCAAATGACCAAAAACATCATATCAACTAACACGTTCATACTCAGGGTTAAAAGGACTATTTGGTGGCACTGGAACAATATCTTTGGAAGAAAAAATATTCATCTGACCAAATTTAACATGCAAACCGTCACGATTAGTTAATGAAGATAAATCAAAATTAATCGTTAAATGTTTTAAATTAGGAACACGAACCGGCATAGTAACAAAATTATATTTTCCTAAATTATAAACACTATCTTTATCATTTAATACACCTTTAAAATTATAACGAATATTACCCTCATAATCTAAAAACGAAAATGTATAAATAGAAGAAAAATAGCGAAAATATTCAGCAGAAATATAAAACATAAAACCTTGTATATAAAAACTCAAAGGTTTTGTAATTTCAAAAGTCAACTTAAAACTTAAATTATTAGAAACATTATAATTCCAAAAAACTAACTCATTAAACTTACCAGTTTGTATATAATTATGATTAAATAAAATATAGAGATAATTGGTCTAAGTCTTGTTCTGTAAATCTATAATCTGTGGACAAATCACTAACTCGCCTATCAAAATTACCTACAACATCAGAATGAAATTGAATTGAATAAGGAGTAACAGTAGTTTTATGAACAACAGCAGAAACTAATTTTAAATCTGGTTGACCAACATCAAAATAAGCAGAATTTCAAGGAATAGTTGCTCAATCATTAAAATCATTATATTTAACGGGTTTAACCATATCGCTAGTTATAGTGTAATTACTTTCACTAGGTGCATTAGAAACAATTAAACTAGTCGGTGCTTGAACAGAAGTATTTACAACAAAAAATAATTTAGCAAACTTAAATCACATAATTATTTACCAAATAAACATTTTAAAATTTACCATGAACCATAAAATATAATAAATCCAATAAAAAATTGTGTTCCATAAACTACTAAATTTCATAAAATAGTAGTAAATTGGTCAACTGGACTTCCTATAAACATAGTTCAATAATCAACTATACATTGATGTATTTTATTGTAAATATCTCAAACACTCATATTTAACACCTACCCAAACAATGACCTAAAAATAAATTTAATACTACGATAAATAAAATTAAAAAATACACCTAATACCAATCAAAAAGTCAAATTAAACAAAGGACATATTCCGTAATTAAATTTAATTAATTGTCAATAAAATTGTTTTAAAACTATTTAGTGTTATTGAATATAGAAATAAATATTTTTTGAAAAAATAGTTTAAAAAATGAGTTTACATTTTAAACAAAAAATTGTTAATAATATTTTTATATTAACTCGATAAAAATTTAAATTTTAAAAAAATATTTTTAATATTTTTTTTATTTTAATGGTTTTATTTTATTAAAAATTTCACAAAGTAAGTTAAATCTTAAGTACATAAGTCTAAATTTAGATTTTCTACATTTATTTACTAAAATTTTGAATCTTTTCAATCAAGCAAAGACATGTTCAACTTTAATTCTAATTTTAGATACAATCTTATTGTATTTTCTTTCTTGTTTAGTTAATTTTTTATTTTTAGTTCTTTTAATTGGTATTATTGTATTTTTATAAATATTTTGTATACCTTGATATCCTAAATCACCAATAATTATTGTTTTTTCTGAAAATTCAAGATTTGAATTTTTTAATATTTGAAAATCATGCACTTTACCATTATCAGCAAAAATATCAACAATTTTTTTATTAAAAAAATCATATACAATTTGAAATTTTATAGAATACATTCAACTTTTACCAGAAAAATATTCTAACTGTAGTTTTTTTAGTTGGTCTTTCAATTTCAATCTCAGTTGAATCAATTAAATAAAATTGAAATTCATTTGAATTTTCTTGTTTTTTATCAATTTTTAATTTATATCTTTCTTTTAAAAATTGGTAATCTTTGTGGTTACTAAGTTTATTTTCTACTCAAGTAATATTTCGAAAACAACTTGATGGGCTCATTTTAGATTTAATACTCATTTGAAAAAAAGTATAATATTCTTTTCAGTATAATAAAGTCATCATTAATCTTTCTTCTACTGAAAGTTTATTTTTTCGACCTTTATTTTTTTCTAATTTTTCTATTTCAATTAATTTTTCTAACATTTCATTAAAATGAAAACGTTTTATACCAAAATATCTGTAAAATTCTTCATTTTTTAATTTTTTTAAATTTTCAAAAATCATTTTTATCAACACTTTTCTAAATTTATTGTTAATAACAAAATTATAAAATAAATTTTAAAATTATTAATTGACTTTTAAAAAATTTAATTACGGAATATGTCTAAAATATAAACTTCATCAGTAATATTAGTTTGATTTAAAAATATACCAATATCATTACTAGAAAATATAAAAATTAAATGCAATATACTATTAACAAAATCACTCATAACTAATTACCTACAAACTTCCCTTTTTTATTTTCAACACCCTTAGCCTTATTTCTTAAACGTTTTCTTTCATGTTGCTTAGCAATTTGCTTTCCAACAAATTTTGAACTACCTTTAATATTTTTGTAACTTTTCTTTACAGTACCCGATGTAGAAACTGGCTGAATATCAATATTTAAAAAAACTGACATAGCAAACTTTATTAAAAGAATAAAAACAACAAAAGTACCCAAATTAAAACCTAAATCTGCCATTGGCAAATTTCAAAATTTCATAAAAATTTGTCCAAATAGTTCTAAAACTTTTGAAATAAAAGCAACACCCATAATAAACTACTCCTATATTATTTTTAATAATTTTAAAATTAATGAAAAAGTAAAAAGTACTAAAATAATTGCTAACAATGGTGCTGGCATTGAAACTATTTTTTGTGAACTATCACCAAAAATAAAACTTTTAATAACCAAAGACAAATTATGTAAACCAGAAAAATCAGTAATATAACTTTGTAAAATATTTTGCACAATATTATTTAAAGAAGGTAAAAGTTTACCTAATAAAGGAAAAACAAAAATTATTGCAAAAAATAATTTAATCATAACTATTACCTCCTAAAAACAACTTTAATTTTTTCTATCTAAATCCACGAATAATATGTCCAATAAATTCTTTAATAAATACTAAGACCATCATAAATATTGGAATTAATACCGGTCAATTTGTCATTATAGAATCACCCGCAAATACTCAAGACATATTCCGTAATTAAATTTAATTAATTGTCAATAAAATTGTTTTAAAACTATTTAGTGTTATTGAATATAGAAATAAATATTTTTTGAAAAAATAGTTTAAAAAATGAGTTTACATTTTAAACAAAAAATTGTTAATAATATTTTTATATTAACTCGATAAAAATTTAAATTTTAAAAAAATATTTTTAATATTTTTTTTATTTTAATGGTTTTATTTTATTAAAAATTTCACAAAGTAAGTTAAATCTTAAGTACATAAGTCTAAATTTAGATTTTCTACATTTATTTACTAAAATTTTGAATCTTTTCAATTAAGCAAAGACATGTTCAACTTTAATTCTAATTTTAGATACAATCTTATTGTATTTTTATAAATATTTTGTATACCTTGATATCCTAAATCACCAATAATTATTGTTTTTTCTGAAAATTCAAGATTTGAATTTTTTAATATTTGAAAATCATGCACTTTACCATTATCAGCAAAAATATCAACAATTTTTTTATTAAAAAAATCATATACAATTTGAAATTTTATAGAATACATTCAACTTTTACCAAAAAAATATTCTAACTGTAGTTTTTTTTAGTTGGTCTTTCAATTTCAATCTCAGTTGAATCAATTAAATAAAATTGAAATTCATTTGAATTTTCTTGTTTTTTATCAATTTTTAATTTATATCTTTCTTTTAAAAATTGGTAATCTTTGTGGTTACTAAGTTTATTTTCTACTCAAGTAATATTTCGAAAACAACTTGATGGGCTCATTTTAGATTTAATACTCATTTGAAAAAAAGTATAATATTCTTTTCAGTATAATAAAGTCATCATTAATCTTTTTTCTACTGAAAGTTTATTTTTTCGACCTTTAGTTTTTTCTAATTTTTCTATTTCAATTAATTTTTCTAACATTTCATTAAAATGAAAACGTTTTATACCAAAATATCTGTAAAATTCTTCATTTTTTAATTTTTTTAAATTTTCAAAAATCATTTTTATCAACACTTTTCTAAATTTATTGTTAATAACAAAATTATAAAATAAATTTTAAAATTATTAATTGACTTTTAAAAAATTTAATTACGGAATATGTCTTTATAATGAAGAAGATTTAAAACAAGAAGATTTAGATAAATGAGGTACAATTAATGCTAAAATCATTTTTAATTATGGAGAAATTAAAAATAAAGAAACTTTATTAATAATTAATATTAATGCTTCTTCTGAAAAAATTGTTGATGCTATTAATGAAACAAAATATACAAAAAAAGTTAATTTTCAAAGTTCAGTAATGGAATTAAATGATTCAATTAATGCTGAATTTATTAAAAATTCATTAATTTCTGAAATTAAAAATTCTTTTAAAAATAATTTATTTTCATTAAACAAAATTACTAATAATAAAGAAATTGATTTAAAAGATGAAGACTTCACAGTTAGTGGTTCTATTGATGCAAAAATTAATTATAATTATGATTCATTTAAAAATTTAACTACTAATCTAACAATTATCATAGGCGAAGGTCAAATTTCTAATAAATATGAATTAAATGATGGAAAAATAAATAAATTTCTTCAAATCTCAGATAGTATAATATTTGCTGCAACAGAGAACGGAAATATTTGAGAGATTGATTTTACTAATAATACAAAAATCAATAAATATCAATTAAATGAAGAACGTATAAATAGTTTAATTAAAGCATCAAATGGTAAAGTATATGCTGGTACAATAACAAATACAGTTTGAGAAATTGATTTAGAAACTAAAACCCATAAATTAAAATATGATTTTAAAAATAAAAGTAATATTATTTTTGATATTAAAGCACTATCTGATACTGAATTAATATTAGCAACAGAAGACAAAATTTATCAGTATGATTTAATCAAAAATGAAATAACAGAAAAAATTAATTTGAAAGATGGTAAATTTTTTTCTTTATCAATAGAAGATTTAAATAACAAAATATATGCTACCACTGATAATAATAATGTTTATGAACTTGATTCAAGCTTTAGTCAAGTAAAAAACAAATATGAATTAAATGCTTCAGTGTATTCATCATTAATAGTTGATAAAAAACTATTTGCTGGAACAATTACAAATGTATGAGAATTAGATATTGAATAATTTTTATACAGTAAATAAAAAACATATATTTAAAAAGGTGCGTAACATATATTACGCGCCTTTTTTTCATTTTATTTTTTTAGATTTATATCACTTATTATAACTTAATATATGATTTTTTTTGTTTTTTTTCTTAATACTAATAATAAAATAATACTCGTTAAAAAAATACCAATAACAGCACCAGCGATTGAAATAATAAAACGTATTAAAATTTGTTGAGGAGTTAAAAAGTATCCTGACAAATAAAATAATGATAAAACAAAAGCAAATGGAATACTATATGTAAATTGATCTAATTGATGTAATTTTAACTTATATGTAATAAAGGTTATAATAAAAGTAAATATGATTAAACTTAAACTAGAAAGTACCATTATTCAAAAAGGTAATTTAAAAGTAAAAGTAAAATCAGTACTAGTAGTAAAAAAAAGAATAATTCCTGGAATTAATACTTGTATTATTAAATAGCCAACACTTATCAAAAACTTAGTTCTTGGAAATGTATTTTCACTATTATTTTCAAAATTAACTTCTTGGTTTTTATTTTCCATACTTATCCTCTTCTATAATATAATTCTTTACAATTTTAACATGCTTTTATCAATAATTAAATAAGATTTATATTTATTAAATAACACTTATTTTAATACAAAAATTTAAAATAAAAATAAAAATAGTTTTCCACAATTTAATGAAATTAAAAATTACCTATCCTATAAATTAATTGATTTTTTTGATTTAGTTTTTGGTTTATTTTGTAAATCTGTATTAAGACATATTCCGTAATTAAATTTTTTAAAAGTCAATTAATAATTTTAAAATTTATTTTATAATTTTGTTATTAACAATAAATTTAGAAAAGTGTTGATAAAAATGATTTTTGAAAATTTAAAAAAATTAAAAAATGAAGAATTTTACAGATATTTTGGTATAAAACGTTTTCATTTTAATGAAATGTTAGAAAAATTAATTGAAATAGAAAAATTAGAAAAAAATAAAGGTCGAAAAAATAAACTTTCAGTAGAAGAAAGATTAATGATGACTTTATTATACTGAAAAGAATATTATACTTTTTTTCAAATGAGTATTAAATCTAAAATGAGCCCATCAAGTTGTTTTCGAAATATTACTTGAGTAGAAAATAAACTTAGTAACCACAAAGATTACCAATTTTTAAAAGAAAGATATAAATTAAAAATTGATAAAAAACAAGAAAATTCAAATGAATTTCAATTTTATTTAATTGATTCAACTGAGATTGAAATTGAAAGACCAACTAAAAAAACTACAGTTAGAATATTTTTCTGGTAAAAGTTGAATGTATTCTATAAAATTTCAAATTGTATATGATTTTTTTAATAAAAAAATTGTTGATATTTTTGCTGATAATGGTAAAGTGTATGATTTTCAAATATTAAAAAATTCAAATCTTGAATTTTCAGAAAAAACAATAATTATTGGTGATTTAGGATATCAAGGTATACAAAATATTTATAAAAATACAATAATACCAATTAAAAGAACTAAAAATAAAAAATTAACTAAACAAGAAAGAAAATACAATAAGATTGTATCTAAAATTAGAATTAAAGTTGAACATGTCTTTGCTTGATTGAAAAGATTCAAAATTTTAGTAAATAAATGTAGAAAATCTAAATTTAGACTTATGTACTTAAGATTTAACTTACTTTGTGAAATTTTTAATAAAATAAAACCATTAAAATAAAAAAAATATTAAAAATATTTTTTTAAAATTTAAATTTTTATCGAGTTAATATAAAAATATTATTAACAATTTTTTGTTTAAAATGTAAACTCATTTTTTAAACTATTTTTTCAAAAAATATTTATTTCTATATTCAATAACACTAAATAGTTTTAAAACAATTTTATTGACAATTAATTAAATTTAATTACGGAATATGTCCATATTATTTACACGAGAAATATATATTTAAGATCTAAAATACCTACAAGATCTATCACAAATATTAATATCATATTAAGTTTCTTTAATTGAAAATACTTATCCCTAATTCAATTAAATATAAAATTAGCAGTTACTACTTGAAACTGCTAATTTTATTTGTTAGTATATTAATATGATTAGCAATCAAGTAATTATAGTGCTAAAAAGAGGAGTGACATTATGCAATTAAATGAAATCCCTAACTATAGTAATGATCCTAAAATTCTTGATAAATTTGCTCGTAATTTAATTGTACAAGCTAAAACAGGAAAAATGGATCCTATTATTGGACGTGATGAAGATATTCGTAAAGTAGAAGAAATACTCTCACGAAAAACTAAAAACAACCCCGTCTTAATCGGTTTACCTGGTATTGGTAAAACTGCTATTATTGAAGGTTTAGCCCAACGTATTGTTCGTGGTGATGTTCCTAGTAACTTAAAAGATAAAATTATTTATGAACTAGATATGGGAGCACTAATTGCTGGCGCTAAATTCCAAGGTGAGTTTGAAGAACGATTAAAAGCGGTTATTAACCAAATTAAAAATTCTAATGGAAAAATTATTTTATTTATTGATGAACTACATTTAATTGTTGGTGCTGGTAGAACACAAGGTTCAATGGATGCTTCTAATTTACTAAAACCAATGTTAGCACGTGGTGAACTACGTTGTATTGGTGCCACAACACTTGACGAATATCGTCAATACATTGAAAAAGATGCAGCCCTTGAACGAAGATTTCGTAAGATGATTATTAAAGAACCATCAACAGAAGATACAACTGCTATCTTACGTGGTTTAAAAGAACGTTTTGAAGCTTATCATGGTGTAAAAATTCATGATAGTGCATTACGAGAAGCTGTTTATCTATCTAATAAATATATTAATGATCGTTACTTACCTGATAAAGCAATTGACTTAATTGATGAAGCTTGTGCTAGTATTAAAACTGAAATTGCTTCGGTTCCTAGTGATTTAGATGATATAAGAAGAAAAGTCTTACAATTAAAAATTGAACAAGCAGCCTTAAGCAAAGAAAAAGATGAAAACTCGCAAACAAGACTAATTGAAGTTGATAAACAATTAAAAACTAAAAAAAATACTTTACAACAATTAGAAGATAAATGAATCAAAGAAAAGTCAGCATTAGACCATATTACTAGTTTAAAAAATAAATTAGAAAATGCTAAATCAGAATTAGAATTGTATCAATTATCAGGTAATTTTACAAAAGCTGGTGAACTACAATATAGTATTATTCCCAACTTAGAAAAAGAACTTAAAGATAGTGAAAATATAAAAAAAGATAATCCTTTACTACGCGAAGATGTTACTAGTGAAGATATTGCAAAAGTTGTTGCAAAATGAACTGGCATTCCTGTTACTCGTTTATTAGCAACCGAAAAAGAAAAATTATTAAAATTACCCTTAACTTTAAATACGAAAATTAAAGGTCAAAGTAATGCCCTACAGTTGGTAAGTGATGCTTTAATTAGAGCTCGTGCTGGCATTAAAGATCCCAATCGCCCAATTGGTTCATTTATTTTCTTGGGTCCAACCGGTGTTGGAAAAACTGAAGTTGCTAGAACCTTAGCTGATATTTTATTTGATAGTGAAAAAAATATGGTTCGTATTGATATGTCAGAATTTATGGAAAAACACGCAGTTAGCAAATTACTAGGTTCACCTCCTGGCTATGTTGGTTATGAAAACGGTGGACAATTAACCGAAAAAGTAAGAAGAAATCCTTATAGTATCATTCTTTTTGATGAAATCGAAAAAGCCCATCCTGAAATATTAAATATTTTATTACAAATTCTTGATGAAGGTAGAATTACAGACAGTCATGGTCTCTTAATTGACTTTAAAAACACAATAATTATTATGACTTCAAATCTTGGTTCACAAGAACTATTAAGTGGTAAAGATAACAGCAAAGAGCAAGCATTAAATATCTTAAAAAAATCATTTCGACCAGAATTTATTAATCGAATTGATGAAATTGTTATCTTCAATCCATTAAGTAAAAAAGTAATAACAGAAATTATTATTAAAGAATTAGATACTTTATTATTGCGATTAAGACAAGAAAAAAATTTACAATTATCTTATGAATCAGAAGTAGTTAATAAAATACTAAAAGATGCTTATGATGAAGAATATGGCGCACGACCGATTAAACGCTATATTCAACACTATATTGAAACTATTATCGCACAATCTATTATTAAAGAAGAACTAATACCCCACAAACGAATGGTAATTACTATCAATAAAGACAATATGTTTATTCTCAGTAAAAAAATAAAATTCAATTAAGTCTTGATATTATTACACTCTCAGTTATAATTATATAAGTATTGGCATTCAATGTTAATGAATGCTAAAAAAGGTGGTGAACAATGTTAAGTAACAGACAATCACAAATTTTAAAAATCATTGTTGAAAAATATATTAAAACAGGATTACCAATTGGTAGCAAAACTATTTTAGAAAATAATAACAATATTAATTTTTCTAGTGCTACTATTCGTAATGAATGTGTTGAATTAGAAACATTAGGATTATTAGAAAAAGCACATAGCTCTAGTGGTCGTATTCCTTCAACAAAAGGTTATCGCTATTATGTTGATAATTTAATGAATATGGGTGAACATCAAGAACTAGAAATCTTGAAGAAAAAAATAGCAGAAGTATTTAATAACCGTAACTTAGTAATTACCGAAGTATTAAATAAAACTAGTAGTATTTTAAGTGAAATGACTAATTTGATTAGTATTGTTACTGGTCCTAATATTAATGAAGATACTTTAAAAAAAATTGAATTAATACCGATTAGTAATGATAATGCTTTAACAATTTGTATTACTAGTAATGGTCATGTTCAAAACAAAATGTTTAATATTCAAGAAACATCATTAACCGATTTATCAATTGCCATTGATATTTTTAACACCAGATTAATTGGTACTAAAATTAGTGAAATTAGTGAGAAAGTAAATTTATTAAAACCAATCCTTGAACAACAAGTACAAAAATCAGAATATATTATTCAAGGATTTGTTAACACTTTAATTAATTTCTCACGACCACTATCAACAACACACGGTGTTCAATATATGTTAGAAAATCCTGAATTTAATGATATTAATAAGGTTAAAACAATTATTAAATTCATTGAATCACAATCACCATGAATGTATTTTGATGAATTAAATAATAATCAACTACAAATTAAAATTGGTGAAGAACTGGGTAATGAAAATAACGATATGGCAATGATTACTACTACTTTTAAAGTTCATGATGGTGAACAAGGACAAATTGCAATTGTTGGACCTAAACGTTTAGAATATGAAAAACTAACTGAAATTCTAAATTGGATTAATCAAACATTGATTAAAAACTTTAAATAGAAATGAGATGATAAAATGACAAAAGCTAAAAAAGATAACATTGATAACGTATCAGCAACAGAAACTAAAGATACAACTATTTCAACTCCTGTTACTGAAACACCAGTAAGTGTCGAAGAAGAAAAAATATCATTAAATAAAGAAATCGAATTAGAAACAAAAATTAAAGAATTAACAACAGAACTTAATAAAATTAATTCACAACAAAAGCAATTAATGCTAGCTACTAGATTAAATACCATTAAAGAATTAGAAATTCAAAATAAAGAACACATTAAATATGCTAACCAAAAAATTATTAAAGATTTAGTTCATACTTTATTAAATTTCCAACGAGCACTAAACTTTAAAACTGATAATGCAGCTGTTCAAAATTTCCTAGTTGGTTTTAAATTTATCTATGAAGAATTAATTAAAGCACTTGGTAAAGAAGGTTTAAAAGAAATTACTGCTAAAGTTGGAGATCAATTTAATTCTCACCAACATGAGGCAGTAGAAATTATTAATGATAATACAAACAATGCTTATCAAAATGTAAAAAATAATACTATTGTTGAAATTATAGCTAATGGTTATGAATTGCATAATCGTGTCATTAGCACTACTAAAGTTAAAGTTTTTCAAATTAAAGAAGAAAAAACAGAAACAAAGAAAAATTAAGGAGTGAAAATATTATGTCTACAAATAAAACAACAAATAAAGAAATCATTTTAGGAATCGATCTAGGAACAACTAATTCATGTGTTGCCGTAATGGAAGGTGATAAGCCAAAAGTTATTGAAAATGCCGAAGGTGGAAGAACAACACCATCAGTTGTTGCTTACAAAGATGGTCAAATTATGGTTGGTGAAGTTGCTAAACGTCAAGCTATTACTGATCCAGATAATACTGTTAGTTCAATTAAAAGAATTATGGGAACTAAAGAAACAGTTAAAGCCGCTGCTAAAACACGTAAACCAGAAGAAGTATCTGCAGAAATTTTACGCACTATTAAAACTTTTGCTGAATCAAAATTAGGTAAAAAAATATCAAAAGCAGTTATTACTGTTCCTGCTTATTTTAACAATGAACAACGTGAAGCTACTAAAAATGCAGGAATTATTGCAGGATTAAAAGTAGAAAGAATTATTAACGAACCAACTGCTGCTGCCATCGCTTATGGTTTAGACAAACAAGATAAAGATCACAAAATTTTAGTATTTGACTTAGGTGGTGGAACATTTGACGTTTCAGTTCTAGAATTAGCGGGTGGAACATTTGAAGTATTATCAACTAGTGGTGATAACAAACTTGGTGGTGACGACTTTGATGCCTTAATTGTTCAACATTTAGTTAGTGAATTCAAAAAAAGTAATGGTGTTGACTTATCAAAAGATAAAATGGCAATGCAACGTTTAAAAGATGCTGCTGAAAAAGCAAAAAAAGACTTATCAGGAGTAGTACAAGCTGATATTTCATTACCATTTATTTCAATGAATGCCTCAGGTCCATTACATTTAAATGAAAAATTAACACGTGCCAAATTTAATGAACTAACAAAATCACTAGTTGAAAGAACTATTGCTCCTGTTCGTGATGCCTTAAAAGAAGCTAAATTAAGCAAAAATGAAATTGATGAAGTTATTTTAGTTGGTGGTTCAACAAGAATCCCAGCTGTGCAAGAAGTTATTAAAAACGAAATTGGTAAAGAACCACATCGTGGTGTTAACCCTGATGAAGTAGTAGCTTTGGGTGCTGCTATTCAAGGAGGAGTATTATCGGGTGATGTTACTGACGTTTTACTATTAGATGTAACTCCTTTATCATTAGGTATTGAAACTTTAGGAGGAGTAATGACGCCATTAATCTCTCGTAATACTACTGTTCCTACTAAAAAGTCACAAGTTTTTTCAACTGCTGAAGATAATCAACCCGCTGTTGATATTAATGTTTTACAAGGAGAACGTCCACTAGCTAAAGATAATCATTCACTAGGTCGTTTCCAATTAAGTGGTATCGAACCAGCACCAAGAGGTGTTCCACAAATTGAAGTTACTTTTGATATCGATGTTAATGGTATTGTATCTGTTAGTGCTAAAGATCTAAAAACTAATAAAGAACAAAAAATTACTATTAGCAATAGTGGTACTTTAAGTAAAGACGAAATTGAAAAAATGGTACAAGATGCTGAAAAGAATCGTGAAAACGATGAAAAACATAAAGAAGAAATTGAATTATCTAATCAAGCACAAGCCTATATTTATGATATTGATAAAATGACTGCTGAAGTTACTAAATCAGCAAAAGAAGGCGAAGCAGAAAATCCACAAATTGCTGAAATGAAAAAACTACGTGATGACTTACAAAAATCACTAGATGAAAAAAAATATGATGATTTAAAAGAAAAACTAGAACAATTAAAACAAGCATTTGCTGCTGCACAACAATTTATGAACCAACAAAAACAAGAACCAACAGATCATATTAAAAAAGATGATAATAAAAGTGATGATGTTATTGATGTTGACGCAACAACTAAATAAAATAATTAGAGGTGGACAAAATGGCAAGTAAAAAACGTGATTATTATGAAATTCTAGGAGTTTCACGTAATGCTACTCCAGATGAAATTAAGAAAGCGTTTCGTACGCTTGCAAAAAAATATCATCCCGATTCACCAAGTGGTGGTGATGAAGTTCGATTTAAAGAAATAAGTGAAGCTTATCAAGTTTTATCTGATACTAATGAAAGAGCAAAATATGATCAATTTGGTCATGATATGCCCGGAGTTGGTAGTTCTTCTGGTTTCGGTGGCTTTGGTGGTTTCGGTGACTTTAGTTCGGCATTTGGTGACTTATTTGGTGACTTATTTGGTGGTAATAGAAGACAACAACAACGCTATAATGGTAAAACACCAGGTGATAATATCCTAACAAAAGTTGAAATTAGTTATCGTGATGTATTCTTTGGCAAAAAAATGACCATTAGTATTAACATTGATGTTGCTTGTAAGGATTGTAAAGAAACTGGTGCTAGAACTCCTAATGATATTAGTACATGTGATAAATGTAAAGGTAAAGGAGTTCTTGAATATGTTCAACAATCACCATTAGGTATGTTTAGACATCAAGGTGTTTGCAACCAATGTCAAGGACTTGGTAAAATTATTCGTCAAAAATGTTTAAAATGCAAAGGACATCGCTATTATATTGAAAATCAAAAATTAGAATTTGATATTCCTCGCAGTATTTTTGATGGTCAACAAATTAGAATTAAAGGTAAAGGTAAAATTGGTCATAATGGTGGCACTCAAGGCGATTTATTTGTTGGTATTAATATTAAGCGACACGCTTTCTTAGATCGTCAAGGTAGTGATATGTATATTAAATTACCAGTATCTTACTTAGATATTATTTTGGGAAATATTATTATGATTCCTACCTTTGAAGGAATAATTAAACATAAATTACCATTAGGACTACAATACGGTGACAAAATTACTTTAAAAAATCAGGGATTCTATTACCCTAATAGTAGTAAACGTGGTGACTTACATGTTATTCTTGATATACATATGCCTAATAAAGTCACTAAAACAGAGCAAGAAAAATTATGAAATATTAATAACGAAACTAAATTTGATCCAAATGAAGATTTTGTTAATAGTGCAATAAAAAGAATTTAATAAATTAATATATAAAAAATAAGAACATATGTTCTTATTTTTTATATATGCCACTTAGCCCTTTTTACTAGACCATTAATTTAAAAAACCTGAATGTATTCTAAAAACAATTGTGTTATATAATTAACACTAATTTTAACCTGAAAGGATTTTTATTAATGGATAAAATTAAACAAATAGCATTAGTAATTAACAAATTAAATATCAAAGAAAAAATTAAAATTATTGATGATTGTAAAAATCAATATTCAATTAGAAACCTATGTCAATATCTTCAATTAAACAGATCAACATATTACTTTTTAAAAAATAAACAAAAACCTATTAAAAAAGAAGAAAATCATATTATTAAATGCAATCATAAATATCAAAAAATATGCCAACTTTTAATCGAATTTCATTCTACAAGAAAAGGCAGAATTTATGGATATTTAAGAATTTTTTCAGCTTTTAAAGAGTGATTAAAACAAGAAAAAAATATCATTTTAAATATAGAATTATCAATAAAACAAATGCGAAAAATTATGAAAGAACACAATATTCAAGGATTAAAACAAACTAAAAATAACTATCCTAAAAACAAAAAAAATCCAAATAAGTGAATACCTACAATGGATAAAGTAAACAAAGATTATAAAAGTACAACCTCTTCAAATCAAATTTGATCAATGGACACTAAACAAATAAATACTAAAGAAGGATGATTATATCTTTTTGTAATTATTGATTTTTATTCAAATAATGTTGTTAGTTATAATATTGCTCCTAATAAATCATATCAGGATTTAATTCTTCCTGCTCTTGAAAAAATCAACAAACAATTTTCTTGAAATCAAGTAAAAAATGTTATTTTACATTCAGATAACGCCAACGAATTTTATTGTCAGGATATCACAAAATGAGCAGAGGATAAACAAATAATTTTAAGCAAAAAACAACCTTATGATATTGGTGGTAATGTATTATCTGAAAACTGATTTTCTCATTTATCTCAAGAATGACTACCTAAAGGATCAAATCAATATTTATCCATCAATGAAGCTATAAATGATGTAAATCAATATGTTATGTTTTATAATTATGAAAGAATACATTCTAAATTTCTAAAACCACCAATTTTACAAATTAAAATTTAGAATTTTATATCAAAAATGGTCCAGTAATTAAGGGCCAACCACCTATTAATTTTTTCACTTTATTAATTGGACCTTTTTTACCAATATAACACATTACACAACTAGTTTCATTTAAATATTTGTAATAATCTTCATTAGAGTGAAACCTTTGTCATTGTTTTACTTCTCATATTGGTATATTAAAATACAACGGACTTAATAATCATAATAAATGAAATAAATAATTTATATCACTATTAATATTTTTAAATAATAAATCACAAATAAACAATGCTGTCATCATATATCAAAACCCAATTTCTGCTAAATAATTAGGGTGACGACAATCTTTTCATAAACCATAATTAATAAAAAATAAATCATGTTTTTTCTTTAAGGAAAATCTAAACTTTTGTCAATCTGCAATTGTCTCAATAACTAAAAATAAAATAGCAAGCATAATAAAAATAAGTAAGTAATTATTAAATGTACTATTAAAATAAACAATATTAAGACTTAATGCAAAAACCGTAGGAATACTAATCATAAAAACTGAAATTCCTTGTAAAATTGAAAAAAAACTAAATTTTCAAAAATTAATAATAATTTTATCAAAACGATATTCAACCTTATGTTTAATAATTTTTAATAATAAAAAACTACCTAATCTTAGAGCTCAAATATTATAAAGAACAAACAACGAAATTTGGACAGGACTAAAATTTTGCTTTCACGCAACGATGATCACACTTAAACAAATAAAACTTAAACAATAAATAATATCAGTTAAAATAGCAGTTTTAAAAATAAAAGCTATCATAAAGAAAATAAAATTAATAGTTAATGATATTAAAAATATTCAAAGTATAATATAAAAATCTATAATAAATACCCCTCTAAATTATATTAAATATATTTCAATTATAACAACTAATGAAATAAGTTTAATAACTTAGATTTAAATTTTAATTTTGTACAAAAATATATTTAAAATATATATTAGACATATTCCGTAATTAAATTTTTTAAAAGTCAATTAATAATTTTAAAATTTATTTTATAATTTTGTTATTAACAATAAATTTAGAAAAGTGTTGATAAAAATGATTTTTGAAAATTTAAAAAAATTAAAAAATGAAGAATTTTACAGATATTTTGGTATAAAACGTTTTCATTTTAATGAAATGTTAGAAAAATTAATTGAAATAGAAAAATTAGAAAAAAATAAAGGTCGAAAAAATAAACTTTCAGTAGAAGAAAGATTAATGATGACTTTATTATACTGAAAAGAATATTATACTTTTTTTCAAATGAGTATTAAATCTAAAATGAGCCCATCAAGTTGTTTTCGAAATATTACTTGAGTAGAAAATAAACTTAGTAATCACAAAGATTACCAATTTTTAAAAGAAAGATATAAATTAAAAATTGATAAAAAACAAGAAAATTCAAATGAATTTCAATTTTATTTAATTGATTCAACTGAGATTGAAATTGAAAGACCAACTAAAAAAAACTACAGTTAGAATATTTTTCTGGTAAAAGTTGAATGTATTCTATAAAATTTCAAATTGTATATGATTTTTTAATAAAAAAATTGTTGATATTTTTGCTGATAATGGTAAAGTGCATGATTTTCAAATATTAAAAAATTCAAATCTTGAATTTTCAGAAAAAACAATAATTATTGGTGATTTAGGATATCAAGGTATACAAAATATTTATAAAAATACAATAATACCAATTAAAAGAACTAAAAATAAAAAATTAACTAAACAAGAAAAAAAATACAATAAGATTGTATCTAAAATTAGAATTAAAGTTGAACATGTCTTTGCTTGATTGAAAAGATTCAAAATTTTAGTAAATAAATGTAGAAAATCTAAATTTAGACTTATGTACTTAAGATTTAACTTACTTTGTGAAATTTTTAATAAAATAAAACCATTAAAATAAAAAAAATATTAAAAATATTTTTTTAAAATTTAAATTTTTATCGAGTTAATATAAAAATATTATTAACAATTTTTTGTTTAAAATGTAAACTCATTTTTTAAACTATTTTTTCAAAAATATTTATTTCTATATTCAATAACACTAAATAGTTTTAAAACAATTTTATTGACAATTAATTAAATTTAATTACGGAATATGTCCATTTTAAATATATAATTCAATTATAAACTTACATAATATAAGTTTATAATTAACTTTAGTTTTAAAGTAATTGAATTTTTAATTTTAAAATAAAGGGGAATTAAAATTATGCCATCAATAACTGAAATAGTTAATATATATTACACACAAGATTTATTAAAAGAAAGAGAAAAAAATAAAAATATTAAAAAAGAAAAAGTAAATGACAAATTAGATGTTAATAAAATAAATGCTAATGATACACAAAATAAACAAAGTTCAACAAACAAAGATAATAGTTATTGTAGTATTTCATAATTTGTTATTAATACAAATATACAAAAATAGTTAATTGCATTTATTTTTAAAAACACTAAAATGTAGTTAACTTCTTAAATTTAAGAAGTTATTGGAAAAAATAAAAAGGGGGTTTTCATAATGAAAACATTATTAACAGCAGTAAGTCTTTTAACACTTGCAACAACCACAGGAAATTTAACAAGTTTCTTAAACTCAACTATACAAAAAAATAATATTACAACTAACTATATTCAAAATAAAACTCAACAAGACACAATTTATATTGACAAAGATGACAAACAAATAACAACTAGTGAAAAAGACTTATCAAAGATAAATAGTAAAGAAATTATTCAAATTGGATTTTATAAAAATATATTAGGAGAAATTCAAGTTGTTAGAATGCCAAGAACAATTGAAAAAGTACCTGACAAATTACCACCAGAAATCACATCTTTAAAAAATATGTTTACAGGTGCAACCTCATTCAATCAAGACCTTTCAACATGAGATACTTCCAATATAACAAATATGAATTTTACATTTAATGGAGCCACTTCATTTAATAGTAATATTACTAATTGAAATGTTTCTAATGTAAAAAGTACTTTTGTTATGTTTGCAAATGCAACTTCATTCAATCAAAACCTTTCAACATGAAATGTATCTAATATAAACCGTTTTAGTCTTATGTTTTATGGTGCAACCTCATTCAATCAAAACATTTCAAATTGAATTACTTCTAATGCAGTATATATGAATTTTATGTTTTATGGTGCTAAAAAATTTAACCAAGACCTTTCAAAATGAAATGTAAATAAAGTAAGAGAACATAGTAACTTTGCAAATTATTCAGGAATTACTAATCCTAATAAATTACCAAAATTTAAAAATAATATTATAACAATATATTAATTAATATATTACTAATTTTTCTTGCCTTGTATATTAATACTTAAAGTGTTAAAATTAAGATTGATAGAAAATATTTCCAAGTTTTGGATTAATATTATCATTCCTAAAATTTATAGAAACTATTATTAATCCAAAATATCCTTTTAATTTATCACATATATATAAAGAAGGTGTTTAAAATGAAAAATTTAATTACTGCCCTAAGTGTTTTAACACTTGGTACAACTGTAGGAAATTTAAGTAGTAACTTAAAGACTAATCAAAAAACAGAAGCTGTTAATACTATTTTAAACCAAGATATAAAAAAAGTAAGTAATGTTGATTTATCTAATATTACTGCTGAAAATAACGTTTGAAAATATTTAACAAAAAATAACGTAGCAACATATGCAGGCGGCGAAAACTATTATCAATATTATTTTGCTTACCATGTTATTGGATTAAATCATGATACATTACATAAATTAAATAATGCGATTGGTTCGGGAATAGGAGCAGTCTCTGCTGTCCTAGGTGTTGCCTTACCAGCATTAGCTCCAATAATTGGTGCAGTTGCAGCAATATTAATTGCACAATGATACATATGACAAATTTCTGACTATGATAATGGTAATGGAGTTGTTATTGATATGGTTGGTTTAACACCAACATGAATCGTTAATGTTTCATCACAATAAAAAATAATAAATTTATTTTTAATATAACATAAAATTTAAACGACATAATTAACATTTTTCGCTGATTTATCGCTTTCAATAATTTTTTTAGCATCTGCTAATTTAATGGCTACCATTTTCGTAATTCCTTGATTTTGCATAGTTGTACCATATAATACATCACAATTTTCCATTGTGCCTGGACGATGAGTAACAATAATAAATTGTGTATATTGTGAAAAACTACGAACATATCTAGCAAAACGCTCTAAATTTGCTGGATCCAATGGTGCTTCAACCTCATCTAATATTGTCAATGGCAACGGCTTGACTTTTAAAATAGCAAATAATACTGCTAATGCAACTAATGATTTTTCACCACCTGATAATAAGTTTAAATTACTAATTCTTTTACCAGGAGGATTAGCAAGCACTTCCACACCTGTATTTAAAATATCATCAGGTGATGTATATCGTAAACTACAAGTTCCTCCACCAAATAAAGTTTGAAATGTTTCGGGCAATACCATATTAATAGCTTTGATTGTTTCATCAAATTGCGTTACCATAACATTATCCATTTCATCAATGGCTGTTAACAACGATTGTGATGCTAATTGTAATTCATCATGTTTAGTTTTTAAACGTAAATAACGTTCATTTTCATTTTCAAATTCTTCAATAGCATTAATATTTACAAATCCTAAATCTTCAATTTCACTACGTAATTGTTGTACCAAATTACGTGCTTGTTGTTCATCTGCTAATGGTTCACTATAATGTTCTCTAGCATATTCATAAGTTAAATTATAAGTTTCAACTAAACGTCTTAAATGTTGTTCTACTTTTGACTCCATTTTTACTTGTTCAAGCTTTTGATTATTTAATTTATCACTAGTCATAAAATGTTCTTGATTTAAACTATATAATTCATTTTCTAAATTTTGCATTTGTTCTAATAATTGATGTTTCTGTTTACGAATTAATTGTAGTTGACTTTTTATTGTTGCTTGATCATATTTAGAATTTTCATATTGAATAAAAATATCATTTAATTGGTTTGTAGTATCAATATCTAATTTTTTACCAGTTAATGTTTGATATTGAGTAGTTAATAATTGTGATTGATTAGTGATATCACTAATTTCACTAATCAGTTTATTTATTGTTAAAGTAATTGTCAACTTTTGACCTTGATAATTATTTAATTCGCTTTCAATACTTGTTCTTTGGACATTTATATTAACTAATTGTTGTTCTAATGATTTAATTTCTTCTTTTAATTCAGAAACTATTAACTTTTCTTTAAAAACATTAATACTATTTTGATGTTGATAACCTCCAACAATAGCACCACCAGCTTTAATTAATTGACCATCTAAAGTTACACATTGGTATTTAGCAGCAATTAATTGTGAAATAACTCTTGCGCTTTCTAAGTCTTCACAAATAATAGTACGACCTAAAAGAAAATTAATAATCGGCTGAATTCTATTATCAACTGCTGTAACTAAATGATGAGCAAAACTTAAATAACCTGATTTACTATTAACAATAATTTCATCTTCTTTAGTCGCTGTTCGAACTTGAATTGAATTTAAAGGTAAAAAAGTGGCAATTCCCGCTTTATTTTGTTTTAAAAATTCAACAGCCTTGGTTGCATCTTTGTTAGTCGCAGTAACAATGTTTTTTAAAGTATTGCCCAATACTTTAACAATCGCTTCACTATAAAGATCGGGCACCGAAATTAAATCACTCACTACTCCAATGATGCCATATAGTTTATCTTTATTATTTAAAATTGTTTGAACACCCAAATATTTTTGATTTTGTCGTTGTTGATAATTAATTACCGATTCTAATTGTGCTTTTTTTTCACCTAAACCACGATGAATATTATTTTGTCCTAAAATTAAATCTTGATGTTGAACATTTAGTTCTTCAAATAAATTATTAATTTTATCAAAATTTTCTTGTTCTTTTTTTTGTAAAAAAGTTTTTTGTTCAATAATAGTAAGCAAAGTTTCAATTTCATTTTTTAATTTTTCAATTTCTGTTTGATCTTTTATTTCACTTTGTTTTGTTTTCATTAACGATTTTTGTTGTTCTAAAACTTGCAATAAACTATTAACATTAGATAAATTCATTTCTAAACTATTAATGTTTTTATCTAAATCATAACTTTTATTTTTTAAAAATTTTAATTGTTGTTCATTCTTACTAATATTTAAATTAAGTTGTTGTTGTAAAATTTCATTATCATTTATACTGACTGTTGTAAGTTTTAATTGATTATGATATGTCTCCAAATCTTTAACAATAATAGTAATTTCATATTTTTTTAAATTATCACGTAATTCAACATAAGTTTTAGCTTTCTGTGCTTGTTTTGCTAATGGTTCAATTTTTCTACTTATTTCACTAATAATATCATTAACTCGAACTAAATTTTCATTAGTACGCTCTAATTTACGTAATGACTCTTCTTTCCTCTTTTTGTATTTTGAAACACCCGCAGCCTCTTCAAATAAAGTTCTTCTTTCTTCTGGCTTAGAATCAGCAAATCGTGAAACATTACCTTGACTAATAATTGCAAGTGAACCTTTAGCTAAACCTGTACCCATAATAATTTCTTGTACATCTTTTAAACGAACACGAGCTTTATTAATGTAATATTCATTTTCTGAACTATTACGAAAAGTTTTTCTAGTAATTTGTACTTCATTAAAATCAACTTTAAATATTTTATTAGTATTATCAAAAACTAAAGTAACTTGAGCACTATTTAATGGTTGTTTTCCTTTAGCACCATTAAAAATTATATCTTCACTATTTTCACCACGTAATGATTTAACTGATTGTTCACCTAAAACTCAACGAATAGCATCATTAATATTAGACTTCCCAGAACCATTAGGGCCAACAATACCTACAATATTAGTATCAAATTCTATTGTTAAAGGCTCTGCAAATGACTTAAAACCATATGCTTCGATTCTTTTTAAGAATGCCATCTTACCTCACCTATTTTAAAATATATATTTATATTTTACCATGAATCAGCTTAATATTTATTGTTAAGATTTAGCAGAAATATTACTTTATTTGCATTATTATTTGTTCTTTAATTGTTTTATAATAAAATTTATTAATTCACAAATAAAATAATGTAGTACTAATAATAGTACTAATAATTAACATTATAACTAAGATACTATTAATTCATAATGGAATTCCAATAATTGAATAATTAAAGTTGAGAATATTATAAGGATAAATAAAATTTTTAACATCATTTGCTTGTAAAATACCGGTTCTAATATAAATAAAGTTAGATAAATAATTGGATAAATAACTACTAATATAAATTGTTTTTTAATATTGATATTAAATTTATTTTTTCTAAACGTTAAAATTAAAAAAAATCATCAATATTGGTGATACTAAATGATCTAAAAAGGAACAAAATAAAGATAAATTATTCAATTTTCAAAATCAATTAAGTTCTAAATCTAACTTTGAAACACTATCAATAAATATCCCCGCTCAAAAAATAAGGGCAGTAATAGTTATGTATATTGTTAAATTAATTTGACTATAAATATTAGTGAATCTATTTGTCTGCTCTTTTTGATGATAAATTAAAGAAAATAAAAATCAAATATTAACAATAAATATTGTTTGAGAAGACCAAAATGATAACATTACATCAAAGTTTTGCAATACTATAGAATTATAAAAATTATCTTTATTACTACTATTAACATATCAAAATTCAGTAAATACAGAAAAGATGATAGTTAATATTGATAAAATAAAAATTAATATACAACTTAATAATTTATATAAAAATCTTCAATCTTTAAATTTTTGCTTATATAATAAAAACACAAATTATTCCTCTTCGAAAAACAAAATCATATTTAATAAATATAATAATAACAATAGACATATTCCGTAATTAAATTTTTTAAAAGTCAATTAATAATTTTAAAATTTATTTTATAATTTTGTTATTAACAATAAATTTAGAAAAGTGTTGATAAAAATGATTTTTGAAAATTTAAAAAAATTAAAAAATGAAGAATTTTACAGATATTTTGGTATAAAACGTTTTCATTTTAATGAAATGTTAGAAAAATTAATTGAAATAGAAAAATTAGAAAAAAATAAAGGTCGAAAAAATAAACTTTCAGTAGAAGAAAGATTAATGATGACTTTATTATACTGAAAAGAATATTATACTTTTTTTCAAATGAGTATTAAATCTAAAATGAGCCCATCAAGTTGTTTTCGAAATATTACTTGAGTAGAAAATAAACTTAGTAACCACAAAGATTACCAATTTTTAAAAGAAAGATATAAATTAAAAATTGATAAAAAACAAGAAAATTCAAATGAATTTCAATTTTATTTAATTGTTTCAACTGAGATTGAAATTGAAAGACCAACTAAAAAAAACGGTGGTTGGCCCTTAATTACTGGACCATTTTTGATATAAAATTCTAAATTTTAATTTGTAAAATTGGTGGTTTTAGAAATTTAGAATGTATTCTTTCATAATTATAAAACATAACATATTGATTTACATCATTTATAGCTTCATTGATGGATAAATATTGATTTGATCCTTTAGGTAGTCATTCTTGAGATAAATGAGAAAATCAGTTTTCAGATAATACATTACCACCAATATCATAAGGTTGTTTTTTGCTTAAAATTATTTGTTTATCCTCTGCTCATTTTGTGATATCCTGACAATAAAATTCGTTGGCGTTATCTGAATGTAAAATAACATTTTTTACTTGATTTCAAGAAAATTGTTTGTTGATTTTTTCAAGAGCAGGAAGAATTAAATCCTGATATGATTTATTAGGAGCAATATTATAACTAACAACATTATTTGAATAAAAAGGTGGTTGGCGCCACTTAGCCCTTTTTACTAGACCATTAATTTAAAAAACCTGAATGTATTCTAAAAACAATTGTGTTATATAATTAACACTAATTTTAACCTGAAAGGATTTTTATTAATGGATAAAATTAAACAAATAGCATTAGTAATTAACAAATTAAATATCAAAGAAAAAATTAAAATTATTGATGATTGTAAAAATCAATATTCAATTAGAAACCTATGTCAATATCTTCAATTAAACAGATCAACATATTACTTTTTAAAAAATAAACAAAAACCTATTAAAAAAGAAGAAAATCATATTATTAAATGCAATCATAAATATCAAAAAATATGCCAACTTTTAATCGAATTTCATTCTACAAGAAAAGGCAGAATTTATGGATATTTAAGAATTTTTTCAGCTTTTAAAGAGTGATTAAAACAAGAAAAAAATATCATTTTAAATATAGAATTATCAATAAAACAAATGCGAAAAATTATGAAAGAACACAATATTCAAGGATTAAAACAAACTAAAAATAACTATCCTAAAAACAAAAAAAATCCAAATAAGTGAATACCTACAATGGATAAAGTAAACAAAGATTATAAAAGTACAACCTCTTCAAATCAAATTTGATCAATGGACACTAAACAAATAAATACTAAAGAAGGATGATTATATCTTTTTGTAATTATTGATTTTTATTCAAATAATGTTGTTAGTTATAATATTGCTCCTAATAAATCATATCAGGATTTAATTCTTCCTGCTCTTGAAAAAATCAACAAACAATTTTCTTGAAATCAAGTAAAAAATGTTATTTTACATTCAGATAACGCCAACGAATTTTATTGTCAGGATATCACAAAATGAGCAGAGGATAAACAAATAATTTTAAGCAAAAAACAACCTTATGATATTGGTGGTAATGTATTATCTGAAAACTGATTTTCTCATTTATCTCAAGAATGACTACCTAAAGGATCAAATCAATATTTATCCATCAATGAAGCTATAAATGATGTAAATCAATATGTTATGTTTTATAATTATGAAAGAATACATTCTAAATTTCTAAAACCACCAATTTTACAAATTAAAATTTAGAATTTTATATCAAAAATGGTCCAGTAATTAAGGGCCAACCACCATAATCTTCACCAATAATTTTAAATTTTTTAATATTTTTTTCAAAATTAATAAAAACATTACACAACTCAGCAATTTTTTCTTTTCACTCTACCGATAAAAACTGATCTAAATTTTCTTCTTGTATAATTTGTTTTCAAAAATTAATCGCATTATTGGGAAGTTTTAATTCAGGAAAAAAGTAATCAAAATTAATTCGTGCTTGTTCTTGTTTAAATTTTATAATTTCAAAATATTGTTCTGGAAATGATTCTTTAACTATATTTTTTAATTCAATAATTAAGTTATGTTCTTCATTAAAAATTTGCTTTTCTTTTTCAATTCATTGTCATGAATTTTTTAAACTTTCTAATAAAAATTCATCAAATACTAAAAACTTTTTATTATTATAAAGAAAAACTAACTCTTGATAAAGATGATGAACAATATTTAAAAAGCAAAATAATGAATCTGCTTTAATTAAACTATTAAAAAATATAGTAAGGTCATCACTATTAATTGTTTTTATTAATTGTTTGCAATATTTTTTTTCTATTTTTGCACTTGTAATCTTAGAAGTTATTTCTTTTCTAAAATCCTTAATATTTTTTTGCTTTTTATTATCAGAACCTATTTCTTGACTTTCTGTAGGCACTTTTTTACATCCTTTCAAATAAAAAACCCATTTATTTTATTAAAAATAAAACAATGGGCTTGAAAAACATATTTTTTTAAATTTTTTATTTTAAATTTTCATTAAAATAAGCAAAGGAACAATTCTAAAATAAATTAGTTATAATTTATTTGAAAAAGTTAATTAACAATTTCTAAAATCTCTTGTTAATTACCTATAATAATGCATATAGTTTATCTCAAATATTAGAGATAACTATTGCTAAATAATAGCATGTATAAAATGTATTGCAAATAATATACAAAAATCATACTTTATATTACATTAATTTTACTAATTAAAATGATAAATAAAAATCAGATTCAATTAACTTTAACACTTTTATTATGAAATAAATTTTATTTTGTAAATAAAATATTTTATAATAAAAATACTATTTATATATAGAATAGGGGTTACATAAATCCACTATTATAAATAGTACTACTTAAAGGGGGAGGAAATTATGAACAAATTATTAACATCAACACCAAAAAAAGATGGTTTTTTTGCCCCAATTGAATCAATAGAACATAAAGGCACATGAATGATTTGACCGCTTATGAAAGATAATTGACAAAAAGAATGTCAACCAGCACGAACTGTTTTTGCAAAAATAGCCAACTCGCCACTTAGCCCTTTTTACTAGACCATTAATTTAAAAAACCTGAATGTATTCTAAAAACAATTGTGTTATATAATTAACACTAATTTTAACCTGAAAGGATTTTTATTAATGGATAAAATTAAACAAATAGCATTAGTAATTAACAAATTAAATATCAAAGAAAAAATTAAAATTATTGATGATTGTAAAAATCAATATTCAATTAGAAACCTATGTCAATATCTTCAATTAAACAGATCAACATATTACTTTTTAAAAAATAAACAAAAACCTATTAAAAAAGAAGAAAATCATATTATTAAATGCAATCATAAATATCAAAAAATATGCCAACTTTTAATCGAATTTCATTCTACAAGAAAAGGCAGAATTTATGGATATTTAAGAATTTTTTCAGCTTTTAAAGAGTGATTAAAACAAGAAAAAAATATCATTTTAAATATAGAATTATCAATAAAACAAATGCGAAAAATTATGAAAGAACACAATATTCAAGGATTAAAACAAACTAAAAATAACTATCCTAAAAACAAAAAAAATCCAAATAAGTGAATACCTACAATGGATAAAGTAAACAAAGATTATAAAAGTACAACCTCTTCAAATCAAATTTGATCAATGGACACTAAACAAATAAATACTAAAGAAGGATGATTATATCTTTTTGTAATTATTGATTTTTATTCAAATAATGTTGTTAGTTATAATATTGCTCCTAATAAATCATATCAGGATTTAATTCTTCCTGCTCTTGAAAAAATCAACAAACAATTTTCTTGAAATCAAGTAAAAAATGTTATTTTACATTCAGATAACGCCAACGAATTTTATTGTCAGGATATCACAAAATGAGCAGAGGATAAACAAATAATTTTAAGCAAAAAACAACCTTATGATATTGGTGGTAATGTATTATCTGAAAACTGATTTTCTCATTTATCTCAAGAATGACTACCTAAAGGATCAAATCAATATTTATCCATCAATGAAGCTATAAATGATGTAAATCAATATGTTATGTTTTATAATTATGAAAGAATACATTCTAAATTTCTAAAACCACCAATTTTACAAATTAAAATTTAGAATTTTATATCAAAAATGGTCCAGTAATTAAGGGCCAACCACCCTCAATCAATAAACATGAACCAGTAAAAATTATTATTAATAAAAGTAATTGAAATGAAGCTCGCAAACTATTAGATCCAACTATCAAATTAATCGATATTAAATATCAAGATAGTTGAGCGCGTGATATGGGACCAATTTATTTAATAAATAAAAAAGGACAACGAAGAGCTGTTCATTTTCACTTCACTGCATGAGGCATGAAAAATGAACCAAATATTAATCCACCCAGTTGAAATTGAAATTATGAAATTGATAATAAAGTTGGAATTGAAATGACTAAAAATAGTAACATTGATTATTATCAAGCACCAATTGTATTAGAAGGCGGAAGCATTCATCAAGATGGTGAAGGAACAATTTATACTACAGAAGAATGTTTATTAAACCCTAATCGAAATCCTGATTTAACAAAAGAAGAGATTGAAGAACATTTAAAACAATAGACATATTCCGTAATTAAATTTTTTAAAAGTCAATTAATAATTTTAAAATTTATTTTATAATTTTGTTATTAACAATAAATTTAGAAAAGTGTTGATAAAAATGATTTTTGAAAATTTAAAAAAATTAAAAAATGAAGAATTTTACAGATATTTTGGTATAAAACGTTTTCATTTTAATGAAATGTTAGAAAAATTAATTGAAATAGAAAAATTAGAAAAAAATAAAGGTCGAAAAAATAAACTTTCAGTAGAAGAAAGATTAATGATGACTTTATTATACTGAAAAGAATATTATACTTTTTTTCAAATGAGTATTAAATCTAAAATGAGCCCATCAAGTTGTTTTCGAAATATTACTTGAGTAGAAAATAAACTTAGTAACCACAAAGATTACCAATTTTTAAAAGAAAGATATAAATTAAAAATTGATAAAAAACAAGAAAATTCAAATGAATTTCAATTTTATTTAATTGATTCAACTGAGATTGAAATTGAAAGACCAACTAAAAAAAACTACAGTTAGAATATTTTTTTGGTAAAAGTTGAATGTATTCTATAAAATTTCAAATTGTATATGATTTTTTTAATAAAAAAATTGTTGATATTTTTGCTGATAATGGTAAAGTGCATGATTTTCAAATATTAAAAAATTCAAATCTTGAATTTTCAGAAAAAACAATAATTATTGGTGATTTAGGATATCAAGGTATACAAAATATTTATAAAAATACAATAATACCAATTAAAAGAACTAAAAATAAAAAATTAACTAAACAAGAAAGAAAATACAATAAGATTGTATCTAAAATTAGAATTAAAGTTGAACATGTCTTTGCTTGATTGAAAAGATTCAAAATTTTAGTAAATAAATGTAGAAAATCTAAATTTAGACTTATGTACTTAAGATTTAACTTACTTTGTGAAATTTTTAATAAAATAAAACCATTAAAATAAAAAAAATATTAAAAATATTTTTTTAAAATTTAAATTTTTATCGAGTTAATATAAAAATATTATTAACAATTTTTTGTTTAAAATGTAAACTCATTTTTTAAACTATTTTTTCAAAAAATATTTATTTCTATATTCAATAACACTAAATAGTTTTAAAACAATTTCATTGACAATTAATTAAATTTAATTACGGAATATGTCCAATATTTAAATGCACAAAAAATAATATGAATTCCTCGTGGTGTTTATAATGATGAAACAAGTGGTCATGTTGATAATCTACTACATATCATTACACCTGGTCATGTTGTTTTAACATGAACTGATGATAAAAATGATCCTCAATATGAACGTAGTTTAGAAGCTTTAATGTTTCCTAAAAATAGTACAGATGCTAAAGGACGAAAAATAAAAGTAACTAAATTACATCAACCAGCACCATTATTTATAACTAAGTCAGAGGCAGAAAATCATGAAAAAAGTCCTCATTACAAATAAAACAATCATTATTCCCATTTTTAATGATCCAATATGGGATAAAAACGCAATTAATGTTTTGCAAAATTGTTTTCCTAATCATAAAATTAATTCATTTTATACACGTGAAGTACTATTAGGTGGTGACAATATTCACTGTATAACACAACAAGAATTATAAAAATAATAAATAAGCAAATTAAAACAATAAATCCCTTCTAAATTAGAAGGGATTTATATTCTAAAATTAATGTAAGAACAATTTAAAAAATAAATAATTTTATTTCTTTATTATTAGAAAGAAATAAAAACCTATTTGTTCAAGATTAACTTAATTCATTTTTAAATTCATAAATATGAATATCAGTTTTATCAACAACAAAACCAATAACATACGAAATACCACAAAGAAAATCAATAATTCTTCTTCGATCATTTTCAACAGTTGTTGTTAAATTAACTTTAATTGGTTTTTGTAAAATCATAGCATTAGCAACTGATTCAATTTCTTGATAATTTTTAGGAGCAAATTCTTGTATTTGTTCTTGAAAACTGGTTTTATAATTACTATTTTCATCATTGTCTTTATATTTTTTACTTCTTCATCCCATAATTAATTAAACTCCCTTTCGTCTTCGTAAAAATGATGGTAAATCATCATCTGCCTCCATTGCTGCTTCTTGGACTAAATTTTGTTGTTCTTCTTCTTTTTTCTTTGTTTGTTCTTTAATTTCTTCACTTAAATATTGAGTCTTATTGGTAATAAATTCATGATTATCAACTTTTGAACTATAAACAAAATTATTAGCATTGGCACCTTCTTCATCAAAACCAGTGGCAATAACTGTTACAATCATTTCATCATTTAAATTTTCATTAACAGCAACACCAAAAATGATATTAACATCATTACCCGCAGCATCACGAACTAAATCAACAGCAATATTAGCATCAGTTAATGTCATTGTTGTTCCACCAGTAACATTAACAATAGCATTTTTAGCACCCTTAATTGTCACATCATCAAGTAAAGGAGAAGAAATAGCTTTTGTTGCGGCTTGTTTAGCTTTATGTTCACCCTTTGACATTCCAATACCAAATAAAGCATTACCTTTATTTTCAATAATAGTACGAACATCAGCAAAATCTAAATTTATTAAAGCAGGAACAGCAATTAAGTCAGTAATAGTCTGTACACCTTGACGTAAAATATTATCTGCTTCTTTAAACGAATCTTTAAGAGGGATATTACCAATTACTTGTAATAATTTATCATTAGAAATAATAATAATTGCATCAACTTGTTTCTTTAAATTCTCAATTCCAACTATAGCATGAGCATTACGATTACGTCCTTCAAATTTAAATGGTTTAGTAACAATAGCAATTGTTAAAGCACCACATTCTTTAGCAATTCTTGCAACAATTGATGCAGCACCAGTACCAGTACCACCACCCATACCAGCAGCAATAAAAACCATATCTGCACCATCTAAAGCACGTTTAATTTCTGCTTCACTTTCAATTGCGGCTTGTTTACCAATTTCAGGATTAGCTCCTGCTCCAAGTCCCTTTGATAATTCTTTGCCCAAAATAATTTTATTTTCAGCTGGTGATGCATTAACTACTTGTGCATCAGTATTAGCAACATAAAAATCAACACCTTGTACCTCTGCTTCAATCATTCTATTAACAGCATTATTACCAGCACCACCAATACCAATTACCCGAATTGATGCTATTGGTTTAAATTGTGAATTATTATGTTCCATTTTGTTTTCCTCCTGAGTAATCAAATTGTCTTCTTCTATTTACTACCATCATTATACTGATAATTTGGTTGAAAGGGGGAATTATAATGCTTATTATCATGATTATTAGAATGCGTATAATGATTTAATTTTGATACAATTTCTGGTTTATGTATTGATGAAATATAATTATTACTAAAAACATTTACTAAATGTTGGTAGTGAGTATTACCGATTAAAGTAGTTCACTGATAACTATATGCACCAGGAGTTTGGCTGAGCATATATTTTACTTCTTTTAGTTTGCTATTATTTTTAAAATAGTTGGCAAAACCACATAAACCAATAGTAATTCCCGTAAAAATAATTTCCATATCTGAACTATTATTATCACTAACTTCATCAAGAAAATATTCAATACAAGAAATAATTTCATTAATTTGTTTTTTAACTGTTGCTTGTAAATCAGTTTTTGTTAAACGAACAATAGATTTTGTTTGATCATCAACATACTTATCAACAACAACATCGCATAAATAATTACTACTTATATTAATAATTTTTTGTAAATATCTTTCAGCTTTATCATAACCACAATGCATTTGCTTCATTAATGATTGAATTATTTGATTTCAACCAATTTTAATATTAGTTGTTGCAAATAATACTGAATTACTAAAAACACTAATCTTAGTACTATTAATATTTCAATCAACTAAAACTGTATTACGATTAAAATCAGTATTTTTAATATTACATACTAATGCAAATTGATCTAAAGTAACAGTTAACAATTCTGTTTCGGCATTAGTTAATACTTCGAGGTGAGAATTATATAAACTTTTAGGTAATGAATAAACTAAAGCATCAACATGCATAACTTGTCCTTTTTTAGCAATTGGTAATTGTTCATTACCAATTGCATGATCAACTTTAAAATTGTATGGTTTAGTTAAACAAATAATTTCACTATTATCAATAGTAATGTTTTTGGCCATTTCAATCACTTTACTACAATCTTCATCAGTGATAATGTGATTAGCAACTTTAAAATCAAGTGATGCTTGTGATTGATAAATTTTTAAATTATTTGAAGGTAAAGTTAAGGCAATACGTTGTACCTTTATATTTAAAGTATTATTAATTTTATTAATAATTTGCCTTAATAACTTACCTGTAGCAATTGAATTAATAATTACACCATTTTCAGAAAACTGTTCAGTATCAACAGTTTCTTTATATAAAACCTGAATTTGATTATTAACATAATTATTAACCATAACTTTTAAACTAAAATCTTCAATTTGACATACAACATATAGTTCTTGAAAATTCATATTGCTCACCTCCAAACATTTTTATGAATCAATATAAGTAATAACTCTTAGTTTTGCACTTCGTGCTCTTGGATTTTTATTTATTTCATCAGGCTTTGGTGTAATTGGTTTTTTAATTATTAACTGATATTTTGTTTTTCAATTATTATGAACTGGTAATTTAGCATATAATTGTGCTTGTGGATCAATTAAAACTTCATTAAAAGTTTGTTTAACAATACGATCTTCTAAAGAATGAAAACTAATAACAACAATTCTACCATTAGATTTTAATAATTTCAAAGATTGTTTTAAAGAAGATTTTAATGTTTCTAACTCGTTATTAACAGCAATTCTTAATGCTTGAAAAGTCTTTTTGGCAGGATGATGATGCTTATTTAATACTCTTACTGGTAATGATTTTTTAATAATCGTAACCAATTGTAAAGTGGTATCAATTGGTTGAAAAGTTCTTGTTTTAATAATATTTTTAGCAATACTACTAGCAAATACTTCTTCACCATAATTTTTAATAATTGTTTTTAATTGCTCATAATTATAATTATTAACAATATCTCACGCATTTAATTTTTGACTTTGATCCATACGCATATCTAACTTAGCATCTTTCATATAACTAAATCCTCTAATATCTTCATCAACTTGTGGTGATGATATACCTAAATCATATAATATACCATCAACTTTAGTAATATTTCTTTTTAAAAGCTCAGATTGAATATTTGCAAAATTACTTTTAATTATTTCATATTTATCTTTAAAATCTTTTAAAATAATTTTACTATTATCAATGGCCATTTGATCTTGATCAAAAGCATATAGTTTGCCAGAGGTAAGTTTTGATAGTATAACTTTACTATGACCTGCTCGTCCTAATGTACAATCGACATAAATACCATCAGGTTTAATATTTAAGAAATCAATTGCTTCTGTTAACATTACAGAAATGTGTCTTGCATTGATATTATTCATAATTTTTATATCTCATCTAGAGCTGCTGCCGCTGACTCAAATTTATCCTTGGTATCTTGATTAAAACTATTTCAATTAGTTTCTGATCAAATCTCAATTTTATTGGATAGTCCAATCATAATTACTTTTTGTTTAATATCAGCTAGTGTCAATAATGAATGTGGAATATTAATGCGACCTTTACTATCAATAGTTAATTCTTCTGAATTAGCAAATACTTGTCTTGCTAAAATTCTGGCTTCTTTCTGACCTTCGGATTGTGATAAGATTTTATCTTGTCATTTAATAAATTCAATTTCGTTACGAATAACTAAACAGCCTTCAAAACCTTTAGAAACAATAACAATCTCATTGTTATGAAAATAACTTCTAAACTTAGAAGGAATTATCATTCGTTTCTTTTCATCTAATGTTGATAATGATTGTCCTAGTAGCATAATATCACCCACACTTTCCCACTATTACCCATATTATATAACCTTTGGCATATAATTGCAATTGATTACTTTAAATGTATGACTAGTCAGTAAAATAAAAGAGCATACAATAATAAAAATAAAAACTCATTTACTTTAAAAAAATAAAAAAATGAGTTAAAACTTTTTAAACTTACCGTTTGTCAATATTATATGATTTTATAAAAAACAAATATAATATTTTATTATACTATTCTAAGTTTTATTATAGTTAATTACTTAGAAATTAAATACTTTTGATTAAATTAAATAGTGTCATTAATAAAAAAGTTTTTAAATTTAGGTAATTTATTAGAATTAGAAATTGCTGAACCAACAGCAAAATGAGTGTGATCTAGTACATTGGATACATCTCACTTTGAAAGATCTTGATCAAATAATACTGAGCCAGCAAACATACCACTCATACTTCTTACATTAGATACATCTCAATTTGAAATATTACCATTAAATGAAATAGCTCCAGCAAATACACTCAACATACTTGTTACTCTAGATACATCTCAAGTTGATAAATCTTGATTAAATTGTGAAGCACCCAAAAACATAAAATTTAAAGAAGTTATTTCTGGTGGTAATTTGTCAGGTACTTCTTTAATTGTTTCTGGCATTCTAACAACTTGAATTTCACCTTGTTGATTTTTATAAAAACCAATTTGAGTAATTTTAGTAGTTTTTATATTTGATAAATCTCTTTTATTAGTTGTTTGTTCTTTTCCATCTTTATCAATGTAAATTGTATCTTGTTGTATTTTATTATCTAAAAGTTCAATTTTTTGTGGAGTTTTATTTAAAACAGTATTTAAAGTTCCAATAGATGTCCCAAATGTTAAAACACTTAGTGCAGTAATCAATGTTTTCATATTGAAAACCTCCCTTTTTATTTTATTCAATAACTTTTTATTAAATCTATAAGTTATTTATATCTTAGAATGCTTTTTAAGATAATGCAATAACAAATATTTATACTCCCACAAAACACTACTTTTAGCATAACGTTAACAAATCAAACAATAAAAAACACTAGCAACAATAAAGATGCTAGTGTTTTTTATTATTAAATTTTAAAAATTTATTTAAATAAATTTAACAAAAAACTATTACTAATTAGCAACAAAAACTGAATTAACAGAGTTTAATGAAAATGAATCATTATCAATATTTGTTTCATTACATCTTGTCTTAAATTCTTCATCATTAATTAATAAAGTACCATTTTCTTCATTATCCAATATGCTCTGATTTTCATTATTAGTTTCAAAATCAATAGCATTTCAAAATTTATTTATTAATCAATTAGTAGTTCCAGAAACTCCATCAAGTGTAGCAAAAATTGGAGCAATAATTTTTGAATCAAGACCAGGTGTTCAAAATAATGATCCTCCTCCAAAAATTGCAGCAAAAGGACAAAATAAATTAAAACCATCTTCAATTGACTTTAATATTTTATTAGTTGCTGAATCTTTATTAGTAAAATAAATACGTGTAAGTGTTGTTGTTCCAGCCAAAACACCAGAAATAGCAGATATTTCAAAACTAATAAATGGTAGTAAATTAGGAATTGTTAAATCTCAATTACTTGCTTTAGTAAATATTGTTTTAATAAAATTAACATCTAATGTTGTAACTATATATGAGGTATTTGTTAATATTTTTCAAACTTCTATTAATGTTGCTACTTTTTTACTATCTGGTAAAAATGTAAATGCTGTCCCAAAAACACCCCTATTTAAAGCATTTGCTAAATTTAATCATTGTGAAACTTGACGAGCATTATGTAATAATTTAGTAGTTGCACCAGCACTACCAGCACCAATAGCATTTAAAGCAATAGTAATAATTTTTTTATACTGTTCTTGATTATTTATCATTTGATTACTCTTCTTTCTAAGTAAAAATTTCTCTAATTAAACAGCAAAAAAACCTGTTTAGGTAATAATACTAAACAGGCTTAATGATTTAAGCATATATTTCTTGTCTGTTCATATACATTATAAAATCAAAACATTTAAAAAACAATATTCAAAATAAAGAAAATAAAAATTATCTTAAGTAATGTAAATAATAATCTTTACTTAGATTATTAATAAAAAATTAAAAAAATGATTTTAAACAAATATTATTTAAAATCATTTTTTATTTATATTTTTTATTGTTTCTTCTTGAAACATTTATTTTATTTATTAAATTTTGGTCATTTACTAAGATCTGATGCAATGCCTGACTCAATAGCAAAATTATCATGGTTTTTTAATTTTTCAACTTTTCATTTTGAAATATTTTGATTAAAAGAAGTTGCATATGCAAACATACCACTCATATCTGTGACATTTGAAGTAATTCAAGTTGAAATATTACCATTAAATTTTCAAGTTCTACTAAACATACCACTCATATCTGTGACATTAGATACATCTCATTTTGATAAATCCTGATTAAATGATGATGAACCTTCAAATGATCCAGCAGCACTAAACATATTATTCATAGTTGTCACCTTCGACACAATTCAATCTGAAATCTTTTGATTAAATTTTACTGCCCCAGTAAACATATATTTCATAGTTGTCACCTTCGACACATTTCAATTAGTAATATTACCGTTAAATTCTCACGTTTTACCAAACATAGCAGACATATCTGTTACATTAGATACATCTCATTTTGACAAATCCTGATTAAATGTGGCTGCATAATAAAACATTTGTTTCATAGTTGTCACTTTCGACACATTTCAATTAGTAATATTACCATTAAATACTGATGTGGCACTAAACAGACTGCTCATATTTGTTACATTAGATACATCTCAAGTTGACAAATCCTGATTAAATGATTTCGCACGAGTAAACATATAACTCAAAGATGTTATTTCTGATGGTAGTTTGTCAGGTACTTTTTCAATTGTTTCTGACATTCTAGCAACTTGAATTTCTTCTTTCTCATTTTTATAAAATCCAATTTGAACAACCTCTTTACTTTCTATCTCTGACAAATCTTCTATATTAGTTTTTATTTCTTCTCCATTTTTATTTTTGTAAATTGTATCTTGTTGTGTTTTACTTTGAATGTAATTAGTTGTAATATTAGTTTTTTCTTCAATTGTATTTAAAATATTGATTAAATTTCCTGTGGTTGTTGCAAGTGTTAAAACACTTAATGTTGTTAATAATGATTTCATAATTAGTCCCCTTTATTTTCCCCAATAACTTTTTCTTAAATCTATAAGTTATCTATATTTTAAATTGTTTAAAGAGAAATGCAATAACTGACTTGTATATTAATATACTTTTTAAATTAAAATATCTAATTATTGAAGAAAATTATTAAAAATTATTGACTAATATGAAATAATTTTATTTTAAAGATTTTACTTGTAAGAAAATTAGCATTTTTAAATGTAATATCATAACTTTTATTATCTAAATTATTTTTAATTTTATAACTTAAAACTGCACTAACACTACCATCATCATGTTTAAATGTATTCATTGCAATATCACTTAAAGTAAAATAACTATTATTGTTAATATCAAAATATTTACTATACATATCTTTATATAAATTTTCTTGGTCCTTTAACATATTATCAAGAATACCATTATGATGTGTTTTATCAACTATTATATTTAGTAAGGAATTTAAACTACTAGTAGGAGTATTTAATCAATTAGAAAAGTTTGCAAGAACACTATCTTGTTTAAAATTAGTTTCATCACCAAATTGAACACCTAATAATTGTAATATTTCTTTAGTTTTACTAATATTATCTGTTGTTGGGTGATTAATAATATATTTAAGATTATTTAAAGCATTAATAAAATCTTTACTACCGAAAGTTAAATCTAAATATTTTACTAAATCTTTTAAATCAATTAATGGATTTGTTGTTAAATATTTATTAGTAAACTCAAATATTTTATTAATTGTGTCATTAATTGGAACATTTTTAATTGCTGATTCTAAACTATTAACAACTTGTTGAGGAATATCACTAATAGCTGAAATAAAAGAAAATTTCTTTTGAATCTCAGGTAATGTTCAATATGAATCAGTTCATGCAAAGGTAGCTTTCGCAATAATATCTTCACCAAAAGGTCCGGTCATTAAATTGGTAACTAATTTAAGCATATTATCTTTTGAAGATATTAATTCTTGAAAAATAGTTAATACTTTTTTTAGTTGAACTGTATTATTTTTAAGTGGTGTTTTATCATCTCAAGTAATACTATCAATACCAAGAGTTGGATTAGTTAATTTTAATACTTCACTTTTAACCATTGGTATTATTGTTTTTATTAAATAAGGTCATGCCACTGGATTTGTTAAAATCTTATTAAGAGTTTCACTAAATGTAACATTAAAATTATCAGAATTAAAACCGATAGGTCCAGCACCTCATAAAGCATATTTAATATTATCGCTAATCATTTCCCCAATATGTTTTCCTGATATTGACTTAAACATATAATTAAAATTAACACCAGCTATATATTCATAAAATTGATTTCAATTTCAATTTTTTGCTTCATCTTTAACATAGTATCACTTTTCATGACTTGGAATATTTCAAGCTTGAGCAAATGTCGCTTTCTTTGACATATAATTTTGCATTTTTTCAAAAGTAGTATTACCACTAAAATTATCTTCTTGATCTCAATCTGCTAATAATTCATCAATAGTATTAGTTATAATTGGAATATAATTAGTATAAGATAAGTAATCATTAATATTTGGTATTAAATTTTTAATATTTTTTAACATTCCATCAATCATATTAATAGTATCATCATTAGATAAAATAGAATTATTTAAATAATTTTTAAGCATTGGCAATATGTCACGATAACTATTATAGCTATTAATATTATTAGTGATAGAATCAACTTTAGATTGATTAATACCATTATGTTGAAATAAAGCCTGAATAGTATTAATACTATTACCATCTAAGTTACTAGTTCAATCATTAATAAAATCATTTCCAGTATTCTTACCTGTAAGATTATCAATTTGAATAGAAGGGGTTTGATTATACATATCATTTAATAAATTATTAGTATTAAAACCTTTATTTTTAGCAATTAATAACGATTTACCAACAATAGAGGTTTCATTAGCATACTTAGTTGCTGTTTTAGTATCAACATTGTTGTTGGCAAAATTATTAATACTAATATTGTTTGTATCAATTGTGAATGCTAAAAGCGACATGCTAGAACTTAATAAAAGGCTGGTAGTAAAAAATAAATTTAATTTTCGTCTCATATTTTACACTCCATTTATAATGATTTTCTTATTATTATAAACTATTACAAAATAATGTACAGTAAATTTATTTTTAAAAAAATATCTACTAATAAGTTAAATTAGTAGATATTTAATACATTTTAATTATGAATTTAATTAGATATTCCGTTTTTGTTAAGTTAGGACTAATAACTAGTAAAGGAATATTTATAAATTTATGAGAAAGTATGTTTATTATTTTTTTTGTTGTAGAAACATTAGTTTTTGGTGTAGAAGCATTAGTTTGTGTTTTATTAAAAACATGTGTTGGTTTAACTGAATGATTATTCTCTTGAGTAAAATGAGAATTTTTTTTGTGTTGATGTAATTTATTATTACATTTGATTAAACAAATGTTTAATCAAATGTAAGGGATTTACCATACAGTGATGATGGTGACATAAAATATCAACAATATTAGTTAATAAATAATTAACATTTTTATTAGCTTCCAAATTATGTTGGATAGGTTTTTCCAAAATGCTATAAAAAGTAGGAATAATATTATTATAATTAGCGATATCTCTTTCTTGTAAATATGTTAACATTTCCAATACTTTTTTATTATTTACTAAATCATTATTACTTTTAAACTTTCTATTCTTGATAATGCTACTATGATAAGAATTTGGATCACATAAACGATATTTTATTTTCCTTGATGATTTTATTTTCTTTTTTCTTAATTTCAGAAAAAATATTATTATAAAACCAATTAAAAAAATAATACTCATGATAATAATTAAAATAACTATTAACTTCATATGTTACTTCCACATTTTATTTTTAATTAATAAGTATTAATTTAACATTTTATTTTATAAAATAAAATACTTTTTATTAAAAATAATAACGTTTAGCAGAACCTATCTTTCTTTCAACTAAGCTAAATAAGATAAAGATAAAAATAAATCTTAAAATTTCAATACCAAGTAAAATAAATAATATAATTACTGAATGATTATTAAAATTAAGAATATTATTATCATATTCATCAGGTCTTGGTAGGTTAGGACTAAAATAAAGTACTACTAAAGTTAAAGCAAAAGATAAAGTAGCAATAATCGCATTTAAGGGTACTATTACTAGACCAGCACTTACTTTTTTGCTAGTATCTACTTTTAAATTTTTACTTTTATTACACAATTTAAAAAGATAGTAGTAAATAAAATAAAAAGAAACAATAAATAAAATATTAGCAATATTATCAAAGAAAATTTGAATTGGCGGATGATCACTATCTGCTAATAAATGTAATCAAGGTTCAATAATACCAATTGCTAATGTATAATATAAACCAATAATTGGTAAAGCAAAAGCAATAATTAATGAATCAAAAATTCTTAATGGTAAAATTACTCCCATAAACTGAATAGGTATTTCAATTAATGAAGAAGCAACAGCTAATCCCAATAAAATTCCTGTCAAAGTAATATTAAAAATTTGTTGTTTTGAATTAATCTTTATTTTTTTCTTTGTTTTTATATCTACTTTTTCTTTTTCTTGGTCAACACTTTTAACTATCATTATAACTTCTCCTTTTTAAAATAGGTATTTAATTAATTAAATACTTATTTATAAAAATTATAAATTACTTTTAATTAAAAAACAAGACATTTATTAATTTTTTATAAAAACTATTAATACTACTCTAATTTAGAAAATTAATTAACAATAAAAATATCATAATAATAATTTGATAGATAATTTTTATTAAAATAAAAATAACAAAAACTAAAAAAATAAATTATAATATTAATCATTAATTTAAATAATGTTAAATCCTTATATAGATATTTTTCTGTATTAGGATTTTTATTAAATAAAATTGCTAAAAGAAAAGGAAGATTAAAAGATGGCAAAAAAATATACACCAGAAATAAAAGAAAAATTATTACAATATTTACAAGATGGTAAAAGTTATGGTGAAATCAAAAAAGAAACTGGCATTTCAAAAACAACAATTTGAATTTGAAAGAAAAAAGCAAGAAAGAATGAACTTAAAGCAAAACATTCAGTCAACTCAGCTCCAAGAGATATATTAGAAGCAGCCATCAATATTGCAGAAATAAATTGTGATAATAATGAAAATCAAAATTATAAAGAAGAATTTTTAAATCAACAGCAAACAATAAATTTATTATCAGTAAATATTAACAAACAAATAGAAAACAACTATTTTGATAATTCAGAAGAAGATAGTGATTCAGAACGATTAGTAATTGATGAAGATTATAAAGAAGAAGTAAATATTTGAAGACCTTGAGAAGAGTCAGAAATAAAACAAAATAGTGAAGAATCTTTAGTAATAGAATTAAAAAAAGATCAATTAAAATATATTATTTAAATATTAAAATGTTGTACTAAAATTTGTACTGGCCTAACTAATAATAAATATAAAAGCAAAACTGAAGTAAATTTAATTAAATTAAATGGTGCAAATACAATTCAAATCTTATCTTTAAGATCACCAACACCATACATGTCTAAAATAAAAGCTCAATTATAAAAAGCACTAATTAATGATACTAAAATACAAGTAATAACAACTGTTGGTATTTCAATAATCATTAATCGTTTTCAAGAATTATTAGATTGCGTTTTTCAAAATGGTAATTGCTTAAATAATAATTTAAAACTACTATATAATAACAATAAAGTAATGGTACTTAACATATAAGCAAATTCACCAATTGGTTCAGCATTACCAGAAGGAAAATGAGGTAAGATTAAACTTAGTCAAGGAACAATAATGGCAATTAACAAACTATAAGGAAGTTTAATAATTAACAATGCAATTAAATTAATAGTATTACCAAAATCAATTTTTAAAAAAGGTAAAAAAATAGGTGGTGTTTCTAATAAGGTCATTAATGTTGTAACTGCCAATAAACTACTAATTAATGCTATCCTATGAGTAGTTAATTTTAAAGAATTATTAATATTACTTTTAAATTGTTGTCACTTTTTCTCATATTTTAAACTCATCTTTTACTCCTTAAAATACATTTATTATTTTAATTATATATAAAAAAACGTTTATTTATTATATAATAAAATTAATTTTTAAAAGGAGATGAAGTATTAATGAATAAAAGTGAAAATAACATTATGCAAATGGTAGTTGAAATTCCCAAAGGATCAAGTAATAAATATGAATATGATTGAAAATCTAAAACTATGATATTAGATCGTGTTCTTTATGGTGCTAATTTTTATCCCGGTGAATATGGATATATTCCTGAAACTTTAGATTATGATGGTGATCCTTTAGATATTATTAGTTTAATTACTTATCCAACTTTCCCTGGTTGCTTAGTAGAAGTTAGAGTTTTAGGAATGATTAAAATGATTGACGGTGGTGAAATTGATACTAAATTATTTGGTGTTGCTAATTCTGATCCACGCTTTAATGAGTATCAAGATCTAAAAGATGTACCACAACATTTACGTGATGAAATTGTTAATTTCTTTTTACAATATAAAGAATTACAAAAAAAGAAAGTCATAATTGAAGGTTGAGGTAACTTAAAAGAAGCATTAACTGAACTTACAACATGTAAAAATATGTTTAAACAATATCAAAATGAAATGAATAATTTACCAAAAGCACAATTAGTGTCATTATTAAACAAAAAATAAACAAAAAGTGTAATATATTTTTAATATATTAAATCATTTATCCTTAAATACAACTGAATAAAATTAAATAGATGAACAACTGTTCATAAAAGGGAATTAAGTAATCTTAAGCTACCCCAGCAACTGTGATACTGATAAAAGTTACATAATCCATTGAAATCAAAGATTTTGAGAAGGGTAACAAGTAAAATGAAGTTAAGCCAGTAGACCTATCTATTTAACACTATTAAACTAATCTCTGGGTGCAGATAACAGTTATATAATTTTAATTGATGTTTTATCTCCGATTAGTATAACTAAACCACCTTTATGAGGTGGTTTTAAATTTAAAAAATAAAGAAAGCCGAGAACAAATATGAGTAACCATGTCCAAAAATTAATTCGTATCTTGATTATTCCTTCATATGCAGCACTAGTTTTTGCTTTAAAAGAAGTACTAGCAATATTACCAAATATTGAAGTTGTAACTTTTCTATTAGCATTTTCAACATTAGTTTTTCCACTATATATGTCAATTACTATTCCTTTAATTTTTGCTTCATTAGAAATTCTACTTTACAGTGGTAATAGTTGAATATTTTTGTATTTTAGTATATGACCAATATTGGTCATAATAATTTGAATATTTCGTCATTTAATTAAAAAGCATTGATGAATTTTTGTAATTATTACAAGTTTATGAGGTTTTACTTTTGGTACATTTGATGCTCTAATTCATTTAATATTATTCGGTAAATCCAGTTTTTATCTTTACTGATTATCTGGATTAAGTTTTGATGCTATTCATGGCATTGGTAACTTCATGTTTAGTAGTTTTCTGTATAAACCAATTATCAGTATTTGAAATAAATATTTACAATATAATATTATTATTGATAATAATATTATTGAATAAAGCAATGATGAACAAACATCAAATAATGAATTATTAGTTGAACCATAAATATAAATTTATATTTAAATAATTAACTATTCATATAATATTATTTATATCATTAAACTGATGATGAAAAGTATTTATTTCAATCTCTTATTGAATCTTTTTCTTCTAAATTAAATGAATTTATATATTTTTTCAAATCATTTTCTTTTGCAAATAATTCTTTAAGATCTTCTTATAATAAGTTTTGCTCATTAATTAATATTTGCATATTAGTTTTTACTATATCATATTTTTCTTTTAAATTTTCTTTTTCCCTATTGGTTTTTATAAATTCATTTTTATTTTCACATAGTTCTTTTTCTGTTATTTTATTTCAATCATAAAAACCTAAAGTAATACATTTAATATAAAAATTAATTCTTGGATTTATTTTCTTTGTATTTAAATTAATAATAGATTTTCTTAATTTAGAACTTTTTGACTGTAAAGTTAAAAGTTCTTTTTCTAATTTCTTTAATTCTATTTTAAAATCAAGTATTTTAGGTAATAACTCAATATAATTTTTTTAAATTTTCTTTCCATATTTTATTAGTTTTTTCTTCATATTCTTTTTGTTTAACTAAAATATTACGCGCTTCACTTAATTTTTGAAAATTAATAGTTGCTTCTGGATTATTAGTATTTTTATCTGGATGTAATTTTAAAGATAAACGTCTAAAAGATGCATTAATTTCAGGAATTGTTGCACCAATAGATAAACCTAATAATTCATAATATTGTTCCATTTTTAGTTTTTTTCCTTTTTAATAAGCACTACTATATTCATAAATAATGGTTATATTTATGGTAAGTTTTGTACACGATCATTTACTGGTGTTTGACTAGTTAATTCTAAAGCATTAATTTCTTCAACAAATTTAGAACAAGAAAATTCTTTAGCTGGTGAAGTGTTTTTTATACTATTTTTTTTATCATTAATATTTTTTCATAATTCAGTTAATTTAATTAAATTATTTAACTCATCATTTATTTTTTTTCTTTCTAAACTAATATTTTCAAATATTATTTTTAAATCTGTTCGTTCATTAGTTTTTTCTTGTATTTCCTTTTTATTTTTATTTAGTTTTTTTTCTATTCTTTTATTTTTATTAATACAACCAAAACTAAACATTGTAATAATAAAATTTTTAAAATTGCCGATTTTTTGTTTTTCCAAAAAAACATTTTCTTCTAATAAACTAGTTATTTTAGAAGTAGCATCAGTAATTACATCAATATAATCTGATAATATTATGGTTCTTTTTTCAACTTCTTTATCTAATACTTCAATTTTTTCATTAAATACTTGAATTTGTTCAATTGATAATGATTTAATATCATCTTCGGTAAGTAATTGAATTTGCTCATCTGTAAATATTTTAATTTGTAAATCTTGTTTATCCTTATCCTTATCTAATGGCATATTTTACTCCTTATTTAATAAGCATTTTTGTTAAGTTGTTTTTTAACTTCATTAATCATTTTTTCTAATTGATTAATTGCTTCTATTTGTTCTGCAATTCCTTTTTTAGTTTCCTTAGAAACAGAAACTGTTTCTGATTCACTTTGTAATTTTATTAATTTATCTTTTTCTTTTTGTAATTTTTCTTGTCCAATTTCTATTTTTGATTTTAACTCATTGCTAGATGTTTGTGTTTTACTTTCTTGCTGTTCCATAAGTTCATCTCCTTTTTAACATAAAAAACCCATTTGCTTTAAAATTAAAACAATGGGTTTAAAAACATTATAAATTCATTATATGCCTTTCTAAGTGAAAATCAATTAAAAACATAATAAACTTCCTTTTTTAAATTTTTACTGGAATAAAATTTTATTAACTAATATCTTTACTCCATAAATGCTCATAACTTATATTTTCTAAAATTTAATAATCAAGTAATAATATAAGCACTAATATAAACAATAATATTAATAGCAAAAGCTAATAAAAAATATCATCAACGAAAAATAATTGGATAAATAACATGACTAAAAGTAATTAACTGTTGTGCTAATATATTAATTAATATTGGACTAATAAAAACACTAAAAACTGAGAAAATTAAAATTAAAGGGACAATAATTATAATAAAATTGTACGATACTTCCATAGTATTATATCCCAATACTTTTAAAATATTAATCAATATTCAATTATCACGAACTAAAATATTAGTAACCAAAGTCATAATCATAAATGATAATATAATACTACAAATTGCAAAAAAACCAATAAGTAATTGAATACTTATTTCATTATTTTCCAATGCTGCTTTTTCATTACCAATTGGAACAATACCACTCAAAGAACTAATAAAACCACTAGAACTAATGTAGTCAGTATTCAAAATTTTAGTTAAATCAAGATTATAATTATTTTCAGTATTAATAAAAGTTAAGTAATGTCGTAACTCATTATCATTAAATTTACTCATTTTGGCATTATTAATTAATAATCCTGTATTTTCATTAATAGCACTATTTAAAAGTGATTGTGTTACTAATAATGTTGACATTCCTAAATTCCTAAAGCCATCATAAATAATACCAATTAAATATTTTTTATTACCATTAAAATCAAAATATGGATATAAAATTGCTTTACCAATATTGTTACCATTACCAGTACTAGTATTGGATGCTGGGGCATTAGATGCTGCAATTGGTAAAAAGGTAACATTTGGAGCATTAGTACTAGTAATATGTAATTGTTTTTTTACATTGTTAACATTTTAGTAAATTCTTTATCTAATCAAAAATCAGAAGTGTTCATTGTATCATTGTTCATATTAATAAATTTTTTAAATTTACTATTAATTAAATTAGGTTTAATAAAATTATTACTATTTGCATTAATACCATAGATAGTTTGTCTTATTGTAACTTCATTGCTAAAGCATGAATCATTAAAAGTTTGAGTTACACTATCATAAGTATTACCAATAGCATTGTTATGACTAAAATCCAAATCATAAGAATCTTCAATATTCAATTTAATAAAAGGTAACTCATTTTGTTCCTGATAAGGAATAATACCAAAACTAATTAATAAATCATTATTATTACCACTTTCATTTGTTAAATAATTAATAATATTTATTTGTTTTGCACACTGTTTTTTAAATGTTTGTGGTAATAAATTTCATGTTGTCGATTTTTCAAAATTTTTACGCATCTTTAATAAATCGCTACCCAAAATATATTTATTACGTAAATCGCGAATAACGGGGGCTGGATTATTAGGATTTATTAAATATGAATCAATAGCATCTTGTAAATCTTGTTTAAGTGATACTCCTGATTCTATTTGTGAAACTGGAGCAATGTTATAAAGCAACTGCTTGTTATTATTAATAAAATTATTTTCAATGTCTTCATAATGATAACTATTTAAATAATTAAAATTAATCCCTTCAAATTGTAATGATAACATATCATTAACTAAACCACTAGCTGCAATTGAAAATAGCATCAATGTGGCAGCAAAAATACTAACTATACTAATGATAACTAATTTACCAAAACTGCGCATGCTAATAGTTATTGCCAATTTATTATGATAACTAATATCGCCAATAACTTTAACACTAATAAAATTAAAAATTTTGCTAATATTTAAATGATGATATTTTTTAAAATTTTTACTACTAATTAAGTCAAGTGGTTTTTTTTGTAAAAATAAATAAACTATAAAAAAACTAATAATTACTAATAACAATAAAGGAACAGTTACCACAATAATTGTCATATGCACATTTATATATCATCCATAGTTAATTAGCGCTAAATATAAGTTATGACTATTAATAAGAATATGACTAATAAATACCGATATTAAAACACCAATAATAGCAAAAATAAATAAAGGTCAAATAATAGCTAAAACTAAAGAAATTGTTAATTGTCAATTTTTATAACCCAATGCTTTTAAAATTTCAATTAATTTATGATTATGATGAATCATCTTTCATACTACCATTAAAATAATAACACTAGTAACAGTAAAAATTAATGTTAAAAATATTATACCAACATTTTGTGTTAAATTAATTCGCTCATTTAAGAAAAAAATAGCATTTTCATTATAAGGTCTTCATAAATAATCATCATTTGTTAAAATACTAGCAACATTAGCAAAATTTATACCATTAGTAAGATTTTGATAATGATGACCATATGCTAATTGATTATGTAATATATTATATAATCATGGATTTAAACTACGTTCAGGATAAACGGGATTAAAACTATTTTTTGTTTATTTTTATCAATAAAACCCTTAAAATCATTATTGATGTTAACCATTGTATTACTATTAACTAACAAAAGCAACGGTTTTATTTTTTGGATCCATCAATCCACTAATATTATTGGCAATAAAAGCACTATTTCGACTAGTAACAAATCCTCTAACAGTAAAAGTACGATTAACAATATTGTACTTATCACCAATTTTTAAATTATTATTATTAGCAAATTGTTCATAAATTAAAATTTCATTATCTTGTAATGGTAACTCTTCCAAACTTTGTTTATAATTACCTACTAAAATTGGTGGATCAATAATATTTTTAGGAACTGTTTGTGTAAAGAGAAAAGATTTACCGGTCATTAATAAATCATTAACTAAAGTATATTGATTTCATTCAATATTTTGAAATAACATCCCATTAATAATTAAAAAATATAGTTGTGATTGCAAAGAAATATCAATTGTATTATATTCATGATTAGCGTATGATATTTTATGATAAATTTCATCTTGATAAATTTTTAATGCTTTATCATTTAAAATAAAATAGTTTACTTGATTAATATTTGTCTTTCCATCATAAACATAACTATTAATTAAATTACGCATTGCATTTTTATATTCTTCAGAAGAGTTATAACCTTGATGATAATCATTAGGAACTAATAGTTTAAAATCAACATAATCATGATGATATTTAGTAGATATATTATTTCCAATTTGTAAATAATTATTAGCATGAGAATCACTTAAATCACTACTACCATTAAAAATAAAACGATAAGTATCGGTATTAGCATTAACTAAAGCAATTTGAAAAGTTGCATGATTTAATTTAAAAGTATCAATACTATCATCTTGTTTATAATATGACATATTTCCAATCATAATCCTAAATGTGTTTTATAATAACTATATTCTTTTTCAAAACTATTTTTTCAATTGGTAATTCATTTAATTCTTGAAAATTAGTATTTTGACTAATATCATTTAAATATTGATTTTCTACATATTGATCAGAAAATTGAATGCTTAAAAAAGTTATAATCATAATCATAACTAAAAAGCCTAACCCTAAAACTTGAATAATATTTTTTCTTTGTTCACGCAAATAATTAAAAAATATTTTTACCATATTCCACTAATCTCAGTTGATACTTCAAATTAATTTTATCAATTTAAAAATATTTTTTAAAATTAAAACATTTTAATGTGTAATTTTTTATTTAATAGCAGCAAACCAGATTATATATTATTTAGTTAATGTCATTAATTGTTTATTATTAACGTTTAACTTTCAAGTAATAATGTATGAGACTAAATAAATTAAAATATTTATACTAATCATCAATGCAAAATATCATCAACGAAAAACAATAGGAAATGCGATTTTTGCAAAAGTTGCTAATAAATTAGAAAGTACCATTACTAAAGAAGGAACAATAAAAACAGCAACCAAACTACTCATTACCAATGCCGGTATTATTACCAGAAAGAAATTATAAGAAACTTCTAATGCAGTATAACCTAAACTTCGTAAAATATTAATTAATATTAAATTATCACGAACACTAATATTAGTAACAATAACAATAATCATTAATGATAATATAACACTAAAAATACCAAAAAATGAAATGATTATTTGTAAACTATATTGATTATTCTTCATAATACTACGTAAATTGCTAATATCATACACTGATGATAATGAAGTACTAATACCTTTACTTTCCAAATATCTTGAGTGTGAAATTTGTGCTAAATCAATATTATAATCATTTTTATTACTAATAATTGGTAAGTAATGTTTAAACTCATTATCAGTAAATTTGCTTAATTTACTATTAGCAAAATTATTTTCTAATAAATCACTTTTACTACCAAACAAAATATCATTAAGCCAAAGTTTAGGCATTACTATTATTTTTGGATCTAATTTATTAATATAATCATAAGCAATACCAATTATATATTTTATTTGATTATCTAATCCTTTATACCTATAAATAACACTATTATTAAGTTGTTCTCCACCATTATAAACATTGGCAACCGAAGGTAAAGCAGAAGTAGCCATTGGAATAAATTGAACAGCACTACTATCTGGATTTTTAATTCCTAATTTTTGAATTAAATGATTACGAATATTAATAAATTGTTTATCTTGCCAATTATTAGAAACTTCCATATCAGCTAAATTTAATTTACTAAAAGTAGAGAAATCACTTATACTAAAATTTAGAGATAAAAAATCACTTAAACTATCATCAATACCATAAGCAGTTCTTGGTACACTTCAATTTTTAAAAGATTCTTTTGATAAGGTTTGTGTATCATTATCAAAAACAGCACCACGCTGATTAGGAAGTAACAGATTAGCCTTATCAAGTTCTAATTGTGTGTATGGTACTTCATGCTGTTCATCATAAGGAATTAAACCAAAACTTATCATTAAATCAGTATTGTTTTTACCGTTATTATTGGTTAAATAATTAAATAATATTTTATTTTTTTCTAAGAAATCCTTAACTATTGGTGGAATCTTTGATGGATTAGCAGCAATTCACTGTTTTATTTTTAATAATTCACTACCCATAATATAACGATTTTGAACATTAATCATAATTGATTTATTAGGATTAAGAGGATCAAATCGTTTAATTGCCGCTAATAATTCTGGATATAATGAAATTTTGCTTTTAATATTATCAACACTATTAAATTGATACATTAATTTATTTTCGTTATTAATAAAGTTAGTTTTAATATTATCATCAAATTGATAACCATTTTGATAATTAAAATTAGTTCCCGCAAATTGTGAACCTAACATATTATTAACTAAACCACTAGCAGCAAGCGCAAAGAATACTAATGTTGCAGCAAAAATACTAGTAAAACACATAATTAATGTTTTACCAAAACTACGTAGTGAAGTAGTAACGGCCAACTTATTACGATAACTAAATCTACCAATCACATATCTTGCAATAAAAGTAAAAGTTGAACTAATATTTATTTTATATTTTTGTTTTGAAATATTATTAGTAATTAAATCTAAGGGTTTACTTCTTAATAAGAATAATACCATTAAAAAACTAATGAAAGTTAAATTAATGATTGGAATAACAAGTAATAAAATAGCGGTAACAATATTAAAGTACCAACCATAACTAATTAAGGCAACAGTACTAATATTAGTAATATAAATTAAATAATGCGCAACTGGAATCGAAATTAAAACACCAATAATAGCGAAAATAATTAAAGGAGCAATAATTGAAATTACTAATGATATACTTAACTGTCAACTTTTATATCCTGTTGCTTTTAAAATTCCAATTAATTTTTTATTACGATCAATCATTTTAAAAGTAATAATAAAAATAATAATAGTAGTCACAATAAAAATCAAAATTAAAAATAAACTAGAAATCTCTTCAATAACATTAATTCTATTATTAATGGAACTAAAAGATCATTCTTGCATACTAGTATAAAATCTAAGATTATTGATATTTAAAGGTGAAACTATTTTATTATAATCAATACCATTATTATAATATTTTGTACTTGCTATATCAGTAGGTGTTTTATAAGTTGCATGAAGATAATTATAAATTCATTCATTGTTTATTTGTGCATTGTTTATTTGTGAATCAATATTTTTAGCCAAATCAGGATTAATACCTAAAAAAAAATCATCAATATTACTGCTAAATGCCTTTAAATCGGATTCAACTTTGCGCATCGTATTACCATTAGTAAAAGCGACAGTATTATTTTTTAAATCAAGTGAATTACCAAAATAACGACCAACAAATGCTGCTAATGAGCTTGTAGCATAACCACGAATAATAAACGTTTGTCCAGCAATTACATAATTTTGACCAATATGTAAATTATTTAGTTCAGCAAAATGTTTGTAAATTAAAATTTCATTATCTTGTAATGGTTTTTCTGTTAAACTTGGACCACCATCTTTGACAATAATTGCTTTATTAACAATATATTCGGGTCCTGTTTCAATAAAAGCAAAATTTTTACTAGTAATTAATAAATCACGGACCATAACAGCATGTTGTCATTCAATATCTTTATATAACATTCCCATTGACATTATTTCATATAACTTAGCTTCATTTTTAATATCTATTTCACTATAGTTTCGATTAGCATATGACAATTGTCCCTTAAAATTATCGTTATAAAATTGTAAAGCAGCTTCACTAGTAATCATAAAATTTGTTGCATTTTCTGGATGTAATGGATCATATAGATATTGATTAATCATATTAGCATATTGTTCTATCGTTTCTTTATGAGTATCATAAGATGGATAATTAATAGGAATATTAATTTTAAAATCAATATAATTATGGCTAGTATCATTAAAAAGACTATCACCAATAGCAAAATATTCTTTACTACTAGCGTCCCCACCATGAAAAGTAAAACGATATACATCAGGTCTAGTAGCATCTGGTATTGTTAACTGAAAAGTAGCTTTTGCCATCTTTTCTTTATCAATAGTATTATCTTTTTGATAATAATTAATATTATTTAAATAAGAACCAGCTTTATCTTTTTCATTATATTTTCCATCAAAATTAACATATTCTACTGGTGAAAAAAATGTATATTGATTAAATTCATTATGAGCAATATCGTTAACATATTGTTCAAATAAATAATTATTAGAAAAATTTAATGATAAAAAGGCAATAATCATAATCATTACTAAAAAACCTAAACCAAACATTTGTAATAAATTGTTTTTTTGTTCACGAATATAATTACGTAATAATTTAAACATGTTTATCCCTTCTTATGATCACTTATTAATAAATTAGATTTTGACAGTTTTGCTAAAGCTGACTTTGCTGCTTCTTGCTCAGCTTTCTTTTTATTTGTTCCTACTCCTTTCCCCATTAGTATTTTATTATCTAAATACACATGAACAATAAAATAAGTAATATTATCTTTTTTAATTTGTTCCATAGTTTTATAATTAATAGGATCTCTTTTTTCTGCCTGTACTAATTCTTGTAATTTAGTTTTATAATCAATAATTGTTTCTAACTGATTAGTTTTAATCAATTCAAATAAGGTTAAGTCTAAGATTTTTTTCACTGCACTATTTCCTAAATCAAGATATACTGCAGCAAGAAATGATTCAAAAACATCTGATAAAATGCTTTCTCGTTGTTGCCCACCTGTATTTTTTTCACCATTTCCCAAAAATAAATAATCTTGTAATCCTAAAGCAATTGCCACTGCTGCCAATGTTTCTTGTCTAACTGCTTTACTACGTAAACTTGTTAATTGTCCCTCATCTTTATTTGGAAATAAGTGTCAAATGTAAGTTGAAATATTTTCCCCTAAAATCGAATCACCCAAAAATTCTAATCGCTCATATGAATAATCTAAATTATGTTCGTTTGAAAAAGAACGATGAGTAAACGCTTCACGATAATTACGATTAGATTTAATTTTTTCTAAAATACTCGATTTTAAAATATGTTCAATATTAATCATATTTTTCTCCTTAATACTTATTTATAAATTATAATTCTTGAATTTGTTTAGCTATTTTATTAGTAACATCTTGCTCAATAGCACGAATTAAAAGTTTTAAAGTACTATAATAAGATTTTTTATCACTAGATCCATGTGCTTTAAAAGCAATGCCATTAATACCTATTAATTGAGCACCACCTGTATTCTTATAATCAAAAGTCTTTTTAATATTTTTAAAAATACCAATTGACATTAAACCTAAAAATTTAGTTCATAAATTTTTTTTATAACCATTTTTAATTAATGTAAATAATAATGATGCCATGCCTTCAACTGATTTTAAAACAATATTACCTGAATAACCATCACAAATAATAATATCAACATCACCACTTAAAACATTTCGTGGTTCAATATTACCGTGAAAATTTAAAAAACTTAACTTTTCATTTTTTTGTGTTAATTGTTTTAGTTTAGCATATGTTGCTTTAGTTACTTCTGGACCTTTGCTTTCTTCAATACCAATATTTAGTAAACCAATTTTAGGACGTGAAATATTTTGAATAGTTTGACAATAAATATGACCCATTAATGCAAAATTAATTAATTCATCAACAGTGTTTTCAATATTTGCTCCAACATCCAATAATACTACTTGTCGATCTTTTATTAAAGTAGGCATAATTGGCATGAATGCCGGACGTTTAATGCCTTTGATTTCGCCTAATAAAAAATGACAAGCACCAAGATAGGCAGCAGTTGAACCCGAAGTTAGAATCCCATCTGCTTTTTTATTTTTAACTAACTGAATAGCTTGATTCATAGAAGAATCAGTCATTCTAATACCAGCGAGTGGACCATCATTCATAGTTATTACTTGGGTTGTTGCTAGTATTGTTATTCTTGATGATAATGGCTTATTTTTTAATAAAATCTGCAAGTTTCCATTAATTTGTTTTTCATCACCAACTAAACAAACTTCAACGTTTTTGAATTCTTTAATAACTTCTAACGCTGCAGCAATAGCGGGCAAACTACCATGGTCTGAACCCATTACATCAAAAGCAATTTTCATAGTTCCTCCTAAAAACAAAAAATAATTTAAGAAACCTTAAATAATATTATATTATAATTATTGATAGTTTAATTATACGTTAATTTTTTTAATTCCTTAAGATTAACAATCCAATTAATACTGCATTTATTTATTTATTTATTTTTAAATATGAATATTTCATTATTTGCTAGTAAAAAGTTAAAAAACAATTTATCTCTAATTATTTTGATATTGATTTTCTAAATAATTGTTTTTATTTACACCAGTTTTTTTTAAAGACCAAAACCCTTTTATTTATTTTATTAATAAAAAAAACTTTAAAAGCAAAAAACTAATATAAATATAAAAATATCTTATCATAATTTTACTAAAATCAAAAATAATCAAAGAATTAAAAAAAAGATTAAAACATTTAATAGTGTTTATTTTTATTTATAAAATAAACACTATTAATTTGATTATTATTCATAAAAATAAAAATAAAGTTAATTAAAAATAATTTTTATTGTATTTTATTTTAAAAACTTTAGAATTTAGTTACTTCTTATTATATATCTAAGAAGGTATTGGAAAAAAATTAATAACACAACTAAAAACTTTACTTATAAACAGTAATTTTTTGGATATGATTTTAAAATACTTATAAATTGTTATAGTAAAACTAATTCAAAAAAATTAATACTACTGCTTTTGAGGATCTTGTAATATGATCCTTTTTAAAATATATAACTACTGTTATTAATAACAAATTAATATATATTAAATAAAACTTTTATAATTAAAAAGGATTAAAAATGAGAAATTTAAAAAAAATAAAATTAACAAAAAATAACAATCGCTTTGGTGGAAAAACAAAGAAATGAAAAAATAATAAAGGAGAATGAGAATATAAAACTGAAATTAGAAATAAATCTAATGAACTTGATTCACTTATTTATGAATCCTATATGACAATTTATGACAAAAACAAAAATGATTTTAAATATTGAACTAAAAGAACTGCCTTTCCAAATAGTCAAATTATTTTTGAAATATTTTTAATTAAAAATAATAAATTATATAAACACGTTAAAAAATATGAAAACATTGACAAATTATCAAATGACCTAAAGAATATTAAACTTTTAGATTCCTCTCCTATCAAAGTTAAAGGAGGCGAAAAATCAAATCTAAAATATTATTATTATTTAGAAAACGTTACTATAAATTCTATTAATAATATAGATATGTTTATAAAAAATATTACCTCATTTAATCAAGAATTAAATATTAATATTAATTATGATAATTTATTAAAGTTATATCAGTATTTAACATATATGCAAAAACTTATTGATAATCCTACTTCATCTAGCAATATTTCAATAAGTGCCAAAATTAAAAAAACATTACCTAATTTATTGTTAGGATTACTACTAGTTTATATTGCATTTACTGGAAAAAATGCACAAAGAATAATTTCTACATATATTTTTGATGAGCAAGAATATACATCAGAAGATTATCTTTATGGAATATTTCAAAATAAAAAAAACTATTTCACAACATTCATTGATACTATTTTAACGACATTTTTTACCTCAGCAATTGCTGATTGATCAAGAAATACAATTTTAAATATAATCCAAACTCAAAAAAGTAATCCAATAAATGATTTTAAAATTAAAAAAATTCCTATTGAACCATTTAAAAAATATAAGCATGAATTTTTAACCCTTTTATATGAAGAAAATGAAGTAAAATTACAAAATAATATGACACGAATAAAACATATTAATAATTTAATAAAAAAACTTAATAATCTTCCAAAACCTACAGATTTTGAATATCATCCAAATTTTAAAAAAGAAGTTGAAAAAATTAGTGACTTTAATTGTTTAAAGAAGCCTATTGATAATACTATAATAAAAGAACTAACATCTTCGGCAAACAAAGTGATTGATAATTTAAATAAATTAAAAAAATCAAATTTAGATACTTTAGAATGAAAAGAAAGAATAAATTATTCATTATTTGATTTATTTTTAGAATCAGTAACATGACTAATGGCACATTCTATAATGACAGGTGCAATAGCAAATGCTATACAAGAAAACTTTAAAATAAGTGATTGAATGCCACTTAGCCCTTTTTACTAGACCATTAATTTAAAAAACCTGAATGTATTCTAAAAACAATTGTGTTATATAATTAACACTAATTTTAACCTGAAAGGATTTTTATTAATGGATAAAATTAAACAAATAGCATTAGTAATTAACAAATTAAATATCAAAGAAAAAATTAAAATTATTGATGATTGTAAAAATCAATATTCAATTAGAAACCTATGTCAATATCTTCAATTAAACAGATCAACATATTACTTTTTAAAAAATAAACAAAAACCTATTAAAAAAGAAGAAAATCATATTATTAAATGCAATCATAAATATCAAAAAATATGCCAACTTTTAATCGAATTTCATTCTACAAGAAAAGGCAGAATTTATGGATATTTAAGAATTTTTTCAGCTTTTAAAGAGTGATTAAAACAAGAAAAAAATATCATTTTAAATATAGAATTATCAATAAAACAAATGCGAAAAATTATGAAAGAACACAATATTCAAGGATTAAAACAAACTAAAAATAACTATCCTAAAAACAAAAAAAATCCAAATAAGTGAATACCTACAATGGATAAAGTAAACAAAGATTATAAAAGTACAACCTCTTCAAATCAAATTTGATCAATGGACACTAAACAAATAAATACTAAAGAAGGATGATTATATCTTTTTGTAATTATTGATTTTTATTCAAATAATGTTGTTAGTTATAATATTGCTCCTAATAAATCATATCAGGATTTAATTCTTCCTGCTCTTGAAAAAATCAACAAACAATTTTCTTGAAATCAAGTAAAAAATGTTATTTTACATTCAGATAACGCCAACGAATTTTATTGTCAGGATATCACAAAATGAGCAGAGGATAAACAAATAATTTTAAGCAAAAAACAACCTTATGATATTGGTGGTAATGTATTATCTGAAAACTGATTTTCTCATTTATCTCAAGAATGACTACCTAAAGGATCAAATCAATATTTATCCATCAATGAAGCTATAAATGATGTAAATCAATATGTTATGTTTTATAATTATGAAAGAATACATTCTAAATTTCTAAAACCACCAATTTTACAAATTAAAATTTAGAATTTTATATCAAAAATGGTCCAGTAATTAAGGGCCAACCACCAATTAAATATTTTACTAAACCAAATATTATATTAGCAAATTCAATCACTTATTTTTCTATACGACCAGTTAATTCCATATTTAAATGAGGATTAGAAACATTAAAAATTAAAACTAATATTTGTCCTCAAAAAATTTCAAACTGAATTACAAAACAATCAAATTATGGAAAATTTTCAATGGCAATTTTTTTATTTTTTTTTCAATGCTGTTTTTACTAATATTACTAAAACAACAACAACACTACTTACTAAATATGAAGTTACAAAATCTCATGACCTACTTGAATTAAAATTGAAAAAATGAGAAACATGATTATTTTTTTTCTTAGCAACAGGTTCTCAAATGATTTCTCTTTCTATTTCAAATTTTTATAAAATTTTTAATTTTGAAACTTTAATAAAAAAAAATTAGATATTTTCATAAACCAAACATAAGTTTACTAGAAGAAAAATTAATAGAACTAGAAAACAATAGTAATATTCCAATTTTTAATAAATCAGAAGTAATAAAAATACAAGACAGCATAAATGAAATAAATAAGACTTATAAAGTAATATATTCAAATACAAAAAAAATTGATCCAAAGTTAATAAATAGCACTGATTATGATTCAGATCAATTTCCATTATTAAACAAAAAAATGATTTTATTTGCTTAATTTATAATATAACTTAAAAATATATTTTTTTTTAAAAAATATTTATACTAATTTATGGATATTTTTAAAAAAAAGAAAAAAATAATCCAAAGTTTAACATTAGAAAAGAGGAACTTTTTATTATGGATAAAGATAAGGAAATTGAAAAGTTAAGAAAACAAGATGCAGAAAATAAAAAACAATTTGAAGAAGAAAGGTTAAAAAAAAGAATTGAAGAAGCTGAAAAAGAAAGAAAAAGAATTGCAGAAGAAAAAAACAATATAAAAAAGATAAAAATTTATAGACATAATACATTTTTATTATAGTTACAATATAAAAAATATTTTTTTATAAAATTAATATATTATTAAAATTAAAAAAAATATTAAGTATAATAAATTTATGAAATATTTAGGCATTGATTTAGGTAGTAAAACATTAGGGCTTGCTCGTGGTGAAGGAAAAATTGCTTTTTCTTGAAAAACTATTCGTTTCCCAGAGCATGATTTTAATAATGCTATTATCCAACTCCAAAATGCTATTAAAGAATATGATGCTGACATTCTTGTTTTTGGTTACCCTTTAAACATGGATAGCACAGTCGGCCCCAGCGCAAAAATTGTTTTAAATTTTATTGATAAATTTAAATTAACACAAAATAATGATAAACTAAATATTGTTTTACAAGATGAAAGAAGAACTACCTATTCTTCGCAGCAAATATTAATTAAATCTAATGTTTCTTCAAATAAAAGAAAACAAGTTAAAGATCAATTGGCTGCTGCTATTATTTTACAATCATACTTTGATAAAATAACTCAATCTTAAATTTTAGGAGATAAATGTGAAATATAAAAAAATTAATTTAATCGCTATCGCTGGCGGCAGTGCTTCAGGAAAAACAACAGTAGCAGAAAAAATTGCTGAAGCTTGTAATAAAAAAAATGTCATTTTTGTACAAATGGATAATTATTATCATGACCTTAGTAACTTAAAAGTTGAAGAAAGAAAAAAAACTAATTTTGATCATCCTAATGCTATTGATATGAAATTATTAATTCATGATTTAGAACAATTATTACTTGGCAATGCTATTGAAGAGCCTATTTATGATTTTAAAATCAATAGTCGCAGTAAAAACACTGAGATTATTGGTCCGGGTGATGTTATCATTCTGGATGGTATTTTTGCTTTAGAAAATCCTATTATTCGTGAATTATCTACTATTAAAATTTTTGTTGATACTGATAGTGATACTAGACTACTAAGAAGAATTAAACGAGATGTTAGTTTTAGAAATCGTACTCTTGACAGTGTTTTACAACAATATGCATTAACTGTTAAACCTATGCATGATGCTTTTGTTGAACCAACTAAACGTTATGCTGACATTATTATTCCTTTTGATTTTCATAATACTGTAGCTATTGATATTATTGCTACTAAAATTAAAGCAATTATTTAATAATTGCTTTAAGTTTTAATTTTTAAAATAACAATAAAATGCATCTTAAAGATGCATTTTTAAATTGTTTTTTATTGTTTTTTAAGTTAACAAGAAGATTATCAACTTAAATAATCAATTTTATTTTCATTTAAAAGAGATAAAATATTAAATTTCTGTATTTGCATTATTTGCTCATAAACACTATTTTTTATTTCATATTTTTTTTCTATACTATCAATATTTAAAACTTCAATTACTGTATTTCCATTTTCATGTGTTACTAAACCAAGTTCATTATTTAAATTAAATAATGTTTGAACATTAATTGATAAATCTAATACATAATTTACTTTATTACTATCTAAATCACTATAATATAATTTTGCTTTTTTACTTGCTAAATTTAAACTATAAAAATATATTTTACTATTTATTTCTGTTATTAACATTGTATCGTTAATGTTAAAAAAATCATCTCCAATTATTGGTTTGGCTTCAGATTGACCTTTTTTTATAATTAACACACTATAACTTATAGGTTTATTTATAGATTTATAAATAGCAAGATAAATGTTTTCGTTTTTATCAATAAATATAGAATTAACCATTAGATTGTTTGGTAAATTTATTTTTTCAGCAATTTCAGTATTAATATTATATTTATAAAAACCATCAAAAGTTGTTACATAAATATTATTTTTTAAATAAGTAATATCAGTTACCATACCCGAAACTAATGGCATAGTTTTAAATTTATTTTTATTATTAAGAATTATTACTCCACCAGCAGAAGTTAAATAAATATTACCTTTAATATCAATTATCATGTGAAAAGAACCTACTTTGAATTCTTTATTTTCTCAATAAATTTCATTATCTCTGGTACTTATATTATATTTTCAAATTTTTTGTCCAAGTATATGAAGATCAGAACTATCAAAAGTTGTATAATACAAATTACCATTGTCATCCTGTGTTTGTTTTACATTTTTTGTTGATATTATATTTTTATAATTAAAGTTAGTATCTTGATAATTATCATATATTTTTTTCATTGGACATATTCCGTAATTAAATTTAATTAATTGTCAATAAAATTGTTTTAAAACTATTTAGTGTTATTGAATATAGAAATAAATATTTTTTGAAAAAATAGTTTAAAAAATGAGTTTACATTTTAAACAAAAAATTGTTAATAATATTTTTATATTAACTCGATAAAAATTTAAATTTTAAAAAAATATTTTTAATATTTTTTTTATTTTAATGGTTTTATTTTATTAAAAATTTCACAAAGTAAGTTAAATCTTAAGTACATAAGTCTAAATTTAGATTTTCTACATTTATTTACTAAAATTTTGAATCTTTTCAATCAAGCAAAGACATGTTCAACTTTAATTCTAATTTTAGATACAATCTTATTGTATTTTCTTTCTTGTTTAGTTAATTTTTTATTTTTAGTTCTTTTAATTGGTATTATTATATTTTTATAAATATTTTGTATACCTTGATATCCTAAATCACCAATAATTATTGTTTTTTCTGAAAATTCAAGATTTGAATTTTTTAATATTTGAAAATCATGCACTTTACCATTATCAGCAAAAATATCAACAATTTTTTTATTAAAAAAATCATATACAATTTGAAATTTTATAGAATACATTCAACTTTTACCAGAAAAATATTCTAACTGTAGTTTTTTTTAGTTGGTCTTTCAATTTCAATCTCAGTTGAATCAATTAAATAAAATTGAAATTCATTTGAATTTTCTTGTTTTTTATCAATTTTTAATTTATATCTTTCTTTTAAAAATTGGTAATCTTTGTGGTTACTAAGTTTATTTTCTACTCAAGTAATATTTCGAAAACAACTTGATGGGCTCATTTTAGATTTAATACTCATTTGAAAAAAAGTATAATATTCTTTTCAGTATAATAAAGTCATCATTAATCTTTCTTCTACTGAAAGTTTATTTTTTCGACCTTTATTTTTTTCTAATTTTTCTATTTCAATTAATTTTTCTAACATTTCATTAAAATGAAAACGTTTTATACCAAAATATCTGTAAAATTCTTCATTTTTTAATTTTTTTAAATTTTCAAAAATCATTTTTATCAACACTTTTCTAAATTTATTGTTAATAACAAAATTATAAAATAAATTTTAAAATTATTAATTGACTTTTAAAAAATTTAATTACGGAATATGTCTATTATATTATCCCCTTCATTTCTTTTTTTAAAATAGTTATTTTTATTATTTCTTCTTTTAAGTACATATCGATAATTCTAGTAACTAAAATCGATAAACAATATCACATGCTTACTAGAACTTACTATAAAAGAAAAATAATTAGTAGTTTTTTCATTTTTTATTATCCATTATATTTTTATATTTCACATTATTTAAGTTAAACCTTGTTTACTTTAAAAATTAAAGTATCAGTCAAAAAATTCTATAAATTTTATAAAATAATTATATTTATTTTCTATAAGTCAAATTTTAATAAAAATACAAATATAAATAATCAATAATAGTCATCAATATTTCTTCAATCAATTGTTGTGATTTGACATTAAGGTAGCAAAAATGATAAAACAACACGTTGGAGTGGTGAAATATGAAAAGAAAACTAAATTATAAAAAAATATTAATTGCAACTGGTGTATTAGTTGTCGTTGCAGCAACAACAACAATAGCTGTTGTCGCTACAAAAAGCACAAAATCAGAAGCAAAAAAAGAATTAAGTTCTATCATTACTAAGTTAGAAGTTGATGGTAACAAATTTAATACCGAAGAAACAGTTCTTAATGAAATTATTCGTTTAAATGAAAGACATATTCCGTAATTAAATTTTTTAAAAGTCAATTAATAATTTTAAAATTTATTTTATAATTTTGTTATTAACAATAAATTTAGAAAAGTGTTGATAAAAATGATTTTTGAAAATTTAAAAAAATTAAAAAATGAAGAATTTTACAGATATTTTGGTATAAAACGTTTTCATTTTAATGAAATGTTAGAAAAATTAATTGAAATAGAAAAATTAGAAAAAAATAAAGGTCGAAAAAATAAACTTTCAGTAGAAGAAAGATTAATGATGACTTTATTATACTGAAAAGAATATTATACTTTTTTTCAAATGAGTATTAAATCTAAAATGAGTCCATCAAGTTGTTTTCGAAATATTACTTGAGTAGAAAATGGTGGTTGGCCCTTAATTACTGGACCATTTTTGATATAAAATTCTAAATTTTAATTTGTAAAATTGGTGGTTTTAGAAATTTAGAATGTATTCTTTCATAATTATAAAACATAACATATTGATTTACATCATTTATAGCTTCATTGATGGATAAATATTGATTTGATCCTTTAGGTAGTCATTCTTGAGATAAATGAGAAAATCAGTTTTCAGATAATACATTACCACCAATATCATAAGGTTGTTTTTTGCTTAAAATTATTTGTTTATCCTCTGCTCATTTTGTGATATCCTGACAATAAAATTCGTTGGCGTTATCTGAATGTAAAATAACATTTTTTACTTGATTTCAAGAAAATTGTTTGTTGATTTTTTCAAGAGCAGGAAGAATTAAATCCTGATATGATTTATTAGGAGCAATATTATAACTAACAACATTATTTGAATAAAAATCAATAATTACAAAAAGATATAATCATCCTTCTTTAGTATTTATTTGTTTAGTGTCCATTGATCAAATTTGATTTGAAGAGGTTGTACTTTTATAATCTTTGTTTACTTTATCCATTGTAGGTATTCACTTATTTGGATTTTTTTTGTTTTTAGGATAGTTATTTTTAGTTTGTTTTAATCCTTGAATATTGTGTTCTTTCATAATTTTTCGCATTTGTTTTATTGATAATTCTATATTTAAAATGATATTTTTTTCTTGTTTTAATCACTCTTTAAAAGCTGAAAAAATTCTTAAATATCCATAAATTCTGCCTTTTCTTGTAGAATGAAATTCGATTAAAAGTTGGCATATTTTTTGATATTTATGATTGCATTTAATAATATGATTTTCTTCTTTTTTAATAGGTTTTTGTTTATTTTTTAAAAAGTAATATGTTGATCTGTTTAATTGAAGATATTGACATAGGTTTCTAATTGAATATTGATTTTTACAATCATCAATAATTTTAATTTTTTCTTTGATATTTAATTTGTTAATTACTAATGCTATTTGTTTAATTTTATCCATTAATAAAAATCCTTTCAGGTTAAAATTAGTGTTAATTATATAACACAATTGTTTTTAGAATACATTCAGGTTTTTTAAATTAATGGTCTAGTAAAAAGGGCTAAGTGGCAAGTGGCAAGTGGCCAGTAGGATTAGATAAGTTGGATAATATATTACAAGATGATAAAAGAGATGTTATTAAAGTTCGTGGTAAACGTAGTTATGATAAGAATAAAAAGTTTGCTAAGAAGTAAAACGTGTATGTATTGCCGGTGCCAACCAAGAACCTTTGGTTTGGTTGGCGTGGGCGTTTACGCCCTTTGTCTCACTTTTTTAAAGTGAGTGGGGTGTGGGTGCGTAGCACCCAAGGGGCAACGCCCCTATATACTTGATTATTATTTTTACTTTAAAAGCGATTGGTAGTTGAGCTACTGGTAAAAAAATAGGAGGTATTAATTAATGAGATCTTTTTTAAAAAATAGTTATTTAGCTATTATCTTTTTATTATTTTATACTCCAATTTTAGTTTTAATGATATTCTCTTTTAATGGTGGCGATTCAGTTCGTAGTTGAAATTCTTGATCATTGCAACCTTATTACGATTTATTTCAACAAAGTGAACTTTGAGAATCGGTTAGTGTAACATTAATTGTTGCTTTTATTTCTACTTTTGTTGCTGTTATTATTGGTACGTTTGCTGCTTTGGGTTTAAGTAAAACAAAAAAAATAACACGTAATATTACTTTAGGGATTACTAATATTCCTTTAGTTAATGCTGATATTGTTACTGCTGTTTCTTTAATGTTATTATTTATGGCATTTGGTTTTAGTTTTGGTCTTGGAACATTAATTTTCGCTCATATTTCTTTTAATATTCCTTATGTTATTATTACTGTTTTACCAAAAATTAGATCAATAAATATGTCACAATTAGAAGCAAGTCAAGATTTAGGTGCGACACCTTGATATACGTTACGCAAAATTGTATTACCAACAATTAAACCAGCAATTATTGCTGGAGCAGCTATTGCGTTTGCTATGAGTTTTGATGATTTTTTAATTTCTTATTTTACTGGCGGTAATACTTCTAACGTTTCAACTTTTATTTATTCTTTAAAACGAATTAAGCCTTATATTAATGCTTTTTCAACAATAATTATTTTATTAATTGCAGTACTTATTATTTCTTGAAATACTTATGTTCTTTGCAAAAAACAAATTAAACAACGTAATGAAAAAATTGATAAAGGTATTTATAATGATAAAAAAATTATTAAAACTGAGAAGTTGTTAACTAAATATTATTTACAATTAAATGGTTTTAACTATAAAAAGGTTAAGAGTAAAGGTAGAAAACGTAAATCATTATATAGTGATGGTAATTTTGAAATTGTAACTGAGCAAGATATTATTAAAATTCAGGATTATATTAAAAATCACCCGAAACTTATTAATCAAATTTCTGAACTTGAAGCAAAACTTGAGATGGAATCAATTTGAATTGAACATATAAAGAATAAGATTAAAAAAAAGAAAGAGTTAAAAGAAGAACGCTCAAAATCAAGAAGAGAGAAATATCGTTTTTTACTATGACCGTGAAAATTAATTATGATTAGTATCATCTTATTATCAAGTTTTATTAGTTTGGGTGCTTTCTACATTTATACTAATGTTTATGATTTATCAATTGCTAATTGAGGCGAATATATGAATCCCAATATTTTAAAAGAATTCGAAAATAAATATCAAGTTAAAATAAAATATTCAACTTTTGATGATAATGAATCATTGTATGCTAAATTGTATACTACTAGTTATGATGTAATGGTTCCTAGTGATTATATGGTGGCTAAATTAGCAAGTGAAGATAGACTTTTTCCAATTGCATCAAAAAATTCTGTAGGTGATATTGAGTATGATAGTAGAATTGATTTTAATCCCAAAGAAGATATTAATCATGATTTATATGAATTAATGAATAATTATCGAGTTGAAAATAGTGATGGAATTTTAAATGAATTTGGTTTAAATAGTTATAGTATTCCTTATTTTTGAGGTGATGTTGTATTAGTAATTAATACTACTAATACAAATAATCTTAGTGATCTTGGTATTAAAGCTGATGGTTCAAATGTTCAATGAAGTGTTTTAACAGATGCTGCAAAATTAGGTAAACGTATCGTTTTAAATGATGATATGCATAACTTATTTATGACTGCGTTTACTGATTTACACTATAAAAATAAATGAGGAGAAAATAACGGTTCAGGTCAATATAATCAAGTAGGAAATGAATTTAGTGATAATATTAATGCTCATAGTCCAATTGAAATTAAAGATGCAAGTGACTGGTTAGAACCAGTTATCAAAAATAAAAATACAAAATTATTAAATGATGATATTGTTGATGAAATTAGTAATGAAAATAAGTGGGATGTAGCAATGATGTATAACGGTGATTTATTATCTGCAATTGCTGATAATCCTGATTCTTATAATGGTAAGTACCTTGTTGTTAGACCATATATGGGGACTAATGTTTGAAATGATGATATGGTAATTAGTAAAGATTCTCCTCAGGACATATTCCGTAATTAAATTTAATTAATTGTCAATAAAATTGTTTTAAAACTATTTAGTGTTATTGAATATAGAAATAAATATTTTTTGAAAAAATAGTTTAAAAAATGAGTTTACATTTTAAACAAAAAATTGTTAATAATATTTTTATATTAACTCGATAAAAATTTAAATTTTAAAAAAATATTTTTAATATTTTTAATATTTTTTTTATTTTAATGGTTTTATTTTATTAAAAATTTCACAAAGTAAGTTAAATCTTAAGTACATAAGTCTAAATTTAGATTTTCTACATTTATTTACTAAAATTTTGAATCTTTTCAATCAAGCAAAGACATGTTCAACTTTAATTCTAATTTTAGATACAATCTTATTGTATTTTCTTTCTTGTTTAGTTAATTTTTTATTTTTAGTTCTTTTAATTGGTATTATTGTATTTTTATAAATATTTTGTATACCTTGATATCCTAAATCACCAATAATTATTGTTTTTTCTGAAAATTCAAGATTTGAATTTTTTAATATTTGAAAATCATGCACTTTACCATTATCAGCAAAAATATCAACAATTTTTTTATTAAAAAAATCATATACAATTTGAAATTTTATAGAATACATTCAACTTTTACCAGAAAAATATTCTAACTGTAGTTTTTTTAGTTGGTCTTTCAATTTCAATCTCAGTTGAATCAATTAAATAAAATTGAAATTCATTTGAATTTTCTTGTTTTTTATCAATTTTTAATTTATATCTTTCTTTTAAAAATTGGTAATCTTTGTGGTTACTAAGTTTATTTTCTACTCAAGTAATATTTTGAAAACAACTTGATGGGCTCATTTTAGATTTAATACTCATTTGAAAAAAAAGTATAATATTCTTTTCAGTATAATAAAGTCATCATTAATCTTTCTTCTACTGAAAGTTTATTTTTTCGACCTTTATTTTTTTCTAATTTTTCTATTTCAATTAATTTTTCTAACATTTCATTAAAATGAAAATGTTTTATACCAAAATATCTGTAAAATTCTTCATTTTTTAATTTTTTTAAATTTTCAAAAATCATTTTTATCAACACTTTTCTAAATTTATTGTTAATAACAAAATTATAAAATAAATTTTAAAATTATTAATTGACTTTTAAAAAATTTAATTACGGAATATGTCTGAAGAAATAACATCTGAACATGTTGAAATTAAAAACTTTATTACTGCATCAGAAATTAAAAATGGTTCAGCAGAACTACATGCTAAAGCTAACAGTAAATATACTGGAAAAGTAAATATTATAATTACAAAAGTTGATACTGAAGAAGAAAGATTAGAAAAAATTATTAAAAAAAATAAAGTTGCTAATGATAAAGAAAGATATGGTAAGGAATATGTTGAAGCATACAAGGAATATTTTGCATTTCTTCAAAAAACTAAGGAAGCAAAATTTAAAATAGAACCTTGAGTTACAGATCAAGAACCGACAGATTCAAATAAAAAATTAATTTTTGATAAATTAGAAAATTATATAAGAAGTATTAGAACATCACACTATAAACTAGGTTTAGTAGAACAACGTATTAACATTTATTTTACAAATGAAAAAATGTTAATTGATAATGAAAATAAAACATTAAAATTTGATAATCTTCAAATGGATATGTATAAAACTGAAGATAGCAAATCAATATCAGGTTCTAATTACTACATAACAACAACTATTAAATACCAAGTAAAATAAATTTAAAAATATACTAAAAATAACCAAATATTTGGTTATTTTTTATTAATATAACAAATGAATAAATACAAAAGTGATAGTACTAATTAATTAGTATTTGTATTAGTACTTTCTTTTAATAATTGTTGATCTCCTGTTTTTGAACCATTAATTATTGGTTTAATAAATGATTCAAAAACAAGATTAGGATTTGTAAATAATTGTTCTTGATTATTTAATTCAAAAATAGATTTTTCTAATATTTCATTTTTTTGATGTGCTGGTACTTTAATTATATCTTCAATAAAAATATCAATTATAGCATTTTGTGTTTCTTCATTAATTTCTTTATCAGATAACTGATTTTTAAGTTTCAATCTAGCATTAATTAAAAAATCAGCACTTTCTTCTCTTGGAAATGAAATACTTTCTTGAAAACTATTATTACTTGAATTAACTTCAAATGAAGGTGTTACTACTTTTGTAGTTTCTTCCTCATTCCTTTTTGTTGGTGTTTGATTAGTAACATTTGAAAAATATTGATAATGTCGAGCTTGATAGTATAACTTCACTTCATTATTATCATTATTAGCAATTACATTATCTGGTTCAAATCTTTCCCTATTTGCAATATCAAAATCTTCATTAATTCTAATAATATCACAATTTAAAATATTACAAATTGCTTCAATTTCAACAGAACCTGTTATTTCACCATTTTTTCTCATTTGTTCTAAAGTTTTTCTTATTTGTGTATCTTCACTATTGTTAGGATATAATTCTTTATTTTTTTTATTAATTTCACTATCTAATAACATTGATCTAAAATTAGCTTTATTATTTGGACGTTTTGTATCTAAATTTGTTTCAATATAATCACAAATACGATTACGAAAGACTTTAACTAATTTTTCATTTTCTTTATCAGCAAAATTAAAATCAGCAAAATTAAAAATTCGTTCTCAACCGAATTCTATACCAAAAAGCGATTTATATCTTGTCTTAAATTGGTTTTTATTAGTTTTAACTTGTTCTAAATATGAAACGATTACTGCTCATAATAAACAATTACCATCTCTTTGTACATCTTTAATTGCCATGGTGATGTGTGCTCCTTTAAAAGAAAAACAGTTACTTTAAAAATAAAATAATAAACTGAAATTTTGAATAAATATATTGGGGTTTTAATCTTCGTTGCTTTGCAATTCATCGTAAATTGGTAATAAATATTACTACTTATAATATAACAAAAAAACAAAAAAAATAATAGCAAATCATTATTAAAATATTATATATAAATATTTCATAATTTAATTTTATTTAATAAAAAATATATTATAATACTTTCCTAACAAAATAAAATTAACCTATAAATAAAATATAAGGAGATTTTTAGAAATGAAAATTCAGAAACTTAAAAAAATAAATTTAATAACACTATCACTATTGATTTTAACTATTTTGGTTATATTTACATCTTTAACCCTAATAGATTTTTTTAACATAAAAAATGATATAAAATATATTCCTTCTTTTTATAATCATTATCGAAAACAAGAAATAATAACAAAAGAAAATGGTTTTAATTTAATAAAAGAACATGGTTTAATTTATATGTTAACTAGGTGGTTGGCCCTTAATTACTGGACCATTTTTGATATAAAATTCTAAATTTTAATTTGTAAAATTGGTGGTTTTAGAAATTTAGAATGTATTCTTTCATAATTATAAAACATAACATATTGATTTACATCATTTATAGCTTCATTGATGGATAAATATTGATTTGATCCTTTAGGTAGTCATTCTTGAGATAAATGAGAAAATCAGTTTTCAGATAATACATTACCACCAATATCATAAGGTTGTTTTTTGCTTAAAATTATTTGTTTATCCTCTGCTTATTTTGTGATATCCTGACAATAAAATTCGTTGGCGTTATCTGAATGTAAAATAACATTTTTTACTTGATTTCAAGAAAATTGTTTGTTGATTTTTTCAAGAGCAGGAAGAATTAAATCCTGATATGATTTATTAGGAGCAATATTATAACTAACAACATTATTTGAATAAAAATCAATAATTACAAAAAGATATAATCATCCTTCTTTAGTATTTATTTGTTTAGTGTCCATTGATCAAATTTGATTTGAAGAGGTTGTACTTTTATAATCTTTGTTTACTTTATCCATTGTAGGTATTCACTTATTTGGATTTTTTTTGTTTTTAGGATAGTTATTTTTAGTTTGTTTTAATCCTTGAATATTGTGTTCTTTCATAATTTTTCGCATTTGTTTTATTGATAATTCTATATTTAAAATGATATTTTTTTCTTGTTTTAATCACTCTTTAAAAGCTGAAAAAATTCTTAAATATCCATAAATTCTGCCTTTTCTTGTAGAATGAAATTCGATTAAAAGTTGGCATATTTTTTGATATTTATGATTGCATTTAATAATATGATTTTCTTCTTTTTTAATAGGTTTTTGTTTATTTTTTAAAAAGTAATATGTTGATCTGTTTAATTGAAGATATTGACATAGGTTTCTAATTGAATATTGATTTTTACAATCATCAATAATTTTAATTTAAAAATAAAAAAAGTAGATAATAACTTTTGAGATGCTATTGAAAATTGTGAAATTATTAATAATTACTATGTTCATTAATTTTTTATTTATTATAAGTTAAACTAAGAAATTTAAAGACTATTGATTATATTTATTATTTAATATAGTAAGCATAGATAAAATTATATGCTTACTATAAATTTTTAATTACTCTTGATAAAATTAACTGAATATTATCATTATAAATTTCTACCTTTCCTTCCATTAAAATTACTTTATTAACTTGTAAATATTCTTGGTATATTTGATATAACTTTTCAAAAACCGTTACTTCAATAACATTACTATCATTTTGCATTTCAAAAAAAGCCATTAATTTTTTATTTTTAGTTTTAATTACTCTAATATTATTGATAACTCCATATACTCTAACATGTTGATCAACATAATTATTAATATATGCTAAATCAATAGCTTTATTATGAGGATCTAATTGCTCTTTTCATAGTAATTTAGGATTATATTTTAAATAAAGTCCTAATGCACGATGTTCATTAATACTATTATTATTTCAATCATCTTCTCTTTGTAACATAATTGGTTTAGCAATTAAATTAAAATTTAATGATAATTCGCCACTAGTTTCATCTTTTACCTGCACCATATTGGCATATTCTAATGCAGCATCCAAGTTTAATAATAACATTGTTCGATTTGATTGAATATCATCTAAAGCACCAGCAGCAATTAAATGTTCAATGTTTTTACGATTCAAACCAATAAATATTGCTCGAGCACAAAAGTTAAAAAAATCTTGAAAAAATCCATTATTAGTACGTTCTTTAATAAGATTACTACAACTACCTTGACTCATTTGCTTAATTGCTTGTAAACTATAACGAATAGCTTTTTTAGCACCATCAATTAAAAAATCAATGTCAGAAAATTGAATTGATGGTGGTAAAACTTTAATTTGATATTTTTGACATTCATTCAAATATTGTAACATTTTTTGATCATTACCAATAACGCTACTTAATAACGACACCATAAATGCCAATGGATAATTTGCTTTTAAATAAACTAAATAATAACTAATTAATGAATAAGCGACAGCATGAGATCGATTAAATCCATAACCAGCAAATTTTTCAATATCTTCTCATATTTTCTTAACAACTCTTGGTGAATAACCTCTATTAACAGCACTTTTAATAAATGAGTTTGCTTGTTCTTTCATAACTGTAGTATCTTTTTTACTAATTGCACGACGAATTAAATCAGCTTTTCCTAATGAATAACCAGCAACTTTCTGTAAAATTAATAATATTTGTTCTTGATAAATAATAATGCCATAAGTTGATGCTAAATAAGGTTTTAAATCTTCATGAATATACGTAACTTTTTGTTTTCCTAATTTACGATTAATATAATCTTGAATGTACTCTTGTGGTCCAGGACGAAATAAAGAAGAACTAGCAATAATATCTTCTAAGTTATCAACTTTCATTTTAATTAAAATTTGACGCATTCCTGAAGATTCCAATTGAAAAATACCGGTTGTATCACCATTTTTAATAATGTTAAAACTTTTTTCATCATTTAAAGGAATTTGAGATAATTTTAAATTTAAAAAATAATGTTTGCTTACTTGTTGTAAAATATTTTGCAAAATAGTTAAATTACGTAATCCTAAAATATCCATTTTTATCAAACCAAGAGCTTCTAGGGTTTGCATTGGAAATTGTGTTTGATAAATACCTTGAAATCCTAATTGTAATGGAATAGCAGTAACTAACGGTGCTCTTGTAATAACGATTCCTGCTGCATGAGTACTAGTTTGTCGTGGAAAACCAAGAATTTCTTTGGTTAAAGTAAACAATAAAGGATACTTATTTGCATATCATGCTAATTTTGGTGATTGTTTAATAGCCATATCTATTTCAAAATTATATTGAATTGGTATTAATTTTGTCATTTCATTAATATCTTCAATATTAACTTGAAAAACTCTTCCCAAATCACGAATTGCCATTTTACTAGCAATTGTTTGAAAAATAACAATATATGCAACATGTTCTTTGCCATATTTTTGATGAATATAATTAATAACTTCATCTCTTCTTGTATCTTCAAAATCGATATCAATGTCTGGTAATGATATTCGTTCTGGATTTAAAAATCTTTCAAAAATTAAATTATAAGCAATAGGATCAACACCAGTAATTCCTAAAACATATGCTACTAAACTACCAGCAACACTTCCTCTACCTGGTCCAACCATTATATTCTTGCTTTTTGCAAATTTAACATAATCATTAACAATTAAAAAATAATCAGCAAAACCCATTTCATTAATTACTTGTAATTCATATAAAACTCTTTTAACGTATGTTTCAGGAATTTCACGACTTTGAAAATGCGCTTCTAATCCCTGCTTACATAATTCTTGCAAATATAAATTACTAGTAAGATTATTAGGACAAGTAAATTTTGGTAAACTTAATTCTGCACTATTTGGCTTATTTTTAGGAAATTTTAAATTACATAATCAAATAACCTTTTCAATATTTTCAATAATTTCATTTGGATAATGTTGCATTAAATCTTGTTTAGTTTTATATAAAAACTCATTACTTTTTGATAAATCTTCTGATTTTAATGTTTTTTGTTCTTTAATAGCTTGTAAAATTTGATAAGTACGATGTTGTTTTTCATCTAAATATAAAACCAAATCAATTGGAATAATATTAGATGTAATCGATTTTAATAAAGTAATATTATCCATATCACTAGGTACTAAACCAAAATAAACTAATTCATGACCTGTTGAATTTAAAATATCATAATTATTTTTAATATATCTAATATTTTTATTATTAGCATGAATAATAACTAAAACTTCACGTGTTTGATTAAGATATTTTTTTACATCATTAGTAGTAACAATATTATTATTAGTACTAATAATAGTAGAAAGCTCTATTAATCTTTGATAACCAGCATATGAAGTTGCCATAATAGTTAATTCAACTTTATCAGTAGCACTTTCTCAAACGCAATTTAAACCAATTAATGGTTTAATATCATTCTCTATACATAAATTACAAAATTCATAAGCACCATACATTATATTTTTATCTACTAAAGATAGAACTTTTAAATTATTTTTTTTAGCAAATTCAATATAATCACTTATTTTAATAGTTGATGAAAGAAATGAATAATTAGAACGAACATTTAAATTAACTATATATTTCATACTATCCCCTACAATTCTTGAATGACTTATATTACAAGTTAATTTTAACATCATTTTATCTTGCTAGGTTATTCTTAAGTTATTGTTTTTAATACAAAACTATTTAAAACACTTAAAATCAACTTTTTTAGAAATAAAATAAAAAAATAAATTTTATTTCTAAAATTTATATTAAAAAAGAAAAAATAAACATTATTTTTTCAATAATTAATAATAAATAATTTGGGAAAAATTATAATATATTTTTTTACATATTAAAACCAATAATATGTTAAAATCTGCATAAACTTAATACAAGTTTTCAACTTATTACTTCATTTTAAAGTAAGTGAGTTTGTTATTTTTAATCAAATAAGGAGAAAAAAATGGATATTCAAAATATTAATTTAATAAAAGCTGCTAAAATCGGTGATCTACAAGTAATTAAAAAAATAATTAAAAATGGTGGCAATGTTAATTATATATGCGATGATATAACCGCTTTAATATGAGCAGCGCAAAATGGTCATTTAGATGTAGTTAACATCTTAATAGATAATGGTGTTGATATTTATCATGTAGTTAAAAATAGACCTGATCCTTGAATATTAAATAATATTAATGGACAAATAATTATATCCAAATATTTAAAAACAAATGGTTATTAGGTGGTTGGCCCTTAATTACTGGACCATTTTTGATATAAAATTCTAAATTTTAATTTGTAAAATTGGTGGTTTTAGAAATTTAGAATGTATTCTTTCATAATTATAAAACATAACATATTGATTTACATCATTTATAGCTTCATTGATGGATAAATATTGATTTGATTCTTTAGGTAGTCATTCTTGAGATAAATGAGAAAATCAGTTTTCAGATAATACATTACCACCAATATCATAAGGTTGTTTTTTGCTTAAAATTATTTGTTTATCCTCTGCTCATTTTGTGATATCCTGACAATAAAATTCGTTGGCGTTATCTGAATGTAAAATAACATTTTTTACTTGATTTCAAGAAAATTGTTTGTTGATTTTTTCAAGAGCAGGAAGAATTAAATCCTGATATGATTTATTAGGAGCAATATTATAACTAACAACATTATTTGAATAAAAATCAATAATTACAAAAAGATATAATCATCCTTCTTTAGTATTTATTTGTTTAGTGTCCATTGATCAAATTTGATTTGAAGAGGTTGTACTTTTATAATCTTTGTTTACTTTATCCATTGTAGGTATTCACTTATTTGGATTTTTTTTGTTTTTAGGATAGTTATTTTTAGTTTGTTTTAATCCTTGAATATTGTGTTCTTTCATAATTTTTCGCATTTGTTTTATTGATAATTCTATATTTAAAATGATATTTTTTTCTTGTTTTAATCACTCTTTAAAAGCTGAAAAAATTCTTAAATATCCATAAATTCTGCCTTTTCTTGTAGAATGAAATTCGATTAAAAGTTGGCATATTTTTTGATATTTATGATTGCATTTAATAATATGATTTTCTTCTTTTTTAATAGGTTTTTGTTTATTTTTTAAAAAGTAATATGTTGATCTGTTTAATTGAAGATATTGACATAGGTTTCTAATTGAATATTGATTTTTACAATCATCAATAATTTTAATTTTTTCTTTGATATTTAATTTGTTAATTACTAATGCTATTTGTTTAATTTTATCCATTAATAAAAATCCTTTCAGGTTAAAATTAGTGTTAATTATATAACACAATTGTTTTTAGAATACATTCAGGTTTTTTAAATTAATGGTCTAGTAAAAAGGGCTAAGTGGCTTATAACTATGCTAATCTTTTACTAGATACCATTGAAAATGGTGATACAGCTTTAACAATAGCTGCTAAAAACAAACACCCAAAAATAGTTGAAAGATTAGCCTATGAAATTTATGAACAAGAAATAAAGCAACGATATAAATTTGGATTACCTACTATTCTTAATGTTACAATCAATAAAAATAATTTTGAAGTTAAATCTCTTCAAGAATTAGCAAATGAAGTACAAAAAATAACAACCAATATTGACTTTAGAGAACCAAATCCATATCAAAAATTACAAATAAATTTAAAACTTGCTCAATTAGAAATTAATAAGAAAAAAATAAATGAAATCAATAAAAGAATTGAAAAAACAAAATTATTAGTAAATGAAATAAATGCAATTGATTTACAAAATCAAACTTCAACAAATAATCAAAATACTTATTGTAATATTTTATAGTTTACTATTAAAAAATAACAAAAAGAGTGAAACTTCACTCTTTTTTTATATTTAAAGTAAATAAACTGCAATTTATTAAAACTATTAAATTATTAATAAATTTATTTATATTTTTTCAATATCTTTAAAACTATTTATTAAAATTTGTTCTCAATCAATTATTTGCTTTAAATCATTTTCTAAAAGTTCACATTCTTTAATCTTTGGTTGTGTAACAGGGTTTTTGGGAACAAATAATGAACAACAATCAGCGAATGGTAAAATTGATGTTTCATAAGTACCAATTTTGTTAGCAAGATTAATAATATCAACTTTATCTTCGGCAATTAAACTACGCAAAATTGGTAAATTGCTAACAATATTAATAGCATTAATACTTGCTAATGTTTGTGAAGCAACCTGACCAATCGCTTCACCAGTTGCTAATGCTTGAATTTTATATTTTTCTGCAAATAAACTAGCAATTCTAATAAACATTCTACGCATTAAAGTAATACGATAACTTTCTTTCTTAATATGACTTAATTCATTTTGCAAGTTAGTAAAATTGCAAATATATAAATTTTTACTGCCAGCATTATAAGGTGCTAAAATTTGAACTAAAGTTTCTACTTTTTTTAATGCTGTTGGTAAAGTAAAAGGTGGAGTAGCAAAATGTAAATATTGAACTTGTAATCCTCGTTTCATTAATTTATATGCTGCTACAGGGGAATCAATACCACCGCTCAATAATAATAACACTTTCCCTGAACTACCTACTGGAAATCCACCAGCACCAATAATTTTATTTGCAAATAAATAAATATCATCCTTATTAACTTTGATATTTATTTTTAAATCAGGATTAGTAACATTAACTTTTAAATCTGTTTTTTTTAAAATTATAGAAGCTATAATTTTAACTATTTGTTCTGAATTTAATGAAAAACTCTTATCACTACGACTAACAAAAAGTTTAAATGTTTTAAAATTTGTTAGATTTTGACTTAAAATTAATGATATTACTTTTTCTGATAATATTTCCATATTTTTAGCAATTCTAAAAGTAGGTGATAATGAACTAATACCAAATATTTTCACCAAAATATTAATAACATCATTCATTACGTCAAGAGATAAATTAGTTAATTCCATCCGATCATGAAAATGAATAATATTTATTTGTTTATAATCACTAAGAGCATACTTAATATTTATTTTTAATTGTTTAATAAAATCAATCCGATTTTTACTTTTAGTTGTTAATTCACCATAACGAATAATAATAATTGGTACCATTTAATTTTCCTCTTTTTTAAAATTTATTCCATTAATTCCAATAATAATGTTAATGCTTTTTGATTATGATTATTAGTGATATTATTTTCAATTTCATTAAATTTACTATTAAGTTGCTGATTAATTGAACGATGACGATTAGCATAAACAAGAGTTAAATGTGATAATTTATGAATAGTAATTTCCATTTTTAATTCAGTATAAAGATGAAAAATTTTATTTTGTAAATCATTAAATTTACTAAAAGAAGAATTATCATAATTTCCATTTTTAAAATTTAAAATAGTATCATTTATTAAATATTGTAAATCACTAAACTTTTCTTTATAAATTTCATTTAAATAATAAAAATTAATATTATTTAAAATATTATCAATTTGTAACATCATTGAATTGATTTTATCAACATAAGTTTTAAATTTAATTTTTGCTTTATTTTGTTCATTCAACAATTTATTATACTCTTTTAAACTATTAAAAACAACAATACTATTTTCAAATAACGCCGCTAATAACATCACTAATGTTTCATAACTAGTATTTTTTATTGATTTTTGATGTTCTATGATTAATAAATTATCAAAATGATTAACAGTAGCAAGTTGTTTATTAATAATAGTTTCTAAGTTAGTTATTTTGCTATTTTCTATCATTTTAGAATTAATTTTATTTGAAAGAGCAATTTCATTTTTAATAGTTTCAAATATTTCATTAAAATTAAAACTCATAACTAAAAATTTTTCATAATTTTGTTTAAAAATATTATAAAATATTTGTTCTTTATCAATTTTATTACTAAAAGTGGCAATTAATTTTAATATTTCTTGAGTGTTAACCTTAGCTTTTTTGTATTGTAAATTATTAATTTGTTTATTAATAAAACTTAACTTTTCATCAACGTTTGCTACTAATTGTTCGTATTGTAAAAGTAAAGTATTATTTATTTTTATCATTTGATATTTATTTTTTAAGTTCGCCATTTTTTGTTTAATTTCATATGTTATAATATAACGAAGTGTTGGTAAATTATCTAAAATTTCTGCCAATGTTACAACAGCAATCGCAATCTCACTTAAAATAGTAATAATTTGACTAACATTAATAGCATTAATATTTGTTTCTAATTCTTTAAACATATCATTAATTATTTTAATAACTTCATCTAATTGTTCTCGATTAAGATCATTTTGTAAATTAATCTTGATCATTTGATCTTGTAAATAATTAAAATTTTGTTTAAAAAATAATTGATATTCTCGTAATAATTGATCAATACTAATAAAATAATCTATTTCAATTGTTAATAACTGCAATTGATTTTTTAAATTATTACTTTTATTATGCATTCTATACATTAATTTATATCTTTTTCATAATTCTTTATTATTTTGTAATTTTAAAATTTGAATATATTTTTTAAAAACCTTATTTAAATCTTTTTTTAAAAAAAGATTATAACGACTAATTCAAATCCCTAAAATAGAACTATATTGTTCATTTGCTTGTACCATTTGATTAATACGATTTAATCTTTCTTTAATATTAATATTTTGAATATATTGCAAATTTTTATAAACCATAAATTGTTTATTTTTATATGAACTAAAAATTACTAATAAACTTGTTAAAACGATAATAGTAAAAATTAATAAACTAATAATAGTTATTATAATAATTTGTGCACTAGTTAATTTATAAATTTTTATTAACATCAACATAGTTTTATTCTCCTTTCCTTATATTTTAAATATATTAAAAGATATTAATCTTTTATTTTATTATTACTTCTAAAATATTTAATAATATCAACTAAACCTAAAAATAACATTTGTGGTTCATAAATATAAGAAAAATCAAAATAAGATTTTAAAATTGGTACACTACCTCCTGTTAAAATTACAGGTAAACTAATATTTGTTTCATTTTGAATTCTAGCAACTATACTATTAATCATTGCACTAAAACCATAACCATAACCAATTGATAAAGCATGATTAGTATTTTTACCTAACATTGATTGATAATGTTGCATTTCAAAATCAACAAGTAAAGCAGCATTATCAATCAATGCATCTTTACTTGTACTAAATCCAGGTCCAATAATAACACCAACCAAAACATCATTAACAACAACACTATAGGTAGTAGCAGTTCCCAAACTAACAACTATCGCATTGTGATACTTAGTATAAGCAGCATATGATAATGCTATCAAATCACTACCTAATTGACGATTTTCTAAATTAAGTTTTAAAGGTAAAGAACTTAGTAATTTAAAATCAACAATTAATGGTTTTAAATTGTATGTAAAAACAATTAATTTTTCTATTATTATTAAAAAATTTGGAACAACACAACTAATAACAACTTCTTCAAAATGTAATTTTTTATTTAATTTAAATGCTTTTTTCAATTGAACAATTGCAGTTTTACTTTTGGTTTCTATTACTGCTCATTGTTCAATAATTTCACTATCATTAATCATAGCAATCTTAATTAATGTATTACCAATATCTACTAATAACAAACTTTTCATTATTATACTTGTTGAACCATTTCTTTAGTTGAAGCTAATTCATCATATAGTGTACGAACAAGATTATTTAAGTTTTCAACTTGTAAAAACTTACCACTACGAGCTATTGAAACAGAACCATTAGTTTCACTAACAATAACTGATACTGCATCGGTTTGCTCTGATATTCCAATAGCAGCACGATGACGTGAACCAAATTGACTAGATATTTTTTTATTAGTTAGTGGAAAATAAGTAGAGGCACATTCAATACGACCTAAACGAATAATAACTGCACCATCATGCAATGGTGAACCTTTAATAAAAATAGATTGTAATAGTTGTGAAGTTACTTCACCATCAATTTTTACTCCCAAATCAGTATATTCATTTAATGAAACATTCCTTTCAATAGTAATTAGTGCTCCAATTTTTTCTTCTGCTAATTTAATCACTGCTTCTGCTAAAACACTTGCTAACATTCTTTTTTCTGAAGTTGCTAGTAGTTTCATATGAGATTTATTTCTTGTTGTTCATCAAACTTTTTTACCACGAATAAAGGTATTCATAACTATTAAAATAAGAATTGTCATTAATAAAGAAATGGTTATTCCAAATAAAACCGCTATTTCAGCAATAACTGTTCCAATATCTGCTGAAATTACAGTCGAAATAATATTTAACGGTAATACACTCATATTAAATACCACCATTCCTTTATTTTTTGATTCCACTACTTTAATTATAAAGTAAAAAAATTATTTTTGATATTATTAGTATAACAACTTATCATAATTTACAAAATACTCCTTTTAAATTTATTTTTAAAAGGAGTACTAATATTTTTGATAATTTTAGATTTTATCTTATATAAGTTTATAAAATTATTATTTGTTAATTATCTTTATTAACTATAAATTTGCTACAGTGTTATGAACATAATTTTTATTTACTACGGATAATGTTGATAAATTCTTATTTACTTCTGCTTTTATTAAAAAATCATTATCACTATCTTTACTATTTTCTCTTGAAGATAATTTAGTTTGTAATTTTTCAATTAATTTTAGTGAATTTGATAGTTTTTCCTGTAATCATACTGATGCTACTGATATATCTGTGATTGTTACTGTTGCTGGTTCTGTTTTTAATTTTTCTAATTTTTCTGATGCATTTGATAATTGTTCTTCTAATTTTTTTAAAGATTCTACTAATTCTTTTAATGTTTCATCTTCTCATACTTTTTCTTTTAATGTTTGTAATGTTTGTAATACTTTTAATGCTGTTAATACTTTTGTTTCTAATGTTTTTACTTGATTTTCTATCTTATCTTTTGTTTTATTTTTTCTCTTACTGGTTTTGATTGATTCTTTTCCTCCAGATATTACTTTTCCTAACCCGACTAGTGTTTTTAGCAAGATTGCAATTGATTTAGCGTCCATATTTTATTCACCTTTTCTAATTAAATAAAAAAATCTATTTCTTTAATTTTAAAGTAATAGGATTTAAAATAAACTTGATATTAAGTTTATAAAATTATTGTATTATAGTTTTCTATACTATTATATTTTTATACAAATTAACATCGTTAAATGTTTTTAATATTTAATTCTAAACTATCAAATCAAAAACTAATTAATATTATTTTTAATAATATCTGTTATTTCTTTAACAGCAATATCTAAGTCATCGTTAATAACAATATAATCATATTCATGTTGAACTTTAAATTCTTCTTTTGCTTTATTTAACCTTTTCTCAATAATTACTTCTGACTCACTAGCACGCATACGAATTCTTTGTTCTAATTCTTGATAAGAAGGAGGCATAATAAAAATACTCATAATATCATTGCGATGTTCATAATTTTTTAAAACTTGACTAGCACCATCAACCTCAATTTCCAAAATAACGTTATAACCTTGATTTTGCAAATTTAAAACATAACTCTTACTAGTACCATAGTAATTACCAATAAAATTTGTATATTCTAAAAAATCATTACCTTTAACATGATTTAAAAAAGTTGATACATCAACAAAAAAATAATTAATGCCATCTTGTTCTTTATTACGTGGTTTTCTTGTTGTCATCGAAACTGAATATGCTAAATTTAATGATTTATCAGCAAATAATTTAGCAATAATTGCACCCTTACCAACACCACTTGGTCCAGAAAGAATAATTAATTTTCCTTTTTTTTGTGCCATTTACATTCTACTTTCTACTTTTCATAAAATTGAATTATTTTAATATATATTTTACCGTATTTTTTATTAGATACTACTTTAAAATGGAAATTTAATTGTAAATTTTCAAGTGGTACATTTGTTTCTAAAACAATTAAAGCATTATTAGCAAGTAAATTATTTTTATAAAAGAAATTAATAATTCACTGTTGACAAGTAATATTTGCAAACGGTGGATCAATAAAAACAATATCACATTGTTGTACTAGTGTTTTACTAAAAATTTGATAATCCAAATTACTTAATTTAACTTGTTCTTGTAAATTACAAGCAAAACAATTTTGATTAATAATATTACAAGCAGCTTTATTAATATCATTTGCAAAAGCAAATTTTGCCCCCCGTGATAAACTTTCAAGAATTAAATTACCACTTCCAGCAAATAAATCAACAACAATTTTATCTTCAAAACTACAATAATTTAACATAATATTAAAAATATTTTCTTTAATTCGATTTAATGTTGGCCGTGTTGATAAACCATCTAAAGTAATTATTTTTTTTCCTTTTAATTTTCCAGCAATAATTTTCATGTTTTCTCCAAAATTTAGTTTATAATAACTTTATCATTAAATTTGATAAAAGCAAATTAGTTTAATTTATTATTTATTACAAACTGATGAAAGGATCTGCAATGTTAAAAAAATTACAAAACGAAGTACCATCAGCATCTTGAATTACTGAAGATACAAAACCTAGTTTATTAAAACCTTGTGCTGATGTTATTTTACCCTTAACACTTAAAGATGAAAATATTATGAAACGTATGATTGATTGAGTAAAAGCATCACAAGATAAAGAATTTAATGCTAACAACATTTTAACCGAAGCTATTGGTATTGCTGCACCACAAATTGGAGAAAATATAAAAATGTATTATATTTTATTACCAATTCCTGATAAAAATGAAAAGATTATTTACTATGAACATGCATTAATAAATCCAAAAATCATTGGTAAAAGCGAACAAATAGCTTATTTAAAAAAAGGTGAAGGTTGTTTAAGTGTAACTAATCACCCTCATGAAGGTTTAGTTCCACGTAGTTATAAAATCAACGTTACAGGTTATGACTATTTAAAAAAGAAAAAAGTAACTTTAACTGTTAGAGGTTATGAAGCAATTGTTTTTCAACATGAGCAAGACCATTTAGAAGGAAAACTCTTTTATCATCACATTAATAAGGATAATCCTTGACTTAATGATGATAAATGGATTATGATATAAAGTAGAATGATAAACTTAAGTTTTTAAATTGTTTTATTATAGTTAAATATAATATACCAAATAAGTAATAAGTAAAAACATGATAAAATTCATTACATTTTTTTTATGTTATGTTTTATGTTATTTCCTTATAATTTTAAAATGAATGAAGGAGAAAAAATATGAGTGATACACCCACAAAAAATACTATGCCAGTTAAAAAGTTCGTCACGAAAATCTTTGCGCTTGGTGGGCTAGAAGAAGTTGGAAAAAATACTTATGTAATTGAACAAGATAATGAAATTATTATTATTGATGCTGGAGTAAAATTTGCTGATGCTTCTATGCCAGGAATTGAAGCAGTAATTCCTGATTATAGTTACCTAAAAGAAAATAAACATAAAATTAAAGGAATATTTATTACTCATGGTCATGAAGATCATATTGGTGGTATACCATACTTATTAAAAGAAATTAGTGATATTCCAGCTATTTATGCTCCTAACTTAGCAGCAGCTTTAATTCGTCATAAAATTAAGGACAAAGGAATAAAATCAAAAATAAAAATAAATATTGTTGATGGTAATAGTAAAATTAAAACTAACAGATTTATTATTAGTTTTTTTGCTGTTAATCATTCAATTCCTGATGCATATGGAATTTGTGTAGAAAATTCAAATGGAACTGTTGTAACAACAGGTGATTATAAATTCGATTGAACACCTTTAGGTCATAAAGCAGATATTGATAAAATGGCACAAATGGGTCAAAAAGGAGTAACATTATTTTTAGCAGATTCAACGAATGCTGAAGTACCCGGTTATACAATGACAGAAATGCTTGTTGTTAAAAGAATTAGTGAAATATTTGCTAAAGCGAAGGGCAGAATTTTAATTTCTACTTTTGCTTCTAATGTACACCGTTTACAACAAATTATTGAAGTTGCAACAAAACATAATAGAAAAGTTATTGTTGTTGGAAGAAGTTTAGAAAGAATAGTTAATGTTATTCGTCAAATGGGACATTTAAAAGTTCGTGATAGTTCATTTATTAAAGCAGAAGAAGCTAAAAAATATGATAATAATCAAATTGTTATTATTTGTACGGGTTCCCAAGGTGAACCAATGGCAGCATTATCAAGAATTGCTAATCGCGAACATCGTCAAATAAAAATTATACCCGGTGATACAGTAATATTCTCTTCATCAGCAATTCCCGGTAACCGTGCTGACGTTGAAAGAGTAGTTAATAAACTAACACGACTTAGTGCGATTGTTGAAGAAAATTCACCATTAAATTGATTGCATACTTCTGGTCATGCTTCACAAGAAGAACAAAAATTAATGTTAAATTTAATTAAACCATCATACTTTATGCCAATGCATGGTGATTATCGAATGTTAAAAGTTCATAAAGAAACAGCTGTATCAATTGGAATCCCTGAAGAAAATATATTTATTTGTGCTAACGGTGATCCAATTATTATGGATAATGGTAAATGTTCTTTAAGCGATAAACGCATTGCTGCTGATCCTATTTATGTTGATGGTGGTAAAGATATGTCAGGAGTAACAACTGCTGCAGTAATCCGTGATAGACAAATTCTTTCTAAAGATGGTTTAATTGCAATTGTTGTTTCTATTGATTCACAAAATAATAAATTATTAGCACCACCAACGTTTATTTCTCGCGGTTCTTTCTATGTTCGTGATGCAGCACCTTTAGTATCTGAAGCAATATCATTACTAACAAAAGCTATTAATGAAGTATTAAAAAGCGAAAGACCTACTTTTGCTACAATAAAAAATGCTATCAAATCAACATTAGCACCTTATATATTTAAAAAGAAAAGAAGAAACCCTTTAATTATTCCTGTTATATTAAATAAAAAATAGTTTTAAAAACTATTGGGAGGTTCCCAAAAAAGTAGGAAGATGAATTACTATAAAAATAAATTCTTTCCAATATTACCATTTCAAAATGATTATAGACAAATTAAATTCTCTTTTACCCTTAAATTTAATATTCGACGTATTTTAAAAAATATAGATTTTATAAGATAAAATAAAAATTATTCTCAAAGGAAAAAGACAAGAAATAATCTTGTCTTTTTTTGTAATTGTAAAATTTTAAAATTTTTAATAAATCTCTTTAACACTATTATCAACACGTGTTAGGGAACTAAAAAAGTGAACTACAACACAGTTGTTAAAAATAGTAGCTAGCATGTGGACTTGCATGGATAAATAAAAAGTGGAGTGATACCTAATAAAATATACTAACCATTAATGGTAATTCTTGGGGTGGGAGCGAATTGGAAACTAGTATATATAGACCTGTTGTAGGGACCTATTGTATTAATTCTATTATTTATTTAACCAACCTTGCCACTACCAAGTGAGCAAGTGTTGGTTTTATTTTTTATTTTTTTTGAAAAATTTTTTGGGCGAGAAAATAAATTTCAAACTTGTAAAAAAAATTGAGCGGGGCCGGTTCAATTAAAATATTAATTTATTAAACATAAATTAAATAAATATTGAATCGAATGCCTCAATGTTTTTTAAAATTTCACAATTTATTTTTGAGCCCAGAATTGATGGAATAAATAAAACTAATAGTATTAATAATATAAAAAACCAAAATATATGTTCTTTATGCTAGAAGCAACAGAACATATTAGGAAAGGATTATTATGGCAATAGAAATTCTTGATTATGAAGCACTAAGAAAGATTGATAAAAAAAATTAAAAAAAGAAGAAAAAGATGTGTTGAATGTAATGAATTATATGAAGATGACAAAATCCAAATGCTTTATCGCTTTAAAACAGAATTAGAAGCAGAACAACATGATATTAGAAAATTTGAAGATGATTATGATATTGATGAACATTTGGATTATACAAAACCATTTGGATATGTTTGTGATTGATGTAGAAGTGATTAATTATGCAAAAAAAGTATTTTTGTTGAACATGTAAACAACATAAATTAGATTATTTATTCTTTAATACTGATGATATAAAAACAAGAAAATATTTTTTAAGAGATAAAAATAATAAAGCAATTTGTTATGACTGTATTTTAAATGTTAGGTTAAGTAGGAGGTATAAATATGAATAAACAAAAACTATTTTCTTATAAAGACCAAGAAATTATTAATGAATATAATAAAAAACGTAATCAAGAAATAACAGAAGAACATTTAAATAATATAGAAAAATTAAGAGAAGATTTTAAAAAAGAAGTTATTAATGAATATAAAGAAAAATTAAGAGAAGATTTAGATGAACGAATAACGTGACTTACAAATGAAATATCTAATGTTAAACATTTTAAACAAATAGAATTTTATATATGAAAAAAAATATGTTTAAAAAATATAATAATTAAAATTGAACAAGGAATATTTGATTAATAATGCAATATGACTTAATTATTGGGATTGACCCTGCTGGAATTGGTAATAATGGAATGGTTATATATTCAAGTGAAACTAATAATATTGTTTTTAATGAAACATTTAATACATTAACTGTTTTATGAACTAAAAATATGTATAAAGAAAAATTGCAATTAATTAAAAAAAATTTATTGATAAAAAAATATTAGTTATTGTAGAAAATTTCTTTTTAAGTTCAAAACAATTATTAACTAATCCATTATCAACACCTAAAATTATTGATGCATTAATGGTATTAGTGCAAGATGTTTTTAACTGAGATTATCTAGAAAACCACCCAAAAAATAAAAATAAAATAACAAATTATAAAGGAAATATAAAATTAACAAAACATGAACAAGATGCTTATAAGCATATTCAATATTATTTAAAAAATCATAAAAAAATATTAATTTTTGATAATTATTTAAGGAAATTATAAAAATGAAAGATAAAGCAAATTATGTCAAATTAACAGTAAAACTTAGTAACACTATTGAAGCAAAATATTACGAAAAAGGTAATAAAGAATTATATTATAGTGTTCGAGGTCAGTGAAATGGTTTAAACTATGTTACTTTAATTTTTAACAACCCAAAACTTTATAGACACTGTATTTTATTAAACAAAAATGATGAAATTATAGTAACTGGTCAAATTTTAATACTTTAAATATTCCTAAAAATCGTGCATTTTGTTCAATTAATGTTAAATGATTTAAAAAATGAAAAGAGTAAAAAATGATATTATGAAAAATTTTATTAATAGTACCAATATTAATAACAAGTATAACACTAATAATATTTTTAATATTTATTATTAAAGAATTAAAAAATGAATATAAAGTATTAAAAATATTAAGTGAAATTGCTAATCAAATTAAAAATAAGGAGAATAAATAATGACTAAGGAAGAATTATTACAATGAGAAAATAATGAAATAGGTAAAATTGAAAGTATTAAAGAAGATAAATCAACACATAAAAATTGTATTAATAAAGAAAAATTAATTAATTTTATTATAACAACTCTAAAAGAAAATAAAGAATCTAATTCTAGTAATTTATTTAAAATAGGAAAAGAAAGTGTTTTATTTGATCTTCAGATTTATATTAATAAAGGAGACTTTGATTAATGATTATATTACCTACTTTAGACATATTCCGTAATTAAATTTAATTAATTGTCAATAAAATTGTTTTAAAACTATTTAGTGTTATTGAATATAGAAATAAATATTTTTTGAAAAAATAGTTTAAAAAATGAGTTTACATTTTAAACAAAAAATTGTTAATAATATTTTTATATTACTCGATAAAAATTTAAATTTTAAAAAAATATTTTTAATATTTTTTTTATTTTAATGGTTTTATTTTATTAAAAATTTCACAAAGTAAGTTAAATCTTAAGTACATAAGTCTAAATTTAGATTTTCTACATTTATTTACTAAAATTTTGAATCTTTTCAATCAAGCAAAGACATGTTCAACTTTAATTCTAATTTTAGATACAATCTTATTGTATTTTCTTTCTTGTTTAGTTAATTTTTTATTTTTAGTTCTTTTAATTGGTATTATTGTATTTTTATAAATATTTTGTATACCTTGATATCCTAAATCACCAATAATTATTGTTTTTTCTGAAAATTCAAGATTTGAATTTTTTAATATTTGAAAATCATGCACTTTACCATTATTAGCAAAAATATCAACAATTTTTTTATTAAAAAAATCATATACAATTTGAAATTTTATAGAATACATTCAACTTTTACCAGAAAAATATTCTAACTGTAGTTTTTTTAGTTGGTCTTTCAATTTCAATCTCAGTTGAATCAATTAAATAAAATTGAAATTCATTTGAATTTTCTTGTTTTTTATCAATTTTTAATTTATATCTTTCTTTTAAAAATTGGTAATCTTTGTGGTTACTAAGTTTATTTTCTACTCAAGTAATATTTTGAAAACAACTTGATGGGCTCATTTTAGATTTAATACTCATTTGAAAAAAAGTATAATATTCTTTTCAGTATAATAAAGTCATCATTAATCTTTCTTCTACTGAAAGTTTATTTTTTCGACCTTTATTTTTTTCTAATTTTTCTATTTCAATTAATTTTTCTAACATTTCATTAAAATGAAAACGTTTTATACCAAAATATCTGTAAAATTCTTCATTTTTTAATTTTTTTAAATTTTCAAAAATCATTTTTATCAACACTTTTCTAAATTTATTGTTAATAACAAAATTATAAAATAAATTTTAAAATTATTAATTGACTTTTAAAAAATTTAATTACGGAATATGTCTTTTGTGAAATTTTTAATAAAATAAAACCATTAAAATAAAAAAAATATTAAAAATATTTTTTTAAAATTTAAATTTTTATCGAGTTAATATAAAAATATTATTAACAATTTTTTGTTTAAAATGTAAACTCATTTTTTAAACTATTTTTTCAAAAAATATTTATTTCTATATTCAATAACACTAAATAGTTTTAAAACAATTTTATTGACAATTAATTAAATTTAATTACGGAATATGTCCTTTGTTTGAAAATAAAGATGAAATTGAAATATTATCACCATTTCCAAAAGCAATTCATACAAGTAATGATATTAGAGCAATTATTTTAAGACAATACCCTAATGTTAAATCCAAACACATAATTGTTTCTGACCCCGAAAGTAATGTTGCATTAATAGTTGGTGATAATGATGTTTATCAAGGTTGAATTAAAGTAACAATTAAAAAATTAGAAAATTAAAGGAGAAAAAATGGATTATAAAGAAAAAATTAAAATTAGAATTCATGAATTTGAATTATATGATTATCAAGTAAATACTTTATTAGATATTGTAAGAGAAATGTTAAAAGCAAATAAAGGAGATTAAAATGCCAAACGAAAATACACAATCAAATTATACTTTAACCAAATTAATTAGAATTGGTATAAGTCCTATTTGTGCAATGATTGGTACAAGTGCTTATTATGGTCAAGTAATTGCTAATCCAATATTAGGTTCAATTAATAGTTTATTATTTGGTAAAAAATTAGGTTTAGATATTTGAAATTTAAATCAAAGACCAAATACTAAAACTAAATTAATTAATAGTTCTAAAAAAATAGCATTAGGATTAGGAACAATTGGTTTAGCAAATTATAGTAAATGAACAGAAAATAATATTAATCCTATTATTCCAACAACACCAATTCCAATAACTACTACAACTACAACAGAAGGTCCGCCATGATTACTATTAAATAAGCAAGAAAATCAGTCATTAATGGATTGAGATACTTATATTTCATTAAATACTTATGGTATTTCAAATCTTATTAGTGGATTAACTGAGTTAATACCTAATAAATTTGAAGCAATAAGAAAAATATGTAATATGGCAACTGGTGGTTGTTTAATATCAAGTGGGGTTGCTATGGGTATTAATAATGATTTTATGAATGCTTATGCAGTACCTACCATAGTTGCTGGTGCAAGTGAAATAATCCATAATTTATTACCTATTGAAACTACAAATCATATTCAAGAAATGCAAGAAACACCATTTAATAATGAAACAAGAAGATTAATAAATGACAATAGATTTACTATTAATAGTGAAACAACTAGTCAATATGGTAGTGATAATATGAGTGAAGTACCATTAAATCATGATAATACTTCATTAAATTGAGATCATAATCACATGAGTTTATAAAGGAGGTGAATAATTTATGAATAAAGAAAAATTAATTGAATATTACAATGATAAATTAAAACAACATGAAAAAGATTTAGAAGACATACGATTGAATGAACGTTTAATTGCAAATCTTTTAATGGATGCAAAATGTATGATTGAAAGAATTAATAAAGGTGAATTTGATGAATAAAGATATGGAAAAAGATTTAAAAATTATAAAAGAAAAAGAAAAAACGCTTAAATTTGGTTATGAAAGATTAAATGAAGCATTAGATTTAAGAAATAAATTAGTTAATAGATATGAAGGTATTGCAACTCCAAAACAACATGAATTAAGTAATAAATTAAATAAAAAAATTGATAATATTATTGAATTTATTTTTAAAAATGAAATAGGAAAATAAATAGTTGAAAGGAAAATATTCAAATGAAAGAATTTTTACATGAATTAATAATTATTGGAACAAGTGTTGGAACATTAATTTGCAGAGAAATTATTGTTTTATTAAAAAGATTTATCACAACTCCAAAACATGTTAGAGCAAATAACAAAATTATAAAACATCAAAAAAATTAGCAAAATTAAATGAAAAGATTAATAAAGGAGAAAAATAATATGACAAAAATTGAATTTAATGAAAAATATAGAAAACAAGATATCAGTATTGATAGAGATTTTGATTTACATATTGATAATTGTTTTAAATTTTCTGATATCAATACATTAGAAAATGCTGTTAATGATTATAAAAAACTAATAAGTGAAATGCCACAATTAGTTAAAAGACATATTCCGTAATTAAATTTTTTAAAAGTCAATTAATAATTTTAAAATTTATTTTATAATTTTGTTATTAACAATAAATTTAGAAAAGTGTTGATAAAAATGATTTTTGAAAATTTAAAAAAATTAAAAAATGAAGAATTTTACAGATATTTTGGTATAAAACGTTTTCATTTTAATGAAATGTTAGAAAAATTAATTGAAATAGAAAAATTAGAAAAAAATAAAGGTCGAAAAAATAAACTTTCAGTAGAAGAAAGATTAATGATGACTTTATTATACTGAAAAGAATATTATACTTTTTTTTCAAATGAGTATTAAATCTAAAATGAGCCCATCAAGTTGTTTTCGAAATATTACTTGAGTAGAAAATAAACTTAGTAACCACAAAGATTACCAATTTTTAAAAGAAAGATATAAATTAAAAATTGATAAAAAACAAGAAAATTCAAATGAATTTCAATTTTATTTAATTGATTCAACTGAGATTGAAATTGAAAGACCAACTAAAAAAAACTACAGTTAGAATATTTTTCTGGTAAAAGTTGAATGTATTCTATAAAATTTCAAATTGTATATGATTTTTTTAATAAAAAAATTGTTGATATTTTTGCTGATAATGGTAAAGTGCATGATTTTCAAATATTAAAAAATTCAAATCTTGAATTTTCAGAAAAAACAATAATTATTGGTGATTTAGGATATCAAGGTATACAAAATATTTATAAAAATACAATAATACCAATTAAAAGAACTAAAAATAAAAAATTAACTAAACAAGAAAGAAAATACAATAAGATTGTATCTAAAATTAGAATTAAAGTTGAACATGTCTTTGTTTGATTGAAAAGATTCAAAATTTTAGTAAATAAATGTAGAAAATCTAAATTTAGACTTATGTACTTAAGATTTAACTTACTTTGTGAAATTTTTAATAAAATAAAACCATTAAAATAAAAAAAATATTAAAAATATTTTTTTAAAATTTAAATTTTTATCGAGTTAATATAAAAATATTATTAACAATTTTTTGTTTAAAATGTAAACTCATTTTTTAAACTATTTTTTCAAAAAATATTTATTTCTATATTCAATAACACTAAATAGTTTTAAAACAATTTTATTGACAATTAATTAAATTTAATTACGGAATATGTCCATTGCAAATAGTAAATTTTTTATTACTAATGGTCTTTATGATAGTTTAGTTTATTTAGCTGATAATAAAGGTTTAATTACCGATAATCAGTTGGCACAACAATTACGTTTAAATGGAAATAATTTATATGTAAAAGGTGTATTATGTGAAATCGTTCTTGATGACTATATGATTTTACTAATGATAAAAATGAACAACAATTAATGACCTTTATTTTAGCAACACCAAGAGCGATGAAAAGATACATGATAGAAAATACAGTTATTTATGTAGATTTTATTAAAGATGATAAAGCAGGAAGAGCATATAAAGTTGCTGGTGAAGTTGTTGGAGAAGCAATACCATATAATTTCTAATAATGAAACAACATCAAGATGAATGTTATGTGGAGTTATTAAAACAGAAAAAACTGATTTAAAAACTAAAATTACAGTTTTAACAACAAATATTACTGCAAATGTTAATAACAATAACAATGAATTAAATACACAAATAAAAAGTATTAATGAACTTAAATCATTAAATCCAAATTTAACAAATCCAACTATTAAATATTTTAGTGATGCACAAGGAAAAACTAATGTAAGTAATCAAAAACAAAAAGCAGGTGACTTATATATAGTTATTTCTTCAAATGTTAATGATTTAAATTATAAAGGAACAACAAATCCAATTAAAATAACTCTTAAATAAAGGAAATTAATATCATGCCAATTGGTACAACTAGTACAGCAATACTTTTAAACATAAATAAACCAAAACATACTAGAACAAGTAACCAACAAGAAAATAAAAGTTTTTGATGAGAAATTTTAGAAATGATTGGTGTACAAGTTATAGCAGTAGCACTTGCTCCTTTTACTGGTGGATTAAGTGAAAGTATAGCACTTGGATTAGGTGCAAGTGATTTAATTGCTAGTATTAGTGCTGTTGGTGTAGAATTTTTAACTGATTTTACTATTAATCAAGTTTATGATTATTTAAAAGGAAATGTAACACCATTAAATACTTTTTTTAATATATTACCAGCATTTGCTGGACTTAATAAAATTAGTCGTGGTTATCGTACAACTAAATTTATTAAGTTAGCACAAAAAACTAAAACATTAGAACAAGTTGGTATTAAAGAAGCAAAAAACTTACAAGAAATTATTAGTCAAGTAAGTGGAAAAGAAATTTTAACAGATAAAATTATTGGTAATAAACGTTATTTAATGAATTATAGTTTTACTCCTAATCGTGAAACAGTATTACGAGATTTAGGTTATGTTGCTGAAAGACAATATAAGAATAATTTTCAAAAATTAGAAACAGAAAAATTAATGGAACACTTATTATTACAAAATACATTAATAAAATTAAGTCCACAATTAACTCCTAAATTTAAAATTAATGATATCGAAAAAGCAAATAACTTTTTAAAAAAATTTAATACTGATTTAAAAAAAGTACTATCTATGAATCAACATGATTGATTAAATTTAGTTCATACAATACATACAGAAAATAGATATGGAAAAACTTTAATTTTAGATTTACAAAAAATTCGTGCTAATGCTATTAAATTTGCTTTTAAAAATAATGTTATTCATCAACTTGTTTTAAAAGCAAATCAAACTTTTAAATATTTTGATATTAGATTTTATTTAAAAAAAGGTTTAAATAAATTTTGAAAAGAAACACCATATTTTGAAAAATTACGAGAAAGTATAGACATATTCCGTAATTAAATTTAATTAATTGTCAATAAAATTGTTTTAAAACTATTTAGTGTTATTGAATATAGAAATAAATATTTTTTGAAAAAATAGTTTAAAAAATGAGTTTACATTTTAAACAAAAAATTGTTAATAATATTTTTATATTAACTCGATAAAAATTTAAATTTTAAAAAAATATTTTTAATATTTTTTTTATTTTAATGGTTTTATTTTATTAAAAATTTCACAAAGTAAGTTAAATCTTAAGTACATAAGTCTAAATTTAGATTTTCTACATTTATTTACTAAAATTTTGAATCTTTTCAATCAAGCAAAGACATGTTCAACTTTAATTCTAATTTTAGATACAATCTTATTGTATTTTCTTTCTTGTTTAGTTAATTTTTTATTTTTAGTTCTTTTAATTGGTATTATTGTATTTTTATAAATATTTTGTATATCTTGATATCCTAAATCACCAATAATTATTGTTTTTTCTGAAAATTCAAGATTTGAATTTTTTAATATTTGAAAATCATGCACTTTACCATTATCAGCAAAAATATCAACAATTTTTTTATTAAAAAAATCATATACAATTTGAAATTTTATAGAATACATTCAACTTTTACCAGAAAAATATTCTAACTGTAGTTTTTTTTAGTTGGTCTTTCAATTTCAATCTCAGTTGAATCAATTAAATAAAATTGAAATTCATTTGAATTTTCTTGTTTTTTATCAATTTTTAATTTATATCTTTCTTTTAAAAATTGGTAATCTTTGTGGTTACTAAGTTTATTTTCTACTCAAGTAATATTTCGAAAACAACTTGATGGGCTCATTTTAGATTTAATACTCATTTGAAAAAAAGTATAATATTCTTTTCAGTATAATAAAGTCATCATTAATCTTTCTTCTACTGAAAGTTTATTTTTTCGACCTTTATTTTTTTCTAATTTTTCTATTTCAATTAATTTTTCTAACATTTCATTAAAATGAAAACGTTTTATACCAAAATATCTGTAAAATTCTTCATTTTTTAATTTTTTTAAATTTTCAAAAATCATTTTTATCAACACTTTTCTAAATTTATTGTTAATAACAAAATTATAAAATAAATTTTAAAATTATTACTTGATTTTTCAAAAAAATAATTACGGAATATGTCTTATATATAAATTACAAGAAAAATTTGAAAAATTAGAAAAACAAGTATTTGAAAAAATTAATAAATTAAAAGAAAAAGCAACTGATTTATTTACTAGTGCAGAAAAAAGAGCAATTAAACATGCACAATTAATTCCATTAAATTCACCAGTATTTATGGGTTGTAAAATTCAACCTTTGTCATTAGATAAATGTGCAATTACTATTTATCATCGCAATCCTAAATATAAACCAATTACAGTTGTTGATAGTATTCTTAAAGCAAAAACTTTTGTTACTCAAATACATCCATTTCATTGATATCGTTGATATAGTGGTTGATACATTGGTTATGGGGTAAATAGTAATAAATGATTAAAAGCAATAGCATTTGCTCCACCAGTGGTACAACAAGTAATTAGAGATAGTTTTAAAGTATATAGAGAAATATTTAGAACTATTAGAACTTATCATAAAGTAGTAAATGTTATTAATAATCCTATTGAAAATATTAACAAATCATTTAAAAATGTTGGTTTAAAATTTTCAGTAAATACTTTATTTGGTACTGGATTATTACATCATTTAGAAAAGTTTGCATATAGTCAAGTTATAGCAAAAAGTAAGAAAAAATTAAAAAAAGGTAAAAATAAAATACAAAAAGAAATTGAACATATAACACATAAAAAAACAAAAAAACATACTCATCATTATAAAAAAGCATTTTTTAAGGAATGATAAATTATGATTAATAAACTTTGAACTGATGTCAGTCTTGAAAATTATAATAACTGATATCCATTAACTGGAACAATTACAGAAACACCACAGCAGTATATACAAACATGACCTAATGTTAATGATTGATTTAAAACTTTTGCTATTCGCGCGCAAAATGATATTAATGCTTATCTTGATTTTATTTTATCTAAATTTCCTTTTGATAGTTTTAAAGATGAATTAATTAAAGAAACATTAAGAGATATGGTTTATGTTATGGTTGAACATTGAGTATTTAATCGTACACCAATTGAATTTAATGTTGCTGCTACTATTCAATTTAATAATGGTACTCAATTTAGTGCAAATAGTACTCCTACAATTAATGTTTGAGATTTAGCACCTAGTAGAATGAAAATATGAGCAAGATTAACAGAATTAAAACAAATATTTTCAAGTTATAATGATGATGAAATAGATGTTGAAAAAATTGACTTAAAAGCATTTTATACTAGAAATCAAGTTGATGAATTAATTGAACAACAAAAAGAATTTACATTATCAAAACAAATTAAATTATATGATGATTTAGTTGATGATAATGAAAATGAAATATATAGAGGTCCTGTTAGTAAATTTATTAATAAAGGTTATGTTGCAACTGATTATGATAAAGAAACTGAAACAATGATTTTAGATTGACCTGATGAAATTGGTACATTACCCCCCGAAGCATTACAAAATAATCCACAAATTGGTGATTATACGCATGCACCAACTTGTGATTTTTCTGCTAAACAACAAAAACGAATTACTACAAATGAAAATACTATAAATCAAATTTCAAATTATATATTTAAAAATAGAGATGATATCCTTGATATTAAAAATAATTGATTTAATATTGAAACTAGTCCTTTATGAAAAAAAATTAATAATGAAAATATTTCATTATTAACTTGATAATATTAGTAATATTGGACCAAAAACTGCTTTAAGATTATTAAATCAACTATCACTTGATAGTATTAAGTTGGCTATAAGCAAACAAGATTATAAGATATTGCAACAGTGTAAAGGTATAACTCATAAAATTGCTAATAATATTATTAATTATTTTAGTAATCATATTAAAGTAGTAAGTAATTTAACAACTAGTCAAAATGAAAAATCAGATTTAGTATTTGATACATTATTAAAATTAGGTTTTAGTTCAATAGTAATTAATAATTTTTTATTAAGAAATATTAATTGAGATTTGGAAGTTGAAGAAATTATTGCATTAGCTATTAAGGAAATAAAATATGGGTATTAGTAGTTTTAATAATTTTGTTGGACAAAATAATGTTATTGAATGTATTCTAATTTTAATCAAAGGTAGTAAAATTCAAAATATTGCTTTAAGTCATATTTTATTAATTGGTCCTCCTGGTATTGGAAAAACAACTATTGCATGATTAATAGCAGAAGAATTGCAAGTAAATTTTCATAGTTTAGAAGGAACAAGCATTAATAAAACTAGCGATATTATTAGTATTTTAGCAAATATCAAACAATCTGATATAGTTTTTATTGATGAAATTCATGTTGTTAACTATGAAATATTAGAAGTATTATATTCTGCATTAGAAGGTAATTTTATTAATATTATGATTGGTAAAGATTATAATAATAAAATTGTTAAAATTAATTTACCCTCTTTTACATTTATTGGTGCTACTAATAAAGTAGGAATGTTAACTAAAGCGTTGATAAGTCGTATTCCTAATATTTTACAATTATCTGATTATAATTATCAGGATATTAAAAGTATTATTTCACAAGTTTCTTTGAGTTTAAATTGAAAATTAGAAAATAATATAATAAATATTATTGCTAATCATTGTCGTAATATTCCGCGACTCATTATTAACATCATTAAACAATTGTATAATTATTGTGTTGTTATGAATGTAGATTTAAATGAAACTAATATTTTGCAAATTTTATTTTTTTTTGCAAATTTATCCTTTAGGTTTAAATAGTTTACAATTGGCATATTTAGCATTGTTTAATAATGTAAATTTAGATAAAAGTTTGAGTATTGAAACTATTTGTCAACTTTTGAATGAAGAAAGAAAAAATCTTGAAATTCATTATGAACCTTGACTTATTCATTGTGGTTTAATTACTAAGACAACTAAGGGTCGTAAAATAACAATTATTGGTAAAGAGTATATTAATAATAATATAATTTTATTTAGAAAATAATTATTTTTGATATTACTGTAAAACAATTGTTATTTATAACGAATGTTGGTATTCTTATATAGTGCTTAAATAATATACAATCTATGTTTATACAAATAAAATGATTTAGGAGTGAAGAAATATGAACACTTCTTCTAGGACAAGAAAAACTAAAAATCTTGGATTTTTTTTAAGGATTTTTAGTTTAATAATTATTGTTTCTGCAATAATAATTTCAGTAGTGTTTAGTGCTAAATATGTTGAAAATAATAGTAAATTAAGTATTGAGTTTGCTGGTGGTTATCAAACACAAGTTCAATATGAGGGTAAAGGTAAACAAAAAGATGTTATTAATTTATTAAAAGACAGAGTTGACCCTTTAGGTACTAGTAACGTTTATATTGAAAGCATTACTAGCAATAATAATAATAAGTATAATTTAGCGTTGAGTAAAGATGCGGGAGTTGATATTTCTACTTTTGTTCACAGTGTATCACGACGTGGTTATTCTTATATTGTTGATAAAGATGGTAATGACTTATTAGCAACCGAAAAGAAAGATGACAAAGCTACTACTTGAACAAAAAGAGATAAAAGATTATTAACTAGTGATGTTTTTTCTGCTATTAAAGCTGTTAATAATTCTGTTACTCATCGCCCAGAACTTGTTTTTGATGTTAAAAATGATTCAGTTTTAAAAGAACTTACTTCTGCCAAAGAAAATACATTTTATATTTATTCAGATATTGGTCAGTTATTAGATTATATTCGAAGTAGTATGGAGGGTATTCGCTCCCTTGCTTTTATAATTGATAATCTTAAAAATGATACTGATGGTAAGATTAAAGCATCATTAACATCATTATTAGATAATAATACACCAGGTCTTGGTAAAGGTACTGATATTTTAGCTAGAGCTAAAGCACAAGACCCTACTTTAGCACGACTATTAAATCCTAATCAAAATGGTCAATTTGGTATTAATTGAATTTATTCTGATAATTTAGGTTCAGTTCATAGTCTTTCTGTTGATACTAATGATGAAAAAAATACATATGATCCTGCTAATCGCTTTGATCCTTTTGCTTCTCCTATTGTTGGTTCACCTATGAATGCATGATTGCCTTATATTAAAGATTTATTACGTTTACCAGATGTTTCAGATATTTTACATGAAGATGTTATTGATTATCGTTATATTCCATATTGAGTTGGTGAAGTTAAAGTAACTAACAATAGTATTTCAATTAATTCAGATACTTTTAATCTTGAAACAGTTGAACAAATGAAAAGTGTTTTAACATCAGGATTGTCAAAAAATAATTTTACTATGTTATCTTATGCTAATGTTAGTCCAACGCTAGGTGCAACATCTTTAAAAATTGCAGTTGTTATTATTATATTAGTTACCTTTGTTCTTATGACTATTGTTCTGTTTTATTATCGTATGTTAGGAGTTATTGTTCTAATTATAATATCATTATTTTTATTATTTACTATTGTTAGTTTTGTTTTCATTAATGGCATAATTGCTCCTGAAAGCGTAATTGCTTTAATTATTGGTTTTGCACTATTATTAGATACGATTATTAATTTGTTGGAACGTTTTAAAAATGAATATATGCAAGGTAAAACTTTCATTAGTGCTTTTAAATCAGCAAATAAGAAAACATTATCTTCTTCATTAGATTGTAGCGCTATTATTTTAATTGTTAATTTAACTATTTTCTGATTTGGAACTCGTGCTATCAAAGGTTTTATTATTATGACTTCTATTGCTACTTTTGGTGTAATTATTTTTGGAATTATCTTATTAAGATTAATGTTATGAACATTATTACGAAATAACTGGTTAGAAAATAAACCTCAACTTTTAGGAACTAATAATATTAGTAGAAAAAGCACTATAGTTTTAAATAATTCAATAGATACAAATAATATTAAAAGTAGTGATAAAAAAATAAAAAAACAATTAATTTCAGAAAAATATCAGATTCAAATTAGTTATAAAAATAAAGTTAAAGAATTAATTAAAAAATTTAAAGTTGATAAGCAGCAATTAAAAAAAGAACATAGTAAATCAAGATCAGTTTATAAGTCAAAAGTAAAAGATTTAAAATTAAATCTTTCACAAGAAATTAATAAATTGAAACAAGAATTAATTAATGCATTAAAACCGTTAAAAATTCAAATAGTTAAAGCAAAAGACAAAAAAATATTAGTTAATTTTAAAAATGTTTTTTCAAAACTTAAAATAAGTAACTGAAATTATTTTCATAAATTAACAAAATGAATTCTTTCAGGCTCTGCTGTTATTGTTCTTGCTTCAGGTATTACTTATGGTGTAATTGGTTCTAATTTTGGTTCTGGTTTTGATCAACGAACTGATTTTGTTGGAATGGGTACAATTACTCAAGATCCAAGTGATCCTAGTTACAATATTATTAAAGAAGCAGAATTAGCAAAAGATTTTATTAGTAAAGAAATTCAAAATAATAGTCAATTTAGTAAATATTTTAAAAATATTAATTTTTCCTTAATTGCTGGTGGTGAAGGAAAACCATATCAGTTTAAAATTATTGTTCAAACAACAGTAAATTCTCAAAGTATGCAGCAAAGGTTTAAGAATTTTTTAGGGGAGATTACTAGAAATTGAAAACAAGAATCTATTTTACAATGAGGAGAAATTGATCTAGTTGTTGCTAAGTCAGGTGTAGATTTATTAGTTAATATGATTATTTCAATTGCTTTATCTTTTATTGTTATTTTAATTTATATTATTATTAGATTTCAATTAACTTATGTTATTCCTTTAATTTTAGCTATTATTTTTAGTTTACTAATGACACTTGCTATTATTAGTATTTTCCAAATTGTAATTTCTACTTCAATTGTTGGAATATTATTGGGAGTAATGATTTTAACAATAATTAGTATTATGTCAATTTTTGATAATATTCGTGAAATTAAGATTAATAATAATCAAACACAAGTTATTAGCACAGAAGAAATAATTGAAATTTCAAATAAAAGTGTTCAAAAGGCTTTACCAAGAACATTAGTTATTAATGGTGTAGTATTAATAACATCAGTAATTGTTATGTTTATTATTCCTAGTTTCTGAATAGTTAGTTTATCATTATTAATAGGTTGTATAGTAAGTTTAGTATCATCTTACTTTATTGCTCCTTTTATTTGAATTTATTTTGAGAAATGAAGAGTTTATAGATATAAAAAACGTATTAATAAAATTAAAAAACATTTCATTGGTGCAGATGAATATGTTATTAAAGGTATTAATGAATAGGTGGTTGCAATGACAAAAGAATCATTAAAAAAAATTATTATTAATATTCCTGATTTTCCAATTAAAGGTATCCAATTTAAAGATATTAACCCAATATTAAGTAATCCAGAAGCATTTCAAAGTGTTGTTAATATTTTTGTAGATTTTATTAAAAAATGTGGAGCAACAGCAATTTTAGCACCTGAAGCAAGAGGATTTATTTTTGGTGCTGCTATAGCATATAAGTTGGGTATCAAATTAGTTCTTGCCCGCAAAAAAGGTAAATTACCAGGTAAAACCTATAAAGTAACTTATTATTTAGAGTACGGTACTGCTATATTAGAAATGCAGCAAAATGTACTTTCAACAAAAGATAAAGTAGTAATAATTGATGATTTGATTGCAACTTCGGGAACAATTAATGCTTGTCTTAATTTAATAAAACAAAGTAATGCTCAATCAGTTGGCATTGCTACTTTAATTTCGCTTTCTGAATTTGCTAATAAACATCATTTTGATAATATTCCGCTGTTAGAAATAATTCAGTTTTAATAAGTAGTAAATAATGAATAATTTAACTTGTAAAGATTTTAACCAATTATTAGCGGAAGCAAAAACATTTATCAAAGATCCTAAGCAAATTATAAAAATTAAAGTAGCTTATGAATATGCATTATTAAAACATAAAGATCAATATCGAAAGAATGGTGATCCTTATGTTTATCATGTTTTATCAACAGCATATAATTTAGTATTATGACATTTAGATGTCTCTTCAATACAAGCAGGATTTTTACATGATATTTTAGAAGATACACCAACAACTTTTGATGAGTTAGTAGCAGAATTTGGTTTGGAAGTTGCTAATTTAGTTTTAGCTGTAACTAAAGTTAGTCATTTTGCAAAAGAAAAAAGAAATGAAATTAAAGCTAATTATTTACGTAAATTATATTTAAGTTTAGCTCATGATATTCGTGTCATTATTATTAAAATGGCAGATCGTTTACATAATATTAGAACTATTAATTTTTTAAATCCCGAAAAACAAATAATTATTGCTAAAGAAACTTTAGAAGTTTATGCTTCTATTGCTCATCGTCTAGGTATGCGTAAATTACAATCAGAACTAGAAGATCGTTCTTTTGCAGTATTACATCCTAAAGAGTATAAAAAAATTGATAATCTTATTAATTTGGATCGTGAAAAACGTGAAAAATTAGTTAATGAAATTATTAAAGAATTAACTAAAACATTATCACAACATAAAAATTTAATTTTTAAAATTTATGGTCGTAGTAAACACTTATATTCTATTTATCGTAAAATGTATTATTTTGGAAAAGATTTTGATGATATACATGATATTTTAGCAATTAGAGTTGTTACTAATTCTATTGATAGTTGTTATGCCATTTTGGGTTATATTCATCAAAGTTTTACTCCTGTTCCGGGTAGATTTAAAGATTATATTGCAACACCAAAAAATAATATGTATCAATCATTACATACATCTGTTGTTTTTGATAATGAAATTTATGAATTACAAATTAGAACTGAAGAAATGGAAGATTTTGCTGAAGCAGGTGCAGCTTCGCATTGAAGATATAAAGAAGGGGAAAATAAAAATCCTAAGAAACGTCAAGCAGAAATTGATGAAAAATTAAATATTTTTCAAGAAATATTAAATTTAAATGACTTAAATCCAAATGTTGATGAAAACATATTAGCAGATAATATTGCCAAAGATAATAATTTAGAAAAAGAAATTCGACAAGATATTTTTAGTGATTTAATTTATGTATTAACTCCAAATGGTAATGTTATAACATTACCATTTGGTTCAACTGTTTTAGATTTTGCTTTTAAAGTTCATACTGAAATTGGTGAAACAACAGTAGGTGCAAGAATAAATGGTATTTACTCTCCTATTAATACTGTTTTAAAATCAGGTGATATTGTTGAAATTAAAACTGCTAAAACTGCACGCCCTTCTCGTGATTGATTAAATATTGTTAAGACCAATTTTGCTCAACATAAAATAAAAAAATATTTAAATAATCAGCAAGAAAAATTTAATCAAGAAAATAAAATTAAAGATACAGAAAACAAAGAGAAAATAAAAAAAACAAAGGAAAAAATAGAAGAATATATTATTGAAAATCACATTCGTTGAAAAATTGCAAAACGTAATGTTATTATGTCAAGAATTAGATCATTAAAATATAAAACGTATGAAGATTTTTGCTTAGATGTTGCTAATGGAACTTATACAATTGAACAGGCGGTTACTACTATTTTATATAGTGATTCAGTAACATTTCAAGAATTAAAAACTAAACAACAAACAACAATGAATTTAAGTAGTAATAATGAAATTATTATTGAAAATGCCCCCAATACTAAAACATCATTGGCTCATTGTTGCTTACCTATCCCTGATGAACCAATTGCGGGTTATATTACTAAAGGGCAAGGTATTAAAGTTCATCGTTTAATTTGTCCTAATGTTAGTTTGCCAGAGCGTAAAGAACGTATTATTGATACTAAGTGAAATTTATTAGCAACCAGTCATCATCTTTATAATTCAAAAATTCAAATTCAATATTTAGATCGACCAGCATTGATGACTGATGTTTTAAATATTTTGGGCTATTTAAAGGCACAAATTCAAAGTATTGATGCTAATAATAAGCTTAAGGAAAATCATGGAAGTTTAAAAATTTTAATTAAAGTTTCTAATATTGAACGTTTACATCAAATTATTTCATCAATTAAAAAAATTCCTGATATTATTGCAATAAACAGAATAATTATGTAATATTTTAGTATAATATTTTCAGCATTTAAAAGTAAATTTAGGGTAAACATTAAGAGACAGTGTGGTTGGTGCAAACATTGGTTAACTAATTTTATGACATTAAATAGCTTGTATTATTAATTAATTAAATATGATAAATTATAATTAAGTGCATTTACTTTGTAAATGAATTAGGATGGTACCGCGTTAAGAAACGTTCCTAAAATAAAGGAACGTTTTTTTAGAAGATTTATTTTTTATTAAAAGGAGTAAAAAAAGTATGCAATTTCAAAAAGCAAGAGGAACACGTGATATGTATAATGAAGAGGTTATTATATATCGTAATATTATTAAATCTTTAACACAGTGTGCAATTAAATATAATTATCAAGAATTTATTACTCCTATTTTTGAAAATGCTCAACTATTTTTACGAGCCGTGGGAGATACAACTGATATTATTCAGAAAGAAATTTATCAATTTAATGATAAAAATGATAGATTATTAGCTCTTCGTCCTGAAGGAACAGCGGGTATTGTTCGTTCTATAATTGAAAATAAATTATATAAATCTAAGCAAACGTTAAAGTATTTTTATTATGGTTCAATGTTTCGATATGAAAGACCTCAAAAAGGGCGTCAACGTCAATTTAATCAATTTGGTATCGAAACTGTTGGTGTTAAACATCCTTTAGTTGATGTTGAAGTAATGATGATGGCCCTAGAAATGATAAAAAGTTTTTCAATACCAAATTTAACTTTAAATATTAATTATTTTGGATCTAATGAAACAAAAAATAAATACCAAATAGCACTTAAAGAACAATTATTAAATCAAAGTAAGCAATTGTGTGAAAATTGTAAAATTAGAGTTAAAGTATCGCCACTAAGAGTTCTTGATTGTAAAATTTGTACTAAATTAAATTTAGAAATACCATATTTAAATGATTTTTTAACTAATGAAGAAAAAACATATTTTACAACCATTATTAATAGTTTAAAAAATAATAAAGTTAATTTTATTATTGATGAGCATTTAGTTCGTGGTTTAGATTATTATAATGGTATTATTTTTGAAATAACTACTATTGATTCACGAATTGGTGAAAGTCAAAATACTTTACTTGGTGGTGGTAGATATGATAATTTATTTAATGAATTGGGCTCACCATTAAAAATACCTGCTATTGGTTTTGCAATTGGTATTGAAAGATTAATGTTATTATTGGTAGAAAATAAAAATATTAATAAACCACCAATTATTGATTTACAAATTATTGCTTTAAGCGAATTAGGATTAATAATAGCTTCCGATTTATTATTACAATTACGTAAAGAAAATTATCATATTGATATGGAATATAATTTATATCAAGATAAAAATAAGTCACAGATTATTGATCGTAGTTTAGCCAAAAATATACTATTTTTAAAAGAAAAAAATCAGGTTAGTTTTTATTCTTTTGTTAAAAAAGAAATGATAAAATTAATTTTTGATACTGAACAGCAATTGCTTAGTAAGGTTAAAAATCTATTATTAGAGGAGAATGAAGAATATGGAAAAACTCTTTAGAACTCATACATGTGGTAATTTAACGCAGGGTGATATTACAAAAGAAATTATTATTAGTGGTTGAGTTAAAGATATTCGTATTAATAAATTTGGTATTTTTATTGATTTACGTGATATGTATGGAACAACACAAGTCATTGTTAAACCAGATAACGGATATTATCAAGAAATAAAAAATGTTAAAGTTGAATCTGTTTTAAAAGTAATTGGAACAGTTGTCTTACGAAAAAATAAAGATGCAAAAACTGCTAATGATATGATTGAAGTAGTAGCAAAAGATATTGAAATATTAAGCAATTCTATTAATTTACCATTTGTTATTAAAAATGATAATACGCTTGCTAGTGAAGAATTACGTTTACAATATCGCTATTTAGATTTAAGAAGACCAGCAATGAATTATAATATTAAATTTAAACACCAAGTTCTTAGTTGCTTACGAACATTTTTGAATCAAAATAATTTTTTAGAAATTGATACTCCTTGCTTAACAAAATCAACACCAGAAGGTGCTCGTGATTTTTTAGTTCCTGCTCGTATTCAAAAAAAACATTTTTATGCTTTACCACAATCACCACAAATTTATAAGCAATTATTAATGATATCAGGTATTGACAAATATTATCAAATTGCTAAATGTTTTCGTGATGAAGATTTTCGTGCTGATAGACAACCCGAATTTCAACAATTAGACTTAGAAATGGCATTTACTACTAGTAAAGAAATTAAATTAATAGTAGAAAATATGATAATAAGTCTTTTTAATACTTTAAAAATTGGTAATATTCCCTCAACATTTTCATCGATTACCTATGATCAAGCAATGGATTTATATGGTAGTGATAAACCTGATTTGCGTTGTACATGTAAGTTAATAAATATTAATATTAACAATAATAGTGATGGATTTATTTATAAGGGTTTTATAGTTAATGATAAAATGAATGAAACAACTATAAAAAAAATAACAGAAATTAGCAATCAGTATGGAGGAAAAACATTAATAATTTATGACTTAATTAAGAAAAAAATTATTCATAATAATTCTAAAGTAAAGTTTGATGATTTAGTTTTAGCAGAAGAAATATCAAAAATAAAATATAATAATAATTTTTTAATTTTCGTATATGAACAACAAGATGTTGCTAATAAAGTTATGGGTGCTATTAGAAGTTTTTATATTAATGATTTGTCAAAACGAATTAATCATAAAGATTTTATGAATAATATTGAAAACTTTGAATTTATTTGAATTATTGATTGACCAATGTTTGAACAGGAAGAAAATAAATGACAAGCTTGTCATCATCCTTTTACAAGTCCAAAAAATCCTGAAAAATTATTAGATATAAAAAATAAAGATTTAGGAACTTTAACTGCAGATGCTTATGATTTGGTTTTAAATGGTTTTGAAATTGCTGGTGGGAGCATTAGAATTCATGATTATAAATTACAAAAAAAGATTTTTGAATTATTAGATTTAAGTAAAACAGAAATTGAAAATAAATTTGGTTTTTTCTTATCAGCTTTTAATTACGGAGTTCCTCCACATGGTGGTATTGCTTTTGGCATTGATCGTTTATTAATGATTTTAATTAAGAATGAATCAATTCGTGATACTATTGCTTTTCCTAAAAATAATCGTGGTATTTGTTTATTAACAAATAGTCCTAGTGAAATTTCATCTGATCAGTTATCAATATTAAATTTGGAATTTAAGAAGTAAAATTTTAATTTTAAAGTGATTAGAAGTTTAATAAAATTAGAAAATATAAATATTAAAAATCTCTAATGAAAAATAATTAAATTGTTTTTCATTAGAGATTAATTATGTAATTTAATTGAAATCAATTTTTCAATAATGTTAAATTAATAATTATTAATTTCAATTATATTTTTTTTGATATTTGTTAATATTCAAGTTCAATAAATGGTTCACTATCTTTGGTTTTTAGATGTCATATAGCTGGTAAATTTTTTTGAACTAAAGTAAAGACATTATTTGGTGGTAAGCATTTATAAAGTGAACCATCATTAGTTTTAGTTTTTCCATCTCCGTTTCATGTAGTAACATATAAAAAATTTGTATTTTTATTAAAAACTAATGATAGTACTCCCCCTTTTATTCCAGACATTGGTTTAAAGTTTGTTTCTTCTGCTAAACATTTGTAAACTTCACCATTACTAGGAGATTGATATGAACCGGTTCAAACTCCTGCATAAATATTATCATCATTGTCAAAAGTTAAAGAAGAAACAGATTTATTTATACCGCCACTTAGCCCTTTTTACTAGACCATTAATTTAAAAAACCTGAATGTATTCTAAAAACAATTGTGTTATATAATTAACACTAATTTTAACCTGAAAGGATTTTTATTAATGGATAAAATTAAACAAATAGCATTAGTAATTAACAAATTAAATATCAAAGAAAAAATTAAAATTATTGATGATTGTAAAAATCAATATTCAATTAGAAACCTATGTCAATATCTTCAATTAAACAGATCAACATATTACTTTTTAAAAAATAAACAAAAACCTATTAAAAAAGAAGAAAATCATATTATTAAATGCAATCATAAATATCAAAAAATATGCCAACTTTTAATCGAATTTCATTCTACAAGAAAAGGCAGAATTTATGGATATTTAAGAATTTTTTCAGCTTTTAAAGAGTGATTAAAACAAGAAAAAAATATCATTTTAAATATAGAATTATCAATAAAACAAATGCGAAAAATTATGAAAGAACACAATATTCAAGGATTAAAACAAACTAAAAATAACTATCCTAAAAACAAAAAAAATCCAAATAAGTGAATACCTACAATGGATAAAGTAAACAAAGATTATAAAAGTACAACCTCTTCAAATCAAATTTGATCAATGGACACTAAACAAATAAATACTAAAGAAGGATGATTATATCTTTTTGTAATTATTGATTTTTATTCAAATAATGTTGTTAGTTATAATATTGCTCCTAATAAATCATATCAGGATTTAATTCTTCCTGCTCTTGAAAAAATCAACAAACAATTTTCTTGAAATCAAGTAAAAAATGTTATTTTACATTCAGATAACGCCAACGAATTTTATTGTCAGGATATCACAAAATGAGCAGAGGATAAACAAATAATTTTAAGCAAAAAACAACCTTATGATATTGGTGGTAATGTATTATCTGAAAACTGATTTTCTCATTTATCTCAAGAATGACTACCTAAAGGATCAAATCAATATTTATCCATCAATGAAGCTATAAATGATGTAAATCAATATGTTATGTTTTATAATTATGAAAGAATACATTCTAAATTTCTAAAACCACCAATTTTACAAATTAAAATTTAGAATTTTATATCAAAAATGGTCCAGTAATTAAGGGCCAACCACCAAGTGGCAAGTGGCTTTTTACAATAATTATATTCTTTTAAATATTTTCCTTTATTTCCCGCCATTATACCAAGATATAATGTTCTAATTAAATGGAATTTATCTAAAACAAAATGTGCACCTAAATAATCAGCAACTTCTTTAATTCATCCTGCACTATCACCACAAATAATAATTTTTGCTTGTTCAATATTTTCATAAAATTTTTGACAATGTTCTTTAACAAATTCAGCAGTTTTTTTAACGCCAATTGCTGTTTTTGTTGGTCTTATAATTGCCTTTACTCTTTTATTTTGTACTTTATGATTAATATTATCTGTATATGTTACTATTAATCGCATAGAATGCTTTGTACCTTTACGTTTAAAATTTCAAAATTTTCGGTGACCATCATCAATAGCAACAAAAATAGGTTGATTTTTTTCTAATTTTACTTTTACTGTATTTGCTTCAATTACTTCTAAATTTTTAAAAACTCTATGAATAGAACTAAGACTAATATTTGCTTTTTTTATAATATCTCAAATATCTCTGTATCTTTTTCCATCAGCAAAATATTCAATAATAGTTTGTTCAATATCTTCACCTATTCTTTTATATTTTGGCAGTTCTAGTATTTCATCAACTAAACAAACACGAACTCATTTTTGTAATTTTTCATCAAAATATTCATAAATTCTTCTTTTATAAGTTACTAATCCATACATTATTTTTCTTGTTCGATATTGATAATCAACAATTTTATATTTCTTTTTATCTCTTGTATTTTTTATTCTTCAATCTATTTTTTCTCATTTATTTGTTATATGTTTTAAAACTAATTTATCAATTTTTGCACTTTGTTCTCTAAAATTTCATTTATAATTAAAATTCACATTTACTTCTCCTAACTATTTTAAAAAAATCAAAATTTATTGTAAATAATTTAAAATATTAATTTACTTGTTTATTATATACATATATAAGTGTAATTTAAAATTAAATAAAAAAACCACTTTCATATTTAAAATATAATAAACAATTTCAATATAATTAATAGTATAGGTCTCATAAAATAAACGCCTTTAATTTAGGCGTTATTTTGCATTTAAAAGCATACTTGTAAAAATAATCAAAAATAGTACAATTTAAAAGTAAAATTAAGGAAAAAGGAGAGTTTATGAAAAAAATAATTAAATGTTTTATAAAAAAATGTCAGAATGACATAATATCTGTTACTAATGAGCCTACTGTTTTTTGTAGTGAACATCATATTAAGTTTTCAAATTTTCTTGATGACCAATTAATTTCAGATGAAATAGTAGAAGAATGAAAAGAAAATCCTGAATTATATGAACAGTTTATTGATGTAGTAACAATACAATTTATTTATCAAGAAAATGAAAAAAATAAAAAGTATAATTCCAAAAAAAAGTTAAATAAATTTTAAAAAAGGAGAAATTTATTATAGACATATTCCGTAATTAAATTTTTTAAAAGTCAATTAATAATTTTAAAATTTATTTTATAATTTTGTTATTAACAATAAATTTAGAAAAGTGTTGATAAAAATGATTTTTGAAAATTTAAAAAAATTAAAAAATGAAGAATTTTACAGATATTTTGGTATAAAACGTTTTCATTTTAATGAAATGTTAGAAAAATTAATTGAAATAGAAAAATTAGAAAAAAATAAAGGTCGAAAAAATAAACTTTCAGTAGAAGAAAGATTAATGATGACTTTATTATACTGAAAAGAATATTATACTTTTTTTCAAATGAGTATTAAATCTAAAATGAGCCCATCAAGTTGTTTTCGAAATATTACTTGAGTAGAAAATAAACTTAGTAACCACAAAGATTACCAATTTTTAAAAGAAAGATATAAATTAAAAATTGATAAAAAACAAGAAAATTCAAATGAATTTCAATTTTATTTAATTGATTCAACTGAGATTGAAATTGAAAGACCAACTAAAAAAAACTACAGTTAGAATATTTTTTTGGTAAAAGTTGAATGTATTCTATAAAATTTCAAATTGTATATGATTTTTTTAATAAAAAAATTGTTGATATTTTTGCTGATAATGGTAAAGTGCATGATTTTCAAATATTAAAAAATTCAAATCTTGAATTTTCAGAAAAAACAATAATTATTGGTGATTTAGGATATCAAGGTATACAAAATATTTATAAAAATACAATAATACCAATTAAAAGAACTAAAAATAAAAAATTAACTAAACAAGAAAGAAAATACAATAAGATTGTATCTAAAATTAGAATTAAAGTTGAACATGTCTTTGCTTGATTGAAAAGATTCAAAATTTTAGTAAATAAATGTAGAAAATCTAAATTTAGACTTATGTACTTAAGATTTAACTTACTTTGTGAAATTTTTAATAAAATAAAACCATTAAAATAAAAAAAATATTAAAAATATTTTTTTAAAATTTAAATTTTTATCGAGTTAATATAAAAATATTATTAACAATTTTTTGTTTAAAATGTAAACTCATTTTTTAAACTATTTTTTCAAAAAATATTTATTTCTATATTCAATAACACTAAATAGTTTTAAAACAATTTTATTGACAATTAATTAAATTTAATTACGGAATATGTCCTAAATATAAATTTAGGTGAATTTAAAATGGTATCTAAAACAATTTGTTCATAAATAACATCTAATGCTTTAATTTTATCCATTACTTTATTACAATCTGCTAGTTCATTTGCTTTATTTCTCATAATTGCTATTGGTATATAGTTAATATTTAGTGTTTGTTCTTGTTCTAAATTAGCGTTATTAATATATGATTTAAAATCTAATGGAAATTGTTTTTTATTATCACTAATACTATAAATTGCACGATTAATAGTTACTTGTTCATTATTTAATGTATAAATTTCAAATAATCTTACCATTTGTGCATTTTGTTCATAATTATCATAAAAAATAGTACATTGAATTAATTTACCAGTAATATCATAAACTCTTTGTTGTATATCAACTACTTGAAAATATAAATCATCATTAGCAATATAAATTAAATAACCGCTAATTCCTAATTTACTTAACTTAAAAATTGAATTTCAATTTTTTCTATAAAATTCTTCTTGAATTAAATATTTTTTAATAGTTTCATTATTAATTTCTAATGGAGCATTATATAAATTAGCATTATTTTCTGCTACAAAATCAGTGAAATAAGTTTCATGGTTAAAGTCATTAAAACCAAAATAATTTAAAATAGAAGCATGAGTACTTTTATTTTTATTAGTTAAAAATTTTACTTTTTCATTTTGATTATCACTAATATTACTTTTATCTTTTCTAAAAAATCTACCTAACATAATATTCACCACCTTTCTTTTTAAAATATTTGATTAATTTTTAATATAATTTTGACAATAATAAATATAATTAAACCAGCAGTTGCTGATGATAGAATTACTCCAATTAAACCTAAAATAATCTTTATAATTTTAAAAAACATAATATTATTCCTGTAATTCTTCTAATTTTTTAAAAATATAATCTCTACCCATACCCCACATTATTCTATTGTTATAAATATTAATTTCAGTTTGTTGGTTATTGTTATTATTCGCTATTCATAAACTACTTTTTACAACGCTTGTATCTAATTGATAATAAAAATTAATTATTTGTCAACTATAATTTTTATTATTTTCTTTACTTGTATAATCACCATAACTTATATATATTCTATAATGTGTTTTATCTTTAAATATATATTTTATAAAATTTTGATTATTATTATTTTTATCTGTTATAACTTCTCCTACTTCTTTTCATTGTGAAATATTTGGAGTTGGTGTTGGAGTATTTGGTAATTCAATATTAATCTCATTATTTTTTAATTCATTTATTTTTAAAGTATGACTTGTAATTTTTATAGGTTGAATAATATCTACTTTAACTGTATTTTGTAATTCTTCTAATGAAAAAATATTTGCATATTTTTCATTTCCACCTTCTAAAATTAATTGTCATTTATTAATATCTAATAATTGTAAATATAAAATACCTTCTTCATTATTAATTAAACCTTTTGTAAGAAATATTTTACTTCCATGTATTCCACCTAAATAATTACCTGTTTTAAATTCTACTGTTATTCTTGTATTTACTTGATGAAATGGTGGAGATTCCCATGTAATAATTACTCTATAAAGAGTATTAAAAGCAAGATTAAAATCACCATATTTACGATTATTTATACTTTTACCTATTACTTTTCAATTTTCTTTAACTTGTTTTTTATTTATTTCATTAATAGCACCAACAATATTTTTATTATTAGTTTCTAATCTTCCATAAGTATTATTAAGCAATAATGAGATAGCAAGAGAACTATTTGAACTATCATTTATTCATAATTGGTCTCTATCATCTTTATATGGTGGTTGGCCCTTAATTACTGGACCATTTTTGATATAAAATTCTAAATTTTAATTTGTAAAATTGGTGGTTTTAGAAATTTAGAATGTATTCTTTCATAATTATAAAACATAACATATTGATTTACATCATTTATAGCTTCATTGATGGATAAATATTGATTTGATCCTTTAGGTAGTCATTCTTGAGATAAATGAGAAAATCAGTTTTCAGATAATACATTACCACCAATATCATAAGGTTGTTTTTTGCTTAAAATTATTTGTTTATCCTCTGCTCATTTTGTGATATCCTGACAATAAAATTCGTTGGCGTTATCTGAATGTAAAATAACATTTTTTACTTGATTTCAAGAAAATTGTTTGTTGATTTTTTCAAGAGCAGGAAGAATTAAATCCTGATATGATTTATTAGGAGCAATATTATAACTAACAACATTATTTGAATAAAAATCAATAATTACAAAAAGATATAATCATCCTTCTTTAGTATTTATTTGTTTAGTGTCCATTGATCAAATTTGATTTGAAGAGGTTGTACTTTTATAATCTTTGTTTACTTTATCCATTGTAGGTATTCACTTATTTGGATTTTTTTTGTTTTTAGGATAGTTATTTTTAGTTTGTTTTAATCCTTGAATATTGTGTTCTTTCATAATTTTTCGCATTTGTTTTATTGATAATTCTATATTTAAAATGATATTTTTTTCTTGTTTTAATCACTCTTTAAAAGCTGAAAAAATTCTTAAATATCCATAAATTCTGCCTTTTCTTGTAGAATGAAATTCGATTAAAAGTTGGCATATTTTTTGATATTTATGATTGCATTTAATAATATGATTTTCTTCTTTTTTAATAGGTTTTTGTTTATTTTTTAAAAAGTAATATGTTGATCTGTTTAATTGAAGATATTGACATAGGTTTCTAATTGAATATTGATTTTTACAATCATCAATAATTTTAATTTTTTCTTTGATATTTAATTTGTTAATTACTAATGCTATTTGTTTAATTTTATCCATTAATAAAAATCCTTTCAGGTTAAAATTAGTGTTAATTATATAACACAATTGTTTTTAGAATACATTCAGGTTTTTTAAATTAATGGTCTAGTAAAAAGGGCTAAGTGGCTATGTAAAATATCCTTTCATAAAAACAGATTTTTTATAATAATTAGTTAAATCTGATATTTTATTATCAACATATTCTTTGTTAGTTGCATCAGTTTCAAAAGTAGGTGTTCCAACATCAATAATTCTTTTATTATTAGCACTAATACCTTTATCATCTTTTGAATTAATAAAATTAGGATTATCTTTATTAACTTCTCATAATGATTCACCACCACTACTACTAGTACTAATAACATTATTTTCAATTTTAATATTTTCACCAGCAATTAATTTATCTTGTTTTTTATTTAATAAGTCATTAGTTTCTTGCTTTGTATAATAATCATTATCAATACTATCTTCTGCTATAAATTCAATTGGTGTACCAGTTCCTTGATATTGATATATATTATGAATTATTGGTGTATATTTTTTTGTGCTATTAGTAGCAATAAACTTTATTAAATCAACATCATATAATAATGTTACTTTATCAATATTAACATCAATATTTTCAATTATTATTTGCTTTTGTTCTATTTGACTATTAGTAATTCTGATATTAGATTTAGTTAATTTAGGACGTATTGCAACCTTAGTTAGATTTAATAAAAATATAAATGAGAGATAAAACTCTCATTTTTTAATTGTTAAATAAAAAAACTTTAAAACTCTCGTAGATATTCTAATTGTGAGTACTAAATGTAAATACTACTACATGAGTATAAAAGAGTAATTTATTTATTTTTATTGAATTGTTATTGTATGAAATTGAAATTAAATTTGTATAGAAATGCAATAACCATAAACCCTGTTCTTTAATTATTAATAAATTATTACACATAAGGGGGGTTATATATTACATACATACCTCATCAATAATATCATAACATAAATAAATTAATTATTAAATATAATTTTTTATTTACGTATATGTGCTTCACTCATCAAGAGTGAAAGCACAATATATTACGTATACGTATTAATAAAAATATATATATAAGCCTTTTATCACTGTAGGTGATAAGGCTTATACGTAAAAATACGTATTAGAAAGGAATATTATATGCCAAATATTAGTTTAGATTTAAAAACTAAAATACAAGAATCAACTAATGGTGGAATATTATTAGAAATTGGTGAATATGAAACATGATTTCCTAAACAATATACTAGTATTGACGAAAATAATAAAAAAATAGCATTAAAAATATTTGAAAATTTTGATTATAAATTAGGTAAAAATTCAATTACAGAAAATATGAAAAGTATTAAAGGTAGTGAAGTTTTAAAATATATAAAAAATATTCCAGATATTACTACAAATGAAAATGAATTAATATCTTGTGAATTTTATGAACAATATAATGGTTATTATATTTTTACAAATGATAAAAATCAAGAATGTTTTAAATATAACATTACATGAGAACAAGATATGAAAAGTTTTAAAATAAATAATCCATATAATGATAATGATTTAGCAATAAATTATATTGTTACACCAATGAAAGATATAAATACTCATAATGAAAAAATATTTTATTTAAAGTATTAAAGGAAATTAATATGTTATTAAATGTTGAAAAAATAGAATTAATAAAAAAATTATGTAATGAAAAATTACTTAAAAATAAAAAATATATTGAAATACAAGAAATATTAAAAATTATAGAAAGAGAGTAATTAATTATGTTGAATTTAAAAGAAGATAAAAGAATATATTTAAAATATGAAGAAATTGAAAAAATATTTGGTTCATGTGATATATGTAATAAAAATTCATCATTTGCAAATAGAACTTGTAATAAATGTTTTTATAAATTAATAGGTGAAAAAAATGAAATGTAATATACATAATGAAAAATATATATGATTTTCTGAATTAGAAAAAACATATTATTGTAATAAATGTATTGATGAAATGATTGAAGAAGATATGTATTTAACATCAAATAATTGAGATTACTTATATGAATATTATATTAATGAATTACAATTAGAAAATTTTAAAGGAGTGTAAATATGAATAGATTAGAATTACAAAATGCAAGAAAATTAATAGAAAAATTTGAAGAATTACAAGAAGAATTTAATAGTAAATATGAAAATAGTTTAGATGTTAGAATTGATGATGATTATGAATTAAACATTAGTAATGATTATTTTACATATGAAGATGTAAATAAATTAGAACAAGCAATTATTGATTATAAAAGAATTTTTAAAGGTTAAAGGAGATAAATAAATATGGTAGCAGCAGCACTTAAAAAACATGAAGATAAATTATTAATTAAAAATTTAAAAATTCGTCTTACTAAAAATGATCATTATGAATTAAAAACATATTGTTATGAAAGAAATATAACTATGAATGATTTTGTAAGGGATTTAATAAAAAATGCAATAAATAGAAAGAGTGATAAATAATGAATAATTTATATAAAAAAATACTTAAATTACAATTAGAAATTGGTAGTACACCTAAAAATGGTTTTAATACTCATGGTAATTATAAATATTGATTATTAAGTGATATTTTTAATAAATTAAAAGGACTATGTAGAGAACTAAATATACTTATTTTACATTCAGATAATTCAGAAAATATGAATATAAATAAAATAGAAAATATTAAAGAATTTATGGATAAAAATAATAATAAAATACAAAATGTAACAAAAGAAATAGAAGTTTCATATCAAAAAAAATATTCAATTATTGATTTAGATAATATAGAATTTAGAGAAGATTTTAATATTTTTGCTTGTGCTAAAAATACAGATATAGCAAAAGCAAAAGGTAGTGCAGAAACTTATGCTTATAGATATTTTTTAATGAATTTACTTTTATTAAGTGAAGATGAACTTGACCCAGATAATGATAATGTTAATTTAATTCAAAATAATAAACAACAAAATAATTATATTAATAATAATGTAAAAATACAAAATGAAAAATGAGAACCAAGTGAAAAACAATTAGATTATTTTGAAAAATATATGATTACAAATACAGTTTTATTTGATGAATGTATAAGAGAAGATATGGAAAGATTAAATCCAAATAATAATAAAGATTTTTTAATATTAATGGGTGAAAATTATTTAAAAACTTTATTTGATAAATTTAAAGAAATTCGTGAAAGATTTAAAAATTTAAAAAATAATAATAAAAGTGAATATAGAAATTATGAATAAATGTAAATATTGTAATAAAAGAATTTGATTAACTAATTATTGATGTATGAATTGTTTAAAAATATTAGTTATAAATTTAAATAAAAAAAAGGAGAAAAAATAATATGAATAAAGAAAAATTAATTAGTTGACTAAATATAATTTTAGATAGTGATATAGAACAATATAATAAAGAAAAAGACATATATTATTTAAATAAATTAAGAGGTTCAATTGATTTTATTAAAATTTTAATTAATAAAATAAAATGTGGAGAGTTTGATAATGAATAAAGAAAATTACTATATATTTACATATAAAGAATGTCAATTATTAGAAGAGAAATATAAATTAGATTTTCCTTATTATGTTGGTAATAAATTAAGAAGTGAATGTGATGAGTGTAAAAGTATTACTGATAATGATGTATTAGATTGAATTAATGAAGAAATGGCAAAAGTTGAAAATTTATTAAAAAAATATAAAAATAAAAAAATGTTAAAAGGTTATTATTTAGGATTAGAAAAAGCAAAATCTTATTTTGTTTGTAGAGAGGGACAATAATAATGAATAATTATTTACTTTCAATTGACCCAAGTATTAAAAATACTGGATTTACATTATGAGAAAAACAATGATATCAAAATGATATTAAATCTTATCCTACTTATTTTAGATGAAAACCAATATTAATTAAAAGTTATAGTTTTAAAAAATATAGTACTGGAGTTGAAATTAGTAAATCAGATTATATTTATAATAATAACTTTAATTATTTAATACTTAATCAAATAGAAAAAGAATTAGATTTTCAATTAGGAAGTAAAAATTCAAAATCCAACTTTAATCTAATTATAGAACGTGGTACTTTTCATAGTAAAAATGGTATTGGTTATGAAACACAAGAACATTTAAGAGGTTTTATTGCTGGTCAATTTAATAAATTAATAACAAAAGATATGTTAATAAGTCCAAGTGAATGAAAGAAATGATATAAAGAAAATTATAAAAATATAGAAATAAATTATAATAATTGAAAAAAAGAATATTCTTTAATATTAGTTAAAGATTTAATTACTTTTAATAATTGAAATATAACAATATCAAATCATGATGAAGCAGATAGTTTATTAATTGGTTGATATTATTTAAATAAGGAGAATAAATAATGAAATGTTTACTGTGTGAAAAAAGAGCAGTAGGAAGTCGAAAAATTATGAAATTAGAAGCATATAGTAACGATAATTTTTCATTTAACTTATATTTTTGTAAAAAACATTTAGAAAAAGAATTAAATATGAATGGTATAAAAATTAAGGAGAATAAATAATGTTTATGAATTTTAAATTAAAAAAAATAACAAAAATTAATAAATTATTAGATGAAAGAGCTTCTTTTTTACATATGTATTTACTTTATAGTAATGAACAAATAAAAAAAGATGTAACTATTATTTATTTAAATAATTATTTAAATAAATTAAATAAGGAAGTAAAATAATGCAAAAACAAAAACAAGAAAAAGTATTACTTAAATGTATTGTTAAAGATTGTAATAGTAAAGTATTAGTTACTTTAAAAATTGGAAATATAGAAGATAGTGCTGTTCAATTTTTTAATATGTGTTATTTTCATAAAAAACAATTTAAAAATAAAATAAAAGAAATTAAAAATAAGGAGTAAATAATGAATTTATGAGACTTTTTAAAATATAGTGATAAATATAATGTTTTTAAAATATTTACTGAAGATAAAGAAATATATTTTTCATGAAATGGTGGAAATAGTGAATTAGATGATGACCGTACTTTATTAGGTTATGAATTAGCAGACTGAAAAGTATTATCATATAAGTTAGACCCAGATAGTTTAGAAATTGAAGTATTTGTTGCACCAGATAATCAATTAATGCAAAATTATAATCATTTTCCAAAAACAAAAGAAGAAAGATTAAATTATAATAAGGAGTAAATAATGATAATGATAAATTGTACAATAGATGAATTTTTAAATAAATGAAAAAAAGAAAAACATTATGATGTAAGTGTTGGTCATTTTTCAGGTGAAGGAGATTTTACTTTAAATTTTAAAGATTTGCATATTGACAAAAATAATATTGAAGAATTTGAAGAATTATTAAATGATTATAATATTAATAGAAAAATTTGAGAAAAAATAGAAAAATGTAAACAATGTCATCATCATAATTCTCAAATAGAAATTAATGATGATGATGAATAAAATAATTAAATAATCTATATTTAATATAGAAAATATGATATAATTAATAAAGAGAAATTACTCATTCCTAAATAATTTCTCTTTTTTATTTTTTTTGATTTATAATATTATTAACAAATAAAAAAATGGGAATGAGTTTTTATTTATGAGTAATAATAATATAAATGAATATTGATTATATTTAGATGATAGTGGTAAATTTCTTAATAAAAGCGATAAACATGTAATTTATGGTGGTATTATTTTTAATAATAAAAATAAAAGAAATAATTTTATTAAAAGTTTTATTGAAGCAAAAAAGAAAGTAACAAAAAAATCTGAAATAAAAGGAGATGATATTGCTAAAAAATATATTAAATTTAAAAAAAGTCCTTATAAAAAAGCAGATATAGAAAATTTAATTAGTAAATACAAAATAATAGATAATTTATTTTGCGTTTGAACATGCAAAAAAGATTTAATTTTACCAACTTCAGATGAAGAACATGCAAAATTAAAAAATAATGAATTAATTGCTTTATTAATAAAAAAATTAATTGAAAATAAAACTATATTACCTAATTCAAATATAAATTTATATATTGATGATATTTATACACAACCTATTCAAGAAATAGATGCAATTAATTTAAAATCATATCTAAATAAAAATTATTCAAAAAATGGAATAATTAGATTTTTAAGAACAAAAAATATAATCATTAATAAAGTAAAATACTTAGATTCTAAAATATATAATTGTATACAGGCATGTGATATTATTGCAAATTTTTGTAATAAATATTTAAATAAACATAAAGACGCAAAACAATTATTAAATATATTTGAAAATTTTGAATTTAATATAATTGCTTGTAAGTTTCCGGTAATTATATATAATAATAGTATATTAGATATAAAATGCTGTTGGTCAGAGTCTAGTCAGGTAAATACTACTGGAAATAAAGTTGCTGGTGTGTTCTTAGAGAGCAGGCAAGCTGCCCAACAAGATAAGGAATAATTTTTATTCCTTTTTCTTTTTATATAAAAAAAGTTACCTTAATTGGTAACTTTTTAATTAGATTGTGAAATATTATTTTGGTTAGATTTTCTTTTGAAAATATCTAAAAATTTAAAATTTGGATTTTCTTTTTTAAATATTTTATTTGCTCAAAATAAACCAATAATATTTAATGAAATAAACATAAAAAATATACCCATTTTTTTTTGTCTATGACATAAATCATGACCTTTACATGTAATTAATAATAAAAATACTAATCCAAACATTACTGAAAGTATTATTACATCTGCTAATCATAGTTCAATCATATTTAAAATTCTCCATATCATAATATTTTAAATTATTATAATTATATACTATTTTTATCTTGCATTTAAAATTATTTTATAAATACTTGCTACTTCTTGATTTGTATATATTTTAGCATAAGAATTTTCACCAAAATCTATAATAGTTTCTACATGACCTTTACAGGGTGTAACAAAAATATTTATTTTTCAATTTAAATTATCTTTTGAATTACTTAATATATCAAATCCAATCGGATTATTATTATTAATTTTTGCTTCAGTACCAGCAATTACTGTGAATTGATAAGTTACTAAATTATATTGTGATTTATTACCTTGATAATAAGCATAAGCATATCCAGAAGAATGACTACCAATTTTACCTTTTTCAAAATGCTTCTTTTTATCAATATTAGGTATTGACTTTGAAAATATTAAATCATTTAAATTAATTTCAATCGAACTATTTAATTCTTTTGCTGGATTAAAACTTTCTTTAGTATTATAACCACTACCATGTTTATCACTTACAGAGTTTACATTATAATTATAATAAATAGTTACTGATTTATAAAATCTTTTTAAATCATTAAAAGTATTAATTAATAATGTAGGGTCTAGTTTTGATTTAATATCAATATCTATATTTTTAGAAACTGCACTATTATTATTAAATCATTCTTCAGTATTATCAGTAATAGAATTGTTAGGTGTTGTTACTAATGGTATATCATTATAATTTAATTCTACTTTTAAATCTGAAATAATAATTATTGATTTTGCTATATTTTGAGGACTTGGTGGTAATATTTTTGCTGGATAACTAAATGTAGTTTCTTCACTTTCTGAATATTCATCATGATTTAATTTATATAAAGTTGTTCAATTAAAAGCATTACCAGTTAAATAACCCATATTATTATAACGAAATTGAGCAACTGATATTTCATTATAATCACCTTGATAAGTAAAAGGATTATCACTATAAAATGTATGTCTTTCTTCACCTTGATGTAATGATTGAGTTACAATTGTATCAATAATATAAGCATAATTTGAACCATCAATAATTCCATTACTTGTTGGATTTCATTGACAATCTTTATCTTCATTTGTAAAAGGACTTGCTATATCTAAAAACTCAGTATCTTCTGCTAATATATAAACTTTATTATTTTTCTTTTGTGATAAATCAACTGTACTTATTTGTTCTTTTGTAGTTAATTTCTTACCAGTAGTAGGGTCTCATGGATATACTGATACCCTATCACTTAATTTCATTGTCATAGCAGTTGTTGAAACATGTGAACCTAACATTTTACCTAATGCAAACTCACTTGAATTACTAAATACATTTAAAGGTATAAATCAATCTTTATCATTATTACCAGTAATTGAACTTAAATTACTTGTAAAAAATGCACTCATAAAACCATTAAAAAATGGCATATTTTTATATTGTTGAGAATTTTGAGTAATAATAAATCCTACTGGAATACCTAATGTTAAAGCATTTAATAATTTACCTACTAATGGTATTGAACTTAAAGCAAATGGTAATCATTGTACACTATCATAAGGCATTTGAATTAATGAACTAAATACTACACTATTAAAATTTAATATTGCTGACATATATTTTTGACTTATTTTTTTATAATCAACAGTTGGTGAACCAATAACTAATCCAGTATCTGGGTCTTTATATTTAAAATTACTTGACATATCAACATTATATTCACCTTGTAAATTATTTATATTTCATTCACTATCTCAAAAGAATTTTGCTTTACCAATAGCATCACCATTACTATTTATTGCTAATTGTTTATTACATGTTAATATACCTTGAAAATCTTTTTGAGCTAACATATCAAATTTTCTAGCTTCTAAAAATTTTTGTCATGTATCATAATGAGTAAATCCAGTTGGTTTTGCGTCCATAATATTATAAAATGTAGTTTCTGGATGACTACTTGTTGTTATTTTATCATTTATACCAGCAAGTAAACCACCATTATTTTTAATATCAGTTGTAGATTTTTCATTATTACCAGCAATAAATAATCTTCTAGAAGCAAATACTTTACTTTCAAATATTTCTTCATTATTTTGTTGAATAGGTTCTTGACCTTGAATTATTGGTCTTCCATAATAATAACAACTTGTTAATAATTCTAATCCATAACTTTGTCTATGACTATAACGTACACCAATATCTTTCATTAAAGTACGATTTAAAGTTACTTTTCCTTGTTGAATAGTAGGGAAAGCATAACCACTACCCGGACTTGCATACTGTACAAAATCAAGTGTATTTTGACCACTACTTATTACTCTATCATTTAAACTACTAAAAGTTAATACTTGCATACTAAATGCACCATTATAAGGACTATAATAATTTGTTACATTTGAAATATATAATAATTGTCTATCTTGATTTTTACCACTATTACCACCAATATTTTCATTTTCATCATTAAATACAACAAAAAATTGTAAATAATCATCAATTGTAATATGTTCTTCAAACATTACTAAAGTATATTGTCTTTTTGTTTGTACTGTTTTAAATATTTGATTATTTGGTAAATTACTAAAATCAACACCACTTGTATCATCAATTAAATAAGCATTTCAATAATCTCCAATTTTATATTGTTTTGTATAAAATTCATCTTGACCATTAACTTTATGTATTTCTTCATTAATTTTACCTTTATTTTTTTGATATATTTTTGTACTATTTTTTCAAATACATACAACTGGAGTAGTACCAGTTAATATTAATTCATATTGACCAAAATCACTAATTTTACTATTAATTGGTTTATAACCAGTTTCAGTTAAAGGAATTGCTCCATTATTAATAACAAATGGAAATATTTTTCAAAAACTACATCTTTTAATTAGCAATTGTTGTCTTTTTAATTGAAGATGTAGATGTTTCATTAATTGAATTTGTTGATGTATCATTTTGATTATCTCCTAATAATTTTATTTCTTCTTTATCTTCTTCTATTATTTCTTTATAATGTTTTTTTGCTTGTTGTTTTGTTACTTCATCTAATTCAGCAATAGCTTGTGTATATGACATTGTTCTATCTGCTAATCTTTGACTAATCATTTCTTGTTTTAATAATTGGTCAGTCATAGCAATAGGTAAAAATTTAAATGAATAAGGTCTATCTCCAATACCATCTCATAATTTTTCATGAATTAATAACATATCAAAAAATCTATAAAAATAATATGAATAATGACTTATTTTAGTTTCTGTAGTTTCCATATCATTTTTATTATTAAATAATGATTTAGTTTTATTTTCATAATTTACACCAGAAAATTCATTATAATCATAACCTGCACCATTTCATATATCTTTACCTAAATCATCTTTATCTAAAATATAATTACTTGCTTTAAAATTACCTTGTATAACTTCCATACCACCAGCACCAGATTTATTATAGCCAGCAGTACCAACATTAACTACAATATTTTTTTTAGGATTATCAATAATTTTTCCATGTTCAATCATATTTTTAACAGTTTCATTATCAAATGCACCAAATAAAGTTGTAACATTTAAATCTCTATCAACATTTCTTTGAGTATAAGATTTATGATAATATTCAATTAAATTTCAAACTGGATAAGTATCTGGATATGCATTTAAAGTTGTTGAATTACCATAAAAATTAACCATTGGTAAATTTGTTATTTCTAATATTGGTAAATAATTTCAAGGATTTTTAATTTCATAACTATATTTTGGTGTTAATTCTGGTTTTAATTTTGTATGTGCTGTTCCTAAAATAATTTCTTTTTCATTTTTATTATCATTTTTATAAGTTTCAAATCTTATTTTTCCATTTTCAGCAATTACTCAAGTTAATGTTGCACTATCTGCTTGTTCATTTATAAAAAAGAATTCTGCACATTGTTCTTCTTCATTATATTTAGCAACTCTACCAGCAAATGAATTAGGTAATACTTTTAAACTTGTACTATTATCTTTATAAATAATAGGCATTATATATACTTTTCCAAGTAAACTTTCTTGAATTCCAAATTTATATAATTTTTCAAATCATTTATCACTAATAATTTTATTAGTAAAATATTTTAAAATTTCATCTTTTTCACTATCAAATAATAAACCTTTACCTAATCATAATTTAGTTGATTTTTGAGCAATTCTCATAGGAATATCACTATATCATTCTCTTCTATTACAAGAAAGATATTCTAATGGATTATTCATTTTTATCACTCCTAAAATTTATTTTTATTAATTAATAATTCATTATTAATATTATTAATTAATCATTTCATTTTATGCATTGAAGCATACATTCTTGCGTCTCAACAATTATCATATAAATCAAGCATTTGTGGTTCATTATTTGAATTTTCTAATTTAGATTTTGCTAATCATTGCATTTTTGATAATTCTTCATGTGTATTAGGACATCTTTTTCAATTAATACTTAATATACCTTTAATCATACAAATAGTATCTCAATCAATTCTATCTCTTAAATACATTGTAGTTTTATCTACTGGAGTAAAATGTAATCAATTAATTCGTCTTTTTTCTACTTCTTTTTTTAAAATATCAATAACTGCTAATCCACCACTACCATAATCAACATAACAAGTAAAACCAAATTTCATTGCTTGAAATTTAATACTTTCATCTAAATAATAATCAATAATATTATTTGCTAATTCATATGTATTTTTAAATTGCATTATTGCATTACTATGATAAAATTCACTTTCTTGATGTATTCTTCTAGTTTTTTCATTTTCACCAATAAAACATAAAACAGCAACAGTAGGATGTGCTTGTGAACTTGTAGCAAAACCTAAATCTAAACCACCAACTATTTCATTAACATTAAAATCTAATTCAGTTTTAAGTTTATCTAAATATCTTGCAAATATAGAACCAGTTAAAACACTAGGTACACCATAATATCAACTTTGTGCTTTAATAGGGTCTAATTCTTTTAATTCTTCTAAATCATTAATTTTATCTTGTTTTAAATTATGTTCATTTAATTTTCAATTTGAATAATGAAATAATTTAAACATTTGATTTTCTTCTATTGATTTAATTTGTTCATTATTTTCTTTCATTAAATCTAAATTAAAAGGTACACGTTTATTCATATATTCAATAAAATATTGATAAATATTATCTGGATTACAACTTCTTATTTTAATAGTTTTTTTAGCATTACCTAATGCAAAAGTAATTGCTTGAAATTCTGCTTGACTAAATTCATTTGCTTCTTCACATCATTCAATTGCTAAATCAAAACCTTTTATTTCACTTCTAGAAAGCCCTTTAAGTGGTATTCTATCATTACTATTACTATATACACCCATAACTCTAATAAATGATTTACTACCTTTAAAACGAAAATCTGCTTGTTTATTTGGATATTTTAAAGTAAAATCTTTATAATCAAAACCAATATTAATTAATGCTTCATCAATTTCTTTTGTTAATTCATTAATATCTTTATTTAATTTTCTAAAACAATATATAGCAATTGATTTATTAACTTTAATTGAAATAGCAATTAATATTGCTAATTCTTCTGCAATACTATATGTTTTACTTGAATAACGACTTCCACTTAAATTATATTCACTATGAGTAAAATCACTTTTATTTAATAATCAATAACTAATTTCATGTAAATAAGTAAATTCTTTATTCATAATATTATTCCTGTAATTCTTCTAATTTTAAAAGTTGACCATATCTTGTAGGGTCACTAACAATAGCAATGGTATCATTTTGCATTTGTAAAGAAATTATTATTCTATCATTAACTTTATCTCAATATAATGTTTGAACATCAGTATTCAATTCACCGTATAAAAATTCTTTAGACATAAAAGCAAATTTCTTATTACTTGATTGACTTTCAAAATTATAATAAATTTTATATTTAGTATTTGATTTAAAAGTATATTTAATATGATTTATATTAACTTTTGTTCCTACTTCTTTTCATTGTGGAATATTTGGAGTTGGTGTTGGAGTATTTGGTAATTCAATATTAATCTCATTATTTTTTAATTCATTTATTTTTAAAGTATGACTTGTAATTTTTATAGGTTGAATAATATCTACTTTAACTGTATTTTGTAATTCTTCTAATGAAAAAATATTTGCATATTTTTCATTTCCACCTTCTAAAATTAATTGTCATTTATTAATATCTAATAATTGTAAATATAAAATACCTTTTTCATTATTAATTAAACCTTTTGTAAGAAATATTTTACTTCCATGTATTCCACCTAAATAATTACCTGTTTTAAATTCTACTGTTATTCTTGTATTTACTTGATGAAATGGTGGAGATTCCCATGTAATAATTACTCTATAAAGAGTATTAAAAGCAAGATTAAAATCACCATATTTACGATTATTTATACTTTTACCTATTACTTTTCAATTTTCTTTAACTTGTTTTTTATTTATTTCATTAATAGCACCAACAATAGTTTTATTAGTAGTTTCTAATCTATCATATCTATTATTAAGTAATAATGAAATAGCAAGAGAACTATTTGAAACATCATTTATTCATAATTGGTCTCTATCATCTTTATATGTAAAATATCCTTTCATAAAAACAGATTTTTTATAATAATCAGATAAATCTATTTTACCACCAGTAGCACTAATAACTTTCTTTTCTTGACCTTCTTTACCATCAACTAATTTCATAGTATCATTACTAAAATATTTAGTAAATAATTCAATTGTTGTTAAATTATCAAATGATTTAATACCAGTAGTATCAATTCATAATTGAGTTCCAATTAAATATTTAGGATTTTTAGGATATATTTTTACTCTTGTATCATTTGTTTTTAAATTTATTAATTCTAAATATCTTGTAAAAGGACTATCTTCACCATAATTACTATAAAAATTACTAAAAAAATCATTTCTTTTAGGTAAAACATCTAAATTAAAACCAGTAATATTTGGATATTCTTTAATTTTTCTTAAACAATTAAATACTTCTGGAACAATAAAATAAGGGTCAGTAGGATTAGTTTCACTATAAGTCATACCACCTTGACTAATACTTGATTGACCACGAATATAATTACTATCTTTTGTTAATAAAAATCTAACATAATATGCAGTTGCAGTTTGTATTTCATCAGTAAATTCTGTTAATGTAGTTTCTGGTCATTTTTTTGAAATAGAATGTCCACTTAAATAATCAATATTATTACTTGCAACTGAAATAGCAAATCAAATTTCATTATCTGGTGTTGTAGTATCATCAAATTCTAATTTATTAAAACCTTTTCAATTTTTAAATTCTTCAATTGTTATAAACATTAATGGTTCTTTAATAGCCATAATAATTTACTCCTTAATGTAAAATAAAGGGTATTTAAACCCTTTAAATTTTAAATTTAGTTACTTTTTTCTTATCTTTTTCTGATAATTCTTTTTTAGAAGCTCTTTGACTAATAATAGTATTTTTAAATACTTCTTGCTTTTCTTCATCATTATTAAAACTATCTAAAGATTTAGCAATTGATGTAGTTTCTAATTGTAATTGAGAATTTATTTGTTTAATATTTGCTTTAATAAATTCTAATTCTTTATTATTTTTTAATTCTTTTGCTAAATTTGATTGTTTTGATTTTTTAATAAATTTTGATAAAAATAATAAAACAATAGTTACAATTACTCCACTAGCAACTGCTCCACTTAATACTGCTGATATTACTGTTGTAGATAAATTCATTTTTTATTCCACCTTTTCTTTTTTTATTTTTCTTATTTCTTTTTCTATTTTTGGTAAATATCAAATAATAATTAATATTAAAATTGGTATTATTTTAATTATTAAATTTAATATAAATTTAATTCTTGATGGTGCTTTATTTGGTAAATGATGTAAACCAAATCCACCAATACTAGGTACAATTGTTAATCATATTGCATTACCTCAATTATGTTTTCAATCTACATGTTCCATACCTAATTTTGTAAATGATAATCATTTAGGTAATATTATTATTTGTGGTAATGTACTTCATAAAGTAATAATTAAAGATATTAATATAAATGATAATAAATTAATTGAATCTAATTGTTTTTTTCTTAATTTTTGAATATCATTTAATAAACTAAAATCATATATTTTTCTATCTTTAATATAATCTCTTCTACCACGAGTAAAAGGAATTAAATAACTTGTTTTTCACTCTGGTTTTTGAATTTCCATTTAACCACCTACTTTCATGTTTTATAAAAATTAGAATTTCTTTTAATTTTTATATATTTTCTTGTATGTAAAGAATTTTTTAATAATTGTTTTCTTTCATATCTTCATTGTGTACTTCCAATTTCATTTTTAGATAAATTTTTATATTCTTTTAATTTAAAAAAACCTTTTTCTAATCTATTAATAAAATGCATAGTTTTTTGAACATTAATATTATTTGGATAAATTACACTAGTATCTTGTGAACCATAATATTTACCTTTTTTTGATAATTCACTTTTAACATATTTTCTTAATTGACTTGGTAATCATTTTCTATTTCAAAATTTTCAAAATATTGTTCCAGCACCAGAACCATTTTTACCTTTTGCTTGTGTCATTAATATTCATATTTCTTGTGGAAATGTTGGATAAGTATATGGACCATATCATATTTGTCTTTTATCATTATCACTTTGAAATAATGTTGTTAAAGTTCCAATTTTTAAATTTTTATTATCAACAATAAATCTTCCTTTTTTAAATCATGAACTTGATAATACTTCTCATGCATTATTTGGTATTTCTTCTTCATTTTCTTTAAATAAATTATTAAATTTATTAACATAATTTTTAACTGTTCTAATTTCTGTTGGCATAATATAATTTTTAAAACTATTTATTGGATTTTTAAATTTATTAATTTCATTTTGTAATATAGATAATTCACTTGGTTTTAATATACTTGTTAATTTTTTAAGTATATTTGGATTAAAAACACTATATGGTTGATGTATTTCTTTTTCACTAATATTTTCACTATCAAATACTGCTTTTAATGATTGATTTTTATAATAAGTTTTTAAAGCATTTATTAATGCTAATTTAATATCATTACTTGCTAATGCATAATATATTCATTCAATAATTAAAGGTAACATTATAAACTCATGTGATTATAATCTCAATTTAATGAAACATTATCATGATTTAATGGTACTTCACTCATATTATCACTACCATATTGACTAGTTGTTTCACTATTAATAGTAAATCTATTATCATTTATTAATCTTGCAGTTTCATCATTAAATGATGTTTCTTGCATTTCTTGAATATGATTTGTAGTTTCCATAGGTAGTAAATTATGGATTATTTCACTTGCACCAGCAATAATAGTAGGTACTGCATAAGCATTATTAAAATCATTATTAATACCCATTGCAACACCACTTGAAATTAAACATCCACCAGTAGCCATATTACAAATCTTTCTTATTGTTTCAAATTTATTAGGTATTAATTCTAGAATTCCATTAATAAGATTTGATATACCATAAGCATTTAAACTAATATATGTATCTCAATCCATTAAATGATTATCAGTAGTATTTGGATTACTAAATAATAAATCTGGTGGAAATGGGTCAATAGTAGTAGTTGTTATTGGACTTTCAGTTGGATTAGGATTAATGGAAGAATTAGTAAACTTACTATAATTTGCTAATCCAATTGTTCCTAAACCTAATAAGATTTTTTTAGAACTATTAATTAATTTAGTTTTAGTATTTGGTCTTTGATTTAAATTTCAAATATCTAAACCTAATTTTTTACCAAATAATAAACTATTAATTGAACCTAATAATGGACTATCTATTACTTGACCATAATAAGCACTTGTACCTATCATTGCACAAATTGGACTTATACCAGTTCTTATTAATTTAGTTAAAGTATAGTTACTCAATTGTGTAGTCTCAGAATGTTGTTGTGGCATATTTATTTTCTCCTTTTGATAATTGATTAGTTTTTTTAATTTGAATTCTAACTGTTCCTTGACAATTTATATTATTACCAACACATATTGCAAAATTATCATGTACATCACTTACTATAAAATAATCATTTCTTAATTTAGGATATTCATCTAATAAAATTGCTCTAATATCATTACTAGTAGTTAAATCTTCTGGTTTTGGTGAATAAATAATAATATGTGCTTTTTCATTAAAATATTTATAAATATATTCCATAATTATTTTTTAGTAAATTCTAAATTTACTACTCCATAATAATCATTATTATTACCAGTCATAGTTGCACTTGTTGATTTAATATCAAATTTTGCTTTACCTTTTTCATAACCATTATTACCAGCATTTATTATTGCATTTTCTAATTCATCATTAGTAGGTTTATCACCAGCCATAGTAATTTTTCCTAAATTTCTATAATAAATAACATCTTCTAAATTTAATTTATTAATATCATCATATAAAGTTGATTGATAAGTTGCATTTTCATTTTTAGGATTAGTTAAAAAATCTTTTGCTCTTGCTTCTTTTATTTCTTCAATTGTAGGCATAGTTGGTCTAATTAAATACATTAAATTTGGTCTAATAGCACTAGGTAATGCAAATAAACATTTACCAATAATTTTAATATTATCTGTATCATTATCTAATTTTTGTCTTATTTTAGTAAATGAAATTGGCATACCTCACATATATCTATTAACTACAAAACCATGTGTATTTTTTAAACTATAATCTTTTTCTAAATGCATTGCTTTTTCAGTATCATGAATAAATTCTTGTTCTAAATAAAAACTTTCTCAAAATTCCATACCAGCAATTAAACTTGTATATCTTCTACCATATGCTAATGTATCTGCTGAAATTTGACTATAATTTAAAACAGTAAATGCTTTTGATAAACCTAAATTACTATCAATTCCAGTTGCTCCCATTAAATCTTCTCTATTAGTTCCTACAGTAATATAATTAACTAATTTAATTAATTTATTATTTCTTGCTCAAATTTTATAATAAGCTTCTTTTGCTTGTTCTGCATTCATATTAATTAAATCTAAAGGTAAGACTAATGATTTAGCAATAGCATAATCTTGAATACCATTTAAAAATATTAATTCTAAATTTTCACCTAAATTTCTCATAAATGAAGCTGTTCAATTTGAAACAATTTGTACTGCAATATCTTTTGGTGATTTCATAAATCTTTCAATATCAAATTCTGGAATTTCAAAATCAATTGTTAAATATTTATTAATTTCTAATTTAGTTGTATAAACATCACCTTTTTGTCTTTTAGTACCATTTTTTCAATCTCATGTTGATCCTCATAATACACGAACTGTAGCTCTATAAATTGCTATAGCAACTCCAGCCATTTCACCAATTTGAGTAGCACTACAAGTTCCACGCATAAACATTGTTGATTTTTCACTTGTTAATTCACCACGTACTTGTGCTTCAAGTACACTTAAAATAGCATTTTCAGTAGGATTATTACCTTTAATAAAAAATGCTTCAGGTATTTTTATAGCTCCCATAATAAAACTTCTTTCTATTTACTAATAGATTGAAAAACTTCATTTCTAGTAATTTCAACTAAATCTTCTAATTCTTTTTGATTAGTCATTCCTTGTGTTGTTGCTTTATTTTTTAAATCTTGAGCAATTTTAAAATGGTCTAATGAATTATTATGTAATTTTAAAATTAAATCAGTAGGATTAATTGAATTATCTTGTTGTTTATTTTCTTGTTTAATAGGTTCTGATTTATCAATTAAAAAATCTTTATAATCTTCATTTATTTTATTAAATGCTTCTTGTTTAGATAAAGATTTATAATTATCAGTATTCATTAAATTTTTAATTAAATTTACTTTTTTAGTATCTTTAATATTTGAAAATAATTGTTGCTCTTCAAAACTATTAATTTTATTTTCATATTCTTTTATTTTAGTTTCATATTCACTTAATTTAGGTTCAATATCTTTTTTACTTTCAGCATATACTACATTTCTATGTTGTTTTAGTAAATTTTTAACATCATCTAAACTATAATTCTCTTTTTCATCAAAAGTAAAATCACTCATACTTTTAATCTCCCTTTATTAATTTTTAATAATTCACTTGGTTAATAGGTCACTTTTATATATGTTAATTTAACATATTCACTTTATTAAATTATATCATTTTTATCCTTTAAAATAAAGAAAAAAACCTATATTTATTATAGGTTTTTAATCATTATTTTCTATTTTTCTAGGTTCACAAATATTAATAATTATATTACTTTTTGAGTTATTATCTTCTTCATTAATATCATATTCATTCGGATAACTAACTTGTCAATGTTTATAAATTATTTCTGGTTTTACTAATGATTTTTCTAACATATGAGTTGAAATTATCGCTCTTGCATTATCATAATCTTTAATAAATTTTTTACGTCATGGATTGCTTCTACGTCGGCAATCATAAACAAATTTTCTATCAATTCCAAGTGCATTATTTAATCCTTGTGGAGTTAATATAACCTTTTTAGTTCTTAAATAATTATCAATTTGAGTTTTATAATTAACACTTAATTTTTCACCATATTTTTTTTCTTTTTCTGGCATATTTATCACCTATATTCAATATTTATATACTAATTATAACATTTTAAGCAAAGTATATTACAACACTGAACAATTAATAATTGTTATACTGAAAATTATGTATTTAGAAAGGAATAATATTATGATTTTACTTCCTGAACAATTTCCTCATAATCAGTTTAAAATTAGTCATGAAAAACAAATGTTATTAGATTATAAAAATAATTTAATTAATTATGATAAATATTGACATAAAAATGAATATGATAAAAATAAATATAAATATGTTAAAACTGCTAAAAGAACTTTTACATCAATGTATGGAATAGTAAAAGATTTTTATAGAAAAGTATATCAACATAAAATTACTGGTGAATATTTATATCCATTAGATACATATATTAATATTGATAAAAATAAAAAATTTACTAATCAAGTAACAAAATCAATAATTTATGAAGCAGATTTAAATAATATTACATATCCTATAATTAAACATAATTTAAAAATAAGTATATCATTATCAACTATTTGTAGAAGAGTAAAAAAAACTAATATATTTGTTCAAGAATTACCACAAGAAAAAATAAAAATATTACCAACTGATTATATTTATATTCAATCAGATGAATCATATAATAATTTAATTGATAATAATAAAAAAAGAAAATTTAGACATAGAACAGTAAGTATAAGTACAGGTTTTGATTTAAATAAATCTACTGATAATAGACATGTTTTAGAAAATAAATATATTTTTGTTTTGTCAACTAGAAAAGGTCAAAGAATTACTAAAAAAGAATTTGGTAAATCTATAATAACTAATTTAGATAATATTTTTATTGGTTATACTAATGAAAATTTAAAATTAACTGGTGATGGTGCTACTTATCTTAAATCTACTGCTAATTATTTAAAAATTGATTATGCTGTAGATAAATGACATCCATTACAAAAATTAAAACAAGTATTTATTGTAGGAAAAGGTAAAAGAACAAAAGAAAATAATAAAAAATTAAATTATGCATATTATAAATTATTTTTAAATGGTTGTTATTATAAATTATTAGATTATTTAAAAGAAAATAATGCTGATGAAAAAATATATGAATATTTTAAAAATAATAAAAAAGGTATTGAAAATCAAAATGCTATTTGAAATATTGGTTGTAGTGCTGAAAGTGATGTTTATCATTTAATAAAATCTATATCTAATAATAATGCAAAAATTTATTCAAAAGAAGCATTTTTTAATTTATTAAAATTAAAACAAGCAAGAATTAATAAATTAAAAGTATTTGTTTAAATTTATAAAATTTAATAAATCTAAACCTAAATAGTTAGGAATTTTTATTTTATAAAAGTTAATAAAATCTATAATAAGACTTGACATTTACCCTATTTAGGGTTATAATATTTATAACAATTAATAATTTATTTTATCTTTTATTTAAAGAAAATTAAATTATAACTAGACTTGAAATACGCCCGTTAATTTATTATTACTTATAATAAGTTGTTTACTATCGATAAAATAATATGTTCAATCAATGATATATCATGTATCTGTTTTAATATTTTCATTTTTAACTTTCTTTCATAAAGGACTAGTTTCAATATTAAATCAATTATTTTTAACATCATTAATATTTTCATTTGCTTTAATTAATTCATTATTTAATTTGGTAATTTCATTTTCATTTGTAGTAATTCGTTTTTGTTGTTTAGCAGAAAAATCACAAGTTGGTGCATGTGTATAATCACCAATTTGTGGATTATTTTGTAATGCTTCTGGTGGTAATGTTCCAATTTCATCAGGTCAATCTAAAATCATTGTTTCAGTTTCTTTATCATAATCAGTTGCTACATAACCTTTATTAACAAATTTACTAACAGGACCTCTATATATTTCATTTTCATTATCATCAACTAAATCATCATACAATTTAATTTGTTTTAATAATGTAAATTCTTTTTGTTGTTCAATTAATTCATCAACTTGATTTCTAGTATAAAATGCTTTTAAGTCAATTTTTTCAACATCTATTTCATCATCATTATAACTTGAAAATATTTGTTTTAATTCTGTTAATCTTGCTCATATTTTCATTCTACTAGGTGCTAAATCTCAAACATTAATCGTAGGAGTACTATTTGCACTAAATTGACTACCATTATTAAATTGAATAGTAGCATCAACATTAAATTCAATTGGTGTACGATTAAATACTCAATGTTCAACCATAACATAAACCATATCTCTTAATGTTTCTTTAATTAATTCATCTTTAAAACTATCAAAAGGAAATTTAGATAAAATAAAATCAAGATAAGCATTAATATCATTTTGCGCGCGAATAGCAAAAGTTTTAAATCAATCATTAACATTTGGTCATGTTTTTATATATTGCTGTGGTGTTTCTGTAATTTTTCCAGTTAATGGATATCAGTTATTATAATTTTCAAGACTGACATCAGTTCAAAGTTTATTAATCATAATTTATCATTCCTTAAAAAATGCTTGTTTATAATGATGAGTATGTTTTTTTGTTTTTTTTATGTGTTATATGTTCAATTTCTTTTTGTATTTTATTTTTGCCTTTTTTTAATTTTTTCTTACTTTTTGCTACAACTTGACTATATGCAAACTTTTCTAAATGATGTAATAATCCAGTACCAAATAAAGTATTTACTGAAAATTTTAAACCAACATTTTTAAATGATTTGTTAATATTTTCAATAGGATTATTAATAACATTTACTACTTTATGATAAGTTCTTATTATTCTAAATATTTCTCTATATACTTTAAAACTATCTTTAATTACTTCTTGAACAACTGGCGGAGCAAATGCTATTGCTTTTAATCATTTATTATGATTTACTCCATAACCAATGTATCAACCACTATATCAACGATATCAATGAAATGGATGTATTTGAGTAACAAAAGTTTTTGCTTTAAGAATACTATCAACAACTGTAATTGGTTTATATTTAGGATTGCGATGATAAATAGTAATTGCACATTTATCTAATGATAAAGGTTGAATTTTACAACCCATAAATACTGGTGAATTTAATGGAATTAATTGTGCATGTTTAATTGCTCTTTTTTCTGCACTAGTAAATAAATCAGTTGCTTTTTGTTTTAATTTATTAATTTTTTCAAATGCTTGTTTTTCTAACTTTTCAAATTTTTCTTGTAATTTATATATACTTTCTCGTATTTTTTCAAAATATGATGTATCTTTTCAAAATTTATTTAAACCTTTTTTTAAATAAAATCTAATATCAAAATATTTAAAAGTTTGATTTGCTTTTAAAACAATTTGATGAATAACATTATTTTTAAAATTAAATTTAATAGCATTAGCACGAATTTTTTGTAAATCTAAAATTAAAGTTTTTCCATATCTATTTTCTGTATGTATTGTATGAACTAAATTTAATCAATCATGCTGATTCATAGATAATACTTTTTTTAAATCAGTATTAAATTTTTTAAAAAGTTATTTGCTTTTTCAATATCTTTAATTTTAAATTTTGGAGTTAATTGTGGACTTAATTTTATTAATGTATTTTGTAATAATAAGTGTTCCATTAATTTTTCTGTTTCTAGTTTTTGAAAATTATTCTTATATTGTCTTTCAGCAACATAACCTAAATCTCGTAATACTGTTTCACGATTAGGAGTAAAACTATAATAGACATATTCCATAATTAAATTTTTTAAAAGTCAATTAATTAATAATTTTAAAATTTATTTTATAATTTTGTTATTAACAATAAATTTAGAAAAGTGTTGATAAAAATGATTTTTGAAAATTTAAAAAAATTAAAAAATGAAGAATTTTACAGATATTTTGGTATAAAACGTTTTCATTTTAATGAAATGTTAGAAAAATTAATTGAAATAGAAAAATTAGAAAAAAATAAAGGTCGAAAAAATAAACTTTCAGTAGAAGAAAGATTAATGATGACTTTATTATACTGAAAAGAATATTATACTTTTTTTCAAATGAGTATTAAATCTAAAATGAGCCCATCAAGTTGTTTTCGAAATATTACTTGAGTAGAAAATAAACTTAGTAACCACAAAGATTACCAATTTTTAAAAGAAAGATATAAATTAAAAATTGATAAAAAACAAGAAAATTCAAATGAATTTCAATTTTATTTAATTGATTCAACTGAGATTGAAATTGAAAGACCAACTAAAAAAAACTACAGTTAGAATATTTTTCTGGTAAAAGTTGAATGTATTCTATAAAATTTCAAATTGTATATGATTTTTTTAATAAAAAAATTGTTGATATTTTTGCTGATAATGGTAAAGTGCATGATTTTCAAATATTAAAAAATTCAAATCTTGAATTTTCAGAAAAAACAATAATTATTGGTGATTTAGGATATCAAGGTATACAAAATATTTATAAAAATACAATAATACCAATTAAAAGAACTAAAAATAAAAAATTAACTAAACAAGAAAGAAAATACAATAAGATTGTATCTAAAATTAGAATTAAAGTTGAACATGTCTTTGCTTGATTGAAAAGATTCAAAATTTTAGTAAATAAATGTAGAAAATCTAAATTTAGACTTATGTACTTAAGATTTAACTTACTTTGTGAAATTTTTAATAAAATAAAACCATTAAAATAAAAAAATATTAAAAATATTTTTTTAAAATTTAAATTTTTATCGAGTTAATATAAAAATATTATTAACAATTTTTTGTTTAAAATGTAAACTCATTTTTTAAACTATTTTTTCAAAAAATATTTATTTCTATATTCAATAACACTAAATAGTTTTAAAACAATTTTATTGACAATTAATTAAATTTAATTACGGAATATGTCCAATTCATTAAATAACGTTTATTACCAATAATTTTATCTGTTAAAATTTCTTTTCTACTTACTTGATTAATAATTTCTTGTAAATTTTTTACTTCTTTAATTCCAACTTGTTCTAATGTTTTAGTTTTTTCTGCTAGTTTAATAAATTTAGTTGTACGATAACCACGACTAATTTTATTAAGTCCAGCAAATGCAGGAAGTATATTAAAGAAAGTATTTAACTTTGTTACATTTCCTTTTAAATAATCATAAACTTGATTAATAGTAAAATCAGTTAAAAATTCTACACCAACAGCACTAATACTAGCAACTAAATCACTTGCACCTAATCCAAGTGCTATACTTTCACTTAACCCACCAGTAAAAGGAGCAAGTGCTACTGCTATTACTTGTACACCAATCATTTCTAAAATTTCTCATCAAAAACTTTTATTTTCTTGTTGTTTACTTATTCTAGTATGTTTTGGTTTATTTATATTTAATAGTATTGCTGTACTAGTTGTACCGATTGGCATGGTATTAATTTCCTTTATTTAAGAGTTATTTTAATTGGATTTGTTGTTCCTTTATAATTTAAATCATTAACATTTGCAGTAATAGTTATATATAAGTCACCTGCTTTTTGTTTTTGATTATTTATATTAGTTTTACTTTGTGCATCACTAAAATATTTAATAGTTGGATTTGTTAAATTTGGATTTAATGATTTAAGTTCATTAGTACTTTTTATTTGTGTATTTAATTCACTATTATTGTTATTAACATTTGCAGTAATATCAGTTGTTAAACTTGTAATTTTAGTTTTTAAATCATTTTTTTCTGTTTTAATAACTCCACATAACATTCAACGTGAAGTTGTTTCATTATTAGAAATATATGGGATTGCTTCTCCAACAACTTCACCAGCAACTTTATATGCTCTTCCTGCTTTATCATCTTTAATAAAATCTACATAAATAACTGTATTTTCTATCATATATCTTTTCATCGCTCTTGGTGTTGCTAAAACAAAGGTCATTAATTGTTGTTCATTTTTATCATTAGTAAAAATCATATAGTCATCAAGAACGATTTCACATAATACGCCTTTTACATATAAATTATTTCCATTTAAACGTAATTGTTGTGCCAACTGATTATCGGTAATTAAACCTTTATTATCTGCTAAATAAACTAAACTATCATAAAGACCATTAGTAATAAAAAATTTACTATTTGCAATGTTTCTAAATTGAAACAAAGTATTTCAAGCAGATAACATTGATTTTAAATAGCCTACTGGTGTTGTATCTTCAATATCGATTTTAGTAGCAAATTTTGCAATTGCTTGTGTATCATCAATTGCTAATTTATCTGCTAAATCATTTGCAACTTCATATTGCATACTATCTAATAAATTTTGTCCATTATTTGCTTTTAAATCTACATCTGCAATAATTTCTCCTGCAAGATATTTTTTAGTTATTTTTTTACTAATTTTATCTGTATCAACATATGGTAATTCATATCTTTTACTTTTATCATCCCAAGCAATAATTTTTACTTCCGGTTTTTTTGGTTTTTTAACAATAAATTCAATATTTACTGAGTCAACAATTTCAGTAGGAAAAAAGTTTGCCCATGGACTATTTGAAATTTTAAAAAACTCTATAAATTCTGGTGCTTCTACTAATCTCTCTGTATTGTCTAAATTTAGATTAAATGGTTCTGACATTTTATTCCTTCCTTTCGTTTATAAATAATTTTTCTTTTTATAATTAATTAAAAAATTTTCTTTATCATTTGGTTTATTATTAATAATTATTTGTTTATTGCCACCTGTATTAATTGTTTGTTTAAATATCGGTTGTTCTTTAATCATTTTTTAATAGTTTCTTCAATTTTTGAATTTTCTATATTATTTGTTTTAAATTTTAAAAAATCATAAAATTCAGTTTTAACTTGATATTTTTTAAATATATTAATCATTTCTTTTTCTTTAATTTCTTGATTAAGTTTATTTAACTTATTTTCTGCTTCATTAACTTTATTTTCTATTTCTTGTTGAGCATTATTTTCATTTAAAGGTTCAGTTGTTTGTTGAACATTATTTTCATTTTCTAACATTTAACATTCTCCTAATCTTATCCCAATAATCAATCTTTAACTAATTGTGGCATTTCACTTATTAATTTTTTATAATCATTAACTGCGTTTTCTAATGTATCAATATCAGAAAATTTAAAACAATTATCAATATGTAAATCAAAATCTCTATCAATACTGATATCTTGTTTTCTATATTTTTCATTAAATTCAATTTTTGTCATATTATTTTTCTCCTTTATTAATTTTTTCGTTTAATTTTGCTAATTTTTTTTGATGTTTTATAATTTTGTTATTTGCTCTAACATGTTTTGGAGTTGTGATAAATCTTTTTAATAAAACAATAATTTCTCTGCAAATTAATGTTCCAACACTTGTTCCAATAATTATTAATTCATGTAAAAATTCTTTCATTTGAATATTTTCCTTTCAATTTTTAATTTTTTTAATTATTCATCAAATTGCCCACCATTAATTCTTTCAATCATTGATTGTGAATTACTTATAATAGTTACTAATAAAGAAATTTCTTTATTTAATTGTTCCATCCTTTCTTTATGTGTTTTTATTTCGTGATTATAATATTCAATTAATTTTTCTTTATTCATAAATTACTCACCTCCTTTATAAACTCATGTGATTATAATCTCAATTTAATGAAGCATTATCGTGATTTAATGCTACTTTGCTCATATTATCACTACCGTATTGACTAGTTGTTTCACTATTAATTGTGAATCTATTATCATTTACTAATCTTGCAGTTTCATCATTAAATGATGTTTCTTGCATTTCTTGAATATGATTTGTAGTTTCCATAGGTAGTAAATTATGGATTATTTCACTTGCACCAGCAATAATAGTAGGTACTGCATAAGCATTATTAAAATCATTATTAATACCCATTGCAACACCACTTGAAATTAAACATCCACCAGTTGCCATATTACAAATTTTTCTTATTGCTTCAAATTTATTAGGTATTAACTCAGTTAATCCACTAATAAGATTTGAAATACCATAAGTATTTAATGAAATATAAGTATCTCAATCCATTAATGACTGATGTTCTTGTTTATTTAATAGTAATCATGGCGGACCTTCTGTTGTGATTGTAGTAGTTATTGGAATTGGTGTTATTGGAATAATAGGATTAATATTATTTTCTGTTCATTTACTATAATTTGCTAAACCAATTGTTCCTAATCCTAATGCTATTTTTTTAGAACTATTAATTAATTTAGTTTTAGTATTTGGTCTTTGATTTAAATTTCAAATATCTAAACCTAATTTTTTACCAAATAATAAACTATTAATTGAACCTAATATTGGATTAGCAATTACTTGACCATAATAAGCACTTGTACCAATCATTGCACAAATAGGACTTATACCAGTTCTAATTAATTTAGTTAAAGTATAATTTGATTGATTTTCTATATTTGGCATTTTAATCTCCTTTAATTTTCTAATTTTTTAATTGTTACTTTAATTCAACCTTGATAAACATCATTATCACCAACTATTAATGCAACATTACTTTCGGGGTCAGAAACAATTATGTGTTTTGATTTAACATTTGGGTATTGTCTTAAAATAATTGCTCTAATATCATTACTTGTATGAATTGCTTTTGGAAATGGTGATAATATTTCAATTTCATCTTTATTTTCAAACAAAGTAGGTAATATTATCATTAATTATTCTCCTTATTTTTAATTTGATTAGAAATTTCACTTAATATTTTCAATATTTTATATTCATTTTTTAAATCTTTAATTATATAAATTAAAAATATTATTAGTGTTATACTTGTTATTAATATTGGTGCTATTAATAAAATTTTTCATAATATCATTTTTTACTCTTTTCATTTTTTAAATCATTTAACATTGATTGAACAAAATGCACGATTTTTAGGAATGTTTAAAGTGTTAAAGATTTGACCAGTTACAATAATTTCATCGTTTTTGTTTAATAAAATACATCGGTTATAAAGTTTTGGTTTATTAAAAATTAAAGTAACATAATTTAATCCATTTCATTGACCACGAACACTATAATATAATTCCTTATTACCTTTTTCGTAATATTTTGCTTCAATAGTGTTACTCAGTTTTACTGTTAATTTGACATAATTTTCTTTATCTTTCATTTTTATAATTTCCTTAAATAATTATCAAAAATTAATATTTTTTTATGATTTTTTAAATAATATTGAATATGCTTATAAGCATCTTGTTCATGTTTTGTTAATTTTATATTTCCTTTATAATTTGTTATTTTATTTTTATTTTTTAGGTGGTTTTCTAGATAATCTCAGTTGAAAACATCTTGTACTAATACCATTAATGCACCAATAATTTTAGGTGTTGCTAATGGATTAGTTAATAATTGTTTTGAACTTAAAAAGAAATTTTCTACAATAACTAATATTTTTTTATCAATAAATTTTTCTTTAATTAATTGCATTTTTTCTTTATACATATTTTTATTTCATAAAACAGTTAATGTATTAAATGTTTCATTAAAAACAATATTATTAGTTTCACTTGAATATATAACCATTCCATTACTACCTATTCCTGCTGGGTCAATACCAATAATTAATTCATATTGCATTATCAATAAAATTCACCATTTTTAATTTTTATAATTATTTTATTTAGATTTCCAGAACAACATGTATCTATTTTCCCAAGATATATACTATTTCTTAATTCAGTAATTAATTTTTCTTTATTCATATTTATATCTCCTACTTAACCTAATATTTAAAATACAGTCATAACAAATTGCTTTATTATTGTTATCTCTTAAAAAATATTTTCTTGTTTTTATATCATCAGTATTAAAGAATAAATAATCTAATTTATGTTGTTTACATGTTCAACAAAAATACTTTTTTTGCATAATTAATCACTTCTACATCAATCACAAACATATCCAAATGGTTTTGTATAATCCAAATGTTCATCAATATCATAATCATCTTCAAATTTTCTAATATCATGTTGTTCTGCTTCTAATTCTGTTTTAAAGTGATAAAGCATATTGATTTTGTCATCTTCATATAATTCATTACATTCAACACATCTTTTTCTTCTTTTTTTAATTTTTTTATCAATCTTTCTTAGTGCTTCATAATCAAGAATTTCTATTGCCATAATAATCCTTTCCTAATATGTTCTGTTGCTTCTAGCATAAAGAACATATATTTTGATTTTTATATTATTAATACTATTCGTTTTATTCATTCCAGTAATTATGGGCTCAAAAATAAATTGTGAAATTTTAAAAAACATTGAGGCATTCGATTCAATATTTATTTAATTTGCGTTTAACAAATTAATACTTTAATTGAACCGGTCCCGCTCAATTTTTTTTACAAGTTTGAAATTTATTTTCTCGCCCAAAAAATTTTTCAAAAAAAATAAAAAATAAAACCAACACTTGCTCACTGGGGGGTGGCAAGGTTGGTTAAATAAAGAATAGAATTAATACAATAGGTCCCTACAACAGGTCTATATATACTAGTTTCCAATTCGCTCCCACCCCAAGAATTACCATTAAATGGTTAGTATATTTTATTAGGTATCACTCCACTTTTTATTTATACATGCAAGTCCACATGTTCTAGCTACTATTTTTAACAACTGTGTTGTAGTTCACTTTTTTAGTTCCCTAACACGTGTTGATAATAGCGTTAAAGACGGTTATTAAAAATTTTAAAATTTTACAATTACAAAAAAAAGACAAGATTATTTCTTGTCTTTTTCCTTAATAACTTTGAGAATAATTTTTATTTTTTTAAATGTATATTTTTTAAAATACGTCGAATATAAATTTAAATTTAAGGGTTAAAGAGAGTAATTTTATCTAATTTTCATTATTTTTCAAATAATTCATTTTTGGAAATAAGTTACTAATATGATAATAAATTATTTCGTAACTTTGACAACCGCCCGTGAAAAATATTCGGTTATTGCAGATGATCACTTAATGAAAATTAATGATCTTTTTAAAAATAAATTATTAAGAACAGGTGCACCACCTCATAAATATAGGGCAGAAAATGCTAATGCAGCACACTTTTTAAAAGATTTAGGTTTCAAAACTGGTGATGAAATTGGCGTTTATTCAGATGAAGAATATGCTGAAATTGTTAGTTTAACTGTTAGTATTAAAAATACTTTTCCAGGAGAAATTAAAGAAAAATACACCGAAGATAGTTTTGAATTAGAAGCAGGTACGTGTCAAATTGATATTATCAAAAATAATGAAATTTTAAAATCTTATATTATTAATACAGCTGACAATAAGGATTTAGATGTTAGTCAAGAATTTCGAAAAATTTTACCTGATTTGAAACTTTATAACAATGTGGGAGTTAAAAAAGGAAGTTTAGCCTCTGATTTTAAATTAGAATTTGCACCATATAAACAAAAGCAATGAGAAGCTTTAATTAGTTTATTAAATACAAAAGTTTATACATTTTTTTATGATGCTGCTAAAAATGGTAATAAAATTACTGGATTTGTTAATGTTCAGAGAGTGTGATTACAAGTAGATTTTGGGAAAGTAAATGCACTAAAAGATTCAAGAATTGGATCATTACCAGTTTTAGATTAAAACTATATTAACACAATTATATTTTACAAAAAGAGCAGTTGACAATGCTCTTTTTGTGTTAATTAATAAATTATTTTATCTAGTCTTATTTTAATATTTAAGTTTGTTGAATTAATTTATTTTTTCTTTTATTCATAAATAAAATAATTTGATATTTTATTTATGAACTAAATTTATAATTATCAAATAAGAGGGGGTGTTAAAATGATAAATAATGTTGTATTAGTAGGTAAATTAATGAATGAACCAGAAATAATACCAACCAGAGAACAAATTCCAACAAAATGGACCAAGTTATAATGGCAGTTGAAAGACCTTTTAAAAATCGTCAAAATCAATTTGAAATTGATTTTATCACTATTAAAACTTGAATAGCTAATACAGAGGAATTAAAAACACTATTAAAAAAGAATGCAATTATTGGTATTAAAGGTAGAATTCAAACATTTGCTAATAAAGCTAATGATTTTTACTACTAATAAGTTTATAGTCACTTTATATTTTTTCAAATTAAAACGATATATAGTAAAATAAATTTGTTATAATTTTACTATAATTTATTAGTATAAAAGGTTAGGAGCAAACAAAATGAAAATTGGAATTGTAAGTGATTCAGCTACTGGTTTTACCGTTGAAGATATGAAAAAATATCCTGAAATAATAATTATTCCTTTAAATATTATTGAAGGAGAAAATGCTTATGATGATAATAACATTGATATTGATAGTGAAACAATTCGTAAAAAGATGATTGATGAACACTGTATTTTAAAAACTAGTCAAACTAGTCGTGGTAAACTTGAACAATATTGAGATAATGCTTTAAGTAAATATGATCAAATTTTATTTTTACCAATTGCTAATAATGCTTCAGGACAATATGCAAGTTCACAAGTTTTACAAAAAGAAGAAAAATATAAAAATAAAGTTCATATTTTAGAAACAGGTGCTGCTTCAATACCTTTAAAATTTATGGTTTTAATTGCTTTTACTCTTGTTAAAAATGGAAAAAAAATTCCTGAAATTTTAGGAATTTTAAATAAATTTCGTAAAACTTATGAATCTTATATTGCTCCTAATGATTTAAAATTTTTGGCTCGTGGTGGTAGATTACCAATGAGTAAAGCAAGAATTGGTAATTTTTTACGTTTTAAACCAATTTTAAGATGTAAAGAAACAATTGATAATATTGGTAGAGTTAGAACCTTAAGTAAAGCTATGGAAGAAATGTTAGATATTATTACTAAAATTAAAGACGTTACTAAAGAAACAATATATATTATTGATGGTTGATGTAGAAAAGATATTATTGATGAAGCAATTAAAAAAGTAAAAAATAGAGGATTTACCAAATATAAAGTTGAACCATTATGTAATATTTTAAAAACACATACTGGTAATAATACTATTGGTTTTTCAGTAGTACCTAATCAATGAGTAAAAGAAGTCTAATAAAAAAGTAGTTTTATAAAAGATTGATTAAGTATTCTGTTTTTTAGAAAATATATAAAAAACTTTAAATCTAAAAAAGAATGTTAGTAAAGGTTAATTTAGTTTACTAACATTCAGATTTTTTCAACTTATAAATAATAAAATATTAAATATTATGATTTAAATTCTTATTAATAATTAAAGTTTTAAACTAAAGAAATAATTGAAAAAATTTAATAAAATAAATATTTATAAATCAAAGTAATGGTTTTTTAATTTATTGAGTTTTAACTATAAAATTAAAAAATATTTTTATTAAGTATCCTTAACCATTTCATAGTATAACTATTTTATTTTTTTAATTTTAATAGCCATTTTCATTTAGTGGTATTTTAAATCAAAAACCTTCATAACAAACAACATTTCCAAAATTATTTTTATATTTTTGATAAGAACGACAAATATTATTATAGGCTTGATAATAGCGTTTTTTATTAGTTTTATCAATGTGGTAAACTTTTAATATTGCTTCTTCCATAGTGTCATAAACACCTAAACAGTTATCTTCTTTATCATATCTCGCATAAATAAAATTATTTTTTTTCATTTTTAACTCCAATACTTTTTTATATATTCCCATAATTTAAGATTTACTTAGAACATAGATTATATTTATAATATTTAGGATTTTAAAAAAATATGAAATGGTGTAAGAACATTAAATTAGTTTGTAAATTTATAAAAAATAAAATGATAAGTTAAATTTATGACAATATTAAAAATATTGTTAATAACATAAATTGATAACAAATTATTTTTTTATAGAATAGACATATTCCGTAATTAAATTTAATTACGGAATATGTCCAATATAGTTTTAATTGAAAAATTATTATTTATTGTTTATTTTTGAATTCTAAGTAAATCTTAATTTAAGTCTATAATTGAAAAAATGAATATACAATAAAAAATTCACTTTTTTATAAAAAGGCGAATTTATTTCATAATTTTATATTTATTGTAAAATTAAAATTAAAATTTTATTTAATTTTTAACTAATATTTTTTAAATTTATTATTTTATTTTAAATAAATTTTTACTATTTTAGTGGTTTTTTATTTTTTTATTATAAATTATTTTTCATTTTTTTTAGATTTATTTGAAAAAATATTAACTAAACACTTTCTATTTTAAATGATTAAAAGTAAAATAATGTTATTGTTAATAAAACAAGAAATAAGTATATTAATAGTTTTAAAAAAAACTACTAAAATATTTTTAAAATTTAATGGAGGATGAAAATGCAAACTTTTATTGGAATTATAGGTTATTTAGCCGGAATATTGTCTATTATAACATTTATTCCACAAGCAATAAAAACAATAAAAACTAAGGAAACTAAACATATAATCTTATCAACTTATATTATTTATAATATTGCTAATCTTTTTTTCTTGATATTTGGAATACTTTCAGTAACATTACCAGTAATGTGACCAGAAGGTGCTGATACTCTTGAAATTGCAATTTGAGGTTCTACCTTAATAATACCGTATACAGTAACAATGACTGCAACTAATTGTATTATTTATGTTAAAGTAAAAAATATGAAAACGTTGGGCGAAAATGCTAAAACTTTGGAGGAATAAAAATAATGGCAAATACTGAATGATGAATTATTACTATAATAGGGATTATTGGAGCACTTATTGCTGTTATAGCATTTTGTCCACAGTCTTTAAAAACAATAAAAACTAAAAAAACAGATGGTATTTCTTTACTTACATTTATTCTTTATACAACAGCTAACAGTTTATGAGTATTATGGGGCATTATTCATTTATCATATCATGGTGGATCTGAATCAACAATTTTAATGAAAGATTTAGTTATAATTTGTGCTAATACACCTTGTGCAATATGATCAGGAATTATTCTTGGTATTAAAATTAATAATATGTATAAATATGGTGAAGATTGTAAAAAATGAAAAGGTAAAGTAAATATAAAGAGTAACTTTTAATAGTTTATTTTTTAAAAAAAATAATAATTTATTACTAAAAATGCATTGTAATGATGCATTTTTTAATAGTTATAGTAGTAAAATACTTATCAAAATTAAAAATATAATTTAAGTTATAATATATGTATAATTAAAAATTCTGTGGGGTTAAATAATGATAATTCAAAATGATGTTTATAAAATTCTAGTACAAGTAATCCTAGAAAAAGGTCATTGTAATGTTTTATTAGCACAAATGATGCGAGATAAAAATCTAACATTATCAGAAAAAGAAGCAATTGAAAAGATAGTACTAGGAACTTTAAAAAATCAAATTTATTTAGATTATATATTAAATCAAATATGAAATGTTTTGAAATCAGTAATTACTATTCCTTTTCACATAACTATTTTATTATGAATAGTTTTATATGAAATCTATTTTTTAGAAATTACTAATAAAGAAATTTTCATTGAAAATACTTTAAAAAAAGTAAGCACCATTGATAATAAACTAACATTTATTATTTCTAAAGTATTAGATTTATGTTTTACTGAATTTAGATCAGAATTTAATTTACAAAAAGAAAGTAAACAAAATATTAAATTAATTAAATATAGTTATCCTAGTTGATTATACTCTCTAATAAAATCACAATTTAGTATTAATATTGCAAATCAATTGATAAAAGATAACTTAAGAATGCCATTAATTAGTTTTAGAGTTAATACATTAAAAACTACTGTTAATAAAGTGTTAAACAATGAAAATTATAAATCTTTTAACTTTTGTTTAAGCGAGATAGTATCTGATGGTATTATTAGTTCAAAGTCAATTTTTAACACAAAATTATATGAAAATGGTGAAATTATTAAACAAGATCAAGCAAGTATGTTAGTTAGTCATATTTTAGATCCACAACCATATGATGAAGTATTAGATATGTGTGCAGGAATTGCTAGTAAAACAGCCCATATGGCAGCTTTAATGTCTAATCACGGTAAGATAGTTGCTTGTGATATAAATGAAGAACGATTAAAAATTGGTGCTACTTATTTAAAAAAATTAGGCGTAACAAATACTGAACTTAAATATGGTGATTCTACAATATTAGATTTTAATAATAAATTTGACAAAATTTTAATTGATGCTCCTAGTACTGCTTGAGGTTTAATTAAAAGAAAACCAGAAGTTAAACTTATCAATTGAAGTAAAGAAGAAATTAATCAGTTAATTACTGTTCAAGCAAAATTATTAAATAAGGCTTATCAACTTTTAAAACCTGAAGCGATAGTTGTGTACGTTACTTGTACTTTCAATATTAAAGAAAATCAAAATCAAATTGACAATTTTGTTAAAAATCACCCAGATATGACAATCATTACAGAAAAACAATTTTTTGTTTTTAATAACAATACTGATGGATTTTATATTTGTAAATTAAAAAAGGAATATAGGGGGACAGTTTATGAAAATAAATGCTAGTTATAAAACAGATGTTGGTAATTATCGTACAAATAATCAAGATGCCGTTTTATATTTAACAAATAACACTGGACAAGTTATTGGTGTTGTTTGTGATGGATTGGGTGGTCATAAATGTGGTGAAGTGGCCAGTAATATGGCTGTTAGTATGTTAAAAAAATTTTTTGAAACAACAGATTTTACTAAATTAAAACATGATAAACAGATTCATGCATGATTACAAGAAAAGATAGAAATTATTCAAATTGAAATGAATAATTTTAGTTTAAGTAATGAACAAGCGCTTGATATGGGAACAACTATGGTAATAATTTTAATTACTAATAACAAAGCTTATTTAGTAAATATTGGTGATTCACGTATTTATCAATATAGTGAACAAGGATTAAAACAGTTAACAGTTGATCATAATATTTTAAATTTATATTTACAAAAAAATACAACTAAAGAATCAAGTGTTGATTTAAATCACACTTATTGAAAGGCATTGACTAGTGCTCTTGGTCCACGTAAGCCATTAAAAACTGATATTTTTCATTTACCATTAATAATTCCATCATATTTTCTTTTAACTAGTGATGGTGTTCATGATTTTTTAGAAGAATATGAAATAGTTAATATTTTAGAAAAAAATGGAAATATTAATAATAAAGTTAAATTATTAATTAAGGAAGCATTACTTAATGTTTCAACTGATAATGTTACTGCATTATTAATGGAAATAAAATTTTAGTCTTTTGATATTTTTGTGTAAAATATAAATTATAAATAAGTTAGTAATTTTTAAAAAATAAATTTAAAAGTAATGGTGAAACTAATGGAAATAAATAAATTATTGAATAATCGTTATCATATTTTAAAAATTATTGGTTCGGGTGGTATGGCTAAAGTTTATGAAGCACAAGATAAATATTTAAATCGGCAAGTTGCTTTAAAAGTAATTAATCCAATTTCACCACTAGATGACTTAATAAAAGAACGATTTTTGCAAGAAATTAGAGCAGTATCTAGAGTTAGACATCCCAATGTTATTTTGGTATATGATGTTTTTATTGATAAGAAAGATTGATGCTTAGTTTTTGAATTATTAGAAGGTAAAACATTAAAAGAATATTTAAGTAATTATTCAGTTTTATCAGTTAATGAAGTTATAGTTATTATGAAAGAAATTTTAAAAGGGGTTAATGCGTGTCATTCAGTCAATATTATTCATCGTGATTTAAAACCTGAAAATATTATTTTAACTAGTAGTGGAGCAATTAAAGTTTTAGACTTTGGTATTGCTGTTATTGATGATTATGAAGTTAAAAAACACGCTAATCAAGTTGTAGGAACAATGAAATATATTGCTCCAGAAGTAGTAAAATTTCAAAAACCAACAATTCAAAGTGATATTTATGCTTTGGGTATTATATTATATGAATTATTAGTTGGTAAACCACCTTTTTTTCATAAAAATCCACAAATATTAGCCGCTAAACATATTAAAGAACCAATGCCATTAATTCATGAAATTAATAAGAATATTCCACAGAGTTTAGAAAATATTATTTTGAAGGCAACTGCTAAGAATATTAATGATCGCTATCGGACAATTAGTGAATTGAGTAATGATTTAGATTGTTGTTTAAAAACGGAAAATAAAAATAATATGTTATTTAAGAAAAATTACTTAAATTCACAAAAATTAAAAAAACCATTTTATTTAAAAAAAGAATTTTTATTATCTTTAATTTTAATTATATTATTACTTATTGGTGTTATTATAAGCATATTAATTTTATATTAATTGGAGGACACTATGAATTTTAAACAAGGAATAGTTATTGGAGTTGCAAATAACTTTGTTGAAGTAAGAATTGAAAATCAAATTTTTTCTTGTTTAATCAAAGGAAATTTAAAATTTCAAACAGCAAAAATTTTAGTTGGTGATTATGTTAAAGTTAATTTTAAAGATGATAAAAATCCTTTGGTTGAATCAATTTTACCTCGATTTAATGAACTATATCGACCAAGCATTGCTAATGTTGATCAAGTATTAATTGTTAGTTCTCTTGTTAATCCTTTTCTTAGTAGTTTTCTATTAAATAAATTATTAACTATTTTTAATTATTATCATTTAAAAATAATTTTAATATTTACAAAAATTGATTTGGTAACTAAAGATAATGAAGTTTGAACAAAAGTTAAAGCATATCAGAATTTAAATTTACCAACAATTTTTATTTCAAATGTTAAAAAAAATGGTATTGAAGATTTAAAAAAAGTTTTTACAAACAAGTTATCAATATTAACAGGTACTTCAGGAGTGGGAAAGAGTTCAACTTTAAATAGTTTGGATAATAATTTAAAATTATGAACACAGGATATTTCTACAAGTTTAAATCGTGGTAAACATACCACAACTAAAACTCGCCTTTATTTTTTACATGATGGTATTATTGCAGATACACCTGGTTTTTCGGTTTTTCAGTTACAAGGTCTAAGTAGTATTGATATTGCTACTAATTTTCCTAGTTTTACTAATATTTGACAAAATTGTAAGTTTCGTACTTGCTTACATCAGCAAGAACCAGAATGTGCAATTAAAAAAGCAGTTGCAAATAAAATAATTTCTAGTTTTTTTTATGAAGATTATTGTAAAATTTTAATAGAATTCAATAAAATTAATAATTTAAAATAAAGGATGGTAATATATGAAAAAAGAAGTAACAATTGCCGCTAGCATTTTAACTGCTAACTTTCTATCTTTAAAAGATGATTTATTAAATTTACAAAATGCAGGAATTAATTGAATTCATTTTGATGTTATGGATCATCATTTTGTTGAAAATTTAAGTTTTGGTGCAAAAATATTAAGTGATGTATGTAAATTTAGTTCTAATATCAATATTGATTGTCATATGATGGTAAAGATAACAACATCAAAAGTATGCGATTATTTAAAACCATTTATAATTTTACCGCAAGTTAAAAATATTACTTTGCATTATGAAGCATTAACAGAAGAACAATTAAAAGAATTTCTGCAGTGAAAAAACCCTGGTTTTAAAAAAGGAATTGCCATTAATCCTGATACACCAATTTCAAAAATTTATGATTATTTGAAAGATCTTGATACAATTTTAATTATGAGTGTGCAACCAGGTGCGGGTGGACAACGTTTTTTAGATTTAACTATTAATAAAATTAAAATGTTAGTAAAACATATCGATAATAATTTTCCAAATATTACAATTGCTGTTGATGGTGGCATTAATAATTTAACAGCAAATGATTGTATTGCTGCTGGTGCTAATTACCTAGTAGCGGGTAGTTATTTATTAAATAGTGATAATTCAGTAAAAAAACAAGTTGCGATGTTAACAAATTATGAAAAATAGTGATATTAAACAATTAGTAATTGTTTGTCGTGATTATAATTTAAATTGAGAACAATTTATTAATCCAATTTTTATTGGTGTTGAAACTGGTGTTTTATCATTATTAAAATATAAAAAACCAATTAAGTTTATTTGTGGTGATAATGATACCATTAATAAACAACAGTTAAAGATTTTAAATGATCAAAGTAAAATACATAATTTTGAAATTATTACTTTTAATAAAGAAAAAGATTTTATTGATAGTGAACTTGCGATAGTTACTGCAATTTCCAAAAAAATTGATTTTCAACAAATAGTGATAGTAAGTGATGGAATACGTTGGGATATGTTACTTGCTAGTATTAATATATTAAAAAAATATGAATGTTTTAACCCAATTTTATTAGGTGAAAATAATTATTGTTTTTTACTAAAAGCAAAATCAGAATATATTTTTTACAATTGACAATTAACATATAAATATATTTCTTTTTTTAGTTTAGACAATGAAGAAGTAATTTATAACTTTAGTGGTTGTAAGTTTTATCCAAATCAAGATATTACTGTTACTAATAATAGTACGCAAACTATTAGTAATGAATTTAACAAAGAAGAAAGACCAAAACTAATTATTAAAAAAGGAAAATGTTTAGTTTTTTTACATAAATAATTTTTAAAATTTAGAAAAATTAATTATTATTTTATGACAAAAGTATATTAATAAAATCTTAAAAAAAAGATAGTATAATAAAAATCATAAACTTAATATAAGTTTTCTAACCCTTATTTTTATTAAAAATAAATGGGTTTTTTTATTTTTTAAAAGAGGAGAAATTAAAAAATGGTAAAAGAAAAAATGTCATCTGCAACAGAGTTAATAAAAAAACTTGAAAGTATAAAGTTAAGATATCAAAAACAACATAATACTCAAATTCCTTATTTTAAAAGAATTATTGAAGAATTAAAAGGTATATCTTTGGTTGCAGATATTCCTAGTGTTATTAAAAATCTTAATTATCTTCAAGATAATTGCGGAAAAAGTACTAAAAAATATTCTGATAAAGCAATAATGCCAATTTTATCTTTGTTTACTGTAACTATTAGTTTTTTAGAAGCACAAGTAAATAAGGGGGCATTAGCAATAGATTTTAAAAATATATATAAATATGATTTAAGTAATGTTTTAACTACTTCAGAAGATAAGTTATTTGTATTAGGTTCACAAACTGATTTAGAAGTTAAAATAAAGTATAGAGATAGTTCTAAAAGTTTAGATGATTTAACACTATATGATAGTTCAGACATTAATGAAATTTTTAAAGAAATGCAAGAAAAAATACATGATTTAAAAATACTAAAAGAAGCTAAAAATAAAATATGTGGACAAATTAATAATTTTAATTTGAATTTCAAAAATGAAAAACAATTAGCAAGAAGATGGTGACATTGACCACTTAAATTTTTGACTTGTGGAATGTGAGAAAGTAATAAAATTAAAGCAATTAATAATAAATATAGTAAGGATAGTTTTGATAAATTAATTGGCGAACATAATGGATTAAATACTAAAATTAATGAGTTAGAAAGTGATATTAAAATTTTAAAAACTAAAGTTAATAAATCAGAAAAGAAAACTAAAATATTAGGAAGTAGTAGTTTAAATTATGGTAAAAAATGAAAATCAATAAATGATTTAGATGAGCATAATATTGTAGAAAAGAGTTTTTCATATCAAAATTTGTTATAAGACGTTATTATTTGGTGATAATTTATTTTTTTAATTTAAAATAAAAATTAATCTCTTTAAAATTTTATTTTTAAAGAGATTAATAATATTTTTTGTTAAAAGGATATAATTTAAGCAATAAGAAATAATAATTATAAAATTATTTTAAATTTTAGTAGTTTTAGATATTTTACTTGGAAGTAATGTTGTGGTTGTAATTCCCATCAGTAGTAATAAAGGTCATTCAAACTCTAATAATGTATCTAAGTCTAATTTATTTGTTAATAAAAAACCTAAATATAAAACTACTGCCAATAAAAATGCAAATATTATTGTTAATAATTTAATTATAAAATAAAATTTAAGTTTTTTTAATTCGTATTTATAATTTTCAGTTTGTTCATCAGTTTCTTTTGAATTCAAATTATTTTCAGTTTGAATATCACTTGTTTCGATAGTTTTTTTACTTTTTGATCATTTTTATCATTTATTTTTTGAATCTGTTTTTGTTTCATTTTATCCTCTTTTTTTAATTTATATAGTCATACACACTTATAGTATATCAAAAATAATAATTAAATAAGATAAAAAAGTATAAATGTTTGTTTTTGCTTAATAAGTACTAAAAATTTACTTTTTATTAAGTAATTACAGAAATTATTTATAATGTAATTGATTTATTTAATTCATCATCATATTCTTTTAAGAGTTGTTTTGAATCGTTTATAATTTGTTTTACTTCTGGTGAATATTGCTCCATTTGTGCTTGTGATACTTCGAACCTTCCTATTCTTATTAGTTCAAGTTCAATGTCTCTAGTATTTTTTTCTTCTTTTGATTCAGAAGAACAAAATCATAATGATGATGGTTCATCTACAAATAGTTCTTTTTTTAATTTTTGGATTTCTTTTCAAATATTTTTTATTTTTTCTTCAATTTCTTTAATGTTCATTTTTTCTTTTTTACGTTCTTCATTTAAAATTAGTATGTATTCTGTAATTCCAAGTGGGTCATTATTAATTTCAAAAAATTTAATTAAAGATATTAATACCTTAATGCCAGTATTTTTGCTATTTTTTATTATTTGTGCAATATTTGGATACTCTGTTTTAAATTGTGTTCAGTTTTTTGATTCTTGTTTATTATCATTATCTTGTAATGGTTTTTCTTCCAACGTTTCGAATTCTTGAGATTGTTGAGGATTTTCCTCATTAACTTTTGTATCATTATCTAAGATTATAGTTTCAAATATTTTTAATAAATATTCATCTGGTATTTTTTTGTTAATATTTTTTAATGCTTCTTTTTTTCTTTTTTCTCATTCCTTTTGAAATAGTTTTTCTTTTTCTATATAAGTTAAAGGCATATCTTTTAATCTTTTTCCTTTCTTTAATTTTAATTTAATAAAAAACCTAATATAGATAAATTTCTATATTAGGAATCAACTTTTATTAAATTATAAATAAATATTAGCATAAAAAATAATTATATTTATAAAGTTAATATTTAACACGAATAAATATAAGTAGTAGATTTATTAATGTATAAGTTGTATTAAAATTAAGATTAGCGTAGTCAATTTTCTTATTTTATGTAGAAGTAGTTATTTTATCAAACTAGGAATCCTTTACATTATTTATTGTAAAAATTAAAAATTATTAAGTTAGAAAATGATAAAATTAATATATAAAAAGTAAAGGAGGAAGTAAATGGAAAAAATTGGTGCTGCAGTTTATTTACATTTAGCAAATTTAGAAGAAATTAAAAATTATACCGAATTATTAGCCAAGAATAATATTAAAACCATTTTTACAACTTTAATTAGTTTTAAAAAAACAGATTATGAAAATTTAAAAAAATTAGTAGTATTAACACAAATTGCTAAAAAGTATAATATGCATGTTTTTGCAGATATTAATATTGAATTTATTAATGAATTTAATCTGAATCTTAATAAACGGCTTGATTTCATAAAGTTTTTTAAAATGTATGGTTTATCGGGTATTCGTTGCAACGAAGGAATTGATATTAAGCATCAAGCAAAATTAAGTCAAAATCGTTTAAATTTTAAAATATTTATTAATGGTTCATATGTTATTAATGATATCAACTACTTAATATTATTTTATAAAGCTAATGTTAATAACCTTATTAGTTGTTATAATTTTTATCCACAAAGATATACCGGTGCTGATATTGACTTTTTTTGTTTAAATCAATCTGAAAGCGTTGTTAATAAAATTCCATTTGCCAGCTTTGTTACATTATTAGGAAAAGATAAAATTGGACCTTGAAAATATAATGATAATTTACCAACATTAGAACTGCATCGTGATTGACCATTGGTAACACAAATTCGTCATTATATTGCTTTATGCATTGATATGATAATTATTGCTAACCAGTTTTTAACAGAATATGATTTGAAAATGATAAATGAAATTGATTATAAAAATTTATCGTTAAAAATTGAGTTAAATTCTAATATTACTGATAGTGAACAACAGATTCTTTTTGATAAAAATATTCATAAAGTTAGATCTGATTTAGCACGTGATATAATTCGTAGTGTTATTTCTCGAGTTATATATCAAGAATTAGATATCCCTGCTAACAATACTAATCAATGATTAGAAAAAGGTGATGTTGTTATTCTTAATAATAAAGCACAAAATTATCGTGGTGAATTACATATTATTACAAATAAAATTAAAAATGATGGTATTCGTAACGTTGTTGGCAAACTTTCTAAAGAAGATTTAAATTTTATTCCATTTTTAGTATCAAATCGTTCATTTAGATTTATTTTATAAATAAATTTTTTGTTTTATTTATTAAAAACATAAACATTTAAAATATGATAAAATCATTAAGTATTATTAAATAATAGTTAGTAAGTGTGAAATTTTAAAAGATAATCTTACTTTTAATTTTTTTTAAAAATAAAAAGTTTAATATTGTATAAAAATATTGATAATTTTTTAATTTACTAATATAATTGTTAAAGTAAAATAAAAAATAGGAGCTGACATGAATGCATTCAGTGAAAAAATCACCATCATCAGACAACAAAGAAAACGAAGAACGAACAAGTAGTGAACAAGAGTTTCAACGTCTTTTAAAAGGATTTAGTAAAAAGGCCCAAGAAACTAAAAGAGCAGAAAAAAGACATAAACATTTTCTTTCTGCGCGTGATGAAAAACGCGAAAAACAAAGCGCTGCTGCTAAAAAGAAAAAACATCGTAAGTAATAAAAAGGAAAAAATGGTAATCACTGTTAATTATTATTGGCGGTGATTTTTTATATGAAATATCCTTTTGTTCAACAAGAAACAGAAAATGATTGTGGTTTGGCATGTCTTGCTATGATATATAGGTTTTATTTTAAGAAGAAGTTATTAATTAATGACATAAAAAAAAGATATATTTTTAACAAAATTGGGAATTAATCTTTTAGAATTAAAACAATTGGCTAGTAATTATAATTTATTATTAAAAGCTTATAATATTAATTTTGATAAATTAAAATCACTAATAATTGTTAAACCATTAATTATTCAAATATATAATGCTAATGTCGGATTTCATTTTATAGTTATTTACAAAAAGAAAAAAAATAAATGACTGGTGGCAAATCCAAAAGATATTGAACTTAGTTGAAAAAATATTGAAGATTTTACAAAAATTTTTACGAATGTTGTTATTTCAACTAATATAATAAATAAATTTTTTATTAGTAATAAAAAAAAGATGAATAAAATTAAAAATTTTTCACCATTTTTGATTCCAAATTATTTATATTATTCATTAATTATTATAATTAATAATTTATTTTAGTTACTATCTTTTTTATAGCACAAGTATTTTATAAGCATTTTATTAATCAAATTATTTTAAATAATAGTTTACAGTTAGCAATGATTTTATTATTAAGTTTCTTTTTTATTAATTTAATGAAAATTTTAATTGAATATATTTTAAATAAAATATGTCAAAAATTTTATTTTTATTTCAATAACTTTTTAGTAGATTTATTTCATAATAAATGATTTAAAAGTAAACCAATAGAAATACAAAAATATAATGGTAGTGATTTTTTACAAATATATCAAGATATTAATAACATATCAACTATGTTTTGTCATAATAGTTTAGAGATAATTATTAATTTTATTACTAGTGTTATTGTTAGCATAGTTTTGATTAAGATTCATTTTATGATTTGATTAGTAAATTTATTAAATGGTTTTATAACAGTATTAATTAATTTTATAATAATGTTATGAAAAAAACCATTAGTAAAAAAATAACTAGTTACAAAATTAGATTTGCAGCAACAAATAATTTTAAGTCAAAAAAGTTTTGAAGATGCCTATTTTCGTAATTTGCAACTGCATATTAAAAGTATGTTAGTTAAAAAGTATAATACACATATTAATAATTATTGACAATTAAATAATTTAGTTATTAATAATAGTTCGTTAACAAGTTTTATTAAAAATATTATTAGTTTTATTACTATATATTTATCATTAATATTAATTTTTGATGGTAAAATTAATCTATCTCAATTAATATTTATTACTAGTATTAGTATTTATATTAATTCTTTTTTTCAAAATATTGGTAATAGTCTTATTTTCTTTCCGGTTTTTATTAAATCATTTCAAAGATTTAATAATTTTATTAATTGTAGATTACAATATAAGAATAACAAAAAAATTTTTTTCAATATCAATTAATAAAATAGTATTAAAAGATTGTTATTTTAATTTAAGAAATAAAGTGGTTTTTAGTAATTTAAATTTAATATTAAAACAAAGTAATATTATTATTGGTCCTTCTGGCATTGGTAAAACAACCTTACTATCATTATTAATTCAGAAATATGTGCCTTTTAAAGGTAAAATTTTAATTAATAATGAAATTGGATTAGATAATATTTCATATGAATTTTGACAAAAAAATGTATTTATTTACATTCAAATTCTATTATTCATAACGGTACAGTTTTAGAAAATATTTTATCATTTAATATTACAAAAGAAAAATTAATAAATTTTCAAAAATTAGGATTTAATGATCTCTTGGGCAGTTTAGGTTTAACAACATTTTATTATTGTCAAGAATATGGGGCTAATCTTAGTCAAGGTCAAAAACAAATAATTATTTTCTTAAGTTTATTTTTTTTATGATTGAAAAGTAATTTTATTAGATGAAATTTTGAGTAACATCAATAATGATTTAAAAATAAAGTTAATAACTTTATTTTTAAATCATTATAAAAAAATAATTATTATTTATGCAGGTCATGATTTAACACTAGTAAAATTATTTAAAAATGTAATTGATTTAAATAATTATAAAAGTATAGATGGTAATGAATAATGATTTTTTTTAGAAAAAGTACTTATTTATTAGGAAGTAGTTCAATTTTTCTTTTTTTTAGGACTCTTATTAGGTTTAAAAATTATTAATATTCCTCATGTTTATGCTGTTAATGGTCAAACTATTTTTATAAGTGAGACAAGATATGAAAATAAGGGACACTTTGCTTATTTATTAGATTTTAAAAGAGAAGAATGTTTAAAGTTTAATAGTTTTAATCAAATTACTATTTTTTTCTCTATTAATAAATGTTATTTAACAATTTTTTTTCCAAAATGAAATGATAATAATCAACTTTTAATTGAAGAAAACATTAATTCTAATACATATTTAAATCAAATGGTATTAATAATTATTGGTAAAGAAAGTTTGTTAACATTTATTTGAAATAATATTACAACATAAATGTAAATATTGATATAATTTAATCAAAAAGAAGTTAGGTAGATAAATGCCAGCAAAAATTAATATTGTAAATATTTACAATGATCATAACTATGACATTAAAAATTTTAATATTTTATCAGAAAATATTTTAAATGCAGTAGCTATTAAGTTAAAACAGAAAATTACATGGTGTATTGCTGTTATTTTTAATGACGAACAGACTAGTATTGAATTAAATAAAATGTATCGTCATAAAGATTATGTTCCTGATGTTTTATCATTTGGAAATAATGATGATGATTTTCCAAATATTAATATTGATATTAGAGATTTAGGCGATGTTTATATTTGTTATTCAAAGGCAGTAGCGCAAGCACAAGAATATGGTCATAGTTTAATTAGAGAATTATCATTTCTTTTTATTCATGGATTACTTCATACATTAGGATATGATCATCAAAATAGCGTAGAAGAAAAGGTTATGTTTGATTTACAAGATGAAATTTTAAATATTCTTGGTATTACTAGAAAATAAGGAGTGGTATAATGGAACAAGATATAGATTTATTAGTATTATTGAAAAAAGCAAAAGTAATACAAAAAAATGCTTATGCGCCTTATTCTTTATTTAGAGTTGCTGCAATAGTAATTTTGAAAAATAGTAAAGAAGTGTTAGGAGTAAATGTTGAAAATGCTGCATACTCAGTAGGTATTTGTGCTGAAAGAGCAGCTTTGTCACAAGTTATTGCTCAAGGTTATAAAAAAGAAGATATTATTAGTCTATTTTTAATTACTGATAGTGAAACGGTTGGTTCTCCTTGTGGTATGTGTCGTCAATTTATGATTGAAATTATGCCAGAAACATGCCCTGTTTATATTAGTAATAAAAATGAAAATAATGATACTAAAACAATTTGTAAAATATTAGTAAAAGACTTATTACCTTTAGCGTTTAAACCAAGTTCATTGAAAGGGAATTAATTTATGATTAATAATTTTAAATCAGGTTTTGTTAGTTTTATTGGTAGAAGTAATGTTGGAAAATCAACTTTATTAAATACCATTCTTCAAGAAAAAAAGGCAATTGTGTCTAATAAACCACAAACAACCAGAAATCAAATTCAAGGTATTTATAATAGTGATGATATGCAAATCATATTTTTTGATACTCCCGGCATTCATAAACATAATAACCAACTTGGACGAATGATGAATCGCGATGCTAACCGTGCCACTAAAGAAACTAACATTATTTGTTTATTAGCGCCATGTAATGAATACATTGGAAATAGCGATAAACATATTATTAAATTATTATCAGAAAGGGTAAATACAACTATTCTACTTTTATTAACTAAGGTTGATTTAGTAACAAAAGAAAAATTAATGGATAAAATTAATGAGTGAAAAGATTTATTACCATTTAAAGAAATAATTCCAATTTCTGCTATAAAAGAAATGAACTTAGATATATTATTGAAAAAACTATATGAGTATTTACCAATTGGTGAAAAGAATTATTTAATTGAAAATAACGATGATGTTTCAGATAATACTTTAATTAAGGAAATTATTCGTGAAAAAATTTTAAATTTAACAGAAGAAGAAATTCCTTATAGTGTAGCAGTATTAATTGAGAGTATTAATTATAATCCAAATACTAATATTACTGATATTAATGCTGTTATTGTTGTTGAACGCGACTCACAAAAAGGAATTATTATTGGTAAAGGAGGTAGTATGATTAAAGAAATTGGAATAAGAGCTAGAACAGATTTAGAAAGTATTTTTGATTCTCATATTATATTAAAAACTTTTGTAAAAGTAATACCTGATTGAAGAAATAATCCTAGAAAATTAAAAGAGTTAGGTTATAGTTAAAATATGTTTAATATTGATACTGGTTTGATTTTAAACATTAACTACATTAAATCAATAAATAATGTTACCATTTTAACATCAAATTATGGTGTTAAAATAGTTTCTTTACCAGAAATAAAAATCAATTTAAATAAATATAGTCTTTTAGATTGTTGAATTTTTATTTTTAATCAAAATTATGATTGTTCAAACTTATGTATAACATATAAAAAAATAAAAAGTTTTAATAGTTTTATAAATGAAAAAAGTTATCAATTGATTAAAAGTTTTAACAAGATAATTATTAATTATTTAGAAAAAATTAGTATTAATAATAAAAATATCTTTTCTTTTTTATTTAATTTATATGAACAGTTAATGATAAATAGTAACTTTAAGAAAGTTTATGTTTTTTTCTTATTTCATAGTTTAATATTTCAAGGAATTAGTTTAACTTTACTAATTGTATTAATTGTAATCAAATAACTAATTTGTATTTAATTAATTATGATTTGGGTGGTATTTTTTGTAAAAATTGTTCTTTAAAATTAGCTATAATTAATTTTGACATTGTTTTGTTTAAAAAAATATATCAACTTTATTTATTAAATTATCAAGATATTAATAAATAAAGTTGAAAAAGAAGAACTTAATAAAATTCTTAATATTTTAGAAAACCACTGTCAAAAATATAATAATAAATTAATAATTACATAAATATTTTAATAATTAGTTGTTATATTGTTTTTAATAATATATAACACTTATAATAGGTTGACAAAACCTATCTATGAACATATTATTAACAAGATTATTCTTTTTAGAGATTTTATGTATTATTTAAGATATTTAAGAAAATTTTTATGATTAATGGAGGGGCAATGATTAATAAAATTATCAATGATAAGTCAATGAAGGAAATAATTACTCATTTAAAAGAAAATGGTTTTATTTTTCAAGGATCAGAAATTTATTCAGGTCTTGCTAATAGTTGAGATTATGGTCCGCTTGGTGTAGCACTTAAAAATAATATTAAGAAAAGTTGATGAGTTTTTTTTGTCGAAAAAAATCCATACAATGTTGGGTTAGATAGTTCAATTATTATGAAATCTAAAGTTTGAGAAGCTTCAGGGCATTTGAGTAATTTTAGTGATCCATTAATTGATTGTAAAAAATGTAAGTCTCGATTTCGAGTTGATAATTTAATTAATCATTATTTTCCTAGTATTAATTGTGATAATTGAAGTAATGAAAAATTAGAAACATATATTAATCAAAATCATATTAAATGTATTAAATGCAATAATGAAGATTGAACTAAAGTTAGACAATTTCAATTAATGTTTGAAACATATCAAGGTGTTTTAAAAGAAGATAAAAATAAAATTTATTTAAGACCTGAAACTGCACAAGGAATATTTATAAATTTTAATAATGTAAGAAATAGTTGTAATAAAAAAGTACCATTTGGTATTGGTCAAATTGGTAAAAGTTTTAGAAATGAGATAAATCCTGGTAATTTTATTTTTCGTACTAGAGAATTTGAACAAATGGAATTAGAATTTTTCTTTATTCCAAAGGATAAAAATGATAACACTTGATTTAATTATTGAGTTTATCAATGTAAAGAATTTCTCTCTCTAGTAGGTTTATTGAATTCAAAAAATATAAAATTTAAAAATCATGAACAAAATCAACTAGCACATTATGCATTAGCAACTACTGATATTGAATATAATTTTCCTTTTGGTATGAGTGAATTATGTGGTATAGCTAATCGCGGGAATTATGATTTAACAAAACATAGTGAGAATTCTGGTGTAAATTTTGAAATTCAAGATCCTAATGTTACAGTAAAAAGAATGGTTATTCCTTCAGTTATTGAACCTTCAATTGGTGTTGAAAGGCTTTTATTAGCTTTAGTTTGTGAAGCATTTACAAAAGAAGTTTTAAAAGACGATAAAGAACGGTTAGTGTTAAAATTAAATAAGAGTATTTGCCCTTATCAAGTAGCTGTTATGTCTTTAAATAAAACAAAATTGGGTAAAGAGGCATATGAAATTTTTGAAATGTTAAATAAAACACAATTAAGAGTAATTTATGAAGCATCATCAAGTGTTGGTAAATCTTATCGTTATCAAGATGGTATTGGTACTATGTATTGTGTAACAATTGATTATGACACAAAAACTAAAGGTACTGTTACAATTAGAGATCGTGATACTACAAATCAAGTTATAGTTAAAGTTGATCAACTTAAAGAATATTTATATGACAAATTAGACATTATTTGTTAGAATTGTGTGAAAAAATATGGATATCGAGTTTAATAAAAAAATTAATGAAGTTAAAGCAAAAATTAATATTGTTGAAGTTATGGGTAAATATTTAAATTTGATCCGTAAAGGCAATAATTTTTGAGCTATCTGTCCTTTTCACGAAGACTCTACTCCTTCATTATCAATTTCACAAGAAAAACAAATTTATAAATGTTTTTCTTGTGGTGAACAAGGAAACGTTTTTATTTTTTTACAAAAATATAAAAATATTAATTTTATTAATGCTCTTAAAGAAGCAGCAGATAATGTTAATTTAAATTTAAAAGAGTTTGATATTAATTTATCTGAATTTAATGTTGAAACTAAAAAAAATCCACTAAAAATTTTAAATAATATTGCAATGAATTTTTTTAGTTATCAGTTACTAACTGATATTGGTCAAGAAGCAATGAAATATTTACAAAATCGTAATATTACTACTGAAAATATTAAATATTTTAATATTGGTTATGCACCTATTAATAATGAATTAATAGATTATCTTAATGCACAAGGTTATAAAGATAATATTGAATTTGTAAAATTAGGACTTATGAAAATTAATAATAAGGATCAACTTCTTCCTACCTTTTCAAATCGAATTATGTTTGCTATTAAAGATGAAGTTGGAGATTGTGTTGGTTTTTCTGCAAGAAATTATAATAGAGAAGATAAAAGTTATAAATATATTAATAGTCCAGAAACAGTTTTTTTTAAGAAAAGTAAAATTTTATATAACTTTAATAATGTTAAAAATTATATTAAAAAAAATGAAGTTATTTATTTGACTGAAGGTTTTATGGATGTTATTGCTCTAAATAATCAAAATATTAAAAATGTTGTTGCTTTAATGGGAACAAATTTAACAAAAGAACATATTTTACTTTTAAAAAAAATTACTATTAATATTATTATTTTTTTAGATGGTGATTTACCAGGAAAAATAGCATCTTTAAAAATAGCTAGTGTTTTATTATCAAATAATTTTAAAGTACAAATTATCAATAATGATACTAAATTTGATCCTGATGAATTAATAAATAAATTTCCTCAAAAATTTTATGAAATAATAAAAAAAACCATTCATCCTTTTGAATTTGCAATTAATTTATCATTAACTAAATATAACATTAAAAAAGATAGTTATGAACTTAATGAATTTTTAAAATCATTAGTTCCAATTTGAACAAAAATCAATGATGTTATTACTAAAAAGTTTTACTTAAATATGTTAGCAAAAATAACTAATTTATCCACTGAAGACTTAATACAAATTTTAAATATTGATAATAATTTAGTAACTACAACTTTTAGTATCAAAAATAAATCTAAAATAGAAGTAAAAAATATTTTTTTTGAAGCACAAGAACAACTTATTTTTTTAGTAATGTTATCAAAAAATGTTTATTTAATTTTAGAAAAAGAAAAATTTATTTTTCCAAATCAAGATTTTATGAATTTATACTTTTTAATTAGTCAAAAATATCAAAATAATCAAATAGAAGCAATTAATTTTGATTTAATTTTAGAAGAACTTAAAGGTAATTCACTTTTAAATATTTTAGAAAAACTTCTTGATAAGTATAAAAATAAAAAGTTTGATTTAAAACCTCAAATTATTAATGATTACTTAAAAATTATTAATAATCAATTAATTGATTATGAAATAAAAATGATCAATGATAAATTGAAATCTGAAAAAAATATTGAAAAACAAATATTGTTATTAAAAGAAATATCAGTATTAAAAAATAAAATAAAGAAAAAATAAGTATGATGATAAATTAAGGATAAGGTGAAAATATGGCTGTTATACAACAAAAAACGAAATTGAAAAAACTTTTAACTTTAGAAGAAGTAGAAAGTAATTTAATTAAAAAATTAGAAAAGAGTCAAACAAAAGAATTAAAACAAGAAGATGTCATTAAAGAGTTTGCACATTTAAAATTAGATGATGATACGATTGAGGAAATTTTTGATCGGTTAGAAAAAGAAGGAGTAGTCTTTACTGATATTTTGATGGATGAAGTTGAAGATGATGCTAATTTTACCGATATTGATGATGAACAATTACCTGATGATTTAGATATTGATATTTTAGTTAGTGATTTGAGTTTTAAAAATACAATGGGGATCTCTAATGATACAAGAAGAAAAGATGGAATTAAGTCTTATTTTAATATTTTGGGAACAAGTCAAATATTGAGTCAAGGTGAGGAAATTAAATATGCTAAAATGTTAGAATCAAAAGATGTTGAGGAAAGAACATATGGTCGTGAGCAATTAATTAAATCAAATTTAAAATTAGTAGTTTCTGTTGCTAGAAAACATTTAAATCGTGGTTTAGATTTTGCTGATTTAATTGAAGAAGGTAATATTGGTCTTATTAAAGCAGTTGATAAATTTGATTATCGCCGTGGTTTTAAATTTTCAACTTATGCTACTTGATGAATTAGACAATCAATTACACGAAGTTTAGCTGATCAAGGTAAAATGGTTCGTGTACCTGTTCATATGGTTGAAAGAATTAATAAGTTAACAAGAATTGAAAGAAACTTAACACAAGAATTAGGTCGTGATCCTACTCATGAGGAAATTGCCAATAAAATGGGACAAAACATGACAGCCGATCGTGTTCGTGAAATTAAAAAACTTGCTATTGAACCAGTATCTTTAGAAAAACCAATTGGTGAAGAAGATGATACACATTTTGGTGATTTTATTAAAGATAAAAATATGCTATCTCCCGATGAATATGCCGAAAGACATTGATTAAGAGAACAATTGGATCGTGTTTTTGCTGAAGTATTAACAAAACGAGAAGAAAAAGTTATTAGAATGCGTTTTGGAATTTTACCAACAAAATTAAGAAGATTATTAGAACTTTGTGAAGATGAAAAAGAAATTACTGAATTAAAAACAGTAGTTAATAATTTACAGTTACACTATGATACTAGTTTAGATAAAACAGAATTGTTAAGTGATAAGGTTGTTCATCGTCATATTACTAAGTACGATTCTCCAAAAACTCTAGAAGAAGTTGGTAAAGAATTTATTGTTACAAGAGAAAGAATTAGACAAATAGAAGCAAAGGCAATTAGAAAATTAAAACATCCGTCTAAATCTAAACATATTAAAGAATTTTATAAAGGATAATAGTTAAAATGTTAACTATCAATAATATAATTAATGTTTTAGAAACATATTTTCCTTTAAAAGATGTTTGTGAATGAGATTTTTCAGGAATACAAATTAAATCAAAAACAAAGACCAATATTAATAAAATTTTAGTTTGTTTGGATGTTACTAATGAAGTTTTAACTGAGGCCATTAATAATAATATTGATTTAATAATTTCTCATCATCCATTAGTTTTTGCCAAAGATATTAATCAATCTAATATTTCAAATTGAAAAAAAGAATTATATAGTAAAATACTAATAGCAGATATTAATGTATATTCATTACATACTAATTTTGATATATCATTAGTAGGTATGAATATGTTGATGGCTAAAGAATTAAAAATTAAAAATATTCATTTTATTAATGAAGAAAAGTTGGCAATAGTTGGTAAATTTGATAGACAAATGCCATTAAAAGAATTGATTAATAACTTAAAAAAATATTTTAATGTTGCAAATATACAATTGGTTAATAATAAATTGAATGATAACAATATAGTGACTGTTGCTTTATCTGCTGGTGCTGGTGGTGATATTATTAGTAATTTATCTAACAATATTGATTTATTAATTACTGGAGAAATGAAATGAAACTATATTATGGAAGCTAAAGATAGAAAAATTAATGTTATTTTGGTTGGTCATTATATGGAACAAAAATTTGTTGATTTTCTTTTTCAATTACTTATTGAAAAATTATCAACAAAAGTTAAAGTTTTTAAGTATAATTTAGAAAATCCTATTGCTTTTTTTTAAACTTATAAAATTTAAAAAGGAAAAAACTATTTTTTAAATAAAAATAAGTTTTAGGGGGTTGATAAATATGATTTTAGAAGATTTAGAACCAATGACTGATCAAGAGTGTCAGGCAGTTAGTGGTGGTTTTGCTCAATTTTTAATGGGTGCCATGTTAGCAGGGATAGCAATTCCTGTTATTAAAAATTTATGAAATAGTGTTTCAGGAAGTATTAAGTTACCAGGTGGTATTGAAAGTAAATGAGATAGTTCTAAAGATGATAGTAAAGATTTAACAAAAATTAAAGATGAATTTAATAAATTTCAAGAAAAATTAACACATTTAATACCACCTTTTTATGAATTTTAAAGAACTTAATAATACAAAAAACCAAGAGAAAAAGCCATTAAATATGGCTTTGACGCTCTTAGTGATAATGAATTATTAGCAATTATTTTGCGAACAGGAACTAAAGAAAAAAAATGTATTATTTTTAGCGCAAGAAATAATTACTAATTTTAATGGTCTTGAAAATTTAAATAAAGTAACTATTAAATCTTTGATGAGTATTAAAGGTATTGGTGTTAGTAAGGCTTTAGAAATTTTAAGTTGTTTAGAAATAGTAAAAAGAATAAGAACTATTGAAAGTCAAAAAAAATATTTTAAAATTATTATTCCTGAAGATGTTTTTAATTTAGTTAATGCATATTATCAAAATTTAACGCAAGAACATTTTTATTTATTATTATTAAATAATCAAAATAAATTAATTCATCAAAATTTATTATATAAGGGTACTAATGATATTATGAAAATTGATGTTAAAGATATGTTGCATCTGGCACTTATTCATAAATCAAGTAAAGTAATTTGTATTCATAATCATCCTAGTGGTAATAGTGAACCTTCACTATCTGATTTATATATCACCGAAGAAATTAAAAAAAATTTTCAGGTTTTTAATATTACCTTAGTTGATCATATTATTATTGGCAAAGGTAATTATTTTAGTATAAATTTAAATAAAAAATATTATAAGTTTAAATAAAAACTTAAAAAAATACATTACTTAAATTTAAAAATATAGTAAAATTATTATGGTTTAGTGTGTAAATAATATTTAACTTACCAAGAATGGACTAGTTATTAAACATAGTTTGTTATTAGATATTGATAAGAAAGGAGAAAATTATGTCAACAATTAAACCAAGCAATGAATCATTTACTGCCCAACCGTCACTATTTGGAAAAATTATGGTTTATTTATCTTTTGTTTTAATATTTCCAATAATTTTATTTATTGTTTCTCGTAATAATTTTCTAAGATTACAACAATCAATTGAAGAAACTGCTTCTGATATTGATGTGCAATTAAAGCGTCGTTTTGATTTATTAACAAAATTAGTAGATGCTACTAAAGGTTATATGAAATTTGAAAAAAGTACATTAACAGATGTTGTATCTTTACGAAGTGGAAAAATGGAAACAATGAGTGATCTTTCAAAAGCAGATAGTGGACTTAATGCAGCTTTTGGAAAATTTAATGCTTTATTAGAAAATTATCCTGATTTAAAAGCAAATACTACTGTTTTACAATTACAATCAGGTGCCAAAGATTGTGAAGATAATATTGCTGCTGCTAGAAGATTTTATAATGCTAATGTTAAGGTGTTCAATAGTAAAATTAAAACCTTTCCAAGTAATGTTGTAGCATCAACATTAAATTTAGTTTCAAAAGATTACTTTCTTGCATCAGATAGCGATCGTCAAGATATTAAAATTGATTTATAAAATTAAATTTATTTTTGAAAATATATTTAAATTAGTTATTTACCCCTTTCTTTAGACAAATAAATTGTTTTGAATAAACATTTATGATTTGTTTAAAGAAAGGGTATTTTATTTAAAATTAAAATTTATATTAATTAGATTTAATTCTTTTATTCTTTGGACATATTCCGTAATTAAATTTAATTAATTGTCAATAAAATTGTTTTAAAACTATTTAGTGTTATTGAATATAGAAATAAATATTTTTTGAAAAAATAGTTTAAAAAATGAGTTTACATTTTAAACAAAAAATTGTTAATAATATTTTTATATTAACTCGATAAAAATTTAAATTTTAAAAAAATATTTTTAATATTTTTTTTATTTTAATGATTTTATTTTATTAAAAATTTCACAAAGTAAGTTAAATCTTAAGTACATAAGTCTAAATTTAGATTTTCTACATTTATTTACTAAAATTTTGAATCTTTTCAATCAAGCAAAGACATGTTCAACTTTAATTCTAATTTTAGATACAATCTTATTGTATTTTCTTTCTTGTTTAGTTAATTTTTTATTTTTAGTTCTTTTAATTGGTATTATTGTATTTTTATAAATATTTTGTATACCTTGATATCCTAAATCACCAATAATTATTGTTTTTTCTGAAAATTCAAGATTTGAATTTTTTAATATTTGAAAATCATGCACTTTACCATTATCAGCAAAAATATCAACAATTTTTTTATTAAAAAAATCATATACAATTTGAAATTTTATAGAATACATTCAACTTTTACCAGAAAAATATTCTAACTGTAGTTTTTTTTAGTTGGTCTTTCAATTTCAATCTCAGTTGAATCAATTAAATAAAATTGAAATTCATTTGAATTTTCTTGTTTTTTATCAATTTTTAATTTATATCTTTCTTTTAAAAATTGGTAATCTTTGTGGTTACTAAGTTTATTTTCTACTCAAGTAATATTTCGAAAACAACTTGATGGGCTCATTTTAGATTTAATACTCATTTGAAAAAAAGTATAATATTCTTTTCAGTATAATAAAGTCATCATTAATCTTTCTTCTACTGAAAGTTTATTTTTTCGACCTTTATTTTTTTCAAATTTTTCTATTTCAATTAATTTTTCTAACATTTCATTAAAATGAAAACGTTTTATACCAAAATATCTGTAAAATTCTTCATTTTTTAATTTTTTTAAATTTTCAAAAATCATTTTTATCAACACTTTTCTAAATTTATTGTTAATAACAAAATTATAAAATAAATTTTAAAATTATTAATTGACTTTTAAAAAATTTAATTACAGAATATGTCTTTTATTTCGGCCGAATAAAAAATTGGTATATTTTATAAAAATGACATGAGAGATAATTCTCTCATTTTTAATTGTTCAACAATTATAATTAATTATTTTATTAAACCAGCACTTTATTAAAGTAATTAATTATTACATAACTAAATAAAAAATTATTTAGGCTATTGTGCTGGAATATTCCAATAGTAATTTTTAGTGTGTTCTTTTAAAGAAAAGAGAAAGAAAAAGTTTTTTCTCCCCCACACCCCCTCTTTTTCAAAAAGAAAGAGAAAAGAATTTTTCTCTTTTTAAGACTTCTTTTAAATAAGACTTAAATTAAAGAAAGGATTATATTTTATGTTTAAAGAAAATATTAAAAAAGATTTATCAAAAGAAGAAATTACTAATTTACTTTTAGATTTTGATAAAGATAATATTTTTCAACAAAATTTAGAAGAAAAAGAAATACAAGAATTATTAGAAAAAACAAAAATTAATTTTACTTCTATTTTCTTGCCAAAAATAGCAATTATTAATGAAACTAGTAAAGCAAGTTTTATTAAATTATTAAATGAAAATAATTCTAATGTTATTGGTGTATGAATTGATAAAAGATTTATTCATAGAAGTAAAGAAAAAAATGAAATTAGAATAAGTATTAAAAGAAGTTTTGATTTTACTATTTATGAATATGATTTAAAAAATAAAACTAATAAAAAGTTAGAAAGTATTAAAGGTTATAAATTACTTTTAAAGTTAAAACAATTAAAAGCAAGTTTACCAATTGAAAATAATTTTTGAGAAAAATTACAAGAAAAAAATAATTTTATTAAGAAAGGCATTAATTATGTTACTTAATGTTGAAAAAATAGAATTAATTAAAAATTTATGTAATGAAAAATTACTTAAAAATAAAAAATATATTGAAATACAAGAAATATTAAAAATTATAGAAAGGGATTAATAAATATGGAATGTAGAGAATATAGAATTAAAGGTTCATGTGATATATGTAATAAAAATTCATCATTTGCAAATAGAACTTGTAATAAATGTTTTTATAAATTAATGAGTGATAATGATGAAATGTAATATACATAATGAAAAATATATATGATTTTCTGAATTAGAAAATACATATTATTGTAATAAATGTATTGATGACATGATTGAAGAAGATATGTATTTAACAAGTGATAACTATGATAGGTTATATAACCATTATATTAATGAATTACAATTAGAAAATTTTAAAGGAGTGTAAATATGAATAGATTAGAATTACAAAATGCAAGAAAATTAATAGAAAAATTTGAAGAATTACAAGAAGAATTTAATAGTAAATATGAAAATTGAGAAATTACAATTGATGATGATGGTGATTTAAAAACTTATAATGATTATTTTACATATGAAGATGTAAATAAATTAGAACAAGCAATTATTGATTATAAAAGAATTTTTAAAGGTTAAAGGAGATAAATAAATATGGCACCTAGAAATAAAATTTCAAAAGATAAATTATTAAGTAATTGAATAAGATTTCGTGTTTCTGATATTGAAAAACAAGAAATTAAAGATTTTTGTCAAAGTAAAAATATTACAATTACAAAGTTTATAAGAGGTTTAATTAAAAATGCAATTAAACAATCAAAAAAATAATTTAATTTTTAAAAAAGAAACACATCAATATTTTATTCAAAATAAAGAATTAATATCAGTAAGTAAAATACTTGATTATTATTTAGGTAATTCATATTGTAAATGTAATAAATGTAAATATTGTTTTAATATTCATAATGCAAGAATTCGTGATAATGCAGTTCATAAAGTAGCAGAATTATATTTTAAAAATATAAATATTAAAAATATAAGTAATCAAATTAAAAATATTATTAAAGATTTATTTTCACAAAATTATTTAAATTATTGTTATACATTATTAGATTATTTACCAAATAAATTTATTAATAATAATGAATATATTAGTGAAAAAATATTTAATTATGATATTGTTGCTGGAACACCAGATTTAATTTATAAAGAAAATAATTTAAATATAATAATAGATTTTAAAACTTATAAAGTTTTTACTAAAGAATTATTAGAAAAATCAAAATTACAAATAATAGCATATTATTGATTATTAAAAAATAATAATTATGAATTATCAAATATACATTTTATATGTTGAATTAAAGAAACTGAAATTGAATTAATAAAAGTTGAAATAACAAATGAATTATTAATTGAATGAGAAAAAGCAATTTGAACATGAAAGGAATTAAAATAAAATGGCAAATGAATTATTAGTTAAAAATATTAATAATGGTAATGTAGAAAAATTTATTAGACAAAAAGGTATTATTAATAATTTAGAAATTCAAAAATTTAAAAGTAATGTATTAGCAATTTCAAATCAATATGGTTTAGATAAAGCATATCCAGATACTATTATTAATAGTTGTTATCAAGCGGTATTATTGAATTTACCATTAGAAAAGAATTTTGGTTATTGCTATATTGTACCTTATTGAGATAGTAATACTATAGTAAATAATGCTCAATTTCAAATGGGATATAAAGGTTATATTCAATTAGCATTACGTAGTCAACAATATAAAGAAATTAATGTAAGTGATGTTAGATTAACAGAAATTAAAAAAATAGATAGACTTAAGGGAATTGAATTTAATTGAATACAAGATGATTTAGAAAGATTAAAACAACCTATTATTGGTTATGTAGCATATTTTCAATTGGTAAATGGTTTTGAAAAAACTTTATATATGTCAAAAGAACAAATAGAAAAACATTTTTTAAAATATTCAAAAACTTATGCCAAAAATAAAGAATTTGTTGTTAGTGATTTTGATAGTATGGCATTAAAAACTGTATTAACTCAATTATTAAGAAAATGGGGAATTATGAGTAGTGAAATGCAAATTGCATATGAAAGTGACCAAGCAATTATTGGTGGTTGGCCCTTAATTACTGGACCATTTTTGATATAAAATTCTAAATTTTAATTTGTAAAATTGGTGGTTTTAGAAATTTAGAATGTATTCTTTCATAATTATAAAACATAACATATTGATTTACATCATTTATAGCTTCATTGATGGATAAATATTGATTTGATCCTTTAGGTAGTCATTCTTGAGATAAATGAGAAAATCAGGTTTCAGATAATACATTACCACCAATATCATAAGGTTGTTTTTTGCTTAAAATTATTTGTTTATCCTCTGCTCATTTTGTGATATCCTGACAATAAAATTCGTTGGCGTTATCTGAATGTAAAATAACATTTTTTACTTGATTTCAAGAAAATTGTTTGTTGATTTTTTCAAGAGCAGGAAGAATTAAATCCTGATATGATTTATTAGGAGCAATATTATAACTAACAACATTATTTGAATAAAAATCAATAATTACAAAAAGATATAATCATCCTTCTTTAGTATTTATTTGTTTAGTGTCCATTGATCAAATTTGATTTGAAGAGGTTGTACTTTTATAATCTTTGTTTACTTTATCCATTGTAGGTATTCACTTATTTGGATTTTTTTTGTTTTTAGGATAGTTATTTTTAGTTTGTTTTAATCCTTGAATATTGTGTTCTTTCATAATTTTTCGCATTTGTTTTATTGATAATTCTATATTTAAAATGATATTTTTTTCTTGTTTTAATCACTCTTTAAAAGCTGAAAAAATTCTTAAATATCCATAAATTCTGCCTTTTCTTGTAGAATGAAATTCGATTAAAAGTTGGCATATTTTTTGATATTTATGATTGCATTTAATAATATGATTTTCTTCTTTTTTAATAGGTTTTTGTTTATTTTTTAAAAAGTAATATGTTGATCTGTTTAATTGAAGATATTGACATAGGTTTCTAATTGAATATTGATTTTTACAATCATCAATAATTTTAATTTTTTCTTTGATATTTAATTTGTTAATTACTAATGCTATTTGTTTAATTTTATCCATTAATAAAAATCCTTTCAGGTTAAAATTAGTGTTAATTATATAACACAATTGTTTTTAGAATACATTCAGGTTTTTTAAATTAATGGTCTAGTAAAAAGGGCTAAGTGGCAAGTGGCAAGTGGCAAGTGGCAATGTAAAGCAATATGTAGTATATATGCAAGTGATTTAGATTTAGAAAATGAAGGTAATGCAAGTCCATGAAGAGAAGAAATAAAATGTGAAAGTTGTGGTAGATTAAATTATGAATAATTATTTACTTTCAATTGACCCAAGTATTAAAAATACTGGATTTACTTTATGAAAAAAAACAAAAAGAATTAGTGAATGTGAAGTTAATTATAATGAAATTGAATATATCGATGAATGAAAACCGATATGAATAAGCAGTTATAATTTTAATAAATATGAAATAAAAACATCATTAGAATTAAAATGAAAAATTAGAGATTATATTATTCCTAATATTGATACAAAACCTAATAATACTTATCCATGATTAGAAAAATTTGATTTAATCATTGAACGTGGTACTTTTCATAGTAAAAATGGTATTGGTTATGAAACTCAAGAACATTTACGTGGTTTTATTGCTGGACAATTTAATAAATTATTAACTAAAAATATGTTAATAAGTCCAAGTGAGTGAAAGAAATGATATGTAAAAAATGATAAATATTGTTCTGCTATTACATTTGTAAATGGTATAAATTATAAATGAGATAAAAATGTTTCTTTATTTATGTGTGAATATTTAATAAAAGAAAATAAATGAAATATAAAAATATCAAATCATGATGAAGCTGATAGTTTATTAATTGGTTGATATTATTTAAATAAGGAGAATAAATAATGAAAGAATTAAAAAAAGTAACTAGATTTGAATTAATAAATAAGGTTGGAAGACAAATTGTTATTTATAGTAAAGAACATAAAAATGGTAATAAAAATATTAATAAAATTGAATATGATTTACAAGATAATGAACAAACATTAAAAGTATTTATTGGTTAGGAAGTAAAATAATGCAAAAACAAAAACAAGAAAAAGTATTACTTAAATGTATTGTTAAATATTGTAATAGTAAAGTATTAGTTACTTTAAAAATTGGAAATATTGAAGATAGTGCTGTTCAATTTTTTAATATGTGTTATTTTCATAAAAAACAATTTAAAAATAAAGTAAAAGAAATTAAAAATGAATTTAAAAATAAGGAGTAAATAATGGTTTGATGAGAAATATTAACTATAGTATCAGTATCAGTAATATTATTTTTAATGATAATTTCAGTACTAACGGATGTTATAACTAAAATTATTAATTATTGATAATATAACTAAATTTTCTATATTTAATATAGAAAATATGATATAATTAATAAAGAGAAATTACTCATTCCTAAATAATTTCTCTTTTTTTATTTTTTTAATTTATAATATTATTAACAGATAAAAAATGGGAATGAGTTTTTATTTATGAGCAATAATATAAAAGAATATTGAATATTTATTGATGATAGTGGAAATATTGAATTATCAGATGAAAGTAAATATTTTATATATGCAGGTCTTTTGTTTCAACATAAAAAAGATATTGAAGAATTTAGAATTAATTTTGAAAAAACATTAATCTCATTATTTGGAAATAATAAAGAAGTAAAAGGGTCAGATAGAATTTCAAAAGAAAAAAGAATAAAAATAAATAATTGTATAATAAACAGTAATTGTAAATTATTTTGTGTAATTGTTGAAAAAAATTCTTCATATATGTTAAAAAATATTGAAAAACAATTTAAAATTTTATCAGATAATATAAATAAAAATAAAAAAGCAAAAAGAATTATTAAAAAAATTAGAAAAAATGAATATGGGAGACAAAAAACTTATTTTATAGGACAGTTAATAACTCTTATAAAAAAGAAAAATATATATAATAAAAATGCTAAAATCAATATTATTAGTGATAAAGAATATTTATACTATTCTAAATTTGAAACAATGGATAAATATTTAAAATATGGTCAAAAATATTTAAGTTTTTTTGATTATGAATTTAATTTTAAAATGGAAGATTCAAAAAAAGATTACTGTTTACAAGGTGCAGATTTTGTTGCATATTCTATTGGAAGAGCATATAATGAAGAAGATAAAGAATTTTTTAATTATATAGATAATTTAAAACATATAGTATATAAAAATCTTCCTTTTTTAAATAAAGAAGATGAAATTAGTAAAAATATTGACAAAAATATTAAAATTGATAATATTTAAGTATAAAGGTGGCCATAGGACTTTGTCCCATATTGGTAAAAGCGTAAGTTCGTCTTCCACCTTTTTTCTTTTATATAAAAAAAGTTACCATTTAGGTAACTTTTTAATTAGATTGTGAAATATTATTTTGGTTAGATTTGCTTTTAAATTTAAAAATAGATTTTAATTTTGGAAATTTTCGAATTAACTTTAAAATTATTGGAATAAAATAAAAATATAATAACTCAATACATGCAAAAATAATAAATATATAATAAACATTTTTTAAATTCATACTACTATTAAAAAATAAAAAAAGTAATGGACTTATAAATAAAAAACTTAAGGTGGTATATATATATATATAGTTTTTTAAATTTTTATTATCACAAAAACGAATGAATAACTTATATGGTACAAACATTAGAAATAAAAATGTCAAAGATATGGCAATTGAAATTGTGTAAGGAGAATTTATAAAATCACCTCATCATGGTCAAAATTCATTACGATTTAAAAAATACATGTTTATTCACTTCCTAGAACTTAATTATATTTTAATTTTACCAAATTATCTTGCATTTAAAACTATTTTATTAATATTAGATTTAAGATTTGATATATATCTATATGTTCAACTTTTATCTGGTTCTCTTTGTGCAGAATTGGTATATTCTATTTTACCTAAATTGCCTTGTAAATAAATAATTCAATTTAATTTTTCTGAGTTATTAATTATACTAAATGCTATAGGATAATCATTATTTATTTTTTGTTCATAAGAATTATAAGACTTTTTAATTTTTAAATCAAATTCGTAATTACAGAAAGAATATGAATTAAAAATATTATAATTGTTAATACTTTTATAATAAGCATTTGCAAAATAATCATTAACTTCATTAGGAGCAATTGTACCAAACTTACTAAAAAATTCAGATTCTGGAAAACTGTTTTTATTTATTTTTAAATCTTTTAAATCAATAGTTATACTTGTATTTTTTACTTCTTTTGATGGTTTAAAAGTTTCGTTATTAATATCAATGATATTTAAATCAGAACTTTTTGAATTTGCTATTGTTTCAAATTTATAGCTATAATGTATTGTTATGCTTTTGTAAAATCTTTTTAAATCATTAAATGTATTAATTAATAATGTAGGGTCTAATAATGAATTTAAATCTATTTCATATTTATCAAATTTACTTATATTTTTTTCTTCTCATTCTTTTATATTATTAAATCCTTTTTTTATTAATGATACATCGTTTGCTGTCATTTCAATTTTTAAATCTGGAACAATAACAATTGATTTTGCTATATTTTGAGGACTTGGTGGTAATATTTTTGCTGGATAACTAAATGTTGTTTCTTCACTTTCTGAATATTCATCATGATTTAATTTATATAAAGTAGTTCAATTAAAAGCATTACCAGTTAAATAACCCATATTATTATATCTAAACTGAGCAACTGATATTTCATTATAATCACCTTGATAAGTAAAAGGATTATCACTATAAAATGTATGTCTTTCTTCACCTTGATGTAATGATTGAGTTACAATTGTATCAATAATATAAGCATAATTTGAACCATCAATAACTCCATTTGATGTTGGATTTCATTGACAATTAGTATCTTCATTTGTAAATGGTGAAGCAATATCTAAAAACTCTGTATCTTCTGCTAAAATATAAACTTTATTATTTTTCTTTTGTGATAAATCAACTGTACTTATTTGTTCTTTTGTAGTTAATTTCTGACCAGTAGTAGGGTCTCATGGATAAACACTTACTCTATCACTTAATTTCATTGTCATAGCAGTTGTTGAAACATTTGCACCTAATAATTTACCAATAGTAAAATCATTATCATTTGTAAATGCATTTAATGGAATTAAACCACCATTACCAATAATACTTTCTAAATTACTTGTAAAAAATGCACTCATAAAACCATTAAAATATAACATTTTTTTATATTGTTGAGCATTTTGAGTAATAACTCAACTACTTCATATACCTAATGTTAAAGCATTTAATAATTTACCAATTAAAGGAATATCACTTAAAGCAAAAGGTAATCATTGTTGACTATCATAAGGCATTTGTATTAAAGGACTAAATACTACACTATTAAAATTTAATATTGATGACATATATTTTTGTGTTATTTTACTATAATCTACAGTTGGACTTCCTATAATTAAATGTGTATCTGGGTCTTTATATTTAAAATTACTTGACATATCTACATTATAATTACCCGTTAAATTATTTATATTTCATTCACTATCTCAAAAGAATTTTGCTTCTCCTACTGATGTACCATTACTTAATCTTGCTTTATCTTTATCAAAAGCAAGCATACCTTTAAAATCTTTTGTTACAAATAAATTATCTTGAAAATTTAATGAAGTTTTTAATCATTCTGTAAAATTTTTAAAATTAGTAAATCCAGTAGGTTGTGCATTCATAATATTATAAAATGTAGTTTCTGGATGACTACTTGTTGTTATTTTATCATTTATACCAGCAAGTAAACCACCATTATTTTTAATATCAGTTGTAGATTTTTCATTATTACCAGCAATAAATAATCTTCTTGAAGCAAATACTTTACTTTCAAATATTTCTTCTGTTCCTTGTTGAATTGGTTCTTGCCCTTGAATTATAGGTCTTCCATAATAATAACAACTTGTTAATAATTCTAATCCATAACTTTGTCTATGACTATAACGTACACCAATATCTTTCATTAAAGTACGATTTAAGGTTACTTTTCCTTGTTGAATAGTAGGGAAAGCATAACCACTACCCGGGCTTGCATATTGTACAAAATCAAGTGTATTTTGACCACTAGAAACTACTCTATCATTTAAACTACTAAAAGTTAATACTTGCATACTAAATGCACCATTATAAGGACTATAATAATTTGTTACATTTGAAATATATAATAATTGTCTATCTTGATTTTTACCACTATTACCACCAATATTTTCATTTTCATCATTAAATACTACAAAAAATTGTAAATAATCATCAATTGTAATATGTTCTTCAAACATTACTAAAGTATATTGTCTTTTTGTTTGTACTGTTTTAAATATTTGATTATTTGGTAAATTACTAAAATCAACACCACTTGTATCATCAATTAAATAAGCATTTCAATAATCACCTATTTTATATTGTTTTGTATAAAATTCATCTTGACCTGTAACTTTATGTGTTTCTTCATTAATTTTACCTTTATTTTTTTGATATATTTTTGTACTATTTTTTCAAATACATACAACTGGAGTAGTACCAGTTAATATTAATTCATATTGACCAAAATCACTAATTTTACTATTAATTGGTTTATAACCAGTTTCAGTTAAAGGTATAGCACCATTATTTATAATAAATGGAAATATTTTTCAATAACTACATCTCTTTATTAATTGTTGAGTTTGTTTTAATGCTAGATGTGCTTGTTTCATTAATTGAATTCTTACTGCGTTGTTCATTATCATTTGTATTATCTCCTAAATTTTTATTTAAAAATTTATTTTCATTAATAATATGTTCTAATTTTTGTTTTGCCATTAATGTATCAATATTTTCATATAAACTAATTGCTTCAACTATTGACATTGTTCCATTATTTAATCTACTATTAATTAATTCATCTTGTACTAATTGGTCAACCATAGCAATTGGTATAAATTCAAAACTATAAGGTCTTTCACCCTTACCATTTCAATATACTTTTCCATTTTCATCTTTAGAAGAAGTTACTAACATATCAAACATTCTATATAAATAAGTTGTATAATGTGTTATTTTTACTTCTGTTGTTTGCATATCAAATTTATTATTCATTAATGTTTTAGTTTTATTTTCATAATTAATTCCATTAAATTCATCATAATCATAACCAGCACCATTAAATATTTGTTTTGCTGTACCATTATAATCAAGTCAATATTCACCAAATTTTGGATTACCTTGTACAATATCAACTCCACCATTACCACCTTTTGCATAATTTGCAGTAGTAATATTTAAAAATGCGTCTTTAATAATTGATTGAAAATCATCACTTAAATTTAAAGCTTTAAATTTTTCATTATCAATAATTCCATAAAATCTAGTTAAATTTAATATTCTTTCTTTTCTTTTTTGTTTAATAATATGTTGTAAATCTCATATTAAATTTCATACTGGTACACAATCTGGATATGCATTCATTTGTGTACTATTACCATAAAAATGAATTTGTGGTAAATTTGTAATTTCAACAATTGGTAAATAACCAAATGGATTTTTTAATTCATATTGTTGTTTTAATTGACTTTCTGGTTTAATTTTTGATTTTGTACTACCTAATAAAATTTCTCTATTACCATTAAATATTTCAACTTTTACTTTTGAATTTTCTATTGTTACTCATGTTAAACTACCATTATCACTTTGTTCATTCATAAAAAATAATTCTGCTGATTGTTCTTGTTCATTAAATTTGGCAACACGTGACATAAAACTTGGACTTGGTAAAGTTAAACTTAATTCACCATTTTTAGTTAACATTCATATTAAAAAACATTTACCTAATAATGAATTTTGAATACCAAATTGATATAATTTTTCATTTCATTTATCTTTATCTTTTAATTTATTTAAAAAATTTAATAAGTCTTTATTTTCACTTTTAAATAATAAACCTTTACCTAATCATAACATTGTACTTTTATTTGCAATAATTCTAGGTATATCTAATTCTCAATTATCTTCATGTATACTAAAATATTCTGTTGGACTATAATTCATATTATCACTCCTTATTATTAATAAAACTATATTGTTTACCAAATTCAAATTTAGTTTTATTAATTAATAATTCATTATTTATTTGTTCAATTAATCATTTCATATCATTCATTAATGCATAACAATCACTATCTCAAGTATCATCATATAAATCTAACATTTTAGGTTCATTATTTGAATTTTCTATTTTAGATTTAGATAATCATTGAATTAAACTATATTGTCTTTTAGTTTCTGGACAATTATTTCAATCATAACTTAATATATTTTTAATTAATCCAGTAGTAGTAAAATCAATTCTATCTTTTAAATACATTACTGATTTATCTACTGGTTCAAAATTTAATCAATTCATATTTCTTTTATTTTTTTCTACATTTAAAACATCAATAAATGCTTGACCACCATTACCATAATCAACATAACAAGTAAAACCTTTAAACATAGCAAAATATTTTTGTGCTTCAATTAAATAATAATCAATAATACTATTTGCTAATTCATAAGTATTTTTAAAATACATTGCTGGTTGACCATTAATATTAGCATTACTATGATAAAATTCACTTACTTTATGTGCTCTTCTTCCATTATGATTTTCACCAATAAATCATAATGAAGCAGCAGTTGGATGACCACTTGAACTTGTTGCCATACCTATATCTAATCCACCAGTTATTTTAGAAACTTGAAAATCTAATTTAGTATTTACTTTATCTAAATATCTTGCAAATATAGAACCAGTTAAAACACTAGGTACACCATAATATCAACTTTGTGGCCACTTGCCACTTGCCACTTAGCCCTTTTTACTAGACCATTAATTTAAAAAACCTGAATGTATTCTAAAAACAATTGTGTTATATAATTAACACTAATTTTAACCTGAAAGGATTTTTATTAATGGATAAAATTAAACAAATAGCATTAGTAATTAACAAATTAAATATCAAAGAAAAAATTAAAATTATTGATGATTGTAAAAATCAATATTCAATTAGAAACCTATGTCAATATCTTCAATTAAACAGATCAACATATTACTTTTTAAAAAATAAACAAAAACCTATTAAAAAAGAAGAAAATCATATTATTAAATGCAATCATAAATATCAAAAAATATGCCAACTTTTAATCGAATTTCATTCTACAAGAAAAGGCAGAATTTATGGATATTTAAGAATTTTTTCAGCTTTTAAAGAGTGATTAAAACAAGAAAAAAATATCATTTTAAATATAGAATTATCAATAAAACAAATGCGAAAAATTATGAAAGAACACAATATTCAAGGATTAAAACAAACTAAAAATAACTATCCTAAAAACAAAAAAAATCCAAATAAGTGAATACCTACAATGGATAAAGTAAACAAAGATTATAAAAGTACAACCTCTTCAAATCAAATTTGATCAATGGACACTAAACAAATAAATACTAAAGAAGGATGATTATATCTTTTTGTAATTATTGATTTTTATTCAAATAATGTTGTTAGTTATAATATTGCTCCTAATAAATCATATCAGGATTTAATTCTTCCTGCTCTTGAAAAAATCAACAAACAATTTTCTTGAAATCAAGTAAAAAATGTTATTTTACATTCAGATAACGCCAACGAATTTTATTGTCAGGATATCACAAAATGAGCAGAGGATAAACAAATAATTTTAAGCAAAAAACAACCTTATGATATTGGTGGTAATGTATTATCTGAAAACTGATTTTCTCATTTATCTCAAGAATGACTACCTAAAGGATCAAATCAATATTTATCCATCAATGAAGCTATAAATGATGTAAATCAATATGTTATGTTTTATAATTATGAAAGAATACATTCTAAATTTCTAAAACCACCAATTTTACAAATTAAAATTTAGAATTTTATATCAAAAATGGTCCAGTAATTAAGGGCCAACCACCAATTTTATTAGAAGATTTAGTTTAAGAGAAGAATTAAGTAAATATGCACTGATATTTCAACAAGAAGGTAAAAATATTACTCAAAATGCAATTGAATCTGATTATGCTCATATGGCATTAGATGGTGCTGTTACAGCAACATATGTTAATGGTTCAACAAAAGAAACATTAAATAATTATTTCTTCTTTGATGAAGTTCATCCAACAACATTAGTGCATCAAGCGGTTGCTGAAGATCTTTATAATTTAGTTGAAAAGTGATAATGTTTTAAAACATTAGATATAATAATTACTATATAAGATAAAAGTTCAAATTTGAAATATTATCAAAAACAAAAGTATTTTCCGAATATTGAAACACTGAATAATCTTAAAAAAGTTTATTATTGAGGAAAAAATAAAAGTGTGATTATATATGAAACATTATGATATTATAACATTAACGTAAAATATATTAATAATTTTGTGAGGTTGGAAACATGGTTTATATTGTTCATGGTCAAGATGAGTATTTAGTAAGAAAAAATATTGAACAATTAATTAAAAAAAATCATAAAAAAGAAAATTATGATTATAATCTATATGAATTACAAGAGGATACAATTGTTAATATTATTAATGAAATTCAAATTATGAGTATATTTGAAGAAAATAAAGTAATCGTAATTAATGATAGCAGTAATTTATGACAAAAATATATTAAAGAAAAAAAATTTGTTAATGCTTTGCTTAATCATAATCAAAAAACAATGATAATTATTAAAAGTTTAAATGTTGATTTTAAAATTAGTAGAGAATTTCAACAATTTAATATTATCAAAATTAAAAATTATACAAAATCACAATTATTATTATTAATTAATAAAGTTTGCAATAGTTTTAAAATTAACATTACTCAAGAAGCAACTAATTTTCTTTTAGAATACTTGCCAAATGATGTCAGTATTATTTTAAATGAGTTATCAAAATTAAGATTAATTGGAAAAAAAATAACTTCAGATATTATTATTGAGGTGGTTCCTAAATATTTTGAAACAAATATTTTTAAAACTGTTGAATATATATTAAAAAAAGATTATAACAATTTTTGAACACAATATAACTATTATAATGTTATTAATTATGATAAAATTAAATTGATTAATATTCTTGTATATCAATTAGAATTAATTAGAGATATCAAAATTTTAGTTAAACAAAAAAAAAGTAATGAAGATATTTCCAATATATTAAATATTTCTAAGTTTCAAGTAAAAATATTAGAACAATATTTAAATATTAATTTAAATATTAATAATATTTTGTTGAAATTATATGAATTAGATTACAATATCAAAAAAGGAAAGTTTAATAAAAATATTGCAATTGATTTATTTTTTTTGAATATTTAGTATATAATTATAGATGTTTTAAACTCAAGAGGTGATACATATAATGAAAAGTAATAAAAATACTGATGTTACAGAAAAAAAGTTAGTAGAAGAAAATAGTGACATTACATTGGTTAAACCAAAAGTAAAAAGAGTTACAAAGAAAAAAACCGAAAAAGTGTACTCAGAAGAAGATTTAAATGTTGCATTATACTATGAAATATCAAGTACTATATATAACAGTTTAAATAATTTAATTGTTAGAAAATCTATTTTTGCTAATGAAGAACTTTTAAAAATTTTAGAATTACAAATTTCTAATTTATTTTTTCTTGAAAAAGAACTAAAAGAATTAAAAGATAAAAAGTATGCAATAGAATTTTTGCAGTTAATTTCTAATTTGGTAAATCGTAGTTTGAGTATTACTAAAAGTTCTCCTAAAAATCGTATTGAAATTCTTGAAGAGCGTAACTTATTAATAGTTACAATTACTAATATTTGTAAGACTGTGGAAAAAGAAAGTCTTGAACGAATAAGACAGTTTGATAATAATACTTTTAATGAATTAAATGATCAAATTACTGCATTAAATAATTTTAGTGATGATGCTACTGAGGTTAAGCCAAGTGTTACTCCAAATAATCAGAATGTTGATAATAATGTTGATACAAATCCTAATATTGGTGGCATTGGAAATCTAGGTAATAATTTAAATATTAATAATCTTGATAATAATAGTTTAGCAAATTTAGCGAAGTTAGGTGTATTACCGCAACATCCCGCCACAAATCCTAAATTTTACCCGTATATGAATAAACCAAAATATATTCCACTTTTAAAGAAAATATTATCAGCTTTTTTCTTATTAACAACAGTGCTAGCAATAGCTACTTATATACTAACTTATTTTATAGCAGGTACTTTTCAAATTAAAAATAGTAGTACATTACCTGTTTATTATAATTTTGCACAACAATCAAAAACTATAGTTTTCACTATTGTCACAACAATAGTTTTAAATGGAGGCTTTTTATATTCAATTTTAAAACCACCAAAATTAGGTCGTGATTTATATCGAACATCATATTTTTTAATAGTTATTTTAATTTTTTGAATAATTTATACAATTTCAAATTTAATTTATATGACAACAAATGATTCATTATTAAGAACATTTACTTCTTTTTTAGATAAAGGTGATGAAATTAATCCTAATGCTTTACCTTGATTAAAAGGATTAGCAACTTTTAAAGCTTTTCAAATATTAACATATATTACAGCAGCATCAGCAATTTTACCAATTGCTATTATACTAGTTATTGCTATTCTTAATCCAAAAATTGATCGTAATAAAATTATGAGAGCTAATTCGGAATATCAAAATGCTATTAATAATGCTTTAAGTGGTAAACCCTATGAAATCGATCCATCACTTTTTGATGATAGTTTAGATAATGATAATAAAAAAGATACAAAAGATCATAAATTTTGACGTAATAGTGATTTATTTAAATAATAAAATTAAAAAGGACTTTTAGTCCTTTTTAATTTTATTATTTTTAATTATTAGATTTAATATCTTATGCTTGTCAACGTAATTTTGAACTTGCAACTATTGTGTAAATACCAATCAATCCAAGGGCAACTCCTAGATATATTCCATAAGTTGTTGTAAAAGTAAAACTTGTTCCACTTCAAGCTTGAATAAATGGATCCATAGCGTATTTAAATGGATTAAAGTAAGTTGCGTATTTTAAAACGGGACTACTATTAATTAACTCAGCTGGGAAAAATACCCCACTTAAAAGTGCAACTGGAAAATAAATTACATTTGATGCTGCAACTAAAGCAGTTACTGATTTGAAAATTGAGGCCAATAACATTCCTAAACCCATTGATGAAAAGAAAATTAAGATAATAAATGGGATAGATTCTCCAATAAAATTTGCTGTTACTATATTATTTCACCCATAAGTACCACCAAACATAATTCCAGCTCATAATAAAGATCATAAGAATGGCGCTATCATAAAGAAAAATCCAATTATCATAACTGAAAGAACAAAAAAAATTGGTTTAATATTTGTTGCTCCAATTCGCTTCATTAAAACACTATTTTTAAATTCAACAATTGTTTGTGGAATAATGAAAATTCCTACTGCATTGGTTGTAACATTGAAATTGAACCAACTAAAGTATGTAAACTTTTTACAGTATCACCTTCCATTTGTTTAAAAGCAAAACCTTCTAAGAACAACATTAGAATTGGAAATAAAACTAAAAAGAAGGGTACAAAAAATCCTCGATAATAATATTTAAACATTAAGTTTATTAATGGTCGACTTTTTTCGGGCATTTTGGCTTTATGAATTCATTTATTTTTTTCTTTGGACATATTCCGTAATTAAATTTAATTAATTGTCAATAAAATTGTTTTAAAACTATTTAGTGTTATTGAATATAGAAATAAATATTTTTTGAAAAAATAGTTTAAAAAATGAGTTTACATTTTAAACAAAAAATTGTTAATAATATTTTTATATTAACTCGATAAAAATTTAAATTTTAAAAAAATATTTTTAATATTTTTTTTATTTTAATGGTTTTATTTTATTAAAAATTTCACAAAGTAAGTTAAATCTTAAGTACATAAGTCTAAATTTAGATTTTCTACATTTATTTACTAAAATTTTGAATCTTTTCAATCAAGCAAAGACATGTTCAACTTTAATTCTAATTTTAGATACAATCTTATTGTATTTTCTTTCTTGTTTAGTTAATTTTTTATTTTTAGTTCTTTTAATTGGTATTATTGTATTTTTATAAATATTTTGTATACCTTGATATCCTAAATCACCAATAATTATTGTTTTTTCTGAAAATTCAAGATTTGAATTTTTTAATATTTGAAAATCATGCACTTTACCATTATCAGCAAAAATATCAACAATTTTTTTATTAAAAAAATCATATACAATTTGAAATTTTATAGAATACATTCAACTTTTACCAGAAAAATATTCTAACTGTAGTTTTTTTTAGTTGGTCTTTCAATTTCAATCTCAGTTGAATCAATTAAATAAAATTGAAATTCATTTGAATTTTCTTGTTTTTTATCAATTTTTAATTTATATCTTTCTTTTAAAAATTGGTAATCTTTGTGGTTACTAAGTTTATTTTCTACTCAAGTAATATTTCGAAAACAACTTGATGGGCTCATTTTAGATTTAATACTCATTTGAAAAAAAAGTATAATATTCTTTTCAGTATAATAAAGTCATCATTAATCTTTCTTCTACTGAAAGTTTATTTTTTCGACCTTTATTTTTTTCTAATTTTTCTATTTCAATTAATTTTTCTAACATTTCATTAAAATGAAAACGTTTTATACCAAAATATCTGTAAAATTCTTCATTTTTTAATTTTTTTAAATTTTCAAAAATCATTTTTATCAACACTTTTCTAAATTTATTGTTAATAACAAAATTATAAAATAAATTTTAAAATTATTAATTGACTTTTAAAAAATTTAATTACGGAATATGTCTTTTGTTTTTTTTGATTTCAGCATTTTCTTTTTTTATTTCTTCATATTGTTTTTTTAAATCAGCTTTTTTATTTTTATCAAACATTTTTCATGTAAAGTTTGAACTGAACCATATTTTTTAACAATATCTTTAACATTTCCTGCTTATTTTATAATTCCATTATGAATGTAAATATACTTTTCACAAAATTCTTCAACTTCTCTCATATTATGAGTAACTAAGATCATTGTCTTATTTTTGTCAATAATATTTTTTCTAAAAAATTCAAAAATTTCTGAACGAACTTCAATATCTAATCCTGTGGAAACTTCATCTAAAATAATTAGATCAGGATCATAAATAACAGCAAGTAAAATATTTAAACGTTGTTGTTGTCCACCCGAAAGTGTTTGAATAAACTTATTTTCAATTCCAAGTAATTGGTATGTCTTCAGTAACTCTAATAGTTCATCTTCTTTCATTGAAATATTAAAAGTATGTAAATAATATTTAATCATATCCATAACAGATATTCCGGCCGGATATCTAGATTCTTGAAATTGTAAACCATTTACTAGATGTTCTTGACGAATTATTTCACCAGATGCCACTTGCCACTTAGCCACTTGCCACTTAGCCCTTTTTACTAGACCATTAATTTAAAAAACCTGAATGTATTCTAAAAACAATTGTGTTATATAATTAACACTAATTTTAACCTGAAAGGATTTTTATTAATGGATAAAATTAAACAAATAGCATTAGTAATTAACAAATTAAATATCAAAGAAAAAATTAAAATTATTGATGATTGTAAAAATCAATATTCAATTAGAAACCTATGTCAATATCTTCAATTAAACAGATCAACATATTACTTTTTAAAAAATAAACAAAAACCTATTAAAAAAGAAGAAAATCATATTATTAAATGCAATCATAAATATCAAAAAATATGCCAACTTTTAATCGAATTTCATTCTACAAGAAAAGGCAGAATTTATGGATATTTAAGAATTTTTTCAGCTTTTAAAGAGTGATTAAAACAAGAAAAAAATATCATTTTAAATATAGAATTATCAATAAAACAAATGCGAAAAATTATGAAAGAACACAATATTCAAGGATTAAAACAAACTAAAAATAACTATCCTAAAAACAAAAAAAATCCAAATAAGTGAATACCTACAATGGATAAAGTAAACAAAGATTATAAAAGTACAACCTCTTCAAATCAAATTTGATCAATGGACACTAAACAAATAAATACTAAAGAAGGATGATTATATCTTTTTGTAATTATTGATTTTTATTCAAATAATGTTGTTAGTTATAATATTGCTCCTAATAAATCATATCAGGATTTAATTCTTCCTGCTCTTGAAAAAATCAACAAACAATTTTCTTGAAATCAAGTAAAAAATGTTATTTTACATTCAGATAACGCCAACGAATTTTATTGTCAGGATATCACAAAATGAGCAGAGGATAAACAAATAATTTTAAGCAAAAAACAACCTTATGATATTGGTGGTAATGTATTATCTGAAAACTGATTTTCTCATTTATCTCAAGAATGACTACCTAAAGGATCAAATCAATATTTATCCATCAATGAAGCTATAAATGATGTAAATCAATATGTTATGTTTTATAATTATGAAAGAATACATTCTAAATTTCTAAAACCACCAATTTTACAAATTAAAATTTAGAATTTTATATCAAAAATGGTCCAGTAATTAAGGGCCAACCACCGTTTACGAATACCACCAATAATTTCACTTAAAGTTGATTTACCACTACCATTTGCACCAATGATTCCAATTCGATCACCGGGATTAATAGTTAAATTAACTTTATCTAAGGCTACTTTATTTTTATATTCCTTTGTTAGATTCAAAATTTCTACTAGTGGCCGAGATTTATCTATTTTTTTCTTATTTTGTTCATTATTTTCCATATATAATACCTCCTGCATTAGATTGTACTATAATTAAGTGTTAAAAAGCAATTATTGAAATTTGTAACAATAAAATAAACAGTATTAATTCTAAATATTTTGGAAAAATATTTTTTAATTTTTGTTTTTCATGTATATATAATATAGATTTGAAAATAGTGATTATGTAGTATAGCAATTTAACATATGCTTTAAATCAACATTTATGAATTCAAATCCCATTTAATTATAAAATCATATACTATTAATGATTACTTTTGTTGTTTTATAAATAAAAGTTATTATATTGTATAATTAATTATATTTGAGAAATTAGATAGAAACTCAGGAGGAACCATTGTGGCAAATTTAGTAAGTGAAGAAGTAATTGAAGAAACGTATTCAAAAATTAAAGATAAAATTAGTAAGACAAGTTTGATAAAAGCAGATAAACTTTCTTCATTTTCTGGTAATAATATATTTTTAAAGTTAGAAAATTTACAAAAAACAGGTAGTTTTAAAATTAGAGGAGCTTTAAATAAAATTCTTAATTTATCAAAGGAACAGCAAGCAAAGGGTTTAATTGCTGCTAGTGCTGGTAATCATGCACAAGGAGTCGCTTTAGCAGCTTCAAGTTTAAATTTAGTATCCAAGATAGTTATGCCTGTAACAGCACCACTAGCCAAAATTGCCGCTACTAAAGAATTTGGTGGTGCTAAATGTACTGTTAAACTTTGTGGTAATATGTTTGATGATGCAATGTCTGAAGCATTAAGACTTGAAAAAGAAGAAGGGTTAACGTTAGTTCATCCATATGATGATAATTTTGTTATTGCTGGTCAAGGTACAATTGGTTTAGAAATATATGAGCAAATGAATGCAATGGGTAAAGAAATTGATTATTGTTTAGTTCCAATTGGAGGAGGAGGACTTTTAAGTGGTATTTCAATTTATTTAAAAAGTAAAAATCCAAATATTAAATTTATTGGGATTGAGGCACAAAATGTTGATTCTTATAATCAAGCTTTAAAACAAGGAAAACCATTTAAAATTCAAGGTAAAAGTTCAATTGCTGATGGAATTGCTGTTAAACAAACAGGAGAATTAACATTTAATATTTTAAAGAAAAATGTTGATAAAGTTGTTACTGTTAGCGAAGAAGAAATTGCGCAAGCAATGTTATTTTTATTAGAAAAATGTAAAATTGTAACTGAAGGTAGTGGCGCTGTTAGTGTTGCTGCTATTCTTTCTGGTAAATTAGATAAAATCATTGGTAAAGATAAAAATGTTGTTTGTGTAATTAGTGGTGGTAATGTTGATATTACTACATTAGGAACAATTATTAATAGCGCCTTAATTAGTTCACATCGACGAGTTCCTTTTTCAGTTAACGGTAAAATTAATAATAGTACTATTAGCGAAATTATTAATATTATTACTAAAAATGGTGCCTCTATTTATAAAATTCACAGTACATTTGATCGTAATAAATTAGATATTAGTAATTTTAGTATTTTTATAGTTATGGATACATCAGATGAATTTCAAAAAAATAAAATTTTTGCTGAGATTAGAGCATCAAGTTCTAACTTTACATTATTAGCTAAATAGTTTTTAAATTTGGTATTTTATTAAAACAAAAATTTAGTTTAAAAATATCAATTATATTTTAAAAAGAGACACTTTTAATAGTGTCTCTTTTTAAAATAAATTATAGTTATTTTGCTTTTGCTAATTTAGTCATAATTTTAGATTTTTGACGAGCAGCTTTATTAATGTGATAAATGCCTTTAACAACGGCTTTATCAATTAAACTACATACTTCATTAACAAGTACTGCAGCATTTTCTGCTTTGTTTTTTATTGATATTTCAGCTTTTTTTAAAGCAGTTTTAACTTTAGATTTATAACTTTTATTAATTTCATTTCTTTTTTGGTTTGTTTTAATTCTTTTAATTTGTGATGCAATGTTAGCCATTTTTTCTCCTTTTTTGTTTTGAACATGTTTTATAGATTAATTACAACAAAAATAATTATAACAAAAATCATAAATGTTGTATAATATTTTTTATTTTTTCAGTATAATTAATGTGTTAGCTTTTTGTTAATAGTATATTTTAATTTTTTTACACTTTTAATGTAAATTATTTGTTTAAAAACTTTAATGATAAATGTAGGTGTGGTAAATAAATGAGTTACTATTTTCGTAACCCTTATCAATTTTCTTACCATAGTATTGGTAGGATTAGAACAAGATTAAAATTGCAAGACTTAAATGATATCCAATTACGCGAATATTGTTTAAAATTGATTAATGAGTCTTATGATATTGAAGAGACAAAAAGTTTTAAATATATTAGAGTAAATAAAACACATCTTTACTTTGTAATTAAAAAAGATGTTAATTTAATTTTAACAATTTCACCGATGAGTCCAACTAAACTATTAGCAGTAATCGAGGAAAATTTATAAATCAAAAAAGAGGAATAAAAAATGGGAAATTTATCTAGTCAATGATGAATGTTAGCACTTATAGGAGTAGTTTTAATAATTTTTATTTTTACAACCATTTCAGCAAAAAAGAAGAAAAAAGAAGAGAAAAAACAACGTCAAAAAGAAGTAAAAAATATTATTAAATCCTTTATGCGTGATGAATTAAAATTGCAACATAAAACAGTAGAATTTGAACAAGTAGTTTCACGTAGTAGTAAAGAATATCGCTATCGTGATGTTTTTGATGTAATTGTAAAATTATATGATTCTAAGAAAAATGATTTATTTGCAACTAAAGCATTTGAGGTAGAAGGGTTTACTAAACAATTATCAAAGAAAGAATTTGAAACAATTTGAAAAGTAAATTGTGAATTAGATTTAGAAGAAACACTTAAGAAAATTGAAATGTCAAAAAAACGTAGTGGTAAAATTAAAATAAAAAGAAAGACAGCAGAAGAAAAAGCAGCAATTAAAAAAGAAAATGAAGCCGTTAAACTTGCAATTAAAGAAGAACGTTTACAAAATAAAGAAAATAAAAAACGTGCTAAAAATTTAGAAAAACCTAAAATTGCAATTCATGATAAATTTTCTGGATGAAAAGATAAATAAATCTTTATTTTAAAGTAGGCAATTGGGTGATATGTAATGAAAATTTATAAAGATGATTATAAGCATTTCCGTATTTGTCGAAAACTTTCATGATTTTTAAATGCAAAAAATTATGCTTTAGCTAAGCATTTAATTGAAGAGAAAAAGATAATAAATTTTGTTGAACTAACGCATACTAAAACAAGTAGTAAATTTAAATCTAATTTAATTACTATTTCTGATTTAGACGATGATACATTTGAAAATAATTATAATGAAGAAGATGATTCTGAATTTTATCTTGGTGAAACAATTGCAGACGGTATTGAAACTGGGCACTATGCTCAAGAATATTTTAAAGTAAAATATTCTTGTTTTAATTTTGAGTCTGAACTGGGTAATAATGTTATAGAAATTATTAATAATAAAGAGTATGATGTTTTATTTGAACCAAGATTTGAATATCAGGGTTGTGTTACTAAGTGTGATATTTTAAAGCGAAATAATGATGGTTGGGATTTAATTGAAGTAAAAGCAGTAACTTGAGTTAAAGAAGAACATATGTGAGATTTACTTTATCAGTATGATATTTTAACCAAATGTGGAATTAAAGTAGTTAATACTTATATTATGTATTTAAATAATAATTATGTTAAGAAAGAAAAAATAGATTTAAATGAATTATTTATTGTTAATGGATCAACTTGGCAAAAAAGTCCAAATACTAAAAAAAGTTTTAGTCTTTTTGAATCAATTCAAGATGAAATTTTAAATAATAATTTGAAATTACAATATGAAAATATTAAGAATATTATTAAAATTAGTGATATTGACGAAATAGTTAAATTATTAACTTTACCTTATTGTCATGAAAATAGTAATCAATTTTGTCCTCATATTTTTAAATATTTTTCTATTCATAATACTATTTTTGAATTATATCGTTTAAGAAAAACTAAGAAAGCATTGTGATATTATGAAGAAGATTTCTTAGAAATTAATGATGAAAGATTATTACCATTTTTAACAAAGTCTAATTTACATTTAAGACAATATGATGTAATTAAAAATGGTGAAAAATTAATTGATGGCAATAAATTTGTTGATTTAAAAATTGAATACAAAAAGTACCAATATCCAATTTATATGTATGATTTTGAGACTATGAAATCTGCAATACCTAAGTTTAAAAATAGTAAACCATATCAACAAATTCCTTTTCAATATTCTGTCCATGTATTATTAGCACCAGATTTTGATTTTAAAACTTATAAATCAATTAAACATTATGAATTTTTAGCAGATGGCAATGATGATCCAAGAGAAATGTTAGCAAAAAAATTATGTCATGATTTAATTAATATTCATGGTAAGGGTACGTATGTTGCTTATAATCAATCATTTGAGAAATCTGTTCTTAAAAAATTAGCTTATTATTACCCTCAATATAAAAATAAATTATCATTAATTCATGATGGTACTATTGATTTACAAGATTTTTTTAAAGAATTTAAAATTTATAAAGAACAGTTTTATGGTTCTCTTTCAATTAAAAAAACTTTACCAGCATTTGAACCTTCCTTTTCTTATGAAGGATTAGTTATTAAAAAAGGAGATATGGCATCAGAAGTTTTTCGTAGAAGAGTTGAAAATAACATTAGTTTAACTAATTGAATTCATAATTTTCGTGAAAATATGTTAAAATATTGTGCTCAAGATACTTTAGGTATGGTAGTATTATTCTGACATGTAAAAAATATTATTGAAATGTACAAAGCAAAAATTGAGGGCGAAAATTATGAAAAAATTTAAAATTTTATTTATGGGTTCTTCTTTTTTTTCTGAAAATATTTTAAAAACATTGTTATTAACAATGAAAAATGAAATTGAAATAGTTGGTGTTGTTTGTCAGCCAGATCGTAAAATTGGTCGTAAACAAGAAGTTGTTCCTTTAGCAATTAAACAATTGGCACAAGAATATCAAATCCCTGTTTTCCAACCCGAAAATATTATTGAAAGTTTAAAAGATTTACAATTATTAAATATTGATGTTATTCTTACTTGTGCTTATGGTCAATTTTTACCAAAAGCAATTTTAAATTTACCAAAATATAAATGTTTAAATATTCATGCTTCATTATTACCATCATTGCGTGGTGGTGCCCCTATTCAATGAGCAATTATTAATGGATTACAAACTACTGGTATTACATTAATGAAAATGGTAAGTAAAATGGATGCAGGAGCAATTTATGTTCAAGAACAAGTTTCAATTGGTATTGAGGATACATATACTTCTTTAGTTAATAAGTTGATAACTTTAGCACAAAATATGTTAAAAAAATATTTATTAAAAATCATTAATAATGAAATTGAAGAACAAGAACAAGATGAAAATAAAGTAACTTTTGGTTTAAATATTAAAAGAAGTGATGAAAAAATTAATTGAAATCTTTCAGCACAATTAATTTCATGTCATGTTCGTGGATTGTATAATACACCAATTGCTTATACTACGTTGAATGATAATATATACAAAATTCATCAAGTAGCAGTAACTAATGAATTATCAAATGCTCTGCCAGGAACAATTGTTGCAATAAATAAATTAGGTATTATTGTTGCCACTAAAACTAATAACATAGTAATTAAAGTTATTCAACCAGCAGGTAAAAAAGAAATTATAGCAGCTTGTTACTATGGTTCTAAAATTAATCCAATTGCAATTGGTTTTATCTTTAAATAGTAAAAAAATAACTAATATTTTTTGGTAATCTAGGAGGAAAAGATGTATCGTTTTCGCTCAATTAAATATTTAGCAATGACTGGTATTATTACTGGTTTATTAGTAACAATTGGTTATTGTTCAACTTTTCTTTTTGGTTGAGCAATTACTAGTTTATTTGGTGGAAATTCTACTTTGCAATTATTTGATGCTGTTTTTATTCCATTTTGTGCTTTTTTTGAAGGGCCAATGCTGTTATTTGCAGGACCAATTGCGGGTGGCATTTTTGATTTAATTAGTAGTGTTAAAATTGTGGTTATTCCTATTACAATTTTTATTAGAATTTTAATGTTTTTTGTTATTAAGTTATTAATTAATAAATATTGATGAAGTACTGTTTATACTTTCTTTTTTGCTTCTATTTTACTACTTATTTACCCATTGTCTTATTTAGTAATTTATCAAGATTATGCTATTACAGTTAATGAATTAATTACTGATAGTATTCAAGCTATCTTTGCTTATTTTGTTGCTATTCCACTTTATTATGCTCTTAGTAAAAATAAAATTAGATCAAATTATAGTTTTTGAAATGATCAAGAATTTGATTATTTAAAAAATAAAAAAATAACTGTTTTAGAATAGTTTACTTATTATCCATTATTTATATCTAATATAGACAATATGGTATAATTTTATAAACTTAATATAAGTTTATACCCATTTACTTAAGTTTTAAGGTAAAGGGTTTTTAATTAAAATAAGGAGAAAAAGGTTTTATGAATAAAAAAATTAAAAAAAGTTTTAAAAAAATATCTAAGTTAAAAAAAGTAATTAAAAATCATATAATCGATCCAACACCATCTGAAACAGTTATTGGAACTACTGTTCTTTCTGCTGCTGCTATTAGTGGTATTATGATTGGAGCTGGTGGTGCGCCTGTTATTGTTCCTGCACTTGCTGGTGGTATTATTGCAGTGGGAACGGTTTCTGCTATTACATATATAAGACATATTCCGTAATTATTTTTTTGAAAAATCAAGTAATAATTTTAAAATTTATTTTATAATTTTGTTATTAACAATAAATTTAGAAAAGTGTTGATAAAAATGATTTTTGAAAATTTAAAAAAATTAAAAAATGAAGAATTTTACAGATATTTTGGTATAAAACGTTTTCATTTTAATGAAATGTTAGAAAAATTAATTGAAATAGAAAAATTAGAAAAAAATAAAGGTCGAAAAAATAAACTTTCAGTAGAAGAAAGATTAATGATGACTTTATTATACTGAAAAGAATATTATACTTTTTTTTCAAATGAGTATTAAATCTAAAATGAGCCCATCAAGTTGTTTTCGAAATATTACTTGAGTAGAAAATAAACTTAGTAACCACAAAGATTACCAATTTTTAAAAGAAAGATATAAATTAAAAATTGATAAAAAACAAGAAAATTCAAATGAATTTCAATTTTATTTAATTGATTCAACTGAGATTGAAATTGAAAGACCAACTAAAAAAAACTACAGTTAGAATATTTTTCTGGTAAAAGTTGAATGTATTCTATAAAATTTCAAATTGTATATGATTTTTTTAATAAAAAAATTGTTGATATTTTTGCTGATAATGGTAAAGTGCATGATTTTCAAATATTAAAAAATTCAAATCTTGAATTTTCAGAAAAAACAATAATTATTGGTGATTTAGGATATCAAGGTATACAAAATATTTATAAAAATACAATAATACCAATTAAAAGAACTAAAAATAAAAAATTAACTAAACAAGAAAGAAAATACAATAAGATTGTATCTAAAATTAGAATTAAAGTTGAACATGTCTTTGCTTGATTGAAAAGATTCAAAATTTTAGTAAATAAATGTAGAAAATCTAAATTTAGACTTATGTACTTAAGATTTAACTTACTTTGTGAAATTTTTAATAAAATAAAACCATTAAAATAAAAAAAATATTAAAAATATTTTTTTAAAATTTAAATTTTTATCGAGTTAATATAAAAATATTATTAACAATTTTTTGTTTAAAATGTAAACTCATTTTTTAAACTATTTTTTCAAAAATATTTATTTCTATATTCAATAACACTAAATAGTTTTAAAACAATTTTATTGATAATTAATTAAATTTAATTACGGAATATGTCCATAGTAGAAAAAATAAATGAATCAGAAAATAATAGTGTTATTGAAGGTAGTAAATCTCAAACAAAGAGATTAACATCAGTAATATAGATAAATTAATATAATGAAATATTATTTTTAATATTTAATTAATAATAAAAAAATGAATATAATAATTATTCATTTTTTTTATTTTAAATAATAGTTAGCGTATATTCACTATTAAATTGAATTTCACCAATTGAAAATTTTACTTTAATAACATCACCTTTTGCAAAATAAGTTCCATCATTTACGGATTTACTTACTTTAACTTTAAAGTGGTCACCTTGTTTCATAAGATCAGCAATTCTTTCTCCTAAAGAATAAATTGGACTTTTTAGATAGTTTGTTAAATCTGTATCAACTAATAATTTTGATTTAGGTTGTCCAATTTTAAATTCTGGAATATCATTAAAGTTATTTAATGATATGTTAGATGTGGTTGGTAATTTAGGTAATACAAGACCATCATTTGGGTTGGATAAAATATTTAATAAATAATTTTCAGATAATTTTTTATTATTTTTGGGAGCGTACCGATGTTGTCAATAATATTCAAATTTGTCTTAAAATTATAAAGTTAGACGAGAATAATTTTGACTTCAATATGCAATTGTATGTTAATCTTAACACTTGAAAAATATTAGTCAACAATAATACTTACTTTGTCATTATTTAGTGATAATTTCCTATTAGTTATCGAGTAAAAATTTCCCAAAAAGTGAAGTTAAATATACTTTGTGATAAATATGGAAAGAAGCATGACTATGAAAGAAAAATATAAGTATAAAATTATAAATGACATTACTATTAAAAAATTATCTAAACATCAAGCCAAAAATAAACTTAACCTAACTATTAGAAGAATTAATCAATTAATTCAAATTTTTAATAAAGAAGGTAAAACTGGTTTTATTCATAAATCTCGCAATAGAATTTCTAATAAAGCAACAAAGATTAAAATTAAAAATGAAATTATAAATTTGTATAAAACAAAATATTATAATTTTAATTTTCAACATTTTCATGAAAAATTAATTAATGAAGAAAAAATTAAAATTTCATATAGCACACTTTATACTATATTAATCAAAGAAAAAATAATTTCACCAAAAAGACATAAGAATAAGAAAAGTAACTTACATCCTACAAGAAATCGTAGAACAAATTTTGGTGAATTAATTCAAATGGATGCCAGTAATCATCATTGATTTGGTAACGATAAACCAAAAGCATTTTTACATGCTACAATTGATGATGCTACAGGAAGTATTGTTGGATTATGATTTGATAATCAAGAAACATTAGATGGTTATTATAATGTTTTTTATCAAATTTTAAATAATTATGGCATACCAAAAACATTTTATACTGATAACAGAACAGTTTTTGGATATAAGAAAAAAATTGATTCAGGTAAAATAAACAAAGAAAATGACACTTATACTCAATTCCAAAAATGCTGTAATGATTTGGGTGTTGAAATAATCAGAACTTCAATTCCGCAAGCCAAAGGTCGCGTTGAACGCTTATTTGGAACACTTCAAAGTCGTTTAATTAGTGAATTACGACTTAATAAAATTAGAAATTTAGAAGAAGCTAACAAATTTCTTAAAACATACATAAGTAGTTTTAATAAATAATTTGCCTTTCCTATTGATGATACTAAATCTGCTATGGTTAAAGCTCCTACACAGAAAGAAATCAATATTTATCTTTCAAGATTTTCTAAAAGAAAAACAGATAGTGGTTCAACCATAACATATTATGGTAAAAAGTATTTTCCTTATAAAAATAACAAAATTCAATACATACAACCTAGAACTGATGTAATTGTACTTAAATCGTTTATTAATGAATTATATCTTAGTTACAATAATCAAATGTATGAACTAAAAGAAATAGCGCAAAAACCAATTATCAAAGAAAATTTAATAAAAACTAAAAAAGTTTATATACCAAATAAAAATCATCCTTGAAGATATGGAAATTAATAATTCTTAATTAAAATTAAAAATCTATTTTATAAGATATTTGATTTTATAAATACTAAACCATATAAAATTTTAAAACGTTTGCCTATGAGCAAATTTGGTGTTCTAAAATTGATTTTAAATATAAAAGAAATTGTAATTGCAATCTCTCATTTTTACATTTGTGGTAAGTTTGATTTAGTCGGATTTATTAATAAATTATTTAAAGTTGCATTATTAATTTTATTAACATCTATATTTATTTCACTATTTGATTTTCTTATATATAATTCTTTTACTTTTTTAATATTTCCAAAAAGTTCTTTTGACATTTTTATAAAAAAATCATTTTTTTCTTTAATTATTTTATTTTTATCAATTTTTCCAAAAGTAAATATTTTCAATATTCAATAACTAATTTTTTTAAATTTGCTAATCTTTTGTTTTTTTAAATTTTCAATAATATCAACAATAGTAGTTTGAGCTAAATTAACTCTATTACTAATAATTTCTGGAGTAAATTGATTTTTATTAATAATTATTTTTATCAATTTTCTATTAATTCATTCATATTCTTCTTGTAAATTATTATTCATTTTTTCATCCTTTCAAAATAAAAACTCATTTACTTTGAAATTAAAGCAATGAGTTAAAAACTTAATTGAATTGTGTTACTTAATTTAATTAAATTATACAAAAAAAATTCGCAAATCAAAATTTCAAGCTAAATTTTTAACGTTTATTTGGAATTTGTGTTTATATTTATTTAACACTGTAACTTTCCAAAATAATTTATTTTTTTATAAATATTTTTGGGAAATTTTCACTCAATATTGACACAAAAAATTGTTAATAATATTTTTATATTAACTCGATAAAAATTTAAATTTTAAAAAAATATTTTTAATATTTTTTTTATTTTAATGGTTTTATTTTATTAAAAATTTCACAAAGTAAGTTAAATCTTAAGTACATAAGTCTAAATTTAGATTTTCTACATTTATTTACTAAAATTTTGAATCTTTTCAATCAAGCAAAGACATGTTCAACTTTAATTCTAATTTTAGATACAATCTTATTGTATTTTCTTTCTTGTTTAGTTAATTTTTTATTTTTAGTTCTTTTAATTGGTATTATTGTATTTTTATAAATATTTTGTATACCTTGATATCCTAAATCACCAATAATTATTGTTTTTTCTGAAAATTCAAGATTTGAATTTTTTAATATTTGAAAATCATGCACTTTACCATTATCAGCAAAAATATCAATAATTTTTTTATTAAAAAAATCATATACAATTTGAAATTTTATAGAATACATTCAACTTTTACCAGAAAAATATTCTAACTGTAGTTTTTTTTAGTTGGTCTTTCAATTTCAATCTCAGTTGAATCAATTAAATAAAATTGAAATTCATTTGAATTTTCTTGTTTTTTATCAATTTTTAATTTATATCTTTCTTTTAAAAATTGGTAATCTTTGTGGTTACTAAGTTTATTTTCTACTCAAGTAATATTTCGAAAACAACTTGATGGGATCATTTTAGATTTAATACTCATTTGAAAAAAAGTATAATATTCTTTTCAGTATAATAAAGTCATCATTAATCTTTCTTCTACTGAAAGTTTATTTTTTCGACCTTTATTTTTTTCTAATTTTTCTATTTCAATTAATTTTTCTAACATTTCATTAAAATGAAAACGTTTTATACCAAAATATCTGTAAAATTCTTCATTTTTTAATTTTTTTAAATTTTCAAAAATCATTTTTATCAACACTTTTCTAAATTTATTGTTAATAACAAAATTATAAAATAAATTTTAAAATTATTAATTGACTTTTAAAAAATTTAATTACGGAATATGTCTAAACTATTTATATGCAGTATTTAAGTTCTTTTACTGGATTACATACTGTAACACTTTTTATTAAGTCGTTTTTTATGATAGTTTATACACTTTACCTTTGCCTATTCTTGCTTTAATAAATGTTAGTTTTGTATTTTATTTAATTTTGGGATTAGCCACTTAGCCACTTGCCACTTGCCACTTAGCCCTTTTTACTAGACCATTAATTTAAAAAACCTGAATGTATTCTAAAAACAATTGTGTTATATAATTAACACTAATTTTAACCTGAAAGGATTTTTATTAATGGATAAAATTAAACAAATAGCATTAGTAATTAACAAATTAAATATCAAAGAAAAAATTAAAATTATTGATGATTGTAAAAATCAATATTCAATTAGAAACCTATGTCAATATCTTCAATTAAACAGATCAACATATTACTTTTTAAAAAATAAACAAAAACCTATTAAAAAAGAAGAAAATCATATTATTAAATGCAATCATAAATATCAAAAAATATGCCAACTTTTAATCGAATTTCATTCTACAAGAAAAGGCAGAATTTATGGATATTTAAGAATTTTTTCAGCTTTTAAAGAGTGATTAAAACAAGAAAAAAATATCATTTTAAATATAGAATTATCAATAAAACAAATGCGAAAAATTATGAAAGAACACAATATTCAAGGATTAAAACAAACTAAAAATAACTATCCTAAAAACAAAAAAAATCCAAATAAGTGAATACCTACAATGGATAAAGTAAACAAAGATTATAAAAGTACAACCTCTTCAAATCAAATTTGATCAATGGACACTAAACAAATAAATACTAAAGAAGGATGATTATATCTTTTTGTAATTATTGATTTTTATTCAAATAATGTTGTTAGTTATAATATTGCTCCTAATAAATCATATCAGGATTTAATTCTTCCTGCTCTTGAAAAAATCAACAAACAATTTTCTTGAAATCAAGTAAAAAATGTTATTTTACATTCAGATAACGCCAACGAATTTTATTGTCAGGATATCACAAAATGAGCAGAGGATAAACAAATAATTTTAAGCAAAAAACAACCTTATGATATTGGTGGTAATGTATTATCTGAAAACTGATTTTCTCATTTATCTCAAGAATGACTACCTAAAGGATCAAATCAATATTTATCCATCAATGAAGCTATAAATGATGTAAATCAATATGTTATGTTTTATAATTATGAAAGAATACATTCTAAATTTCTAAAACCACCAATTTTACAAATTAAAATTTAGAATTTTATATCAAAAATGGTCCAGTAATTAAGGGCCAACCACCCTCTTTGTGCAGAATTGGTATATTCTATTTTACCTAAATTGCCTTGTAAATAAATAATTCAATTTAATTTTTCTGAGTTATTAATTATACTAAATGCTATAGGATAATCATTACTTATTTTTTGTTCATAAGAATCATAAGACTTCTTAATTTTTAAATCGAATGAATAATTACATAATGAATATGAAGTAAAAACATTATAATTACTAATACTTTTATAATAAGCATTTGCAAAATAATCAGTAACTTCTTTTGGAGCAACTGTTCCAAATTTACTAAAAAAGCCAGCATCTGGAAAATTACTTTTGTTTATTTTTAAATCTTTTAAATCAATAGTTACACTTGTAGTTTCTTCTTTTGATGGTGTAAAAGTTTCACTATTAATATCAATAATAGTTAAATCAGAGTTCTTGGAATTTGATATTGTTTCAAATTTATAACTATAATATATTGTTATACTTTTATAAAATCTTTGTAAATCATTAAAAGTATTAATTAATAATGTAGGGTCTAATAATGAATTTAAATCTACTTCATATTTATTAAATTTACTTGTATTTTTATCTTCTCATTCTTTTATATTACTATATCCATTTTTTATTAATGACACATCATTTGCTGTAATTTCAATTTTTAAATCTGGAATAATAATAATTGATTTTGCTATATTTTGAGGACTTGGTGGTAATATTTTTGCCGGATAACTAAATGTAATTTCTTCACTTTCTTCATATTCATCATGATTTAATTTATATAAAGTTGTTCAATTAAAAGCATTACCAGTTAATGAACCCATATTATTATAACGAAATTGTGCAACTGATATTTCATTATAATCACCTTGATAAGTAAATGGATTATCACTATAAAATGTATGTCTTTCTTCACCTTGATGTAAACTTTGAGTAACAATTGTATCAATAATATAAGCATAATTTGAACCATCAATAACTCCATTACTTGTTGTTTTTCATTGACAATCTTTATCTTCATTTGTAAAAGGACTTGCTATATCTAAAAATTCAGTATCTTCTGCTAATATATAAACTTTATTATTTTTCTTTTGTGATAAATCAACAGTTGATATTTGTTCTTTAGTAGTTAATTTCTTACCAGTAGTAGGGTCTCATGGATATACACTTACTCTATCACTTAATTTCATTGTCATAGCAGTTGTTGAAACATTTGCACCTAATAATTTACCAATAGTAAAATCATTATCATTTGTAAATGCATTTAATGGAATTAAACCACCATTACCAATAATACTTTCTAAATTACTTGTAAAAAATGCTGACATAAAGCCATTAAAATATAACATTTTTTTATATTGTTGAGCATTTTGAGTAATAACTCAACTATTTCAAATACCTAATGTTAAAGCATTTAATAATTTACCAATTAAAGGAATATCACTTAATGCAAATGGTAATCATTGTTGACTATCATAAGGCATTTGAATTAATGGTGAAAATACTACACTATTAAAATTTAATATTGCTGACATATATTTTTGACTTATTTTTGAATAATCTACAGTTGGACTACCAATAATTAAATGAGTATCTGGGTCTTTATATTTAAAATTATTTGACATATCTACATTATAATTACCCGTTAAATTATTTATATTTCATTCACTATCTCAAAAGAATTTTGCTTCTCCTACTGATGTACCATTACTTAATCTTGCCTTATCTTTATCAAAAGCAAGCATACCTTTAAAATCTTTTGTTACAAATAAATTATCTTGAAAATTTAATGAAGTTTTTAATCATTCTCTAAAATTTTTAAAATTAGTAAATCCAGTAGGTTTAGCATCCATAATATTATAAAATGTAGTTTCTGGATGACTACTTGTTGTTATTTTATCATTTATACCAGAAATTAAACCACCATTATTTTTAATATTAGTTGTAGATTTTTTCATTATTACCAGCAATAAATAATCTTCTTGAAGCAAATACTTTACTTTCAAATATTTCTTCATTATTTTGTTGTATTGGTTCTTGACCTTGAATTATTGGTCTTCCATAATAATAACAACTAGAAAGTAATTCTAATCCATAACTTTGTCTATGACTATATCTTACTCCTATATCACGCATTAAAGTACGATTTAAAGTTACTTTTCCTTGTTGAATAGTAGGGAAAGCATAACCACTACCCGGGCTTGCATATTGTACAAAATCAAGTGTATTTTGACCAGTACTTACTACTCTATCATTTAAACTACTAAAAGTTAATACTTGCATACTAAATGCACCATTATAAGGACTATAATAATTTGTTACATTTGAAATATATAATAATTGTCTATCTTGATTTTTACCACTATTACCACCAATATTTTCATTTTCATCATTAAATACAACAAAAAATTGTAAATAATCATCAATTGTAATATGTTCTTCAAACATTACTAAAGTATATTGTCTTTTAGTTTGTACTGTTTTAAATATTTGATTATTTGGTAAATTACTAAAATCAACACCACTTGTATCATCAATTAAATAAGCATTTCAATAATCACCAATTTTATATTGTTTTGTATAAAATTCATCTTGACCACTAGGTTTATGAATTATAGGGTTAATTTTACCTTTATTTTTTTGATATATTTTTGTACTATTTTTTCAAATACATACAACTGGAGTATTACCAGTTAATATTAATTCATATTGTCCAAAATCACTTATTTTACTATCAATTGGTTTATAACCAGTTTCAGTTAAAGGAATTGCACCATTATTTATAACAAATGGAAATATTTTTCAATAACTACATCTTTTAATTAGCAATTGTTGTCTTTTTAATTGAAGATGTAGATGTTTCATTAATTGAATTTGTTGATGTATCATTTTCTTTTTCTCCTAATAATTTTATTTCTTCTTTATCTTCTTCCATTATTTCTTTATAATGTTTTTTTGCTTGTTGTTTGTTACTTCATCTAATTCAGCAATAGCTTGTGTATATGACATTGTTCTATCTGCTAATCTTTGACTAATCATTTCTTGTTTTAATAATTGGTCAGTCATAGCAATAGGTAAAAATTTAAATGAATAAGGTCTATCTCCAATACCATCTCATAATTTTTCATGAATTAATAACATATCAAAAAATCTATAAAAATAATATGAATAATGACTTATTTTAGTTTCTGTAGTTTCCATATCATTTTTATTATTAAATAATGATTTAGTTTTATTTTCATAATTTACACCAGAAAATTCATTATAATCATAACCTGCACCATTTCATATATCTTTACCTAAATCATCTTTATCTAAAATATAATTACTTGCTATAAAATTACCTTGTATAACTTCCATACCACCAGCACCAGATTTATTATATCCACCAGTACCTACATTAACTACAATATTTTTTTAGGATTATCAATAATTTTTCCATGTTCAATCATATTTTTAACAGTTTCATTATCAAATGCACCAAATAAAGTTGTAACATTTAATTCTCTATCAACATTTCTTTGAGTATAAGATTTATGATAATATTCAATTAAATTTCAAACTGGATAAGTATCTGGATATGCATTTAAAGTTGTTGAATTACCATAAAAATTAACCATTGGTAAATTTGTTATTTCTAATATTGGTAAATAATTTCAAGGATTTTTAATTTCATAACTATATTTTGGTATTAAATTAGGTTTTAATTTTGTATGTGCTGTTCCTAAAATAATTTCTTTTTCATTTTTATTTTCATTTTTATAAGTTTCAAATCTTATTTTTCCATTTTCAGCAATTACTCAAGTTAAAGTTGCACTATCTGCTTGTTCATTTATAAAAAAGAATTCTGCACATTGTTCTTATTCATTATATTTAGCAACTCTACCAGCAAATGAATTAGGTAATACTTTTAAACTTGTACTATTATCTTTATAAATAATAGGCATTATATATACTTTTTCAAGTAAACTTTCTTGTATTCCAAATTTATATAATTTTTCAAATCATTTATCACTAATAATTTTATTAGTAAAATATTTTAAAATATTTTCTTTTTCACTATCAAATAATAAACCTTTACCTAATCATAGGACATATTCCGTAATTAAATTTAATTAATTGTCAATAAAATTGTTTTAAAACTATTTAGTGTTATTGAATATAGAAATAAATATTTTTTGAAAAAATAGTTTAAAAAATGAGTTTACATTTTAAACAAAAAATTGTTAATAATATTTTTATATTAACTCGATAAAAATTTAAATTTTAAAAAAATATTTTTAATATTTTTTTTATTTTAATGGTTTTATTTTATTAAAAATTTCACAAAGTAAGTTAAATCTTAAGTACATAAGTCTAAATTTAGATTTTCTACATTTATTTACTAAAATTTTGAATCTTTTCAATCAAGCAAAGACATGTTCAACTTTAATTCTAATTTTAGATACAATCTTATTGTATTTTCTTTCTTGTTTAGTTAATTTTTTATTTTTAGTTCTTTTAATTGGTATTATTGTATTTTTATAAATATTTTGTATACCTTGATATCCTAAATCACCAATAATTATTGTTTTTTCTGAAAATTCAAGATTTGAATTTTTTAATATTTGAAAATCATGCACTTTACCATTATCAGCAAAAATATCAACAATTTTTTTATTAAAAAAATCATATACAATTTGAAATTTTATAGAATACATTCAACTTTTACCAGAAAAATATTCTAACTGTAGTTTTTTTAGTTGGTCTTTCAATTTCAATCTCAGTTGAATCAATTAAATAAAATTGAAATTAATTTGAATTTTCTTGTTTTTTATCAATTTTTAATTTATATCTTTCTTTTAAAAATTGGTAATCTTTGTGGTTACTAAGTTTATTTTCTACTCAAGTAATATTTCGAAAACAACTTGATGGGCTCATTTTAGATTTAATACTCATTTGAAAAAAAGTATAATATTCTTTTCAGTATAATAAAGTCATCATTAATCTTTCTTCTACTGAAAGTTTATTTTTTCGACCTTTATTTTTTTCTAATTTTTCTATTTCAATTAATTTTTCTAACATTTCATTAAAATGAAAACGTTTTATACCAAAATATCTGTAAAATTCTTCATTTTTTAATTTTTTTAAATTTTCAAAAATCATTTTTATCAACACTTTTCTAAATTTATTGTTAATAACAAAATTATAAAATAAATTTTAAAATTATTAATTGACTTTTAAAAAATTTAATTACGGAATATGTCTTAAATAATAATCAATAATATTATTAGCTAATTCATATGTATCTTTAAATTTCATAATAGCATTACTATGATAAAATTCACTTTCTTGATGTATTCTTCTAGTTTTATCATTTTCACCAATAAAACATAAAATAGCAACAGTAGGATGAGCTTGTGAACTTGTAGCAAAACCTAAATCTAAACCACCAACTATTTCATTAACATTAAAATCTAATTCAGTTTTAAGTTTATCTAAATATCTTGCAAATATAGAACCAGTTAAAACACTAGGTACACCATAATATCAACTTTGTGCTTTTATAGGGTCAAGTATTTTTAATTCTTCTAAATCATTAATTTTATCTTGTTTTAAATTATGTTCATTTAATTTTCAATTTGAATAATGAAATAATTTAAAAATATTATTATCAAATACTGATTTAATTTGTTCATTATTTTCTTTCATTAAATCTAAATTAAAAGGTACAATTTTATTCATATATTCAATAAAATATTGATAAATATTATCTGGATTACAACTTCTAATTTTAATAGTTTTTTTAGCATTACCTAATGCAAAAGTAATTGCTTGAAATTCTGCTTGACTAAATTCATTTGCTTCTTCACATCATTCAATTGCTAAATCAAAACCTTTTATTTCACTTCTAGAAAGCCCTTTAAGTGGTATTCTATCATTACTATTACTATATACACCCACATTACTCTAATAAATGATTTACTACCTTTAAAACGAAAATCTGCTTGTTTATTTGGATATTTTAAATTAAAATCTTTATAATCAAAACCAATATTAATTAATGCTTCATCAATTTCTTTTGTTAATTCATTAATATCTTTATTTAATTTTCTAAAACAATATATAGCAATTGATTTATTAACTTTAATTGAAATTGCTATTAATATTGCTAATTCTTCTGCAATACTATATGTTTTACTTGAATATCTACTACCACTTAAATTATATTCACTATGTGTAAAATCACTTTTATTTAATAATCAATAACTAATTTCATGTAAATAAATAAATAAATTCTTTATTCATAATATTATTCCTGTAATTCTTCTAATTTTAATAGTTGTCCAAATGTAAAAGGATATGGAACAGTAGTCATAAATATACTATTTTGATTTACTTGTAATCACGTATATGAACCATCTGTATATATAAAACTATCTAAATATTCTGTATTATTATTTCCACTATATATAAATTCTTTATATATTCATGAATATTCTGTTTTATCATTAGTAACACAATAATTGTAATAAATACGATATATTTTATTTTTAATAAAATTAAATTGAATAGTTTTATTATCTTTTTTTTGTTCCTACTTCTTTTTATCATGGAATATTTGGTGTTGGAGGAATATCTTTTAATTCAATATCTCAAATATTTTCTTCTATTTCATTTGTAGTTAAACTACCAGACCTTATTTGTAATTTTGATTTAATATCAACTTTAATAGTATCTTGTAATTCTTCTAATGAAAATATATTTCCATATTGTTTATTTCCTCCAATAATAATTAATTGACTTTTATTACCATCAACAGTTCCTAATTTAATAATTAATGAAGCATCTTCATTATCAATTTTACCTTTAACAAGCATATAATCTCCACCTATATGAGTAGAACTAGATTTAAATTCTATTTTTAGTTTTACACTTGTTTGATTAAAAGGTGGTTTATCTCATGTTATAAATACTCTATAATATTTATTAAAACTAAGAGCAAAATTTTACATGATTTTAAAAACTAGTTATTTATGTATATATCTTTTCATATATTGTTAAGTGATAGTTTAATATATTTATAACATTATCTGCAACTTTCGATTTAATTTTATTTAAACTTTGGTATACTAAAACATAGTAAATAGTTTATAAGCAAAAGATAGGTGAATAAATAATATTATGAGTATCGATAAAAAATACATTAGAAATTTTTCAATTATTGCCCATATTGATCATGGTAAATCAACTTTGGCTGATCGTATTTTAGAATTAACTAATGCTGTTTCAAAAAGGGAAATGAAAAATCAATTGTTAGATTCACTAGATTTAGAACGTGAACGTGGCATTACAATTAAATTAAATAGTGTACAACTTAAATATCAATCATTAGATGGTCATACTTATTTGCTTCACTTAATTGATACTCCAGGTCATGTTGACTTTACTTATGAAGTATCGCGTAGTTTAGCAGCATGTGAAGGTGCCATTTTAGTAGTTGATGCTGCTCAGGGTATTGAAGCACAAACTTTAGCAAATGTATATTTAGCATTAGATAATGATTTAGAAATTATTCCTGTTATTAATAAAATAGATTTACCAAGTGCTGAACCAGAAAAAGTTAAGGAAGAAATTGAAGAAGTATTGGGTTTACCTGCTGATTATGCGCCTTTAATTTCTGCAAAAACAGGTATTAATATTCGCGATGTTTTAGAAGCAGTTATTAAATATATTCCTTATCCAATTGATGCTGATGATAATCAACCATTGCGTGCTTTAATTTTTGATTCATTATATGATAAATATCGTGGAGTGATGGCATTTATTAGAATCAAAACTGGTGTAATTAAAGTTGGCGATAAAGTAAGAATGATGTCAACTGGTGCCGAATATGAAATTACTGAACTAGGACTACGCACACCAAAAGAAGAAAAGAGAGAAATGTTAACAGCTGGTGAAGTTGGTTGAATTAGTGGTGCAATTAAAATAATTAGTGATATTCATGTTGGTGATACGATTACTAGTGTTATTAATCCTGCTGATGCACCATTACCAGGTTATAAAACTTTAAAACCAATGGTTTATTGTGGTTTATATCCAATTGATACTAATAAATATCAAGAATTAAAGGATGCATTATATAAAATTCAATTATCGGATGCCTCATTAATTTTTACTGCTGAAGCATCACAAGCATTAGGTTTTGGTTTTCGTTGTGGTTTTTTAGGGTTATTACATATGGATGTTATTCAAGAACGTTTAGAGCGTGAATATAATTTAGTTTTAATTTCAACAGCTCCTTCTGTAATTTATGAAGTAAATTTAACTAATGGTGAAAAGTTAATAATTGATAATCCAGCAAAATGACCAACTGTGCAGACAATTAAAAGTGTAGAAGAACCATTTGTGCAAGTAACAATAATGACACCAGAACAATATGTTGGTGCATTGATGCAATTATGTCAGGATAAACGTGGAACTTATTTAGATTTAAAATATGCTGATAATTTACGAAGAACTCTTATTTATAATATGCCACTGAATGAAATTGTCATTGATTTTTTTGATAAATTAAAATCAATATCAAAAGGTTATGCTTCATTAGATTATGAATTAATTGGTTATCAGGAAAGTAAATTAGTGAAAATGGATATTTTATTAGTAGGTAATATTGTTGATGCATTATCTGTTATTGTTCATAAGGATTTTGCTTATGATCGTGGGCGTGTTTTATGTGAAAAATTAAAAAAATTAATTCCAAAACAAAATTTTGAAGTTGCTATTCAGGCTGCTATTAATAATAAAATTATTGCTCGTCAAACTGTGCAAGCAGTTAGAAAAGATGTTATTGCTAAATGTTATGGTGGTGATATTACAAGAAAAAGAAAACTTTTAGAAAAACAAAAAGAAGGAAAGAAAAAAATGAAATCGATTGGTAATGTTGAATTACCACCAGAAGCATTTCGTGCTGTTTTAAAAATAGATGAAGAAAATTAATAAAAAAGTTATAAATATTTGATTTGTTTTTTTCTAAATTGGATTATTTGAAAATAAAAAATTAATTGATCTATTTAAGTCAATTAATTTTTTATTTTCATAAAGCATATTTTGAAATAAAAATGAGATTTCTCACAATTTTATGTTAAATATATAGTATTTTTTTTAATTCTGCAATTATTTCCATTTTAATTTTTATGTAATTTTTTTGCATTTCAATATTAATTAAATTCTCTTGACTTTTTAAATGATTATTTTCTAAATTATTTTTTATTATTGCGTGACACTCAATTTCTTTAGAGTAATTTTTAATCATATTTTTTATGTTATTAATCATTTTATATTCCCCATTTCAAAGTTTTATAAATAATTTATTTATATTTTTTATTATATCATTTTATTTATAAAAATTATAAATAAAATGATATAATTTTCTATAATAAATCTAGTATTCATAGGACATATTCCGTAATTAAATTTAATTAATTGTCAATAAAATTGTTTTAAAACTATTTAGTGTTATTGAATATAGAAATAAATATTTTTTGAAAAAATAGTTTAAAAAATGAGTTTACATTTTAAACAAAAAATTGTTAATAATATTTTTATATTAACTCGATAAAAATTTAAATTTTAAAAAAATATTTTTAATATTTTTTTATTTTAATGGTTTTATTTTATTAAAAATTTCACAAAGTAAGTTAAATCTTAAGTACATAAGTCTAAATTTAGATTTTCTACATTTATTTACTAAAATTTTGAATCTTTTCAATCAAGCAAAGACATGTTCAACTTTAATTCTAATTTTAGATACAATCTTATTGTATTTTCTTTCTTGTTTAGTTAATTTTTTATTTTTAGTTCTTTTAATTGGTATTATTGTATTTTTATAAATATTTTGTATACCTTGATATCCTAAATCACCAATAATTATTGTTTTTTCTGAAAATTCAAGATTTGAATTTTTTAATATTTGAAAATCATGCACTTTACCATTATCAGCAAAAATATCAACAATTTTTTTATTAAAAAAATCATATACAATTTGAAATTTTATAGAATACATTCAACTTTTACCAGAAAAATATTCTAACTGTAGTTTTTTTTAGTTGGTCTTTCAATTTCAATCTCAGTTGAATCAATTAAATAAAATTGAAATTCATTTGAATTTTCTTGTTTTTTATCAATTTTTAATTTATATCTTTCTTTTAAAAATTGGTAATCTTTGTGGTTACTAAGTTTATTTTCTACTCAAGTAATATTTCGAAAACAACTTGATGGGCTCATTTTAGATTTAATACTCATTTGAAAAAAAGTATAATATTCTTTTCAGTATAATAAAGTCATCATTAATCTTTCTTCTACTGAAAGTTTATTTTTTCGACCTTTATTTTTTTCTAATTTTTCTATTTCAATTAATTTTTCTAACATTTCATTAAAATGAAAACGTTTTATACCAAAATATCTGTAAAATTCTTCATTTTTTAATTGTTTTAAATTTTCAAAAATCATTTTTATCAACACTTTTCTAAATTTATTGTTAATAACAAAATTATAAAATAAATTTTAAAATTATTAATTGACTTTTAAAAAATTTAATTACGGAATAGTCTAAATATTTTGTATACCTTGATATCCTAAATCACCAATAATTATTGTTTTTTCTGAAAATTCAAGATTTGAATTTTTTAATATTTGAAAATCATGCACTTTACCATTATCAGCAAAAATATCAACAATTTTTTTATTAAAAAAATCATATACAATTTGAAATTTTATAGAATACATTCAACTTTTACCAGAAAAATATTCTAACTGTAGTTTTTTTTAGTTGGTCTTTCAATTTCAATCTCAGTTGAATCAATTAAATAAAATTGAAATTCATTTGAATTTTCTTGTTTTTTATCAATTTTTAATTTATATCTTTCTTTTAAAAATTGGTAATCTTTGTGGTTACTAAGTTTATTTTCTACTCAAGTAATATTTCGAAAACAACTTGATGGGCTCATTTTAGATTTAATACTCATTTGAAAAAAAGTATAATATTCTTTTCAGTATAATAAAGTCATCATTAATCTTTCTTCTACTGAAAGTTTATTTTTTCGACCTTTATTTTTTTCTAATTTTTCTATTTCAATTAATTTTTCTAACATTTCATTAAAATGAAAACGTTTTATACCAAAATATCTGTAAAATTCTTCATTTTTTAATTTTTTTAAATTTTCAAAAATCATTTTTATCAACACTTTTCTAAATTTATTGTTAATAACAAAATTATAAAATAAATTTTAAAATTATTAATTGACTTTTAAAAAATTTAATTACGGAATATATCTATAGAAAAATAAATTAAAAGCAAGTTTAAATAAAATGATATAATAAAAAAACAATTCCCTAAGAAATTGATAAAATTTTAATTTATAATAAGTATATTAATAATAATTACTTAAATGGGGAGTAGGGGGTTATGTGAAAATTTTATTAAAAATAGAAATTGGGTTCAAACAATCAATTATTTTTAAAAGTATTAAAAAGTATATAGAAAATAGAGCTAAGATTGAAGCAAAATTAATTGATAAAGAAAAGCAAAGACAACATGAAAAAGATTTACAAGATTCTAGATTTAAACATGAATCACTTGAAAATGAAAAAGACAGAAAATTACAAAAAGAATTAGCTGAAGAAAAAACTAAAAGATTAGGGTTAATATTAGAAAATAAAATAACTATAAATAGACAAAATTATTATTTAAAACATGATAATAATCCCAAATTAGAATTGGAACTTAAAAGAAAACGAATTAAAGGTAAAAAAATAAAGTAATATTGTATTTACAAAAATATGAGGTTAAAATTGATATAATCACTCTATTGAAGGTGATTTTAAGGAGTTTTGATAATGGACTTAAATATCAATAAAAATTTAAAAACAAAAGTTTTAAATAATTTTTTAAATTTATTAGCAATTAATTTAGCAGATACTTATTTAGAAACCTTAAAAAAATATAAATCAAAAGATGTAGATGAATTAGTATTAAATTTTTTAGATCAAATAGTTTATTTAGTCGATGAAGAAATTGATATAACAAACGTTAAAAATAGTTCAAAAATATCAAAAATGAATACTAAACAAAAAGAAAAATTTAATAATGCTTTAAGAAAAGATAATAAATATCGAAAAATGTGTTCAGTTCTTAATTTTATATATCGAGTAATAAAAGAAGAAGAAACACAAGAGCAAGTATTCAATAATATATATCATTTTTATGAAAAATCTGATGCTGAAACTTTAGAAATATTTTCTAATGATTATAAAGAAAAAGAAAGATTTGATTTTTTTAAAGAAATAAAATTAAAGTTAAAAAATAGTAATAGTTTTTTATATAAATCAAATTTACAAGCAAATATATAAGTTTAATATATTTATAAAGTATCTTTAAAAACATCTCTAATATTTTATTAGAGATGTTTTATGAATAAACAAAATTATAAAAAATTAAAATGATTTATAATTTTACTATTAAATTTTCAATAAGTATTACAATTTTTTTTAAAAAAGAACTAACTTAAAATTAGTTATTTTAAATTAGATTATTTATTTTTATATATTCCATCAGTAGTTGTTGCATAAATAGTAAAATTATTAGAATTATAAATCAATTCATTAATTGAATTAAGTTTATTTTCATAGGACATATTCCGTAATTAAATTTAATTAATTGTCAATAAAATTGTTTTAAAACTATTTAGTGTTATTGAATATAGAAATAAATATTTTTTGAAAAAATAGTTTAAAAAATGAGTTTAAATTTTAAACAAAAAATTGTTAATAATATTTTTATATTAACTCGATAAAAATTTAAATTTTAAAAAAATATTAAAAATATTTTTTTTATTTTAATGGTTTTATTTTATTAAAAATTTCACAAAGTAAGTTAAATCTTAAGTACATAAGTCTAAATTTAGATTTTCTACATTTATTTACTAAAATTTTGAATCTTGCCACTTGCCACTTGCCACTTAGCCCTTTTTACTAGACCATTAATTTAAAAAACCTGAATGTATTCTAAAAACAATTGTGTTATATAATTAACACTAATTTTAACCTGAAAGGATTTTTATTAATGGATAAAATTAAACAAATAGCATTAGTAATTAACAAATTAAATATCAAAGAAAAAATTAAAATTATTGATGATTGTAAAAATCAATATTCAATTAGAAACCTATGTCAATATCTTCAATTAAACAGATCAACATATTACTTTTTAAAAAATAAACAAAAACCTATTAAAAAAGAAGAAAATCATATTATTAAATGCAATCATAAATATCAAAAAATATGCCAACTTTTAATCGAATTTCATTCTACAAGAAAAGGCAGAATTTATGGATATTTAAGAATTTTTTCAGCTTTTAAAGAGTGATTAAAACAAGAAAAAAATATCATTTTAAATATAGAATTATCAATAAAACAAATGCGAAAAATTATGAAAGAACACAATATTCAAGGATTAAAACAAACTAAAAATAACTATCCTAAAAACAAAAAAAATCCAAATAAGTGAATACCTACAATGGATAAAGTAAACAAAGATTATAAAAGTACAACCTCTTCAAATCAAATTTGATCAATGGACACTAAACAAATAAATACTAAAGAAGGATGATTATATCTTTTTGTAATTATTGATTTTTATTCAAATAATGTTGTTAGTTATAATATTGCTCCTAATAAATCATATCAGGATTTAATTCTTCCTGCTCTTGAAAAAATCAACAAACAATTTTCTTGAAATCAAGTAAAAAATGTTATTTTACATTCAGATAACGCCAACGAATTTTATTGTCAGGATATCACAAAATGAGCAGAGGATAAACAAATAATTTTAAGCAAAAAACAACCTTATGATATTGGTGGTAATGTATTATCTGAAAACTGATTTTCTCATTTATCTCAAGAATGACTACCTAAAGGATCAAATCAATATTTATCCATCAATGAAGCTATAAATGATGTAAATCAATATGTTATGTTTTATAATTATGAAAGAATACATTCTAAATTTCTAAAACCACCAATTTTACAAATTAAAATTTAGAATTTTATATCAAAAATGGTCCAGTAATTAAGGGCCAACCACCGATTGCTAATAATTATTTTATTATTTCTTACCTTTAATATTTCTAACTTCTTTTAATTGTTTTTTGGTAAATCTTAATTTAAGTTTATATTTGCAAAAAATAATATACAATAAAAAATCTAAAAAAATGTGAATTACAATTACACTTTATCAAAATTATATATGTAATATGTATTGTTTGCCTTTATTTATATTGTGATTCTTAGTTAGTTATGGTATTCTATTATGGTATTCTATATTAAAAGATGGTCTTGTAAGTGAGGTGTTTGTTATGTTAAATTTAGATTTTGTTGGACCTCACGGCATTACTGATACTTATGGTGGATGGTTTCATGTTTATGCATTTGCTATTATGTCAGGTATTTTTGCTTCAATTATTGCTTCTTGAGTAAAATTTAAACGTTATCGTGTTCCTACTGATTCTTTAGCATGATCAATAATATTTATTATTCCTGCTTCATTATTTGGTGCTAGTTTTCTTGGCAAGGATGATCCTAATAAGTCAATTAGTTTTTTTGAAAAATTTGCATTTTGAAAACCAGGGATGTCTATTCATGGTGGTGTTTTATTTGGCATTATTGCTGGTGCAATTATTTTTTACTTTGTTGGTCGTAAGTATAAAATATCATTATGAATATATGGTGATTTAATTATTCCTAATATTTTATTAGGACAGGTATTAGGACGTTGAGGTAATTTCTTTAATCATGAATTACTTGGTAACGTTGTAAGTTATGATTCATTATCATGATTACCTGCTTTTATTCGTGATAATTGTTTTAAATTAAATGGTGGACCAAGTGGCACTCCAGAAACTATTAATGGTGAAATTGTTTATCGTGCACCAATATTTCTTTATGAATCAATTGCTAATTTAGGATTATGATTAGTGATTACACTTGTTGTTCCAAATCTTGGTAAATGATTTGGTAAAAAGCCATGAAAAGTAGAGCCAGATAAGTTTCAATTTGATTTTAAAAATAATTTTAAATACTGAGGAAAAATAACTTTTAATCCAAAATATTGAAATAAAGTAAATCGTGACCCAAAACATTTGACTTGAACTAAAATGTGAAATGAAGTTTACTATTATAATCAAGTACCAAAAAATGTAGTAAATAAAGCATTAGCAGAAGTCAAACCTTCTGGTAAGAAAATTAATGATTATATAAATAAAAGCAAAAAACTTTATGAAATAAATAATCCACATCATTATCGAATGATGCATGCAGGTGTTCAAATGGGACTTTACTTTTTTGGATGAAATTTAATTAGATTTATTTTAGAGTTACAGCGCCCACCAGAAGATTTATTTTTAATTAATCGTCCAATTCTTGATTATACAGTTTTATTATTGATTACTTTCTTTGGCCTGTTTCTAGCAATATTTGCACAATTTGTTGCAGCAAAATATTTACGTAGCGAAGGATGAACATATGAAAAAGAATATTAATAATATTCTTTTTTATTATTAAAATAATTATTATAACAGAAAATAAACTATTAAATAGATAATATTAATTAGATTTGGTGTTTTTGTTATAATATTTATATACTAATGTATGAGGTGAAATTAGTGTTAGCAGTAGTAAGTGATGATAGTAGTACTAATACCATTAAGTTTTTAGGTTTTGAGATTCCAATTACTACTTTTTTATATTCAATGGGTGGGTTAGCACTTTTGATTTTTCTGTTATTATTATCAATTTTATTAATAATGTATTTACGCAAAAGGATTTCTATTAAAGGATACTTAAGTTTAGAAAAAAAAGATTATCAATTTGAAGATAAAATTTTGGAAATTGAACATGAAATTGCCAAATTACAAAGAAAATTTTATTCAAGTAAACATATTTCTAAAAAGACAAAAAAATATTTTAACTAATTAAATGTAGGTGATGTATATGTCTAAAATAAAATTTAAATTATTTGATAAATTTTTTTCACAAAAAAATAGGTTATCAGATAAAGAAGGTTATCAAAAATCAACTAATAATAACACTTATTTTAGCAATGTTGTACCACCAATTAATAAAAATAAAGAAAATATTCATAATTCTGATTTTAATGAAAATGATTATAATGAAAAAAAATATGATGGTAAAAATATACAAGTTACTAGTTCTTATATAATACCTTTACAAGAAAAAAAGACAGTGCCGATCAATGAAAACTTTACTAAAGAAAAAGATATGTATTATGATCAACCACAAACATTTAATACTATGGAAATAGTTAGTTATAAAAATAGTTTTAAAATTCCAAAACCAATTAGCAGAGAAATTAAATCAGAGAAGCTAAAACAATTGATTTTATTATTTATTGGTGTTATGACATTAATTATTGCTTCAACTTTTATTGGTTTATATTTTGGTATGATTAACATAAAAATTATTCCTCATCCTGTAATTACTATTCCATTAGCAATTATTGCTCTTACTATTATTTTAATTAATATTATTGAATTTGTGACATTAAGAAGAGAAGTGGATTTATATATTGAAAGAACATTAAAAGGGTCACTATTACCTCCTAATTTTATAATTAGAAATTATCGTAAAATTCATGCTAACTTGATAATTATTAATTGAATAAGTATTAGTAGTTATATTGTTCTTGGTATTATTATTGGCATTATGTTTTTGATTAGTGGTCAGAAATTAACTTTTATTATTCAAAAATGAACAGTTAATGTTCCTGATATTATTAAAGATGCAATAACTTTAACAATTATTTTAGGTGTTATTTTCTTTATTCATATGATTAATATTGTTATTTTTAAATTTCGTAAACGTAATATTATAAGTTATTATGGCTATGAAATTATTAATCCACAAGAGTTAAATCAATACAAAAAAAAGATAGATAGAATATGTATGATTATTACTATTGGTTTTACTGCTTTAATATTTTTTGCAATTGTTATTCCAATATTTGTATTAAAAAGAAGAAAGAAAAAGTAAAAAAATATTGAATATTATCTATAGACATATTCCGTAATTAAATTTTTTAAAAGTCAATTAATAATTTTAAAATTTATTTTATAATTTTGTTATTAACAATAAATTTAGAAAAGTGTTGATAAAAATGATTTTTGAAAATTTAAAAAAATTAAAAAATGAAGAATTTTACAGATATTTTGGTATAAAACGTTTTCATTTTAATGAAATGTTAGAAAAATTAATTGAAATAGAAAAATTAGAAAAAAATAAAGGTCGAAAAAATAAACTTTCAGTAGAAGAAAGATTAATGATGACTTTATTATACTGAAAAGAATATTATACGTTTTTTCAAATGAGTATTAAATCTAAAATGAGCCCATCAAGTTGTTTTCGAAATATTACTTGAGTAGAAAATAAACTTAGTAACCACAAAGATTACCAATTTTTAAAAGAAAGATATAAATTAAAAATTGATAAAAAACAAGAAAATTCAAATGAATTTCAATTTTATTTAATTGATTCAACTGAGATTGAAATTGAAAGACCAACTAAAAAAAACTACAGTTAGAATATTTTTTTGGTAAAAGTTGAATGTATTCTATAAAATTTCAAATTGTATATGATTTTTTTAATAAAAAAATTGTTGATATTTTTGCTGATAATGGTAAAGTGCATGATTTTCAAATATTAAAAAATTCAAATCTTGAATTTTCAGAAAAAACAATAATTATTGGTGATTTAGGATATCAAGGTATACAAAATATTTATAAAAATACAATAATACCAATTAAAAGAACTAAAAATAAAAAATTAACTAAACAAGAAAGAAAATACAATAAGATTGTATCTAAAATTAGAATTAAAGTTGAACATGTCTTTGCTTGATTGAAAAGATTCAAAATTTTAGTAAATAAATGTAGAAAATCTAAATTTAGACTTATGTACTTAAGATTTAACTTACTTTGTGAAATTTTTAATAAAATAAAATCATTAAAATAAAAAAAATATTAAAAATATTTTTTTAAAATTTAAATTTTTATCGAGTTAATATAAAAATATTATTAACAATTTTTTGTTTAAAATGTAAACTCATTTTTTAAACTATTTTTTCAAAAAATATTTATTTCTATATTCAATAACACTAAATAGTTTTAAAACAATTTTATTGACAATTAATTAAATTTAATTACGGAATATGTCCTATATATAATTAGAGTGTGTCATTAAATAAAATATTTTATGTAATAAAGATTATTTTTAAATAAAAACTAATTTGTATTATGTAAATATTTTTTTATTAAATAGTTAAATTTAAAAAAGTAAGTATTTATTTACAATATTTAATTAGTTAATAAACTTTTTATAAATTTAATGTATTATTAACTTGTATAAAATATTGAATCCAAAAAATCAAATAAAAAAAGTAAAATGGGAAATATGAGAAATTTATAAGGATAGAGTCCAAAGGAGAATTAAGTTATGAAAAAATTATTAACAACATTAAGTTTTTTTAACAGTTGCAACAACCACAGGAAATTTAACGAATTTCTTAAACTCAACTATACAAAAAAATAATATTACAACTAACTATATTCAAAATAAAACTCAACAAGATACAATTTACATTGATGAAGATGGAAAAGAACAAACAACTAATGCACATGATTTATTACTTATAAAAACTAAAGAAGTTATTCAAATTGGATTTATAAAAATGAACAAGAGCAGGTTCAGGTAGTTAGAATGCCAGTAACAGTTGAGAAAGTACCTAATCAATTACCACCAGAAATCACATCTTTAAAAAATATGTTTTCTAGTGCTTTTGGTTTTACTGAAAAATTTAATCAAGATATTTCATCTTGAAATACTTCAAATGTAAAAGATATGAGTTATATGTTTTATGGTGCTATGTTATTTAATCAAGATCTTTCAAACTGAGATACTTCAAAAGTAACAAATATGTCATGTATGTTTCAAGGTGCACAGCAATTTAATCAAGATATTTCATCTTGAATTACTTCAAATGTAAAAGATATGAGTAGTATGTTTTCTAGTGCTATATCTTTTAATCAAAATATTGGAAAATGAGATACTTCTAATGTAACAAATATGTCAGCTATGTTTGAAGGTGCAAAGCAATTTAATCAAAATATTGGAAAATGAGATACTTCAAAAGTAAAATCTATGGGTTTTATGTTTAGCAATGTTTTTGATTGATTTTCAATATTTAATCAAAATATATCAGAATGAAATGTATCTAATGTAGAAGATATGAGTTATATGTTTTATAATGCTAAAGATTTTAATCAAGATCTTTCAAAATGAAATGTAGAAAAAGTAACAGAACATAAAAATTTTAGTGTTAATTCAGGAATTGATAATCCTAACAAATTACCAAAATTTAAAAATTAATTCATTAAAATTTGTTATATAATTTCTTGTTAGTTATAAGTAATTTTTTCTTTGATTAATATATTATAAAGCGTGTTATATGAAACTTTTATTTTTTTCATTAATTATTTTTTTAAAAAATGTTGAAAATTTAAATTATAAATTTGTATTTCTCTTTTACTTTTGGAAAATTTTACTTGATAACTAATAGGAAGTTGTCACTAAATAATGATAAATTTTAAAAAATGTTTTCATTTATTTTTTTGATGTTATAATTATTCACATTAACTAAAAATAGTACTTAAAAACTTTAATGAGTGTTTGCTCATTATAGTTTTTTTTATTTTTAGTTAATTTTAATAAAAGTAAGGCATTTGTTTATTTTTAGTTTAAAGTTTACAATTAGAAAATTCGAGAATATATAGATAGGATGAGAAAGTAAATGCCAAAAAAAATCAAAATAGAGGAAGACAAAAAACTTTAATGGACATATTCCGTAATTAAATTTAATTAATTGTCAATAAAATTGTTTTAAAACTATTTAGTGTTATTGAATATAGAAATAAATATTTTTTGAAAAAATAGTTTAAAAAATGAGTTTACATTTTAAACAAAAAATTGTTAATAATATTTTTATATTAACTCGATAAAAATTTAAATTTTAAAAAAATATTTTTAATATTTTTTTTATTTTAATGGTTTTATTTTATTAAAAATTTCACAAAGTAAGTTAAATCTTAAGTACATAAGTCTAAATTTAGATTTTCTACATTTATTTACTAAAATTTTGAATCTTTTCAATCAAGCAAAGACATGTTCAACTTTAATTCTAATTTTAGATACAATCTTATTGTATTTTCTTTCTTGTTTAGTTAATTTTTTATTTTTAGTTCTTTTAATTGGTATTATTGTATTTTTATAAATATTTTGTATACCTTGATATCCTAAATCACCAATAATTATTGTTTTTTCTGAAAATTCAAGATTTGAATTTTTTAATATTTGAAAATCATGCACTTTACCATTATCAGCAAAAATATCAACAATTTTTTTATTAAAAAAATCATATACAATTTGAAATTTTATAGAATACATTCAACTTTTACCAGAAAAATATTCTAACTGTAGTTTTTTTTAGTTGGTCTTTCAATTTCAATCTCAGTTGAATCAATTAAATAAAATTAAAATTCATTTGAATTTTCTTGTTTTTTATCAATTTTTAATTTATATCTTTCTTTTAAAAATTGGTAATCTTTGTGGTTACTAAGTTTATTTTCTACTCAAGTAATATTTCGAAAACAACTTGATGGGCTCATTTTAGATTTAATACTCATTTGAAAAAAAGTATAATATTCTTTTCAGTATAATAAAGTCATCATTAATCTTTCTACTACTGAAAGTTTATTTTTTCGACCTTTATTTTTTTCTAATTTTTCTATTTCAATTAATTTTTCTAACATTTCATTAAAATGAAAACGTTTTATACCAAAATATCTGTAAAATTCTTCATTTTTTAATTTTTTTAAATTTTCAAAAATCATTTTTATCAACACTTTTCTAAATTTATTGTTAATAACAAAATTATAAAATAAATTTTAAAATTATTAATTGACTTTTAAAAAATTTAATTACGGAATATGTCTAATAAATAGTCCAAGTATTACTGAAATGCAAAATTTAAAACTAATAGAATTAGAATTAAAAGAATTAGAAAAAGAAAAAGAAGAAAGTACTATTAATGAAGAAAAAAAATATTCATATTCCTTATCAAAATTTAGTTGAGGAAATTACTAATTTTAATGATTTAGCAACTGAGATTACTATTAATACTATTAAACAAAAGGGTTAGATTGAAGAAAAAGAGAAATAGAATTAAAAGCAAAAATTGATTCTTTACGTACCCAATCATTTAATATTTTTGGTGTTTATAATGTTTGACTAATTCAAGAAGTATTAAATAAAGAACCACATTGATGAAATCGTTTTACTAATGCCAGAGAACAATGAAAACAGCTTACAAGTAAAATAAATAATATAACAAAAGAAGAATTTATAGTTAGAAATTTATGTAGTAATAGTATTGGTGATGTTGAACAAACAGAATTGAGAAGAAAACAATTGAGAAAACAATTTAAAAATATTAGTTTTGGACATTTTAGTAGAGAAAAATATTATTTATTATTTCAAGATTGAAATACCATTATAAATAAATTACAAAATGAATGCGATCAATTAAGTCAAGAAAAAACGGAAATGATACTTTTTTAATAAAGACGGTGGGTAATGCCAACAATAATATTAGCAATAATAAAGTATTAGAAATAATTAAAGAAGTTTTTCCTTTGTCAAAAACTGAAATTTCATTAGAAAATAATAAAGCAGAAGAAATACAAGTAAGTGATGAAGAAAATTTAAAAAAACAACTTGCAGAAGAAAATCAAAAAAGTAAAGAAACAATGGAAACAAAAAAAGATGAAATAATTAAAAAAACTAGATCTTTAAAGAAAACAAATAAAGAACTAAATACTAGTATAGATATTTGAAGTCAAAGATTAAAAAAATTAAAAAAACAATTTAATGATTATGAAAATAAGCATGGAATGAGTTTAAAACTTAAAGAAATAAATATTAGAATAATAACATTAGAAGCAAAATTAACTGCACTTTTAGAAAAAAAATCAATTTAAAATAAAATGATATCGTGAATTACCTTCTAAGTTTGAAGTAGGAGAATATGTTATTAATGAAAATGATTTAGAAAATGATTTAGAAAATGCAAAAAAATAGGAATCCCAATGTTATATGAAAAAGATCTTAAGCAATTATTAGAAAAATATAAAATTACAATTAAAAATAAAAAATATAAAATTGATAATGATAATGGTAGTATTGTTGTTGCTGGTGTCAAGAAATTTGAATTAAAATTAGGAAATTATGGTGGTAGTTTTGAAATTCCTACTTTATTGCAAATTCCTAGTTTTTCTCAAAATGGTAATAGCAATATTCTAGTGAGTGGTAATAATACTGTTAATGGTAATCAATCAGGATCATTATCAGAAAGTGGTGATGTTACTGATGGTAGTTCATCATTTAGTAATTATTCACGATCATTATCAGAAAGTGGTGGTACTACTGATAGTGAACATGATAATGATGATAAAGAAACTTTATCAATATTTACTAGTTCAGAAACTTGTAATAATGGTATGTTAGATCAGACAATGTTAGAAACTAAAAATAATGTAGGTTCTTCTTTATAAATAAATTAAAAAGAATGAGTTTTAATTAATTTTAATTAAACTCATTCTTTTAACTTTTTTTCTTTTTAATATTTTATAAAATATAGTCTATAAAATATCTTTATGAATAGTATTTTTTACATTAGATTGATTATCAATTATTACCCATTCATCTTCTTTGTTTATTTCTGATTTAGCATCATTTAGCATATCATATTGTTCTTCAACATTTATTTCTGATTTAGCATCATTTAGCATATCATATTGTTCTTCAACATTTATTTCTGATTTAGCATCATTTAGCATATCATATTGTTCTTCAACATTTTTGCTATTGTTATTATCTAAAATTATTTGATTAATTTTAGTTGCATCATCTAATATCATATTATATTCACATTTACTTATATTACTTGATTGATTTGTTAGATTCTTTGAGTTTAATGTAGTTTTCTTTTCATCATTTTTTTGTATTACTTTTATATTTAATTCTTGTTTTTTATTTTTGTAAAAATTTCATGAATAGTAACCAATTCCACCAGCAAGACATACTAGTCCCACTGTAAGAGGATTATTTGGAAGTATTGATTGTAATAAATTAGAAAGTATTTCAGAATTAATTTCGCTCTCATTTGTGTTTAAAAATTTCATTTTTATGTTCCTTTCAAATCAAAATAAAAACCTATTTATTTACAAAAATAAATAGGATAAAAACTTATATTAAATTTTTACTAAATAAATATAGCATAATTTATATATTAATTGTTAATAAGTTATTTAAAATTTTTATAAAAAAGCATATATCCAAAAAAATATTGACTTTCGCGTTAAAGTTATATATATTAAAAAATAGTATTTGAATAAAGCTAATAAATTATATATAGAGGAAGATATAAGATGCCATCAAAATTAGTAATCATGGAATCTCCAGTTAAAAGTAAAGCAGTACAATCATATTTAGGTAATGATTATTTAGTGTTATCTTCGGATGGACACATTCGTAATTTAGCAATTAAAGGTCAATATGGTTTGGGAATTGATTTAGAAACTTTTGAACCAATTTACAAAATTGATCGCAAAAAAATGCCAAAGGTAAAAGAATTAAAAAGTAAATTAAAAAGTATTACTCATGTTTATCTAGCAACCGATCATGATCGTGAAGGAGAAGCAATTGCTTATCATTTAGATCAAGTATTAGCAACAAGTAATATATCATCACGAATAACTTTTAATGAAATTACTAAAGATGCAATTTTAACAGCATTTAAATCTCCACATAGTATTGATTTACCATTAGTTCGTAGTCAAGAAGCAAGAAGAATGGTTGATCGTATCATTGGTTTTCGCTTAAGTAATCTATTACAAAAGAAGATCGGTTCACGTAGTGCAGGGAGAGTACAATCAGTAGCATTAAAATTAATAGCAACAAGAGAACGCGAAATTATTAATTTTATTAGTAAAGAATTTTGAACAATTAATAGTACTTATCAAAAAAAAATAATATTAAATTGTGAAAAATATAAAGAAGAACTGTTAGTTATTAATAATGAACAAGAAGCAGTTGCTATTAAAAATGCATTAAGTGATAGTTATCAAGTAATTTCTGTTACTGAACAAAATCGTAAGCGTAATTCATTAAATCCATTTACTACTAGTAGTTTATTACAAGCAGCATCAACACAATTAAATTTTAGTACTGCTAAAACAACGCTTATTGCTCAGCAATTGTATGAAGGAATTGATGTTAATGGAACACTTACTGGATTTATTAGTTATCCTCGTACTGATTCAATACGTTTAAATGATAAATTTATTGAAAATGCCAAAACATTAATTGTTAATGAATATGGTGAACAATATCTTGGGCAGAAGAAAGAACAGACTAATAAAAAAAATGTGCAAGATGCTCATGAAGCAATCAGACCAACTGATTTAACAATGAATAATAAACGTGCTATTGATTTTTTAAATAAAGATCAATTAAAACTTTATAATTTAATTTATTTTCGTGCCCTTAGTTCATTAATGGCACCAGCACAATTAATTAGTACTACTGTTTTATTTAAAAATAATGATTATCAATTTCGTTTAACAGGACAACAAATCAAGTTTAAAGGATTTTTAATGCTTGATGTAGAAAGTCTTGAAAATGAAGAACTTTTAGTTTTACCAAAATTTGAAAAAAATCAAATTATTAAAGTTGAGTCAGTAAATTTACAGCAACACTTTACTAAACCAAAACCAAGATACACAGAAGCTAAATTAATTAAAACATTAGAAGAACTAGGAATTGGTCGACCATCGACTTATAATCCAATTATGAACACTATTAAAGAACGCGGTTATGTTATTATTGAAAATAAGTCTTTTAAAGCTACTGAGAAAGGTCTTTTAACTAATGATAAACTTCAAGAGTTTTTTTATGATATTATTAATGAGACATATACTTCACAAGTTGAAACTCAATTAGATCAAATTGCTCATGGTAATTTTGATATGCATCAAGTGGTAAAAGACTTTTGAGTTAAGTTTGAACCAAGGATTGATGATGCTTTTGATAAAATGACTGAGTTTAAAATTAAACCGGTTTTATTAGATCAAGATTGTCCACTTTGTGGTGCCCCACTTGTGCAAAGAACAGGAAGATATGGTAAATTTAACGGTTGTTCAGCATTTCCAAAATGTCGATATATTCAAAAACAATTAGAAAAAATTAAACCTTGTTTAGTATGTACAGATGGTTGAATGGTTGTTAAATCTTCAAAACAAAATCGAAAATTTTTAGGGTGTACTAATTATCCAAATTGTAAACATGTTGAAAAGTATCAAGAAGTAACTTCTGATAAAGAAGTAAAGTAGGTGAAACGCATGTTAAAAGATTATATATTATTAATAGATAAACCTTCATTTATGACATCACAAGATTGTCTTGTTGTTATTAAAAAACGTTTGAAATTAAATAAAATTGGTCATACAGGTACGTTAGATCCTTTAGCAACAGGACTAATGGTAGTACTTGTGAATGAAGCAACCAAAATTAGTGATTTTATTTTAAAAAGTGATAAAGTTTACATTGCAAAAATGCAACTATTTTTAAAAACCGACACCGGCGATATTACTGGTAAAATTATTGAATCAAAACCACATCTTGATTTAAAAGAATCAGAAATTGTTAAAGCACTTGAATTTTATAATAATCGTCAATATGAGCAAATAATTCCTGCTTATGCAGCAGTTAAAATTAATGGTAAAAAACTTTATGAATATGCTCGTGAGAATATTCCTGTTGAATTACCAAAACGTAAGGTTTATATTAAATCTTTAAAATTAATTAGTTTTAATAATGATTTAGTTACTTTTGAAGTAGTATGTTCAAAAGGAACTTATGTTCGAGCTTTGGTTACTGACATTGCTAGAATTTTACATACATCAGCAACTTTAACTTATTTGAGAAGAATTCATCAATCGGGTTTTGATTTAAGTAATGCCCTAAATTTAGATGTTATTAATGAAGAAACAGTTAGTAAAAATCATATTAGTATTTATGATGGTGTTAAAAATATTATGCCAGCGATTGTTGTTGATAATAGTAAAAGTGTTATTGATGGTAAACCTTTAGTTATTGATAGCACTAATGAGCCATATGTTTTAGTTGTTAATTATGAACATTTGCCATTAGCTATTTATCGTAATCAAAAAAATAATTTATACGTAAGCCAACGAGGTTTTAAATGTAATGAAGATATTAAAATTGAAAAATCTAAATATTCAAAATCAAAAATTGATGTCTAAACCAATTATTGCTTGTTGAGGTTTTTTTGATGGTATTCATCAAGGTCATCAAACCCTATTTAAACAATTATTAGTTAATTCAACAATAAATAATTATCAAACATGTATTATTAGTTTTGATAGAAAACCACAAAGTGTAATTAGTAATAAAAATAATGAGGTTTTATTAAGTAATGAAGATAAAATTAAAACAATTGCTAAATATAATTTTGATTATTATTGGGAAATTAAGTTTAGTAAAGAAATAGCAACACTTTCACCAGAGCAATTTATTTCGTGATTATTGGCAAATAATGTTAAAGCGGTAGTTGTTAATCCAAATATTAGGTTTGGTTATCAAGGGCAAGGTAATATTAAAACATTACAACAATCTTCATTACAAGTTTATCTTTGTAATGATATTATTGTTAATAATAACAAAGTTTCTTCAACTTATATTAAACAACTTTTACAAAATAAAGATATTAGTAGTGCTAATCTTTGTTTACAACAAGAGCCATATACAATTAGTGGTAAAGTAGTTCATGGTATTAAAGAGGCTAGAATGATTAATTTTCCAACTGCTAATTTATCGTTATTAACAAACTATGCATTACCGGGTCTTGCTACTTATATTACGCTTACTGAAGTAGATAATAAATGATATCAAAGTATGACAGTAATTATGTTACGTAATAATAAGCCGTTAGTTGAAACTTACTTATTAAACTTTAATCAAGATTTATATGGAAAAATCATTAAAGTTAGATTTTTAGATTTTCTTCGTGATAATTTAAAGTTTACTAATTTAGATGATTTAAAAAAACAAGTGGATAAAGACTTAATAGAAACAATTAAATATTTTGCTAATTCTAGTAGTAAATTATTAAAGCCATAATAATTGTGATATTCTTTATATTTACAATAATTATTAACATTATAAATACTATTTATTAAAAACTATTTCCAATAAAATTTAATTTTATTGTATATGCTAATGAAAAATAAAAAAGAAAAAAGGGAGTAAATAAATAATGAAATATTGAGTAAAAGAATTTATAAATCAAATAAAAGATAATAATGAAATTTGCGCAAACTGTGATTATAAAGAAAATTTACAAAAAAATATTACTTCAAATGATAATTGTCAAATTGTAAATGATGAAAGAATGCCATTGTTACAAGAACACGCTTCAAATAATAAATGTATAGTTATTGAAATAGAATCAAACATTTCAGCTGTTAATAATATAGTAGAAATAAATTTACAAGGAAAACAAATTGAACAAAAAAAACAGACTACTAATAAATTACCTAATTATGGTTCAATTTGTTAAGAAGTTAAAACTACATAATCAGACTTAAAATGATGAATTATTTAAATAACTTATTTTAATAGATTAGTTAATTTACTTTCACTAATTTCTTTATATATGTTTAAATTAGTTTGTTCGTATAAATAACAAGCTCAATAATATCAAATTAAATTTTGATAATTCATTCATTTTTTAGCAATAATTATTTGTTCATTATTTAAATTAAAACAATTAAATCAAGTATTAATTTCGGTTTCAGAAGTTAAACTTTCAGAAGCAAAAGAGGCAATATCAAATAATTCGTCGTTTCAACAAGCAAAATCTCAATCAATTAAATATCAACAATTATTTTTTTTAACAAAATTATTTAATGTTAAATCATTATGAGATAAAACAATTGTTGTTGGTTGATAAGTAGCAATTCATTTGATTACCTCACTGGTTATTTTTTCTAAGCAAGGATTACTAGTAGTTAAATTACAGTATAAATTAAGTTGTTCTAAACCTTTTCAAGTTTTAATTAATGATTTATTATCAAATTTAATATTATGTAGTTGTTTTACCAATGATGAAATTTGTTCTAATATTTGTTTATTAATTATTTGTTCGCTTAAATTAATTAAATTATGATAATATGGCATTAAGGTTAATAGTTTATTATTATTAATATTGACTTCATTAATAGGTAATGTAAATTTTTTTGATTTAATTAATTTAATAACATTAATTTGATTTGTAAAATTCAAAAAAGGTTGCAAAATATCTTTAGATTGTTTTAAAAAAAAATGTTTATTTACTAAAAATAAGTCATTGGTTAAACCTTTTGTTTTTAATAGTTCTAATTGATATGGTGGTTTAATAGTTTTAAATTTCAAAATGACACCTCTATTTTGCTTGTATTGTCTGTAATAAAATTATACAATTTATTAAATAAAAAATATTGAAAGTAAGTGATAGTATGTTAAAAAAAGGTTATATTCATATTTATAAAGGTGAAGGAAGAGGTAAAACCTCAATTCTTAATGGTATGGTAATTAGAGCATTGGGTAATAATCTTAATGTTAGTTACTTACGTTTTTTAAAACAAAATACTAAACTTAAAATTGAAAGTTTTTATGAATCTTCGCAAAAATTTTTTTGAGAAATGGATGAAGAAGAAAAAAATAAATTGAAACAAGAAACTAATTATGGTCTTACTAGATTAAAACTGTTAAGTCAAAGTGATAATACTGATCTTATTGTTGTTGATGAAATTTTAGGGTGTATTCAAAATAATTTGATTAAAGAACAAGACTTAATTGAAATTTTAAAAAATAAAAAATCACATATTGAAATTGCATTATCTGGTAGATATGCATCTTTTGCCTTAGAGCAATGTGCTAATTTAATTAGTGAAGTTAAATCAATTAAACATTATTTTGAAAAAGGTCAAATTGCTCGTGAAGGGATTGATTATTAATGACTGCTAAAACCTTATGGTTTGCATCTAATAATATCGGTAAAATTAATGAATTAAAGAGTATCTTACAGACAAAGGGATATAATGTCAAATCAATGTTAGATCTTAATTCTCCTCTTGAAATTAATGAAACAGGTACATCATTTATTGAAAATGCAATTTTAAAAGCAACAACACTTGCAAAATTAGTGAATGGTCCTGTAATTGCTGATGATTCAGGGTTAGAAATATTAGCTTTAAATAATTTTCCTGGTATTAACTCAGCACGATGAAAGGGAGAAATGTCCTATCATGATGCAATGTTAGACATTTTAGAACAAATGGAAGGTGAAACTAATCGTGCAGCAGTATTTATTTCTGCTATTGCTTATGTTGATTTTGATCATAAGATTACTAAAACATTTATTGGTAAACTTGAAGGTGAAATCACTACTGAGATAAAAGGTAATGATGGTTTTGGTTACGATCAAATATTTTATGTTCCAGTAGTACATGCTACTTTAGGTGAATTGTCATTGGCAGATAAAAATAAAATTTCTCATCGTAATTCAGCAATTCAGCAATTATTAACATTTTTACAAGAACAAAATTAGATAGTTAAAATGAAAAATAAAAAGGATGGTTTAATTCTTTTTTACAGTTTTTCTTTTTTAAAGATTGAATTTTGTTTAGAAACTATTTTAAATAATAGTTTAAGTAAAATAGATAAATTAAAAAAAAATAGTAAAGATACTATGTTAGTTATATCATTTTAGTAATAGTTTACTTGTTTATTTTTTAATGATTTTATTAAAAAATGAAAGAATGGTTTATATAAAAAAATAACGCAAAATGAAGTTGATTTATTACAAGAAGTAGTTGTTATTGGATTTCCTAGAACATATAATACTTTTGGTAATACTGAACTTTAATATTAAAACATAGTATTAGTTATGATAGTTTTTTAATATTCAAGAAATAAATGAAAATGGTAAACGAGATTTTACTATTAATAGTGGTCAAAAATTTAATTTTATATCAATATAATTTGTTTAAAAATTAATTTTTAAAAAGCTTGTAACTTTTAAGTTACAAGCTTTTTTTACATTTTTGGTAAATTTGGTTTAAATTCACTTGTTGTTGATTGAGTTTGCAAATCCATAGTGTTAATCTTTGTGATTACTTGTTTTGGTCAAAATACTTCTTTTTGTTCTTTTGTAAAGTATTCAATTTGTTCTTGTGTAAATGCTTGTATTTGTTCGCTTGTGAAACTTTGCATTTGTATAGGTGTAAATGATTGTATTTGTTCACTTGTGAAACTTTGCATTTGCTCTTTTGTAAAAGCAGAGATTTGTCAAAATGTAAATTGTTCAATTTGATGCACCATTAATGCTTGAATTTGTTCAGGTAAAAATGATTGTATTTGTTGAATTGTAAAACTTTGTATTTGTTCTGCTGTAAGTTCTTTAATTTGTCAATTTGTTAATCATTTTATTTGTTTTGGTGATAATCTTTGTATTTGTTCTGTTGTTAGTGTTGAGACTAATATATTTGTGCTTCTTTTTTTATGTCTGTTTTTAATTTTAGTTGTTGTTAATGGTGTTGTTATTTGTTGTCTTAACTTTTTTCCTCATTCTTGTGATTTTAAAAAAATTTGATATGTTTGTTCAACTTTATTTTTGTGTTCTTGAATAGAATTTTTTCAAGTAATATTTTTTTATATTAGTAGGATCTGTACTGTTAGTATTAAAAGTTACCAATTCACTGGTATTATTAATAAGTAAATCATTCATTTTAGATACCTCTTTTTAACTATAAAACTCATTACTTTTTTTAAAGTAATGAGTTAGAAGTGTTTAGAATTATTGTTATTTGGTGGTTGGCCCTTAATTACTGGACCATTTTTGATATAAAATTCTAAATTTTAATTTGTAAAATTGGTGGTTTTAGAAATTTAGAATGTATTCTTTCATAATTATAAAACATAACATATTGATTTACATCATTTATAGCTTCATTGATGGATAAATATTGATTTGATCCTTTAGGTAGTCATTCTTGAGATAAATGAGAAAATCAGTTTTCAGATAATACATTACCACCAATATCATAAGGTTGTTTTTTGCTTAAAATTATTTGTTTATCCTCTGCTCATTTTGTGATATCCTGACAATAAAATTCGTTGGCGTTATCTGAATGTAAAATAACATTTTTTACTTGATTTCAAGAAAATTGTTTGTTGATTTTTTCAAGAGCAGGAAGAATTAAATCCTGATATGATTTATTAGGAGCAATATTATAACTAACAACATTATTTGAATAAAAATCAATAATTACAAAAAGATATAATCATCCTTCTTTAGTATTTATTTGTTTAGTGTCCATTGATCAAATTTGATTTGAAGAGGTTGTACTTTTATAATCTTTGTTTACTTTATCCATTGTAGGTATTCACTTATTTGGATTTTTTTTGTTTTTAGGATAGTTATTTTTAGTTTGTTTTAATCCTTGAATATTGTGTTCTTTCATAATTTTTCGCATTTGTTTTATTGATAATTCTATATTTAAAATGATATTTTTTTCTTGTTTTAATCACTCTTTAAAAGCTGAAAAAATTCTTAAATATCCATAAATTCTGCCTTTTCTTGTAGAATGAAATTCGATTAAAAGTTGGCATATTTTTTGATATTTATGATTGCATTTAATAATATGATTTTCTTCTTTTTTAATAGGTTTTTGTTTATTTTTTAAAAAGTAATATGTTGATCTGTTTAATTGAAGATATTGACATAGGTTTCTAATTGAATATTGATTTTTACAATCATCAATAATTTTAATTTTTTCTTTGATATTTAATTTGTTAATTACTAATGCTATTTGTTTAATTTTATCCATTAATAAAAATCCTTTCAGGTTAAAATTAGTGTTAATTATATAACACAATTGTTTTTAGAATACATTCAGGTTTTTTAAATTAATGGTCTAGTAAAAAGGGCTAAGTGGCTTTTTACTAAATCTGCTTATCTACTAAAATTTTAGCACCTTATAAATAAAATACAATAAAAAATAAACACGTATCTTAGTTATATCAATTTATAAAAAATGGAATAATCAATATTAAGAAATAAAAAAGTAAAAGAAGATAATTATATATCTTCTTTTAAAAATTATATAGTTTTTTAGCAGCAGTTTTTAATAGATTACCTGTGATTAAAGCTGTTAGTTGATCAAAAAACTGATTTGGACTATCAATAGTTCCTCATTCTTGACCAACAGTTATTAGTTTACCTTTATTAACAATAAAAACAATTGGTAAAGCTTTAAATGCTCTTTCTTTATCAACAGGATTTTGAATTTCCTTGACACCTGAATCAGCAACAGGTGCTGAACTATTATCAGAAATTTTATGGTCAAGTAGTCAATGATAAATTTGTTGTTGTCAACTAATTTTTTTATCATTTCAAAATTGGTTAACAATATCACTACTAGGGTTGGCATAAGGAGATTTTTCATAAATTTTAATATCAATAGTCCCATTAGTAGTAACACTGTTTATTTCAGTTTTCTTTTCTGTTAATCAGTTATCTCATTTACTTGGTACATTATTATTTTTGATTTGCATTGTGTGTAAACCGTCAATAATTTGCTTAGAAAGTGGATTATCAGCAGCACCAAGTATGCCAAAAAAAGCATGCCCACTATTAACATCACTAATAAATTCTTGATATTTTGAATCATCTGTACAAGCACTAACTTGTAAACTAGTTGTTGTGCCTATTATTAAGGCTGCTATTAGTCCAAATTTTTTACGCATTTATTTTCATCACCTTCAATATAATATCATAAAGTTATATGAGTAATAAATTAATAATTAAATATAACGTACTAAGTATACTATGTTATAATCTTAATAACAATATAAAAATCAAAAGGAGTAGTTTTTTTTCTATATGGACAGTAATTGGTATATTTATTTAATAATATTGCTAGTTTTATTATTTTTAAGTGGTTTTTATTCATCTGCTGAAACATCATTAACTTCTTTAAATGTTATAAGAATTAAATCTATTGGTAAATTACGTAGTAAGAAAAGTCGTCGTGCTAATATTGTATTTAAGTTAGTTAAAAATTATAATGTAACTTTAACAACAATTTTACTTGGCAACACAGTAATTAATGTTGGAATTGGTACTTTAAGTACCATATTATTTATTGATTCTTTTCATGTTTCTCCTACTTATGGTCCTTTAATATCAACTTTAGTTTCAGCAATTGTTGTTTTAATTATTGGTGAAATTATACCTAAAAGTGTTGCAAAATTACATCCCGAGACAATAGCTTTAAATTATGCATATATTTTGTATATTCTTAATATTATTTTTTATCCAATAACTTTTATTGTTACTTTATTTCAATTTAAAAGTAAAAAACCAACAAGTTCTGAACAAGAACTTATTGAATTGATTTCAATAATTGAAAGAGAAGGAGTTCTTGAAAAAGCAGAACGTGATTTAATTGAATCTGCAATTAAATTTGATGAAAAATCAGTTTTTCAAGCTATGCTTCCCAAAAGTAAAATTAAATATATTTATGATGATACGCCACCTAAAGTTATTAAACATTTATATTTAGAAGAAAAATATAGTAGAATTCCTGTTTTAGATCATGTTAATCAAAATGTAATTGGTATTTTAAATATTAAAGAATTTATTATTAATATGTTAGAAAATGAAAATCCAGATTTATTACAATTAATGTTACCAGCAATTTTTATTTCTAAGCGTACTAAGTTAAATGAAGCATTGGAAATTTTACAAACCGAAAGAATGCATATGGCTATTGTCTGCAATAATAAAGATAAAAAAGATTTTAATGGTATTATTACACTTGAAGATATTCTTGAAGAATTAGTTGGTGAAATTTATGATGAAACTGATGAAATTGGATTGATACAAGAAATAGGAACACATAAGTTTCGTGTTGATGGTTCTTCAAAACTTGAAGTATTATTTAAACGTTATTTAAAAAGAAAACCTCCAAATTATAATAAACAAACTGTCCAAGAATGATATATGTTCAAAACAAAAGTAAAGAAAGTAAGGAAAAATAGTCCACTTTTAAAATTTCGAAATTTTTCATTTAAAGTTATAAAGGTTCGCAAAGAATTTGCTGTTTTTGAAGTTGAAATTTTTACTAATAAAAAAATTAAAAATAAATGAGAATAGTTAGTGCAGGATTTTTATTTAAATGCTACAATGTAAAATCATAATTATAATTATGATATGAAGGGGAGGTTAATTATGAAAAAAGGTATTAAATTAGTAACTATGATTGCAGCATTAAATCTTGTAACAGTTAATGGTTTAATGTTAACGTTTTCTCCAGACAGTGATCATTATGTCTATTTAAATAAGCATGATGCTAATGCTAGTTTATTAAAATGAAAACTTTCACCAGAAGATGCAAAGATGGTAAAAAAATATGAATATAAAATCCATCAAATGGCAAGTAAAGAAAGTATTGATGAATTTAATAACTTGTATGATAATAATAAAAGTGATGTAATTTGAAGTAATTATGATAGTTTACAATATGATTTAACTCATACTAAAATTGGTGGTAAAACCATTGATGTTAATTGAGTTGAAATGTATAAAAAAGCTGGTTTAAATAATGAACAATTACAATTAGCAGAGCAACAACAATTACGTTTTTATAATATTTTTGCTAAAGTTTTTCATAAAAACACTGTTATTAAACTAATTCAAAAAGTAGCACCAGTTGCTGTAAGTGATAGCACAGTAGCATGAACTGCTTTTAATTCAGAAGCTGATAATCAACGTATGGGTTATGGTCCTGAATTTGCAAATATTAATTTAATTGATCAACAATTTCAAGAGGGATTTTGATCTTCAGATCAAATAATTAGTGTTACAACTCACGAATATGGTCATGCTTTAAGTAATTTTATTGGTTTAAGTGCTGATGAAAGAAATTCATTTAATGCTAATTGAAAGTGACCAGATAGCAGTTATAGTGATGTTAATACTAATATGACATCAGTTTCTCATAAACTAACTGTTAACAATGATAACAAACAAATTTATGATCGTACTTGATATTTAATTGATTATTTAGGTCAACAAGCAAAATTAACTAATATTAAGCAAAAATTATTATTTGGTTTAATAACAGTTAATAGTAATTATGGTCGTAGTGCCTGATTTAATGGTAAATATAATATAAATCTTGATGATGAATTTTTTGTCGAAAGTTTTGCTAGATGAATTTTAACACCTCAGAATCAGCGTGATTGAGGATGAGAATTAGAAAATAGTTTTTTCTTACATTATTTACCAACGGTTTTATAACATTTTACTAGTTAAAAAGGAGAAATAATTCTCCTTTTTTATTATTTGGCATAATAAATTTAAGTAAAAGAATTGAGGAAAGTAGGTAATTTTATGTTTGGCAAAAATATCCATGATCATGAATCACAGCAAAATAGTTGTTTAAAATGTCAGTATGAAAAACTTTTTAAAACAGGTAAAATATTATTTGATGAATGAGATAAACAACCACCAGCACCTGCTCAATTACTTAAAATAAAAAAGCAATTAAATGAATTAAAAATTAAAATTGAAGAACAAAAAAATGATTCGGAATTAAAGTTTTGTGCCAATCACCCAGAAATTTTTGACTTCTTGCCTTTAGAAGTTTTATAGTTTTTTGTATTAATAGTATTAAAATATTTATATTTAGTAGAAGTTTAATATAATTAATGTCCTATTGTTTTGAAAAATAAAACAATAGGTTTTTTATTTTAGTATATTAAATTTATAAAAAACTTTTTTAAATAAAAACCTATTTACTTTAAAAATAAAGTAAATAGGTTAAAAACTTATATTAATGTTTAAAAACTATATCATATTACAAATATAGAAATAATAGTTAATATATTTTCATTTCCATTAAATATAAATTTCACTTTCTTCATAAAGATTTAATAATTTTGATAAATGATCACCAACGCCACCCTCATCATTAGTTTTAGTAGTAATATCATTGGCAATACTTTTAATAACAATATTACCATTTTTCATTGCTACACCATAGCCAACTTCCATCAACATTTCTTTATCATTAATTTCATCACCATAAGCAATAACATCTCTAATATCAACATTATAATATTGAGCCAAAATGCGAGCTGTCATTCCTTTATCAATAAATTTACTTGAAATTTCAAAGATTAGTTTATTATTATCATAACGATTTCAAGTATTTACCTTAATTGAGTTTGAATATTTTTCCAAGTCACGATATACTTGATCAAGATTAGTATTTTCTTTAAATTCAATTAAAATGGCATTAGCGCTCCCTTTTCAATCACGAATTAATTTACTAATTGTAAAAGTATCATTTTCAATAGTATCTAAATGAAAATAAGTTTCAAAGAAATCATCTTTTTTTCAACATACTGCTTTGTTGTAATATTCAATAACCGCGTTTTCAATTTGTTGAAAAATATAGTCTTCATTTAAAATATGTTTAACAATTGTTTCAGAAATTGGAAAAACTAATCGTTTGAATTTTTTGATTTTTGGATCATGAATATGGCCACCATTAAAATTGCATAGTAATGTATTAAGACCTAATTCACGATAAAATTTAATTGATCCACGATAAGGTCGACCAGTGACAATACAAACAATATGACCTTGTTTTTGAGCATCAATTAGTGCTTTTTTAGTATTAATATGAATTTCTCGTCCACCACTTTTTAATAGAGTACCATCTAAATCAACTAGGATTAAATGTTTTTGTTTTTTATTGTATAAAGACATTGTCTCTTCCTCCTATCTTTCTTTCTCGATAAAATTAATACCCATTGTGTCTTGAACAAAGTTTAATTTTTTAGTAGCAATATTATTAGCAAAATTTGCACCTTCTTCTAAATATTTTGCTAATTGTGATGATTTTTCATTAATAAATTCTTGGTGTTTTTTTTGCATTGGTTCTAATAAATCATTTATTACTTTAATTACTTCTTCTTTTAAAAAACCATAATTGTGATTGCTGAAATATTGTTCACAAGTTTTGATATCTTTTTTAGTAATGCTAGCATAAATAGTTAATAAATTACTAACTCCAGGCTTATGTTCTGGATCAAATTTAATAATATTTTCTGAATCAGTAACTGCTTTTTTAATTTTATTGGTAACTTCTTGTTTGCTATCGCTTAAAAAAATAGTATTTTTTAGATTAGTATCAGATTTTGACATTTTTTTTTCAGGTTCTTGTAAACTCATAATTTTCTGTGCTTGTTTATCAATAATTATTTTAGGAATTTTGAATAAATCAGTTTTATAATTGTTATTCATTCTTGTTGCTAAAGTTTTTGTCAATTCTAAATGTTGAGTTTGATCAACACCAACTGGCACAAAATCAGCGTCATATAGTAAAATATCAGCAGCCATTAATGCTGGATATGTAAGAATACCTGTTGGAATACTAATCGTTTTATTTTGTTGATTTGTCATTTTTTGACTTTTATCTTTAAATTGTGTCATTCGTTCTAATTCACCGACATAACTATTACATAATAATATATATCCTAATTGACTATGGGCTAAAACATCAGATTGAATAAAAATATGAGATTTATTTGGTATAATACCAGCAGCAAAATATCAAGCGGCAATATCTTTAATATTATCTCTTAATTCTTGTGCTTTTATTGGTAGTGTTAATCCATGTAAATTTGCAACAAATATTAAGAGTTCATGTTCGTCTTGCAATTTTAAAAAATTATTAATTGCTCCCAAGTAGTTACCAAGAGTTAATTTTCCAGTGCTAGTTATTCCAGATATAATACGAGTCATATATTTTGTTTCCTCCAAATTAATTTTTTAATATAATTAATTATCAATGATAAAGTTAAATAATTCAATTAATTATATTAAAATTTGTTTGATTTTGTTTGTTTGATTTTGATATAATAAAAACATAAATTAAAAATAGTTTTTGACCCATAGCTTTTATTTTTTAAGAGTAATGGGTTTTTTACTTTATAAAGGAGTTTTTTTATGTTATTTGTAGAAGAAAAATATAAGGATGATTTACAAAAATATTTAGAGAAAATAGAAGATCGAAACAATGTGAAAGAATATCTTCAAACTCTTGGGTTAAAACTTGAGGAATTAGAAATCAAGAAACAAAATATTGCCGAAAAACAAGCAAGTTTTGAATTTGAAAGAAAACAACTAGAAGATATATTGAAGAAAGCTGAAAGTCAATTAAGAAATATCAAAGATAGTGAAGATAAAAAAACATTTATTGAACAATATGTTAATCAGATGACTGATAAATTAAAAGCAGTTAATGAATATATATATACTTTAGAAGTTGAAAGTAAAGAAACTGATAAAGATATAAAAAACAGGAATCTAGACAAAGTAGATAACAGAAGAACCTTAGAAAGAATTAGAAATGAATTATTTAATTTAAAAGAAATAATTCAAGAATCATCTTTTTTTAATGGTAGTTTAAAAGCATTAAAAGAAAATATGACAAAATTACAAGAAGAAAAAACTAAAATATTAAATTTAAAAAAAGAAATTTTAAAAAAAGAAGAATTGAAAGTGGAATTACAAAGTTTAGAAAATTTAATTGCATTAATAAAACAAAAATCAGAAATTGAATTAGAAATTGAAAGATTAGAAAAAAACAAGGAACAATTAACAACAGACATTGATGCAAATAAAGGTCAAATACAATCTATTTTGAATGATAATGAAAGTTCTAAAGAACAATTAATCACAAAAATAGATGAAATAAATTTAAATATTAAAACATTAAATGACAATATAGATGCAAAAACTAATTCAATTTCTTGTTTAGAAAAAGAAATTAAAAGTAATGAAGAAAATATTAGTTTAAAACTAAAAGATTCAGAAAATATTTTTCAAAATATTATGGTTTTACAAGATTGAAGAGATAGTATTTGACGTCGTGTTATTTCACTATTAACTTTTGGCATTTTTTGTAATTACAAAAGTGTTCAAAAAAAATTAGATAAAGAATTTGTTAATCGAAGTAATATAAATAAAGAAATTACTGATTTACGAATGACAAATGAAAATAAAATAAAACAAAAAAAAGATTTGTCTGATGAAATATTAAAACATAAAAAAGAGACAAATATATTAAAGGAAAATTGATTTTCATTAAAATCACAATTAAACAAAAAGAATAGTACTAAAGAAATAGAAGATTTAAAAGTAACTAATAGTCAAAAACAATTTTTATTAGAAAATACAATACTAAAAATTAAACAACAAAGAGAAAAATTAAAAAATATTTCAATTGAAAATATGCAACCATTAACTGATTTAGAAATACTTCAAAAAGAAAAAAGTGATAAATTAAATTCATTAAATGCCATTAGTGTAGATAAAATTGATAAAGATATAGAAACACTAATAGTAAGAGAAAGTGAATTAAAAATAAAAATTAATGAAAATAAATCATCTATTTCAGATTCTAGTTTAGATAATTTTAAGATAGAAGTAGAAATTGAAACAAAAAAACAACTTTCAGAAGTAGAACCATTTACTAAAGTAAAGCTACTCTTAGAAAAGAGTAATTCTAACGATTCTGGTATGTCAATATTGAGTGAAAATTTCCCAAAAATATTTATAAAAAAATAAATTATTTTGGAAAGTTACAGTGTTAAATAAATATAAACACAAATTCCAAATAAACGTTAAAAATTTAGCTTGAAATTTTGATTTGCGAATTTTTTTTGTATAATTTAATTAAATTAAGTAACACAATTCAATTAAGTTTTTAACTCATTGCTTTAATTTCAAAGTAAATGAGTTTTTATTTTGAAAGGATGAAAAAATGAATAATAATTTACAAGAAGAATATGAATGAATTAATAGAGAATTGATAAAAATAATTATTAATAAAAATCAATTTACTCCAGAAATTATTAGTAATAGAGTTAATTTAGCTCAAACTACTATTGTTGATATTATTGAAAATTTAAAAAAACAAAAGATTAGCAAATTTAAAAAAATTAGTTATTGAATATTGAAAATATTTACTTTTGGAAAAATTGATAAAAATAAAATAATTAAAGAAAAAAATGATTTTTTTATAAAAATGTCAAAAGAACTTTTTGGAAATATTAAAAAAGTAAAAGAATTATATATAAGAAAATCAAATAGTGAAATAAATATAGATGTTAATAAAATTAATAATGCAACTTTAAATAATTTATTAATAAATCCGACTAAATCAAACTTACCACAAATGTAAAAATGAGAGATTGCAATTACAATTTCTTTTATATTTAAAATCAATTTTAGAGCACCAAATTTGCTCATAGGCAAACGTTTTAAAATTTTATATGGTTTAGTATTTATAAAATCGGTGGTTGGCCCTTAATTACTGGACCATTTTTGATATAAAATTCTAAATTTTAATTTGTAAAATTGGTGGTTTTAGAAATTTAGAATGTATTCTTTCATAATTATAAAACATAACATATTGATTTACATCATTTATAGCTTCATTGATGGATAAATATTGATTTGATCCTTTAGGTAGTCATTCTTGAGATAAATGAGAAAATCAGTTTTCAGATAATACATTACCACCAATATCATAAGGTTGTTTTTTGCTTAAAATTATTTGTTTATCCTCTGCTCATTTTGTGATATCCTGACAATAAAATTCGTTGGCGTTATCTGAATGTAAAATAACATTTTTTACTTGATTTCAAGAAAATTGTTTGTTGATTTTTTCAAGAGCAGGAAGAATTAAATCCTGATATGATTTATTAGGAGCAATATTATAACTAACAACATTATTTGAATAAAAATCAATAATTACAAAAAGATATAATCATCCTTCTTTAGTATTTATTTGTTTAGTGTCCATTGATCAAATTTGATTTGAAGAGGTTGTACTTTTATAATCTTTGTTTACTTTATCCATTGTAGGTATTCACTTATTTGGATTTTTTTTGTTTTTAGGATAGTTATTTTTAGTTTGTTTTAATCCTTGAATATTGTGTTCTTTCATAATTTTTCGCATTTGTTTTATTGATAATTCTATATTTAAAATGATATTTTTTTCTTGTTTTAATCACTCTTTAAAAGCTGAAAAAATTCTTAAATATCCATAAATTCTGCTTTTTCTTGTAGAATGAAATTCGATTAAAAGTTGGCATATTTTTTGATATTTATGATTGCATTTAATAATATGATTTTCTTCTTTTTTAATAGGTTTTTGTTTATTTTTTAAAAAGTAATATGTTGATCTGTTTAATTGAAGATATTGACATAGGTTTCTAATTGAATATTGATTTTTACAATCATCAATAATTTTAATTGGTGGTTGGTCCTTAATTACTGGACCATTTTTGATATAAAATTCTAAATTTTAATTTGTAAAATTGGTGGTTTTAGAAATTTAGAATGTATTCTTTCATAATTATAAAACATAACATATTGATTTACATCATTTATAGCTTCATTGATGGATAAATATTGATTTGATCCTTTAGGTAGTCATTCTTGAGATAAATGAGAAAATCAGTTTTCAGATAATACATTACCACCAATATCATAAGGTTGTTTTTTGCTTAAAATTATTTGTTTATCCTCTGCTCATTTTGTGATATCCTGACAATAAAATTCGTTGGCGTTATCTGAATGTAAAATAACATTTTTTACTTGATTTCAAGAAAATTGTTTGTTGATTTTTTCAAGAGCAGGAAGAATTAAATCCTGATATGATTTATTAGGAGCAATATTATAACTAACAACATTATTTGAATAAAAATCAATAATTACAAAAAGATATAATCATCCTTCTTTAGTATTTATTTGTTTAGTGTCCATTGATCAAATTTGATTTGAAGAGGTTGTACTTTTATAATCTTTGTTTACTTTATCCATTGTAGGTATTCACTTATTTGGATTTTTTTTGTTTTTAGGATAGTTATTTTTAGTTTGTTTTAATCCTTGAATATTGTGTTCTTTCATAATTTTTCGCATTTGTTTTATTGATAATTCTATATTTAAAATGATATTTTTTTCTTGTTTTAATCACTCTTTAAAAGCTGAAAAAATTCTTAAATATCCATAAATTCTGCCTTTTCTTGTAGAATGAAATTCGATTAAAAGTTGGCATATTTTTTGATATTTATGATTGCATTTAATAATATGATTTTCTTCTTTTTTAATAGGTTTTTGTTTATTTTTTAAAAAGTAATATGTTGATCTGTTTAATTGAAGATATTGACATAGGTTTCTAATTGAATATTGATTTTTACAATCATCAATAATTTTAATTTTTTCTTTGATATTTAATTTGTTAATTACTAATGCTATTTGTTTAATTTTATCCATTAATAAAAATCCTTTCAGGTTAAAATTAGTGTTAATTATATAACACAATTGTTTTTAGAATACATTCAGGTTTTTTAAATTAATGGTCTAGTAAAAAGGGCTAAGTGGCAAGTGGCAAGTGGCTACTCTTTTATTTTGTACTTTGTGATTAATATTATCTGTATATGTTACTATTAATCGCATAGAATGTTTTGTACCTTTACGTTTAAAATTTCAAAATTTTCGGTGACCATCATCAATTGCTACAAAAATAGGCTGATTTTTTCTAATAAATTTACTTTTACTGGATTTGCTTCAATTACTTCTAAATTTTTAAAAACTCTATGAATAGAACTAAGACTAATATTTGCTTTTTTTATAATATCTCAAATATCTCTGTATCTTTTTCCATCAGCAAAATATTCAATAATAGTTTGTTCAATATCTTCACCTATTCTTTTATATTTTGGCAGTTCTAGTATCTCATCAACTAAACAAACACGAACTCATTTTTGTAATTTTTCATTAAAATATTCATAAATTCTTCTTTTATAAGTTACTAATCCATGTATAGTTTTTCTCGTTCGATATTGATAATCAACAATTGGGAGATTGTCAAAGTTACGAAATAATTTATTATCATATTAGTAACTTATTTCCAAAAATGAATTATTTGAAAAATAATGAAAATTAGATAAAATTACTCTCTTTAACCCTTAAATTTAAATTTATATTCGACGTATTTTAAAAAATATACATTTAAAAAAATAAAAATTATTCTCAAAGTTATTAAGGAAAAAGACAAGAAATAATCTTGTCTTTTTTTTGTAATTGTAAAATTTTAAAATTTTTATTATTAGCAACCTTTAAATATCTACTACACGCAGTGACCAAGTAGGAGAAAGTTAATAATTAATAAACCTCTTTAACGCTATTATCAACACGTGTTAGGGAACTAAAAAAGTGAACTACAACACAGTTGTTAAAAATAGTAGCTAGAACATGTGGACTTGCATGGATAAATAAAAAGTGGAGTGATACCTAATAAAATATACTAACCATTAATGGTAATTCTTGGGGTGGGAGCGAATTGGAAACTAGTATATATAGACCTGCTTAGGGAACCTACTATATTAATTCTATTCTTTATTTAACCAACCTTGCCACTCCCCAGTGAGCAAGTGTTGGTTTTATTTTTTATTTTTTTTGAAAAATTTTTTGGGCGAAAAAATAAATTTCAAACTTGTAAAAAAAATTGAGCGGTGCCGGTTCAATTAAAATATTAATTTATTAAACATAAATTAAATAAATATTGAATCGAATGCCTCGATTTCTTTTTAAAATTTCACAATTTATTTTTGAGCCCAGTTTTCATGGAATGAATAAAACGAATAGTAGTATTATTAATAACCTAAAAATCAAAATATATGTTCTTTATGCTAGAAGCAACAGAACATATTAGGAAAGGATTATTATGGTAATAGAAATTCTTGATTATGAAGCACTAAGAAAGATTGATAAAAAAATTAAAAAAAGAAGAAAAAGATGTGTTGAATGTAATGAATTATATGAAGATGACAAAATCCAAATGCTTTATCGCTTTAAAACAGAATTAGAATCAGAACAACATAATATTAGAAAATTTGAAGATGATTATGATATTGCTGAACATTTAGATTATACAAACCCATATGGATATGTTTGTAATTGATGTAGAAGTGATTAATTATGCAAAAAAAGTATTTTTGTTGAACATGTAAACAACATAAATTAGATTATTTATTCTTTAATACTGATGATATAAAAACAAGAAAATATTTTTTAAGAGATAAAAATAGTAAAGCAATTTGTTATGACTGTATTTTAAATATTAAGTTAAGTAGGAGGTATAAATATGGATAAAGAATATTTAACTAAAAGAGGAACGATTTGCATACCAGACAGTGATGATATTGAATTTAAAATAGGGCTAATTAAACTGATTGATGATTTAAAAAAAGATAATTTAGTTTGTGGTCATAAAGAATTTATTGAAGAATGTAAATATTGTTGATGTAATTGTGAGTTAGAAATTATTAAAACGGTTATTAGAGGTTAACTTAATTAATGCAATATGACTTAATTATTGGAATTGACCCTGCTGGAATTGGTAATAATGGAATGGTTATATATTCAAGTGAAACTAATAATATTGTTTTTAATGAAACATTTAATACATTAACTGTTTTATGAACTAAAAATATGTATAAAGAAAAATTGCAATTAATTAAAGAAAAATTTATTGATAAAAAAATATTAGTTATTGTAGAAAATTTCTTTTTAAGTTCAAAACAATTATTAACTAATCCATTATCAACACCTAAAATTATTGGTGCATTAATGGTATTAGTTCAAGATGTTTTTAACTGAAATTATCTAGAAAACCACCCAAAAAATAAAAATAAAATAACAAATTATAAAGGAAATATAAAATTAACAAAACATGAACAAGATGCTTATAAGCATATTCAATATTATTTAAAAAATCATAAGAAAATATTAATTTTTGATAATTATTTAAGGAAATTATAAACATGAAAGATAAAGTAAATTATGTCAAATTAACAGTAAAACTTAGTAACACTATTGAAGCAAAATATTACGAAAAAGGTAATAAAGAATTATATTATAGTGTTCGTGGTCAATGAAATGGATTAAACTATGTTACTTTAATTTTTAATAACCCAAAACTTTATAGACGCTGTATTTTATTAAACAAAAATGATGAAATTTTAGTAACTGGTCAAATTTTTAATACTTTAAATATTCCTAAAAATCGTGCATTTTGTTCAATCAATGTTAAATGATTTAAAAAATGAAAAGAGTAAAAAATGATATTATGAAAAATTTTATTGATAATACCAATATTAATAACAAGTATAACACTAATAATATTTTTAATATTTATTATTAAAGAATTAAAAAATGAATATAAAGTATTAAAAATATTAAGTGAAATTTCTAATCAAATTAAAAATAAGGAGAATAAATAATGAGTTGCGCTTGCAACAGAGATTGTTATTGTGATAATTGCAGATTGATTAAATTAGATGGTAGTGATGGAAGTTGTCAATGTTATAAATATATAAAAAAATTAAAAGGAGAATAAATAATGGCTTATATTAAGAAAAAAGATAAATATTGTATTAAAAATGAACATAATTATTGGCGTGAATTTACTAAAAATTATGCAGCTTGCCGATGATGTGGAAAGGTTAAGGATAATAAATAATGCAAAAACAAAAACAAGAAAAAGTATTACTTAAATGTATTGTTAAAGATTGTAATAGTAAAGTATTAGTTACTTTAAAAATTGGAAATATAGAAGATAGTGCTGTTCAATTTTTTAATATGTGTTATTTTCATAAAAAACAATTTAAAAATAAAATAAAAGAAATAAAAAATGAATTTAAAAATAAGGAGAATAAATAATGAATAAAGAAAATATACCATGTTGTTATAGTGAAGTTAATGAAATTGGAAAACATATAACAAATTGTACTAATTTACCAACAAAATTAGATAAAGATAATGTTCAAGTAAGATATTTTTGTGAAGAACATATGATAAAAGTTGAAAAAATAAGAAGAAAAATGGCTCAAAAATATATTGATGAATATAAAGAAAAATTAATTAAATATATTAATGATTTAATTGAATTAGAGCCAGCACGGAGAACGGATGTAACATTATTTATCTTAAATAAACTAATAGAAAATGGTGAATTTGATAATGAATAAATTAAAGTTAAATTCTTTTGAGAAGTGAATAGAAGCAAACACTAAATTGTATTTTGATGAAAAAGAAGAAACATTTAAAAATAATGATAATAAAAATTAAAAAGAATAATAAATGTGGTTATGGTAGAGTTTATGCCCATAAATGTAACAACTTTTGTAAACAAAAACAAAATAAAAGAGTTAGGAAAGAAAGGTTAAATTATGAATAAAGAAAAATTAATTGAATATTTAAAAAATTTATTTATGGAAACTGATAACTTAGAAAAACAAACAATTATTTCAATAAATTTAATAATACATCAAGAATTTATTGAAAAAATAAAAAACGGAGAATTTGACTAATGATAATATTACCTACTTTGTTTGAAAATAAAGATGAAATTGAAATATTATCACCATTTCCAAAAGCAATTCATACAAGTAATGATATTAGAGCAATTATTTTAAGACAATACCCAAATGTTAAATCAAAACACATAATTGTTTCTGACCCAGAAAGTAATGTTGCATTAATAGTTGGTGATAATGATGTTTATCAAGGTTGAATTAAAGTAACAATTAAAAAATTAGAAAATTAAAGGAGATTAAAATGCCAAATATAGAAAATCAATCAAATTATACTTTAACTAAATTAATAAGAACTGGTATAAGCCCAATTTGTGCAATGATTGGTACAAGTGCTTATTATGGTCAAGTAATTTTAAATCCAGTATTAGGTTCAATTAATAGTTTATTATTTGGTAAAAAATTAGGTTTAGATATTTGAAATTTAAATCAAAGACCAAATACTAAAACTAAATTAATTAATAGTTCTAAAAAAATAGCATTAGGATTAGGAACAATTGGTTTAGCAAATTATAGTAAATGAACAGAAAATAATATTAATCCTATTATTCCAATAACACCAATTCCAATAACTACTACAACCACAACAGAAGGTCCGCCATGATTACTATTAAATAAACAAGAACATCAGTCATTAATGGATTGAGATACTTATATTTCATTAAATACTTATGGTATTTCAAATTTTATTAGTGGATTAACTGAGTTAATACCTAATAAATTTGAAGCAATAAGAAAAATTTGTAATATGGCAACTGGTGGTTGTTTAATTTCAACTGGTGTTGCAATGGGTATTAATAATGATTTTAATAATGCTTATGCAGTACCTACTATTATTGCTGGTGCAAGTGAAATAATCCATAATTTACTACCTATGGAAACTACAAATCATATTCAAGAAATGCAAGAAACATCATTTAATGATGAAACTGCAAGATTAGTAAATAATAATAGATTCACAATTAATAGTGAAACAACTAGTCAATACGGTAGTGATAATATGAGCAAAGTAGCATTAAATCACGATAATGCTTCATTAAATTGAGATTATAATCACATGAGTTTATAAAGGAGGTGAGTAATTTATGAATAAAGAAAAATTAATTGAATATTATAATCACGAAATAAAAATACATAAAGAAAGGATGGAACAATTAAATAAAGAAATTTCTTTATTAGTAACTATTATAAGTAATTCACAATCAATGATTGAAAGAATTAATGGTGGGCAATTTGATGAATAATTAGAAAAATTAAAAATTGAAAGGAAAATATTCAAATGAAAGAATTTTTACATGAATTAATAATTATTGGAACAAGTGTTGGAACATTAATTTGCAGAGAAATTATTGTTTTATTAAAAAGATTTATCACAACTCCAAAACATGTTAGAGCAAATAACAAAATTATAAAACATCAAAAAAAATTAGCAAAATTAAACGAAAAAATTAATAAAGGAGAAAAATAATATGACAAAAATTGAATTTAATGAAAAATATAGAAAACAAGATATCAGTATTGATAGAGATTTTGATTTACATATTGATAATTGTTTTAAATTTTCTGATATTGATACATTAGAAAACGCAGTTAATGATTATAAAAAATTAATAAGTGAAATGCCACAATTAGTTAAAGATTGATTATTGGGATAAGATTAGGAGAATGTTAAATGTTAGAAAATGAAAATAATGTTCAACAAACAACTGAACCTTTAAATGAAAATAATGCTCAACAAGAAATAGAAAATAAAGTTAATGAAGCAGAAAATAAGTTAAATAAACTTAATCAAGAAATTAAAGAAAAAGAAATGATTAATATATTTAAAAAATATCAAGTTAAAACTGAATTTTATGATTATTTAAAATTTAAAACAAATAATATAGAAAATTCAAAAATTGAAGAAACTATTAAAAAAATGATTAAAGAACAACCAATATTTAAACAAACAATTAATACAGGTGGCAATAAACAAATAATTATTAATAATAAAACAAATGATAAAGAAAATTTTTTAATTAATTATAAAAAGAAAAATTATTTATAAACGAAAGGAAGAAATAAAATGTCAGTACCATTTAATCAAAATTTAGACAATACAGAGAGATTAGTAGAAGCACCAGAATTTATAGAGTTTTTTAAAATTTCAAATAGTCCATGGGCAAACTTTTTTCCTACTGAAATTGTTGACTCAGTAAATATTGAATTTATTGTTAAAAAACCAAAAAAACCGGAAGTAAAAATTATTGCTTGGGATGATAAAAGTAAAAGATATGAATTACCATATGTTGATACAGATAAAATTAGTAAAAAAATAACTAAAAAATATCTTGCAGGAGAAATTATTGCAGATGTAGATTTAAAAGCAAATAATGGACAAAATTTATTAGATAGTATGCAATATGAAGTTGCAAATGATTTAGCAGATAAATTAGCAATTGATGATACACAAGCTATTGCAAAATTTGCTACTAAAATTGATATTGAAGATACAACACCAGTAGGCTATTTAAAATCGATGTTATCTGCTTGAAATACTTTGTTTCAATTTAGAAACATTGCAAATAGTAAATTTTTTATTACTAATGGTCTTTATGATAGTTTAGTTTATTTAGCTGATAATAAAGGTTTAATTACCGATAATCAGTTAGCACAACAATTACGTTTAAATGGAAATAATTTATATGTAAAAGGTGTATTATGTGAAATCGTTCTTGATGACTATATGATTTTTACTAATGATAAAAATGAACAACAATTAATGACCTTTATTTTAGCAACACCAAGAGCGATGAAAAGATACATGATAGAAAATACAGTTATTTATGTAGATTTTATTAAAGATGATAAAGCAGGAAGAGCATATAAAGTTGCTGGTGAAGTTGTTGGAGAAGCAATACCATATATTTCTAATAATGAAACAACATCAAGATGAATGTTATGTGGAGTTATTAAAACAGAAAAAAATGATTTAAAAACTAAAATTACAGTTTTAACAACAAATATTACTGCAAATGTTAATAACAATAACAATGAATTAAATACACAAATAAAAAGTATTAATGAACTTAAATCATTAAATCCAAATTTAACAAATCCAACTATTAAATATTTTAGTGATGCACAAGGAAAAACTAATGTAAGTAATCAAAAACAAAAAGCGGGTGACTTATACATAGTTATTTCTTCAAATGTTAATGATTTAAATTATAAAGGTTCAACAAATCCAATTAAAATAACTCTTAAATAAAGGAAATTAAATGCCATGCCAATTGGTACAACTAGTACAGCAATACTTTTAAACATAAATAAACCAAAACATACTAGAACAAGTAACCAACAAGAAAATAAAAGTTTTTGATGAGAAATTTTAGAAATGATTGGTGTACAAGTAATTGCAGTAGCACTTGCTCCTTTTACTGGCGGATTAAGTGAAAGTGTAGCCCTTGGATTAGGTGCAAGTGATTTTATTGCAAGTACTATTAATTTTGGTATTTATGCTACAACTGATTTTACTATTAATCAAGTTTATGATTATTTAAAAGGAAATGTAACAAAATTAAATACTTTCTTAAATTTATTACCTGCATTTGCTGGACTTAATAAAATTAGTCGTGGTTATCGTACTACTAAATTTATTAAACTAGCACAAGAAACTAAAACATTAGAACAAGTTGGTATTAAAGAAGCCAAAAATTTACAAGAAGTTATTAGTCAAGTAAGTGGAAAAGAAATTTTAACAGATAAAATTATTGGTAATAAACGTTATTTAATGAATTATAGTTTTACTCCTAATCGTGAAACAGTATTACGAGATTTAGGTTATGTTGCTGAAAGACAATATAAAAATAATTTTCAAAAATTAGAAACACAAAAGTTAAAAGAACACTTATTATTACAAAATACATTAATAAAATTAAGTCCACAATTAACTCCTAAATTTAAAATTAAAGATATTGAAAAAGCAAATAACTTTTTAAAAAAATTTAATACTGATTTAAAAAAAGTACTATCTATGAATCAGCATGATTGATTAAATTTAGTTCATACAATACATACAGAAAATAGATATGGAAAAACTTTAATTTTAGATTTACAAAAAATTCGTGCTAATGCTATTAAATTTAATTTTAAAAATAATGTTATTCATCAACTTGTTTTAAAAGCAAATCAAAGTTTTAAATATTTTGATATTAGATTTTATTTAAAAAAAGGTTTAAATAAATTTTGAAAAGATACACCATATTTTGAAAAAATAAGAGAAAGTATATATAAATTACAAGAAAAATTTGAAAAGTTAGAAAAACAAGCATTTGAAAAAATTAATAAATTAAAAGAAAAAGTAACTGATTTATTTACTAGTGCAGAAAAAAGAGCAATTAAACATGCACAATTAATTCCATTAAATTCACCAGTATTTATGGGTTGTAAAATTCAACCTTTGTCATTAGATAAATGTGCAATTACCATTTATCATCGCAATCCTAAATATAAACCAATTACAGTTGTTGATAGTATTCTTAAAGCAAAAACTTTTGTTACTCAAATACATCCATTTCATTGATATCGTTGATATAGTGGTTGATACATTGGTTATGGAGTAAATCATAATAAATGATTAAAAGCAATAGCATTTGCTCCGCCAGTTGTTCAAGAAGTAATTAAAGATAGTTTTAAAGTATATAGAGAAATATTTAGAATAATAAGAACTTATCATAAAGTAGTAAATGTTATTAATAATCCTATTGAAAATATTAACAAATCATTTAAAAATGTTGGTTTAAAATTTTCAGTAAATACTTTATTTGGTACTGGATTATTACATCATTTAGAAAAGTTTGCATATAGTCAAGTTGTAGCAAAAAGTAAGAAAAAAATAAAAAAAGGCAAAAATAAAATACAAAAAGAAATTGAACATATAACACATAAAAAAACAAAAAAACATACTCATCATTATAAACAAGCATTTTTTAAGGAATGATAAATTATGATTAATAAACTTTGAACTGATGTCAGTCTTGAAAATTATAATAACTGATATCCATTAACTGGAAAAATTACAGAAACACCACAGCAATATATAAAAACATGACCAAATGTTAATGATTGATTTAAAACTTTTGCTATTCGCGCGCAAAATGATATTAATGCTTATCTTGATTTTATTTTATCTAAATTTCCTTTTGATAGTTTTAAAGATGAATTAATTAAAGAAACATTAAGAGATATGGTTTATGTTATGGTTGAACATTGAGTATTTAATCGTACACCAATTGAATTTAATGTTGATGCTACTATTCAATTTAATAATGGTACTCAATTTAGTGCAAATAGTACTCCTACGATTAATGTTTGAGATTTAGCACCTAGTAGAATGAAAATATGAGCAAGATTAACAGAATTAAAACAAATATTTTCAAGTTATAATGATGATGAAATAGATGTTGAAAAAATTGACTTAAAAGCATTTTATACTAGAAATCAAGTTGATGAATTAATTGAACAACAAAAAGAATTTACATTATCAAAACAAATTAAATTATATGATGATTTAGTTGATGATAATGAAAATGAAATATATAGAGGTCCTGTTAGTAAATTTATTAATAAAGGTTATGTTGCAACAGATTATGATAAAGAAACTGAAACAATGATTTTAGATTGACCTGATGAAATTGGAACATTACCACCCGAAGCATTACAAAATAATCCACAAATTGGTGATTATACACATGCACCAACTTGTGATTTTTCTGCTAAACAACAAAAACGAATTACTACAAATGAAAATGAAATTACCAAATTAAATAATGAATTAATTAAAGCAAATGAAAATATTAATGATGTTAAAAATAATTGATTTAATATTGAAACTAGTCCCTTATGAAAAAAAGTTGAAAATAATAATATTGAAACATTTAAATGATATTTTATTAAAATCAGTTATCAATATTCAACAGAAAATAACTTTATGAAATTTTATAAAGTAATTAAAATTTATTTAAATAATATTTTTCATGAATTTGAATTGTTAAATGTTGATTCCATGACTTATAAAGAACAAATACAAAATAAAAATATTTTAAATATTGGAACTATTTACTATAACAATAGAAATAAAACATTTAGTGGTGGCGGTAATTCTTATCCTGAACGTGGAAAAATTAATTTAATTGGTGATATACAAGAAATATATCAATATATAGGAAAAGGTACACCAACTGAATTTATAGCAGAAGAAGGTACTGAACATGATTATTATACAAAAATAGAAACTAATAATTTATTAGATAAAAAACAAGATAAGTTAATTGCTGGTGAAAATATTAAAATTGATGAAAATAATAAAATTAGTGTTACTGGTGGTAAAGTAGATTTATCTGATTATTATAAAAAAGAAGAAGTAGATAAAAAATTAGAAGATACAAAAGCACAATTTCCTATTGCATTTCAATTAAATGCTGTTGGTCAAGAAATTTCTAATTTAGAAACTACTAATAAAACTATTATTGGTGCTGTTAATGAAATAAATAAAAAACAAGTTAAAGAAAATTGAAAAGTAATAGGTAAAAGTATAAATAATCGTAAATATGGTGATTTTAATCTTGCTTTTAATACTCTTTATAGAGTAATTATTACATGGGAATCTCCACCATTTCATCAAGTAAATACAAGAATAACAGTAGAATTTAAAACAGGTAATTATTTAGGTGGAATACATGGAAGTAAAATATTTCTTACAAAAGGTTTAATTAATAATGAAGAAGGTATTTTATATTTACAATTATTAGATATTAATAAATGACAATTAATTTTAGAAGGTGGAAATGAAAAATATGCAAATATTTTTTCATTAGAAGAATTACAAAATACAGTTAAAGTAGATATTATTCAACCTATAAAAATTACAAGTCATACTTTAAAAATAAATGAATTAAAAAATAATGAGATTAATATTGAATTACCAAATACTCCAACACCAAATCCAAATATTTCACAATGAAAAGAAGTAGGAACAAAAGTTAATATAAATCATATTAAATATACTTTTAAATCAAATACTAAATATAAAATTTATTATAATTTTGAAAACCAATTCAGTAGTAAAAAAATTGCTTTTATTTGTAAAGAATTTTTATATGGTGAATTAAATAAAGAGGTTCAAACTTTGGATTGAGATAATATTAATGGTAGAATAATGCTTTCTTTACAAATGCAGAATGATACAATTGCTATTATTAGTGACCCTGCAAGATTTGGCCAACTTTTAAAATTAGAAGAATTACAGGAATAATATTATGTTTTTTAAAATTATAAAGATTATTTTAGGTTTAATTGGAGTAATTTTATCATCAGCAATAGCGGGTTTAATTATATTTATTATTGTAAAAATAATATTAAAAATTAATCAAATATTTTAGAAAGGTGGTGAATATTATGTTAGGTAGATTTTTTAGAAAAGATAAAAGTAATATTAGTGATAATCAAAATGAAAAAGTAAAATTTTTAACTAATAAAAATAAAAGTACTCATGCTTCAATTTTAAATTATTTTGGTTTTAATGATTTTAACCATGAAACTTATTTCACTGATTTTGTAGCAGAAAATAATGCTAATTTATATAATGCTCCATTAGAAATTAATAATGAAACTATTAAACAGTATCTAATTCAACAAGAATTTTATAGAAAAAATTGAAATTCTATTTTTAAATTAAGTAAATTAGGAATTAGTGGTTATTTAATTTATATTGCAAATGATAATTTATATTTTCAAGTAGTAGATATACAACAAAGAGTTTATGATATTACTGGTAAATTAATTCAATGTACTATTTTTTATGATAATTATGAACAAAATGCACAAACTGTAAGATTATTTGAAGTTTATACACTAAATAATGAACAAGTAACTATTAATCGTGCAATTTATAGTATTAGTGATAATAAAAAACAATTTCCATTAGATTTTAAATCATTTATTAATAATCCTAATTTATTACAAGAACAAACATTAAATATTAATTATATACCAATAGTAATTATGCGAAATAAAGCAAATGAATTAGCAGATTGTGATAAAGTAATGGATAAAATTAAAGCATTAGATGTTATTTATGAACAAATAGTTTTAGATACTATTTTAAACTCACCAAAGTTTATTTTTAGTCAAACTTATGGTAATGTTCAATCAACATTAGAAGAAGCAGTAAGAACATTAGTTACTAAAAATTACATATTTAAAAGTGGTGGAGATAATAATGAACAAAACGAAAATATCAATATGACAAATAGTAATTTTAAAGGTAAAAATTTAACTGATATATATGATTGAAATGTTAATGAAATATTTAAACGTTGTGGTATTCATATACCAAGTCAAAAGAAATCTGCACAACAATCAGTTCCCGAAAGTACAGCAGTAAATATTTCAACCATTAATTATATTGAACAAAAATTATGACAATTTAATATTGATATTCTTAAATTTATTCAAATATTAGTACGTTTAGATAAAGATTTATTAAATAGTAAAACATTTAATATTAATGATGAACAAGAAATTAATAATTTAACTGTTAAATTAAAATTATTTAATCCCGAAAATAACCAATTAATAGGAGAGAACAATGGAAAACAACAACAAACCACAAACGAAGTTTCCACAGAAACAAACTAAATTAAATCAAGCAGAAGTAGAAAATGATTATTTAATTGATAATATTCCTTATGACTTTACTAATATGATGGGTGCTACTAGTGACCCAGATATTAATAGAGCATACGATGAATTTAAAAAAAGAACAATTTATATTTATGAAATTGAACGTTTATTTAAAAATAATGAAAATAATAGTTTAAGATTTTCAGCAAATACTATTAAAATAGGTTTTATTGATATTGATAAAGTATTAAAAACTACTGCTGCTGAAACATCTGATTTTACTATGCAATTAAATCAAAGAGCAAGTACAAATATTAATGATAATACAATTGAATATAGTATGACTGATATTAAAAATTTAATATTTCAAGAAATAAATTTATTAAATCAATTTAAGTTATATGCTGTATCTATTAATGAACCATTAACTGAAAATAATATTGATAATTTATATATCATTAATAATTATTCACAACCTTATCAAAATCCAAAAACAAGAAGTACTAAAAGTATTACTATTATTAAAATTAAAGATTTTAAAACAAGAGATGGTTATCCAATTATTATTAAATTACAAAAACCATTAGACAAAGATACCAAAGTAATTGGTTTAAAAATTAAAGCACCTAGAAGCATGATTTTTGGCAATATAAAGGTACTTGGTGAAGTTGACAATATGGAAGTATACCCAAAGTTATTTGTTAAAGATAAGATAGCATTTCCACTGTTATCAATGCCTATTGAAACTCAACCAAAAGTTAGAATATTACAACAATGATTTAGTGAACAAATACTGCCTTGAAATTTAGCAAAGCAATTTATTGGACAAGAAAAATCAGTTTTAGATTTGATTAAAATTAGTACTGGAACTGAAACAAGAAGAGAAGTTATTAAAAACGCAAGAGTTACACATACTTGATTAGGATATGAAATGGGAACTGTTTGAGATGGTAAGTGACCATTAAAAAAACAAAAAGAATTAAAAGATAAAGAAGTTTGAAATTTTGCGGGTGAAAGTCAATTTTATCAATATGTTGCAACTAATAATAGATTTGATGATATTGAAATTGAAATAAAAGATGCACCAACTAATGACAGTTTACAAAAACTATTATTAGATATGCTAAGTTACACATATAACTACAATAGAAATTTTGAAGGAGCAACATACCAAGAAAAGAATGGTAAACCATTAAATAATATAGCGAAATTACGTGAAAAATTTGAAGGACAAAAACCAGAAGATGTTATTACTAATTTATTTAAACAATGAAAATTAGATTATCCAAACTATATTAATTTAAAACAAGTAAGAATTTTCAAACAAATATTTATTATGTTATCGGAATATATTTATTCAATATTATCAATTAATAAAGGTTTAAATGATGATAATAAAATTTTATTACCTTATTATTTTGAATTAAAATCAAGCCCAATACATCCTACACCTGATGAAATTTGAAGATTTAAAGATGTAAAAGTAATATTAAAATCTTCATATTTTGATTTTACAGATATAAATAATATTAAACTAAAAAATAATGATATTAGTCAAAATGAATTATTTAAATTAGACGATAATCAATTTAATTGATTATCTATTACAAATGAATTAGAAACTAATAACATACCTTCATTAATTCCTGCTGATTGAACATTAGGTAATGGTGAATATGGAAAATATTTCACAAGAACAATTATTGAAAAAATAAAAATTGAAAATGCTTTAAATTTATATGGTTCAAATAAATCGCAATTATTTTCTAAATTAGAATTTTATAAAGAAATATCGGAAATTGATAATGATAATAAATTTGAATTACAAGTTGAAAATCCGATTAATAATTTAAATCGGATTGAAATAAGTGGTATTTTTGGTGCTGGAAATTATGATTTAATTTTAGTAACAGATAAACAAGAAATAAACTTACAAAATATTAATTTATTTGATAAATATAATGAAAATGTTTCTTATATAAATTTAGAAATTTAATTATCAAAATATCCATCAGGATAAATACCATCTCATTTTATATCAGTTGTTAAAGGTTTTTTTATACCAAAAGATAAATTTATTTTATATTTATCATTAGTTTTTGTTGCTCATATAGTTGTCCCAGCCCCCCCTCAGTAGACTGTATAGTCATGTCCTAAAAATGATTGATAACCATTAGTTTGATTATGTGCTATTGAACCAATTATTAAACCAGTTATTCCACTTACTGCACCAGTTAGTGCTAATGCTAATGTTATTTTACTTAAATTTGTTTTTATTCATGTTTTCATATTAAATTACTCCTTTTTTCCTTGATTTTACTTTTAAATTGTACTATTTTTGATTATTTTTACAAGTATGCTTTTAAATGCAAAATAACGCCTAAATTAAAGGCGTTTATTTTATGAGACCTTATACTATTAATTATATTGAAATTGTTTATTATATTTTAAATATGAAAGTGGTTTTTTTATTTAATTTTAAATTACACTTATATATTTATATAATAAACAAGTAAATTAATATTTTAAATTATTTACAATAAATTTTGATTTTTTTAAAATAGTTAGGAGAAGTAAATTTGAATTTTAATTATAAATGAAATTTTAGAGAACAAAATGCAAAAATTGATAAATTAGTTTTAAAACATATAACAAATAAATGAGAAAAAATAGATTGAAGAATAAAAAATACAAGAGATAAAAAGAAATATAAAATTGTTGATTATCAATATCGAATGAGAAAAACTATACATGGATTAGTAACTTATAAAAGAAGAATTTATGAATACTTTGATGAAAAATTGCAAAAATGAGTTCGTATTTGTTTAGTTGATGAAATACTAGAACTGCCAAAATATAAAAGAATAGGTGAAGATATTGAACAAACTATTATTGAATATTTTGCTGATGGAAAAAGATACAGAGATATTTGAGATATTATAAAAAAAGCAAATATTAGTCTTAGTTCTATTCATAGAGTTTTTAAAAATTTAGAAGTAATTGAAGCAAATCCAGTAAAAGTAAAGTTAGAAAAAAATCAGCCTATTTTTGTTGCTATTGATGATGGTCACCGAAAATTTTGAAATTTTAAACGTAAAGGTACAAAACATTCTATGCGATTAATAGTAACATATACAGATAATATTAATCATAAAGTACAAAATAAAAGAGTAAAGGCAATAATAAGACCAACAAAAACAGCAATTGGTGTTAAAAAAACTGCTGAATTTGTTAAAGAACATTGTCAAAAATTTTATGAAAACATTGAACAAGCAAAAATTATTATTTGTGGTGATAGTGCAGGATGAATTAAAGAAGTTGCTGATTATTTAGGTGCACAGTTTGTTTTAGATAAATTCCATTTAATTAGAACATTATATCTTGGAATAATGGCGGGAAATAAAGGAAAATATTTAAAAGAATATAATTACTGTAAAAATTTAATTAATAATGGTCAATATGAACAATTAATTGATTATTTATATAAAGAATTAGATAATCATAAAAAATTAAAGAAAAAATATTTTAAAAATAATAAACAAGGTATTGAAAATCAAGGTGCAAAATGAAATATTGGTTGCTTTACTGAAACTAATATTTGACATGTTTTAAAAGAAATGCTTGGTAATAGAACTTATAATATTTCAATTTATATTAAAATGGTTATTTTTAAATGTAATAAGATAAATACAGAGATACAATTATTATAGGACATATTCCGTAATTAAATTTAATTAATTGTCAATAAAATTGTTTTAAAACTATTTAGTGTTATTGAATATAGAAATAAATATTTTTTGAAAAAATAGTTTAAAAAATGAGTTTACATTTTAAACAAAAAATTGTTAATAATATTTTTATATTAACTCGATAAAAATTTAAATTTTAAAAAAATATTTTTAATATTTTTTTTATTTTAATGGTTTTATTTTATTAAAAATTTCACAAAGTAAGTTAAATCTTAAGTACATAAGTCTAAATTTAGATTTTCTACATTTATTTACTAAAATTTTGAATCTTTTCAATCAAGCAAAGACATGTTCAACTTTAATTCTAATTTTAGATACAATCTTATTGTATTTTCTTTCTTGTTTAGTTAATTTTTTATTTTTAGTTCTTTTAATTGGTATTATTGTATTTTTATAAATATTTTGTATAGCCACTTAGCCCTTTTTACTAGACCATTAATTTAAAAAACCTGAATGTATTCTAAAAACAATTGTGTTATATAATTAACACTAATTTTAACCTGAAAGGATTTTTATTAATGGATAAAATTAAACAAATAGCATTAGTAATTAACAAATTAAATATCAAAGAAAAAATTAAAATTATTGATGATTGTAAAAATCAATATTCAATTAGAAACCTATGTCAATATCTTCAATTAAACAGATCAACATATTACTTTTTAAAAAATAAACAAAAACCTATTAAAAAAGAAGAAAATCATATTATTAAATGCAATCATAAATATCAAAAAATATGCCAACTTTTAATCGAATTTCATTCTACAAGAAAAGGCAGAATTTATGGATATTTAAGAATTTTTTCAGCTTTTAAAGAGTGATTAAAACAAGAAAAAAATATCATTTTAAATATAGAATTATCAATAAAACAAATGCGAAAAATTATGAAAGAACACAATATTCAAGGATTAAAACAAACTAAAAATAACTATCCTAAAAACAAAAAAAATCCAAATAAGTGAATACCTACAATGGATAAAGTAAACAAAGATTATAAAAGTACAACCTCTTCAAATCAAATTTGATCAATGGACACTAAACAAATAAATACTAAAGAAGGATGATTATATCTTTTTGTAATTATTGATTTTTATTCAAATAATGTTGTTAGTTATAATATTGCTCCTAATAAATCATATCAGGATTTAATTCTTCCTGCTCTTGAAAAAATCAACAAACAATTTTCTTGAAATCAAGTAAAAAATGTTATTTTACATTCAGATAACGCCAACGAATTTTATTGTCAGGATATCACAAAATGAGCAGAGGATAAACAAATAATTTTAAGCAAAAAACAACCTTATGATATTGGTGGTAATGTATTATCTGAAAACTGATTTTCTCATTTATCTCAAGAATGACTACCTAAAGGATCAAATCAATATTTATCCATCAATGAAGCTATAAATGATGTAAATCAATATGTTATGTTTTATAATTATGAAAGAATACATTCTAAATTTCTAAAACCACCAATTTTACAAATTAAAATTTAGAATTTTATATCAAAAATGGTCCAGTAATTAAGGGCCAACCACCATACCTTGATATCCTAAATCACCAATAATTATTGTTTTTTCTGAAAATTCAAGATTTGAATTTTTTAATATTTGAAAATCATGCACTTTACCATTATCAGCAAAAATATCAACAATTTTTTTATTAAAAAAATCATATACAATTTGAAATTTTATAGAATACATTCAACTTTTACCAGAAAAATATTCTAACTGTAGTTTTTTTTAGTTGGTCTTTCAATTTCAATCTCAGTTGAATCAATTAAATAAAATTGAAATTCATTTGAATTTTCTTGTTTTTTATCAATTTTTAATTTATATCTTTCTTTTAAAAATTGGTAATCTTTGTGGTTACTAAGTTTATTTTCTACTCAAGTAATATTTCGAAAACAACTTGATGGGCTCATTTTAGATTTAATACTCATTTGAAAAAAAGTATAATATTCTTTTCAGTATAATAAAGTCATCATTAATCTTTCTTCTACTGAAAGTTTATTTTTTCGACCTTTATTTTTTTCTAATTTTTCTATTTCAATTAATTTTTCTAACATTTCATTAAAATGAAAACGTTTTATACCAAAATATCTGTAAAATTCTTCATTTTTTAATTTTTTTAAATTTTCAAAAATCATTTTTATCAACACTTTTCTAAATTTATTGTTAATAACAAAATTATAAAATAAATTTTAAAATTATTAATTGACTTTTAAAAAATTTAATTACGGAATATGTCTATAAATTAAAATTTAACTTTTTTTTAAAAATCAAAATAGAATAAAACTTATTAAATGTGTTTTAATAAGAATTTTTGTTGTGTATAAATATTAAATTTATTTTTTAATTTTTTAGTAATTTTTAAAAATAAGTATTTTAGTTGCATTTAAGTTAAAAAAATTATATTATTTAAATACAATTTCATAAAAATCCTAATTATTTCTTGTCTAACATAATAATAAGACTATATGAATTAATTTATTCCGGATTTTTGACAATCTCCCTCAACAATTTTATATTTCTTTTTATCTCTTGTATTTTTTATTCTTCAATCTATTTTTTCTCATTTATTTGTTATATGTTTTAAAACTAATTTATCAATTTTTGCATTTTGTTCTCTAAAATTTCATTTATAATTAAAATTCAAATTTACTTCTCCTAACTATTTTAAAAAAATCAAAATTTATTGTAAATAATTTAAAATATTAATTTACTTGTTTATTATATACATATATAAGTGTAATTTAAAATTAAATAAAAAAAAACAACTTTCATATTTAAAATATAATAAACAATTTCAATATAATTAATAGTATAGGTATCATAAAATAAACGCCTTTAATTTAGGCGTTATTTTGCATTTAAAAGCATACTTGTAAAAATAATATAAAATAGTACAATTTAAAAGTAAAATCAAGGAAAAAAGGAGTAATTTAATATGAAAAAAATTATGACAACGATTTTATATCTTGCATCAATACCATCATTTTCTATAAGCACTTATCGATGTTCATTCACAGGATATACTATTCAATGTAATGATGGTACTTGAACTAATAGTCATGGTAAAGGTGCATGTTCATGCCATGGCGGAATAAAAAAATAAAATAAGGAGTAATTAAAATGCAAGATAGCAAAGAACTAATAAAAGATGTCCAAAGTGTGACAAAACAAAAAGGAAAAAAAATAAATAATTTTAAAAAATGAATTAAAACAAATTATAAAAAAATAATATTATGAAGTGCTGTTATAACCGCATTATTATTAAGTATAATGTCATATTATAAAACTTATAATTATAAGTCATATTTAGGACATGACTATATAGTCTACTGGGGGGCTGGAACAACAATATGAGAAACTAAAAATTTATATGATGAAAATAAAATAGATTTATATTTTGGTATTAAGCCAACATTTAAAGATGATATAAAATGAAATGGTCAATATCCTGATGGATATTTTGATAATTAAATTTCAATATTTATATATGAAATATTTTCATTATATTTATCAAATAAATTTATATTTTTTAAATTTATTTCTTGTTTATCAGTTATTAAAGTTAAATCATAATTTCCAGAACCAAATATTCCACTAATTTCAATCCGATTTAAATTGTTAATCGGATTTTCAATTTGTAATTCAAATTCATTAATATTATCAATTTGTGAAATTTCTTTATAAAATTCTAGTTTTGAAAATAATTGAGATTTATTTGAACCATATAAATTTAATATATCTTTAATTTTATCTTTATTAATAATTGTTTTTGTAAAATATTTACCATATTCACCATTACTTAATGTTCAATCAGCAGGAATTAATGATGGAATATTGTTACTTTCTAATTCATTTGTAATAGATAATCAATTAAACTGGTTATCATCTAATTTAAATAATTCATTTTGGCTAATATCATTATTTTTTAATTTAATATTATTAATATCTGTAAAGTCAAAATACTCAGATTTTAAAACTACTTTTACATCTTTGAATTTTCAAATTTCTTTATCACTTGGTTTTATAGGACTTGATTTTAATTCGAAATAATAAGGTAATAATATTTTATTATCATCGTTTAATACTTTATTAATTGATAATGATGAATAAATATATTTTGATAACATAATAAATACTTGTTTAAATATTTGTATTTGTGGTAAAGTTATATAATTTCGATATTCAAACTCTCATTGTTTAAATAAGTTAGTAATTATTTCATCCGGTTTTTGTCCAGAAAATGTATCACGTAATTCTGCCATTTTATTTTTTTGCTTTACCTTTATCATCATATTCTGCACCATTAAAATTTCTATTATAATTATATGTATAACTTAGCATATCTAATAATAGTTGTTGTAAACTATCAATTGTTGGTGCATCTTGTATTTCAATTGCTATACTTTTAAATCTATTATTGGTTGCAAGATAAACATATCATCCCTCATTACTATAAGATAAAACTTTTTTATCTTCTAAATGTATTTCGTGTTTTAATGGTCAATTACCATCTCAAACAGCACCCATTTCTCAACCTAGTCAAGTATCAGTTACTCTTGCATTATTAATAACTTCTTTTCTTGTGACAGTACCAGTACTAATTTTAATTAAATCTAAAACTGATTTTTCTTGTCCAATAAATTGTTTTGCTAAATTTCAAGGTAAAATTTGTTCACTAAATCATTGTTGTAATATTCTAACTTTTGGTTGAGTTTCAATAGGCATTGATAACAGCGGAAATGCTATCTTATCTTTAACAAATAACTTTGGGTATACTTCCATATTGTCAACTTCACCAAGTACTTTTATATTGCCAAAAATCATGCTTCTAGGGGCTTTAATTTTTAAACCAATAACTTTGGTATCTTTATCTAATGGTTTTTGTAATTTAATAATGATTGGATAACTATCTCTTGTTTTAAAATCTTTAATTTTAATAATAGTAATACTTTTAGTACTTCTTGTTTTTGGATTTTGATAAGGTTGTGAATAATTATTAATGATATATAAGTTATCAATATTATTTTCTGTTAAAGGTTCATTAATAGATACAGCATATAACTTAAATTGATTTAATAAATTTATTTCTTGAAAAATTAAATTTTTAATATCAGTCATACTATATTCAATTGTATTATCATTAATATTAGTACTTGCTCTTTGATTTAATTGCATAGTAAAATCAGATGTTTCAACTGCAATAGTTTTTAATACTTTATCAATATCAATAAAACCTATTTTAATAGTATTTGCTGAAAATCTTAAACTATTATTTTCATTATTTTTAAATAAACGTTCAATTTCATAAATATAAATTGTTCTTTTTTTAAATTCATCGTATGCTCTATTAATATCTGGGTCACTAGTAGCACTCATCATATTTGTAAAATCATAAGGAATATTATCAATTAAATAATCATTTTCTACTTCTGCTTGATTAAGTTTAGTTTGTTTCTGTGGAAACTTCGTTTGTGGTTTGTTGTTGTTTTCCATTGTTCTCTCCTATTAATTGGTTATTTTCGGGATTAAATAATTTTAATTTAACTGTTAAGTTATTAATTTCTTGTTCATCATTAATATTAAATGTTTTACTATTTAATAAATCTTTATCTAAACGTACTAATATTTGAATAAATTTAAGAATATCAATATTAAATTGCCATAATTTTTGTTCAATATAATTAATGGTTGAAATATTTACAACTGTACTTTCGGGAACTGATTGTTGTGCAGATTTCTTTTGACTTGGTATATGAATACCACAACGTTTAAATATTTCATTAACATTTCAATCGTATATATCAGTTAAGTTTTTACCTTTAAAGTTGCTATTTGTCATATTGATGTTTTCGTTTTGTTCATTATTATCTCCACCGCTTTTAAATATGTAATTTTTAGTAACTAATGTTCTTACTGCTTCTTCTAATGTTGATTGAACATTACCATAAGTTTGACTAAATATAAATTTAGGTGAATTTAAAATGGTATCTAAAACAATTTGTTCATAAATGACATCTAATGCTTTAATTTTATCCATTACTTTATTACAATCTGCTAGTTCATTTGCTTTATTTCGCATAATTGCTATTGGTATATAGTTAATATTTAGTGTTTGTTCTTGTTCTAAATTAGCGTTATTAATATATGATTTAAAATCTAATGGAAATTGTTTTTTATTATCACTAATACTATAAATTGCACGATTAATAGTTACTTGTTCATTATTTAGTGTATAAATTTCAAATAATCTTACAGTTTGTGCATTTTGTTCATAACTATCATAAAAAATAGTACATTGAATTAATTTACTAGTAAAATCATAAACTCTTTGTTGTATATCAACTACTTGAAAATATAAATCATCATTAGCAATATAAATTAAATAACCGCTAATTCCTAATTTACTTAACTTAAAAATTGAATTTCAATTTTTTCTATAAAATTCTTCTTGAATTAAATATTTTTTAATAGTTTCATTATTAATTTCTAATGGAGCATTATATAAATTAGCATTATTTTCTGCTACAAAATCAGTGAAATAAGTTTCATGGTTAAAGTCATTAAAACCAAAATAATTTAAAATAGAAGCATGAGTACTTTTATTTTTATTAGTTAAAAATTTTACTTTTTCATTTTGATTATCACTAATATTACTTTTATCTTTTCTAAAAAATCTACCTAACATAATATTCACCACCTTTCTTTTTAAAATATTTGATTAATTTTTAATATAATTTTGACAATAATAAATATAATTAAACCAGCAGTTGCTGATGATAGAATTACTCCAATTAAACCTAAAATAATCTTTATAATTTTAAAAAACATAATATTATTCCTGTAATTCTTCTAATTTTTTAAAAATATAATCTCTACCCATACCCCACATTATTCTATTGTTATAAATATTAATTTCAGTTTGTTGGTTATTGTTATTATTCGCTATTCATAAACTACTTTTTACAACGCTTGTATCTAATTGATAATAAAAATTAATTATTTGTCAACTATAATTTTTATTATTTTCTTTACTTGGCCACTTAGCCCTTTTTACTAGACCATTAATTTAAAAAACCTGAATGTATTCTAAAAACAATTGTGTTATATAATTAACACTAATTTTAACCTGAAAGGATTTTTATTAATGGATAAAATTAAACAAATAGCATTAGTAATTAACAAATTAAATATCAAAGAAAAAATTAAAATTATTGATGATTGTAAAAATCAATATTCAATTAGAAACCTATGTCAATATCTTCAATTAAACAGATCAACATATTACTTTTTAAAAAATAAACAAAAACCTATTAAAAAAGAAGAAAATCATATTATTAAATGCAATCATAAATATCAAAAAATATGCCAACTTTTAATCGAATTTCATTCTACAAGAAAAGGCAGAATTTATGGATATTTAAGAATTTTTTCAGCTTTTAAAGAGTGATTAAAACAAGAAAAAAATATCATTTTAAATATAGAATTATCAATAAAACAAATGCGAAAAATTATGAAAGAACACAATATTCAAGGATTAAAACAAACTAAAAATAACTATCCTAAAAACAAAAAAAATCCAAATAAGTGAATACCTACAATGGATAAAGTAAACAAAGATTATAAAAGTACAACCTCTTCAAATCAAATTTGATCAATGGACACTAAACAAATAAATACTAAAGAAGGATGATTATATCTTTTTGTAATTATTGATTTTTATTCAAATAATGTTGTTAGTTATAATATTGCTCCTAATAAATCATATCAGGATTTAATTCTTCCTGCTCTTGAAAAAATCAACAAACAATTTTCTTGAAATCAAGTAAAAAATGTTATTTTACATTCAGATAACGCCAACGAATTTTATTGTCAGGATATCACAAAATGAGCAGAGGATAAACAAATAATTTTAAGCAAAAAACAACCTTATGATATTGGTGGTAATGTATTATCTGAAAACTGATTTTCTCATTTATCTCAAGAATGACTACCTAAAGGATCAAATCAATATTTATCCATCAATGAAGCTATAAATGATGTAAATCAATATGTTATGTTTTACAATTATGAAAGAATACATTCTAAATTTCTAAAACCACCAATTTTACAAATTAAAATTTAGAATTTTATATCAAAAATGGTCCAGTAATTAAGGGCCAACCACCCTTGTATAATCACCATAACTTATATATATTCTATAATGTGTTTTATCTTTAAATATATATTTTATAAAATTTTGATTATTATTATTTTTATCTGTTATAACTTCTCCTACTTCTTTTCATTGTGAAATATTTGGAGTTGGTGTTGGAGTATTTGGTAATTCAATATTAATCTCATTATTTTTTAATTTATTTATTTTTAAAGTATGACTTGTAATTTTTATAGGTTGAATAATATCTACTTTAACTGTATTTTGTAATTCTTCTAATGAAAAAATATTTGCATATTTTTCATTTCCACCTTCTAAAATTAATTGTCATTTATTAATATCTAATAATTGTAAATATAAAATACCTTCTTCATTATTAATTAAACCTTTTGTAAGAAATATTTTACTTCCATGTATTCCACCTAAATAATTACCTGTTTTAAATTCTACTGTTATTCTTGTATTTACTTGATGAAATGGTGGAGATTCCCATGTAATAATTACTCTATAAAGAGTATTAAAAGCAAGATTAAAATCACCATATTTACGATTATTTATACTTTTACCTATTACTTTTCAATTTTCTTTAACTTGTTTTTTATTTATTTCATTAACAGCACCAACAATAGTTTTATTAGTAGTTTCTAATCTATCATATCTATTATTAAGTAATAATGAAATAGCAAGAGAACTATTTGAAACATCATTTATTCATAATTGGTCTCTATCATCTTTATATGTAAAATATCCTTTCATAAAAACAGATTTTTTATAATAATCAGATAAATCTACTTTACCACCAGTAGCACTAATTTTATTATTTTCATCAATAGTTATATTAGTACCAGCAATTAATTTATCTTGTTTTTTATCTAATAAATTATTAGTTTCTAGTTTTGTATAATAATCACGTTCAGTACTTTCTTCTGCTATAAATTCAGTTGGTGCACCTTTTCCTATATATTGATATATTTCTTCTATATCACCAATTAAGTTAATTTTTCCACGTTCAGGGTAAGAATTACCTCCACCACTAAATTTTTTATTTCTATTGTTATAGTAAATAGTTCCGGTATTTAAAATTTTTTTATTTTGGATTTGTTCACTATACGTCATGGAATCAACATTTAACAATTCAAATTCATTAAAAACATTATTTAAATAAATTTTAATTACTTTATAAAATTTCATAAAATTATTTTCTGTTGAATATTGATAAATGATTTTAATAAAATATCATTTAAATGTTTCTATATTATTATTTTCAACTTTTTTTCATAAGGGACTAGTTTCAATATTAAATCAATTATTTTTAACATCATTAATATTTTCATTTGCTTTAATTAATTCATTATTTAATTTGGTAATTTCATTTTCATTTGTAGTAATTCGTTTTTGTTGTTTAGCAGAAAAATCACAAGTTGGTGCATGTGTATAATCACCAATTTGTGGATTATTTTGTAATGCTTCGGGTGGTAATGTTCCAATTTCATCAGGTCAATCTAAAATCATTGTTTCAGTTTCTTTATCATAATCTGTTGCAACATAACCTTTATTAATAAATTTACTAACAGGACCTCTATATATTTCATTTTCATTATCATCAACTAAATCATCATATAATTTAATTTGTTTTGATAATGTAAATTCTTTTTGTTGTTCAATTAATTCATCAACTTGATTTCTAGTATAAAATGCTTTTAAGTCAATTTTTTCAACATCTATTTCATCATCATTATAACTTGAAAATATTTGTTTTAATTCTGTTAATCTTGCTCATATTTTCATTCTACTAGGTGCTAAATCTCAAACATTAATCGTAGGAGTACTATTTGCACTAAATTGAGTACCATTATTAAATTGAATAGTAGCATCAACATTAAATTCAATATAAGCATTAATATCATTTTGCGCGCGAATAGCAAAAGTTTTAAATCAATCATTAACATTTGGTCATGTTTTTATATATTGCTGTGGTGTTTCTGTAATTTTTCCAGTTAATGGATATCAGTTATTATAATTTTCAAGACTGACATCAGTTCAAAGTTTATTAATCATAATTTATCATTCCTTAAAAAATGCTTGTTTATAATGATGAGTATGTTTTTTTGTTTTTTTATGTGTTATATGTTCAATTTCTTTTTGTATTTTATTTTTGCCTTTTTTTAATTTTTTCTTACTTTTTGCTACAACTTGACTATATGCAAACTTTTCTAAATGATGTAATAATCCAGTACCAAATAAAGTATTTACTGAAAATTTTAAACCAACATTTTTAAATGATTTGTTAATATTTTCAATAGGATTATTAATAACATTTACTACTTTATGATAAGTTCTTATTATTCTAAATATTTCTCTATATAGGACATATTCCGTAATTAAATTTAATTAATTGTCAATAAAATTGTTTTAAAACTATTTAGTGTTATTGAATATAGAAATAAATATTTTTTGAAAAAATAGTTTAAAAAATGAGTTTACATTTTAAACAAAAAATTGTTAATAATATTTTTATATTAACTCGATAAAAATTTAAATTTTAAAAAAATATTTTTAATATTTTTTTTATTTTAATGGTTTTATTTTATTAAAAATTTCACAAAGTAAGTTAAATCTTAAGTACATAAGTCTAAATTTAGATTTTCTACATTTATTTACTAAAATTTTGAATCTTTTCAATCAAGCAAAGACATGTTCAACTTTAATTCTAATTTTAGATACAATCTTATTGTATTTTCTTTCTTGTTTAGTTAATTTTTTATTTTTAGTTCTTTTAATTGGTATTATTGTATTTTTATAAATATTTTGTATACCTTGATATCCTAAATCACCAATAATTATTGTTTTTTCTGAAAATTCAAGATTTGAATTTTTTAATATTTGAAAATCATGCACTTTACCATTATCAGCAAAAATATCAACAATTTTTTTATTAAAAAAATCATATACAATTTGAAATTTTATAGAATACATTCAACTTTTACCAGAAAAATATTCTAACTGTAGTTTTTTTTAGTTGGTCTTTCAATTTCAATCTCAGTTGAATCAATTAAATAAAATTGAAATTCATTTGAATTTTCTTGTTTTTTATCAATTTTTAATTTATATCTTTCTTTTAAAAATTGGTAATCTTTGTGGTTACTAAGTTTATTTTCTACTCAAGTAATATTTCGAAAACAACTTGATGGGCTCATTTTAGATTTAATACTCATTTGAAAAAAAGTATAATATTCTTTTCAGTATAATAAAGTCATCATTAATCTTTCTTCTACTGAAAGTTTATTTTTTCGACCTTTATTTTTTTCTAATTTTTCTATTTCAATTAATTTTTCTAACATTTCATTAAAATGAAAACGTTTTATACCAAAATATCTGTAAAATTCTTCATTTTTTAATTTTTTTAAATTTTCAAAAATCATTTTTATCAACACTTTTCTAAATTTATTGTTAATAACAAAATTATAAAATAAATTTTAAAATTATTAATTAATTGACTTTTAAAAAATTTAATTACGGAATATGTCTATACTTTAAAACTATCTTTAATTACTTCTTGAACAACTGGCGGAGCAAATGCTATTGCTTTTAATCATTTATTATGATTTACTCCATAACCAATGTATCAACCACTATATCAACGATATCAATGAAATGGATGTATTTGAGTAACAAAAGTTTTTGCTTTAAGAATACTATCAACAACTGTAATTGGTTTATATTTAGGATTGCGATGATAAATAGTAATTGCACATTTATCTAATGATAAAGGTTGAATTTTACAACCCATAAATACTGGTGAATTTAATGGAATTAATTGTGCATGTTTAATTGCTCTTTTTTCTGCACTAGTAAATAAATCAGTTGCTTTTTGTTTTAATTTATTAATTTTTTCAAATGCTTGTTTTTCTAACTTTTCAAATTTTTCTTGTAATTTATATATACTTTCTCGTATTTTTTCAAAATATGATGTATCTTTTCAAAATTTATTTAAACCTTTTTTTAAATAAAATCTAATATCAAAATATTTAAAAGTTTGATTTGCTTTTAAAACAATTTGATGAATAACATTATTTTTAAAATTAAATTTAATAGCATTAGCACGAATTTTTTGTAAATCTAAAATTAAAGTTTTTCCATATCTATTTTCTGTATGTATTGTATGAACTAAATTTAATCAATCATGCTGATTCATAGATAATACTTTTTTTAAATCAGTATTAAATTTTTTTAAAAAGTTATTTGCTTTTTCAATATCTTTAATTTTAAATTTTGGAGTTAATTGTGGACTTAATTTTATTAATGTATTTTGTAATAATAAGTGTTCCATTAATTTTTCTGTTTCTAGTTTTTGAAAATTATTCTTATATTGTCTTTTAACAACATAACCTAAATCTCGTAATACTGTTTCACGATTAGGAGTAAAACTATAATTCATTAAATAACGTTTATTACCAATAATTTTATCTGTTAAAATTTCTTTTCTACTTACTTGATTAATAATTTCTTGTAAATTTTTTACTTCTTTAATTCCAACTTGTTCTAATGTTTTAGTTTTTCTGCTAGTTTAATAAATTTAGTTGTACGATAACCACGACTAATTTTATTAAGTCCAGCAAATGCAGGAAGTATATTAAAGAAAGTATTTAACTTTGTTACATTTCCTTTTAAATAATCATAAACTTGATTAATAGTAAAATCAGTTAAAAATTCTACACCAAAAGCACTAATACTAGCAACTAAATCACTTACACCTAATCCAAGTGCTATACTTTCACTTAACCCACCAGTAAAAGGAGCAAGTGCTACTGCTATTACTTGTACACCAATCATTTCTAAAATTTCTCATCAAAAACTTTTATTTTCTTGTTGTTTACTTATTCTAGTATGTTTTGGTTTATTTATATTTAATAGTATTGCTGTACTAGTTGTACCGATTGGCATGGTATTAATTTCCTTTATTTAAGAGTTATTTTAATTGGATTTGTTGTTCCTTTATAATTTAAATCATTAACATTTGCAGTAATAGTTATATATAAGTCACCTGCTTTTTGTTTTTGATTATTTATATTAGTTTTACTTTGTGCATCACTAAAATATTTAATAGTTGGATTTGTTAAATTTGGATTTAATGATTTAAGTTCATTAGTACTTTTTATTTGTGTATTTAATTCACTATTATTGTTATTAACATTTGCAGTAATATCAGTTGTTAAACTTGTAATTTTATTTTTTAAATCAGTTTTTTCTGTTTTAATAACTCCACATAACATTCAACGTGAAGTTGTTTCATTATTAGAAATATATGGGATTGCTTCTCCAACAACTTCACCAGCAACTTTATATGCTCTTCCTGCTTTATCATCTTTAATAAAATCTACATAAATAACTGTATTTTCTATCATATATCTTTTCATCGCTCTTGGTGTTGCTAAAACAAAGGTCATTAATTGTTGTTCATTTTTATCATTAGTAAAAATCATATAGTCATCAAGAACGATTTCACATAATACGCCTTTTACATATAAATTATTTCCATTTAAACGTAATTGTTGTGCCAACTGATTATCGGTAATTAAACCTTTATTATCTGCTAAATAAACTAAACTATCATAAAGACCATTAGTAATAAAAAATTTACTATTTGCAATGTTTCTAAATTGAAACAAAGTATTTCAAGCAGATAACATTGATTTTAAATAGCCTACTGGTGTTGTATCTTCAATATCGATTTTAGTAGCAAATTTTGCAATTGCTTGTGTATCATCAATTGCTAATTTATCTGCTAAATCATTTGCAACTTCATATTGCATACTATCTAATAAATTTTGTCCATTATTTGCTTTTAAATCTACATCTGCAATAATTTCTCCTGCAAGATATTTTTTAGTTATTTTTTTACTAATTTTATCTGTATCAACATATGGTAATTCATATCTTTTACTTTTATCATCCCAAGCAATAATTTTTACTTCCGGTTTTTTTGGTTTTTTAACAATAAATTCAATATTTACTGAGTCAACAATTTCAGTAGGAAAAAAGTTTGCCCATGGACTATTTGAAATTTTAAAAAACTCTATAAATTCTGGTGCTTCTACTAATCTCTCTGTATTGTCTAAATTTTGATTAAATGGTACTGACATTTTATTTCTTCCTTTCGTTTATAAATAATTTTTCTTTTTATAATTAATTAAAAAATTTTCTTTATCATTTGTTTTATTATTAATAATTATTTGTTTATTGCCACCTGTATTAATTGTTTGTTTAAATATTGGTTGTTCTTTAATCATTTTTTTAATAGTTTCTTCAATTTTTGAATTTTCTATATTATTTGTTTTAAATTTTAAATAATCATAAAATTCAGTTTTAACTTGATATTTTTTAAATATATTAATCATTTCTTTTTCTTTAATTTCTTGATTAAGTTTATTTAACTTATTTTCTACTTCATTAACTTTATTTTCTATTTCTTGTTGAGCATTATTTTCATTTAAAGGTTCAGTTGTTTGTTGAACATTATTTTCATTTTCTAACATTTAACATTCTCCTAATCTTATCCCAATAATCAATCTTTAACTAATTGTGGCATTTCACTTATTAATTTTTTATAATCATTAACTGCGTTTTCTAATGTATCAATATCAGAAAATTTAAAACAATTATCAATATGTAAATCAAAATCTCTATCAATACTGATATCTTGTTTTCTATATTTTTCATTAAATTCAATTTTTGTCATATTATTTTTCTCCTTTATTAATTTTTTCGTTTAATTTTGCTATTTTTTTTGATGTTTTAATTTTTTTATTTGCTCTAACATGTTTTGGAGTTGTGATAAATCTTTTTAATAAAACAATAATTTCTCTGCAAATTAATGTTCCAACACTTGTTCCAATAATTATTAATTCATGTAAAAATTCTTTCATTTGAATATTTTCCTTTCAATTTTTAATTTTTTTAATTATTCATCAAATTGCCCACCATTAATTCTTTCAATCATTGATTGTGAATTACTTATAATAGTTACTAATAAAGAAATTTCTTTATTTAATTGTTCCATCCTTTCTTTATGTGTTTTTATTTCGTGATTATAATATTCAATTAATTTTTCTTTATTCATAAATTACTCACCTCCTTTATAAACTCATGTGATTATAATCTCAATTTAATGAAGCATTATCGTGATTTAATGCTACTTTGCTCATATTATCACTACCGTATTGACTAGTTGTTTCACTATTAATTGTGAATCTATTATCATTTACTAATCTTGCAGTTTCATCATTAAATGATGTTTTTTGCATTTCTTGAATATGATTTGTAGTTTCCATAGGTAGTAAATTATGGATTATTTCACTTGCACCAGCAATAATAGTAGGTACTGCATAAGCATTATTAAAATCATTATTAATACCCATTGCAACACCACTTGAAATTAAACATCCACCAGTTGCCATATTACAAATTTTTCTTATTGCTTCAAATTTATTAGGTATTAACTCAGTTAATCCACTAATAAGATTTGAAATACCATAAGTATTTAATGAAATATAAGTATCTCAATCCATTAATGACTGATGTTCTTGTTTATTTAATAGTAATCATGGCGGACCTTCTGTTGTGGTTGTAGTAGTTATTGGAATTGGTGTTATTGGAATAATAGGATTAATATTATTTTCTGTTCATTTACTATAATTTGCTAAACCAATTGTTCCTAATCCTAATGCTATTTTTTTAGAACTATTAATTAATTTAGTTTTAGTATTTGGTCTTTGATTTAAATTTCAAATATCTAAACCTAATTTTTTACCAAATAATAAACTATTAATTGAACCTAATATTGGATTAGCAATTACTTGACCATAATAAGCACTTGTACCAATCATTGCACAAATAGGACTTATACCAGTTCTAATTAATTTAGTTAAAGTATAATTTGATTGATTTTCTATATTTGGCATTTTAATCTCGTTTAATTTTCTAATTTTTTAATTGTTACTTTAATTCAACCTTGATAAACATCATTATCACCAACTATTAATGCAACATTACTTTCGGGGTCAGAAACAATTATGTGTTTTGATTTAACATTTGGGTATTGTCTTAAAATAATTGCTCTAATATCATTACTTGTATGAATTGCTTTTGGAAATGGTGATAATATTTCAATTTCATCTTTATTTTCAAACAAAGTAGGTAATATTATCATTAATTATTCTCCTTATTTTTAATTTGATTAGCAATTTCACTTAATATTCTTAATACTTTATATTCTTTTTTTAATTCTTTAATAATAAATATTAAGAATATTATTAGTGTTATACTTGTTATTAATATTGGTAATATTAATAAAATTTTTCATAATATCATTTTTTACTCTTTTCATTTTTTAAATCATTTAACATTGATTGAACAAAATGCACGATTTATATTCATATTTCAATTATTAAAGATTTCACCAGTTACTATAATTTCATCATTTTTGTTTAATAAAATACATCGTTTATAAAGTTTTGGGTTGTTAAAAATTAAAGTAACATAGTTTAAACCATTTCATTGACCTCGAACACTATAATATAATTCTTTATTACCTTTTTCGTAATATTTTGCTTCAATAGTGTTACTTAGTTTTACTGTTAATTTGACATAATTTGCTTTATCTTTCATTTTTATAATTTCCTTAAATAATTATCGAAAATTAATATTTTTTTATGATTTTTTAAATAATATTGAATATGCTTATAAGCATCTTGTTCATGTTTTGTTAATTTTATATTTCCTTTATAATTTATTATTTTATTTTTAGGATAACTTGCGAAATAATCTCAGTTAAAAACATCTTGTACTAATACCATTAATGCTCCAATAATTTTAGGAGTTGCTAATGGATTAGTTAATAATTGTTTTGAACTTAAAAAGAAATTTTCTACAATAACTAATATTTTTTTATCAATAAATTTTTCTTTAATTAATTGAAATTTTTCTTTATACATATTTTTAGTTCATAAAACAGTTAATGTATTAAATGTTTCATTAAAAACAATATTATTAGTTTCATGTGAATATATAACAATTCCATTATTACCAATTCCAACAGGATCAATCCCAATAATTAAGTCATATTGCATTATTAATCAAATTCTCGATTATTGATTTTTTTAATTAATGAATAATATATTGCATCATTACTTGCACTTCTATATTCATCATTTTCAATTTTATTTTTTAAATATTTAATTAATTTTTCTTTATATTCATGAATAATTTCTTGGTCTTTATAAGAAAATAATTTTTCTTTATCCATATTTATACCTCCTATTTAACCTAATATTTAAAATGCAGTCATAACAAATCGCTTTACCATTTTTATCTCTTAAAAAATATTTTCTTGTTTTTATATCATTAGTATTAAAGAATAAATAATCTAATTTATTTTGTTTACACGTTCAACAAAAATACTTTTTCATTATGAGTTGAAATTTCCTTAAAAGAAGTAATTATATAATTAATTGGTAAATCATTATGGTTATATGGATTATTTATTTTAAAACCTTTTCTGTTTTCTTCTCACGTAATGTTATATTTAAAACAAGGATTAGTAATTTTAGTTTTGTTATCAGTTATTTCACCCATAAATCAACTATTATGCTGTTCATAAAATGTTAATGGTTCAAGTTTTATATCATTAAGATAATATTCTTTTGGAGCAGTTGGTTTATTAACAGTTATTTTTTGGTCTTTAATATATGGCTCTAATAATTTTATTAATTCATTACCACTTAATTCTCTTTTAATATTTTCTAAATTAAAAACTCAATATGTATATTTATCATCAGCAATAAAACTATTATTTTTAACCATTCATTTTGGACATTGTAATTTATATTCACCATAATCAATAAGAATAGATTGTGGTCTATCTTTTACAATTTGTTCTTTTTTAAATTCTATTTGCATAATTAATCACTTCTACATCAATCACAAACATATCCAAATGGTTTTGTATAATCCAAATGTTCATCAATATCATAATCATCTTCAAATTTTCTAATATCATGTTGTTCTGCTTCTAATTCTGTTTTAAAGCGATAAAGCATTTGGATTTTGTCATCTTCATATAATTCATTACATTCAACACATCTTTTTCTTCTTTTTTTAATTTTTTTATCAATCTTTCTTAGTGCTTCATAATCAAGAATTTCTATTACCATAATAATCCTTTCCTAATATGTTCTGTTGCTTCTAGCATAAAGAACATATATTTTGATTTTTAGGTTATTAATAATACTACTATTCGTTTTATTCATTCTAGTAATTCTGGGCTCAAAAATAAATTGTGAAATTTTAAAAAGAAATCGAGGCATTCGATTCAATATTTATTTAATTTGTGTTAAACAAATTAATATTTTAATTGAACCGGCACCGCTCAATTTTTTTTACAAGTTTGAAATTTATTTTCTCGCCCAAAAAATTTTTCAAAAAAAATAAAAAATAAAACCAACACTTGCTCACTTGGTAGTGGCAAGGTTGGTTAAATAAAGAATAGAATTAATACAATAGGTCCCTACAACAGGTATATATATACTAGTTTCCAATTCGCTCCCACCCCAAGAATTACCATTAAATGGTTAGTATATTTTATTAGGTATCACTCCACTTTTTATTTATACATGCAAGTCCACATGTTCTAGCTACTATTTTTAACAACTGTGTTGTAGTTCACTTTTTTAGTTCCCTAACACGTGTTGATAATAGCGTTAAAGACGATTATTAAAAATTTTAAAATTTTACAATTACAAAAAAAAGACAAGATTATTTCTTGTCTTTTTCCTTAATAACTTTGAGAATAATTTTTATTTTTTTTAAATGTATATTTTTTAAAATACGTCGAATATAAATTTAAATTTAAGGGTTAAAGAGAGTAATTTTATCTAATTTTCATTATTTTTCAAATAATTCATTTTTGGAAATAAGTTACTAATATGATAATAAATTATTTCGTAACTTTGACAACCGCCCAAATAAAAAAAAATATTAAAAATATTTTTTTAAAATTTAAATTTTTATCGAGTTAATATAAAAATATTATTAACAATTTTTTGTTTAAAATGTAAACTCATTTTTTAAACTATTTTTTCAAAAAATATTTATTTCTATATTCAATAACACTAAATAGTTTTAAAACAATTTTATTGACAATTAATTAAATTTAATTACGGAATATGTCCTTAGAATCTTTTGGTTATGTATTTAATTGAGTATTTGCTGGTGACTCAATTATGACAAATTGACCGGTATTAATTCCAATATTTATGATGGTCTTAGTATTTATTAAAGAATTCATAGGACATATTATTCGTGGATTTAGATAGAAAAAATTAAATTTATTTTTAGGAGGTAATGGTTATGATTAAATTATTTTTTGCAATAATTTTTGTTTTTCCTTTATTAGGTAAACTTTTACCTTCTTTAAATAATATTGTTCAAAATATTTTGCAAAGTTATATTACTGATTTTTCTGGTTTACATAATTTATCTTTGGTTATTAAAAGTTTTATTTTTGGTGATAGTTCACAACAAATAGTTTCAATGCCAGCACCATTGTTAGCAATTATTTTAGTGCTTTTTACTTTTTCATTAATTTTAAAATTATTAAAAATAATATAGGAGTAGTTTATTATGGGTGTTGCTTTTATTTCAAAAGTTTTAGAACTATTTGGACAAATTTTTATGAAATTTTGAAATTTGCCAATGGCAGATTTAGGTTTTAATTTGGGAACTTTTGTTGTTTTTATTCTTTTAATAAAGTTTGCTATGTCAGTTTTTTAAATATTGATATTCAACCAGTTTCTACATTGGGGACTGTAAAACAAAGTTATAAAAATATTAAAGGTGGTTCAAAATTTGTTGGTAAAAAAATTGCTAAGGTTCATAGTAAACGTATTGATAAATTAAAAGAAAAAAATAAAAAACAAGGTAAGTTTAAAGGTGCTGCTGGTGGTAATAAATTTACTGGAACATCTAGTGGTTGAGGAGTTGGTAATTAATTATGAGTGATTTTGTGAATAGTATATTGCATTTAATTTTTATATTTTCTAGTAATGATATTAGTATATTTTTAAATCAAACTAATATTACTGATGAAGTTTATATTTTGTTTAATTTGACTTTTTGGTTGGTATTGGGTGTATTTTTAATTTTATTTATCGTAGTATTAAATTTATTTTTAGGTCATTATTTGGATAGGTGTTAAGTATGAGTGTTTGAGATATTTACAATAAAATACATCAATGTATAGTTGATTATTGAACTATGTTTATAGGAAATCCAGTTGACCAATTTACTACTATTTTATGAAATTTAGCAGTTTATGGTACACAGTTTTTTATTGGATTTATTATATTTTATGGTTTATGATGAGTTTTAAGATGTTTGTTTGGTAAATAATTATGTGATTTAAATTTGTTAAATTATTTTTTGTTGTAAATACTTCTGTTCAAGCACCCACTAGTTTAATTGCTTCAAATGACCCTAATGTTGTTAATTATGATATTACAAAAGAAATGGTTAAACATGTTAAGTATCATAATTTTGATGATTGAGCAACAATACCATGAAATTCTGCTTATTTTGACATTGACCAACCGGATTTAAAAATAGTTAGTGGTGAATATATTGGTAATCAGGGTACTTATATATGTTCTTATTATAATGATACAGTTGGTGTTCCAAAACAACAGATAAATATGGGGTCTGGCGTTTATACTTTTAATAGAAAACAATTGGATGAATTTTCACGTATTATGTTTAATCATAATTATGTTTCAGAAAAGAATACTAATCATTTGAATTTTGTTAATAACGATAGGAGAGTTATAAATTTTCAAACACAGTTAAATTTTGAAATTGATAAACCTTTGAGTTTTTATATTCAATGATTTATGTTTTATTTTGAATATGAACGTTTTAAAACTTTTACTGCTAATTTTACTTTTAGTTTTTTAGATTATGTTGGTAATACAAAGTATGTTTTTAAAGGTAAAGTGGATAATGATATTTATCAACAAGATTTATATAATTTTGTTACTTTGCCTATTTGTGTACCAAATTTAAAACATTTAACAGTATTTTTTGACGTTCACGGTGATTCATATTCTTATATGTCACCACAGTTAAATCTTGGTCAAGTTAATATTTTTTCAAGTGAAAATATAACGCCAGTGCCACCAAATAGTCCTTTTAATCCCGAATATGAAAGACCAAGTTGATATGATGTCTTTGGACATTTACGTAATGCTTTTAGATGAGTACTTTATGGTGTTGTTGGTAAAGTTTTACCAGTTGAACCATTAAGACAATTTCTTTTTACAACAGATAGTTTATTACGACATATTTTTTCAGATACGATTAGTACTGCTTTAAATGTTGATATTGTTAGTGGAATAGAAAATATTATACCTTTATGATTATTTGTTAGAACAATTAGTTTAATTATAGGTTAGGAGTTTATTATGCCTTGATATGGTTATGTGTTATTAGTTATAGGTTTGATTATAATTGTTTATCCAATTCTTATAACTATTCGTAATGTTAAAATTTTAAAACGAGTTGGTAGTTATATTATTTCAGCACCTCCAAGAACTGGTAAATCTGCCCTTGCTTGTTGTTTAGCACAAACTCATAAGAAACGAGTAGTTAGAGTCCTTTCCCTATTAAATTAAAAAATGGTTATTCTTATTTGGTTAATTATAACGATGTTTTTACTTTTAATCAGTTAGCAAGTAATTATGCTTTTGAGGAACAAGATTTAATAATTTTAGATGAATTAGCATTAAAAATAAATTCTAATGATTTAGGAGTACAGTTTAAAAATCAACAAGAAAGTTTAGGGCAATTTTGTAAGTTAATAGGTCATATGTTTAATGGTACGATGTATTTGATTGAGCAACACCCTAATAGAATACCAGTACAAGCAAGAGAAAAAGTAGAGTATGTTGTGCAAGTTAAACGTATGCGTTTTTTGGGCTTTGTTGTTATATTTAATCTTAATTTATATACTAATATTGAGGATTATAATAAAGTAGTGTTTTCATCTCGTAGAACAAAGAAAATGATTAAAAAAGGTATAATGCCTCCGAGTTATAGCGGTGAAGCAATGGCTATGACTTTATTTTTTCCTAGACATTGGTTGAAAAGGTATAATTCTAGGGCTTTACATTATGTGCATGAACTTAAAAGTGAATTATCACCTAAGAAATACCTTAAAGAAGCAAGTAGTATTGATATGACTTATAGTGATATTAAATCTGCTGGTTTGGATAAATTGGATAATATTTTTAAGAAGAAAGATAAACCTAAAAATAAAGATAAATAAAAATGATTATAGTCCCAGTGAACCTACTGGGACTATAATTTGGGTGAGCCACGTAGTGGCGAGGGACGAAGTCCCTATAACTTGTTATGAACAATACCCAGTTTTATTTTATACAAAAAAGTAAGTAAAGGTGAAGCGACTACTGATCAAAAAATTGCTTTAGCAATATTAGGAATTATCTTTGGTGCTGCATTAGGTATTATTGGTGGTATTTTTATATTAGTTGATTTAAACAATGATGAAAATAAAATCCAAAGATATTAATAAAAAAACATCATTAATTAATGATGTTTTTTATTTTTTTTAAATAGTTTTCCATTGGTTTTAATAAAAATTATTATATAATTTTTATAGTTTGATTTAAAAACAACTTAAAATTATTAACTAGGAGGAAAACAAATATGGAAGTTATTATTTTAGAAGCCACAAATCTGATGAATGAAATAATTTTACGTTATAAAAATGAAATTAACAAAATTCGCACCGGAAGAGCTAATCCTAATATCTTAGAAGGAATTAATGTTAGATGTTATGGTGGTGTTGATAGTTTAAGTAATATTGCCCAAGTTAAAGTAGCAGAAGCACATCAATTATTAATTAAACCATATGATCGTAGTTTAATTAAAGACATTACAGAAGCTGTTACAAAAGCTGATTTGAAATTACAAATTAAAAGCGAAGCAGAGAATATACGTTTAATTTTCCCACAATTAACAGAAGACGTTCGTAAAACTTTAGTTAAAGATTTGAGTAAAAAAACTGAAGAATATAAAGTTAAAATCCGTAATTGTCGACGTGATGCTGTTCAAAATCTGAAAAAAATAAAATTACCAGAAGATCAAGAAAAGCATGCAGAAACTACAATTCAAGATTTAACTGATAGTAAAATTAAAGAACTTGTATTAATAGAAAACAATAAAAAAGCCGATTTAATGAAAATTTAGCAATAAAGCAATAAATAGTTAGGGGTTAAATATTGTGAAAAAAAAGATAATAAATAAAGAAAATATAAAATCTAAAGTTTCTTTTTTTGCAAAACTTAGTAATTTTTTTAGAACCTATCGAAATCGTATTCTTACAAGCTTTATGTTAATTGCTTGTGGTGTATTATGAATGTTTATTGGGGCAGTTTATTTAGAACCAATTTTTGGTAATAAACCACAGTGATCAGCGTATACATTTATGATAATTAATACTTTAATTTTTATTGGTTGTTTATGAGAAATTATTAATTTAAAAAAAGAATCAAATTGATCAATTGTACTTAAAATTTCTATAATTTTAACAGGAGTCATACTTTTATGAGTTCCGCTTGGTAAAGAAACTTTTGGTCCATATATTTATAATCATTATTGATTTGAAACTTGAATGACTTTATTAATTTTATTACTTTTCATTTGTATTTTTATTTTAATTGCTTGACGAAGTAAAAATTTTCAATTAAGTGATGTTATTTTTATTTTTACTTGAATTATTTATTTAGTGTTTGTTGTTAAAGCTGTTAATTTTTTAATGTTATCAGAAATTAAACTTTCAAAACTAGGATGACCAACATTATTGTTTTTATTCATTATTGTTATGTCTAATGATGTTGGTGCTTTTATTGGTGGTATAATTTATGGTAAAACAAAAATGGCACCAAGTGTATCACCAAATAAAACTTGAGAAGGTGCTATTACTGGTTTAATAACAGCAATTATTTTAAGTATGATAACAGTAACTGTTTTTTTAGAAACAAGTAATTATAATCCCTTACCTTTTTTAGAAGTTAATAGTAAAGCACCAATCTATATTGCTTATTTTGCTACTAGTTTTATTCTTTCAATTGCTAGTCAAATGGGTGATTTATTATTTTCTTATTTGAAACGTAATTATCATGTTAAGGATTTTTCAAATATTCTACCTGGACATGGAGGATTATTAGATCGTTTAGATTCATTTTCAACAGTAGTTATTTTTGGTTTTCTAATTACTCTAGCAGCTATTGCTTAATATATAAAATTTAAGGATGAAGTTATGTATATATTTTTAGCCATTTTAATTGGTTTATTTACAATATTATTTTTAATTACCTTGCATGAATTTGCTCATTTTGTAATTGCTAAATTATCAGGAGCATATGTATATGAATTTGCTATTGGTATGGGACCAAAACTTTTGCAGTGAGGTAAAAAAGAAACACGTTATACTTTAAGACTATTACCATTGGGTGGTTATGTTTCTATTGCTTCAGAAATTGCTGATGCTCCTAAAGGGCGAGAAGATGAAGTAATTGATAGTAAACGAATGATGGAAAACTTGCAACGTGGTAAAAAAGCAGCTTTCATTAGTGCAGGTGCACTAATGAATTTATTATTAGCTTTTATTTTATTAATGATTGGATATGGAATTTATCCACATAAATATGATCCTAACTTGCCACCAACCTATGCAACAACAGGACCATTATATAAAGCTGTTCAAAAATATAATAAAGATAATCCAAGTTTACCAATTTTAGATACTGATGCTATTACTAGTATTTATAATACTGGTGATATTGAATCTAAACAATCAATTAAATCATATTATGATTTACAAACATGATTAAGTAAATATAATAAAAAGACTACTAATGGTACAGTTATTGCTGATTATGAAATTACTTTTGATAATAAAGATGATAAAACTGTTACTTTTAAACCTGTAGAACAAAAAGGAGTATTATTCATTGGTGTTAGTCAAGGTAGTTATTATTTAAATGTAGGGCAAGTTATTAGTAATGGTATCATTGATACTTTTAAAGATAGTTACAGTCTTTTACAAGCATTAGGACAATTAGTTACTTTTCATTGACAAAATTTATCAGGACCTGTTGGTATTGTTAAATCAACTAATAGTTTTTTAAATCCTGATTTATCATCAACACAAGCAGCAAGTACATATTTTCGTTGAGCAGCATTATTATCATCTAATTTATTTTTATTAAATATGTTACCAATTCCGCCATTGGATGGTTATAAATTTGTTGAAAATGCAGTTGAAGCGGTAACAAGAAAAAAATTAAATGAAAAATATAAAATTATTGTCAGTATTGCTGGAGCTATATTATTTTTAGTTATCTTTATTGCTATTACTATTAAAGATATATTTTTTTAATCTTTACTTTATAATAAAATCCTATTATAAATAGGATAATAAATTTGAATGAAAAAGTTTTGAGTAATTTTCTTAATTATTTATATTTTAAAAAAATAAAATAGTAACTATTTTAAGTGAACAATATTGTTCACTTTTTATTTTGAAATAAAATCTATAAGTATAAAAACTAAAATTTATATCGATTATTTGCTCCTAAGAGAATTATTTTTTCTTCAACAAATTTCTGAATAGCTATCATTGCATTTTCTATTAAGGTATTAATATTTGATAAATTAGAGTTAGTTTGCAAACTTTTTTTTAGACTTTCAACATAAATCTTTCTTAAATCATTGCTAATATTAACTTTAGTAATACCAGCTTTAATTGCTAGAGTTAATTGTTCATTATTAATAGTAACATTATCATGTAATACTAAAAAAATTTCAGACATTTTAATAGCAATTTCTTTAATTAGAGAAATTTTTAAATCTTGTCTATTATCTTGATGATGACTATTGATAGCAGTAAATACAAGACCATTAATATTAGTTTTATTTCTAAATAATATTGCTTGTTCAATTAAATTAATATCATTAGTAATATCTCCTTTTGTATTATTGTAAAAAATCTCTGATTCAACAACAATACCCAAAGGAGGGTGGTTGGCCCTTAATTACTGGACCATTTTTGATATAAAATTCTAAATTTTAATTTGTAAAATTGGTGGTTTTAGAAATTTAGAATGTATTCTTTCATAATTATAAAACATAACATATTGATTTACATCATTTATAGCTTCATTGATGGATAAATATTGATTTGATCCTTTAGGTAGTCATTCTTGAGATAAATGAGAAAATCAGTTTTCAGATAATACATTACCACCAATATCATAAGGTTGTTTTTTGCTTAAAATTATTTGTTTATCCTCTGCTCATTTTGTGATATCCTGACAATAAAATTCGTTGGCGTTATCTGAATGTAAAATAACATTTTTTACTTGATTTCAAGAAAATTGTTTGTTGATTTTTTCAAGAGCAGGAAGAATTAAATCCTGATATGATTTATTAGGAGCAATATTATAACTAACAACATTATTTGAATAAAAATCAATAATTACAAAAAGATATAATCATCCTTCTTTAGTATTTATTTGTTTAGTGTCCATTGATCAAATTTGATTTGAAGAGGTTGTACTTTTATAATCTTTGTTTACTTTATCCATTGTAGGTATTCACTTATTTGGATTTTTTTTGTTTTTAGGATAGTTATTTTTAGTTTGTTTTAATCCTTGAATATTGTGTTCTTTCATAATTTTTCGCATTTGTTTTATTGATAATTCTATATTTAAAATGATATTTTTTTCTTGTTTTAATCACTCTTTAAAAGCTGAAAAAATTCTTAAATATCCATAAATTCTGCCTTTTCTTGTAGAATGAAATTCGATTAAAAGTTGGCATATTTTTTGATATTTATGATTGCATTTAATAATATGATTTTCTTCTTTTTTAATAGGTTTTTGTTTATTTTTTAAAAAGTAATATGTTGATCTGTTTAATTGAAGATATTGACATAGGTTTCTAATTGAATATTGATTTTTACAATCATCAATAATTTTAATTTTTTCTTTGATATTTAATTTGTTAATTACTAATGCTATTTGTTTAATTTTATCCATTAATAAAAATCCTTTCAGGTTAAAATTAGTGTTAATTATATAACACAATTGTTTTTAGAATACATTCAGGTTTTTTAAATTAATGGTCTAGTAAAAAGGGCTAAGTGGCAAGTGGCCTTTTGCACGATTAATAACATTGTTAGTAATAGCAAGTACATATTTTAAATCAATACAATTAATAGTGTTAGGTGTTATCATTAAACATATTGGTGCTTTTTGTTTTTCGGCTGCATTAGTAATTGCAATTAACATTTCTAAATTATCAAAGTTAAAACTTGGGATTGCGTATTTGTTAATTTGTGCATGTTTTAACATTGTTTTCAAGTTAATTTTCAATTACAATCACCTAACTTTTCTTTTTTATTTAATTATATCAATAATATTTATCATGTAAGGAATATAAGATATGTTTTAAATTTTTACTTTTTTCTTTTCTTTTTAATTTTGCTTTTCTTTTTTTTATTAAGTTGACGTAATATTTTTTGATAAAAATCATATAAACGATGTTCAGAAGTTTGATAACGTTTGAACATTAAGTTATTAATTCAAATATAAAAATATTGTAAACTGAAAACTAAACCAAAAACAAAAACAACGGCACTAGCAGCGATTAATCATCCATATTCACCATTTGAATAATCAAAGAAAAAATATGGATATCATGTATCTCTTGGTGGATGACCAGTTTCTATAAAATCTAAATAACGTAAATGACCTCTAATTAGAATAACAATACAATAAATTGCTGGATAAATAACAATTAATCATAAATATATTTTATGTTGTTGTTTCATATTAATATATTGATGACCTGATGTAACAATAAAGCTAGTAATCATAATTATTGGCATTAATAAGTGTAAAATTAATGTTGCAATCCAATTATAAGCACTGTATTGTTTTGGATCTTGCTCAGCAGTGAAAATACCTATTCAAAATACTAACATCGTAATAGTAATATAAACAGTTACTGCTAATCGAGTTTGAAAACTTGGTTTAGTACCACGAAAATAAGAATCAAATAAATAAACACAAAAATAAATAACAACCATATAATTACTCTCAGTAGTAAAAAAAGCATAGTAGTTACTTACTCGTTCACCATATCCTAAATCTTCAAATTTTTCCATTGGATAATATATTGCACTAATTAAATCAATAATTAAAAATAAAATTATCATTATTAATGCAGATAAACGTATATAAAAGTTGGCTTTGTTACTTAATTTATACATAATAATCCCACATCTTTTCTTTTTTCTTTGTATTATAATTCTAACATTAATTGTGTATTTTCTTCTAAATGTTCTAATACTCCTAACTCATTTAATAGTTGATAATTAGTTTTAGTAATATTAGTTCGTAGTTGTAAATCATTTTTTGAAGTAATTGCTTGTTCACTCCTTGCTTTAACAATTGAATTAGCCACAATTTCACCCAATCCATCTAAAGTAATAAAAGGTGGTAAAATTTGTTTTTCACCATTTATTACTTTAACTTGAAAAAGTTTAGCATCAGAATGTTCTAAACTAATATTGCTAAATTTAATATTTCTAGCATTCATTTCTAATGCTACTTCTAATAATGGGATTAAATCTTTTTCTTTAGTAGTAACTGTATTTTTTTGACCATCATTTTTTCTTAATCTGTTATTAATATCTTTTAATTTATTAGTAATAGCACCAATGCCTTGTAACATAGTTTTAATATCAAAAATTTCACATCTTGTTGTAAAATAAGTAGCATAATATTCATGCGGATAATAAACTTTAAATCAAGCTACTCTTCATGCCATTAATACATAAGCAGTAGCGTGTGCTTTAGGAAACATATATTTAATTTTTTTGCAAGATTTAATGTATCAATTAGGAACTTTCTTTTCTTGCATTAACTTTTCATATTCTTGTTTAATGCCTTTTCCTTTACGGACATCTTCCATAATGTTAAAGGCAATTTTTGCTGGTAAGCCTTGATATACTAAATAAGTCATAATATCATCACGACAACCAATTACATCTTTTAGTTTTAAACCTTGTTGTGAAATTAATTCATCAGCATTATTTAATCAAACATCAGTACCATGTGATAAACCAGATATTTGTACTAATTCAGAAAATGAAGTAGGTAATGTATCACTTAACATTTTACGAACAAAACCAGTACCAAATTCAGGGATACCAATTGCTCCTGTTTTTTCGCCAAGTAAATCATCACTAGTAATATTTAAGGCACTTAAATTAGAAAATAATGATAAAACTTTTTCATCTTGATTAGGAATAGTTTTTGGATCAATACCAGTTAAATTTTCTAACATTTTTAATGCTGTTGGATCAACGTGACCTAGAATATCTAATTTTAATAAATTATCATGAATAGCATTAAAATCAAAGTGGGTAGTTTTTCATGTAGAACTAGTATCATCAGCTGGAAAATTAATTGGTGTAAAATCGTTAATATTATATTCTTTTGGTACAACAATAATACCACCAGGATGTTGACCAGTTGTTCTTTTAATACCAACACATCCTTGACTTAGTAACTCTAGTTTTGCTGCACGCATATCTGATTGACCAATTTTTTCTGCATAAGCTTTAACATAACCATAAGCTGTTTTATTGGCAATTGTTGAAATTGTTCCAGCACGAAAAACATTTTCTTCACCAAACATTTCTTTAGTAAAATCATGAGCTTTATTTTGATATTCACCAGAAAAGTTTAAATCAATATCAGGTGTTTTATCACCATCAAATCCTAAGAATGTTTCAAAAGGAATATCATGACCATCAGTAATTAAATCAATATTGCATTGTGAACATATTTTTTTTGGTAAATCATAACCACACTTATAAGAACCATTACTAATAAATTCACTAGTTTTACATTGTGGACATAAATAGTGTGGTTGTAGTGGGTTAACCTCAGTAATGTTAGCAAAAGTAGCTACTAAAGATGAACCAACTGAGCCACGACTACCAACAAGATAACCATCTTGTAAAGATTTTTCTACTAATTTGTGTGCAATTCAATAAACAACAGCAAAACCATGAGTAATAATTGCATCTAATTCGCGAGTTAAACGTTTTTCTACATATGTTGGTAATGGATTACCGTAACGATTTCATGCTTGTTCATAACAAAGATTACGTAATTTAGTATCAACATTAACAATACTTGGTGTAAATAAGCCAACTTTAATTGGTTTAACCATTTCAAATTGTTTTGCTAATTGCAAAGGATTATTAATAACAATATCATTAATTAAATTAGGGTCATCTAAAAAGTTAAATTCTGTTAACATTTGATTAGTAGTTCTTAAATGTTGATCGGGATATGATGTAACTTTACCTTTACGATCAAATAATGGGTGTAACAAACCGCCAATTGCTTTGCTATTAATAATAACATCACGATACATTTTTTCATGGGGATGTAAATAGTGGGCATCGCTAGTAGCAATTACTAATTTATTTAATTTAAGAGCATTATTAATAATTTTTTTAATAGTATCATGTAATTGTTCTTTACTAATATTTCCTAGCTGTATTAAGTGTTTATAAACAGCAGGTGGTTGGATTTCAATAAAATCAAATCATTTCATTATTTTAATTAGTTCTTCTTCACTTTTATTTAATGCTGTTTCAAAAACAGCACCATTTATACAACTACTACCAATTAATAGTTCTTTTCTATTTTCATTAATTGCTTCTGATATGATTTTTGGTGTTTTATAAAAATACTTTGTATGAGATAGTGAAACTAATTGATATAAATCTTTTAATCCTAATTGATTTTTTGCAAAAATAGTAATATGTTCACCACGAAGTTTAAAATTAATTTGTTCATTAATTAAGTTATTAATTTCTTGTAAATTAATACAATTAAATTCTGTTTTTAATTGTTGTAACATTTTTAAAAATACTTGTGCTAATACATTAGCATCATAATCAGCACGGTGGGCAATTTCATCATCATATTTAATGCCATAAGTACGACAAATAGTACCTAATCGATAATATTTTAGTTGTGGTAGAATTGCTCTAGATAATTGCAAAGTATCAATGACAGGATTATTTAAAGGCATGAAACCCAATTGTTTCATTGCTGCTTGTAAAAAACCAAAGTCAAAGTTGGCATTATGAGCAACTATTGTTTTATTGCCAATTATTTCAATAATTGTTGGCAATATTTGTTGTAATGTTTGTTTATCTTTTAACATAACATTGGTAATACTAGTAAGTTCAGTAATATGTTCAGGTACGGGATTATTTGGTTTAATTAAAATTGTATCTTGTTTTAAAATCATATTGTCTTTAACAATTGTATAACCAAATTCAATAATTTCGTGGTAATTGGTTGATAAACCAGTTGTTTCTAAGTCAAGAACAATGTATTCTAAATCTAATAATGATGTATTAATATTATTTTTAGTAATACTAATATTATTGGGGATTAAATCCATTTCAACACCATACATTACTTTTAAGTTTGGATGTTTTTTAGCGGCATTAGCAATATCTGGGTATGCTTGTACATTTAAGTGATCAGTAAAACCAATTGCTTGGTGTCCTCATTTAACTACTTGATTAATATAATCACTTGCTGAAGTAATACCATCCATAGCACTCATTTTAGTATGAGTATGAAATTCAATTCTTTTAGTTTTAACATCATCATTATTGTTAGTATTTTTATTATTTAAATCAATAATTAAATCATCAATTCATAGTACTTGTTCTTTACTATAATTATCATAACGACTATTAGCATTAATTTTTATTCAATCATCAACTTTAATATTATCAAATTTCTCATCTGGTTGATCGCTATTAATAAATGCTTTGCAAGTAATTGCATCACTATAATCAGTAATTCAAAATGAATAAAATCATTTTTGAGTTTTAGTTAAAAATTTATTAATTTTAAAAACTTTACCACTAATAATAATATTGGGTTCATCGCCAATGATATCTTTAATGCTATGAGTTGGGTCTGTTATTTCTAAATTAACTTTTGCTTTTTTGCGATAAGTAGTTGTATTAAAATTTTTACTTATATTATTATTAGGAATTTTAGTTTTTAAATTGTTAGTAATTTTGCTAATTTCTGCTTTAGATTCATTTTCATAACTAATAAATGGTTGCTCTGCTTTATTTATTTTAGTTTTTAATTGAATTTTTTTAAAACCATATTGTTGAAAGTAGTTAATAAATTGTAAAAATTCATTAGTTATTAATTTTTCTTCAATACTATTATGAATAGTAATGGTAATAATATTATTTTTATAATTAATTGCTGAGTCGGGTAAAGAATAATAAATGCCAGCTAATAGTTGCAATTTATGAGTTTTAATATAATGAAAATATGTTAATACAGTTGATTCATCAGCAGTAAGGGAAACATTAAAATCGACACTAATATTCGAAACAGGTAATTTTTCAAAATGTTGTTCAAAACTTTTTAAAGTAGTAGTTGTTAGAAAATTAGGTAAGTTGATGGTAATTATTACTTGTTGATTATGATGAAAATATTGTACTTTTTTAATAGTAGCATGATTAAATTCATTATTAACATCATTAAAATCCATTTCATGGAAAAGTTTTTTCAAATCTTGGTTCATATATTTTTCCCTCTCTTAATACTAAATAATTAACAATAATAACTATATTTTAATTAAAATATATTAAATCATTATTCTAATGTTTAATCAAATTTCATATTTTAATTATAACTTAATTAAAATTCTTATTCTTATTCTTATATAAAAAAAGTATGAAATTTTAGTTATAAAAAATAAAAACAAAATAATTTAATTGCAATAAAAAGTAATGCCTAATATTTAGGCATTACTTTTTATCATGAAGGTATTATTGAATTATTTGTTTTAGGTAATGATTCGGTTTCAAAAATAGCATTTATATTATTCACATTAAAATTTGAATTTAATTGTTGATTTCTTGTTTGTATAGTTGGTTTATTAAAAGCTTTTTTTGTTCTTTTGTAAAAACTTGTATTTGTTCTTTGGTAAATGCTGCCTTTTGATTAGAAGTAAATCATTCTAATTGTTTTGGAGTTAATGATTCAATTTGAAATTTAAATTCATAAAAATCATATTCTATTGTTAATTGATTATTAATTGTTTTTAATGCTTTTCTCATTCCTTTTTCTAGTAGCGAAAACTTATTATAACTGAAATTTTTTATTTGTTCTGTTGTAAATGATTGTATTTGTTTTTTTTTGTAAGTGCTTTCATTTGTTTTTTTTTAAAAAAGCATAAAGCAGTAAATTATTTTTTGTAAATAAGGGAATTAAGTTGGTGTTAATTGTTGAAACTTGATATGGACTTAATAGTTGCAATAATTGTCTTCAAATTGGTAACCGGTGGTTGGCCCTTAATTACTGGACCATTTTTGATATAAAATTCTAAATTTTAATTTGTAAAATTGGTGGTTTTAGAAATTTAGAATGTATTCTTTCATAATTATAAAACATAACATATTGATTTACATCATTTATAGCTTCATTGATGGATAAATATTGATTTGATCCTTTAGGTAGTCATTCTTGAGATAAATGAGAAAATCAGTTTTCAGATAATACATTACCACCAATATCATAAGGTTGTTTTTTGCTTAAAATTATTTGTTTATCCTCTGCTCATTTTGTGATATCCTGACAATAAAATTCGTTGGCGTTATCTGAATGTAAAATAACATTTTTTACTTGATTTCAAGAAAATTGTTTGTTGATTTTTTCAAGAGCAGGAAGAATTAAATCCTGATATGATTTATTAGGAGCAATATTATAACTAACAACATTATTTGAATAAAAATCAATAATTACAAAAAGATATAATCATCCTTCTTTAGTATTTATTTGTTTAGTGTCCATTGATCAAATTTGATTTGAAGAGGTTGTACTTTTATAATCTTTGTTTACTTTATCCATTGTAGGTATTCACTTATTTGGATTTTTTTTGTTTTTAGGATAGTTATTTTTAGTTTGTTTTAATCCTTGAATATTGTGTTCTTTCATAATTTTTCGCATTTGTTTTATTGATAATTCTATATTTAAAATGATATTTTTTTCTTGTTTTAATCACTCTTTAAAAGCTGAAAAAATTCTTAAATATCCATAAATTCTGCCTTTTCTTGTAGAATGAAATTCGATTAAAAGTTGGCATATTTTTTGATATTTATGATTGCATTTAATAATATGATTTTCTTCTTTTTTAATAGGTTTTTGTTTATTTTTTAAAAAGTAATATGTTGATCTGTTTAATTGAAGATATTGACATAGGTTTCTAATTGAATATTGATTTTTACAATCATCAATAATTTTAATTTTTTCTTTGATATTTAATTTGTTAATTACTAATGCTATTTGTTTAATTTTATCCATTAATAAAAATCCTTTCAGGTTAAAATTAGTGTTAATTATATAACACAATTGTTTTTAGAATACATTCAGGTTTTTTAAATTAATGGTCTAGTAAAAAGGGCTAAGTGGCAAGTGGCTAAGTGGCAAGTGGCACCCATTATTATCATCATTTGCTTTAATGATACTTAAAATAAATTTATCAATTTCTTATTTATTGACAGTGTTTGTAAATGATTGTATTTGTTTTTTTTGTAAGTGCTTTCATTTGTTTTTTTTAAAAAAGCATAAAGCAGTAAATTATTTTTTGTAAATAAGGGAATTAAGTTGGTGTTAATTGTTGAAACTTGATATGGACTTAATAGTTGCAATAATTGTCTTCAAATTGGTAACCCATTATTATCATTTGCTTTAATGATACTTAAAATAAATTTATCAATTTCTTATTTATTGACAGTGTTTGTAAATGATTGTATTTGTGTTTTAGTAAGCCCTTTAAGTTCTGCTTTGCTAAATAATATTTGATTTTTTGTAGGCATATCTTTTAATCTTTGTCCTTTTCATTTAAATTTAATTTAATAAAAATCCTAATATAGAAATTATTTCTATATTAGGTATGAACATTTATTAAATTATAAAATAATTATAATATAAATTAATTATTTTTGTTATATTATGCATTTTATGAATTATAATTTAATGTTTTTTTTAAATGAATATGTAATTTGTTTTCTTTTTAGACAGAAGTTACTGTTAAACTTCTGGTTCTCATAACTGGTTCTTTTGATGAATTTGCTAGTTCATTAGATACTTTAATGTAATCAGGAGTAATATTTGCTTTTGATACTCTTTTTGTAGAAACAAAACCACTTAATCTTAAAAATTCGTTAAATCGTGATTCTTTAATGTCATTAGGATTAACATTTTCTTTTGATACTCTTACTGTGGGGATAGTAGGATTTGTTCTTAAAAATTTATTAATTCTTGATTCTTTTCTTTCAAAATTTGTAGTAGTAGCCATTCCACTAACTATTAAAGTTGTACCAACAGCAATTCCACCAATAGCAGCTGGTAATAATGAAGCACTACCAGTCATAGGTGCTGCAGCAACACAAGCTGCTGTTATTCCTGCGGTTGTTGTTAATGTTCCTGTAGTTATTGTGACACCAGCAATTACTTTTCTTTTTGTACTTATTTCACTAGACATAATATTTTCATTCTTTTTCTTTTTCAATATTTAATTTAATAAAAATCCTAATATAGAAATAATTTCTATATTAGGAATGAACAATTATTAAATTACAAAAATTATTATAATATAAAAAATGAAAATATTTTATTTTTTTTAAAGAAATTATTGTTTAAAAGTACATAATGAAATATCAAAATAATATTAAATATAATAATATTATTTTTTTATTGAAAAGTAACCAATTAATAATTGCATTTTTTAATCAAACAAGTTAAGATTACTTATGGTAAATGTTATGCCCACGTAGCTCAGTGGATAGAGCACCGCCCTTCTAAGGCGGGGGTCAGAAGTTCGAATCTTCTCGTGGGCGCCATTAAATTTTAAAATACTAAGAAGGTTTAACTAAATAATGATAAATCATGACAATTATTATCAAGACATTATTGGTAAAATTAACCACCTCATTAGTGAAAATAAATGAGATCAAGCAATGAAGTTGGTCAAACATGAATTAGAGATGCCTTATATTCCTATTCATCATGAAATTACATTACAAGAGTTACATCATAATATTACTACTCATATTAGATTAAATAGTAAAAATGAAAGTCATGAGTGAAATTTAGAGAGAATAAGTCGTGTATTAATGAATCCATTTGATGAAGATCTTCATCCGGTGGCATTTTATTATTTACAAAGTCATAATGCTAGGTTAATTTTGCCAACAATTAAGATTTATCTTACAAATAAAAATATAAATAATATAAATAAAACACAACTATTATTTATATTAAATAATCAAGGTATTGATGAAGAAATAGAAGTAATAAAAGGTCATGATACATTTAAAATTAATCCAAAAAAAATAACACAATGACAGGAATCACTCGTTTATTTAAAAATTACAAAAATATTTGAAGATGAAGTTCATATTGATAATCCAGGTATTTATGGTATTTGCTTGTTTTTATTGGATAGTTATTTTGAGAATTTGTTTCCAACATTACCTAATAAAAATCAAGCAGCAGCATTAGCAGCTGCTTTGTATATTCGTGCTTGTAGTTTCCAGTTTATTAGTGTAAAATTGGTAGAAAGTGCTAAAAAATTTAAAACTACTACTACTTTAATAAAAAAATACTTAAGTATTATGATTCAACAACAAATTACATAAGGAGAGATTTGAAAAATGACATTAAATATTATAAAAGATGAAAAAAATGGTCTTGGAAAATGACATGTTACCATTGATGCTAAAACTTGAAAAGATCAATTGGCAAAAGCTGAAAATAAATTGATTGCACAAGTAGAAATTCCTGGATTTCGTAAAGGAAAAGTTCCTATTAAAATGGCTAAAAAACATGTAACTGAAGAACAAACTTTACAAACAGCAACTAAAGCAGTTATTACTATTGCTTATGATTTTGCCTTAAAACAAAAACCTAACTTAATGCCTACTAATCAACCCGAAGTTAATGTGGAAAAATCTACTATTAAAGAGTGTGAAATAATGTTTGTATTTGATTTACCAGCAGAAATTACTATTGGTAAATATCGTGGTATTGATATAGTAAAACCTGTAGCAACTGTTAATCAAGAAGAAATTGATACTCAAATTAAACTATTACAAGATCGTTTTGCTATTTTTAATCCAAAAGAAAAAGGAAAATTAGAAAAAGGTGATACTGCAGTTTTTAATTTCACTGGTTTTTTAGAAGGTAAAAAATTCCCTGGCGGTGAAGCTAAAAACATGGAATTAGAAATTGGTTCTGGTAAATTTATTCCTGGTTTTGAAGAAGGAATGATCGGTATGGAACCTAAATCTAAAAAAACTATTGAAGTAACTTTCCCAGAAGATTATCATGTTCCAAATTTAAAAGGTCAATTAGTACAATTTGAAATTGAATTAAACGAAATAAAAACAAAAGTTATTAATGAAGATTTAGAAGAATTAGTAAAAGATGTTAACATTCCAGATGTTACTACTACTGAACAATTATTAGAAAATATTAAAAAACAAATTGAAGTACAAAAAACAATGACAATTAAGGAACAATTTATGGAAGAACTTATTGCTAAAATTGTTAAAGATTCAAAAATAATAATTCCAAGTTTTGCTGTTAAAAATGAAACTGAACGTTTAGAAAATGAATTTAAAAAACAATTAGCTAATCAAAACTTTACAATTGAAAACTATATGGCAGCAACTGGTTTATCTCATGAAGAAATTATTAATGAAATAAAAAAGGATGCAATTATGCAACTTCAGAATTTTTTAGTTATTGAAGAAATTATTAAACAAGAAAAAATAGAAATTACCGAAGAGGAAGTTCAAAAACAATTAACAACATTTGCCGACCAATTTAAAATAAGCATTGAAGAAGTTAAAACAAATATTAAAGATTTAAGTTTAGTTACTACTACCCTAAAACGTAATAAAGCCTTTGATTTATTATGAGAAAGTAACGGTAAAAACCAAAAGCAAACAACAAGTGCTTAATTTAATTTGATAATTATTATATAACCTAATTACCAATTTAATAATTAGGTTATTTTATCGTTTATTTTTTTCAGAAAGTAAAAATTATCAAAAAAAAAATAAATGTAATAAAATATTACTAGTATAAATTAAATATGAATTAATAAGTGCTGCTGTAAAAGTATAGTATAAATCAAAAATTAGATATTTTAGCAATTAAGTATTGCAAGTGCTAATGTTTTATATTATAATCCAGTTAATACATTATTTGAGGTGAGACAATGAAGATAAAAAATATTACTAATATTCCAGTACTAGTAACAAGAGGAAGTTTTGTTTTCCCAACAGTTGAAATAGAACTAGAAGTTGGCAGACATAAATCAGTAGCGGCAATTAATGAATCGGTAGCTAAGTTTAATTCAGAAATTATTTTAGTTTCGCAAAAGGATCCAAAAGTAGATAATCCTCAATTAAGTGAAGTCTACAATCATGGTACTTTGTGTAAAGTACAAATTCAAAAAAGTCATAATGATGGTACACTTACGGTATCTTTTTATGGACAACAAAGAGTTAAAGTTTCTAAGTTTTATGATGATAAATTTTATACAGGAGATGCTGAAACTTTAGTTAGTCCTAATGTTTCAAAATCATTAGAAGAAGAGTTGATCCAAAGAATTGTAAATAATTTACAACAGATTTTAGATGTTCATGGTTCAATTCCACAAGGTGTAATTAGTCAAATCACCGATGGAATGAAAGCTAGTGAAATTATTGATAAAATGGCTCAATTTTTACCATTTTTAACTATCAATAAACGCCAAGAAATTTTACAAGAAATTGATATTAATAAACGTTTAGATTTATTATTGAAAGATGTTGGTGGTCAAAAACAAGTTGGTGCCATTGAAAAGAATTTGACAGCTAAAATTAAAGATCGTATTGATGAACAACAACGTGAATATTATTTACGAGAAAGATTGCGTGCTATTAAAGAAGAATTAGGCGAAATTGATGGTAAGTCTAATGAAATGAAACGTTATTTAGAACGCTTAGAAACAGAAGAGTTTCCTGAAGCAATCAAAACTCGTGTTAAAGAAGAAATTAGTCGTTATGAAGATATGCCACAAGCTTCAAGTGAATCAAATATAATTCGTACATACATTGATTGAATGATGACTTTACCTTGATTTCAAAAAAGTGAAGAAAAATTTGATTTAATTAATGCAAAAAAAATTCTTGATAAATATCACTATGGTTTAGAAAAAGTTAAAGAAAGAATTATTGAATATCTTGCTGTTAAAAAAATGGCTAAGGCAATGCCAGGACAAATTATTTGTTTAGTTGGCCCTCCTGGTGTTGGTAAGACTTCTTTAGCTAAATCAATTGCTGAAGCGATGGGGCGTACTTTCGTTAAAGTTTCACTTGGTGGAGTTAAAGATGAATCTGAAATTCGTGGTCATCGTAAAACTTATATTGGTGCGATGCCAGGAAGAATTATCCAAGGTATGAAACGTGCTAAAGTTATTAATCCATTATTTTTATTAGATGAAATTGATAAAATGTCATCTGATTATCGTGGTGATCCAGCTAGTGCTATGTTAGAAGTATTAGATCCTGAACAAAATGCTAATTTTTCAGATCATTATATTGAAGAAAATTATGATTTATCACAAGTTATGTTTCTAGCAACAGCTAATTATATGGAAGGTATCCCTGAACCATTAAAAGATCGAATGGAAATTATTGAACTTTCTTCATATACAGAATTAGAAAAACTTGAAATTGCAAAAAAATATTTAATTCCTCGTGTTATTGAAATTACTGGTTTAAGTAATAAAATGTTAAAATTTAAACCAAATTCAATAGAAGAAATAATTAAATATTATACAAGAGAATCAGGTGTTCGACAGTTAGAAAGATTATTAAATAAAATTGCTCGTAAATTTATTGTTAAACTTTTAAATAAAAAAATTACTACTGAAGAAATTGTTGCTGATAATGTTAAAGATTATTTAGGAAAACAAATTTTCGATTATACTAAAAAAGAAAATGAATCACAAATTGGAGTGGTAACTGGTCTTGCTTATACTCAATATGGTGGTGATATTTTACCAATTGAAGTAAACTACTTTAAAGGAAAAGGTAATTTAGTATTAACTGGTAAATTAGGTGAAGTTATGAAAGAATCTGCTACTATTGCTTTAGATTATATTAAAGCAAATGCTATTACTTTCAATATTCCTGATACTTTCTTTGCAGAACATGATATTCATATCCATGTTCCTGAAGGAGCAGTGCCAAAGGATGGTCCAAGTGCTGGTATTACTTTAACAACTGCAATTATTTCTGCTCTGACAAGTAGACCTGTATCAAAAGATATTGGTATGACAGGTGAAATTACACTTCGTGGTCATGTATTACCAATTGGTGGATTAAAAGAAAAATCAATTTCTGCTCATCGTAGTGGACTAAAAACAATTTTAATTCCAAAAGCTAATATAAAAGACTTAGAAGATATTCCAGAAGAAGTAAAGAAAAAATTAAATATTGTTTCAGTTGAATTTTATTCTGAAGTATATGATTTTATTTTTAATAAACATAAAGCAAAAATTCACTCACCTATTAATAATATTAAACCAACTTCAAGTATTATTGATGAAGGTTAAAATCTAATTAAATTATTAATAACTATAACTTTAAAAAAAGTAAATACTAAAAACAAGTATTTACTTTTTTTATATAAATTTTTTTTTATATTTGTGATAAATTTGATTTACTTTTATTTGTTACAGAATAGTAAGTACTTTTATTATTTTATTTATTTTTTTATTATTTAATTTTTTTGATAGGTTATTTATTGAATTTATAAAATTATTTTCTAATTTTTTTAAAGATTCTAAAGTTTTTATTTTTTTATTTAAAAATTGATGATGATTTTGAGTATTTTTTTTATTATTTTGTCAAAAGTCAAAAATATCATTGTAATCTTTACTATAAGTTTCAATTGGAAAATGTAAATAAAGATTAATAATATGATAATTATCTGCTATAAAGTTAACTTCTCTTTCTAAATCATTAATATCCATTTTTTAATGTCTCCTCTTTTAAAAAATAAAAAACCCTTTACTTTTAAAATAAAGTAATGGGTTAAAACTTTGATCAAGTTTGTTTTTATATTATATATTATTTTAATTTTATAATTCAAAAATTAAATTATAAATAATAAAAGTGTTGTTATTAATAATTATTTAAATTTTTATATAAAAATATTTAAAATTAGAAAATTGTGCATGGTGGACAACATTTTTTACCATATTGCATATTAATTAATTCTTCTGAATTTATACTATTTATATCATCATTAGTTATTAGAAAAGTACTATCTTTTAAATATTGATCTTCATTATTTAACTGTTGGATGTTAAAATTAAATTCTAGATTTCCATTTTCAATTTCATCTAAATGTTCTTCATAATCTACTAATAATTTTTGTTTTAAGTTAATAATTTTTTCATTGATTAAATCAATTTCTTTTAATACCTTTTCTTTATTATTAAGACTAAAATTTTTGTTAAATGGATTCAAACTTTTTTCTAATTCTTTTTTCTCTTTTTTTAATTTTTTTATTTCTTTTTTTTGTACATTTTTTTTCATAATTTTCTCCTTTTTTAAAAATAAAAACTCATTTACTTTTTATGAAAATAATGAGTAAAAACCTAATGAAGTTTACATTATATTATATAATATTTTAATTTTTATATCTTAAAAAACAAGTAATATTTATGTAGTAATTATGATAAAATTATAAAGTTATAGGAAGGAAGTAATTATGATTAAAGATAAAAAAAATAATGTTGAAATCATTAATGTCAGTAAAAACTATGATAGTAATGAAGTCATTAAAAATGTTAGTCTGAATATTGCTATTGGTGCCAAAATTGGTATTGTTGGCCCCAATGGTACTGGAAAAACAACATTATGTGAAATGATTTCCCAACTTCGTAAACCAACAACAGGTACTATTAATATTAAATCTGATTTAAAAATAGGCATGCAATTACAAGAAACTAAATTTCCTCGTGGTTTAACTGGTTGAGATATGGCCCAATATTATATGAGAGCTTATCGTTTAAATAAGTCTGTTGAAGACATTCAAAAGTTATTGTACTATTTGGACGCCGAAGCATTTATTAATAAACCTATTATTACTTTATCGGGTGGTCAACAACAAAAAATAAATATTTTATTAGCATTAATTGTTGAACCAGATTTATTAATTTTAGATGAATTAGCTACGGGATTAGATTTAGAGGTACGTGAGCGAATTTATGAATTACTAGAAAAAGAAGTTTTTATTAAACCTAATCTTTCAGTATTAATTGTTTCACATAATATGCAAGAAATTGAACGTTTTTGTCAACAAATTATCTTCATGTTTGAAGGTTCAATTATTAGTATAAATGTTGTTAAAACTGTTGTTAAAGAATATGGAAGTATTGAAGAATATGTTAAAACTAAATTTAAAGAATATAAAATAGGTATGTATGATAGCGAAGCGTTATTAAAAAGATTAGGAGGGGAAAATAATGAAAAATGAGCTAAGTCTTGAAAAAAACACCTTAAAAAACAAAAATAACGATTGATCTCTTCTTAATTTATTTTGAAGTTATTTAAAACGTAATCGTTCAATTATTATTTTTTCAGTTTTCGTTTCACCATTGATTTTTATTGGTGCATCAATTGGTGGAAATAATGAAATATTATCATCACCTGCTGGTAAAAACATTGGACGATTTATTTTGATGATTATTTGATTGACACAAACTGCTTCCTTTTCAATTCAAACTTTTTTAGCTATTTTATTAGATTTAAAACAAAGCGTAGTTTATCGACGCATTGGTTTAACAAGAATTAGCAAAACCAAGTTTATTATTATAACATCAATATTTAATTTAGCTTTAGTTTTAATTTCTGATATTATTATTTTTATTGGTGTTATGATTATTGGTTATGTTGTTCCTTTATCTGGAATGATTAGTTCCATTTTTAATTGACAATTATTAATTATTATTTTATTTACATTATTTTTTTCTATTACTATTACTAGTATTGCTTTGCTAATGTCAGTTATTATTAAAAGTCGTACTGGACAAGCAATTGTTAGTTTATTTACTAGTTTATTAATTGTTGCACCATTAATTATTTTAACTTACTTTTTAGCTAGTCTTATTGGTGAAGGATTAGTTTCAAGTATTGGTGTTGGTGCTGTTGTTGGTATTTTAGTAGGTATATTTATTGCTTTAAATCTTATTAGTTGTGGTATTTATTATTTAACTTGAAAACTATTTAAATGATTTGATTAATTTTTATAAAAGTATGTAATGAATTATAAAATAACAAAGGAGTGAAAATATACAATGCCTAAAAATATAAGAAATTATGTTATTGATGAACAACCAATTAATTATTTTGATAAAGTTAAAGCATGATTAGATAATCAAAATAAATTTGAAAATTTAGAACTATTGTCAGAAGTTGCATCTCAACAAAACTATTTAAAACAAAGTGATAAGTTAAATACTAAAGTAATAAATCAATTAGAAAATAAATATTTGGCAAATGTTTCAAATTTAAATCAAAAATTGAAAATGTTTTAATATAATAACTTACTTATTTTTATTAATTTATAATCTAATTATTTTTTATAAATAATTAGATTTTTTATATATGCCACTTAGCCCTTTTTACTAGACCATTAATTTAAAAAACCTGAATGTATTCTAAAAACAATTGTGTTATATAATTAACACTAATTTTAACCTGAAAGGATTTTTATTAATGGATAAAATTAAACAAATAGCATTAGTAATTAACAAATTAAATATCAAAGAAAAAATTAAAATTATTGATGATTGTAAAAATCAATATTCAATTAGAAACCTATGTCAATATCTTCAATTAAACAGATCAACATATTACTTTTTAAAAAATAAACAAAAACCTATTAAAAAAGAAGAAAATCATATTATTAAATGCAATCATAAATATCAAAAAATATGCCAACTTTTAATCGAATTTCATTCTACAAGAAAAGGCAGAATTTATGGATATTTAAGAATTTTTTCAGCTTTTAAAGAGTGATTAAAACAAGAAAAAAATATCATTTTAAATATAGAATTATCAATAAAACAAATGCGAAAAATTATGAAAGAACACAATATTCAAGGATTAAAACAAACTAAAAATAACTATCCTAAAAACAAAAAAAATCCAAATAAGTGAATACCTACAATGGATAAAGTAAACAAAGATTATAAAAGTACAACCTCTTCAAATCAAATTTGATCAATGGACACTAAACAAAAGACATATTCCGTAATTAAATTTAATTAATTGTCAATAAAATTGTTTTAAAACTATTTAGTGTTATTGAATATAGAAATAAATATTTTTTGAAAAAATAGTTTAAAAAATGAGTTTACATTTTAAACAAAAAATTGTTAATAATATTTTTATATTAACTCGATAAAAATTTAAATTTTAAAAAAATATTTTTAATATTTTTTTTATTTTAATGGTTTTATTTTATTAAAAATTTCACAAAGTAAGTTAAATCTTAAGTACATAAGTCTAAATTTAGATTTTCTACATTTATTTACTAAAATTTTGAATCTTTTCAATCAAGCAAAGACATGTTCAACTTTAATTCTAATTTTAGATACAATCTTATTGTATTTTCTTTCTTGTTTAGTTAATTTTTTATTTTTAGTTCTTTTAATTGGTATTATTGTATTTTTATAAATATTTTGTATACCTTGATATCCTAAATCACCAATAATTATTGTTTTTTCTGAAAATTCAAGATTTGAATTTTTTAATATTTGAAAATCATGCACTTTACCATTATCAGCAAAAATATCAACAATTTTTTTATTAAAAAAATCATATACAATTTGAAATTTTATAGAATACATTCAACTTTTACCAGAAAAATATTCTAACTGTAGTTTTTTTTAGTTGGTCTTTCAATTTCAATCTCAGTTGAATCAATTAAATAAAATTGAAATTCATTTGAATTTTCTTGTTTTTTATCAATTTTTAATTTATATCTTTCTTTTAAAAATTGGTAATCTTTGTGGTTACTAAGTTTATTTTCTACTCAAGTAATATTTCGAAAATAACTTGATGGGCTCATTTTAGATTTAATACTCATTTGAAAAAAAGTATAATATTCTTTTCAGTATAATAAAGTCATCATTAATCTTTCTTCTACTGAAAGTTTATTTTTTCGACCTTTATTTTTTTCTAATTTTTCTATTTCAATTAATTTTTCTAACATTTCATTAAAATGAAAACGTTTTATACCAAAATATCTGTAAAATTCTTCATTTTTTAATTTTTTTAAATTTTCAAAAATCATTTTTATCAACACTTTTCTAAATTTATTGTTAATAACAAAATTATAAAATAAATTTTAAAATTATTAATTGACTTTTAAAAAATTTAATTACGGAATATGTCTAAATAAATGGCCGTTTAAAAAATGCGTATAAAGTATATTTTTTTGAGAGAAAAATATCTTTAATTGTTATCACAATTATAGCATATTAATTAAAAAAAATAAAGCATTTTGTGATACTTTTTTCTTAATAAAAACTAAAAATTCCTAATTATTTAGGTTTAGATTTATTTAATTTTATAATATTAACAAATAATAATATTTTGATTATTTATATGAGCAATTCTTGTATTTAACATATTTACAAATGTTTTATAATTATATGATTTTGCACCATAACCTTTTAATGATTTAACTAAATGTGAAACAGTACTTTCAGCATGACAACCAATATTTCAATCTTTACCTTGATTAATAATTCCTTGTTCATTATTATAAAAATAATTAAATGTTTGTTTATTAACATTAGGTTTTAAAATATTAATTAATTCATTATAATTACCACTTTTAAAATTAAATGATGTATCAAAATAATTAGGTCAATTTGTATCTGCTTTTTTCTTTCCTTTTACATTAATAAATGCTTTTCATAAATAACTAATACCATGAAAACAATCTAATATATATTTTCCACCAAATCATTTTGCCATTGCTCTAATTCATAATGCACCATCTCCACCAATAATTAAATTATTATTTTCTCAAAATATATCAGTAAAATGATTAATTTTAATATTATAATGATTAATAGTAGTTGTATATATAAAATCATATACTTTATCTTGAGTTATATTATCACTTGGTTTAAAAATCATATATGCTCATGTTTTATTTTGTAATTGATTTCTATTTTTATAAATATTAATTTTATGAGTATAAAGACTGAAAATTCTAATACAATATTTTTCTATTATTCCTTGTTCATTTGCTAAATATTCAAAACAATCATCCATATCTATATGTAAATAATCTTTAACTTCATATTTTTTAATTGGTAATTGAATTTCTATTTTTGTATTTTTTATTATATTACTATAAGTTTGTTTAGAAATATTACAATATGGTAACATATCTATAATATCACATTGTCTTTTACCTTTATGTATTTGTTTAATTATAAATAATGTTAAATTATTAGTACAATTTTTATATTTTTTAATTCCTATTGCTTGTTTAACTGGACATATATTTTCATTAGTTTCTAAATTTTTATATATTCTTAATGGAAGATAAGATTTTCCAAAAGGATTAATTAATAATTTCATTCTTCTTTGTATTAATTTAAATTTAGTTTTATCATATTTATTTTTATATCAATAATAATCATAATCTAATAAATCTTTATTATAATCTTCTAATTTTTTATTTGCATGTTGAATATCAAAAGTATCATAATCATATTTATTATTAATTCAAGGCATAATATTATTCCTTTCTTAATCATAATTTCTATTATAGTAATAATTAATATAGAAATGTTGTAATTTACTTTTTATGAAAATGTTATAATTAATATATATTTTAAAATAAGGTGATAAATATGCCAAAACAAAGAAAAGAATTAGGTAATTATAAAGAAAAGATACAAGAATATTTAAGAGAAAATAAAGATAATTTAAAAAAATGTACTAAACAAGAATTAAATTATATTTTAAATGTGGATAATAAATATATATTTGATTGCCGAAGAAGGTCGACAAAATGACAAAAAGATTTTATTAAAGAATATGATAAAGCATGTCTTAAAATTGGAATTGCAAGATTAAAAAATGTTACACAAGTACCTCAATATGATTGAGCTTATTTAAGAACAAATCATAGAGATATGTTTGATGATTTAATAGAAAATCAAGATGTAGAAACAAATAATAGTAATATAATTATTAATATTTGTGAACCTAGAAAAATAGAAAATAATGATTAAAAACCTATAATAAATATAGGTTTTTTTCTTTATTTTAAAGGATAAAAATGATATAATTAATATTAAGGAAACAGTAGCCATTCTGTGAGTTTAGGAGTTAAATATGGAAAACTTTAACTGAGATAAAAGTAAAAATTATACTAATGAAGAATTAGAAAATTTATTAGAACAACACCGAAATTTTGTTTATAAAAATACTAAAACTGAATTAGAACCAAAAATAAATGAATATGAAACAAAATTAAAAGAATATGAAAATAAAGTTAATGAATATCAAGAAAAAGAATTATTTAATGGTTTTAATGATAAACAATTAAAAATAGTTAAATCATTAATTAATACTGAATATAAAGAACTTGATAAACATTCTGCTTTAAATAAAATAAAAGAAGATTATGCAGAAATATTTAATAATAATTTACATAATAAAGAAATTAAAAAACAAGAAATTATTAAAAATGAAGAATCTAAACAAGAGTTTTTTAATCCAAAAACACTTTTTGAATTAGATAATAATATTACATCTAAAAATGAAGAATTATTAAAAAATACAGAAGTTGTTGGTGCAAAAACTAAACAAGAAATGATTAAATTTTTAGAATTTTTATTTAGTAAATAATTAAATATTTCTCAAAAGGAGAGATATTATGGCTATTCCACAAGTTCCAACTGGTTTAATTACTGGTGGTAATAATGGAAATAAAGCAATGTTAACTGCTATGGAAGCACAAGTAAAAGGTATACTTTATAATGATGAAAGTATGATGTTTTTAAAAGCAAGTGCAGTTGCAGAACAAATAATTGAATTACCATTTACAGCAGAAGCATATTATCGTATTGGTGAACGTTTACGTTGAGGTTCAAAATATGATGTTATGACTGGTACAGAGAAACAATGAACAACATTAAGAACAACTAGTGTTATTTTAGACCAAATATTAGTTATTGATTGAAGAACTGAAGATTTTGATATGAATAGATTTATGTCAAGTCCAATATCATTAAAAGCAAATATGTTATCAATATGAGCAGAAAGTGCATTAAGAAATTATTTATTTATACAAGAATGTATTTTTTTACAAGGTATTAAAGATTATTGTATTGCTAAATCACAAGTAATTCCTATTAATATGTTAGAAATGACAGAAGATACAGCAAAATCAGCATTTTATCAAATTGGTGATAAAATGAATGAATTATTAGGAAATATAACTGAAACTGAAATTGGTACAAATGTAAGTGATTTTATTGGTGCATTAGGATTTACTCCAATGTTACAATTAACAAAAGCATATTTAAGATTAAATTATGGTCAAATTGCTGCTGATACTGTAGCAAGTGGTCAATTATATAAACAATCAGTATTTGGTATGTATTTATATAAACATATGTTTTTAAATAAAGATATGGTTAAAGATACTAAAACTGGTTTACATTTAGAAAAAACATTTGATTTAAAAAAAGTATTAGGAGTTTTTGTACATAAAAATGCATTTGCACAACCTAATAGTTTTCAAAAAATAGTAAATTTAATTGATAATAATACATTAAATCAAAAAACATTAGGTAAAGCACTTTATGGTATAACAACAGCAATTCGTGGTTGATTATCATTTATTATTATGGAAAAAATGCCAACTGTTGATGAAATTAAAGAAGCACAAAAACGTTGTTGAACTAATTGAATTAAATTAACTCCAGAAGAAAGAGAAAAAGCACCAGTAACATTTAAAATTGCTGATTTTGATGATTTTAGAATTAGTTTAAATGATTTAATTTATTTTAAAAATTTAGGAAAAATTAAAATTGCTGGTGATACACCAACTAATGATGAATTAGAAAATGCAATAATAAATGCTGGTAATAATGGTTATGAAAAAGGTAAAGCAAAATTTAGTAATATTACATCAATAAGTGCTACTATGACTGGTAATGATAAAGATTATATTGAAGAAATAGAATTAAAATTTTCTAAAAAATAATTATGGAATATATTTATAAATATTTTGATGAAAAAGCACATATTACTATTTATTCACCAAAACCAGAAGATTTAACTACTAGTAATGATATTAGAGCAATTTTATTAGATGAATATCCTAAATTAAGAAATGATTATTTTATAGTAAGTGATGTACATGATAATTTTGCAATATGTGTTGGTAATAATATAAATTGTCAAGGAACAGTTAGAATTCAAATTAAAAAAACTAATCAATTATCAAAAGGAGAAAATAAATATGCCACAACAACATTCTGAGACTACACAATTGAGTAACTATACTTTAACTAAATTAATTAGAACTGGTATAAGTCCTATTTGTGCAATGATTGGTACAAGTGCTTATTATGGTCAAGTAATTGCAAATCCATTATTAGGTTCAATTAATAGTTTATTATTTGGTAAAAAATTAGGTTTAGATATTTGAAATTTAAATCAAAGACCAAATACTAAAACTAAATTAATTAATAGTTCTAAAAAAATTATTTTAGGTTTAGGAACAATTGGATTAGCAAATTATAGTAAGTTTACTAATTCGCCACTTGCCACTTGCCACTTAGCCCTTTTTACTAGACCATTAATTTAAAAAACCTGAATGTATTCTAAAAACAATTGTGTTATATAATTAACACTAATTTTAACCTGAAAGGATTTTTATTAATGGATAAAATTAAACAAATAGCATTAGTAATTAACAAATTAAATATCAAAGAAAAAATTAAAATTATTGATGATTGTAAAAATCAATATTCAATTAGAAACCTATGTCAATATCTTCAATTAAACAGATCAACATATTACTTTTTAAAAAATAAACAAAAACCTATTAAAAAAGAAGAAAATCATATTATTAAATGCAATCATAAATATCAAAAAATATGCCAACTTTTAATCGAATTTCATTCTACAAGAAAAGGCAGAATTTATGGATATTTAAGAATTTTTTCAGCTTTTAAAGAGTGATTAAAACAAGAAAAAAATATCATTTTAAATATAGAATTATCAATAAAACAAATGCGAAAAATTATGAAAGAACACAATATTCAAGGATTAAAACAAACTAAAAATAACTATCCTAAAAACAAAAAAAATCCAAATAAGTGAATACCTACAATGGATAAAGTAAACAAAGATTATAAAAGTACAACCTCTTCAAATCAAATTTGATCAATGGACACTAAACAAATAAATACTAAAGAAGGATGATTATATCTTTTTGTAATTATTGATTTTTATTCAAATAATGTTGTTAGTTATAATATTGCTCCTAATAAATCATATCAGGATTTAATTCTTCCTGCTCTTGAAAAAATCAACAAACAATTTTCTTGAAATCAAGTAAAAAATGTTATTTTACATTCAGATAACGCCAACGAATTTTATTGTCAGGATATCACAAAATGAGCAGAGGATAAACAAATAATTTTAAGCAAAAAACAACCTTATGATATTGGTGGTAATGTATTATCTGAAAACTGATTTTCTCATTTATCTCAAGAATGACTACCTAAAGGATCAAATCAATATTTATCCATCAATGAAGCTATAAATGATGTAAATCAATATGTTATGTTTTATAATTATGAAAGAATACATTCTAAATTTCTAAAACCACCAATTTTACAAATTAAAATTTAGAATTTTATATCAAAAATGGTCCAGTAATTAAGGGCCAACCACCTATTATTGATACAATTGTAACTCAATCATTACATCAAGGTGAAGAAAGACATACATTTTATAGTGATAATCCTTTTACTTATCAAGGTGATTATAATGAAATATCAGTTGCTCAGTTTAGATATAATAATATGGGTTATTTAACTGGTAATGCTTTTAATTGAACAACTTTATATAAATTAAATCATGATGAATATGAAGAAAGTGAAGAACCTACATTTAGTTATCCTGCAAAAATATTACCACCAAGTCCACAAAATATAGCAAAATCAATAATTATTATTCCAGATTTGAAAATAGAAATGATAGCAAATAATTTACCTTTAACAGATACAAGTTCAATTCCAGTAAAAGATAATACTGAAAATTGATGACTTGCTAATAAAAGTAAAGAAGTTAATTATGAAATTGATTTAAAATCTTTATTAGACCCTACATTATTAATTAATACTTTTAATGACTTAAAAAGATATTATAAATCAATAACTATTTATTATGATTATGATATTGAAACAAAAAAAGAAATTCATAATAATTCAATTCCTACTATAACATCAACTTTATATACTGATTTTTCCATAGAAGAAAATTTTTTAAATCCAAAGAAACATAATGGATTTCAAGAGATTATGCTTAAAGATTTAATTTTCAGAGATACACAACCACGTAATGGAAATCATATTTATCATTGAAATCACAATAAACAAGGTACTACAATACAACTTGAAAAAGAAAGTGGAATAGCATATATGTATGGAAGAACTGATACTGATTATCAGTTAAATAGTTATAATTTTACTATAAATGATAATGGTAATATTGGTGGTTGAAATATAAAATATGAAAATAATAAATTTCTAGGTTTTTGTATAATTGATAATAAAAATTTTAGATGAAATTTTTATTTACAATCAACATTAGGTAAAATTGAAGATATGTGATATATTACAGGAAAAATTGGCGAAGATGATAAAGCATATTCTAGAATATATATTAATAGTATTAAAGCAAATATATATAAAATAATACTAAATTCAAGATAATTATGATAATATAATATTATTAAATAATCAAGGAGTAAATTATGGATACAAAAAAAAATGTTATAACTCATGAAATAGAAAAGGAAAAATTTGTTGATAAAATCTATAATAATAAGTTTTTTTTAATAACTATTATGATGACAGCAACAATAATTTTGATGATAATAGTTACTTCTCTATTTTTTGCTTTCTTTTGAAAATAATATTACCCCACAATCTAATTAAAAAGTTACCTTAATTGGTAACTTTTTTTAATTCTTCATTTATTATTTTTAAATAAAATGGAGAAATATATTTACATTTCAAAGCATTTGTTAATATTAATGGTATGTATTTAATTTCAAATATTTTATTATAAACAACTCCATAATAATCTTTTTTTATATCTGCAATATTAACAATATGTATATCACTACGCTTTTTATCAAATCTTGTGTATGAAATTCTATCTAATTCATTTATTTCCAATTCTTTTGTATCAATTACTACATAATTCTTTTCATATTTTTCTGGTATTTTAGTAGTTAGTCTAATAAAAATAATATTATTTTCATCAATTTTAATTAATGGACATAAAAAAGAAATTTTAGATTTTAATATTTTTTTATTATCATGAAAAAGAGAATAATTTACATTATTAATATTTATCATTTTTATAACAACTTTCTTTATAAAAATTAATTATTTCTGTTTTTTCTTCTTCATTTTCATTATCAAAATTTATATCTAAAGAAAAATTCATTTTATTTTGTTTTTTATTTTTTCTTTTATCTCAAAAAAATTGTCAAGACCTACTTTTTTCATGAAGAATATCGCTAAGTTCTCTAACAGTTTTATTTTCTTCTAAAATAAAATTTGTGATTTCAATTAATATTTTTTTATCAATTTCTGAAAAATAATCTCAATTAAAATATTTTTTATAATCATTATTATTTTTTAAAGAAAATATAATTTTATTATCATTTGTTTTTTTATAATCAAAATATGAAAAATTATTATTATATTCATCAACATATTTCATAAAACTATATGGAACTGAGCCTCATTCTCAAGCAACAAAATCCATCATAAAAAAATGATTAGTATATTTTTGAGTTGCTCTTAATTCTAAAAAAGAAATAAATTTATAAATCATTGTTTTATAAATTCTTTTATTTATTGAGTTTGCTTTTCCTAATAAATATAGTATTGACATTTCTATTTTAGTAGCTTCAATTAATGGAATATTTAAAAATTCTGCTAAGTTTTTTTTATTTATTTTATTTTCCATTTTTATCACCTACTTTATGTTTTTTTTACATGAATTTCATATTAACATAATTACTTTATTATTTATACTATAATTATAAACTAAATAAAAAAAGATAAGTAGAATTGATTAATACTTATCTTTTTAGTCATTATTTACTCCTTATTTAATTCTTTTTTTATTTTTAATCTTCATCTTCTACGATTTTCTTTATTAACACCTGCTCTTTTTGGATTACCATCTTCATTTTTACAACATCAATTTTTTGGCTTAAAAAACTTATGATTTTCTATCATACTTTTTACTCCTTATTTTTAATTTCTTTTATTTTATTTTTAAATTGTTTTTTATGAAAATAACACATATTAAAAAATTGAACAGAACTATCTTCAATATTTCCAATTTTTAAAGTAACTAATACTTTACTATTACAATCTTTAACAATACATTTTAATAATACTTTTTCTTCTTTTTGTTTTTGCATTATTTTACTTCCTTATTTAATTTATTTAAATAATTATTTAAATAAATAATAGTTACATCTTTTTTTATTTGTTCATTACTATAAAGTAAATACATATGTAAAAAAGAAGCTCTTTCATCTAATAATTTATTAATTTTTGTTATTTTTTTTAATTTAAAATTCATAAACATTATTTATTCTCCTTATTTAAATAATATCAACCAATTAATAAACTATCTGCTTCATCATGATTTGATATAGTTATATTTCAATTTTGTTGTCTAATTAAACCTCTAACTATATATAATGATTTTTCTTTATTTCATTTTTTATCTTTAAATAAATCATCTTCTTCATATCTTAATTCTTTTAAATATCAATTTTGTCATTGTTTAGGCAATATTCCATGTTTTTCTGGAATATAATATTGATATAATAAACTAAATATATGACCTCTTAATGCTTGCATTTTTTCTGAACTACGAGCATTTAATTTATTATTAAATCCACGTTCTATAACTACATTAAAGTCTTCGACTCAATATCTATATTTAGACCATTTATAATGAGCATCTTCTTCACTTGCTTTTAGAGATAATTGTTCAATAATTTTTTCTATAAAATCATAATGTTGATATTTATTAAAATCATAATTTAAAATTAAAACAGGAATAGCAGAAGTTATTTCACATTCTTTATCAATTAAAACATTACATTCTTCATTTCAAGATTTATTATGTTTACAACAAGGTTTTCATAATGTAAATCCAGTATTTTTTATACTTGGGTCAATTGAAAGTAAATAATTATTCATAATTTAATCTACCACAACTTTCACATTTTATTTCTTCTCTTCATGGACTTGCATTACCTTCATTTTCTAAATCTAAATCACTTGCATATATACTACATATTGCTTTACATTTTAAACATTCAAAATATAATATTTCATCAATTACATCTTCTAATTTAAATTCTTCATGTTTACAATTATTCATTATCAAATTCTCCGTTTTTAATTCTTTTAATTAATTCATCAATACCTTTTATATTTGGGTCTCTATTTGAAGATAATAAAAATTGTTTTCCATTATAAGCATTTGCTCTATTATTAATTAAATATTTAATTAATTTTTCTTTATTCATTATTTATTCTCCTTAATTAGTTCATCAACTATTTTTTCTAAACATTTAAGACATCAATTTTTACTTAAAAATATTCTTTTATTACATGTTCTACATTTATTCATTTTTAAATACCAAATTATCTAATTTATTAATATTTTCTTCTAACTGTTGAAAATTTGTATTATTTTCAATTACATTATTAGTATTTGGATTATCAATATATATTTTTTCATTTTCAGTAATAATTGCTTGGTCACTTTCATATGCAATTTGCATTTCACTACTCATAATTCCCCATTTTCTTAATAATTGAGTTAATACAGTTTTTAATGCCATACTATCAAAATCACTAACAACAAATTCTTTATTTTTGGCATAAGTTTTTGAATATTTTAAAAAATGTTTTTCTATTTGTTCTTTTGACATATATAAAGTTTTTTCAAAACCATTTACTAATTGAAAATATGCTACATAACCAATAATAGGTTGTTTCAATCTTTCTAAATCATCTTGTATTCAATTAAATTCAATTCCCTTAAGTCTATCTACTTTTTTAATTTCTGTTAATCTAACATCACTTACATTAATTTCTTTATATTGTTGACTACGTAATGCTAATTGAATATAACCTTTATATCCCATTTGAAATTGAGCATTATTTACTTTAGTATTACTATCTCAATAAGGTACAATATAACAATAACCAAAATTCTTTTCTAATGGTAAATTCAATAATACTGCTTGATAACAACTATTAATAATAGTATCTGGATATGCTTTATCTAAACCATATTGATTTGAAATTGCTAATACATTACTTTTAAATTTTTGTATTTCTAAATTATTAATAATACCTTTTTGTCTAATAAATTTTTCTACATTACCATTATTAATATTTTTAACTAATAATTCATTTGCCATTTTATTTTAATTCCTTTCATGTTCAAATTGCTTTTTCTCATTCAATTAATAATTCATTTGTTATTTCAACTTTTATTAATTCAATTTCATTTTCTTTAACTCAACATATAAAATGAGTATTTGATAATTCATAATTATTATTTTTTAATAATCAATAATATGCTATTATTTGTAATTTTGATTTTTCTAATAATTCTTTAGTAAAAACTTTATAAGTTTTAAAATCTATTATTATATTTAAATTATTTTCTTTATAAATTAAATCTGGTGTTCCAGCAACAATATCATAATTAAATATTTTTTCACTAATATATTCATTAGTATTAATAAATTTAATTGGTAAATAATCTAATAATGTATAACAATAATTTAAATAATTTTGTGAAAATAAATCTTTAATATAATTTTTAATTTGATTACTTATATTTTTAATATTTATATTTTTAAAATATAATTCTGCTACTTTATGAACACAATTACCACGAATTCTTGCATTATAAATATTAAAACAATATTTACAATTATTACATTTACAATATGAATTACCTAAATAATAATCAAGTATTTTACTTACTGAGATTAATTCTTTTTTATTTAAAAAATATTGATGTGTTTCTTTTTTAAAAATTAAATTATTTTTTTGATTGTTTAATTGCATTTTTAATTAAATTTCTTATAAATTTTGTAATTGTAATATTTTTACTTTTACAAAAATCTTTAATTTCTTGTTTTTCATTTTCAGAAACACGTATTCTAATTCAATTACTTAATAATTTATCTTTTGGAATTTTATTTCTAGGTGCCATATTTATTTATCTCCTTTAACCTTTAAAAATTCTTTTATAATCAATAATTGCTTGTTCTAATTTATTTACATCTTCATATGTAAAATAATCATTATAAGTTTTTAAATCACCATCATCATCAATTGTAATTTCTCAATTTTCATATTTACTATTAAATTCTTCTTGTAATTCTTCAAATTTTTCTATTAATTTTCTTGCATTTTGTAATTCTAATCTATTCATATTTACACTCCTTTAAAATTTTCTAATTGTAATTCATTAATATAATGGTTATATAACCTATCATAGTTATCACTTGTTAAATACATATCTTCTTCAATCATGTCATCAATACATTTATTACAATAATATGTATTTTCTAATTCAGAAAATCATATATATTTTTCATTATGTATATTACATTTCATCATTATCACTCATTAATTTATAAAAACATTTATTACAAGTTCTATTTGCAAATGATGAATTTTTATTACATATATCACATGAACCTTTAATTCTATATTCTCTACATTCCATATTTATTAATCCCTTTCTATAATTTTTAATATTTCTTGTATTTCAATATATTTTTTATTTTTAAGTAATTTTTCATTACATAAATTTTTAATTAATTCTATTTTTTCAACATTAAGTAACATAATTAATGCCTTTCTTAATAAAATTATTTTTTTCTTGTAATTTTTCTCAAAAATTATTTTCAATTGGTAAACTTGCTTTTAATTGTTTTAACTTTAAAAGTAATTTATAACCTTTAATACTTTCTAACTTTTTATTAGTTTTATTTTTTAAATCATATTCATAAATAGTAAAATCAAAACTTCTTTTAATACTTATTCTAATTTCATTTTTTTCTTTACTTCTATGAATAAATCTTTTATCAATTCATACACCAATAACATTAGAATTATTTTCATTTAATAATTTAATAAAACTTGCTTTACTAGTTTCATTAATAATTGCTATTTTTGGCAAGAAAATAGAAGTAAAATTAATTTTTGTTTTTTCTAATAATTCTTGTATTTCTTTTTCTTCTAAATTTTGTTGAAAAATATTATCTTTATCAAAATCTAAAAGTAAATTAGTAATTTCTTCTTTTGATAAATCTTTTTTAATATTTTCTTTAAACATAAAATATAATCCTTTCTTTAATTTAAGTCTTATTTAAAAGAAGTCTTAAAAAGAGAAAAATTCTTTTCTCTTTCTTTTTGAAAAAGAGGGGGTGTGGGGGAGAAAAAACTTTTTCTTTCTCTTTTCTTTAAAAGAACACACTAAAAATTACTATTGGAATATTCCAGCACAATAGCCTAAATAATTTTTTATTTAGTTATGTAATAATTAATTACTTTAATAAAGTGCTGGTTTAATAAAATAATTAATTATAATTGTTGAACAATTAAAAATGAGAGAATTATCTCTCATGTCATTTTTATAAAATATACCAATTTTTTATTCGGCCAAATAAATACTAAAGAAGGATGATTATATCTTTTTGTAATTATTGATTTTTATTCAAATAATGTTGTTAGTTATAATATTGCTCCTAATAAATCATATCAGGATTTAATTCTTCCTGCTCTTGAAAAAATCAACAAACAATTTTCTTGAAATCAAGTAAAAAATGTTATTTTACATTCAGATAACGCCAACGAATTTTATTGTCAGGATATCACAAAATGAGCAGAGGATAAACAAATAATTTTAAGCAAAAAACAACCTTATGATATTGGTGGTAATGTATTATCTGAAAACTGATTTTCTCATTTATCTCAAGAATGACTACCTAAAGGATCAAATCAATATTTATCCATCAATGAAGCTATAAATGATGTAAATCAATATGTTATGTTTTATAATTATGAAAGAATACATTCTAAATTTCTAAAACCACCAATTTTACAAATTAAAATTTAGAATTTTATATCAAAAATGGTCCAGTAATTAAGGGCCAGGGCGTATTTCAAGTCTAGTTATAATTTAATTTTCTTTAAATAAAAGATAAAATAAATTATTAATTGTTATAAATATTATAACCCTAAATAGGGTAAATGTCAAGTCTTATTATAGATTTTATTAACTTTTATAAAATAAAAATTCCTAACTATTTAGGTTTAGATTTATTAAATTTTATAAATTTAAACAAATACTTTTAATTTATTAATTCTTGCTTGTTTTAATTTTAATAAATTAAAAAATGCTTCTTTTGAATAAATTTTTGCATTATTATTAGATATAGATTTTATTAAATGATAAACATCACTTTCAGCACTACAACCAATATTTCAAATAGCATTTTGATTTTCAATACCTTTTTTATTATTTTTAAAATATTCATATATTTTTTCATCAGCATTATTTTCTTTTAAATAATCTAATAATTTATAATAACAACCATTTAAAAATAATTTATAATATGCATAATTTAATTTTTTATTATTTTCTTTTGTTCTTTTACCTTTTCCTACAATAAATACTTGTTTTAATTTTTGTAATGGATGTCATTTATCTACAGCATAATCAATTTTTAAATAATTAGCAGTAGATTTAAGATAAGTAGCACCATCACCAGTTAATTTTAAATTTTCATTAGTATAACCAATAAAAATATTATCTAAATTAGTTATTATAGATTTACCAAATTCTTTTTTAGTAATTCTTTGACCTTTTCTAGTTGACAAAACAAAAATATATTTATTTTCTAAAACATGTCTATTATCAGTAGATTTATTTAAATCAAAACCTGTACTTATACTTACTGTTCTATGTCTAAATTTTCTTTTTTTATTATTATCAATTAAATTATTATATGATTCATCTGATTGAATATAAATATAATCAGTTGGTAATATTTTTATTTTTTCTTGTGGTAATTCTTGAACAAATATATTAGTTTTTTTTACTCTTCTACAAATAGTTGATAATGATATACTTATTTTTAAATTATGTTTAATTATAGGATATGTAATATTATTTAAATCTGCTTCATAAATTATTGATTTTGTTACTTGATTAGTAAATTTTTTATTTTTATCAATATTAATATATGTATCTAATGGATATAAATATTCACCAGTAATTTTATGTTGATATACTTTTCTATAAAAATCTTTTACTATTCCATACATTGATGTAAAAGTTCTTTTAGCAGTTTTAACATATTTATATTTATTTTTATCATATTCATTTTTATGTCAATATTTATCATAATTAATTAAATTATTTTTATAATCTAATAACATTTGTTTTTCATGATTAATTTTAAACTGATTATGAGGAAATTGTTCAGGAAGTAAAATCATAATATTATTCCTTTCTAAATACATAATTTTCAGTATAACAATTATTAATTGTTCAGTGTTGTAATATACTTTGCTTAAAATGTTATAATTAGTATATAAATATTGAATATAGGTGATATAATATGCCAGAAAAAGAAAAAAAATATGGTGAAAAATTAAGTGTTAATTATAAAACTCAAATTGATAATTATTTAAGAACTAAAAAGGTTATATTAACTCCACAAGGATTAAATAATGCACTTGGAATTGATAGAAAATTTGTTTATGATTGCCGACGTAGAAGCAATCCATGACGTAAAAAATTTATTAAAGATTATGATAATGCAAGAGCGATAATTTCAACTCATATGTTAGAAAAATCATTAGTAAAACCAGAAATAATTTATAAACATTGACAAGTTAGTTATCCGAATGAATATGATATTAATGAAGAAGATAATAACTCAAAAAGTAATATAATTATTAATATTTGTGAACCTAGAAAAATAGAAAATAATGATTAAAAACCTATAATAAATATAGGTTTTTTTCTTTATTTTAAAGGATAAAAATGATATAATTTAATAAAGTGAATATGTTAAATTAACATATATAAAAGTGACCTATTAACCAAGTGAATTATTAAAAATTAATAAAGGGAGATTAAAAGTATGAGTGATTTTACTTTTGATGAAAAAGAGAATTATAGTTTAGATGATGTTAAAAATTTACTAAAACAACATAGAAATGTAGTATATGCTGAAAGTAAAAAAGATATTGAACCTAAATTAAGTGAATATGAAACTAAAATAAAAGAATATGAAAATAAAATTAATAGTTTTGAAGAGCAACAATTATTTTCAAATATTAAAGATACTAAAAAAGTAAATTTAATTAAAAATTTAATGAATACTGATAATTATAAATCTTTATCTAAACAAGAAGCATTTAATAAAATAAATGAAGATTATAAAGATTTTTTAATTGATAAATCAGAACCTATTAAACAAGAAAATAAACAACAAGATAATTCAATTAATCCTACTGATTTAATTTTAAAATTACATAATAATTCATTAGACCATTTTAAAATTGCTCAAGATTTAAAAAATAAAGCAACAACACAAGGAATGACTAATCAAAAAGAATTAGAAGATTTAGTTGAAATTACTAGAAATGAAGTTTTTCAATCTATTAGTAAATAGAAAGAAGTTTTATTATGGGAGCTATAAAAATACCTGAAGCATTTTTTATTAAAGGTAATAATCCTACTGAAAATGCTATTTTAAGTGTACTTGAAGCACAAGTACGTGGTGAATTAACAAGTGAAAAATCAACAATGTTTATGCGTGGAACTTGTAGTGCTACTCAAATTGGTGAAATGGCTGGAGTTGCTATAGCAATTTATAGAGCTACAGTTCGTGTATTATGAGGATCAACATGAGATTGAAAAAATGGTACTAAAAGACAAAAAGGTGATGTTTATACAACTAAATTAGAAATTAATAAATATTTAACAATTGATTTTGAAATTCCAGAATTTGATATTGAAAGATTTATGAAATCACCAAAAGATATTGCAGTACAAATTGTTTCAAATTGAACAGCTTCATTTATGAGAAATTTAGGTGAAAATTTAGAATTAATATTTTTAAATGGTATTCAAGATTATGCTATTGCTAAATCATTAGTCTTACCTTTAGATTTAATTAATATGAATGCAGAACAAGCAAAAGAAGCTTATTATAAAATTTGAGCAAGAAATAATAAATTAATTAAATTAGTTAATTATATTACTGTAGGAACTAATAGAGAAGATTTAATGGGAGCAACTGGAATTGATAGTAATTTAGGTTTATCAAAAGCATTTACTGTTTTAAATTATAGTCAAATTTCAGCAGATACATTAGCATATGGTAGAAGATATACAAGTTTAATTGCTGGTATGGAATTTTGAGAAAGTTTTTATTTAGAACAAGAATTTATTCATGATACTGAAAAAGCAATGCATTTAGAAAAAGATTATAGTTTAAAAAATACACATGGTTTTGTAGTTAATAGATATATGTGAGGTATGCCAATTTCATTTACTAAAATAAGACAAAAATTAGATAATGATACAGATAATATTAAAATTATTGGTAAATGTTTATTTGCATTACCTAGTGCTATTAGACCAAATTTAATGTATTTAATTAGACCAACTATGCCTACAATTGAAGAAATAAAAGAAGCAAGAGCAAAAGATTTTTTAACTAATCCTAAAAATGAAAATGCAACTTATCAATCAACTTTATATGATGATATTAATAAATTAAATTTAGAAGATGTTATTTATTATAGAAATTTAGGAAAAATTACTATGGCTGGTGATAAACCTACTAATGATGAATTAGAAAATGCAATAATAAATGCTGGTAATAATGGTTATGAAAAAGGTAAAGCAAAATTTGATATTAAATCAACAAGTGCAACTATGACTGGTAATAATAGTGATTATTATGGAGTAGTAAATTTAGAATTTACTAAAAAATAATTATGGAATATATTTATAAATATTTTAATGAAAAAGCACATATTATTATTTATTCACCAAAACCAGAAGATTTAACTACTAGTAATGATATTAGAGCAATTTTATTAGATGAATATCCTAAATTAAGAAATGATTATTTTATAGTAAGTGATGTACATAATAATTTTGCAATATGTGTTGGTAATAATATAAATTGTCAAGGAACAGTTAGAATTCAAATTAAAAAAACTAATCAATTATCAAAAGGAGAAAATAAATATGCCACAACAACATTCTGAGACTACACAATTGAGTAACTATACTTTAACTAAATTAATAAGAACTGGTATAAGTCCAATTTGTGCAATGATAGGTACAAGTGCTTATTATGGTCAAGTAATAGATAGTCCATTATTAGGTTCAATTAATAGTTTATTATTTGGTAAAAAATTAGGTTTAGATATTTGAAATTTAAATCAAAGACCAAATACTAAAACTAAATTAATTAATAGTTCTAAAAAAATCTTATTAGGATTAGGAACAATTGGATTAGCAAATTATAGTAAGTTTACTAATTCTTCCATTAATCCTAATCCAACTGAAAGTCCAATAACAACTACTACTATTGACCCATTTCCACCAGATTTATTATTTAGTAATCCAAATACTACTGATAATCATTTAATGGATTGAGATACATATATTAGTTTAAATGCTTATGGTATATCAAATCTTATTAATGGAATTCTAGAATTAATACCTAATAAATTTGAAACAATAAGAAAGATTTGTAATATGGCTACTGGTGGATGTTTAATTTCAAGTGGTGTTGCAATGGGTATTAATAATGATTTTAATAATGCTTATGCAGTACCTACTATTATTGCTGGTGCAAGTGAAATAATCCATAATTTACTACCTATGGAAACTACAAATCATATTCAAGAAATGCAAGAAACATCATTTAATGATGAAACTGCAAGATTAATAAATGATAATAGATTTACTATTAATAGTGAAACAACTAGTCAATATGGTAGTGATAATATGAGTGAAGTACCATTAAATCATGATAATGTTTCATTAAATTGAGATTATAATCACATGAGTTTATAATGTTACCTTTAATTATTGAATGAATATATTATGCATTAGCAAGTAATGATATTAAATTAGCATTAATAAATGCTTTAAAAACTTATTATAAAAATCAATCATTAAAAGCAGTATTTGATAGTGAAAATATTAGTGAAAAAGAAATACATCAACCATATAGTGTTTTTAATCCAAATATACTTAAAAAATTAACAAGTATATTAAAACCAAGTGAATTATCTATATTACAAAATGAAATTAATAAATTTAAAAATCCAATAAATAGTTTTAAAAATTATATTATGCCAACAGAAATTAGAACAGTTAAAAATTATGTTAATAAATTTAATAATTTATTTAAAGAAAATGAAGAAGAAATACCAAATAATGCATGAGAAGTATTATCAAGTTCATGATTTAAAAAAGGAAGATTTATTGTTGATAATAAAAATTTAAAAATTGGAACTTTAACAACATTATTTCAAAGTGATAATGATAAAAGACAAATATGATATGGTCCATATACTTATCCAACATTTCCACAAGAAATATGAATATTAATGACACAAGCAAAAGGTAAAAATGGTTCTGGTGCTGGAACAATATTTTGAAAATTTTGAAATAGAAAATGATTACCAAGTCAATTAAGAAAATATGTTAAAAGTGAATTATCAAAAAAAGGTAAATATTATGGTTCACAAGATACTAGTGTAATTTATCCAAATAATATTAATGTTCAAAAAACTATGCATTTTATTAATAGATTAGAAAAAGGTTTTTTTAAATTAAAAGAATATAAAAATTTATCTAAAAATGAAATTGGAAGTACACAATGAAGATATGAAAGAAAACAATTATTAAAAAATTCTTTACATACAAGAAAATATATAAAAATTAAAAGAAATTCTAATTTTTATAAAACATGAAAGTAGGTGGTTAAATGGAAATTCAAAAACCAGAGTGAAAAACAAGTTATTTAATTCCTTTTACTCGTGGTAGAAGAGATTATATTAAAGATAGAAAAATATATGATTTTAGTTTATTAAATGATATTCAAAAATTAAGAAAAAAACAATTAGATTCAATTAATTTATTATCATTTATATTAATATCTTTAATTATTACTTTATGAAGTACATTACCACAAATAATAATATTACCTAAATGATTATCATTTACAAAATTAGGTATGGAACATGTAGATTGAAAACATAATTGAGGTAATGCAATATGATTAACAATTGTACCTAGTATTGGTGGATTTGGTTTACATCATTTACCAAATAAAGCACCATCAAGAATTAAATTTATATTAAATTTAATAATTAAAATAATACCAATTTTAATATTAATTATTATTTGATATTTACCAAAAATAGAAAAAGAAATAAGAAAAATAAAAAAAGAAAAGGTGGAATAAAAAATGAATTTATCTACAACAGTAATATCAGCAGTATTAAGTGGAGCAGTTGCTAGTGGAGTAATTGTAACTATTGTTTTATTATTTTTATCAAAATTTATTAAAAAATCAAAACAATCAAATTTAGCAAAAGAATTAAAAAATAATAAAGAATTAGAATTTATTAAAGCAAATATTAAACAAATAAATTCTCAATTACAATTAGAAACTACATCAATTGCTAAATCTTTAGATAGTTTTAATAATGATGAAGAAAAGCAAGAAGTATTTAAAAATACTATTATTAGTCAAAGAGCTTCTAAAAAAGAATTATCAGAAAAAGATAAGAAAAAAGTAACTAAATTTAAAATTTAAAGGGTTTAAATACCCTTTATTTTACATTAAGGAGTAAATTATTATGGCTATTAAAGAACCATTAATGTTTATAACAATTGAAGAATTTAAAAATTGAAAAGGTTTTAATAAATTAGAATTTGATGATACTACAACACCAGATAATGAAATTTGATTTGCTATTTCAGTTGCAAGTAATAATATTGATTATTTAAGTGGACATTCTATTTCAAAAAAATGACCAGAAACTACATTAACAGAATTTACTGATGAAATACAAACTGCAACTGCATATTATGTTAGATTTTTATTAACAAAAGATAGTAATTATATTCGTGGTCAATCAAGTATTAGTCAAGGTGGTATGACTTATAGTGAAACTAATCCTACTGACCCTTATTTTATTGTTCCAGAAGTATTTAATTGTTTAAGAAAAATTAAAGAATATCCAAATATTACTGGTTTTAATTTAGATGTTTTACCTAAAAGAAATGATTTTTTTAGTAATTTTTATAGTAATTATGGTGAAGATAGTCCTTTTACAAGATATTTAGAATTAATAAATTTAAAAACAAATGATACAAGAGTAAAAATATATCCTAAAAATCCTAAATATTTAATTGGAACTCAATTATGAATTGATACTACTGGTATTAAATCATTTGATAATTTAACAACAATTGAATTATTTACTAAATATTTTAGTAATGATACTATGAAATTAGTTGATGGTAAAGAAGGTCAAGAAAAGAAAGTTATTAGTGCTACTGGTGGTAAAATAGATTTATCTGATTATTATAAAAAATCTGTTTTTATGAAAGGATATTTTACATATAAAGATGATAGAGACCAATTATGAATAAATGATGTTTCAAATAGTTCTCTTGCTATTTCATTATTACTTAATAATAGATATGATAGATTAGAAACTACTAATAAAACTATTGTTGGTGCTATTAATGAAATAAATAAAAAACAAGTTAAAGAAAATTGAAAAGTAATAGGTAAAAGTATAAATAATCGTAAATATGGTGATTTTAATCTTGCTTTTAATACTCTTTATAGAGTAATTATTACATGGGAATCTCCACCATTTCATCAAGTAAATACAAGAATAACAGTAGAATTTAAAACAGGTAATTATTTAGGTGGAATACATGGAAGTAAAATATTTCTTACAAAAGGTTTAATTAATAATGAAAAAGGTATTTTATATTTACAATTATTAGATATTAATAAATGACAATTAATTTTAGAAGGTGGAAATGAAAAATATGCAAATATTTTTTCATTAGAAGAATTACAAAATACAGTTAAAGTAGATATTATTCAACCTATAAAAATTACAAGTCATACTTTAAAAATAAATGAATTAAAAAATAATGAGATTAATATTGAATTACCAAATACTCCAACACCAACTCCAAATATTCCACAATGAAAAGAAGTAGGAACAAAAGTTAATATAAATCATATTAAATATACTTTTAAATCAAATACTAAATATAAAATTTATTATAATTTTGAAAGTCAATCAAGTAATAAGAAATTTGCTTTTATGTCTAAAGAATTTTTATACGGTGAATTGAATACTGATGTTCAAACATTATATTGAGATAAAGTTAATGATAGAATAATAATTTCTTTACAAATGCAAAATGATACCATTGCTATTGTTAGTGACCCTACAAGATATGGTCAACTTTTAAAATTAGAAGAATTACAGGAATAATATTATGAATAAAGAATTTACTTATTTACATGAAATTAGTTATTGATTATTAAATAAAAGTGATTTTACTCATAGTGAATATAATTTAAGTGGAAGTCGTTATTCAAGTAAAACATATAGTATTGCAGAAGAATTAGCAATATTAATTGCTATTTCAATTAAAGTTAATAAATCAATTGCTATATATTGTTTTAGAAAATTAAATAAAGATATTAATGAATTAACAAAAGAAATTGATGAAGCATTAATTAATATTGGTTTTGATTATAAAGATTTTACTTTAAAATATCCAAATAAACAAGCAGATTTTCGTTTTAAAGGTAGTAAATCATTTATTAGAGTTATGGGTGTATATAGTAATAGTAATGATAGAATACCACTTAAAGGGCTTTCTAGAAGTGAAATAAAAGGTTTTGATTTAGCAATTGAATGATGTGAAGAAGCAAATGAATTTAGTCAAGCAGAATTTCAAGCAATTACTTTTGCATTAGGTAATGCTAAAAAAACTATTAAAATAAGAAGTTGTAATCCAGATAATATTTATCAATATTTTATTGAATATATGAATAAACGTGTACCTTTTAATTTAGATTTAATGAAAGAAAATAATGAACAAATTAAATCAATAGAAGAAAATCAAATGTTTAAATTATTTCATTATTCAAATTGAAAATTAAATGAACATAATTTAAAACAAGATAAAATTAATGATTTAGAAGAATTAAAAGAATTAGACCCTATTAAAGCACAAAGTTGATATTATGGTGTACCTAGTGTTTTAACTGGTTCTATATTTGCAAGATATTTAGATAAACTTAAAACTGAATTAGATTTTAATGTTAATGAAATAGTTGGTGGTTTAGATTTAGGTTTTGCTACAAGTTCACAAGCACATCCTACTGTTGCTGTTTTATGTTTTATTGGTGAAAATGAAAAAACTAGAAGAATACATCAAGAAAGTGAATTTTATCATAGTAATGCAATAATGCAATTTAAAAATACATATGAATTAGCAAATAATATTATTGATTATTATTTAGATGAAAGTATTAAATTTCAAGCAATGAAATTTGGTTTTACTTGTTATGTTGATTATGGTAGTGGTGGATTAGCAGTTATTGATATTTTAAAAAAAGAAGTAGAAAAAAGACGAATTAATTGATTACATTTTACTCCAGTAGATAAAACTACAATGTATTTAAGAGATAGAATTGATTGAGATACTATTTGTATGATTAAAGGTATATTAAGTATTAATTGAAAAAGATGTCCTAATACACATGAAGAATTATCAAAAATGCAATGATTAGCAAAATCTAAATTAGAAAATTCAAATAATGAACCACAAATGCTTGATTTATATGATAATTGTTGAGACGCAAGAATGTATGCTTCAATGCATAAAATGAAATGATTAATTAATAATATTAATAATGAATTATTAATTAATAAAAATAAATTTTAGGAGTGATAAAAATGAATAATCCATTAGAATATCTTTCTTGTAATAGAAGAGAATGATATAGTGATATTCCTATGAGAATTGCTCAAAAATCAACTAAATTATGATTAGGTAAAGGTTTATTATTTGATAGTGAAAAAGATGAAATTTTAAAATATTTTACTAATAAAATTATTAGTGATAAATGATTTGAAAAATTATATAAATTTGGAATTCAAGAAAGTTTACTTGGAAAAGTATATATAATGCCTATTATTTATAAAGATAATAGTACAAGTTTAAAAGTATTACCTAATTCATTTGCTGGTAGAGTTGCTAAATATAATGAAGAAGAACAATGTGCAGAATTCTTTTTTATAAATGAACAAGCAGATAGTGCAACATTAACTTGAGTAATTGCTGAAAATGGAAAAATAAGATTTGAAACTTATAAAAATGATAATAAAAATGAAAAAGAAATTATTTTAGGAACAGCACATACAAAATTAAAACCAGAATTAACACCAAAATATAGTTATGAAATTAAAAATCCTTGAAATTATTTACCAATATTAGAAATAACAAATTTACCAATGGTTAATTTTTATGGTAATTCAACAACTTTAAATGCATATCCAGATACTTATCCAGTTTGAAATTTAATTGAATATTATCATAAATCTTATACTCAAAGAAATGTTGATAGAGATTTAAATGTTACAACTTTATTTGGTGCATTTGATAATGAAACTGTTAAAAATATGATTGAACATGGAAAAATTATTGATAATCCTAAAAAAAATATTGTAGTTAATGTTGGTACTGCTGGCTATAATAAATCTGGTGCTGGTGGTATGGAAGTTATACAAGGTAATTTTAAAGCAAGTAATTATATTTTAGATAAAGATGATTTAGGTAAAGATATATGAAATGGTGCAGGTTATGATTATAATGAATTTTCTGGTGTAAATTATGAAAATAAAACTAAATCATTATTTAATAATAAAAATGATATGGAAACTACAGAAACTAAAATAAGTCATTATTCATATTATTTTTATAGATTTTTTGATATGTTATTAATTCATGAAAAATTATGAGATGGTATTGGAGATAGACCTTATTCATTTAAATTTTTACCTATTGCTATGACTGACCAATTATTAAAACAAGAAATGATTAGTCAAAGATTAGCAGATAGAACAATGTCATATACACAAGCTATTGCTGAATTAGATGAAGTAACAAAACAACAAGCAAAAAAACATTATAAAGAAATAATAGAAGAAGATAAAGAAGAAATAAAATTATTAGGAGATAATCAAAATGATACATCAACAAATTCAATTAATGAAACATCTACATCTTCAATTAAAAAGACAACAATTGCTAATTAAAAGATGTAGTTTTTGAAAAATATTTCCATTTGTTATTAATAATGGAGCAATTCCTTTAACTGAAACTGGTTATAAACCAATTAATAGTAAAATTAGTGATTTTGGTCAATATGAATTAATATTAACTGGTACTACTCCAGTTGTATGTATTTGAAAAAATAGTACAAAAATATATCAAAAAAATAAAGGTAAAATTAATGAAGAAATACATAAAGTTAATGGTCAAGATGAATTTTATACAAAACAATATAAAATTGGAGATTATTGAAATGCTTATTTAATTGATGATACAAGTGGTGTTGATTTTAGTAATTTACCAAATAATCAAATATTTAAAACAGTACAAACAAAAAGACAATATACTTTAGTAATGTTTGAAGAACATATTACAATTGATGATTATTTACAATTTTTTGTAGTATTTAATGATGAAAATGAAAATATTGGTGGTAATAGTGGTAAAAATCAAGATAGACAATTATTATATATTTCAAATGTAACAAATTATTATAGTCCTTATAATGGTGCATTTAGTATGCAAGTATTAACTTTTAGTAGTTTAAATGATAGAGTAGTAAGTACTGGTCAAAATACACTTGATTTTGTACAATATGCAAGCCCGGGTAGTGGTTATGCTTTCCCTACTATTCAACAAGGAAAAGTAACTTTAAATCGTACTTTAATGCGTGATATAGGAGTAAGATATAGTCATAGACAATCATATGGATTAGAATTACTTTCTAGTTGTTATTATTATGGAAGACCAATAATTCAAGGTCAAGAACCAATACAACAAAATAATGAAGAAATATTTGAAAGTAAAGTATTTGCTTCAAGAAGATTATTTATTGCTGGTAATAATGAAAAATCTACAACTAATATTAAAAATAATGGTGGTTTAATTGCTGGAATAAATGATAAAATAACTACAAGTAGTCATCCAGAAACAACATTTTATAATATAATGGACGCAAAACCAACTGGATTTACTAATTTTAAAAATTTTACAGAATGATTAAAAACTTCATTAAATTTTCAAGATAATTTATTTGTAACAAAAGATTTTAAAGGTATGTTATCATTTGATAAAGATAAAGCAAGATTAAGTAATGGTACATCAGTAGGAGAAGCAAAATTCTTTTGAGATAGTGAATGAAATATAAATAATTTAACTGGTAATTATAATGTAGATATGAGTAGTAATTTTAAATATAAAGACCCAGATACACATTTAATTATAGGAAGTCCAACTGTAGATTATTCAAAAATAAGTCAAAAATATATGTCTGCAATATTAAATTTTAATAGTGTAGTATTTAGTTCATTAATACAAATGCCTTATGATAGTCAACAATGATTACCTTTTGCTTTAAGTGATATTCCTTTAATTGGTAAATTATTAAATGCTTTAACATTAGGTATATGAAGTAGTTGAGTTATTACTCAAAATGCTCAACAATATAAAAAAATGTTATATTTTAATGGTTTTATGAGTGCATTTTTTACAAGTAATTTAGAAAGTATTATTGGTAATGGTGGTTTAATTCCATTAAATGCATTTACAAATGATAATGATTTTACTATTGGTAAATTATTAGGTGCAAATGTTTCAACAACTGCTATGACAATGAAATTAAGTGATAGAGTAAGTGTTTATCCATGAGACCCTACTACTGGTCAGAAATTAACTACAAAAGAACAAATAAGTACAGTTGATTTATCACAAAAGAAAAATAATAAAGTTTATATTTTAGCAGAAGATACAGAGTTTTTAGATATTGCTTCACCATTTACAAATGAAGATACTAATTGTCAATGAAATCCAACATCAAATGGAGTTATTGATGGTTCAAATTATGCTTATATTATTGATACAATTGTAACTCAATCATTACATCAAGGTGAAGAAAGACATACATTTTATAGTGATAATCCTTTTACTTATCAAGGTGATTATAATGAAATATCAGTTGCTCAGTTTAGATATAATAATATGGGTTATTTAACTGGTAATGCTTTTAATTGAACAACTTTATATAAATTAAATCATGATGAATATGAAGAAAGTGAAGAAACTACATTTTCATATCCAGCAAAAATATTACCACCAAGTCCACAAAATATAGCAAAACAAATTGTAATAATTCCAAAAAATCCAAGTATAGAAGTTAATATACCCCAAACACATATATTTAATCATACAAAAGATAAATTAATATGAGATTATAATAAATGAGTAGAAAATGTAGTATCTAAAATTAAACCATTAGAAGTAAATATTAATTTTAAAGATTATTTAGACCCTACATTATTAATTAAAACTTTTAATGATTTAAAAAGATATTATAAAAGTGTAGATGTATATTTAAGTTATGAATATGAAACAGAAGAATGATTTAATCTTGAATTAAGTAGTTGTTCTACAACAGAAAACTTTAATCCATCTAAATCTCAAACTTTTGTTTTTTCAAGAGAATTAAAAGAATTATCAATATACAATAAACCATTAAAGTTAAAATATTATGAAGATAATAAAATAACATATCAAGGATATCATCAAGGATTATATGCTGGATACTGAGGTAATGGTAAGATAGGATTAGAAATTGATAGAAACGAATATAATTTATATAGTATTGAAAATACTTATATGCAATCTAAAATTGATGACTATATTGTTGCACAAAGTATGGAAAATAAAAAAGATACAATGTTAGGATTTTGTGATTTTTATGATAAAGAATTTAATTTAATTGTTCAATTATTTCCAAATATCATGCAATTAGAACTTGCACTTTTTAGTGAAAAAGATATTGTAAGACCAATAACACAATATATAAGATATTATAAATACTATAAATTAACTATTTCAAAAATAGTATTTAATCCTAGATAATATGCTATAATAAAACCATTAATAAGATAAGTAGGTGAGTAATTTCATGAAAAAATGAATTAGAATTTTAACAGCAATAATTTTATCAAGTACATCTGGTGCTAGTATAATCGCTTGTAATAATAATCCAGATGTTTTACCACAAAAATATGATATATCTTTTAGTGAAATTAAAGGAATTAATATTGAAACATTTGATAAAAAATCACCTTTTATTTTCTTTAAAATTGACAAAAAAAATATTATTGGAAAAACATCTATACCGGATGATATAAATTCTCTTTATGAAAAAGCAAAATATGTTTATTTTGTTATAAACAATAATAATAATTTAAAACAAATTTTAGATGTATATAAACTTAATGAAAATTCTACAGAAAAAGAAATAAAAGATAAATTATCTAATACTGTTATTAAAAACGCTAATATTAATGTTTCTAAAAATGGTTCTCCTTACTTTAATATTATTGTAAATTCTTTTTCGGGAAAAACATAAAATAATATTACCCCATAATCTAATTAAAAAGTTACCATTTAGGTAACTTTTTTTATATAAAAAGAAAAAGGAATAAAAATTATTCCTTATCTTGTTGGGCAGCTTGCCTGCTCTCTAAGAACACACCAGCAACTTTATTTCCAGTAGTATTTACCTGACTAGACTCTGACCAACAGCATTTTATATCTAATATACTATTATTATATATAATTACCGGAAACTTACAAGCAATTATATTAAATTCAAAATTTTCAAATATATTTAATAATTGTTTTGCGTCTTTATGTTTATTTAAATATTTATTACAAAAATTTGCAATAATATCACATGCCTGTATACAATTATATATTTTAGAATCTAAGTATTTTACTTTATTAATGATTATATTTTTTGTTCTTAAAAATCTAATTATTCCATTTTTTGAATAATTTTTATTTAGATATGATTTTAAATTAATTGCATCTATTTCTTGAATAGGTTGTGTATAAATATCATCAATATATAAATTTATATTTGAATTAGGTAATATAGTTTTATTTTCAATTAATTTTTTTATTAATAAAGCAATTAATTCATTATTTTTTAATTTTGCATGTTCTTCATCTGAAGTTGGTAAAATTAAATCTTTTTTGCATGTTCAAACGCAAAATAAATTATCTATTATTTTGTATTTACTAATTAAATTTTCTATATCTGCTTTTTTATAAGGACTTTTTTTAAATTTAATATATTTTTTAGCAATATCATCTCCTTTTATTTCAGATTTTTTTGTTACTTTCTTTTTTGCTTCAATAAAACTTTTAATAAAATTATTTCTTTTATTTTTATTATTAAAAATAATACCACCATAAATTACATGTTTATCGCTTTTATTAAGAAATTTACCACTATCATCTAAATATAATCAATATTCATTTATATTATTATTACTCATAAATAAAAACTCATTCCCATTTTTTTATTTGTTAATAATATTATAAATCAAAAAAAATAAAAAAGAGAAATTATTTAGGAATGAGTAATTTCTCTTTATTAATTATATCATATTTTCTATATTAAATATAGATTATTTAATTATTTTATTCATCATCATCATTAATTTCTATTTGAGAATTATGATGATGACATTGTTTACATTTTTCTATTTTTTCTCAAATTTTTCTATTAATATTATAATCATTTAATAATTCTTCAAATTCTTCAATATTATTTTTGTCAATATGCAAATCTTTAAAATTTAAAGTAAAATCTCCTTCACCTGAAAAATGACCAACACTTACATCATAATGTTTTTCTTTTTTTCATTTATTTAAAAATTCATCTATTGTACAATTTATCATTATCATTATTTACTCCTTATTATAATTTAATCTTTCTTCTTTTGTTTTTGGAAAATGATTATAATTTTGCATTAATTGATTATCTGGTGCAACAAATACTTCAATTTCTAAACTATCTGGGTCTAACTTATATGATAATACTTTTCAGTCTGCTAATTCATAACCTAATAAAGTACGGTCATCATCTAATTCACTATTTCCACCATTTCATGAAAAATATATTTCTTTATCTTCAGTAAATATTTTAAAAACATTATATTTATCACTATATTTTAAAAAGTCTCATAAATTCATTATTTACTCCTTATTTTTAATTTCTTTTATTTTATTTTTAAATTGTTTTTTATGAAAATAACACATATTAAAAAATTGAACAGCACTATCTTCTATATTTCCAATTTTTAAAGTAACTAATACTTTACTATTACAATCTTTAACAATACATTTAAGTAATACTTTTTCTTGTTTTTGTTTTTGCATTATTTTACTTCCTTATTTAATTTATTTAAATAATTATTTAAATAAATAATAGTTACATCTTTTTTTATTTGTTCATTACTATAAAGTAAATACATATGTAAAAAAGAAGCTCTTTCATCTAATAATTTATTAATTTTTGTTATTTTTTTTAATTTAAAATTCATAAACATTATTTATTCTCCTTAATTTTTATACCATTCATATTTAATTCTTTTTCTAAATGTTTTTTACAAAAATATAAGTTAAATGAAAAATTATCGTTACTATATGCTTCTAATTTCATAATTTTTCGACTTCCTACTGCTCTTTTTTCACACAGTAAACATTTCATTATTTATTCTCCTTATTTAAATAATATCAACCAATTAATAAACTATCTGCTTCATCATGATTTGATATTGTTATATTTCAATTATTAAAAGTAATTAAATCTTTAACTAATATTAAAGAATATTCTTTTTTTCAATTATTATAATTTATTTCTATATTTTTATAATTTTCTTTATATCATTTCTTTCATTCACTTGGACTTATTAACATATCTTTTGTTATTAATTTATTAAATTGACCAGCAATAAAACCTCTTAAATGTTCTTGTGTTTCATAACCAATACCATTTTTACTATGAAAAGTACCACGTTCTATAATTAGATTAAAGTTGGATTTTGAATTTTTACTTCCTAATTGAAAATCTAATTCTTTTTCTATTTGATTAAGTATTAAATAATTAAAGTTATTATTATAAATATAATCTGATTTACTAATTTCAACTCCAGTACTATATTTTTTAAAACTATAACTTTTAATTAATATTGGTTTTCATCTAAAATAAGTAGGATAAGATTTAATATCATTTTGATATCATTGTTTTTCTCATAATGTAAATCCAGTATTTTTAATACTTGGGTCAATTGAAAGTAAATAATTATTCATTATTATTGTCCCTCTCTACAAACAAAATAAGATTTTGCTTTTTCTAATCCTAAATAATAACCTTTTAACATTTTTTTATTTTTATATTTTTTTAATAAATTTTCAACTTTTGCCATTTCTTCATTAATTCAATCTAATACATCATTATCAGTAATACTTTTACACTCATCACATTCACTTCTTAATTTATTACCAACATAATAAGGAAAATCTAATTTATATTTCTCTTCTAATAATTGACATTCTTTATATGTAAATATATAGTAATTTTCTTTATTCATTATCAAACTCTCCACATTTTATTTTATTAATTAAAATTTTAATAAAATCAATTGAACCTCTTAATTTATTTAAATAATATATGTCTTTTTCTTTATTATATTGTTCTATATCACTATCTAAAATTATATTTAGTCAACTAATTAATTTTTCTTTATTCATATTATTTTTTCTCCTTTTTTTTATTTAAATTTATAACTAATATTTTTAAACAATTCATACATCAATAATTAGTTAATCAAATTCTTTTATTACAATATTTACATTTATTCATAATTTCTATATTCACTTTTATTATTATTTTTTAAATTTTTAAATCTTTCACGAATTTCTTTAAATTTATCAAATAAAGTTTTTAAATAATTTTCACCCATTAATATTAAAAAATCTTTATTATTATTTGGATTTAATCTTTCCATATCTTCTCTTATACATTCATCAAATAAAACTGTATTTGTAATCATATATTTTTCAAAATAATCTAATTGTTTTTCACTTGGTTCTCATTTTTCATTTTGTATTTTTACATTATTATTAATATAATTATTTTGTTGTTTATTATTTTGAATTAAATTAACATTATCATTATCTGGGTCAAGTTCATCTTCACTTAATAAAAGTAAATTCATTAAAAAATATCTATAAGCATAAGTTTCTGCACTACCTTTTGCTTTTGCTATATCTGTATTTTTAGCACAAGCAAAAATATTAAAATCTTCTCTAAATTCTATATTATCTAAATCAATAATTGAATATTTTTTTTGATATGAAACTTCTATTTCTTTTGTTACATTTTGTATTTTATTATTATTTTTATCCATAAATTCTTTAATATTTTCTATTTTATTTATATTCATATTTTCTGAATTATCTGAATGTAAAATAAGTATATTTAGTTCTCTACATAGTCCTTTTAATTTATTAAAAATATCACTTAATAATCAATATTTATAATTACCATGAGTATTAAAACCATTTTTAGGTGTACTACCAATTTCTAATTGTAATTTAAGTATTTTTTTATATAAATTATTCATTATTTATCACTCTTTCTATTTATTGCATTTTTTATTAAATCCCTTACAAAATCATTCATAGTTATATTTCTTTCATAACAATATGTTTTTAATTCATAATGATCATTTTTAGTAAGACGAATTTTTAAATTTTTAATTAATAATTTATCTTCATGTTTTTTAAGTGCTGCTGCTACCATATTTATTTATCTCCTTTAACCTTTAAAAATTCTTTTATAATCAATAATTGCTTGTTCTAATTTATTTACATCTTCATATGTAAAATAATCATTACTAATGTTTAATTCATAATCATCATCAATTCTAACATCTAAACTATTTTCATATTTACTATTAAATTCTTCTTGTAATTCTTCAAATTTTTCTATTAATTTTCTTGCATTTTGTAATTCTAATCTATTCATATTTACACTCCTTTAAAATTTTCTAATTGTAATTCATTAATATAATATTCATATAAGTAATCTCAATTATTTGATGTTAAATACATATCTTCTTCAATCATTTCATCAATACATTTATTACAATAATATGTTTTTTCTAATTCAGAAAATCATATATATTTTTCATTATGTATATTACATTTCATTTTTTTCACCTATTAATTTATAAAAACATTTATTACAAGTTCTATTTGCAAATGATGAATTTTTATTACATATATCACATGAACCAAATATTTTTTCAATTTCTTCATATTTTAAATATATTCTTTTATCTTCTTTTAAATTCAACATAATTAATTACTCTCTTTCTATAATTTTTAATATTTCTTGTATTTCAATATATTTTTTATTTTTAAGTAATTTTTCATTACATAATTTTTTTATTAATTCTATTTTTTCAACATTTAATAACATATTAATTTCCTTTAATACTTTAAATAAAATATTTTTTCATTATGAGTATTTATATCTTTCATTGGTGTAACAATATAATTTATTGCTAAATCATTATCATTATATGGATTATTTATTTTAAAACTTTTCATATCTTGTTCTCATGTAATGTTATATTTAAAACATTCTTGATTTTTATCATTTGTAAAAATATAATAACCATTATATTGTTCATAAAATTCACAAGATATTAATTCATTTTCATTTGTAGTAATATCTGGAATATTTTTTATATATTTTAAAACTTCACTACCTTTAATACTTTTCATATTTTCTGTAATTGAATTTTTACCTAATTTATAATCAAAATTTTCAAATATTTTTAATGCTATTTTTTTATTATTTTCGTCAATACTAGTATATTGTTTAGGAAATCATGTTTCATATTCACCAATTTCTAATAATATTCCACCATTAGTTGATTCTTGTATTTTAGTTTTTAAATCTAAACTAATATTTGGCATATAATATTCCTTTCTAATACGTATTTTTACGTATAAGCCTTATCACCTACAGTGATAAAAGGCTTATATATATATATATATTTTTATTAATACGTATACGTAATATATTGTGCTTTCACTCTTGATGAGTGAAGCACATATACGTAAATAAAAAATTATATTTAATAATTAATTTATTTATGTTATGATATTATTGATGAGGTATGTATGTAATATATAACCCCCCTTATGTGTAATAATTTATTAATAATTAAAGAACAGGGTTTATGGTTATTGCATTTCTATACAAATTTAATTTCAATTTCATACAATAACAATTCAATAAAAATAAATAAATTACTCTTTTATACTCATGTAGTAGTATTTACATTTAGTACTCACAATTAGACTATCTACGAGAGTTTTAAAGTTTTTTTATTTAACAATTAAAAAATGAGAGTTTTATCTCTCATTTATATTTTTATTAAATCTAACTAAGGTTGCAATACGTCCTAAGGGCCAACCACCAACCACCCTTTTCATAGTAAAAATGGTATTGGTTATGAAACACAAGAACATTTAAGAGGTTTTATTGCTGGACAATTTAATAAATTATTAACAAAAAATATGTTAATAAGTCCAAGTGAATGAAAGAAATGATATGTAAAAAATGATAAATATTGTTCTGCTATTACATTTGTAAATGGTATAAATTATAAATGAGATAAAAATGTTTCTTTATTTATGTGTGAATATTTAATAAAAGAAAATAAATGAAATATAAAAATATCAAATCATGATGAAGCAGATAGTTTATTAATTGGTTGATATTATTTAAATAAGGAGAATAAATAATGAAATGTTTACTGTGTGAAAAAAGAGCAGTAGGAAGTCGAAAAATTATGAAATTAGAAGCATATAGTAACGATAATTTTTCATTTAACTTATATTTTTGTAAAAAACATTTAGAAAAAGAATTAAATATGAATGGTATAAAAATTAAGGAGAATAAATAATGAGTAAAGAAAAAATAAAAGAATTACATTATACAAAATCATTATGTGATAATTGAGATTGATTTACTGAATGTGAAGGATGTAATATTGGTATATCTTTACATTGTTTATGTTCTATACATTTAAAATGTAATATGTGTGATGAAATTTGTTCAAAAGATTTTGAATGAAACATAAAACAAATTAAGGAAAGACATATTCTGTAATTAAATTTTTTAAAAGTCAATTAATAATTTTAAAATTTATTTTATAATTTTGTTATTAACAATAAATTTAGAAAAGTGTTGATAAAAATGATTTTTGAAAATTTAAAAAAATTAAAAAATGAAGAATTTTACAGATATTTTGGTATAAAACGTTTTCATTTTAATGAAATGTTAGAAAAATTAATTGAAATAGAAAAATTAGAAAAAAATAAAAGGTCGAAAAAATAAACTTTCAGTAGAAGAAAGATTAATGATGACTTTATTATACTGAAAAGAATATTATACTTTTTTCAAATGAGTATTAAATCTAAAATGAGCCCATCAAGTTGTTTTCGAAATATTACTTGAGTAGAAAATAAACTTAGTAACCACAAAGATTACCAATTTTTAAAAGAAAGATATAAATTAAAAATTGATAAAAAACAAGAAAATTCAAATGAATTTCAATTTTATTTAATTGATTCAACTGAGATTGAAATTGAAAGACCAACTAAAAAAACTACAGTTAGAATATTTTTCTGGTAAAAGTTGAATGTATTCTATAAAATTTCAAATTGTATATGATTTTTTTAATAAAAAAATTGTTGATATTTTTGCTGATAATGGTAAAGTGCATGATTTTCAAATATTAAAAAATTCAAATCTTGAATTTTCAGAAAAAAACAATAATTATTGGTGATTTAGGATATCAAGGTATACAAAATATTTATAAAAATACAATAATACCAATTAAAAGAACTAAAAATAAAAAATTAACTAAACAAGAAAGAAAATACAATAAGATTGTATCTAAAATTAGAATTAAAGTTGAACATGTCTTTGCTTGATTGAAAAGATTCAAAATTTTAGTAAATAAATGTAGAAAATCTAAATTTAGACTTATGTACTTAAGATTTAACTTACTTTGTGAAATTTTTAATAAAATAAAACCATTAAAATAAAAAAAATATTAAAAATATTTTTTTAAAATTTAAATTTTTATCGAGTTAATATAAAAATATTATTAACAATTTTTTGTTTAAAATGTAAACTCATTTTTTAAACTATTTTTTCAAAAAATATTTATTTCTATATTCAATAACACTAAATAGTTTTAAAACAATTTTATTGACAATTAATTAAATTTAATTACGGAATATGTCCGAAGTAAAATAATGCAAAAACAAAAAGAAGAAAAAGTATTACTTAAATGTATTGTTAAAGATTGTAATAGTAAAGTATTAGTTACTTTAAAAATTGGAAATATTGAAGATAGTGCTGTTCAATTTTTTAATATGTGTTATTTTCATAAAAAACAATTTAAAAATAAAATAAAAGAAATAAAAAATGAATTTAAAAATAAGGAGTAAATAATGAAAGATATAAAAAAAGTAACTAGATTTGAATTAATAAATAAATATGAAAGACAAATTGTTATTTATAGTAAAGAACATAAAAATGGTAATAAAAATATTAATAAAATTGAATATGATTTGCAAGATAATGAACAAACATTAAAAGTATTTATTAGTTAAATTATCTATATTTAATATAGAAAATATGATATAATTAATAAAGAGAAGTTAACCCGTTTCTAATTATTTATAACTTCTCTTTTTTATATTTTAATTTATAATATTAAATATAAGTAAAATATTATGAAACGGGTTATTAAAATGAAAGATTGAATTACAGCATTAATATCGTCTTTAATAGCAATATTAATTCCAATAATTGGATGAATTTTTAAAATAATTATTAAAAAAATAGAATTAAAAGCAAAAAAAGAAGAAAATAAAATAGAATGAGAAGAATTTAAAAATTGAGAAAGAGAAAAAATAAAATTAAATCATATAAATGCAAAAGAATTAATGGAATTAGAATTTTATATAAAATCAAGTTTATATGATGAACAAAAAATAAATATAAAGTATAATTTTAATAAAGATATAATTAAAGAATTTGAAAATATAAAAAGTAATTTTAGTTATGAGGAGACAAAAAATGATAAATAATTTAAATTTTTTTAAAATTAAAAAAATAAATAAAATTTTAGATATTTATTTAAGCGGGCTTATCATTAAAATTGCCAATGATTATTTAGAATTATTAAAAAAAGAAAAAAAGAAAAATAATAATTCAGTTTTTGATTATTTAGATAAATCTGTCTATTTAGCAGATTTAGTTATTAAAAAAAATAGGATAATATGAATTGAAAAATATTTATCTCCTATGAATAATAGTATTAAAGAAAAAAATGATATTTTCTTAATAGAAAATAATAAATATAAAAAAATATATAATGAATTAAGTATTATTTTTAATATTATAAAAAGTAAAAAGTTACAAAAAGAATTGTTTTCATATTTATATGATGAATTTTTAGAATATAAAAAAATATTGAAAAAAGAAGAAGAAAAAATTACTGAAATTTTCAAAAAAAATATTAAAATAAATTATATTGAAGACATATTAAAAAAAGTAAATATAAATCAGAATTTATTATACTACTATAATTTTAAACAAAAAGTTACCAATTAAGGTAACTTTTTAATTAGGTGCCAACCTAAGTTTAAATATAAATGAAATAAATTGATATATACAACTTACCTTTTCTAACCCCTTAGGTAAGTATTTTTATATTATACATTAATATTTAAGATTGTGGGGAAATATTATTTTGTTTAGGTTTTATTTTATTTTTTGTAACTTTTAAAATTACTCAACCTATAAAAAAACCAATAGAAACTACAAATCACAAAGATAACATTTTAATTAAAAACATTCTTCCACTACTAAAATATTTAGTCATATCATCAGTAATAATACTTACATTATCATAAAATTTATCTCAATAGATTAATGTTCCTAAATAATAAATAGATATAATTAAATAAATAAAACTAATAACTATTAATCATGTTTTTTTTTCTTTGAATTTTATTTTTCTTAACATATTTTTCATATAATAGTACTCCATAAAAAATTTATCATTAACATGATTATTTTATAAATACTAGTTTTAATATTACTGATATATCTTTTTCCGTGTGTATATATTAAGTTATTTTTTCAATCATTTATACATTCAATTTTACCTAAATTTGCTTGTAAATAAAAATTTCATTTTAAATTTTTATTATCAATAATACTCATCGCAATACATGAATTTGTTTCATAATTTTTATTTACTGTTCTTCCTAAATTTCCAAAATGTACTGATAGATTAAATTCATAACCAGTTAAATTATATGGCATTGAATTATTATTACTATAAGTATAAGTATATGCTAACCCATTTTCATCATTATTATCATTTGGATGTAAAAATTCTTGTTTATATTCATTAATTGTTGGATTATTATTACTTAATATTAAATCTTTTAAATCAATAGTTTTACTTATATTTTCACTTTTTGCCGGTCTAAAAGTTTCGTTTGTAGAATATACTACTAATTTATTATCATGAGAATTTTTTATTTCTTCCTTTGTTTCAATAACATAATTGTAATAAATAGTTATTGATTTATAATATCTTTTTAAATCATTAAAAGTGTTAATTAATAAAGTTGGGTCTAATAATGATTTTAAATCAACTTCATAATTATCTAATTTATTTGAATTATTAGTAAGTCAAACATTAAAATTAGGTTTATATGATACCGAACTTGTATCAATTAATGATACATCATTTGTTGTCATATCAATTTTTAAATCTGGAATAATAACAATTGTTTTTGCTATATTTTGTGGACTTGGTGGTAATATTTTTGCTGGATATGAAAATGTAGTTTCTTCACTTTCTTCATATTCATCATGATTTAATTTATATAAAGTTGTTCAATTAAAAGCATTACCAGTTAAATAACCCATATTATTATAACGAAATTGAGCAACTGATATTTCATTATAATCACCTTGATAAGTAAATGGGTTATCACTATAAAATGTATGTCTTTCTTCACCTTGATGTAATGATTGAGTTACAATTGTATCAATAATAGCCACTTGCCACTTAGCCCTTTTTACTAGACCATTAATTTAAAAAACCTGAATGTATTCTAAAAACAATTGTGTTATATAATTAACACTAATTTTAACCTGAAAGGATTTTTATTAATGGATAAAATTAAACAAATAGCATTAGTAATTAACAAATTAAATATCAAAGAAAAAATTAAAATTATTGATGATTGTAAAAATCAATATTCAATTAGAAACCTATGTCAATATCTTCAATTAAACAGATCAACATATTACTTTTTAAAAAATAAACAAAAACCTATTAAAAAAGAAGAAAATCATATTATTAAATGCAATCATAAATATCAAAAAATATGCCAACTTTTAATCGAATTTCATTCTACAAGAAAAGGCAGAATTTATGGATATTTAAGAATTTTTTCAGCTTTTAAAGAGTGATTAAAACAAGAAAAAAATATCATTTTAAATATAGAATTATCAATAAAACAAATGCGAAAAATTATGAAAGAACACAATATTCAAGGATTAAAACAAACTAAAAATAACTATCCTAAAAACAAAAAAAATCCAAATAAGTGAATACCTACAATGGATAAAGTAAACAAAGATTATAAAAGTACAACCTCTTCAAATCAAATTTGATCAATGGACACTAAACAAATAAATACTAAAGAAGGATGATTATATCTTTTTGTAATTATTGATTTTTATTCAAATAATGTTGTTAGTTATAATATTGCTCCTAATAAATCATATCAGGATTTAATTCTTCCTGCTCTTGAAAAAATCAACAAACAATTTTCTTGAAATCAAGTAAAAAATGTTATTTTACATTCAGATAACGCCAACGAATTTTATTGTCAGGATATCACAAAATGAGCAGAGGATAAACAAATAATTTTAAGCAAAAAACAACCTTATGATATTGGTGGTAATGTATTATCTGAAAACTGATTTTCTCATTTATCTCAAGAATGACTACCTAAAGGATCAAATCAATATTTATCCATCAATGAAGCTATAAATGATGTAAATCAATATGTTATGTTTTATAATTATGAAAGAATACATTCTAAATTTCTAAAACCACCAATTTTACAAATTAAAATTTAGAATTTTATATCAAAAATGGTCCAGTAATTAAGGGCCAACCACCATATAAGCATAATTTGAACCATCAATAACTCCATTTGCTGTTGGATTTCATTGACAATCTTTATCTTCATTTGTAAATGGTGAAGCAATATCTAAAAACTCTGTATCTTCTGCTAAAATATAAACTTTATTATTTTTCTTTTGTGATAAATCAACTGTACTTATTTGTTCTTTTGTAGTTAATTTCTGACCAGTAGTAGGGTCTCATGGATAAACACTTACTCTATCACTTAATTTCATAGTCATAGCAGTTGTTGAAACATTTGCACCTAATAATTTACCAATAGTAAAATCATTATCATTTGTAAATGCATTTAATGGAATTAAACCACCATTACCAATAATACTTTCTAAATTACTTGTAAAAAATGCTGACATAAAGCCATTAAAATATAACATTTTTTTATATTGTTGAGCATTTTGAGTAATAACTCAACTACTTCAAATACCTAATGTTAAAGCATTTAATAATTTACCAATTAAAGGAATAAATACTACACTATTAAAATTCAATATTGATGACATATATTTTTGTGTTATTTTACTATAATCTACAGTTGGACTTCCTATAACTAATCCAGTATCTGGGTCTTTATATTTAAAATTACTACTCATATCTACATTATAATTACCAGTTAAATTATTTATATTTCATTCACTATCTCAAAAGAATTTTGCTTCACCAATTGATGTACCATTACTTAATCTTGCTTTATCTTTATCAAATGATAACATACCTTTAAAATCTTTTGTTACAAATAAATTATCTTGAAAATTTAATGAAGTTTTTAATCATTCTGTAAAATTTTTAAAATTAGTAAATCCAGTTGGTTTTGCGTCCATTATATTATAAAATGTTGTTTCTGGATGACTACTTGTAGTTATTTTATCATTTATTCCAGCAATTAAACCACCATTATTTTTAACTTCAGTTGTAGATTTTTCATTATTACCAACAATAAATAATCTTCTTGAAGCAAATACTTTACTTTCAAATATTTCTTCTTTTTCTTGTTGTATTGGTTCTTGACCTTGAATTATTGGTCTTCCATAATAATAATAACTTGTTAATAATTCTAATCCATAACTTTGTCTATGACTATATCCTACTCCTATATCACGCATTAAAGTACGATTTAAAGTTAGGACATATTCCGTAATTAAATTTAATTAATTGTCAATAAAATTGTTTTAAAACTATTTAGTGTTATTGAATATAGAAATAAATATTTTTTGAAAAAATAGTTTAAAAAATGAGTTTACATTTTAAACAAAAAATTGTTAATAATATTTTTATATTAACTCGATAAAAATTTAAATTTTAAAAAAATATTTTTAATATTTTTTTTATTTTAATGGTTTTATTTTATTAAAAATTTCACAAAGTAAGTTAAATCTTAAGTACATAAGTCTAAATTTAGATTTTCTACATTTATTTACTAAAATTTTGAATCTTTTCAATCAAGCAAAGACATGTTCAACTTTAATTCTAATTTTAGATACAATCTTATTGTATTTTCTTTCTTGTTTAGTTAATTTTTTATTTTTAGTTCTTTTAATTGGTATTATTGTATTTTTATAAATATTTTGTATACCTTGATATCCTAAATCACCAATAATTATTGTTTTTTCTGAAAATTCAAGATTTGAATTTTTTAATATTTGAAAATCATGCACTTTACCATTATCAGCAAAAATATCAACAATTTTTTTATTAAAAAAATCATATACAATTTGAAATTTTATAGAATACATTCAACTTTTACCAGAAAAATATTCTAACTGTAGTTTTTTTTAGTTGGTCTTTCAATTTCAATCTCAGTTGAATCAATTAAATAAAATTGAAATTCATTTGAATTTTCTTGTTTTTTATCAATTTTTAATTTATATCTTTCTTTTAAAAATTGGTAATCTTTGTGGTTACTAAGTTTATTTTCTACTCAAGTAATATTTCGAAAACAACTTGATGGGCTCATTTTAGATTTAATACTCATTTGAAAAAAAGTATAATATTCTTTTCAGTATAATAAAGTCATCATTAATCTTTCTTCTACTGAAAGTTTATTTTTTCGACCTTTATTTTTTTCTAATTTTTCTATTTCAATTAATTTTTCTAACATTTCATTAAAATGAAAACGTTTTATACCAAAATATCTGTAAAATTCTTCATTTTTTAATTTTTTTAAATTTTCAAAAATCATTTTTATCAACACTTTTCTAAATTTATTGTTAATAACAAAATTATAAAATAAATTTTAAAATTATTAATTGACTTTTAAAAAATTTAATTACGGAATATGTCTTTACTTTTCCTTGTTGAATAGTAGGGAAAGCATAACCACTACCCGGGGGCTTGCATATTGTACAAAATCAAGTGTATTTTGACCACTTGCAACTACTCTATCATTTAAACTACTAAAAGTTAATACTTGCATACTAAATGCACCATTATAAGGACTATAATAATTTGTTACATTTGAAATATATAATAATTGTCTATCTTGATTTTTACCACTATTACCACCAATATTTTCATTTTCATCATTAAATACAACAAAAAATTGTAAATAATCATCAATTGTAATATGTTCTTCAAACATTACTAAAGTATATTGTCTTTTTGTTTGTACTGTTTTAAATATTTGATTATTTGGTAAATTACTAAAATCAACACCACTTGTATCATCAATTAAATAAGCATTTCAATAATCTCCAATTTTATATTGTTTTGTATAAAATTCATCTTGACCATTAACTTTATGTGTTTCTTCATTAATTTTACCTTTATTTTTTTGATATATTTTTGTACTATTTTTTCAAATACATACAACTGGAGTAGTACCAGTTAATATTAATTCATATTGACCAAAATCACTAATTTTACTATTAATTGGTTTATAACCAGTTTCAGTTAAAGGAATTGCTCCATTATTAATAACAAATGGAAATATTTTTCAATAACTACATCTTTTAATTAGCAATTGTTGTCTTTTTAATTGAAGATGTAGATGTTTCATTAATTGAATTTGTTGATGTATCATTTTGATTATCTCCTAATAATTTTATTTCTTCTTTATCTTCTTCTATTATTTCTTTATAATGTTTTTTTGCTTGTTGTTTTGTTACTTCATCTAATTCAGCAATAGCTTGTGTATATGACATTGTTCTATCTGCTAATCTTTGACTAATCATTTCTTGTTTTAATAATTGGTCAGTCATAGCAATAGGTAAAAATATAAAACTATAAGGTCTATCACCAATACCATCTCATAATTTTTCATGAATTAATAACATATCAAAAAATCTATAAAAATAATATGAATAATGACTTATTTTAGTTTCTGTAGTTTCCATATCATTTTTATTATTAAATAATGATTTAGTTTTATTTTCATAATTTACACCAGAAAATTCATTATAATCATAACCTGCACCATTTCATATATCTTTACCTAAATCATCTTTATCTAAAATATAATTACTTGCTTTAAAATTACCTTGTATAACTTCCATACCACCAGCACCAGATTTATTATAGCCAGCAGTACCAACATTAACTACAATATTTTTTTTAGGATTATCAATAATTTTTCCATGTTCAATCATATTTTTAACAGTTTCATTATCAAATGCACCAAATAAAGTTGTAACATTTAAATCTCTATCAACATTTCTTTGAGTATAAGATTTATGATAATATTCAATTAAATTTCAAACTGGATAAGTATCTGGATATGCATTTAAAGTTGTTGAATTACCATAAAAATTAACCATTGGTAAATTTGTTATTTCTAATATTGGTAAATAATTTCAAGGATTTTTAATTTCATAACTATATTTTGGTATTAAATTAGGTTTTAATTTTGTATGTGCTGTTCCTAAAATAATTTCTTTTTCATTTTTATTATCATTTTTATAAGTTTCAAATCTTATTTTTCCATTTTCAGCAATTACTCAAGTTAAAGTTGCACTATCTGCTTGTTCATTTATAAAAAAGAATTCTGCACATTGTTCTTCTTCATTATATTTAGCAACTCTACCAGAAAATGAATTAGGTAATACTTTTAAACTTGTACTATTATCTTTATAAATAATAGGCATTATATATACTTTTCCAAGTAAACTTTCTTGAATTCCAAATTTATATAATTTTTCAAATCATTTATCACTAATAATTTTATTAGTAAAATATTTTAAAATTTCATCTTTTTCACTATCAAATAATAAACCTTTACCTAATCATAATTTAGTTGATTTTTGAGCAATTCTCATAGGAATATCACTATATCATTCTCTTCTATTACAAGAAAGATATTCTAATGGATTATTCATTTTTATAACTCCTAAAATTTATTTTTATTAATTAATAATTCATTATTAATATTATTAATTAATCATTTCATTTTATGCATTGAAGCATACATTCTTGCGTCTCAACAATTATCATATAAATCAAGCATTTGTGGTTCATTATTTGAATTTTCTAATTTAGATTTTGCTAATCATTGCATTTTTGATAATTCTTCATGTGTATTAGGACATCTTTTTCAATTAATACTTAATATACCTTTAATCATACAAATAGTATCTCAATCAATTCTATCTCTTAAATACATTGTAGTTTTATCTACTGGAGTAAAATGTAATCAATTAATTCGTCTTTTTTCTACTTCTTTTTTAAAAATATCAATAACTGCTAATCCACCACTACCATAATCAACATAACAAGTAAAACCAAATTTCATTGCTTGAAATTTAATACTTTCATCTAAATAATAATCAATAATATTATTTGCTAATTCATATGTATTTTTAAATTGCATTATTGCATTACTATGATAAAATTCACTTTCTTGATGTATTCTTCTAGTTTTTTCATTTTCACCAATAAAACATAAAACAGCAACAGTAGGATGTGCTTGTGAACTTGTAGCGCCACTTAGCCCTTTTTACTAGACCATTAATTTAAAAAACCTGAATGTATTCTAAAGACATATTCCGTAATTAAATTTTTTAAAAGTCAATTGATAATTTTAAAATTTATTTTATAATTTTGTTATTAACAATAAATTTAGAAAAGTGTTGATAAAAATGATTTTTGAAAATTTAAAAAAATTAAAAAATGAAGAATTTTACAGATATTTTGGTATAAAACGTTTTCATTTTAATGAAATGTTAGAAAAATTAATTGAAATAGAAAAATTAGAAAAAAATAAAGGTCGAAAAAATAAACTTTCAGTAGAAGAAAGATTAATGATGACTTTATTATACTGAAAAGAATATTATACTTTTTTTCAAATGAGTATTAAATCTAAAATGAGCCCATCAAGTTGTTTTCGAAATATTACTTGAGTAGAAAATAAACTTAGTAACCACAAAGATTACCAATTTTTAAAAGAAAGATATAAATTAAAAATTGATAAAAAACAAGAAAATTCAAATGAATTTCAATTTTATTTAATTGATTCAACTGAGATTGAAATTGAAAGACCAACTAAAAAAAACTACAGTTAGAATATTTTTCTGGTAAAAGTTGAATGTATTCTATAAAATTTCAAATTGTATATGATTTTTTTAATAAAAAAATTGTTGATATTTTTGCTGATAATGGTAAAGTGCATGATTTTCAAATATTAAAAAATTCAAATCTTGAATTTTCAGAAAAAACAATAATTATTGGTGATTTAGGATATCAAGGTATACAAAATATTTATAAAAATACAATAATACCAATTAAAAGAACTAAAAATAAAAAATTAACTAAACAAGAAAGAAAATACAATAAGATTGTATCTAAAATTAGAATTAAAGTTGAACATGTCTTTGCTTGATTGAAAAGATTCAAAATTTTAGTAAATAAATGTAGAAAATCTAAATTTAGACTTATGTACTTAAGATTTAACTTACTTTGTGAAATTTTTAATAAAATAAAACCATTAAAATAAAAAAAATATTAAAAATATTTTTTTAAAATTTAAATTTTTATCGAGTTAATATAAAAATATTATTAACAATTTTTTGTTTAAAATGTAAACTCATTTTTTAAACTATTTTTTCAAAAAATATTTATTTCTATATTCAATAACACTAAATAGTTTTAAAACAATTTTATTGACAATTAATTAAATTTAATTACGGAATATGTCCTAAAAACAATTGTGTTATATAATTAACACTAATTTTAACCTGAAAGGATTTTTATTAATGGATAAAATTAAACAAATAGCATTAGTAATTAACAAATTAAATATCAAAGAAAAAATTAAAATTATTGATGATTGTAAAAATCAATATTCAATTAGAAACCTATGTCAATATCTTCAATTAAACAGATCAACATATTACTTTTTAAAAAATAAACAAAAACCTATTAAAAAAGAAGAAAATCATATTATTAAATGCAATCATAAATATCAAAAAATATGCCAACTTTTAATCGAATTTCATTCTACAAGAAAAGGCAGAATTTATGGATATTTAAGAATTTTTTCAGCTTTTAAAGAGTGATTAAAACAAGAAAAAAATATCATTTTAAATATAGAATTATCAATAAAACAAATGCGAAAAATTATGAAAGAACACAATATTCAAGGATTAAAACAAACTAAAAATAACTATCCTAAAAACAAAAAAAATCCAAATAAGTGAATACCTACAATGGATAAAGTAAACAAAGATTATAAAAGTACAACCTCTTCAAATCAAATTTGATCAATGGACACTAAACAAATAAATACTAAAGAAGGATGATTATATCTTTTTGTAATTATTGATTTTTATTCAAATAATGTTGTTAGTTATAATATTGCTCCTAATAAATCATATCAGGATTTAATTCTTCCTGCTCTTGAAAAAATCAACAAACAATTTTCTTGAAATCAAGTAAAAAATGTTATTTTACATTCAGATAACGCCAACGAATTTTATTGTCAGGATATCACAAAATGAGCAGAGGATAAACAAATAATTTTAAGCAAAAAACAACCTTATGATATTGGTGGTAATGTATTATCTGAAAACTGATTTTCTCATTTATCTCAAGAATGACTACCTAAAGGATCAAATCAATATTTATCCATCAATGAAGCTATAAATGATGTAAATCAATATGTTATGTTTTATAATTATGAAAGAATACATTCTAAATTTCTAAAACCACCAATTTTACAAATTAAAATTTAGAATTTTATATCAAAAATGGTCCAGTAATTAAGGGCCAACCACCAAATCATTAATTTTATCTTGTTTTAAATTATGTTCATTTAATTTTCAATTTGAATAATGAAATAATTTAAACATTTGATTTTCTTCTATTGATTTAATTTGTTCATTATTTTCTTTCATTAAATCTAAATTAAAAGGTACACGTTTATTCATATATTCAATAAAATATTGATAAATATTATCTGGATTACAACTTCTTATTTTAATAGTTTTTTTAGCATTACCTAATGTAAAAGTAATTGCTTGAAATTCTGCTTGACTAAATTCATTTGCTTCTTCACATCATTCAATTGCTAAATCAAAACCTTTTATTTCACTTCTAGAAAGCCCTTTAAGTGGTATTCTATCATTACTATTACTATATACACCCATAACTCTAATAAATGATTTACTACCTTTAAAACGAAAATCTGCTTGTTTATTTGGATATTTTAAAGTAAAATCTTTATAATCAAAACCAATATTAATTAATGCTTCATCAATTTCTTTTGTTAATTCATTAATATCTTTATTTAATTTTCTAAAACAATATATAGCAATTGATTTATTAACTTTAATTGAAATAGCAATTAATATTGCTAATTCTTCTGCAATACTATATGTTTTACTTGAATAACGACTTCCACTTAAATTATATTCACTATGAGTAAAATCACTTTTATTTAATAATCAATAACTAATTTCATGTAAATAAGTAAATTCTTTATTCATAATATTATTCCTGTAATTCTTCTAATTTATATAAACAATTGTCAATTTTTTCATTATTATAGTTTAAAACCGCTATTAAATTATTGCTTATACATAATTTTAAGTCAGCATTTTTTTCTTGATAAAAAGTTTGTAAAACTGAAAAAGGAGTTTTTTCTTTTAAAATATAAAAATTTAAAAATTGAATAACTGAATTATTAATATCATGAGGAAGTCAAGTAAATGATAGTCTATACTCTTTATTAGGTTTAAAATCATAAGTAATAAATTGATTTTTACCGGAAATAATTCCTACTTCTTTTCATTGTGGAATATTTGGACTTGGTGTTGGAGTATTTGGTAATTCAATATTAATCTCATTATTTTTTAATTCATTTATTTTTAAAGTATGACTTGTAATTTTTATAGGTTGAATAATATCTACTTTAACTGTATTTTTTAATTCTTCTAATGAAAAAATATTTGCATATTTTTCATTTCCACCTTCTAAAATTAATTGTCATTTATTAATATCTAATAATTGTAAATATAAAATACCTTCTTCATTATTAATTAAACCTTTTGTAAGAAATATTTTAATTCCATGATTTCCACCTAAATAATTACCTGTTTTAAATTCTACTGTTATTCTTGTATTTACTTGATGAAATGGTGGAGATTCCCATGTAATAATTACTCTATAAAGAGTATTAAAAGCAAGATTAAAATCACCATATTTACGATTATTTATACTTTTACCTATTACTTTTCAATTTTCTTTAACTTGTTTTTTATTTATTTCATTAATAGCACCAACAATATTTTTATTATTAGTTTCTAATCTTCCATAAGTATTATTAAGCAATAATGAGATAGCAAGAGAACTATTTGAACTATCATTTATTCATAATTGGTCTCTATCATCTTTATATGTAAAATATCCTTTCATAAAAACAGATTTTTTATAATAATTAGTTAAATCTGGTATTTTATTATCAACATATTCTTTGTTAGTTGCATCAGTTTCAAAAGTAGGTGTTCCAACATCAATAATTCTTTTATTATTAGCAATAATACCTTTATCATCTTTTAATTTAACAAAATTAATATTATCTTTATCAACTTCTCATAATGAATTACCACTATTTCCACTAATAACTTTCTTTTCTTGACCTTCTTTACCATCAACTAATTTCATAGTATCATTACTAAAATATTTAGTAAATAATTCAATTGTTGTTAAATTATCAAATGATTTAATACCAGTAGTATCAATTCATAATTGAGTTCCAATTAAATGTTTAGGATTTTTAGGATATATTTTTACTCTTGTATCATTTGTTTTTAAATTTATTAATTCTAAATATCTTGTAAAAGGACTATCTTCACCATAATTACTATAAAAATTACTAAAAAAATCATTCCTTTTAGGTAAAACATCTAAATTAAAACCAGTAATATTTGGATATTCTTTAATTTTTCTTAAACAATTAAATACTTCTGGAACAATATAATAAGGTTCATTAGGATTATTTTCACTATAAGTCATACCACCTTGACTAATACTTGATTGACCACGAATATAATTACTATCTTTTGTTAATAAAAATCTAACATAATATGCAGTTGCAGTTTGTATTTCATCAGTAAATTCTGTTAATGTAGTTTCTGGTCATTTTTTTGAAATAGAATGTCCACTTAAATAATCAATATTATTATTTGCAACTGAAATAGCAAATCAAATTTCATTATCTGGTGTTGTAGTATCATCAAATTCTAATTTATTAAAACCTTTTTAATTTTTAAATTCTTCAATTGTTATAAACATTAATGGTTCTTTAATAGCCATAATAATTTACTCCTTAATGTAAAATAAAGGGTATTTAAACCCTTTAAATTCCAACTTTAGTTGCTTTTTTCTTATCTTTTTCTGATAATTCTTTACGTTTTGCTCTTTGACTAATAATAGTTTTTTTAAATACTTCTTCTTTTTCATTATCATTATTAAAACTATCAAGTAATTTAGCAACTGATGTAGTTTCTAATTGTAATTGAGAATTTATTTGTTTAATATTTTCAATAATAAATTGAATTTCTTTATCTCTTTTTAATTCTTTTGAAATTTTATTTTGTTTTGATTTTTTAATAAATTTTGATAAGAAAAGTAAAACAATAGTAACTATAATTCCAGTAGTTATTGCTCCACTTAAAACTGCTGTTATTAATTCTTTTGATAAATTCATTTTTTATTCCTCCAATTGTATTTTATTTGAATGTTGTTTACATAATTGACATTCTTTTTTATGTTTTCTAATTTCTTTATATTGATATATTAAAGACATATTCCGTAATTAAATTTTTTAAAAGTCAATTAATAATTTTAAAATTTATTTTATAATTTTGTTATTAACAATAAATTTAGAAAAGTGTTGATAAAAATGATTTTTGAAAATTTAAAAAAATTAAAAAATGAAGAATTTTACAGATATTTTGGTATAAAACGTTTTCATTTTAATGAAATGTTAGAAAAATTAATTGAAATAGAAAAATTAGAAAAAAATAAAGGTCGAAAAAATAAACTTTCAGTAGAAGAAAGATTAATGATGACTTTATTATACTGAAAAGAATATTATACTTTTTTTCAAATGAGTATTAAATCTAAAATGAGCCCATCAAGTTGTTTTCGAAATATTACTTGAGTAGAAAATAAACTTAGTAACCACAAAGATTACCAATTTTTAAAAGAAAGATATAAATTAAAAATTGATAAAAAACAAGAAAATTCAAATGAATTTCAATTTTATTTAATTGATTCAACTGAGATTGAAATTGAAAGACCAACTAAAAAAAACTACAGTTAGAATATTTTTCTGGTAAAAGTTGAATGTATTCTATAAAATTTCAAATTGTATATGATTTTTTTAATAAAAAAATTGTTGATATTTTTGCTGATAATGGTAAAGTGCATGATTTTCAAATATTAAAAAATTCAAATCTTGAATTTTCAGAAAAAACAATAATTATTGGTGATTTAGGATATCAAGGTATACAAAATATTTATAAAAATACAATAATACCAATTAAAAGAACTAAAAATAAAAAATTAACTAAACAAGAAAGAAAATACAATAAGATTGTATCTAAAATTAGAATTAAAGTTGAACATGTCTTTGCTTGATTGAAAAGATTCAAAATTTTAGTAAATAAATGTAGAAAATCTAAATTTAGACTTATGTACTTAAGATTTAACTTACTTTGTGAAATTTTTAATAAAATAAAACCATTAAAATAAAAAAAATATTAAAAATATTTTTTTAAAATTTAAATTTTTATCGAGTTAATATAAAAATATTATTAACAATTTTTTGTTTAAAATGTAAACTCATTTTTTAAACTATTTTTTCAAAAAATATTTATTTCTATATTCAATAACACTAAATAGTTTTAAAACAATTTTATTGACAATTAATTAAATTTAATTACGGAATATGTCCTATCATTTGTTTGAACTCTGTTTGTTCTGTTAAACATTTATAAACAGTATTATTAGCAAGTGCATAAATATTTCTATTTCTATCAGTTGTTAAAGACTTAATTTCATTTATTTTTCAATTATTATTTTCATTTTTAATCCTTGTTTTAATTTTATTATTTGTGTTATTGATAAATAAGGTATTTAAACTGTTTGTACTTGCTGTTGCTAAAATTGTTGTTGCAATTAGTGTTGATATCTTTTTCATATTTTAAAAACTCCTTTTTATTTTTTCCCAATAACTTCTTATTTTTAAGAAGTGAATATATTTTATTTTTTTTCAAATAAATTTCAAATAAAAATAGAGCAAAATTTAATTTAAACTAAAAATCGTAAAAAATTATATTTTATATTTAAAAAAATATTTTGAATGTTATAATAGTAGTAAATATGGATTAATTTGCATATATTATATAAAGCAGGGGTGGCATTGCCTGAGAAATACCCTATAACCTGATCTAGTTAGTACTAGCGGAGGGAGACTTTATTTTTTATATTTTAAAAAATGATAACTTCTTTTTTGTTATGTAAGATAAATTAAAGGAGTTATCATTTTATTATGTTTAAAGAACAACTATTAACAACTATCAATTATAATAAAGTTAAAAGCAAACTGGAGGTAGGAATGTTAATTAAAGCATCAGCCATTTTTAGTTTAATTACTCTTCTAACATTAACAGTTATTATTAGTATTTTACCTGCTAGTAGTATTAATCACTTTTTTAAAGTTACTACTATTACTGGTTGACAATTTTATAGCAGTAAAATTTATTTAATATTAATTCTTTGTTTATTATTAATTTCATCAATTTTATTATCTGTTATTACATGAACAGTTAAAATAGAAGATATTCATAAAAATATTGTTATTGTTACATTACTATCAATTTTTAGTATCAATCCCATTGCATTAATTTTTAATTTAATTAAACATTATCAATGACAAAAAGAAGAAACTTTTGCCATTTTAAAAACAAGATGATGAACTAATTTTAAATTTGCATTTGGTATTAAACGATGATTAGTTATTGATTATACAATTATTGGTTTATTTACTGGTGTAACTATTGCTTGTGCTTTTATTGAACAAAATTTATTACCAAAAATGCCATACGGCGGCGGTATTGCTATTAAATATATACCTTTAATGGTTATTAGTTATATTATTGGCTTTGCAGGTGGATGATTAACGGGTATGATTAGTGCTTTAATGTCATTATTATTTATTAGTGGTGGTTATGTTATTAGTGCTTGAAGTTATTTATTAGATTATTTTTTGCCAATGACAACACCCGCTATTATTTCATTATTACGTTTTAATTTAAAATCTGATAAATCAATTTTTACTTATATTAATTATTTTTTACATTGTTTTTTAGTTTGTTTAATTATTTATTTTTGACAAACAATAGCAGGATATTTTATTTGATCACAAATTACTAATGCTGATGGAAGTAAAAATATTTGATCAGGATTTAATCCTCTTTTTTACTCATTAGTTTACAATTTTATTCATATTTTTTTGTTTACTTATCCAATTATGCAATTAACAATACCTTTTATTTATCGTGGTTTAGTTAGTCACTATGTAGAAAGATATCGTTAGAATAGTAATTCCAATTACTATTTCTTTTTTTAAATAGCGTTATAATATTAATTGATAGAAAGGGTGATTATAATGAAAAATGATGAAATAATCAAAGAAGATATTATTATTATGGATGGTAATATTAAATTAATGAATAAAGCATTAAATGAGAAAAAGGTTGTATTAGCAGCAATTGAATTAGGAAAACATGCTCAACATACAATTGATATTGGTTGATCTGAACATTTTCAAGCATATGCTAAATTAAAAAGTACAACTACTACTGGTACTTGTTTTTGTAAAAAACCAGCAACTCATTTAGTTTATTTTTGACGATAATAAGATAATATAATTTTTAAATAATTTAATTAACTACTAGATGAGAATTAAAAATAAATTCTTTATCTAATTGATTTTGATATTCTGGATTTGTTATTAATCTTTGTTTTAGTTTTGGTTTATAATAAGTAAAATAAATAATAGTAGCAATTATAATAAATACTCAAAACATTAAAAACTTAATTGTAATTGCAATTAATATGATTCCTCTGTTGCTTACTAAATCATGAATCATATTATAATTAAAAATAATGAATTGACTAATTAAAAATAATAAACAGATAATAAACATAATTCATTCGATAACTTTTATTTTTATTTTTTTATAATAACCCATAACACAAGTTGCTGTTATAACAAAAAGATAAACAAAGATTGTTATATTAGTTGTAAATCCCAACATTTGGTTGTAATTAAAACTAATTCCAATTAAATCTGGAATTATTAGCATAATAATACAAACTATAATTGTAATTATAAAATTAATAGTATTACCATACATTGCAATATTTTCTTTATTTAATTTAGCTATTTTTTCACTAATGTATCCTTCTTTCGCTAATGGTTGTAGCATAGCTCCAGAATATAGCGCTACTTGTATTACACCATTCAATTTAATTGATAAAGTACAAATAACTAGTAAAATGATACCTGTTGTACCAGCAATCCCAGCAATAACATTATTTGGATTATAATTATTATCACCATTTGCTCATCCGTTATTACCATTAGGTCCCTGTGAACTGATGGCACCAATAATTAAAATTGTAATAATTAAATAAAAAATAGTTGTCAAAAATAAGACAATAATTGTTCCCCTACCTAAATTTTATTAGGATTTTTAACATTTTTTCCAATAACAGTAAAGGTCTCAAAACCAAGGAAAAAGTAGAAAAAATTGCTAAAAGCATTATTAAAAATATTAATTGTAAAATGAAGATGTTTAGTACCAACAAATGCTTGTTGATAAACTATAGTGCCATTTTTGATTACCAGAATAATGGCACAAATAATCAAAAAACAAGTTGACAGTCATTTAATGATTCCTGAAATATTAACAAATCAACGAAAACCTCTTAATCCAAAATAGATACAACTTGTAACCAAACAATAAACTATAATTCCTAAACTATCAATAAATAAATTAGATCATCTATCAGGTAATCAAGAAAAAAATGATAATTGGTTTAAGTTAATTCTAAACATTGAAATAATACCACCAATAACAGTAGATGGTAAAATGATATATTGCATAAAGCCGATTATTCATCCTCAAAAACGACCAAAAGTTGCCCTAACATAAATATATGCTCCAACCATTATTACCAGCATAAACTTTACTACATTTTAAAAAGCACATGCACTAATACTAGCCATTATAGCACCTAAAATCATAATTCAGATTAGATGTAATCCAACTCCGCCATTATTTCAATAATATATTCCTATAAAAGACATAGGAAAAGCTATTGTGCAAGTATAATTAAATCCAAAGTCACACCAGTTCTCCTAAGCCTATTTTTTTTGCTGCTTTGTTTTTTGTTTTAAAGACTTATTTAAAACTTTTTGTGTGTTCATAGAATCCTCCTTTGAATTTATTTAATATTAACGATAATTATATAGTATATTTTATTTGAAATACAATAAAAACTATTTCATTTTTGTAGAAAATAAATATTAGTAAATAGTTTAATAACATTGATTGATAATTAACAAAATATTTAAAATATAATTTAATCAATAAGTAAACATTGCAACTTGTTAAATGATTATGATATTATGGTTTTATGATTACTTTACCTGAACATATTAAAGGAGAAAAACATGAGTTATAATCACCAACAAATAGAAAAAAAATGACAGCAGTATTGATTAAAAAATGAAACTTTTAAAACAAACATTGATGATAATAAAAAACCAAAATCATATATTCTTGATATGTTCCCTTATCCTTCAGGATCAGGTTTACATGTTGGCCATCCTAAAGGTTATTGTGCTACTGATGTTATTTCACGGGTTAAAATAATGAATGGTTTTAATGTTTTGCATCCAATTGGTTGAGATGCTTTTGGTTTACCAGCTGAACAATATGCCTTAAATACAGGTAATAATCCAGAGACATTTACTAAACAAAACATTAATAATTTTCGTAAACAATTACAAAGTATTGGTCTAAGTTTTGATTATAATAAAGAAGTTAATACTACAGATCCTCAATATTATAAGTGAACACAATGAATTTTCATTAAACTTTATGAACAAGGGTTAGCTGAAATTAAAGATGTTGAAGTTAATTTTTGTGAACAGTTAGGAACTGTTTTAGCTAATGAAGAAATAATTAACATTAATGGTCATATGGTTTCTGAACGTGGTAATTTCCCAGTTATTAAAAAACCAATGCGTCAGTGGGTTTTAAAAATTACTAAGTATGCTGAAAAATTATTAAAAGGATTAGATGATTTAGACTGACCAAATAGTGTTAAGGAATTACAACATAATTGAATTGGTAAAAGTGTTGGAACACTAGTTGATTTTATAGTTGAAAATAATAAATGTAAGGTTTCTATTTTTACTTCAAGGGTTGATACTATTTTTGGTGTTTCATTTTTAGTACTTGCCCCTGAACATCCATTAATTCATGATTTAACAACTAGTGAATATTCGCAAGCAGTTACTCAATACTGTTTAGATGCTAAAACTAAAACAGATTTAATGCGTCAAGGAGATGATACTTTAAAATCTGGTGTTTTTACTGGAAGTTATGCTATTCATCCTTTTACTAAAAATAAATTACCAATTTGAGTTGGTGATTATGTTTTAAATCATTATGGGACAGGAGCAATTATGGGTGTTCCTGCACATGATAGTCGTGATTTTATTTTTGCTAAAAATAAAAAGTTACCAATCAATTTTATTATGAAAACTAATAATAAAAATGAACCATTTTTGGGTACTAGTGAATATATTAACTCTGATTTTATTAATGGTAAGGATTTAGAAACAGCTACTAATTTAATTGTTAAAAAATTACTAACTTTAAAACAAGGAAAAGTACATACTGCATATAAGTTACGAGATTGACTTTTTTCTCGTCAACGTTATTGAGGTGAACCTTTTCCGATAATTTATTGAGAAGATGGTACAATATCAACAGTAGATGAACAACAATTACCAGTATTATTACCAAAAATGACTAATATTAAGCCATCTAATTCGGGGAATGCACCTTTAACTAATGCACCAAATTCCTGATTACATGTAACTAGAAAAGATGGTGTAAAAGGAAAAAGAGAAATTAATACAATGCCACAATGAGCAGGTAGTTGTTGATATTATTTAGCATATATTTTAAAAAATGATGATGGTACTTATTGTGATTTTAATAGTGCTATTGCGCAAAAACGTTTTAACTATTGATTACCGGTTGATTTATATATTGGTGGTCAAGAACATGCTGTTTTACATTTATTGTATGCTCGTTTCTGACATTTAGTGCTATATGATTTAAAGTTAGTTAATGTTAAAGAACCATTTTTAAAATTGGTAAATCAGGGTATGATTCTTGGTGAAAATAATGAAAAAATGTCTAAATCACGCGGTAATGTTGTTAATCCAGATGATGTTATTAATGAATATGGTGCTGATACTTTGCGAATATATGAAATGTTTATGGGGCCATTAACAGCATCTTTACCGTGATTAAATAGTGGTTTAGTTGGTTGTTATAAGTTTTTAATGCGTATTTATCGTCTTGTTAATAAAGATGAGTATAAAATAAAAATTACTACTAAGAATGATAAATCATTAGATACAATTTATCATCAAACTGTAAAAAAAGTAACTAATGATATTAATGATTTAAATTTTAATACTGCTATTGCACAACTTATGATTTTTATCAATGCTTGTTATAAAGCACCAACTATTTATCAACAATATTTAGTTAATTTTTTAAAATTATTAAATCCATTTGCTCCACATATTGCTGAAGAATTATGATTTCAATTTGGTAATAAAGAAAGTATTAATAAAAGTCAGTTTCCAAGTTATGATGAAAAATTTTTGATTACTAGTGAAGTTACTATTGCTATTCAGATTAATGGTAAAACAAAAATAACTTTAGTAGTAAAAGAAAATTTAAATAATCAAGAACTTTTAAAAGCAGTTAATAATGAAGAAAAAGTAAAACATTGATTGCAAGATAAAACAATTATTAAGACAATTTGTATACCAAATAAGATTGTTAATTTTGTTGTTAAGTAAAGGAGGAATAATGAAAGTTGCTATTATTTTTGCAGCAGGAATTGGCAGTAGATTACAACCTGTCTCAAATAATGTTCATAAATCGTTAATTAAATTTAAAGGTTTAACTTTAATTGAACATATAATTAATCATTTAATTGAAATACATGATTTAAAAAAAATTATTGTCATTACTGGTCATTTAAAAGATGAATTTAATTTTCTTACTCATAAATATTCAAAATTAATCTTAATAAATAATCAACATTTCCTTGATTATAATAGTGGTTATGCTTTGACATTAGTATCATCATATTTTAATGGTCAAGATGATATTTTTATTATTTCTGGTGATATGATTAGTACAAAAAATATTTTTTTAAATAATTTTTCAACTAATATGATGGTCGCTATTAAGCGTGATCATGATAATATAAAAGAAGATTGAAGTTATAAATTAAACAAGAATGGTAATATTATTGATATTATTAAAAGTAAAAAAAAGGATAGTTTCTTGGCGGGAGAATGAAGTTATATTACTAAAAAATGAGCAAAAGTTCTTGGTGAAGATTTAATAAATCCACAACAAGAACTTGTATTGCAAACAACAATGGTTGGTAAATATTTAATTAGTAATAGTATTAAACATAATTTTGAATTAAAACCTTATGTTTTATCATTTGATTGTCATTGGGATGTTGATAATATTATTGATTTAGAACGAACTAATAAATATTTTAAATAATTTAAGTAGTTAATTTTTTTCCAGAAGTTGTTGTTGAAACTACTGGAATTTCTTCACGATTACAACTATGTGCAACATTTTGGAATGGATTAGTAGTATTATTACCATTTAATTTTAGTGCTTCTGCTGTTGTTTCTGCTACTGATTCATTTTCTGGATCTAGTGCATCTACTTCTTTAAAACTAACTTGTCCATTACTATTTGTAGAAACATTATTTTTTTGATTAACATTATCTTTATTTTTAATAATATTAACTGATTGATTTAGTTTAGGCTTTTTAGTTCGATTATTAAATAGTGAAACTAAAAGTTTTTTTAATCATATGTATGGAAAAAAAGAAATATAAGCGACATCTTTTGCAAATTTTACAATTCAATTTCTACTACCACCACCAGAAGAAGTTGCTTTTTCTTTTTTATTTTTTTCACCTTGTAATTTATCAAAAATTTCTTTACTTGGTTGTTGCTGTTGTTGCTGTTGTTGTGCTGACATAATTTTCACATCCTTTTTTATTTAAAAATAATTAGGTTCCACTTATCTAATAAAAAAGAATAAGTCGAACTTAATGGTCTTTAATAATTTAGTTTATTATGATGTTAGTATAACATATTTTCAATTTTTAAGCACAATAATTAAAAAAATAACATCCTTACTTTTGAGTTAATAAATCATAATTTTATTTAAAAATATTTATTTTATCTTTTAATTTTTATGAAAAATTTTATACTAGACATATTCCGTAATTAAATTTTTTAAAAGTCAATTAATAATTTTAAAATTTATTTTATAATTTTGTTATTAACAATAAATTTAGAAAAGTGTTGATAAAAATGATTTTTGAAAATTTAAAAAAATTAAAAAATGAAGAATTTTACAGATATTTTGGTATAAAACGTTTTCATTTTAATGAAATGTTAGAAAAATTAATTGAAATAGAAAAATTAGAAAAAAATAAAGGTCGAAAAAATAAACTTTCAGTAGAAGAAAGATTAATGATGACTTTATTATACTGAAAAGAATATTATACTTTTTTTCAAATGAGTATTAAATCTAAAATGAGCCCATCAAGTTGTTTTCGAAATATTACTTGAGTAGAAAATAAACTTAGTAACCACAAAGATTACCAATTTTTAAAAGAAAGATATAAATTAAAAATTGATAAAAAACAAGAAAATTCAAATGAATTTCAATTTTATTTAATTGATTCAACTGAGATTGAAATTGAAAGACCAACTAAAAAAAACTACAGTTAGAATATTTTTCTGGTAAAAGTTGAATGTATTCTATAAAATTTCAAATTGTATATGATTTTTTTTAATAAAAAAATTGTTGATATTTTTGCTGATAATGGTAAAGTGTATGATTTTCAAATATTAAAAAATTCAAATCTTGAATTTTCAGAAAAAACAATAATTATTGGTGATTTAGGATATCAAGGTATACAAAATATTTATAAAAATACAATAATACCAATTAAAAGAACTAAAAATAAAAAATTAACTAAACAAGAAAGAAAATACAATAAGATTGTATCTAAAATTAGAATTAAAGTTGAACATGTCTTTGCTTGATTGAAAAGATTCAAAATTTTAGTAAATAAATGTAGAAAATCTAAATTTAGACTTATGTACTTAAGATTTAACTTACTTTGTGAAATTTTTAATAAAATAAAATCATTAAAATAAAAAAAATATTAAAAATATTTTTTTAAAATTTAAATTTTTATCGAGTTAATATAAAAATATTATTAACAATTTTTTGTTTAAAATGTAAACTCATTTTTTAAACTATTTTTTCAAAAAATATTTATTTCTATATTCAATAACACTAAATAGTTTTAAAACAATTTTATTGACAATTAATTAAATTTAATTACGGAATATGTCCAATGTATTTTGGATATTTTTAAAAATAAATATTTAAAAGAAAGGGAGAAAAAATATTATGAATGAAAAAGAAAAAGCAGCAAAATTATTACATGATGCAGAACAAGAAAGTAGAAAACTTGATTTATTACTTGCAAAAGCTAAGAAACAAGAAGAGACATTAAAAAAAATTGAAGAAGAAAAACAAATAAACAAACATAAATCAAGAAATCCGAAAATTTAAATTTCATTATTTAATTTTAGATAAAAACTCATGTAATAAAATTGTAATTTTATATAGTTTTAATACAATTTTAAATTTATTATTTTTTTTATTTTAAAAATAAATATATTGAAATTAAAGGTTATTCAGAAAAATTAAATAACATTTATAAATTCAAAAAATATCCATAAATTAAAATAATTAAAAGCTTAGTTACTATGTTAATATACTTACTGACAATAGATATTTTTCATAAATTAAATAAATATTAATTTAAATAAAATATTGTAAATTATATAATATTTGATAAAATGTAAATATTAAACATATAAGTTTTTTACCCATTGCTTTATTTTAAAGTAAATGGGTTTTTTAATTAAAAGGAGATACCAAAATGGCTTTACCAATAAAAACAATTCTTGCAGAACAATTCAAAACTGCAGAAAGTGAGTTCACTAATAAATTCAAGAAAAATAATGAAAATTGACATAATGGTGAAACGTTTATGTTTGAAAATCAATCAGGTGAAGATAATGAACTAAAATATCTTCAATTTGAAACTTCTATAGTAGAGGGAGGTAAAGAGTATTTTGTTTATGATGAAATAATAGAAATTAATAATAAACCAGTTTTATTATTAGAAATTCATGATGATGAAAAAAAGAAATTTGACAACAATTAATTTATCTTGAAGCAGATCAAGTAATTAAACAAATTAGACATTTAAGTTATGAACAATTTTCTAATGAAGTAAAAAATGATGAAAGTTTTATTAGATTAGAAGAAAATAAGGATACAACTATTATTAGAATACCATTTTTTGATTTCATTAATAACCTTAATGAGAAACAAAAAGAAGAACAAGTAGATATAAAAAATAAAAAGGTAAGAAAAGTTTTATGACAAGTATTAAAAATAACAATGTTTGTAATTGCTTGGGCTGGTATTGGTATTTTAAGTAGTTTAGTTGTTACTCCATTAGTTACTCCATTATTAGCTCCTGTTGTAGCCATTTTTTATGGGCAGTCAATATGTGCTTTAATTTCTGGAGTTATTGTTGGTGGACTTGTTACAGGATGAGAAAAGTATAAAGAAAAAGTAAAAAAATTCTTTTTTCCTAATTGAAAATCAAAAAATGAAATAAATCTAGAAAATAAACTACAAGAACAAAGATTATTATTAAAAAGAGAACAACAAGAAGAATTATTTTTAAGCTTACCTCCAGAAGCAAAACAACAAAGAATTTTGAATAGTTTTCAACAAATTTGAAATAATAATAAAAATAAAAATTTTATGGATATGCAAAATGAATTAAGTCAAAGATTTGAAGAAAATAAAAGAGAATTAAAACAGCAAAATTTGGAAAATATTTATAAAAGAAAAGATGAATTACAAGAACAAGTAGAAGCAGCAAAAAAAGATTTAAGTGCAGAGCAAAATGGAGCAATACAAAATAAATTAGAAATGATTACTTTTGTGGCAAGTGTAATTGAAAAAGAAAATCAAAAACCTCAACCTGATGAACACGATTTAAGAATTTTTGAGAAAGAAGTTGTTGCTTTTACCAATGAAATAGAAGAAATTTTGAAAAATAATAAAAAAAGTGATAATCTTGTGAGAGAAGATGTTAGAGAAAAGTCACCAAGTAGAAAGATGAGACAAATATCTTTATAATCTAAAAAGGAGATAAAGTTATGAATAAAGAAGAAAAAGAAAAAGTAGAAAAAGAACTTAATAAATCAGCTAAACGAAGAGTTGCAAATATGGAAAAAAGATTAACACGCGAAGATATAGAAAAAGCTAATAAAGAAAAAGTAGAAAAAGAAAAATCTGAAAAACAAAATAAGACTTCAAAAAGTCGTAGTTGATTTTCAAAATAAATAGTTTTTTAAAAAGTCTACTGATAAATAAAAAAAAGTTAGGTAATACTTATTTTAAAAATATTACCTAACTTTTTTTATGTTAAAGTTTTAATAAATTTTAGAACTTCATCATAGTTTGGTTCTAATGTTACTTCTTTAACAATTTGTAAATATATAACTTTGTTATTTTTATCAACAATGATAATAGTACGTGCTAATAATTGGATTTCATCAATTAATAAATTAGTAGTATTACTAAAATTATTTTCATTATTACGATAATCACTTCAAATATGAAAATTATTATTCATTTTTAGTTTTTCACAAAAGCGACTTTGAGCAAATGGTAAATCTTTGGAAATAGTAATTATAACTAAATCTTTTAATTTAGTAGCCTCTTTATTAAAGTGTATAGTTTGTAAAGCACAAGTTTTAGTATCAATGCTTGGTACACTAGAAATAATTTTAAATTTATTAGTGAATTGTTCTAAATTCATATTATCCATTGTTTTATTAACTGCAGAAAATGATAAAGTATCTCCAACTTTGATTATTTCATTTTTAATATGAACGGGTTTACCTTTAATTGTTAATTGCAACATAATATTTTTTTCCCTTTTTATCAAATGTATTTATAATATTATTATAACTAAATTTATTAAAGATAATCTATTAAGGAGTAACAAAGTGTTAAAAATTTTAAATAAATTTAAAATTGCTATTCAAGAATTTAAAATGGTTTTTAAAGCAGTGGGGACTAAACACATTTATAAAAATAAAAGAACAATTATTAAAAGTATTGCACTATGTTTTATTCCATTTTTATATGCTTTTATTGCTTTATGAGCTTTTTTTAATCCATTGGGAAATATTAATCGTTTACCAATTGCTTTAGTTAATAACGATAGTTCTGCAGTAGGAATTAATCGTGTTATTAATCGACATAATTTAAATTTGGATAATGAAAATCCTAATAGTAGTGGTGCTTATGAATTTAAAATTAATGATTTACAAATTAACAATGAGAAAAAAACATTTACTGTTTATTATTATGATGATTGAAAAAGTTATTATCAACATCAAAATGACAAAACTTTTTTAACTGAAATTATTATTGATAGTTGTTTTACTAAGGATTTTAATGATTTTTTTAAACAAGCTTTTAAAGTAGTTATTGATAATATTAAAACTCCAGAAAGAATTTGGAATCTTATTAATCAAATTACTATTAGACCAAAAATTAGTTTACAAGCTTCATATAAAGTTAGTCCGATTTTAGGTGAAATTAATGATTTTGCTTTAAATGCATTAAAAGATAATATTTTTAGTAAGTTTTTACCTGTTGTTATTAGTAATCAAGTATTTGATTATTGAGATAAAGATGCTTCTGATTTAGGTTATCAGCATTTACAACCAATTTTAAAAGAAATTTATGGTATTCTTTCAATTGCTGTTCTTGGTTTAGGTCCTCATGCTGAACAATTTAATGATAATATTGATAGTGTAACAAGAAACGAAGAGATTAAACATATTAAAGTTTTAGAACATGATTATTGAATGAATCATACTTTATTGTCACCTATTAACTTTATTAATTTTAATATTAATATTGAAGGTCAAGATAAATCTCCTTATGGATTTGGTTTGGGTCCATATTTCATGTGTATTGGAATGTGAGTAGGTACTTTATTATTAACTTTTACTTTTATTAGAAATAAAGATATTCCAAAAACTAAATTTTGATCAAACTATTTAGCTAAATCAGCATGAATGATTATTTTTGGTTTAATTCAGTCAACAATTTTAGTAACTTCATTATTACTATTATTTAATAATATTGATTTATGACAACGATTTTGACAAATGTTTTTATACATGTGATTAATAGCAATTATTTTTGATTTGGTTGTTCAATCAATTGCTCACATGTTTCGTAATCATGATTTGGGTAGATTTTTAATTGTTATTCTTTTAATACTACAACTTTCTTCATCAAGTGGTACTTTTCCTGTTGAATTAGAACCCAAGTTTTTTCAAGTAATGTATAATTTTTTACCATTTAGTTATGCAATAAAAGGATTAAGAGAAATTCTTATTAATCCTAATCCAATGACTATTTTATGAAGTATTGGTTGTTTATTAATATTTATTATTATTTTAGTACCATTATCGTTGTTACTTAATTGATGACATGATCATAAAGATGCAAAAAATGAAGTTGGAAATAAAAAAAATTAGTTGTTAATGATTCTTCATCATTAAAAAATAAAACTACTAATGATGAGAACTAAACATTATATTTTTAGGTGTCCTTTTTATTAATACTTTCTAATAAAAATAGAGTATTTAAAAGAATATTGTATATTATTTTTTTCAATTATAAACTTAAATTAATATCTACAAAAGATATATCTTTTGTAGATATTAATTTATAAAATAAAAAACATAAATATTTAAAAAAAAATAATAAAAAAGTAAAAGAGGAAAAAAACTTATGCATTTTAAATAATTATTAACAATGTTTACTATAACATTTTTTGCTAGTTCAGGGACTATGCTTTCAATTAATACTCATGTTTCTAATAACAAATTAATTAAAAATTGTTTGGTTAATAACCATGAAACATTTTCAAAATTGGAAGGAACTAGTGGTGTAATTCAATCAATAACTAGTGATCAAAAAGGCAATGTTTATGCTGCTAATGATGAAGGTATTATTTATTATATTAGTGAAAATAATAAAGATATTAAACCAATATTTAAAAGTGAAGGTATTATTCAAGCAATAGCAACTTCTAATAATGGTAATGTTTATGTAGCTATAAAAGAAACAAAAAATGAAACAAAAATTTATAGAAAAAATAATGATAGTAATAATTTTAAACTACTTGAAAAATTTGATTTTAACTTATTATCAATGATAGTCTATACTTCTAATGATGGTGAAGAATATCTTTATATGGGTACAAATAATGATGTTAAAGCATATTATCAATCATTTGGACAAGAATGATTGCAAACTATTCCTGGAACTAAAGTAAAAATTTCTGCAATAATTAAAGATAATAACAATGATAAATGTATTTACGCTGCTGCTACTGATGGTCAAATTTATAAAACTATTGGTGGTGATCAAAAATTTAAGGAACTTCTTACTACTGGTAGTAAAATTACTGATTTAACATTTGATAATTTAGGTAATGTTTATGCTACTGAGATGTCAGGGCAAGTTTGAAAAAAAGATAATAATAAGAATTTTTTTTAGATTTCAATTACATCCATTATCAAATTGTTTAACATCTATTGTCATTAATAATGATAACTGTGGACATATTCCGTAATTAAATTTAATTAATTGTCAATAAAATTGTTTTAAAACTATTTAGTGTTATTGAATATAGAAATAAATATTTTTTGAAAAAATAGTTTAAAAAATGAGTTTACATTTTAAACAAAAAATTGTTAATAATATTTTTATATTAACTCGATAAAAATTTAAATTTTAAAAAAATATTTTTAATATTTTTTTTATTTTAATGGTTTTATTTTATTAAAAATTTCACAAAGTAAGTTAAATCTTAAGTACATAAGTCTAAATTTAGATTTTCTACATTTATTTACTAAAATTTTGAATCTTTTCAATCAAGCAAAGACATGTTCAACTTTAATTCTAATTTTAGATACAATCTTATTGTATTTTCTTTCTTGTTTAGTTAATTTTTTATTTTTAGTTCTTTTAATTGGTATTATTGTATTTTTATAAATATTTTGTATACCTTGATATCCTAAATCACCAATAATTATTGTTTTTTCTGAAAATACAAGATTTGAATTTTTTAATATTTGAAAATCATGCACTTTGCCATTATCAGCAAAAATATCAACAATTTTTTTATTAAAAAAATCATATACAATTTGAAATTTTATAGAATACATTCAACTTTTACCAGAAAAATATTCTAACTGTAGTTTTTTTTAGTTGGTCTTTCAATTTCAATCTCAGTTGAATCAATTAAATAAAATTGAAATTCATTTGAATTTTCTTGTTTTTTATCAATTTTTAATTTATATCTTTCTTTTAAAAATTGGTAATCTTTGTGGTTACTAAGTTTATTTTCTACTCAAGTAATATTTCGAAAACAACTTGATGGGCTCATTTTAGATTTAATACTCATTTGAAAAAAAAGTATAATATTCTTTTCAGTATAATAAAGTCATCATTAATCTTTCTTCTACTGAAAGTTTATTTTTTCGACCTTTATTTTTTTCTAATTTTTCTATTTCAATTAATTTTTCTAACATTTCATTAAAATGAAAACGTTTTATACCAAAATATCTGTAAAATTCTTCATTTTTTAATTTTTTTAAATTTTCAAAAATCATTTTTATCAATACTTTTCTAAATTTATTGTTAATAACAAAATTATAAAATAAATTTTAAAATTATTAATTGACTTTTAAAAAATTTAATTACGGAATATGTCTTGTATATATGTTGGTGATAATACTGGTAATCTTTGAAAAAGTTATGGATCATCAATCTTTGATAAACTTCAATTTAAAGTTAATATTAGTATTAAAAAATTAATATTCAATGGTGCAACTAAAAAAATGTATATTGGAAGTAGTAATGGTGTTTATTTTTCAGATTAAGTAAATTAGATATTTTTATTATTACTATTATTTTTGCAAAAAAATAAAAGAAATAAGTTATAGATGAAGAAAAATTATTAATTAAAAAAGAATACTAATATTAATGTTAGTATTCTTTTTTAATTAATATATAGTTTTCTAGTATTTTATTTATTAATAATATATTCATCATTTCTATATTATTTTAGAAAAAGTAATAAATAAAGTTTAATATAATTTTTGCTAAAAGTTTTTAAAAAAGAATAACTTTAATATATAGACATATTCCGTAATTAAATTTTTTAAAAGTCAATTAATAAGAGGGAGTAAATTATTCGGTTGGTGATACCTTATTCTAATAAATATTTATCTATTAAAATAAAATTCCTAAGAAAAAGATAAATTTATCTTTTTTAATTAATTTAACTATAACATAAAAGTAATAATTTACAATATAAAAAATAATAATTCGCAAATTATTTAATAAATTTATTTTAAATTATTGATTTTTACTTTAAATTTTAAACAAAACCTTGTGCTTGGTGAGCAACATTTTTATTTATTAAAAATTGCTGATTAGGCTTATCTTCATTTTTAAAATAATAATTATATTCTTTTTCATTTTTTTTGTTTAATTTATTAAGATAAAAATCAATTAAATTAACACCATTTTCTTTTACCATTTTTATTGCAATCATATTTTTAAAAACTTTTTCACTATATGATTTAGCACCATATCCTTTTAATCATTTTACATTATGCGAAATTTGTGGTTCAGTACAAGACCCCATATATCAATCCTCTTTATAAACTTTAATACCCTTAGAATTATTTTTGATATATTTAATGAAATCTTTGATTTTATCTTTTTTATCTTTTAAGAATGGATATTCTTTAATATTTTTTCTTGTAATTAATTTTTTTAAATATTTTATTGCTTCATCAGGATCGCCATTTTTAAATAATTTATTCATATCTCAATAAATTTGTTTTCTTATTTTTTCATTATCGATTAAATTTTTAGTAAGTTTTCTTCTTCGATAAGGAAATATTGTTTTTAATTCTTTCATTAAATGAAATTGATCTAAAATAAAAATTGCACCAATTTCATTAGCAAATTTTTGGATTCATTTTGCTCCATCACCTGCTAGTGTTAACTTACAATTTTTAATATTAAAATTTTGATTTAAAAAATATAAAAATTCTTTTTTATATTTTTTAATAAGATAGTATTTATTTTTTACTGATTTCATAACAATAAAAATTTTTTTATTTTTTAGAACATTTTTACTTTTAGTGCTTTTTATTTCATCATACCCAGTATGAAAATATGCTGTTCTAAACATATTTTTTTCTATTTTTTTATATTTTGTTAAATTACTAAAAGAATCGTCAACTCCAGCATACAAATATGGTGTTTGGACAATTATTTTTTCAGTCTTTGTTTTTAATTGTTCTTTAAATAATTTAGCAAAATCAATTTCCTTATTAATGTTTGTGATTGTCATCTTAGATATATTTAATTTTGGGTACATATCCATAATATCTCTTTGTCTTTTAGCACTATCCATTAATTTTCAAAGTTCTATTTTAACACTCAAAATAATTGTTTGATTATTTTTTAAACCAATTTTTTTATTTAATAAAGTTGTTGTTTTGAATTTATTATCTTTTTTATCACAATAACCAAATCTGGAAGCTTTAATTATAATATCACCAAAAGGAGTTTTTATCATTTTATTCCTTTTTCCTCACAAAATATAACCATTTTTACCATTACGATTTTGCTCTCTTAATTCTTGATCAATTTTTTCATATTTTTCTTTTAATTTTTGTTTTCCTATGAAATTAACATCAATATTTACTTCTTCAACAAAGTTTATATCTTTAAAACTATTAAAAACATTTAACATATACTTATATTCCTTTTTAATCATTAAATGATAGTACAATTTTATAATGATTCAAAATGAATGTCAGCAATAATCTAATTTAATTTTGTAGAAAATAATTGATGGTATTAATACTTTTACCATTATCAAAATATAAACACTTACAAAAACCAAAAAATTATGTAAAAGTTTTATTTTTATATAAAAATCAGATAAAAACCATAAATTAAATAAACATATTATTTAAGTAATATTGTTTTTGTTTTTCTAATAAACTTAATTGTTCTTTAATTAATTCAATTTTTCTATCAATAATAGTAAAAAAATGAGCTACTTTTGTTTGTTCATTAATATTTGGAAATAAAACATTAATTTCACTTACATATGAAATATAATACCTTTTATGATCACTAGAAAATAATTTTAGATTTTTTAATAAATTAAAAACATAAAATAAATTAATATTATTAGTTTTAGATTTTAAAATTTTAATTGCGGATGATTTAACCATAAATTTAAAATTAACATATTTCATATCCATTGTAAAATCATCAAAGATTATAACTGGTATATTTTCATAGATATTTTTTTCATTTGCATAACCTAATATAAATGATTTATTAGCTGTTAATACTGGTATTTTCCCCTGATTTTCGATTTTATCTTTAACTATAAATTTTGTAGGTTGCTGATAATTTAATATTTCTTTTATTTTTTTACTTTTTCATTCATTATTAAATCCTTTAAATCTAATTTTTGGATAACTTTTTTTATTTGCAAACATATTATTTAAGTAATATTGTTTTTGTTTTTCTAATAAGTTTAATTGTTCTTTGATTAATTCAATTTTCCTATCAATAATAGTAAAAAAGTCTGCAATCTTAGTTTGTTCATTTTTTAATTTTGAATTATAAAAATTAATATTTCCCATAATATTATTCATTAACTTTGGATTACCATTTTTATTTACATGTTTTTTTGCTTCTAAACTAATTGCAATAGCAAATGAATAATTATTATAATGATCTTTTTTACCAATTAAAACTCCGCAAACATTAGATGCATAAAAGTTTTCACTCACAAATCTAATAGTACCAGCATTAGCACCATCGGTTGTTCAAATAATTTTATTTTTTTCAAAAAGATAAATATTAGTTCAACCCATTATTCCATTATTTGATGTTTGAGATGAATATACAGGAAAAAAATTAGTTTCTTTATTTTTAAAAAGTATTTCTTTACTTATAACACATCCTCTTTTTAATTTATAAATTTCATTAATTTTATATTTTTTTCATTCATCATTAAATCCTTTAAATCTAATTTTTGGCATCAGAGATTTATTCATTATTAATCACCAAATCTTTTAACATTAAATTAAATTCTTCATCTAATTTTTGAATTTCTTTTTCATTATTAATTAATTTATCTTGTAATTCTTTAATATTAATAATTTCTTTTTCTTCTGTATTATCAATATAACGAGCAATATTTAAGTTATAATCATTTTCTTTAATTATTTCTATATCAACTAAATTAGAAAATTTATCAATAGTTTTTCTTTTATTAAAAATATTAATAATTTTAATAATATTTTCATCGGTTAAAGTATTTTTATTTCCTTGCTTTTGAAATTCTTTCGAAGCATCAATAAACAAAATTGAATTATCAATTTTACATTTTTTCATCACAATAATACAAGTGGGAATTGATGTACCATAAAACATATTAACTGGTAAACTAATAATAGTATCAATTCAATTTTTTTCAATCATATATTTTCTAATAATTAATTCAGCATTACCCCTAAACAAAATTCCATGAGGAATAACAACAGCCATTACGCCATTATCAGATAATTTATAAATCATATTTTGAATAAAAGCAAAATCAGCTTTTGTTTTTGGTGCTAATTTTCCATAAGCACTAAATCTCTCATCACTTAAAAATTTTTGATTTGCCGATCAATGAGAACTATATGGCGGATTTGCAACAATTATTTCAAATTCTTGTCCTTTAAAACCATCATCTTCTAATGTGTCACCATTATAAATATTAAATTTATTATACTTTAAACCATGCAACATCATATTCATTCTTGCAATATTATATGAATTGGTTTTTAATTCTTGACCATATAAATGACCAATTTTTAATTCTTTATATACTCTTAATAATAATGAACCTGAACCACATGTTGGATCATAAACAGTTTTAATTTCCGTTTTTCCTTGACTAACTAATTTAGCTAATAATTTAGAAACAGGTTGTGGTGTATAAAATTCACCTGCTGCTTTTACTGATTCAGAAGCAAATTTACTAATTAAATATTCATAGGCATCACCTAAAATATCAATTTCTGATTCATTAATTTCAAAATTAATTTCATTAATTTTTAATATTACTTTAGCAATTATTTTACTTTTTTCTGCTTCTGTTTTTCCCAATTTACTAGAATCTAAATCAACAGAATCAAATAAATTTTCAAATTCTTTTTCTGATGAATAACCAATTGTTGATTCAATTAATTTTTCAAACGCTTTTCTTAATAAGAAAATATCAAATTTTCCAATATTAATTTTATTAATTATTTCTTGTCATAAATATTCCGGTTCAATATAATATCCAGCACTATCATTATCATATAAAACTTCTAAAAAATCATTACGATATTTTTCGTCAGTTAAAGCAGTTTGATAATCAATCCCTTCTATTTTTAAATCTTTTTCTATTATAGATTGTACATTATCTGATAAATAACGATAAAATATTAATCCTAATATATATTCTTTATATTCGGATGGTTCCATTGTCCCTCGTAGAGTATTAGAAATATCTCATAATTTAGAAAATAATTGTTGTTGTTGTACATTTTGTTTTTCATGTGTTGTCATAATATTTTTTCCTAACTTTCAAACTCATTAATTAAATTAATTATATTTAATTCTAATTCTTTTTTTACTTCATTTTTTGCTTTTATTTTAGATATATTTTTATTAATAGCTATTTTTTCAGTATATTGTTGATTAATTTTTTCTCTAATTAAGTTAGAAGGCAATTGATTAGTAAAACGATATTCACTAATAATTTCATTAATATCTAATTTATCTATATTATATTTTTTACTAATTTTAATTATTTGTTGTTCATATTTTTTATCACAAAATTGTTCATATAATACTTCTAAATCTGCAGTATTTTTAAGAGTAGGAATAACTCTTTCAATAAATGAATTTATTAATTCTGATTTATATTTTAATACTGGATCAGTTGATTCTTGTAATCCTTTTTTTATTTCTTTAATTTGTTTTTCTTTTCTTTTAATATTGTTTAAATCTATTTTTTTTAATAATTCTAAAATATAATGAACATTAATTTTATTACTATAAATTAATTCTAGTTCAAAATCAACATCTGCTAATACAGATAATTTTTCTTTTTTAATTTTTTCATCACTAAATGATAAATAACGAGATTTAAATTCATTATATTCATTTTCACTAAAATTATATTTACTTTGATTAATATCAAATTCAATAAATGTTTCTAATTTTAATAATATTTTTACTATTTCTTTAAATAAAAAAATAAATTCTTTAATTTTAACTTCGTCACCATCATTTCCTACATCATAAGCACAATTATAATCTTTTTTTAATTTATTCACTAACTTAATAAATTCTAGTTCATAATAATCAAATGGTTTCATTAATATTTGATCAGTAGTTGTACTATTAGAAAACAATAAAATTGCTTCATCAACAGTTTTTTTAGTAGTTTGATAACAAACAATATTACCAAATGGTTTAGTAATATTTATAATTCTGTTTGTTCGTGAAAATGCTTGGATTAATTTATGATATTTTAATAATTTATCTAAATATAATGCACTAGTTATGGGTGAATCAAAACCTGTTAAAAACATATCAACAACAATTAATAAATCAATTTCTTTGTTTTTAACTTTCTTTTGTAAATCAATAAAATATTCATTAAATCTGTTTATATTAAAATTAGTATCAAAGTTTATATTATAATCTTTAATTATTTTTTTTAATTCTATTTTAAAAGAAAAATCTTTATTATTTAAATCTTCATTTGCTTCAAATGTAAAAATTGAAGCAATTTTTAAATTATGTTTTAAATTTTTAAATGTTTTATAATATTTAATTGCCATATTAATATTTTTAACAGCAAATATAGCATTATATTTCTTTCCGTATGTTTTTTTTGAAAATGTTTCAATTATATTTTTTGAAATAGAATTAATTCTGGAATCAACTATTAATAATTCATCATTATTAATATCTTCAATCAATTCATCATTAGTGTCTTTTTTATTTCTAATTGATTCCATATAGTCAACATTAAAACCTAAAACATTGCCATCTGCTATTGCATTATTAAGTAAATATTTATGGATACATTTATGAAATATATCTGCTGTTGTTCTTCCATCTTCTGATTTATTTTGTTCAAATCGTGGTGTGCCAGTAAATCCAAAATATTGTGCATGTTCGAAAATTTTTTTAATGCTAACATACATTTTTCCAAATTGACTTCTATGACATTCATCAATAATAAAAATCACTTTCTTATTCTTAAATTTAGCCATTATTGATTTATATTTTTCATTTTTACAAGCATTAGCCATTTTTTGAATTGTAGTTAATATTATTTTTTTAGTGGAATCTTGAATATTTTTAATTAAATTATAAGTACTTTCAGTATAATCAACACTATCTTTTTCATATTTATTGAACTCTTCAATGGTTTGAAAATCCAAATCTTTTCTATCAACTAAAAAAAATATTTTTTCTTTTTCTGGCATATATTTTAAAATTTGACTTAATTTAAAAGAAGTTAAAGTTTTTCCAGATCCAGTTGTATGTCAAACATAGGCATTATTATTAGTTTCACTTGCTATTTTAATAAGTTTTTCAACTGCATAAATTTGATAAGGTCTCATTATCATTAATTTTTTTTACTTTCATTAATAATCATATATCTTGCAATCATTTTACTAACATGACATTTATTTAAAAAATTTTTAGTAAAATCAAATAAATTAGTTATTCTATTATTTAATTCATCAGTTCAATAAAAAGAATTTTCAAATAAAATATTACCATCATTATTTGAAAAATATTTAGTATCTATAAGATTAGAAATTATAAAAAACTGAATAAATTTTAATAATCCTTTATGAGATTCTTTTTTATATCTATTAATTTGATTTAAAGCTTCTTTAAAATTTATTCCTGGTTTTTTTAACTCAATTTGTATTAAAGGTAAACCATTAATTAAAATTGTTATATCATATCTATTTTGAAAAATACTTTTTATTGTTAATTGATTAGTAAATTGAAAAATATTATCACATCATTTATCTTTATTAAATAATTCTAAATCTACTTTTTTAAAATCATCACGCTCAATTGTAATTTTCTGTCTTAATATTTTTGCAGAATTAAAAATACTTTTACCCATAATTTTAAATAATAATTTTTCAAATTCTTTATCAGTTAATGGTTTATTATTTAATTCATTTTTATTATGATTAAAAATTTGATTTCTAAAATTAGTTTTAATATCTTCTTCATTATTTAATTTTATATATTCATAACCTTCAATTTTTAAGTTATTAATAAACTTTTTTTCTAATTCATATTCACTAATATATTTATTTTCCATTTTTGCTCCTTCGTAATAATTTTAATTATATAATAAAAAACCAAATTTTTATTAAAAGTAATAATACTTTAATTTTATTATATTAAAATTGTTAAAGAAAGATATAGAAATAAGCATTTATACTTTTCTTTTTTCTTTTATTTTTCACTAGTTATTTGTTAAATAACTTTATTGTTTTTTATCATTTAGGTAGAGTTTCCCTTAGGTATGGTTTAGTTAATCACTTGCGACTACGCTTCTGCCCCATGTAGTACTAATTTAATTAGTTGATTAACCTTACAGATATCCTTCCACTTCGTTTATTTTTAAGTGTTCCAGGGTGGTTGGCCCTTAATTACTGGACCATTTTTGATATAAAATTCTAAATTTTAATTTGTAAAATTGGTGGTTTTAGAAATTTAGAATGTATTCTTTCATAATTATAAAACATAACATATTGATTTACATCATTTATAGCTTCATTGATGGATAAATATTGATTTGATCCTTTAGGTAGTCATTCTTGAGATAAATGAGAAAATCAGTTTTCAGATAATACATTACCACCAATATCATAAGGTTGTTTTTTGCTTAAAATTATTTGTTTATCCTCTGCTCATTTTGTGATATCCTGACAATAAAATTCGTTGGCGTTATCTGAATGTAAAATAACATTTTTTACTTGATTTCAAGAAAATTGTTTGTTGATTTTTTCAAGAGCAGGAAGAATTAAATCCTGATATGATTTATTAGGAGCAATATTATAACTAACAACATTATTTGAATAAAAATCAATAATTACAAAAAGATATAATCATCCTTCTTTAGTATTTATTTGTTTAGTGTCCATTGATCAAATTTGATTTGAAGAGGTTGTACTTTTATAATCTTTGTTTACTTTATCCATTGTAGGTATTCACTTATTTGGATTTTTTTTGTTTTTAGGATAGTTATTTTTAGTTTGTTTTAATCCTTGAATATTGTGTTCTTTCATAATTTTTCGCATTTGTTTTATTGATAATTCTATATTTAAAATGATATTTTTTTCTTGTTTTAATCACTCTTTAAAAGCTGAAAAAATTCTTAAATATCCATAAATTCTGCCTTTTCTTGTAGAATGAAATTCGATTAAAAGTTGGCATATTTTTTGATATTTATGATTGCATTTAATAATATGATTTTCTTCTTTTTTAATAGGTTTTTGTTTATTTTTTAAAAAGTAATATGTTGATCTGTTTAATTGAAGATATTGACATAGGTTTCTAATTGAATATTGATTTTTACAATCATCAATAATTTTAATTTTTTCTTTGATATTTAATTTGTTAATTACTAATGCTATTTGTTTAATTTTATCCATTAATAAAAATCCTTTCAGGTTAAAATTAGTGTTAATTATATAACACAATTGTTTTTAGAATACATTCAGGTTTTTTAAATTAATGGTCTAGTAAAAAGGGCTAAGTGGCAAGTGGCAAGTGGTATCTTCCAATATTGCCAAAATAATTCCTTGAATAATCATACTTGCTGAATCATTTCAAAATTCATCTTCGGGATTTTTGTTAATTAACATACGACTAAGTGATCTAATTTTATCTTGATATTTTATTTTTCACTTTATTTTTTCTTTTTCGTTATTGGTCATTAACATTTCAATAAAGTCGTCATAAATTAGTTTTAGTGGATTTCAAGTATTTCCTTTTTCTAAATTACGAAAATCAATAACTTTTATTTTATAACCATTTTCTGCTAAAAAACCACTTGTTAAATTATACAATTCACCCTTAGGGTCGGTTATAATCATATTTGGTTTAGAGGTTGATTTTCCGTTTAAATAAATTGTTGGTAATACTATTCCTTGTGTTTTTCCGCTTCCTGTTGAACCAACAATAACACTATGAATTTGATTTTTTAAGTTAAACAATAAATCTTTTTTGTTTTTATTACAGTTAAAAACAAAACCAGTATTTTTATAATTATCTTTGATATTAACTTTATCACTAATATCATCAATTTCTTTTATATTTAATCATTTACTATCTCCAAAATCTATTTTATTGGTTGTTTTAATTGCAGTTTCTTTATTTTTCACTTTACTAAATAAAACAAAATAAAAAAATCAGCAATAAAACGCTAAACTTAATCCAACTGTTGTTAATAATCCATATTTACTTTTAATTATATAATTTCATCATGATAATATTTGAAATTGCTTAATTTCATTGACAAATATTATCATTTCTTTTCAATTAATAAAAATTGAATAACCTATTCCAAATAATGTTAAACAAAAAATAAAAATAATTGGAACAAAACATAAACCAATTAATAAACTTATTTTTTTCTTTTTAATTTTATTTCACATATTTTTATAACTCTCTTTCTAAATTGCTCACCAAATCATAACCTTTTTGCATAATAGGATTAATTTTAAAAACCATTTTATTAAATTCTTGTTCAATTAAACTCATATTTTTAAAATCTGATTCTTTTACACCAGGAATGGTTGTTATAATTTTGTAGTATTTTATTTTTTCTGCTAAATCTAAATATTTGGTTAATTGGTTTATTTCATAATCTGTAAAATTATTTTCATATCTTAAATATTGTTTAATTTCATAAATTAAACTATCATAATCATCATTAATACTTTTAATTTTGTTAAATTCTTTAATATTGTCTTTGGTAGACTTGTATTCATCAAATAGATTATTAATTTCATTTTCCAAATTATTTCGTTCAAACTTTTTAATTTGTCGAAAATTAATAGCGTTATAACTACCTTTACTACCAATTTCACCAGGTTCTATTTCATAACCTGATTTTGTTAAATAATTAGCATGATAATTATGAAATTTTTGTATTTGTTTTTTGCCCCCAAAAATCCTATTATTACTAATTATGTATCTTTCTTCATTGAGCTTTTTTGAAAAAACTTTACTAATTGGAATAAAACCAAAATGAATATGGGGTGTTGTCTCGTCCATATGAACTGTTGAATACAAATACCCCATATCTGTTTTAAGATTATTTTTCATTCATTGCTTCATAAAATTTATTTCAATATTAACTCATTCATTTAATTTATGATAATTTATACTTTCAGGAATTAATTGTCCCATTTTACGCGTATCTGTTTTTTTATCTCATACTTGAATATCTGTAAATTGACATATTCCCATTTTTTCAAATCATTCTTGTCTTGTTGCTGGCAAAACAATTTCTATATAAGTATTATGTTTATTACAAAACTCTTTAAAAGTTGATTTTTGTGCTTCACTATATTTTTGTTGTTGCTTATTTCAATCTTCTTCTATATTTTTTAATAATTCAAATCTTTTATTATTTGTTAACTCAAAACCTTTGTTATTGCTTATTTTTGCTCTTGTATCACCAACATAATAAAAATTATATTTTGTAAACTCAGGATTAAGTACAATATCTATTTTTGAAGAAACTGCTATTAGAGAAAACAAATATTTATCAAAAATAACTAAACTTTTAGGTAAAAATATTACTTTTATTGTTGCTCTTTCTGGTAATAATCACTGCTCAAATGATAATTAGTACTACTGTTGCTAAAACACCATGAAATTGACAAACTATTAAGGACAGTTTGATATTTAGTGGTATACTTATTGGTTTTGATACAGCTATTGAACCTTTTATTTTTGGTTCAATTGAAAATATTGAAAATTGAGTTATAGATAAATGAAAAAACAATGAAAATAATATTAATGTAGGAAAAGAAATAATAAAAGTTATTCCTTTCTTATTATTTTTAAGTTATTCTGGTGTAATTTTGGATAGAGTTTCTAATAATATTTTAGATAATTGAATTTCAATGGAAATTCTTGGACAGACAACTATTGAATTTACTAGTTATGTGTTAAATATGACTTTTCATGGTGCAATTATTTCTAGGATAGAAAAAGTAATAAAATTAGGTTGAGAAAAAGTTAAAAGATTATTTAATAACAATATTAATGATATAGAAAATCAACTTCTTAATAGTGAACAAAATATTGATGAAAATAGTAATTTTTTTTATAAAAATATTTTACCATTATTTTTTATAACACCAATATCAATGGCTATAACATGAGGTACTGAGAATTATATATCTAATCAAGAATTTACTTGAAAAAAACTGTCAACAAATGCTCCAAAAGTTATTGGTGGTATAACTCTTTCTCTAGTTTCATCTTTACTTAATTGTATGGTTAATAAAGAAGGAATACCATTTCTTCCAAAACTGAGTACTGTTATAGATACTATTAAAAGATGAACTGGTTATCAACAAAATAATGGTAATATTGAACAATCAGTAACATCATGTCAATCCTCTATTAATGATTCTTGTTTAGTAGATGTTTTTAGTGAATTAGAAAGTATTGAAGAATTTTCTAGTATTATTTGACAATTATGTAATGAAGAAAAATGAAATTTTGAAAATGATGAAGAAAATGAAATCTTTTTTGATGCTGTTGAAGAGCAGAAAGTAGATAGTAATTTTGGATCTACTACTAAACCAAGAAATAACTATGGAACATTCAATAACTATTGTGAGTCTACAAATTCTTTGGATAATGGAATTAGTAGTTCAATTCTTAAAACAGAGTTTGATGAACAATCACTTCTTTCAAAGCCACGCTCATTTACTATATAAAAACAGTATATAATAAATGTATAATAATATTTCTATATTATATAATTATATGATTTTGAAATTTAATAAATCAGAAAAAAGTATTTTAGTAAATTAAAGTACTTTTTTTATTGTATATTTATTTTTTCAATTATAAATTTAAATTGGGATTTAATCAAAATACCATATAATTCAATATTATTTTATACTTTTTTAAATTTACAATTGTTTATATTAAATAAAGTTAGAAAAATTATATTTTTGATGAATCTTAATATTGGTACAAGGAAACCACTAATATAAATTAGAACTATTCTGATATTTTTATTTTTAAATTTAATTAAAAATCAGATTATAAAAAATGTTATTTTTAACATATATAGAAGGAGAAAAAAATTAATGGATACTAGTGATGAAGAAAATATTTCTGTAGAAGATTTACAAAAGCAACTAGAAAAGATTACTCAAGAAAAAGAGGAAGTTCAATCTAAGTTAGAAGAAGCTAATAAAGAAAAAGAGGAAGTTCAGTCTAAATTAGATGAAACTAGTAAGGCTAAAGAAGAAGTAGAATCTAAGTTAGAAGAAGCCAATAAAGAAATTGAAAAATTAAAAGAAGAAATTGATAATGCTAATGATAATGAAAAAATAAAAGAATTAGAAATTAAATTAGAAGAAGCTAATAAAGAAAAAGAGGAAGTTCAATCTAAATTAGATGAAGCTAGCAAGGCTAAAGAAGAAGTAGAATCTAAGTTAGAAGAAGCCAATAAAGAAATTGAAAAATTAAAAGAAGAAATTAAAAACTGTAGTGATAATGAAAAATTACAAGAACTAAAAAATAAGTTAAGACATATTCCGTAATTAAATTTTTTAAAAGTCAATTAATAATTTTAAAATTTATTTTATAATTTTGTTATTAACAATAAATTTAGAAAAGTGTTGATAAAAATGATTTTTGAAAATTTAAAAAAATTAAAAAATGAAGAATTTTACAGATATTTTGGTATAAAACGTTTTCATTTTAATGAAATGTTAGAAAAATTAATTGAAATAGAAAAATTAGAAAAAAATAAAGGTTGAAAAAATAAACTTTCAGTAGAAGAAAGATTAATGATGACTTTATTATACTGAAAAGAATATTATACTTTTTTTCAAATGAGTATTAAATCTAAAATGAGCCCATCAAGTTGTTTTCGAAATATTACTTGAGTAGAAAATAAACTTAGTAACCACAAAGATTACCAATTTTTAAAAGAAAGATATAAATTAAAAATTGATAAAAAACAAGAAAATTCAAATGAATTTCAATTTTATTTAATTGATTCAACTGAGATTGAAATTGAAAGACCAACTAAAAAAAACTACAGTTAGAATATTTTTCTGGTAAAAGTTGAATGTATTCTATAAAATTTCAAATTGTATATGATTTTTTGGGAGCGTGTCGAAGATGTCGATAACTAAAAAGTTTTAAAAATAGCTCCTTTCTTTTTTTACCCTTGAATTAAAAATAAATGACAAAAGACGAGAATAAAAATCTTGTCTTTTTTTTGTAATTGTAAAATTTTAAAATTTTTAATAACAATCTTTAGCACTATTATCAACACGTGTTAGGGAACTAAAAAAGTGAACTACAACACAGTTGTTAAAAATAGTAGCTAGAACATGTGGACTTGCATGAATAAATAAAAAGTGGAGTGATACCTAATAAAATATACTAACCATTAATGGTAATTCTTGGGGTGGGAGCGAATTGGAAACTAGTATATATAGACCTGTTGTAGGGACCTATTGTATTAATTCTATTCTTTATTTAACCAACCTTGCCACCCCCCAGTGAGCAAGCGTTGGTTTTATTTTTTATTTTTTTTGAAAAATTTTTGGGCGAGAAAATAAATTTCAAACTTGTAAAAAAAATTGAGCGGTGCCGGTTCAATTAAAATATTAATTTATTAAACATAAATTAAATAAATATTGAATCGAATGCCTTAATGTTTTTTAAAATTTCACAATTTATTTTTGAGCCCAGTTTTCATGGAATGAATAAAACGAATAGTAGTATTATTAATAATCTAAAAATCAAAATATATGTTCTTTATGCTAGAAGCAACAGAACATATTAGGAAAGGATTATTATGCAAATAGAATTTAAAAAAGAACAAATTGTTAAAGATAAACCACAATCTATTATTATTGATTATGGTGAATATAAATTACAATGTCCAAAATGAATGGTTAAAAATAATAGTTTTATTGCTGATGATAAATATACATATTGAGTTTTTAATTTAGAAAATATTAAAAGAGAATTAAGTGGTAATGAATTAATAAAATTATTAGAACCATATATTAAAGACCAAAAAATAACTGTTAATAAACCAACTGCTCCAAAAGAATATTATCTTAATGATATAAAACTTGAACCATTAAAATTTTATGAACAGCATAATAGTTGATTTATCGGTGAAATAACAGATAACAAAACTAAAATTACTAATCCTTGTTTTAAATATAACATTACGTGAGAAGAAAACAGAAAAGGTTTTAAAATAAATAATCCATATAAACATGATGATTTACCAATTAATTATTTAGTTACTTCTTATAAGGAAATTTCAACTCATAATGAAAAAGTATTTTTGTTGAACATGTAAACAAAATAAATTAGATTATTTATTCTTTAATACTAATGATATAAAAACAAGAAAATATTTTTTAAGAGATAAAAATGGTAAAGCAATTTGTTATGACTGTATTTTAAATATTAGGTTAAGTAGGAGGTATAAATATGAATAAACAAAAACCATTTTCTTATAAAAACCAAGAAATTATTAATGAATATAATAAAAAACGTAGTAAAGAGATAACAGAAGAACATTTAAATAATATAAAAAAATTAAGGGAAGATTTTAAAAAAAAAGTAATTAATAACTATAAAGAAAAATTAATTACATATTTAGAAAATAAAATTGAAAATGATGGATATAGAAGTGCAAATAATGATGCCATATATTATTCATTAATTAAAAAAATCAATAATGGTGAGTTTGATTAATAATGCAATATGACTTAATTATTGGAATTGACCCTGCTGGTATTGGTAATAATGGAATGGTTATATATTCAAGTGAAACTAATAATATTGTTTTTAATGAAACATTTAATACATTAACTGTTTTATGAACTAAAAATATGTATAAAGAAAAATTGCAATTAATTAAAGAAAAATTTATTGATAAAAAAATATTAGTTATTGTAGAAAATTTCTTTTTAAGTTCAAAACAATTATTAACTAATCCATTATCAACTCCTAAAATTATTGGTGCATTAATGGTATTAGTTCAAGATGTTTTTAACTGAGATTATTTCGAAAATCACCCAAAAAATAAAAATAAAATAACAGATTATAAAGGAAATATAAAATTAACAAAACATGAACAGGATGCTTATAAGCATATTCAATATTATTTAAAAAATCATAAAAAAATATTAATTTTTGATAATTATTTAAGGAAATTATAAACATGAAAGATAAAGCAAATTATGTCAAATTAACAGTAAAACTTAGTAACACTATTGAAGCAAAATATTACGAAAAAGGTAATAAAGAATTATATTATAGTGTTAGAAGTCAATGAAATGGATTAAACTATGTTACTTTAATTTTTAATAACCCAAAATTTTATAGACGATGTATTTTATTAAACAAAAATGATGAAATTTTAGTAACTGGTCAAATCTTTAATACTTTAAATATTCCTAAAAATCGTGCATTTTGTTCAATTAATGTCAAATGATTTAAAAAATGAAAGGAATAAATAATGAATAAAGAAAAATTAATTAATTATATTAAAAAACAACAAAAATTCTATAACGGTACAGAAATAGATTTAATACTTGATATCTTATTACAAAAAATAATTAATGGTGAATTTAATAATGAATAAATGTAAAAAATGTAACAAAAGAATATGATTAAGTAAAAATTGATGTATGAAATGCTTAGAAATAATGGTTAATAATTTAACTAAAAATAAGGAGAATTTGATTAATGAAGTGTAAATTAGATTGTAATAATGAACAATATATATTAGAAAAATACGAAAATGGAAGTCTAGAATCATTGTATTGTCTAAATCATTATATGAAAAAAAATGGAGAATTTGATAATGAATAAATTAAAAATATGTAAGGATTGTAAAGAAAATTATAATTGACCAAATTGTGAAAATTGTTTTAAAAACCCAAATATAAAAGAAATTGATGAAGAAATTGATGAATTAATTATTTGAGAAAATTAGAAAAGGTGAATTTAATAATGAATAAAGAAAATATACCATGTTGTTTTAGTGAAGTTAATGAAGTTGGTAAACATATAACTAATTGTAATAATTTACCAACAAAATTAGATAAAGATAATGTACAAGTAAGATATTTTTGTGAAGAACATATGATAAAAGTTGAAAAAATAAGAAGAAAAATGGCTCAAAAATATATTAATGAATATAAAGAAAAATTACTTAAATATTTAAAAAATTTATTTATGGAAACTGATAGCTGACAAAAACAAATAATTATTTCGACAAATTTAATAATACGTGAAGAACTGATTAAAAAAATAGAAAATGGTGAATTTGACTAATGATAATATTACCTACTTTGTTTGAAAATAAAGATGAAATTGAAATATTATCACCATTTCCAAAAGCAATTCATACAAGTAATGATATTAGAACAATTATTTTAAGACAATACCCAAATGTTAAATCAAAACACATAATTGTTTCTGACCCAGAAAGTAATGTTGCATTAATAGTTGGTGATAATGATGTTTATCAAGGTTGAATTAAAGTAACCATTAAAAAATTAGAAAATTAAAGGAGAAAAAAATGGATTATAAAGAAAAAATTAAAATTAGAATTCATGAATTTGAATTATATGATTATCAAGTAAATACTTTATTAGATATTGTAAGAGAAATGTTAAAAGCAAATAAAGGAGAATAAATTATGTTAGATGAAATTTTAAAAGTAATTTTTGATAGAGCAGATAAAAAAGAATTAATTAATATGATAGAAAGATTAATTCTTTGTACTAACAATAGAAAAGAAACAAAAAAATGAATTATTAGAGAATTTGATAAAAATAATTATGTTTTAGAAAAATTATTACAATTAGAAATACAAGGAGAAAAAAATGGAAACAAATAATTATACTTTAACTAAATTAATTAGAACCGGTATAAGTCCTATTTGTGCAATGATTGGTACAAGTGCTTATTATGGTCAAGTGATTGCAAATCCAGTATTAGGTTCAATTAATAGTTTATTATTTGGTAAAAAATTAGGTTTAGATATATGAAATTTAAATCAAAGACCAAATACTAAAACTAAATTAATTAATAGTTCTAAAAAAATATTATTAGGTTTAGGAACAATTGGTTTAGCAAATTATAGTAAATGAACAGAAAATAATATTAATCCTATTATTCCAACAACACCAACTCCAATAACTACTACAACTACAACTGAGGGTCCTCCATGATTACTATTAAATAAACAAGAAAATCAGTCATTAATGGATTGAGATACATATATTAGTTTAAATGCTTATGGTATATCAAATCTTATTAGTGGATTAACTGAGTTAATACCTAATAAATTTGAAACAATAAGAAAAATTTGTAATATGGCTACTGGTGGTTGTTTAATATCAAGTGGTGTTGCTATGGGTATTAATAATGATTTTAATAATGCTTATGCAATACCTACCATAATTGCTGGTGCAAGTGAAATAATCCATAATTTATTACCTATGGAAACTACAAATCATATTGAAGAAATGCAAGAAACACCATTTAATAATGAAACTACAAGATTAATTAATGATAATAGATTTTCAATTAATAGTGAAACTACAAGTCAATATTATGGTAGTGATAATATGAGCGAAGTACCATTAAATAATGATAATGCTTCATTAAATTGAGATTATAATCACATGAGTTTATAAAGGAGGTGAATAATTTATGAATAAAGAAAAATTACTTGAATATTATAATCAGGAAATAAAAAAATATAAAGTAAGAATAGAAGAATTCAATAAAGAAATATCTGTATTAGTAGAAGTTATAAGTAATTCACAATCAATGATTGAAAGAATTAATGGTGGTCAATTTGATGAATAATTAAAAAATAAACAATTGAAAGGAAAATATTGTAATGAAAGAATTTTTACATGAATTAATTATTATTGGAACAAGTGTTGGAACATTAATTTGCAGAGAAATTATTGTTTTATTAAAAAGATTTATCACAACTCCAAAACATGTTAGAGCAAATAACAAAATTATTAAACATCAAAAAAAATTAGCAAAGTTAAATGAAAAGATTAATAAAGGAGAAAAATAATATGACAAAAATTGAATTTAACGAAAAATATAGAAAACAAGATATCAGTATTGATAGAGATTTTGATTTACATATTGATAATTGTTTTAAATTTTCTGATATTGATACATTAGAAAATGCAGTTAATGATTATAAAAAATTAATAAGCGAAATGCCACAATTAGTTAAAGATTGATTATTAGGATAAGATTAGGAGAATGTTAAATGTTAGAAAATGAAAATAATGTTCAACAAACAACTGAACCTTTAACTGAAAATAATGCTTCTTCACAAGAAATAGAAAATAAAGTTAATGAAGCAGAAAATAAGTTAAATAAACTTAATCAAGAAATTAAAGAAAAAGAAATGATTAATATATTTAAAAAATATCAAGTTAAAACTGAATTTTATGATTATTTAAAATTTAAAACAAGTAATATAGAAAATTCAAAAATTGAAGAAACTATTAAAAAAATGATTAAAGAACAACCGGTATTTAAACAAACAATTAATACAGGTGGCAATAAACAAATAATTATTAATAATAAAACAAATGACAAAGAAAATTTTTTAATTAATTATAAAAAGAAAAATTATTTATAAACGAAAGGAAGAAATAAAATGTCAGTACCATTTAATCAAAATTTAGACAATACAGAGAGATTAGTAGAAGCACCAGAATTTATAGAGTTTTTTAAAATTTCAAATAGTCCATGGGCAAACTTTTTCCCTACTGAAATTGTTGACTCAGTAAATATTGAGTTTATTGTTAAAAAACCAAAAAAACCGGAAGTAAAAATTATTGCTTGGGATGATAAAAGTAAAAGATATGAATTACCATATGTTGATACAGATAAAATTAGTAAAAAAATAACTAAAAAATATCTTGCAGGAGAAATTATTGCAGATGTAGATTTAAAAGCAAATAATGGACAAAATTTATTAGATAGTATGCAATATGAAGTTGCAAATGATTTAGCAGATAAATTGGCAATTGATGATACACAAGCAATTGCAAAATTTGCTACTAAAATCGATATTGAAGATACAACACCAGTAGGCTATTTAAAATCAATGTTATCTGCTTGAAATACTTTGTTTCAATTTAGAAATATTGCAAATAGTAAATTTTTTATTACTAATGGTCTTTATGATAGTTTAGTTTATTTAGCAGATAATAAAGGTTTAATTACCGATAATCAGTTGGCACAACAATTACGTTTAAATGGAAATAATTTATATGTAAAAGGTGTATTATGTGAAATCGTTCTTGATGACTATATGATTTTTACTAATGATAAAAATGAACAACAATTAATGACCTTTATTTTAGCAACACCAAGAGCGATGAAAAGATACATGATAGAAAATACAGTTATTTATGTAGATTTTATTAAAGATGATAAAGCGGGAAGAGCATATAAAGTTGCTGGTGAAGTTGTTGGAGAAGCAATACCATATATTTCTAATAATGAAACAACATCAAGATGAATGTTATGTGGAGTTATTAAAACAGAAAAAATTGATTTAAAAACTAAAATTACAGTTTTAACAACAAATATTACTGCAAATGTTAATAACAATAACAATGAATTAAATACAGAAATAAAAAGTACTAATGAACTTAAATCATTAAATCCAAATTTAACAAATCCAACTATTAAATATTTTAGTGATGCACAAGGAAAAACTAATGTAAGTAATCAAAAACAAAAAGCAGGTGACTTATATATAACTATTACTGCAAATGTTAATGATTTAAATTATAAAGGAACAACAAATCCAATTAAAATAACTCTTAAATAAAGGACATTAATATCATGCCAATTGGTACAACTAGTACAGCAATACTTTTAAACATAAATAAACCAAAACATACTAGAACAAGTAACCAACAAGAAAATAAAAGTTTTTGATGAGAAATTTTAGAAATGATTGGTGTACAAGTAATTGCAGTAGCACTTGCTCCTTTTACTGGTGGATTAAGTGAAAGTTTTGCACTTGGATTAGGTGCAAGTGATTTAGTTGCTAGTATTAGTGCTGTTGGTGTAGAGTTTTTAACTGATTTTACTATTAATCAAGTTTATGATTATTTAAAAGGAAATGTAACAAAATTAAATACTTTCTTTAATATACTTCCTGCATTTGCTGGACTTAATAAAATTAGTCGTGGTTATCGTACAACTAAATTTATTAAGTTAGCACAAAAAACTAAAACATTAGAACAAGTTGGTATTAAAGAAGCAAAAAACTTACAAGAAATTATTAGTCAAGTAAGTGGAAAAGAAATTTTAACAGATAAAATTATTGGTAATAAACGTTATTTAATGAATTATAGTTTTACTCCTAATCGTGAAACAGTATTACGAGATTTAGGTTATGTTGCTGAAAAACAATATAAAAATAATTTTCAAAAATTAGAAGCACAGGAGTTAAAAGATTACTTATTATTACAAAATACATTAATAAAATTAAGTCCACAATTAACTCCTAAATTTAAAATCAAAGATATTGAAAAAGCAAATAATTTTTTAAAAAAATATAATACTGATTTAAAAAAAGTATTATCTATGAACCAACATGATTGATTAAATTTAGTTCATACAATACACACAGAAAATAGATATGGAAAAACTTTAATTTTGGATTTACAAAAAATTCGTGCTAATGCTATTAAATTTAATTTTAAAAATAGTATTATTCATCAACTTGTTTTAAAAGCAAATCAAATTTTTAAATATTTTGATATTAGATTTTATTTAAAAAAAGGTTTAAATAAATTTTGAAAAAATACGAGAAAGTATATATAAATTACAAGAAAAATTTGAAAAACTAGAAAAACAAGCATTTGAAAAAATTAATAAATTAAAAGAAAAAGCAACTGATTTATTTACTAGTGCAGAAAAAAGAGCAATTAAACACGCACAATTAATTCCATTAAATTCACCAGTATTTATGGGTTGTAAAATTCAACCTTTGTCATTAGATAAATGTGCAATTACTATTTATCATCGTAATCCTAAATATAAACCAATTACAGTTGTTGATAGTATTCTTAAAGCAAAAACTTTTGTTACTCAAATACATCCATTTCATTGATATCGTTGATATAGTGGTTGATACATTGGTTATGGAGTTAATCAAAATAAATGATTAAAAGCAATAGCATTTGCTCCACCAGTTGTTCAACAAGTAATTAGAGATAGTTTTAAAGTTTATAGACAAATATTTAGAATAATAAGAACTTATCATAAAGTAGTGAATGTTATTAATAATCCTATTGAAAATATTAATAAATCATTTAAAAGTGTTGGTTTAAAATTTTCAGTTAATACTTTATTTGGTACAGGATTATTACATCATTTAGAAAAATTTGCATATAGTCAAGTTGTAAAAAAAGGTAAGAAAAAATTAAAAAAAGGCAAAAATAAAATACAAAAAGAAATTGAACATATAACACATAAAAAAACAAAAAAACATACTCATCATTATAAACAAGCATTTTTTAAGGAATGATAAATTATGATTAATAAACTTTGAACTGATGTCAGTCTTGAAAATTATAATAACTGATATCCATTAACTGGAAAAATTACAGAAACGCCACAGCAATACATACAAACATGACCTAATGTTAATGATTGATTTAAAACTTTTGCTATTCGTGCTCAAAATGATATTAATGCTTATCTTGATTTTATTTTATCTAAATTTCCTTTTGATATTTTTAAAGATGAATTAATTAAAGAAACATTAAGAGATATGGTTTATGTTATGGTTGAACATTGAGTATTTAATCGTACACCAATTGAATTTAATGTTGATGCTACTATTCAATTTAATAATGGTAGTCAATTTAGTGCAAATAGTACTCCTACAATTAATGTTTGAGATTTAGCACCTAGTAGAATGAAAATTTGAGCAAGATTAACAGAATTAAAACAAATATTTTCAAGTTATAATGATGATGAAATAAATGTTGAAAAAATTGACTTAAAAGCATTTTATACTAGAAATCAAATTGATGAATTAATTGAACAACAAAAAGAATTTACATTATTAAAACAAATTAAATTATATGATGATTTAGTTGATGATAATGAAAATGAAATATATAGAGGTCCTGTTAGTAAATTTATTAATAAAGGTTATGTTGCAACTGATTATGATAAAGAAACTGAAACAATGATTTTAGATTGACCAGATGAAATTGGTACATTACCACCAGAAGCATTACAAAATAATCCACAAATTGGTGATTATACACATGCACCAACTTGTGATTTTTCTGCTAAACAACAAAAAAGAATTACTACTAATGAAAATGAAATTACCAAATTAAATACTGAATTAATTAAAGCAAATGAAAATATTAATGATATTAAAAATAATTGATTTAATATTGAAACTAGTCCTTTATGAAAAAAAGTTGAAAATAATAATATAGAAATATTTAAATGATATTTTATTAAAATCAGTTATCAATATTCAACAGAAAATAACTTTATGAAATTTTATAAAGTAATTAAAATTTATTTAAATAATGTTTTTAATGAATTTGAATTGTTAAATGTTGATTCCATGACGTATAGTGAACAAATCCAAAATAAAAGAATTTTAAATACCGGAACGATTTACTATAACAATAAAAAGAAAGAATTTAGTGGTGGTGGTAATTCTTATCCTGAACGTGGAAAAATTAATTTAATTGGTGGTATAGAAGAAATATATCAATATCAAGGAATAGATACACCAACTGAATTTATAGCAGAAGAAAGTACTGAACGTGATTATTATACAAAACAAGAAACTAATAATTTATTAGATAAAAAACAAGATAAATTAACTGCTGGTACTAATATAACTATTGATGAAAATAATAAAATTAGTGCTACTGGTGGTAAAGTAGATTTATCTGATTATTATAAAAAAGAAGAAATAGATAAAAAATTAGAAAACAAAATGGATAAAGACCATTTTAAATATGCTTTTTCTATTAATACTATTGGTACTGAAATTCCTAATTTAGAAACTACTGATAAAACTATTGCTGGTGCTATTAATGAATTAAATAAAAAACAACCACAACCAACTCCAATTCCGCCAAGTGGTTCAAATTGAAAAGAAGTAGGAACAAGAGAAAAAAATAAATGAGATAATTGACAAATTACTTATGATTTTCAAGAAAATAAACATTATAGAGTTTATTATTCTTGAAGTATATATAATCCAGTTTATACTATTCAAGAATTTATTATAACTGATAAAAAAATTGCTGGTGTACAAATACAAACCTTTAATGATAGTGCTAATATAGTAATTTTATCAGTTCAACATGCAAAATGAATTACTATTTATACTGGAAAAGGTAATTTAAAAGGTAATTTATGAAAATTAGAAGAATTACAAGAATAAAATTATGTTTTTTAAAATTATAAAAATTATTTTAGGTTTAATTGGAGTAATTCTATCATCAGCAACAGCAGGTTTAATTATATTTATCATTGTAAAAATCATATTAAAAATTAATCAAATATTTTAAGAAAGGTGGTGAATATTATGTTAGGTAGATTTTTTAGAAAAGATAAAAGTAATATTAGTGATAATCAAAATGAAAAAGTAAAATTTTTAACTAATAAAAATAAAAGTACTCATGCTTCAATTTTAAATTATTTTGGTTTTAATGATTTTAACCATGAAACTTATTTTACTGATTTTGTAGCAGAAAATAATGCTAATTTATATAATGCTCCATTAGATATTAATAATGAAACTATTAAACAATACTTAATTCAACAAGAATTTTATAGAAAAAATTGAAACTCTATTTTTAAATTAAGTAAATTAGGAATTAGTGGTTATTTAATTTTTATTGCTAATGATGATTTATATTTTCAAGTAGTTGATATACAACAAAGAATATATGATATTACTGGTAAATTAATTCAATGTACTATTTTTTATGATAGTTACGAACAAAATGCACAAACAGTAAGATTATTCGAAGTTTATACATTAAATAATGAACAAGTAACTATTAATCGTGCAATTTATAGTATTAGTGATAATAAAAAACAATTTCCATTAGATTTTAAATCATACATTAATAATCCTAATTTAGCACAAGAACAAATACTAAATATTAACTATATACCAATAGCAATTATGCGAAATAAAGCAAATGAATTAGCAGATTGTGATAAAGTAATGGATAAAATTAAAGCATTAGATGTTATTTATGAACAAATTGTTTTAGATACCATTTTAAATTCACCTAAATTTATATTTAGTCAAACTTATGGTAATGTTCAATCAACATTAGAAGAAGCAGTAAGAACTTTGGTTACTAAAAACTACATATTTAAAAGTGGTGGAGATAATAATGAACAAAACGAAAATATCAATATGACAAATAGTAATTTTAAAGGTAAAAATTTAACTGATATATATGATTGAAATGTTAATGAAATATTTAAACGTTGTGGTATTCATATACCAAGTCAAAAGAAATCTGCACAACAATCAGTTCCCGAAAGTACAGCAGTAAATATTTCAACTATTAATTATATTGAACAAAAATTATGACAATTTAATATTGATATTCTTAAATTTATTCAAATATTAGTACGTTTAGATAAAGATTTATTAAATAGTAAAACATTTAATATTAATGATGAACAAGAAATTAATAATTTAACAGTTAAATTAAAATTATTTAATCCCGAAAATAACCAATTAATAGGAGAGAACAATGGAAAACAACAACAAACCACAAACGAAGTTTCCACAGAAACAAACTAAACTTAATCAAGCAGAAGTAGAAAATGATTATTTAATTGATAATATTCCTTATGACTTTACTAATATGATGAGAGCTACTAGTGACCCAGATATTAATAGAGCATACGATGAATTTAAAAAAAGAACTATATATATTTATGAAATTGAACGTTTATTTAAAAATAATGAAAATAATAATTTAAGATTTTCAGCAAATACTATTAAAATAGGTTTTATTGATATTGATAAAGTATTAAAAACTACTGCTGTTGAAACATCAGACTTTACTATGCAATTAAATCAAAGAGCAAGTACTAATATTAATGATAATACTATTGAATATAGTATGACTGATATTAAAAATTTAATATTTCAAGAAATAAATTTATTAAATCAATTTAAATTATATGCAGTATCTATAAATGAACCTTTAAGTGAAAATAATATTGATAATTTATATATCATTAATAATTATTCACAACCTTATCAAAATCCAAAAACAAGAAGTACTAAAAGTATAACTATTATAAAAATTAAAGATTTTAAAACAAGAGATGGTTATCCAATAATTATTAAATTACAAAAACCATTAGATAAAGATACAAAAGTAATTGGTTTAAAAATTAAAGCCCCTAGAAGCATGATTTTTGGCAATATAAAGGTACTTGGTGAAGTTGATAATATGGAAGTATACCCAAAGTTATTTGTTAAAGATAAGATAGCATTTCCACTATTATCAATGCCTATTGAAACTCAACCAAAAGTTAGAATATTACAACAATGATTTAGTGAACAAATCTTACCATGAAATTTAGCAAAACAATTTATAGGACAAGAAAAATCAGTTTTAGATTTAATTGCTATTAGTGGTGGTAAAGAAACAAGAAAAGAAGTTATTAATAATGCAAGAGTAACTGATACTTGATTAGGTTGAGAAATGGGTGGTATTTGAAATGGTAATTGACCATTAAAACATGAAATACATTTAGAAGATAAAAAAGTTTTATCTTTTAATAACGAAGGATGATATGTTTATCTTGCAACCAATAATAGATTTAAAAGTATAGAGATTGAAATAAAAGATGCACCAACAATTGATAGTTTACAAAAATTATTATTAAATATGTTAAGTTATACATATAACTATAATAGAAATTTCGAAGGTGCAGATTATGATGATAAAGGTAAACCAAAAAATAAAATAGCAGAATTAAGAAAAAAATTTGAAGGTCAAAAACCAGATGAAGTAATTACCAACTTATTTAGGCAATGAGAGTTAGATTATCCAAATTATGTTAATTTATCACAAGTTAAAATATTTAAACAAATATTTACTATGTTATCAAAATATATTTATTCATCATTATCAATAAATAAAGGATTAAATGATGATAATAAAATTTTATTGCCATATTATTTTGAATTACAATCAAGTCCAATACAACCTAGTGAAAATGATATTTGACAGTATAAGGATATAAAAGTAGTATTAAAATCTGCTTATTTTGATTTTACTGATATTAATAATATTAAATTGAAAAGTAATGATATTAGTCAAAATGAACTATTTAAACTAGATGATAATCAATTTAACTGATTATCTATTACAAATGAATTAGAAAGTAATAATATTCCCTCATTAATTCCGGCTGATTGAACACTTGGTAATGGTGAATATGGAAAGTACTTTACAAAAACAATTATTAATAACAATAAAATTGAAAATGCTTTAAGTTTATATGGTTCAAATAAATCTCAATTATATTCTAAATTAGAATTTTATAAAGAAATTTTAAAAATTGATAATAATAGTGAATTTGAATTACAAATTGAAAATCCGATTAATAACTTAAATCGGATTGAAATCAGTGGTATATTTGGTGCTGGTAATTATGATTTAATTTTAATAACTGATAAACAAGAAATAAATTTACAAAATATTAATTTATTTGATAAATATAATGAAAATATTTCTTATATTAACTTAGAAATATAAATTATTTATTAAAATATCCATTAGGATATTTACCATTTCATACTATGTCTGTACTGTAATATCAATTTTGAAAAGATATATCAAATTTTCTTCTTAATGGTTCATCTGCAAAATATAACTCAAATTTATAATCTTTTTTTAAAGTATCATTAGGATTAGTTGTTCAAATAGTTTGAACACCTCATTCAACTTGTTTATGTGGAGTTAAATAATATTTAACTCCACTAACATTATGGGTAAGCACCCCCCCCATGATTAATCCTATTGTTCCGGTTGTAGCACCAGTTAGTGCTAATGCTAATGTTATTTTACTTAAATTTGTTTTTATTCATGTTTTCATCTTAAATTACTCCTTTTTTCCTTGATTTTACTTATAAATTGTACTATTTTTGATTATTTTTACAAGTATGCTTTTAAATGCAAAATAACGCCTAAATTAAAGGCGTTTATTTTATAAGACCTATACTATTAATGATATTAAACTTGTTTATTATATAGCAAATGTGAAGATACTTTTTTTCACAGTAGCATTATTTTTACCCCTAATTACATTTTTATATGGATATAGTGCATAAAATAATGCATCATAAGGGTCTTGATACATATTTCTGTCAGGAATGTTAGTTTTTGTTTCATCATAACGTAATTCTTCTAAACATTGAGTAGTTTTTGGTAAATCATCTTTATTAGCATAAAAGTTTCCATAACTCATAATATTTCTCATTCAAACTACTCTATTAGTTAATCCTGCTTCTTGATTTAAATTTGAAGCATGTTTAATTGCAGTTTGTGTTATTAAAATAGTATTATGTTCATCTATTAATTTTTGATTTAATCAATCCATTGCTGTTCTTGCTTTATCATCATAAAAATAAATTACTTGGTCAAAATTTGCAAAATTATCCATTAGTCCTAAAATTTCATTTGCATAAGCATTAATTTTTTCATTTTCATTTATAAAATCATTTGGTGTAACTACTAATTCACAAATAATATAAGCATCATAATAACCAGTATTATTATATTCTTTAAAACCAACTACCATAAATACAGTATGGTCTTTTGGTCCCGTAGCTCAATCAATACCAACACTATAAAAATCAAATTTATAAATATCTTTTTCTTGATTATAAAATTGTTTTAAATCATATGATTGTCAATATTTTACTGTTTTTTGAAATGGAAAAATTGTTGCATCACTATCTAAAAATTCAAAACCATAAAAAACAGTATTAAATTCATCAGGATTACTTTTTTTCATTTCTAATAATGTTCTTTTTTGAATATCTGGTAATTTATTTCAAAATGGTTGAATAGTAAATCTTAAAACAAATAAACCTAAACCACTAAACATATCTTGATTTTCATAATAAATTTTGCCAACTTTTTTAAGATTTTCCATCACTTTATCATTTAATGGTAAAAATGGCGTACAGTATTTTAAATAAAATGGATGATATTTATCATAAGGATTACATGTAAAAGTAATAAAGAAACTTTTATAAAAATAGCGAGTAATCTTTTTTCCAAAATTAGGACTATATATATTTTTATCAATAAATGTTCAACTTCATTCTTTAATAGGTTCTTTTGATACTTTAATACGATTACTTCTAAACATAGAGTTTTGTAAACGTTCATATCGATATGTTAATTGCTTTTCTGTTAACGTTTCTTTTTCTTCTGCCATGATTATTTCATCTGTTCTTGAACCTAAAAAACTTGACCCACCTGCTTCTTTTCCAAAAATCTTATTACCATTAGCATAACCAATAAAGTCAATTTGTTGATTATTAGGAAAAATAATACAACCACCATCCTTAGTAATTTTTCATTTAATACCATGTGGATTATTAGGTAATAAATTAATATGATATGTATCTAATAAAACTTGACAAACATTCATTAAAGCACCAATTGTCGTTTCACTATGAGTATTTTCATAGCGCCTTACTTCTTGAACACTACTATCACTAAAATTACAGCATATAAATAAATCAAATGCTAAACAGTTTCAAGTTTTTCTTGTTCCACGTGCGGTGGGTATAAAACGATAAAAACAATTAGTAGTAAAATATTCTGCTCATTCATCACCAACAAATTGTTTAAAAATATCTCAACTAAAACCATAATTATTATCACTAAAATTAAGATTATATTTTTTATTTAATTGTGCATAACTACTAATAAAAGCCATATTTACTCCTTATTTTTAAAAAAAATTAAAATTAAATTATTAACAAACAAAAATTTAGAAAGGAACATTAAAAATGTTTATACTACCATTCGCTAATCATTTTGATTGAGACAAACACGATTTTAATCAAGATGAATTAAGTTTAAAACAAACAGAAGAACTATTTGCAAAAATAGATGATTATTTATGAAGTATATGTGATAAATCTGAATATAAATCATATAGATTTAGAAAAAGAAAATTAAAAGCAAAAAAAGGTTTATTAACTTATAAACGACGTATTTGTACACATTATAACCCAAAAACACAAAAAAAGGAATTTGTTTCATTGCTAGATAATTATCTTGGTGTTAAAAAATATAGTAAACTTGCACCAAATGTTATTAAACAAATTTTAAAATATTTTACTGATGATAAAAAGTATCGTGATGTTTGTGATACTTTTATTGAAGATTTAATAAGTAATAGTACAGTTTGTAGAACATATCAAAAATTTGAATTACCAAAAGTTAATATTCCTAAAATAGTATTACAACCAAATCAAACTTTATATATAAATATTGATGATGGGCATAGAAAATTTAAGTTTAATGAAAAACACAATACTAAAAATTGTAAAAAATGTTCTATGAGATTAATAGTATTTTGTACTGGTAAAAAGAAAAATGGAAAATTAATTAATAAAAGAGCTGCATGTCAAATAAGAGTATCAAAAACAGAAATTGGTGCCGAAAAAACTGCAAAATTAATTGAAAAATATGGTAATTTATTTTTTGAAAATTTTGAACAAGCAAATTTAGTAGTTTGTGGAGATAGCGCAAAATGAATTAGAAAAACTGCTACAATTTTAAATGCTAAATTTATTTTAGATAAATTTCATGCTTTTCATGTTTTATTTCTTGGCATAATGGCAGGAAGAAAAAAAGATAAAATTGCTAAATTACACTATCAAAATGCAATAAATTTATTTGAAAAAGGTCAATATTATGAATTAATTGATTTTTTACAATCATTAACTTTAAAATATAAAAAATTAAAAGTTGGTTATTTTATTAATGGAAAAGATGGTGTATTAAACCAAGCACTAGTTGAAAATATTGGTTGCTTTACTGAAACTAATATTAAACAAATTTTAAAAAAAATGATTGGTGATAGAACCTATAACATTGATATGTATACAAAAATGGTTAATTTTAAATGCTATCAAATAAATACTGCCATCCAGTTATTATAAATTAAAATTAAAATTTTAAAAAAATGAAAAATAAAATAAAACTTATTAAAGTTTTCTTTAATAAGAATTTTTGTGTTATAAAAGTAAGTATTATTGTTGACTAATATTTTTCAAGTGTTAAGATTAACATACAATTGCATATTGAAGTCAAAATTATTCTCGTCTAACTTTATAATTTTAAGACAAATTTGAATATTATTGACAACATCGGTACGCTCCCGATTTTTTTAATAAAAAAATTGTTGATATTTTTGCTGATAATGGTAAAGTGCATGATTTTCAAATATTAAAAAATTCAAATCTTGAATTTTCAGAAAAAACAATAATTATTGGTGATTTAGGATATCAAGGTATACAAAATATTTATAAAAATACAATAATACCAATTAAAAGAACTAAAAATAAAAAATTAACTAAACAAGAAAGAAAATACAATAAGATTGTATCTAAAATTAGAATTAAAGTTGAACATGTCTTTGCTTGATTGAAAAGATTCAAAATTTTAGTAAATAAATGTAGAAAATCTAAATTTAGACTTATGTACTTAAGATTTAACTTACTTTGTGAAATTTTTAATAAAATAAAACCATTAAAATAAAAAAAATATTAAAAATATTTTTTTAAAATTTAAATTTTTATCGAGTTAATATAAAAATATTATTAACAATTTTTTGTTTAAAATGTAAACTCATTTTTTAAACTATTTTTTCAAAAAATATTTATTTCTATATTCAATAACACTAAATAGTTTTAAAACAATTTTATTGATAATTAATTAAATTTAATTACGGAATATGTCCTTAGAAGAAGCTAATAAAGAAATTGAAAAATTAAAAAAACAATTAAATGAAAAAGATAATAATGAAATAAAACCTAATCCTAAAATTGAATTATTAAAAGAGAAATTAGAAAGACTTGAAAAGAAATTAAAAGAAAAGGAAAAAGAAATTCAAAATATTAAAAATGATCCAGAGTCATTAGAGGACTTAGAAGCTAATATAGAAGAAAAAGAAGCTATTGAAAAACAAATCAAAATAGTGGGCGCATCACTTTAACCCTTGGATTCATAATTGGATAACAAAGAACGATATAACTATCGTTCTTTTTTGTTAAAAGATTAAAACTTCATAAAACTGTCGTAGAAGTCTAATAGTGAGTACTTTATGTAAATACTTCTATATCAGTATAAAAGAGCATTTAATGTTAAGCAAGTTAAAATGTTACACTGTATCGCTTAATGTAATTATAGATTAATTTGAATAGCCTTATTATGGCTCAGTAAAGAACCCATTAATCTAATTAATAATTACATTTGTATTATTTAAAAAAATAGGGGGTTTTATATATAAATACATACCTCATTAACAATATCATAACACAATAAATAAAATAAAGGAGAAAAATAAATATGGCATACGTTTATTTAATAAAATATCAAGTTAATTATACAGATGAAACAAAATATAAAGTTTTTTCTACATTTAAAGATGCTAATAATTTTCATAGAAATTATAAACATCATTTATTAGAAAATGCTTTTATTACACATTATGAAATATTAGTAATGGAATTAGATATGGAATATACAAATCAAAAACTAAATTAATGAAAGGAAAATAAACATGAAATGTTTTAATTGTAAAGAAATAATAGCTACATGCATGGTTATTTCACATTTAAATCAAGATAAAATTTTAACTTATGAAGGTCAGCAATTTATTTATCATTATCACTGTTATAGAGAATTATTTGATTAATGAAAGGAAAAAATATTTATGGAATATAGAGAATATAGAATTGTTGGTTCTTGTGATAAATGTAGAAAACAATCTTCTTTTGGTAATAGATTATGTAATAAATGTTTTTGAATATTAATAGGTAGAAATAAATATGAGTAAATTAATTTTTAAAAAAGAAACACATCAATATTTTTTAGAAGATAAAGAATTAATTTCAGTTTCTAGAATTATTGATAATTATTTAGGTTTTGGATATAGTCATATAGCACCAGAAGTATTAAAAAATGCTTCAGTTCGTGGTAAATGAGTTCATAAACTTAATGAATTATATTTACAAAATATTAATCAAGAAAATATTATTAATAATTTATTAAAAAAATTAAAACCATTAACTAATAATATAAATTATTCTTATTGTAAAAAATCACTTATATTTTTAAAAGAAAAATTTATAGATAAAAATAATTATGAATTTATTATAGAAAAACCTATTACTGATACTTTAGTTGCAGGAACACCAGATTTAGTTTATTTAGATAAAAAAGAAAATAAGTATTATTTAGTAGATTATAAAACTTATGCTTGTATTGATGAAGATAAATTAAAAAGAATTAAATTACAATTAACTGCTTATTATTGTATGTTACTTGAAAATGGCATAACTCCATCTTATAAAACTTATGTTTATTTAACTAATAAAAATACTCAACAAGAATTAGAAATTGAAATATCAAATGAATTAATAAATGAATGATTTAAAGCAAAAATAAAATATTTTAAAGGAGAAGATAAAAATGGAATATAAATTGGAATATTGTAAAAATAAAAAATGTAATTTTAATGAATTATTAGTTAAAAATCTTAATGCTAGAATTGAATTTTTAGAATATCAAATTGAAGAAATTAATTTAAATCAATTAAATTTATGAGAATTAGATGTTTTAAGAGGTCAAATTAAAGAATTAAATATTTTGAAAAATAATATTAAAGAATGATTAAGAAGAAATAAAAATGATTAACGAAAAAACAATTAAAGAAAAAACTATTTATTCTTGTAATTCAATTGAATTTGATAAATTACCTAAAAAATTAGACAGTAATCTAAATAATTGAATTGAGATTAATAGTCATTTAATAGTTAATCCTAGTAAAAATATTGAAGTACATTTAGATAATAGATTTAAAACAATTAAAAAATGATAGGAGTAACTTATGGATAAGAAAAGTTCTGGTATGGATAAATCAATTTTAATTTTATTAAAACAATTAGGAAAAATTAATAAAAAATTAGATGAAATTTTAGAATTATTAAATAAAAAAGGAGAAGAAAATAATGAGTAATGATTTAACTAATAATAAAAATTCATTAATTATTGAACAATGATTTACTAATAAAAATCAAAGTAATAATATGAGTGACAAAGAAGTACAAAGATTTAAAAGTAATGCTTTAGCAATTAAAAATCAATTAGGTTTAGCAAAAACTAGTTTAACTACAATATTAGAAGCATGTTATCAAGCAACATTATTACAATTACCATTAGAAAAGAATTTTGGTTATTGTTGAGTTGTACCTTTTAATCGTAAATATAAAGATGAAAAAGGTAATTGAGTAACTGTTAAAGAAGCACAGTTTCAAATGGGATATAAAGGTTATATTCAATTAGCACAAAGAAGTCAACAATATAAAAAAATTAATGTTATTGAAGTTAGAGAAGGAGAATTAAAAAAAATTGATTATTTAAAAGATGAAATAAAATTTAAATTTATTGAAAATCCTATTGAAAGATTAAAATCAAAAATAGTAGGTTATTGTGCTTATTTTAAATTAAAAAATGGTTTTGAAAAAAATTTATATTGAACAACTGAACAAATAATAGAACATTTTAATAAATATAGTAAAACATATAAAAAGAATCAAAAATTTATTGTTAGTGATTTTGATAGTATGGCTAAAAAAACTGTATTAACTCAATTATTAAGAAAATGGGGAATTATGTCAGTTGATATGCAAACTGCTTATGAAAATGACCAAGCAATCATTACTGAAAATGAAAAAATATATATTGATAATCCAAATAATCATATTATTGATATTATTGATTCAAATCCTAAGTTTAAAGAATATCGAAATACTATTGATGCTATTACAAATAATTCAACTGATAATACTGATATAAATTCTACTTTATCTAAATTAAAAGAATTAGAAAAAGAAGAAGAAATTATAGAAAATTTTGAAGTTTAATAAGGAGTAAAAAATAATGAATAATCATGAAAATTGTATTAATAAAGAAAAATTACTTGAATATATTAATGAAAGATTAAAAAATGCTGAAGAACAATATAATGATGAATTTTATAAAGATTTAAAAGAATATATAAAAGGTGAAATGGATTTTATTAAAATTTTATGAATTGCAGTAAAAGAAGGTGAATTTGATAATGAATAATTCTAAACAGAAAAATATAAATTTAGGAATTAATTATAAAAATGCTTGATTAACATTTATTAGTGCAAATTGACATAAATGTAAAAATAAAAAATATAAATGCTATTGAAAAGATAACTCTATTGACATATTCACATTACTAGAATTGTATTTTAATTTTTCAAATACATGTGAACTAAATAACTTAACAAGAATTAAAGAAGTTGGTGATTTTGATAATGAAGCCACTTAGCCACTTAGCCACTTAGCCCTTTTTACTAGACCATTAATTTAAAAAACCTGAATGTATTCTAAAAACAATTGTGTTATATAATTAACACTAATTTTAACCTGAAAGGATTTTTATTAATGGATAAAATTAAACAAATAGCATTAGTAATTAACAAATTAAATATCAAAGAAAAAATTAAAATTATTGATGATTGTAAAAATCAATATTCAATTAGAAACCTATGTCAATATCTTCAATTAAACAGATCAACATATTACTTTTTAAAAAATAAACAAAAACCTATTAAAAAAGAAGAAAATCATATTATTAAATGCAATCATAAATATCAAAAAATATGCCAACTTTTAATCGAATTTCATTCTACAAGAAAAGGCAGAATTTATGGATATTTAAGAATTTTTTCAGCTTTTAAAGAGTGATTAAAACAAGAAAAAAATATCATTTTAAATATAGAATTATCAATAAAACAAATGCGAAAAATTATGAAAGAACACAATATTCAAGGATTAAAACAAACTAAAAATAACTATCCTAAAAACAAAAAAAATCCAAATAAGTGAATACCTACAATGGATAAAGTAAACAAAGATTATAAAAGTACAACCTCTTCAAATCAAATTTGATCAATGGACACTAAACAAATAAATACTAAAGAAGGATGATTATATCTTTTTGTAATTATTGATTTTTATTCAAATAATGTTGTTAGTTATAATATTGCTCCTAATAAATCATATCAGGATTTAATTCTTCCTGCTCTTGAAAAAATCAACAAACAATTTTCTTGAAATCAAGTAAAAAATGTTATTTTACATTCAGATAACGCCAACGAATTTTATTGTCAGGATATCACAAAATGAGCAGAGGATAAACAAATAATTTTAAGCAAAAAACAACCTTATGATATTGGTGGTAATGTATTATCTGAAAACTGATTTTCTCATTTATCTCAAGAATGACTACCTAAAGGATCAAATCAATATTTATCCATCAATGAAGCTATAAATGATGTAAATCAATATGTTATGTTTTACAATTATGAAAGAATACATTCTAAATTTCTAAAACCACCAATTTTACAAATTAAAATTTAGAATTTTATATCAAAAATGGTCCAGTAATTAAGGGCCAACCACCTCTTGTGAATGTAAATATTTACAAGTTATTTTACTACCATTAAATTCAATAGTTTTTTTAGTTTCACTAATAATAAAATTAATACTAGGATAAGTTGCTCTAATAATTTGTTTTAATTCTTGTCAACTATCATTTAATTGTTTTGACATATTACGAATTAAATAAGCATGAATATTAATATTATCTAACATTAATAAAATACCTAAGAATTCAATATCACTAAATGTTTTACCAGATTTACGACTACCTAATTGTTTAATTTTATTAATATTTAAAGATTGTTTTAAATACATTCTTTTAGCAATATCTAATAAATAACCAAAATTACTTAACATTTATTCTTACCTTTATTTTCTAAACTAATTGCTATAGGGGCTGTATTATCACTACTTTTTATATCAATTTTTGTAGATAAATGATATTCTTTCACAAACGCTCTTTCTAAATATCATGCAGTATTATTTGCATTTGCTTTTAAATATCTTTGTGTATTAATATGGCGTATTTGTAAATATGCTCAATTAATTTGTTGTAAAAAAGTATTTCTCTTTTTTTGTTTTCAACTATAAAGAGTATTTTCTGTAATATCTAAATAAACTAACATACCAACTTTAGTCGGCACTTCTTCAGTTTTTTTTACATTCCTTAAAATATTCTTCTAATTTTTCTTTTAATGCTTTTGCATCATTAAAAATTGTTCTTATTTTTATTTTTTCTTCTTGCACATAAAAATCTCCTTTCATATGCTTTAAAAAACAAAAAATTATGATATAATTAATATAATCTTTAAGTTAGACTTCGCTAGTAATAACTTATTAACTTTATTAATTAGTTCATATATTCTTTTATTTAATTTTTATAATATAATTATAACAAAAAATAACAAATTAATTGTTATTTTTTTCTTTTTCTTTAATTTTCTTATCTCTTCATTCTCTATATTCTTTAGCAGTAAGTTTATTTTTTTCTTCTTTCATTATTTTTTTAGATTGTTTTATTTCGTTTCTTATTTTTGATAGTTTTTCAGAGTTTTCTAAAAAATTACCTTCCAACATTATTTTAATATTTCATAAAATTGCTCATCCAATAACTAAACCTAATATGTTCAAAGTAATAAACAAAATTATTATTCCAATTGCGTTATTTTTAAAACAATATTTAATACCATAATTTATTAATCAAGACCAAATAACTACTACTATTACTCCTAATAATATTCATAATGCTATCATTTAGTATTTTTTCCTTTTCTATTTATATTTTTCTTTATTGTACATTATTTTATTAAAAAAGAAAAGATAACTAATAAAAGTTATCTTTTAAACGTAAATAGAATTTGCAGTTTATTTTATGGTTCTTTAATATTATACTCTAAAACCAAACATTTTTCAACAATATTTTAATAAATTTGATACAATTTTTGAGTTAAAAAATAAATAGAAAGGTGTTAAAAAATGTTTAGTTTTAAAGGATTTCTAAAATCTGAAATCAGTAATATTTTAGCAAAATATTTTCAAAAAATCCATAATTTTGATGAATATTTTTTTCTAAATAGAGATAAAAATCAATATAAAGTTGCTTGAACATGTAATAGAACAGTAAATACTCCAATTGGAATGGATACTTTTAGACAAAGAGTTTATTGAGATAAAATTAATAAAAAAACTTATTATCCAATTTATGAAGAATTTGGTATTAAAAAAAGAGCAAGAATTACTAATGATTTATATTTTGATATATTAGATAATTTAATTGAAAATTTAATAAGTAAAAAAGTTTATTTTAATATTCAATCAGAATTTAAATATACTTCTTTTTCTAAAAATCTTATTTCAAGGATTTTTAAAGAAGCAAAAATTGAAAAATGAATACCAGAAGAAAAATTTAAAGTATTAGATAATCAAAAATTAAATATATGTGCAGATGATGCTTTTGTTACTTGTTGAGATGAAAATGGTATAAAACAACAATATTGTTGTAGACTTTTAACTTTTAATTTAGGAAGAAAAGAAATTTATTCATATAGAAATAAATTAGATAAGAAAATAACTTCATTTATGTTATTTAAAGTTAATCATGGTTTAAATCAACATGAATTATATCAATTTACAACACAAACTATTCTTAATCATTATGATATTAATTTAAATATATTAGGTGTTCAATGAGAATATCATAATTATAATTTAGTGGTTGCTGGTGATGGTGCATTATGAATTAAAGCAATGGCAAGTTGATTGGGATGTTATTATATTTTAGATAAGTTTCATGCATTTAGTTATTTATGAAAGTCTTTTGTTGGAGTTCGTGGTAAGAAAAAAGAATCTCATGACTGAAAAAAATTTTTAGATTCTTCAACTACTTTTTCAAATGGTAATTGTAATAAATTACTTGTTTTTTTAAAACTTAATGTTAATACTAAAACTTATAATTATTTTAAAAATAATGCTCATGGTATTGTAAATCAAAATGCTTCTTGAAATATTGGTTGTAGTGCTGAAAGTGATGTATATCATTTTTTAAAATCTTTAACTAATGGAGCAAAAATATATAATTATCAAACATTAAATAATATGTTAATAGCAAAAGCAAATTATTTAAATGCTAGAAGTTATCTTAATAGTACTTAATAAGTTAAAATTTTATATTTTTAAAGTCTAATTTTAAGATTAGGATTTTTGTTTTATTTAAATGTAATTTTGTAATTATATTTTTTAATATTTTTAAAATTTATGGTACAATTTAATTAACAAAGGGTGGTTGGCCCTTAATTACTGGACCATTTTTGATATAAAATTCTAAATTTTAATTTGTAAAATTGGTGGTTTTAGAAATTTAGAATGTATTCTTTCATAATTATAAAACATAACATATTGATTTACATCATTTATAGCTTCATTGATGGATAAATATTGATTTGATCCTTTAGGTAGTCATTCTTGAGATAAATGAGAAAATCAGTTTTCAGATAATACATTACCACCAATATCATAAGGTTGTTTTTTGCTTAAAATTATTTGTTTATCCTCTGCTCATTTTGTGATATCCTGACAATAAAATTCGTTGGCGTTATCTGAATGTAAAATAACATTTTTTACTTGATTTCAAGAAAATTGTTTGTTGATTTTTTCAAGAGCAGGAAGAATTAAATCCTGATATGATTTATTAGGAGCAATATTATAACTAACAACATTATTTGAATAAAAATCAATAATTACAAAAAGATATAATCATCCTTCTTTAGTATTTATTTGTTTAGTGTCCATTGATCAAATTTGATTTGAAGAGGTTGTACTTTTATAATCTTTGTTTACTTTATCCATTGTAGGTATTCACTTATTTGGATTTTTTTTGTTTTTAGGATAGTTATTTTTAGTTTGTTTTAATCCTTGAATATTGTGTTCTTTCATAATTTTTCGCATTTGTTTTATTGATAATTCTATATTTAAAATGATATTTTTTTCTTGTTTTAATCACTCTTTAAAAGCTGAAAAAATTCTTAAATATCCATAAATTCTGCCTTTTCTTGTAGAATGAAATTCGATTAAAAGTTGGCATATTTTTTGATATTTATGATTGCATTTAATAATATGATTTTCTTCTTTTTTAATAGGTTTTTGTTTATTTTTTAAAAAGTAATATGTTGATCTGTTTAATTGAAGATATTGACATAGGTTTCTAATTGAATATTGATTTTTACAATCATCAATAATTTTAATTTTTTCTTTGATATTTAATTTGTTAATTACTAATGCTATTTGTTTAATTTTATCCATTAATAAAAATCCTTTCAGGTTAAAATTAGTGTTAATTATATAACACAATTGTTTTTAGAATACATTCAGGTTTTTTAAATTAATGGTCTAGTAAAAAGGGCTAAGTGGCAATCATAGAATTTGCAGTTATATTGTTAATGTTACTCATAATTCTAAGGGTTAATCTCATACGTCCTTTGTTATTGAAAAATATTTAAATGATTCAGGTATTAAATGTCGTATTTCTAAAAAAGCAGTAAAAGATTGATATTCTAGTTTATATTTATATGGAGTTGGAAATATTCAATTTAATAATCAATATGACGATTATGATAATGGCAAAAAACGACAATATTATATTCAAGTTAATTTTGATGTTTTATTCTTTGATAATAATGATTCTTCTTCAGATATTTCACAAGAGTTTGCTGGCGTAGTATTTACTTTAAGTGATGAATTGATTTATATTCTTAACAACTAAAAAAACAAAATAAAATAATTAAGTAAATTTACTTAATTATTTTATACTGTCAATTCAGTTATTTTTATTTAATAGAAGTAGTTCAACCACGTGTTCTTTTAACTGCTTCTTGTCAACCCTTATAAAAAGTTTCTGCTTTTTTTTCTGTCATAATTGGTTTATATTCTTTTTCAATTTTATTTATTTTTTTAATATCATTAATATTTCAAAATCCAATTGCAAGTCCTGCTAAGTAAGCAGTACCCATTGCTGTAGTTTCAGTATTTTTAGGTTTAATTAAATTAGTACGACTAATGTCACTTTGGAATTGCATAATATATGAATTATTACTTGCTCCACCATCAACTTTAATCTTAATTTTTAAATCTTTTAAATCTTTATTTAATTTAACATCTGCTTGCATTGCCAGAATAACATCTTGTGACTGGTAAGCTAATGATTCAATGGTACCTTTAACAATATGTTCACGCTTCGTACCACGTTCTAAACCAAATATAGCGCCACGTGCTGTTGAATCTCAATAAGGGGCACCCAAACCAACAAAAGCAGGTACTACATAAATACGTTGTTCTTCTTTGGGATCAACAATTTGTGAATATCATAGACTTTCATCGGAACGATATAACATTCGTAATTGATCACGTAAAAATTGAACAGCAGCCCCTGCAATAAAAACTGAACCTTCTAAAGCAAAAACTGGTTCTTCGCCTGATATTTGATAAGCAATAGTCGTTAGTAAACCTTGTTTTGAAAAAAGAGGAGTATTTCCAATGTTCATTAAAATAAAACAACCAGTACCATAAGTATTTTTGATTTCACCAGGTGTTAAACATAATTGACCAAATAATGCAGCTTGTTGATCACCAATTGCAGCAGTAATAGGAATTTCTTGCTCATCATTTTGGAATAACATTCCTTTATAAGTAGTTCCAATTTTACCTGAACTGGGAACTACTTCTGGTAACATATTTTTAGGAATATTAAATAATTCTAGTAATTCTTCATCTCATTTTTTAGTATTAATGTTGAATAACATTGTTCGTGAAGCATTTGTAATGTCAATAACATGTTTAGTTTTTTCAACATTATTTTCAATACCATTTGTCATTTTATAAATTAATCAACTATCAATAGTACCAAAAGCTAGTTTTCCTTTTTTTGCTAATTCACGTGCATTTTTAACATTATCTAAAATTCATTTTATTTTAGTAGCAGAAAAATAAGAATCAATTAGTAAGCCGGTTTTTTTATGAATTTTTTCTTTTCATCCTTTTTTTGTTAATTCTTCACAGTAATCTGCTGTTCTGCGATCTTGTCAAACAATAGCGTTATAAATTGGTAAACCTGTATCACGATTTCATACTACTGTTGTTTCACGTTGATTAGTAATACCAATTGCTTCAATTTGATTAGATTTAATATTACTTTTATTTAAAGCTTGTTGCATTGTTGTTAATTGATTATTTCAAATTCCAAGTGCATCATGTTCAACTCAACCTGATTGAGGGGGATAATGCTGAGGTATATCAATTTGATGGATACCAGTAATTTTTCCTTCTTTATCAATAATTAAAGTACGACAACTAGATGTACCTTCATCTAATGCCATAATATATTTTTTTTCTTCTGACATATTATTTATACTTTCTGTACTTTTATTAAAGTATTTCAATTACTTGAATTAAACCACCAGCAATAATTGCTCCTAAAATTGGTCCAATAACAGGAACTGGAGCATATTTTCAATCAGAACTTCCTTTATTTGCTATTGGTAAAATAGCATGAATAATTCGTGGTCCTAAATCTCGAGCTGGATTAATAGCAAAACCTGTTGGTCCACCAATAGCAAGTCCAATAACCATAACACCAATACCAACAGTCGCAGGTCCAGTAACAAACGCAGAACCACTATTAAATATTTGTGAATTAATAACTAAATTTTTAATACCAATAGTAGCACAAACAATCATAACTAGCATAAATGTTCCAATAATTTCTGTTATAGTATTTCAAATATAACTACGTTCGGCTGGAGCTGTTGCAAAAGTTGCTAAAATTTTATTATTATCTTCAGTAATGTTATATTGTTTAAAATATGCTAAGTAAACAACTAATTGTCCTAACATTGCACCTAAAAATTGAAATAAAATATAAAATGGAATATAAAGGAAGTTTTCCCCAATAAAAGCTGTTTTTTTATTAGCAACTCATAATCCAATAGTAACAGCTGGATTTAAATGTGCTCCTGAAATTCCACTTAACATTGCAGCAATAGCAACAGCAAATCCTCATCCAGTACAAATAACAAGCCAACCGCTATTTTCTCCCTTTGTTTTTTTTAATAAAACGTTGGCAACAACACAATTTCCTAGTAAAATTAGGATAAATGTGCCAAATAGTTCACCAATAATTACTTGTGAGACTTCTGACATAATATTTTCCTCCTTAAATTAAATATTTTTTATCATATTTGCTACTAGTAAAGCAATTGCTGGTGCTGAACTTAGACCTGGTGATTTAATACCAGCAACATTAATAAAGTTAGGATTATTACTAGCAAATTTTATGAAAAAATCATCAGTTTCAACACAAATTGCTCGTGAACCACTAATTACTTTACAAGTTTTATTAATATTTAAAGTTGGAATAATTTTTAGACCAATTTTATTAATAAGTTCAATATCTTCAATTGTAATTAATCTAGTATCACTTTTCGGTACATTTTCATGAGAAGTAGGACCCACCAAGATATGACCATCAAGCATTGGAGCAACTATTACTCCTTTACCATGAATAGTAGGTATCATAAATAGAATGTGATTATTTATAATATGATTTTCGGTTTTTTCAAGAATACAATACTGTCCTCTTCTAGTTTTTAAAGTGAAATCTTGACAATTTATTAACTTTGCAATATCATCAGCATAATGACCAGCAGCATTAATAATATATTTTGAAGTAAAAGTTACTTTTTTTTGATTATTTAAACAAGTAACTCGAAAACCTGAATTTAATGTTTCAATATTAATTACTTGATGATCAACTTTTAGTTGTCCTCTATTTTTAATCATGCGATTAATTAAAGATTGTGTTAATAATACTGGATCAACAGCATATGAAGCAGAACAAAGTAGTGCACTAGTAACTTTTGGGTTAACATTAGGTTCTAATGAAATTACTTTTTCTCTTGTTAATATTGATAATTCTTTTTTAGCAAGACCATTAGTAATACCACGTGCATATAATTTTTGTATTTCTAAGTTTTCTTCTTTGCTAAAAGCAAGTATTAAAGAATCAATTTTTTTTCATGGAAAATCTAAATTTTTAAATCAATCATTTTCATATAATTTTCTGCCCTCTAGATTTAATTTAGCATTTAGTTTTCCTGGTGTTGGATCAAATCCACCATGAATAACTCCAGAATTTCCTTCTGATGTTTCTTGGGCAATTCTTAAATTTTTTTCTAAAATAACTACTTTTAACTTTCTTTTTGATAATTCATCACTAATAGCAGCACCAATAACACCAGCACCAATAGTAATCACATCAAAATCAAATTCCATTACTTTCACCTCTCTCTAAACATCATTAAGAACAAAAGTTCTATCTGTGTATAGTTTAATTATAATATATTTTTTTATTATTAACTTAATTCAAAATATTAGATTAATTTTTAAACATTTTTAAATGAGATTTTATTAAAAAAAATAAGAAAAATTTGTGTTATATTATAAATAACGATATAAATTCAATATCGTTATAATTTTAATGAGTATATATAAAAAGATATCTAATTATTAAAATTGTATTATTTAAAAGGTAGGTATATGAATGAAACAATTATTAATTACTTTAAGTACATTAACAACATTAACTTTAACAAGTAATACTATTATTAATAGTATTAATGATAATATTGTTAATAACAGTAGCTTAACAAATAAATCATCAATAAAGAATTCTACAAATTCATTATTTAATAATCAATGAAATATTTTAGGTACTAGTGATTGAATTACTAACCAAGGTGGTTGGCCCTTAATTACTGGACCATTTTTGATATAAAATTCTAAATTTTAATTTGTAAAATTGGTGGTTTTAGAAATTTAGAATGTATTCTTTCATAATTATAAAACATAACATATTGATTTACATCATTTATAGCTTCATTGATGGATAAATATTGATTTGATCCTTTAGGTAGTCATTCTTGAGATAAATGAGAAAATCAGTTTTCAGATAATACATTACCACCAATATCATAAGGTTGTTTTTTGCTTAAAATTATTTGTTTATCCTCTGCTCATTTTGTGATATCCTGACAATAAAATTCGTTGGCGTTATCTGAATGTAAAATAACATTTTTTACTTGATTTCAAGAAAATTGTTTGTTGATTTTTTCAAGAGCAGGAAGAATTAAATCCTGATATGATTTATTAGGAGCAATATTATAACTAACAACATTATTTGAATAAAAATCAATAATTACAAAAAGATATAATCATCCTTCTTTAGTATTTATTTGTTTAGTGTCCATTGATCAAATTTGATTTGAAGAGGTTGTACTTTTATAATCTTTGTTTACTTTATCCATTGTAGGTATTCACTTATTTGGATTTTTTTTGTTTTTAGGATAGTTATTTTTAGTTTGTTTTAATCCTTGAATATTGTGTTCTTTCATAATTTTTCGCATTTGTTTTATTGATAATTCTATATTTAAAATGATATTTTTTTTTTGTTTTAATCACTCTTTAAAAGCTGAAAAAATTCTTAAATATCCATAAATTCTGCCTTTTCTTGTAGAATGAAATTCGATTAAAAGTTGGCATATTTTTTGATATTTATGATTGCATTTAATAATATGATTTTCTTCTTTTTTAATAGGTTTTTGTTTATTTTTTAAAAAGTAATATGTTGATCTGTTTAATTGAAGATATTGACATAGGTTTCTAATTGAATATTGATTTTTACAATCATCAATAATTTTAATTTTTTCTTTGATATTTAATTTGTTAATTACTAATGCTATTTGTTTAATTTTATCCATTAATAAAAATCCTTTCAGGTTAAAATTAGTGTTAATTATATAACACAATTGTTTTTAGAATACATTCAGGTTTTTTAAATTAATGGTCTAGTAAAAAGGGCTAAGTGGCCCCTAGAAGCATGATTTTTGGTAATATAAAGGTACTTGGTGAAGTTGACAATCTCCCTTTACACTTTATTTCCTAGTATCAGCTTTGATAATAATTCTTTTATTTCTGCTGGTGATTCAAGTCAAAGTACTCAAAAACATAATATTAAAATTAGCACAAAAGATATAACAGAAGCGATTGATAATTCTACTAAAATTCAAAATAATTTTTCTGTAAGTGGTTTTATGTGACATGCATATATTAATTCATCTGTTTTTATTTGACATGATTCTTCTGGTATTTACATTAAATTTTGAATTGGTGAAGATTCATTTTTTTATAATGATAGTCTTATTTTTTCTATAGTATTAGATAAAGCTACTTTTAATAATTCAATGAATAGTTAGTTTATATTAAAAGAATGCAAATTTGAAAAATATTTATTTAAGTATAAAAGATATTGAATTAAAAATGCTGGTAATTGTCCAGCATTTTTAAAGTTATATTTGATAATAAACTATATTAGAAAATTAAACTATTATTTATTCAAACTCTGATTTAGGAAATACATATTTATCGATAGCTTTTGCAACACCACCACAAGTATTTTTACTAGTAACATCATATGCTATTTCTTTTAAATTAGGATGAGCATTTTGCATTGCAATACCATATTTAGCCCATTTTATTAATTTATAATCATTCATACCATCACCACAAGCTAGTACTTGGTCAGGAGTAATATTTCATTTTTTGCATAAAAATTGTACAGCAGCAGCTTTATTAACACCAATTGGATTAATTTCGATAACACTATGAGAAGAAGTAGCAAGTTCTAAATCTTTTATAGTATTTAATTGTTCTAAAATTGGATTAACTTGTTTTTTCTTTTTACAAAATAATAAAATTTTATACATACCCTCATCGGTATTCTCATCAATTTGTTTAGTTGGTAGGTTATTAAAATTTTCCATAATTTTAACTTTTAGTGATCTGCGATTAATTAAGCCTGTTTTATTATCGGTACTATATCCTCACATTGCTAAATTATTTTTATTAGCAAATTTAACTATTGTTTGTATTTGTTCTTTTGTTAATGATTTTTCATACAATATATCTAATCTATTATCATTAGTAATATCAAGGATGTTACCACCATTATAACAAATAATATGACCGGTTTTTTCATGCATTAAACATGATTTTGCAATATCAATGGTTGAACTTGGTGCTCTTCCTGTTGCAATAATAACTTTAATATTTTTTTGATATGCTTTTTGAATTGCAATTAGATTTTTAGGATGAATTTTTCATCTACTTTTCAATAAAGTTCCATCTAGATCAAGAACAATTAATTTAATAGCCATTATAAATACCTTATTTTCCTATTTCTTCGATAATATTAGTCATATCTTTTTCAGAAACTAAACCAAAAGTTTTTTTAACTTCTTTTCCTTCTTTATTAAAATAAATTAATGTTGGAATTGATTGGATTTCATAATCTTTTGCTAGTTCTTTAGCTTTGTCAACATCAACTTTAATAAAATTAATATTTTTGTGTTTTTCGTCATTAGCAACATTTTCAAATCTTGGTCCTAACATTTTACAAGGACCACATCATTCTGCTGAAAAATCAATTACTGTTATTTTTTTTGATTGTAAAAGTTGCTCAACTTCTTTTATAGAATTAATATGTTGTATTTTGCTTTCATTATGCATGTGTTCACTACCTTTTCTTTTAATTTATTTTATGGTTTAATTCTATCATTAGTTTTAATTTTTAAAACATTAAACGATAAAATAATTTTTTTAATTTTAGTTATTACTATATAAAAATTTATAATTTTTTTAGAATAAATTCATAAGAAAATTGTAAATTATTTTTTTTAAAAATTAAAGAAATATCTTTTCAATTTTAGAATATATCTGTTATAATCTGAAATATATAGGTTAGGACTAAACAATTTGAGAAGGGGATAAATAAATTATTAGTACATTTTATAAAACTGTTTAATAAATAAATGTAAATGAATTTTAAAAGGTGTAGAGTTAATATTTATTTATGGTATTTCAAAAAAATAGTTTGGTAGAGAGTTATTTTTAATTTTTAATATTATTTATTTTTCCACAAAAACAAAAATTGTAAAAACCTATGTGTTAAAGTATGTTTATATTAAGTTTTTAAGAGCAGGTTATTTGGGTTACTATAATTTATGCATCCTTTTAGAAGGAGAGTAAAAAAAATGTCTGTTTTTAATAGACTTGCATGTGTTTTTAAGCCACCTGCAAAAAAAGAAATTTTTAGTGAAGACTTAAAGCAAGTTAATAAAAAATTTATTATTTTACGTAATCAAGTTTTTGGTTTTAGCATTTTATCATATATTCTTTACTACTTTACTCGTCAAGCGTATACAGTAGCGGGTTCTGCTTTAGAAAGCAATGGTAGCATAACTAAAATGGAGTATGCTTTAATGGGAACAATTTTTGCCGTTGTTTATGGTGGTGCTAAATTTATTGTTGGAAATGTTGCTGACCGTAGTTCAGGAAGAGTAATCATGATTTTTGGATTATTTGTTTCTTCTATTTTAAATATTATTATGGGTGGTGTAGTTGCTTTTGCTGGAACTAAAATTAGTGTTGGTCCATTTGTAATGATGTTGAGTTTGATTGCGATGTTAGCTGTTTTCCAAGGCATGGGCTGACCAGCTACAGCTAGACTATTTTCTCATTGATTTACTGATAAAGAACGTTCGGGACGTATTGGAATTTGAAACTCAGGACAAAATATTGGTGCTGCTTTATTACCGGTTATTGTTATTTCTTTAGTAACATTACTTGATCCGGGTGGAACAATTTATGGTTTATATTTTTGAATTCCTAGTATTTTTGCTTTAGCTATGATTCCATTATGTTTATGAGGATTGCGTGATCGCCCCGAAGCAGAAGGGTTACCTACTGTTGAAAAATGAAAAGGTGTTCTAGAACATAAAGAAGAAAGAGTAGAACTTAATTGAAAAGAAATTTTTGTAAAATATATTTTAAAAAATAAATTTTTATGAATATTAGCATTTGCTAATATTTGAGTATATGTTGTACGACAAGGACTGGCAGGATGAACATTAATTTTAATGAAAGATATTCATGGCTTAGATTTAAAACACAGTAAATGATTTGCTGCCTGTTTTGAATTATCTGGTTTATTTGGTGGTATTTCTGCAGCATATTTTGCTAAGTGATTTTTTAATAATCGTAAAGCACCATTAATGATTTTTGGATTATTAATTGCACTTTGTGGACTAGTTTTATTGCAAGTTGCTCCTCGTGGTAATATGCCTATGCTTATTACTGCTTTAATGATTGCTGGTTTTGGTATTTATATGCCACAAGCGATGATTGGTGCTACTGCTATTGAATTAACAAATAAGAAAGCAGCTGCTACTGCTTCAGGATTTACAGGATTATCTGGTTATTTTCTTGGTGATGCTCTTTTTTCAAAAGTAGTAATTGCTGGTATTGGTAATGAAAACTGAGATTATGTATTTTATTACTTTTATGGTTGTATTGCTGCTGCTATTATTTCATTAGCTTTACTATGAACAAAAAATCAAGATAATAAAATATTATAAAAATATTATTACATTAGCACCATAATAAGGGTGCTAATTTTTTTATTTAAAATGATATTTTAATAATAAAATTAATAAAATTTTATTGATTTTCAAAGTTATTAAGTAACGTTTTTCTTTTATTGTTGTCAATATCGAGTGAAAATTTCCCAAAAAAAGTTATAAAAAAATAAACTATTTTGAAAAAAATTACACTACTAAATAAACATAAATTCAAAAATTCCAAATAACCCCTAAAAATTTAGTTTCTATATTAAAAATGGAAACTTTTTTTGTATAATTTAATTAAACTTAATATAAGTTTTTAACTCATTTACTTTATTTTAAAAGTAAATGAATTTTTATTATTTTGAAAGGAAAATTTTATGAATAAAAGTATATTTCAACAAATCTACAAACAGACTTATAAAGTAATATTTAAAGAATTAAGAGAAACTAAAAAAATGATTGATTTTATAGAAAAATATAAATTCAATTGTAATGGAGAACCAGAATTTGATGGTCTTGATAAAGAAGACATTAAAGAGTTATTTGGTCTTATGTGAAAAGATAGATTAAGTGATGAAAAACAAAAATTTGTTAATTTAGGTGCAAATTATATTAATCAATCACCTATTTTTCAAAATAAAAAACTTGAAAGAAAATTTTTAATTAATAAAAGTGAAATACTAAAACAAATGAATTTATTTTCAAATAAACCTTGTTTAATAACAGGAGAAATTTTTAATCCTAAGTTTCTAAATTCAAAAGAAACTTTTTCATTAAATTGTAAAAATGAAATAAATTGTATAGATTTGCAAAATCAAGCTTCAACAAGTGGATATAAAACAAACTCACCAAAAATTTAAAAATGAAAAATTGTAATTGCAATATCTTTATATCTTTAAAATTAATTTTAAACCATCAAATTTGCTCATAAACAAACGTTTTAAAAATTTATATGGTTTAGTATTCAAAAAATAAAAATCTCTAAAAGATATTTTTCAATAGCTGTAGTATCAGAAAAGTCTATAATAGGTAAAACTTTTATAGAACAATTAGAAATATTAGGCAAAGGAATGTGAGAATCATTAAAAATTCCTGAAAATTATGCTATGGCTGGTGTTGATACACTTACATCTTATTTTTTATCTTACTATCCATTTGGATTAAAAAGTATTATTGATTTATTACCTTCAAATCAATTAACACAAAAAAAAGAATTAGATGAATATTTACCACTTGAAATTATTATTAAAAAATTAGAAAAACATTTAGAACTTAAAGAATATGAAAAATTAAATAAAATTAATTCGAACTTAGATAAGTTGTGTACTAATTTATCAACAATTATCAAAAAACATGATGTAATAAATCATATTAAAGATGAATTAAAAAATATTGATTTTAATGATGAATTTACTTTTGAAAAATTTAATTCTTTAATTAGTGCAGAAATCAGTAATGATTTTTTAAAAGAACTTTTAAATGAATTAAGTGAATTATCAAAAACTGATTTAAAAAATGAAGACTATTCTATTAAAGAAATTATAAAAAATAGTTTATCCAATACTAACTTTTTTTTGACAACATTATTAATAAATCATTTAGTTATTACTGCTTCTTCTGCTTATACTGCTGAAACATTAACATGAGAATCTTATAAAGAAGATATAGTATCAATTAATAATATTATTTCAACTATTGTTCGTGCTACAGTAATGAGATTTGTTAATGAATGTTTTATTAAAAATGCATTAAATACAATTTTTGAACCAGTAAAAAATTATTTTTGCCCTCAAAATAATGATCATACATTGCTACAATCATTTAAAAATTGAGTTAAAAATCAAAATGAATTAAGTCAATTAGGAGTCTTTATCGTTAGTTTTCTTTTTATTAGCGCTATTACTAATGCTATTAAAACTTATGCAGCAGATGTTACACAAAATAAAGGTGATTGAAAAAAAGCTTGAATTCAATTTAAAGAAACATTTCCAAAATTAGGAATGGTATTATCAGCACTTGGTGTAACTAGTGCTGATTTATATAATTTAACAAATAAAATGAAACCAGCTTTTAAATTAATATATAAGCAAGAAGAGCAACAAAAGATTATTGATGAAGTATTATCTGAATTACCAAATATAATAAATCAAGCAAATGGGAATGCTGCTAGTGATGGAAGAGATTTTCTTACTAGAAGAATAAATGGTCATATTAATAATATTAATGAATGAGATGAAAATGATGTGCAAGATATAAATAACTCAGATAGAGAATATCTTATTCCTAATAATAATCGTAATCATGATCGTTCTCTTATCCAATGTGTAACTATCTAATTATATTAATATAGTGAAAAGATTCCTACTTTTAATTTCATTAAAAGTAGGAATTAACATATATGAAAATATTTAAAAATATTAAAATCATTTTTATTTACAAAAAGTTTAAATTATAATAAATATTTTATACAATATTTCATTTTTTTTATTATAATTTAGTAGACTATTAATAAACATATTTTATAAGGAGTGAAATATATATAATGTTAAAAATGAAAGGTATTGGTGCTAGTAATGGCATTGCTCTAGCCAAAGCATTAATCTTAAAACATGAAACTATCAAAACTAATCCTAAAAAAATTAATGAAAAAGAAATAGAAGGAGAAGTTAAAAAGTTACATGATGCCTTAAAAATAGCAGGTGATGAAATTAAACAACTCATCCAAAATACAACAAAAACTTTAGGTGAAGAAAAAGCCGCTGTTTTTGAAGCTCATTTTTTAGTAACAACTGATCCAGTATTAATTGAAGATACTGAAAAGTTAATTAAAGAAGAAAAATATAATGCTGCTAATGCTTTAGAAAGTACTGCTAATAAAGCAATTGCAACATTGCAAGCAATGGATGATGATTATTTTCGTGAACGTGCTGCTGATGTTATTGATGTTCGTGATCGAATTTTACGTAAAATTTTAAATATTAAAACTATTGATTTAAGTGCAATTAAAGAAGAAACAATTATTGTTAGTCATGATCTAACACCTTCAGAAACAAGTCAATTGAATCCTAAATTTGTTAAAGGATTTTTATGTGATATTGGTGGTAGAACTTCTCATGCAGCAATTATGGCTCGTAGTCTTGGTATTCCAGCAGTTCTTGGGTTAAAAAATGTTACTACAAAAGTAAAAAATAATCAATTTTGTGTATTAGATGGTAATACTGGTGAAATTGAAATTGATTTAAATAGTAGTGAAAAAAATAAATGAGTTGCTAAACAAAGCGCATGAATTGAAGAACAAAAAGAATTATTAGTATTTAAAGGTAAATTAACTAAAACCAGTGATAATCATGAAGTAAAGTTAGAAGCAAATATTGGTTCACCTAAAGATATGATTAAAGCAATTGAATATGATGCACAAGGAGTAGGGCTTTTTAGAAGTGAATTTCTTTATATGGAAAGTAGTGATTTTCCAAGTGAAGATATTCAATTTGAAGAATATAAAAAAGTATTGTCTGCTACTAAACATAAAGTTGTTATTAGAACTTTAGATATTGGTGGTGATAAAGAATTATCATATTTAGATTTACCAAAAGAAATGAATCCTTTCCTTGGTTATCGTGCCATTCGTTTGTGTTTAGATCGTAAAGATATTTTTAAAACTCAGTTACGTGCTTTAATTCGTGCTTCAGCTTTTGGTAAATTAGCTATTATGTTTCCAATGATTGCCACTGTTGAAGAATTTAAAGCAGCTAAAGCATTATATGAAACTTGCAAAAAAGAATTAATTAAAGAAAAAGTTAAAGTTAGTGATGATATTCAAGTTGGAATGATGATTGAAATTCCAGCAGCAGCAGTTAATGCCGAAATATTTGCTAAATATGCAGATTTCTTTTCAATTGGAACTAATGATTTAATTCAATATAGTTTAGCCGCTGATCGTATGTCAGAAAAAGTGTCTTATTTATATCAACCATATCATCCATCAATTTTACGTTTGATTAAGATGACAATTGATGGTGGGCATAAATATAATCGTCCTGTTGCCATGTGTGGTGAAATGGCTGGTGATAAAATTGCTGTTCCACTACTAGTTGGTCTAGGACTAGATGAATTTTCAATGTCTGCATCTAGTGTTTTAGAAACTAGAAAAATTATTAGTACTTTAAATAAAAAGGATACAGAAATATTAGCATCAAAAGCATTACAATGTGAAACCAATGAAGAAGTTAAATCATTAGTAGAAAAATTTTTATCAAAAAAATAAAAATATTATTTATTTTTAAAGTTACATTATTTAATGTTAAAATTATAAACATCTAATTTACATAATTTTGAGGAGAATCGACATATGTTTTTCAAGAAAAAAAAACAATTACCTTTATTAATTTATGCGCCAGTTACTGGTAAAGTTATTAACCTTAGTAAAGTTGAAGATCCAGTATTTGCTCAGGAAATGTTAGGGACTGGTTTTGCTATTATTCCTGAATATAAAGATAAAGATGGAGTTGAATTTGTATCACCATTTGATGGAAAATTAGCAACAGTATTTAATACAGGACATGCTTATGGTATTAAAGATGTAAATACAGGTATTGAATGTTTAGTTCATATTGGTATTGATACTGTTGAATTAGCTGGTAAGGGCTTTGATATTAAAGTTGAACAAGGTAAACCAATTAAAAAATCAGAAGTAATGGTAGTTGCTAATTTACAAGAAGTTAAGAATAAAGGTAAAAAAGTAACAACACCAATTGTTTTCACTAATGAAACAATGGAAGGTTATGTTGTAAAGCAAGTAGTAAAAGATGATGAACAAGTAACGGTTGGTCAATTAATTGCTGAAGTCACTAAGAAATAAATATTTTTATTAAAACAAAATTAATTTGATAAAATATTAGTAAGTATTTATATATTATTGGAGGGTATCATTTATTATGGATAATTTTTGGCAACATTATTGATGAGCAGTACTTATTGTAGTTTTAGCTATGTTAATAATACTTTATATTTTATATAGAATTTATCAAATTTTCCATATTGATTATCACTGAGAACTGAATCGTCATTTTCCACAATGAAGTAATGAGGGAATCATTACTAGGGATAACTATTTTTTACATACTGAATTTAAATTTGTTGATAATAGTAAATATATTATTATTGGTATTCATGGTATGGGTGCCTCTTTAACAGACTTTAAAACAGCTGCTAAGTTTTTTACTAAACATGGTATTTCATTTTTAAGTTTTGATCAACGAGGTTGAGGAGAAAATGAAAAATGAAAATATCATACTTTAGGAACAACTATTAATGATATTAAAGATATTATAACGGTTTTGAATGAACGTTATCCTAATAAAAAAATTTTATTAATGGGTGAAACATTAGGTTCGGCATTAACAGCATTAGCAATTAAAAGATTACCAAAAATGATTGATGGTGCAATTTTAACTAATTTTGTTACTAAGAAACAAATATTTAAAATAAGACCTTCATTAGTTTGTCATGCAATTTGAGGATTTCTATTTTATAAACATCATCCATTACCTATTACTTTTGATATGGAAACAATTTCTATTAACTCTAATTATATTAAAAAAGGGAAAATTAGAGCAATGACTAATATGAAATTTACATTATTATTTTCTTTACAAGCACAAAAATTAAGTAAACAAGTACCAAAAAATCTTAATAATGCTAAATGTCCAGTTTTGATTGTTCAATCTGCAAAAGATATATTTGCCGATTTTGATAAAATTGCAAAAAATAATAAACGTTGAAGACAGGGGATAACTTATAGTTTTTATGAAGAAGGTAATCATGCGATTTTAAATGAACCCAATATTAATATTATTTTAGAAGATGTTTTAACTTGAATAGAAAAAGAACATATATAATGATTATTTATGTTATTAGATCAAAAAAAGGTGGTTGGCCCTTAATTACTGGACCATTTTTGATATAAAATTCTAAATTTTAATTTGTAAAATTGGTGGTTTTAGAAATTTAGAATGTATTCTTTCATAATTATAAAACATAACATATTGATTTACATCATTTATAGCTTCATTGATGGATAAATATTGATTTGATCCTTTAGGTAGTCATTCTTGAGATAAATGAGAAAATCAGTTTTCAGATAATACATTACCACCAATATCATAAGGTTGTTTTTTGCTTAAAATTATTTGTTTATCCTCTGCTCATTTTGTGATATCCTGACAATAAAATTCGTTGGCGTTATCTGAATGTAAAATAACATTTTTTACTTGATTTCAAGAAAATTGTTTGTTGATTTTTTCAAGAGCAGGAAGAATTAAATCCTGATATGATTTATTAGGAGCAATATTATAACTAACAACATTATTTGAATAAAAATCAATAATTACAAAAAGATATAATCATCCTTCTTTAGTATTTATTTGTTTAGTGTCCATTGATCAAATTTGATTTGAAGAGGTTGTACTTTTATAATCTTTGTTTACTTTATCCATTGTAGGTATTCACTTATTTGGATTTTTTTTGTTTTTAGGATAGTTATTTTTAGTTTGTTTTAATCCTTGAATATTGTGTTCTTTCATAATTTTTCGCATTTGTTTTATTGATAATTCTATATTTAAAATGATATTTTTTTCTTGTTTTAATCACTCTTTAAAAGCTGAAAAAATTCTTAAATATCCATAAATTCTGCCTTTTCTTGTAGAATGAAATTCGATTAAAAGTTGGCATATTTTTTGATATTTATGATTGCATTTAATAATATGATTTTCTTCTTTTTTAATAGGTTTTTGTTTATTTTTTAAAAAGTAATATGTTGATCTGTTTAATTGAAGATATTGACATAGGTTTCTAATTGAATATTGATTTTTACAATCATCAATAATTTTAATTTTTTCTTTGATATTTAATTTGTTAATTACTAATGCTATTTGTTTAATTTTATCCATTAATAAAAATCCTTTCAGGTTAAAATTAGTGTTAATTATATAACACAATTGTTTTTAGAATACATTCAGGTTTTTTAAATTAATGGTCTAGTAAAAAGGGCTAAGTGGCAAGTGGCAAGTGGCAAACAACAATTAAACGAGGAGAAGTCAAAAACAAATCCTAATATTAAACAATTAATGTCAATTATGTCAGAACTTAATGAAGTAAAAGAAAAAATAGATGTCACAGGTAAAGAGCATAATTGACGTAATGCTAGAAAATATCAAACATCTAATAATTCTGAATTTTTAAAAAGAATTGAAAAGCTTAAAGTTGAGTGTTTAGAAATTCGCGAAGAATATTTAATTAATAATTCTAATCAAATGGCAGAAAACCAATCATCAGCATCTAATCAAAGTCCTGTAAGACAACATTCATTGTAAAAATAATGCCTTAATTAAGGCATTATTTTTTATATATTAAATTTAATTATTTTTTAAATTGAAAACTAATATTATCTAAATCAATTGCTAAACTACAACCAGCAATTAAATTTGGTGATGAAGTAACACGTGCATTTCATTGATAATAAATATTATTATCATCATGGTATACATAAAGATCAATAATTGGAAGTTGAATAATAAGATCAGAAATTGCTACAACATTATAAGGATTTTGTAGTTCATATTTAATATTTTTATTAGTAGTAATATTATTAGTATTACCAGTAAGATTATTATTTTCTTTATATGTACCCATATTATTAATTGATAGTTTAGAATTATTAAAATTAAATTTAGGATAAAGTTGTGAAAATTGTTCTCAATTTTTTGCATATTTAGTTCAATTTAAAATGATTTGTTGATCACTATTTTTTAATCAATCATTTTTATTAATATTGCTAAAGTCTTCTTTATAAGAATAGTTAATATTTTGATTTATATTTTGGACATTTCATTTTGTATAGTAAATTGCTACTAAGTTATTATCATTATCAAAAATAAAATTTAATGAGTAATCTTTTATATTTAGGAAAAGAGGTGAATTTTTAATAAAGTTAAAGATATTAGTATTTTCAACAATTAAGTTAATAATATTATTTGTTAATTGGTTACTAATTAGTTTGTTTAAACTGCTTTTATTAATGAATTGTTGGCTGATATTATAAGATATTGCTAAAGAAATTTTATTATTAATAGCAGCATCAGCAATGTAATATAATCCTAAGTTCTCACTAAGATTGTTATTATTTTCAATTTTAGAAGCACCAGCAATGTTAGAAATATCAATATTTTGTTCAAGACCACCAAATTGTAAATATGTTCAATTATTGTCACCAATAAAATTATTTTGTTGATATTCGCTAAAATTGTAAGCATCAGAATAATTAGGATTGCTTTTAAGTGATGTTACTTTCTTCTTGGTAATCATTTCTTGTTTTGTATTTTCAATATCTGATTTATCTTTATTAGGAATAGTAACTTTGGTATTATAAACTAGATTTCCAGTTGTATCTACTAAGAAGACGTTTCTAGCATTGGTAAAAGTATAACTTTTTAATGCTGAAGTATCATAACTATAAAATTTATGATCGGTTGTTGATTGGTTAGTAATTCAGTCACTATTATTTAAATATCGATATTGATTATTAAATAATGATGTTTGATTAGTAGTGGCATTTGCTTGTTGTAAATCATTTTTTCTAGTATTAAAGTGATTCACACTAGTTAAAATAGTGGCACTTGTTGCTAGTGAAAAAATACCAACTGTTAAAATATTTATTGTTTTTCTCATATTTTATACCTTTAAAGTTAATATATAATTTTAATAAAGATATAAAGTTTATATCATAATTAAAATTATAACGATATTAAACTATCGTTATTTACATTATAGTACTTTTAGTGAAATTCTACAATGAATTTTAAAGGATGGTAAAGTTTTACCCCATAATTCCAGCTTCATATAAATGTTTAAAGTGACCTTCTTTAACTTTTAATTCATCAAAAGTACCAACTTGAACTAAACCTTTTTCTTTTTCTAAAACTAAAATCTTATCAACAGTTTTAATTGTTGATAAACGATGGGCAATAATAATACTAGTACGACCAATCATTAATTTATTAAATTGTGCTTGTATTTCCTTTTCGACAATATTATCTAAAGCACTAGTAGCTTCATCTAAAATTAATAGTTCTGGATTTTTTAAAAAGATACGAGCAATAGCTACTCTTTGTTTTTGACCACCAGATAAGTTAATCCCGCGTTCACCTAAAATTGTATTATAACCATTAGGTAATTGTTCAATGTAATCATGTAAGTTAGCTTTACTTGCAGCAATTTTGATTTCTTCTAAAGTTGCTCCTTGCTTAGTATAACTAATGTTTTCGGCAAATGTGCCAAATAAAATTTGTGGATCTTGTTCAATATAGCCAATATGATGTAAGTATTGTGCTAAGTTAATATCACGTAAATCAGTATTATTATTAATTAAAATTCTTCCTTTAGCAGGGTCATAGTAACGTAGTAATAACTTAGAAATAGTAGTTTTTCCGACACCAGTTGCACCAACAATAGCATAACTTTTACCTTTTTCAAAAGTGAAAGAGAAGTTATTTAAAATTCAGTCTTCTTTTTCATCATAGCGGAAATTAACATTTTCAAAAATAATATCACTAGTAATTTGTTTTACTGGTAAGTCTTTTTCTTTATTAACTATTTTTGGTTTAATATTAAGAATTTCATTAACTCTTAAAATTGAAGTTGATGTTTTAGCTCAATTACCTAAGAATTGAATACTTTGAATAACTGGGAAAATTAAAGTGTTGACTGCTAATAAAAAAGCAATTAGTGTTGGAACACTAATGATGTGTTTACTTACAAACATGAAACCAGCAACTAAACCAACAATGTTAATTCCTGTTAGCAATGTAATTAGTAATGCTCTAGTAAAACTTTCAAAAGTAATAGTTTTTTTTGCTGCTTGGTAATATTTAAGATGTTCATTAGAAAATCTTTTATTTTCACTTTTTTCTGTAGCATTACTTTTAATTAAAGTAATAGTATTTAGTCGATCAGTAATATCAGCATTAACTTCAGTGTAAACTTTTCTTCATTTATAGTTTAAATAACGAATAATTTGAACATTTAATACTGATATTATTAAAATTGATAAAACAATACCTAAAACAATTAATGATAATTGTCAATTTAAAGAAAAAATAACGTAAATTGAACCAAAAAAAGTCACAATTGAACTAAGCATAGTTAAAGGAATAGATTGCATATTTTCACCAATAACACTAGTATCACTAATTAGTTTTGTTAAAGTGTCACCAATTTTGCGGTCTTCATAATATGACATATCTAAATCTAGTAAATGTTTTAAAACTTTATTTCGATATTCAATTTCAACTTTAACACCAATGATGCTTCCTGTTAAATTACGAAAGTACATAAATAATCCTGATGCAATTTGTAAACTAATTAAAATATAAGCTAAAGTAGTAATTTTTTCTCATTGAAAACCATCGGGGGTAGCTAAAAAAATATTAGTAATTTTAGGAATAATCACTGAAATTATTGAAGAAGCAATAGTGGTTAGTATTGCAATTAGATAAAGTAGTGGATATTTTTTAAAGTATTTAATAACTGCGCTTAAGAAACCACTTTTTTTTATTTTTAATTCATTATAATCAGTCATGCTTTTTTTTATTTTTGCTGTTGTTTTTTCTTTTGTCGGCGAAGCAGTAATTTTTGTTTTATTTTTTTTGGACATAATATTTGATCTCCTTATTAATAATTTATTTTTTATTTGTTATAGTGGTAAACCCAATTCTTTTAATGGATTATGAATTTAAAAAATAACGACAATTACTATCTATTATATAATTTAAAGTATCTTTATATTCTGGTTTTTTAAATCAATCACTTAATAAATATCAGTATTCAATTTTGCAATCATTACTGAACAAATACATCTTCTGTTTTAAGTTATACTTCCCTTTTCTTTAATATTATATATTAAATAATTAATAAATAAGTATTTTACTGTAGATACTATTTGTTAATTTTTATTACTTCACGTTTCATATATTGTTAAAAACTTATTATTTAATGGTTTTTTTTGTTCTAGTAAATGCTTTTTTAAAATTTCTAGATAGTATTTAAAAGCAACAGTTAAATCTTGAAAGGCAAGTTTTCTTAATTCTTCAACATAATAATGGTTACGTTCAATTGATATTTTATCTGCTAATAATACTATTAATTCTAAAGGTTTCATTTCAGTTGCACCAGTAGTATGTTTAGCAATTGCATGAAGAACTAAATCATCATGGTACTGATAATGATTTTTTAAATACAATGCTGCTACATAACCATGTCAAATTGGAAATGGTTCTTGTAAAATTTCTTTATTATATTTTGTTAAAAATTTAGTCATTTTATTTTTACTTCATTGTTTGCAAAGGTCATGATAAGTTCCTGCAATTAGGGCTTTATTAGCATCTTCGTTATAATGGATTGCTAATTTAACAGCCATTTTACCAACATTAATACAATGTTCAGTTCTATTGTTATCCAAATTTGCTTTTAAACGCTCATAACTATATATTAAATTATTGTTAATATAATTATTAATTTTTATATCAATTTGATTAATAATTTCACCATTTCTAATTTTGGCAGAGCTAATATCACTACTTGGTCGAACTACTAAATTTTGACACTTGTATTTTGACATTAGTTCTAATGTTTTACGATAATGAGGGCGATTAACAACAATAATTTTAACTAAATTAATTAACTGTTCAATTCCTTGTCATTTATTTAAGGTATATAAATTATCAGAACCGATAATAAAAAAGAATTTGTGATTTGGATAGTTTTCAATAAAGTAGTTAATAGTATTAATAGTATAACTAGGTTGTTTACTTGTTAGTTCATAATCATTTAATTTTATTCAAGAATAGTTTTTAATAACTAAATTAATCATATCGACTCTTTGTTGATCGCTGGCACTGACACTGTCTTTTAACGGATTTTGTTTTGTTGGTAAAATTCAAACTTCATCAAGTGAAAGTTTATGATAAGCTGTATTTGCAATGTTTAAATGTTGATTATGAAATGGATCAAAAGTTCCACCAAAAATGCCAATTCTTTTCATTATTTGCTTGTTCCTAATGATTCTAAAATTTCTTTATTATATTTTTTTGTTCTTATCATTTTAATTTCATATAAATAAGGTGGATGTCCATTAATTCATGGCGTTTCTAAAATTTTTATTTTAGTAAGCAACAATGGATGATAAATAATGTTAATTAAAGTTTGAAAACCAAGGTAACCCATTCCTAAGTTAGCATGACGATCTTTATGAGCATTGATTGGGTTTTTAGAATCATTAACATGAATAACTAATAATTTATCTAATCCAATAAGTTGATCAAATTGTTGTATTACTTGTTCTAAATTATTATTAAGATCATAACCAGCATCAGATAAGTGACAAGTATCTCAACAAACACCAATTAGTTCGGGTCTTTTTACATTATTAATAATATATTGAAGTTGTTCAAAAGTAGTTCCTACTTCACTACCTTTTCCTGACATTGTTTCCAAAGCAATTTTTACAGTTTGTTTTTCTAAACATGCTGCATTTAGTCCTTTAACAATTTGATCTAAAGCAGTTTGTGGTAAAGCACCAACAGCGCTACCTGGATGTAAAACCAAAGTTTTAATGCCAATATCTTGACAGCGAATTATTTCTTGTCGTAAGAAATCTACTGCTAATTGGTAAGTACTTTTGTTAATACTATTAGCCAGATTAATAATATAAGGAGCATGAACAATAAGGTTATTAATATTAATATTTTTTTCAATTAGTTTTTCTGTAAATTCTTTAATAAATAATGCTTTGGTTGGTTTACGAATTGTATTTTGTGGAGCACCTGTATAAAACATAAACGTATTGGCATTATAACTTAGAGCTTCTTCAAGAGCACCTAATAAATATTTTGGTGCTTTCATTGAAACATGAGATCCAATAATTAATTTGTCGTTTTCCATCTTGCTTCCTCTTTCATTATTAATTTTCATCAAAAAGTTTTTTTCTTCTTGCAATTGCTTGTGTTTTTTTAATTTTCTTAATTGATGCTTTAATGTGTTGTTTTCTTGTTTCTTTTTTTATTGCTTCTAAATCTTTATTAAATTTTTTCTTATAACCAGGAGTTACATTTTTATTTTTTTTAAAGCGATTAATAACATATTGCTCTTCTTTATTTCTTTCTATTTTTCGTTTATGAGCAATGATGTTGTCATTAGTAATTTCTGGTAGTAACTTATTATCTTTAATTTTATAGTATTCTATTGGAACGTTTAAATTTTTTAACTTATGAATAGTAGAATTATCACTCTTATCATAAAATACATAAGAAATACCTGAATAGTTAGCTCGTCCTGTTCGCCCTGCTCGATGAAAATAATATTCTAGATTATTTGTCGGTAATTGTAAAGAGATAACATGAGATACCCCTTCAATATCAATACCACGTGCTGCGATATCTGAACAAACAACATATTGATATTCAAAATTTTTAATACGTTTAAAAGTTTGAGAACGTTCTCGTGCTGGTAATCCACCATGTAAGATTGCTACTTTTTTATTTTCTTCAATTAAGACGTTTGCAATTTCTTCAATATTTTCTTTGTTATTAACAAAAATTAAACATAAATAAGGATCAAACATTGTTAATAATGATTGTAGTTGTTTTTTACTATCTTGATGATGACGATTAATAAAAATATGTTGAATTTTTTGAGATTTGTTATCAATACTAATTGTAGTAGCATTAGTAATATATTTTTTTAATCAAGTAACTAGTTGGGGTAATATTGTTGCTGAAAAAGTCATAATTTGAGTATTTTTATTCATTTTAGTAATTAAAAAATCTAAATCTTCCATGAATCCCATATCAAATAACATATCACATTCATCAATAACTAAAGTGTTAGTAGTAGTAATTGCTAACATATTAAGTTCATATAAACGTTTTAATCTAGTTGGAGTGCCAATTACAATTTGTGGTTGATTATTACTTAAATTATTACTTTGACGAATAATATCTTTGCCACCCACTAAACAAGCAATGCTAATATTTTGACCTTTGATTAAAGCTTTTAAAAAATTGAACGTTTGTTGAGCAAGTTCACGAGTAGGTGTAATAATAACTGCTTGTGTTACTTTTAAAGTAACATTACAATTATTTAAAATTGGAATTAAATAAGTATGAGTTTTACCACTACCAGTAGCACTTTTAATAATTAAGTTTTTATTAGTTAATGCTAAAGGAATGATTTCGGTTTGGACTGGTGTTGGATTAATTAGTTTTTCTTTTTTTAAATTTTCAATTAGTCATGGTTGTAAATTAAATTGTTGAAATGACATACGTTCACCTTTTTCTTTAATGCAATATTAATATTTTATCTTATTTTTACTAAGTTCTTTAAAAAATAAGATAAAAAACTTTATTAAAAGTAATAATAATTACTATTTTAATGTTTAAGATTATTAATTTTCAAAAAATAAAAAAATACATCAGTAATTTATACAACTAATTGTTTATCTAAATTTCTAATCTAATAAAAGTAAAATGTCAATAGATTATTTTTAATCATGTAAAATTAACTTAGAAAAAATTTAAGGGCTTAGAAAAGAGGTTTGTAATTTATGTCAGAAGAAGATGAAGAAGAAAAGAAAAAGAAGAAGAAATCAACAAAAATTATTGCTGGTCTTATCAGCTCTGCAGCTTTAATTGGAGCCACCATTGCTGGTGGTATGACAGCTATTGCTGAAACAGAAGGAGAAAAAGAAGAAGAGGAAGAAAAAAATAAAAAAAAATCAAATGGTTCGATCTCTAAACAATCATCAATTAGTGATAATAAACGAATTTTAGCAGTAATTTTAAAAAGCAAAACAAATTTGCAATTAAAAACTGAAGACAAATTGAAAATGACAAGTCCAGAAACTGTAAAGGAGGTTATTAAAGAGAGACTAATTGAAAGTAATCCACAAGCAAATTTAATAAAAGAAAAAATTATTTTAGGTAATTTAAAATATAATAATATGAACATTAAACCAACTACTTTAACAGTTGAAATGACTTATGATGACCCTTTAGTTATTGGAAGTGTAATTTTAAATGTAATTTATCCAAAATAAAAGATAAGAAGAACTTGTTTATAAAATGACGCAAATTTATATATTAAGAAAATTTAGGGGGTTATTTATATGCAAAATAATTTAAATATAATGTTTTTAGTTAATTGATCAGATTTTTCATTAAAGGACTGAATAATCATAGGATTATCAATATTATTATTAATGCTAACTTTTATTTTTATTTTAGTTATTTTTCTTTTTAAAAGAAAAAGATTTAAGTTTAAAATAAACAATATTATAAGTGATAATTTAGTAAAAATAGGTAAAAATAATTATAAATTTTCAAGTAGAAATGCTTTTATACTCTTTAATGAAATTAAATCAATAATTTTAGATAAGCGTTATAAGTATTTTTATAAATTTAAAAAGAGATATAAAGATGGTAGTTTAAATAATGAACTTTTTGATATAGTTCAAAAATATTATTTAAAAAATGAAAAAGAATTAAAGAAAAAACCAAAACCTTTATTTGAAAATAAAAAAAATGATAAACCCAGTGATGCTGTTAATAAAAAAGATGATAAAAAAGTTAAATTTGTTTTTGATGATCAAGAAATGACAGTAAAAATTGAAGAAGATAAATAAAACTACTCAACTGAGTAGTTTTATTTATTTATAACTATTTTTTATCTTTTAAAAATATGTATAAAAATTTAACACCAAATATTCTAGATATTATGATATAATTCTTTAAACTTAATTTAAGTTTTCAACTCATTATTTTATTTTTTAAAGTATATGGGTTTTTTATTTTTTTGAAAGGAAGATTAAAAGATATGTATAGTAAAGTTAAAAAAAAGTATATATAAATTAATTGCTGAAATTAAAGAAGAAATAAAACTTCCAGAAGGATTTGAAGAAAGAAAAATGTACCATGCTTGAGTACAAGAACCACTTTGCAATGTTTTAGATACCACTTGATATCATGAAATTGATATAAAAATTCAAAATATTGAAAAAAGATTAAATAATAATATTAATAAAACTAGTTTAAAAGAAATCAAAATAGAATTGGAAAAAATAACAAAAGAAATTGATCAAAAAAATGGTTGAGATATAGAAAAAGATAATAATTTTATTGATGAAATAAATAAAATAAGTTTATCAATCCAACATAAAACTAAAATTAATAATAAATTTATAGCAAAATAAAAATAGTTACCAAAATGGTAACTATTTTTCTAAATTAAAAAAGATGCTAAAATCAAGAACATAAACTTAATATAAGTTTATAAATACACTATTTATTTTAAAAAGGAAATATAAAATATGGATATAATGTTAGAGAATAACAATAACGAAAAAACAAAAGATGAATCTATTTTTATACCTTCTCCCGCTATTTTTGTAGAAATTTCATTTGAAAACATTAAAACTAAAAAACAAAAACATGCAGAAAGACAAAAAAATATTTAGAAAAAAATAAATCAAATCCTGAATTTATTAGAAAAAAAGAGAAGGAGAAAAAAGACGCAGAAAAAAATATATTGAAAAGAAAAAAAAATAAAGAACTGCTTGATAAGCAAATTCAATTAATGATTAATGAAGTTAATAACTTTGCTAATTATGAAACAATACAGATAGAAGATATATTGCAAGAAAATCAAAAAATTCTGTCTTTAAATGATATTATTGATATTGAATCAGAATATTGAGTATCTACAGTTAACTGTGTAAATTATAATCCTTTTAATCTTTAAAAAAAATCGTAAGTATTACTTACGATTTCTATTTTGTTTACGTTCATTTTTAGTCAAGAATTTTTTACGCATACGAATATTTTGTGGTGTTACTTCAACTAATTCATCGCTAGCAATAAATTCTAAAGATTCTTCTAAACTAAAAATAGTTGGTGGTGTTAATCTAACAGCTTCATCATTACCTGAACTTCTAGTATTTGTTAATTGTTTTGCTTTGCAAGGATTAACATCTAAATCTTTATCACGATTACTTAAACCAATAATCATTCCTTCATACACTTTAGTTTGTGGTTTAACAAATAAAGTACCACGTTCTTCTAAAGAATTTAAAGCATAAGGTAATGTTGTCCCTGTAATCATACTTACTAGAACGCCATTTCTATTATTATTAATTTCGCCTTTTAATGGTTCATATGTAAGGAAACTACGAACCATAACACCAGTTCCGCGAGTAATATTAACGTATTGACGACCAAATCCAATTAATCCTCTTGTTGGAATATGAAAAATAATTTTATCACGAACATTATCAGAATCCATATTAGTCATAATACCTTTTCTTAGATTTAAATTGTTAATAACAGTACTAGTATATTCAGTAGGATGATTTAAAATAATTTCTTCGACTGGTTCAGTGGTGTGTCCTTTTTCATCTTTTTTAAATACTACTTCCGGTTTAGAAATACCTAATTCAAAGCCTTCGCGACGCATATTTTCAATTAAAACAGATAAATGTAATTCACCACGACCAAAAACTTTAAAACCATCAGCATTACTTCCAGATAATTGTTCTATTTTTAAACCAACATTAGTTTCTAATTCTCTTGTTAAACGTTCTTTAATTTTATTACTAGTTACTAGTTTACCTTCAGTTCCAGAAAATGGTGAATTATTAACAAGGAAATTCATTGACATTGTTGGAGCCTGTATTGTAATTGGTTCCATTGGCACAACATTATCTTTATCACAAATAGTATTACCAATTGTTATATTTTCAATACCCGCTATGCAAACAATATCACCAGCAACAGCGTTTTTAACAGCTACTCGTTTTAATCCTTGATAAACAAATAAATATTTTACTTTAGCTTTTCTTTTTAAATCATAATCATCAACAACAATTATTTCTTGTCCTTCAGAAATAGTACCTTGAAATAATCTACCAATTCCAATTCTGCCAATAAAACTATCATAATCTAATGAACTAATTTGCATTTGTAAAGGCTCATTATATTTTACTAATTTAGAAATTTTAGCATGTTTAATAATTGTTTCAAATAATGGTTCTAAATTTTCACTTGGTTGATTTAATTCATATTGGGCAATACCTTGTTTAGTAATTCCATAAAGTGTTGGAAAGTCTAACTGTTCATCATTAGCATTTAATTCCATAAAAAGTTCTAATACTTCATCTTTTACTTCTTCAATTCTTTGGTCTTTTTTATCAATTTTGTTAATCATTAAAATTGGATTTAAGTTATGTTCTAGTGCTTTTTGCAATACAAAACGAGTTTGTGGCATTGGTCCTTCAACACTATCAACTAGTAAAATAACACAGTCTACTGTTTTCATAATTCTTTCAACTTCAGAGGAAAAGTCAGCATGACCAGGTGTATCAATAATATTAATTTTTGTATTACCATGCATGATTGAACAATTTTTAGAATAAATAGTAATTCCTCGTTGACGTTCTTGATCATTACTATCCATTATTTGTTCAACAATAACTTGGTTTTGATGAAAAATATTTGATTGTTTTAATAAAGCATCAACTAATGTTGACTTTCCAACATCGACGTGTGCTATCACTGCAATATTAATAATTTTTTGTTCAGCAGAAACTTTTTCTTGTTCAGACATTTTTCATTCTCCGTTATTCTTAAATTTTGACATTATATAAATTATACGCAATATTTTTAAATTTAGTAAAATAATTAAAAAAATAATTTATTTAAAATGATTTTTTTGACATATAATAATTATCTAAATCTTATGATTTGTGATTTTTTTCATTTTCATGAGTTTTATTTCTATATTTACTTTTTTCATTATTATTTAAAAAATTATTTTGTTGTATTTGTTCGGTTAATAAATATGTTTGTATATCATTAAAATTATTTGTATATATAAAACTGCTACTAGGTTTTGATATTTTTATTTCGATAAATAAACTGTCTTTAGTGTGTGTTTCTAATGTATTAGTATAATGTTTTTTATTAATTAAAGATGTGTTAATTTTTGTTGTTAATTCTCATATTTGATTTTTATTTGGTAATGATAAATCTAATAGTTCTTGTTGCAGTCTTTGTTTTTTACTTGATAGTGATAAATCTAATGGTTTTTCATTTTTTAATTGTTCTGAAAATTGATGAGATATTGTAAATAAATATTGTAATTCTTCATCTGTTATGTTTTCTTGATTTATTAATTCACCTACAAATAAATTTAATTCACTTAATATTTCAAATAATTGTTGAGGTTCTTTTTTATATTTATTAATAAAAAAACTAAATTTTTTTATTTGTGCTAAATATTTGTTTAAAATCTTATTTAATTTCTTTTTTATCTTTTTGTTTTTATTAAATTTTCTCTGAATTTTATTTCTGTATTTTCTATTATTTTCCAATTCTAAAAAATATTTTTGTTGTTTATATAAGTCATTATTGATACTTGCAATTACATTAGTTATTTCAGAAATTTTAAATTTGTAATTAATTAAAGTACTAATTTTTAAATTTCTATTCATCAATTCAAGTAATTTTTGTCTTCTTTCATTCATATTTTTGCCTCTTTCTATATTTTTGATAGTCTAATCTCAAATTTCTTAATAATTATAATTTGTGTACAAATACTAAAATTTCTATAATAACTACTTATATCTATTTTTTAGAATTAATATCTATTTAATTTAAAATTTTTCTATAAACTTTTTTAAAAGTTTTACACACTTTAATGATAACACTTTGGACATATTCCGTAATTAAATTTAATTAATTGTCAATAAAATTGTTTTAAAACTATTTAGTGTTATTGAATATAGAAATAAATATTTTTTGAAAAAATAGTTTAAAAAATGAGTTTACATTTTAAACAAAAAATTGTTAATAATATTTTTATATTAACTCGATAAAAATTTAAATTTTAAAAAAATATTTTTAATATTTTTTTTTATTTTAATGGTTTTATTTTATTAAAAATTTCACAAAGTAAGTTAAATCTTAAGTACATAAGTCTAAATTTAGATTTTCTACATTTATTTACTAAAATTTTGAATCTTTTCAATCAAGCAAAGACATGTTCAACTTTAATTCTAATTTTAGATACAATCTTATTGTATTTTCTTTCTTGTTTAGTTAATTTTTTATTTTTAGTTCTTTTAATTGGTATTATTGTATTTTTATAAATATTTTGTATACCTTGATATCCAAAATCACCAATAATTATTGTTTTTTCTGAAAATTCAAGATTTGAATTTTTTAATATTTGAAAATCATGCACTTTACCATTATCAGCAAAAATATCAACAATTTTTTTATTAAAAAATCATATACAATTTGAAATTTTATAGAATACATTCAACTTTTACCAGAAAAATATTCTAACTGTAGTTTTTTTAGTTGGTCTTTCAATTTCAATCTCAGTTGAAACAATTAAATAAAATTGAAATTCATTTGAATTTTCTTGTTTTTTATCAATTTTTAATTTATATCTTTCTTTTAAAAATTGGTAATCTTTGTGGTTACTAAGTTTATTTTCTACTCAAGTAATATTTCGAAAACAACTTGATGGGCTCATTTTAGATTTAATACTCATTTGAAAAAAAGTATAATATTCTTTTCAGTATAATAAAGTCATCATTAATCTTTCTTCTACTGAAAGTTTATTTTTTCGACCTTTATTTTTTTCTAATTTTTCTATTTCAATTAATTTTTCTAACATTTCATTAAAATGAAAACGTTTTATACCAAAATATCTGTAAAATTCTTCATTTTTTAATTTTTTTAAATTTTCAAAAATCATTTTTATCAACACTTTTCTAAATTTATTGTTAATAACAAAATTATTAATTGACTTTTAAAAAATTTAATTACGGAATATGTCTTTTATAGAAATTGATAAAATTATAATAAATATTTGATTTTTTTATAAAACTATATTTTTATTTATTATTTTTTAAAAAATAATAAATAAAAACTGATAAAATCAAATTATAAAGTTATTTTAGATATTTCGGAGGCAAAAATAATGGCAAATAAAATATTAGTAATTCGTTCTTCTATGATTAAAAAAGAACTATCTTATTCTGAAAGTTTAGTATCTCGTTTTGTTAAATATTATCGTGAATTTCATCCAGAAGATTCAATAATTGAATTAGATTTAAATCAAATACCAATGGCAAGTATTACTATTACGCAAAAAAACTTTACTTCATATTTTAATGAAAAAGATTCTGATTATTATATTAATCAACTAAAAAATGTTAATAAAGTTATATATACAACACCAATGACAAATTTTAATGTTACTAGCATGACAAAAAATTATTTAGATCACATCTTAGTTGCTGGTAAAACTTTTGATTATAAATATACCAAACAAGGTGAAGCTAGAGGATTATTACCACATTTAAAAGTTCAAATTTTGGCGACACAAGGAGCGCCATATGGCTGATATTTATGAGGTAATCATGCAACTTATTTAAAAGGGACATGAGAATTTGTAGGTGCTAAAGTAGTAGAACCAATTCTTATTTGTGGTACTAAGGTTCAAGAACTTCATCAAAATGATGCTAATTTACTTATTGGTTCTAAAATATTAGCAAAAGGTGGAGGTTTGCCAGCATTAGGGCCAGAAAAAACGATGGATAAATTTGAACAGTATATTAAAGAAGCAGCAAAAAAGTTTTAACTTTAAAAAATATATCAAGTTGAGATACTTCAAATGTTACGAATATGAATTTAATGTTTGCTCATGCTTTAAAATTTAATTAAAATTTATCAAAGTGAAATGTATCAAATGTTATGAAATACGAAAGTTTTTCTTTTGATTCAGGACTTCATAACTCAAAAAAATTACCAAAGTTTAAAAAAAATTTTTAATAATTTAAAATACTAATTTAAAAATAGTGCTAATTAGCACTATTTTTAAATTAATTTAAGATTTTTATAGTTTTTTTATCCTAAATCTTCGTCCTTTATTAGAATTTCACGATTAGGATTTTGTTCAATTATTAATTGTTTGTAAATTGTATCACGATATTTTACACAACCATCAATAACATTATCTAAAGGATTTAGAGCAGTACGCACTTCAAAAAGATCTCCTTCATATTTTTGACGCATTGGTTTTGTACCTTTTTCAGTTTTAACTTCAATATAATATTCTTTAGCTAATTCTTCTTGAATAAATTTATCAACTTTTTTAATATAAGCTCCACCACCACAAATTGTGATTCCCTTACCTTTTTTCTTTAAATCACTAATACTTCCAGCAGCCTTGTCACCAACAGTTCTTAGTACTCTACGAATGGCTGGAATAATATGTTCTTTGAATTGAACTTGCATAACATTTTCACGAATTTCTTCTGGTGTAATTTCAATAGTTTTAGAAATTGACATTGTTTCTCCTAGTTGAGAATTTAATCTAGGTAATGAAAAACCCGAAATTGTGTATGGTTTTTCATCTTGATATTTCATAAGTGAGCCAATATTTTTAATAACATCTTCAGCTTCTTTTATTCCAACTTTTAAGGCATGTTTTTTTATAATATATTCTTGAACTTTTTGTATTAAATAGTCACCAGCACAATGTGTTGTATATGAATATAATATTGAATTATTACTAATAATAGCAACATCAGTACTGCCACCACCAATATCAATGCACATAATTGCACTTCCAAAAATATCTTGCCCTGAACCTAAGGCTGCCATTTTTACTTCTTCTTGTACAAATCCACGGAGTGCTCCTAAACGATATACAATATTTTCTAAAGCTTCTTTTTGTACTGAATTAATTTCACTTGGTGTTGCCATCAACACAATCAAATTACGATTTTTATCTAATTTTTCATGTTTTTTTATAGAATTGTTATTAATTTCTTTTAAATTTTTAATTTCAAGTCTGAAATCTTGAAAAATTTTAGTAAGAATACGTTCTAAAGCATCTGGATCAGCAATATTACCATCACGAACTGGACGTTTAATAATAACGTTTTCATTTGTTTTGTCAGTTAAAGCCTTAGCCTCTTCACCGTAAAGAATTCTATTTTTTTCATAGTCTTCAGCTAAATAGGTTGGAGCATCATATCTAAGACCTATATTAATATGTCTAGCTTTAAAGTTTTCTGTTCCGATATCTAAAGCTAATCATTGATAATCAGTTATTGATTTAAGTTTGTTATTTTTCTGATTTAAATTTTCTTTTCTTATTTTAAACATTTCTCTAATTTTCCCTTTCTTTAAATACTTAAATTTTATCTAAATTAATTTTACATTATTTTATAAATAAGTTATTTATATTAATTTATAAGGAAATATGGGATTAATGTTGATAATTTTTATTTATTATATTTTGTTTAAAAAACAGCAAAAACTTTGAAGTATGTAATATATCTAATTTTATAAATATTAAATTTAATTGAATAAATAGTTAAAAATATATTTTAATTATCTGAAAAAATCTCTGGTTTTTATTAAAAAAAGGAGATAAAATAATCATTGGAAAGGAAGGTAAAATTGAAAATAACTAATGATTTATTAAACAACTCACATATTATTTTTGAATCTAATATTAAAAATCAAATAGAAACACTAACTAAAATTACTGATTTGGCATTTTCATTAGGTTATATTACTAATCGTGATGAATTACTAAAAGCATTTCTTGCTCGTGAACAAGAATCATCAACAGGTTTTGAAGGTGGAATTGCAATTCCACATGCTAGAATTAAATCAATTAAAAAACCTGCAATTCTAATATTATGTAATAATAATGGTGTTGACTGAAAAGCAATAGATGGACAATTAACAACTTTTATTATTGCTTTAATAATTCCTAAAACACAAGCAGAAAATTTACATTTAGATATTTTAAGTACACTTGCAATTAAACTTGTAAATGAAGATTTTCGTAAAAAATTAAAAAATGCAAAAAATTCACAAGAAATAATATCGCTTATTAATGATGAAACAGTTAAAAATAGTACTAAAAAAGAAATAAAAACAATGAAAAATAAGGAAACAAAAAAAATTATTGGAGTTTCTTCTTGTACAACTGGAGTAGTTCATACTTACATGTGTAAAGAATTATTAGAAACCGCAGGAAAAGAACTAGGCTATCAAGTACATATTGAATGTCAAGGTCAAAAAGGACCAGAATATGTACTAACAGAACAAGAAATTAAAGAAGCGGATGTCGTTATTTTAGCAACAGATGTTGCAATTGACTTAGAACGTTTTATTGGTAAAAAACATATACTTGTGGTACAAAACCAGTAGTTAAAGATACTAAACAAACTATTAAAGAAAGTTTAACAAAAGCAAAAATATACGGTGAATCTAATGGAAATAGTGGTGATTTCATTTTAAATACTTCGAAAGGTAAACCAGCAATTTTAAAAAATTTATTAAGTGGAGTATCATATATGATACCATTTGTTGTTTTTGCTGGTTTAATTTTTGCTATTGTTGGTGGTATCGCAAAAGGTACTTTTGGTAATGGATTTGAATTTAAAAATTCATGAGAAGAACAACTTGCTTGATTAAAAACAAATCCACCAGGAGTTAATTCTGGATTAATTGGTGGTACAACGTTAATGCATGTATGGTGGTTGGCCCTTAATTACTGGACCATTTTTGATATAAAATTCTAAATTTTAATTTGTAAAATTGGTGGTTTTAGAAATTTAGAATGTATTCTTTCATAATTATAAAACATAACATATTGATTTACATCATTTATAGCTTCATTGATGGATAAATATTGATTTGATCCTTTAGGTAGTCATTCTTGAGATAAATGAGAAAATCAGTTTTCAGATAATACATTACCACCAATATCATAAGGTTGTTTTTTGCTTAAAATTATTTGTTTATCCTCTGCTCATTTTGTGATATCCTGACAATAAAATTCGTTGGCGTTATCTGAATGTAAAATAACATTTTTTACTTGATTTCAAGAAAATTGTTTGTTGATTTTTTCAAGAGCAGGAAGAATTAAATCCTGATATGATTTATTAGGAGCAATATTATAACTAACAACATTATTTGAATAAAAATCAATAATTACAAAAAGATATAATCATCCTTCTTTAGTATTTATTTGTTTAGTGTCCATTGATCAAATTTGATTTGAAGAGGTTGTACTTTTATAATCTTTGTTTACTTTATCCATTGTAGGTATTCACTTATTTGGATTTTTTTTGTTTTTAGGATAGTTATTTTTAGTTTGTTTTAATCCTTGAATATTGTGTTCTTTCATAATTTTTCGCATTTGTTTTATTGATAATTCTATATTTAAAATGATATTTTTTTCTTGTTTTAATCACTCTTTAAAAGCTGAAAAAATTCTTAAATATCCATAAATTCTGCCTTTTCTTGTAGAATGAAATTCGATTAAAAGTTGGCATATTTTTTGATATTTATGATTGCATTTAATAATATGATTTTCTTCTTTTTTAATAGGTTTTTGTTTATTTTTTAAAAAGTAATATGTTGATCTGTTTAATTGAAGATATTGACATAGGTTTCTAATTGAATATTGATTTTTACAATCATCAATAATTTTAATTTTTTCTTTGATATTTAATTTGTTAATTACTAATGCTATTTGTTTAATTTTATCCATTAATAAAAATCCTTTCAGGTTAAAATTAGTGTTAATTATATAACACAATTGTTTTTAGAATACATTCAGGTTTTTTAAATTAATGGTCTAGTAAAAAGGGCTAAGTGGCTATTAATGATTATCAATAACATTGCTGGTATTGGCTTTACATTGATGATACCAATCATGGGTGCTTATATTGCTTATTCAATCGCAGGACGTCCCGGTATTGCTCCAGCAATGATTATTACATTTTTATTAGTATCACCTGGTACGGGAATGTGGTTTGGATGAGGAGTATTTAATCTTACTGCTAGTTCTAAAATTGATGCAAGTCAACCTTTTCAGGGTAACGCTAATGTTTCATGAACATTATTTGGTGCTCTTTATGGAGGATTAATGGTTGGTTATTTAGTTAGATTTGTAAATTCATGAAAAGTACCAAAATGATTATTACCAATTATGCCAATTATTATTATTCCTGTTTTTTGTACAGCAATTATTGCAATTCCAACCGCTTTCTTTTTAGCAGCACCATTTGGATATGTAATGGGTGCATTGGATTATGGTTTAAGTTGAATGGGGTTATATCCAAATATAGGGTTTTTAGTTGAATTATTATTAGGAGCAATGGTTGGATTTGATATGGGTGGTCCAATTAATAAAACAGCTGTTCTTGTTGCAACATCATTAATGGTACAAGATGGTGGTCGATTAATGGACCAGTAGCAGCAGCGATTCCGATTGCGCCATTGGGTTGTGCATTAACATCAACAGTATTTAGTCGTAAATTATTTACAAAACAAGAACAATCATTAGGGTGAAATGCCTGATTATTAGGGTTTATGGGAATTTCTGAATCTGCTATTCCATTTGCAGTGAGAGATACATGAAGAACAATAGTTGCTAATGTTATTGGTAGTGCTGTTGCGGGTGCTTTAGCATTTGGTTTTGGTGTACTTGGTCATGTCGGGGCTTGAGGTTCTTTTATTATTGCTTTATTTGGTGGTGTTACTAATATTGATGGTAGTTATATTGGTATTTTATGATATGCAGTAGCTATTATTATTGGTACGGTAGTACAATCTATTATTTATACTTCACTTTTATTGCAAAAGCAAGGATTATATAGATCTTCAATTTTAACGTTATTAAATAAAATTGGAATTAAAACTAAAAATAAAAAAAGAAAATAATATTAATATATGAATAATAAAAAAAATTGATGATTTGAAAATCAATATAGTCGAAGTACAATAACTATTGATGATAAAAAAATAACTATTTATCATAAAGGATTAACAACTTTTAGTTTAAAAAAACAAACTAAAAATATTATTATGATTAATAATATTAATTATTTAGTTCTTAGAAAGCCAACTTTTTGACAGTGTGGGTACCTTTATTTTGTTTTAAAAAATGAAATTGAAAAAACTAATAATCAAGAAATTTTATTATCTAATTTGTGTATAGCCTTCAAACGAAAAAATGAATTTAAAGAAGCAGAAGAAATTAAGAGTATTATTGATAATTTAACTATTTAAACTAAAAAAAGCATTTTAATTGACACATTAAAAAAAATAAATTACAATTCTAATTATAATTTAATAGATGTCCAATCCTAATATAGATATTTCTCTATATTAGGATTTTTATTAAATTAAAATATTTGAAAGGGAGATTAAAAGATATGCCTAAAAATATACAAAATATACAAATGACAGAAAAAGAATATAAAAATTATAAAAAACAAAAAGCAATTCAAGAAGAAATGATATTAAAAACAAAAAGTACAGCAAAAAAAGCGGGGAAAATTGCTATTAATCATGCGCCAACAATAGGTGGTACGTTGGGGTTTTTAGCAGGTGGATTTGGTGCAGGACTTACTGATAATAATTATAATACTATTTTTGATTATTTTTACAAGTATGCTTTTAAATGCAAAATAACGCCTAAATTAAAGGCGTTTATTTTGTGAGACCTATAACTATTAATTATATTGAACTTGTTTATTATATTTTAAATATGAAAGTATTTTTTTAAATAATTTTGATTTTAGTCAAAATTACACTTATATATGTTTATAATATTAAAGTAAATTATTTTTTTAAATATATTTACAATAAATTTAGATTTTTTTTAAAATAGTTAGGAGAAGTAAATGTGAATTTTAATTACAAATGAACTTATAAAGAACAATATCCTAAAATTGATAATTTAATTTTAGAACATATAACAAAGAAATGAGAAAAATGAGATTGAAGAATAAAAAATACAAGAGATAAAAAGAAATATAAAATTGTTGATTATGAATATCGAACAAGAAAAACAATTAAAAGAATTGAGTATTCAAAATAATTCAGTCGATGATATTCTTACAAAAGAATTAGCAAACACATTATCTACTGTTCCTATGACTTTTGCTACTTTAAATAAGGGTAATCCTATTTCTCAAGATGTAATAAATGCTGCTAATTTAATGTCTATAAGTCCATCTTCAAAACCTGTTGCTGATAAACAAAAAAAACCAAAAACCTCTTATTTCTATGTAATATCATATACATTTATAGTTTAAAGGAGGATTACTTATGCATTTTGATCCTATCGAAGACTTGTTTAATGATTTAGGTTCACAGTTTCAGTCTTTTGAAAATGATACTGAAACTTTCTTTAATAATTTTGGTGATAATATAAGTTCAGAATTTGAAGTATTTACAAAAGATTTAAATACTAATTTTCAATCTTTTAGCAATGATGCAAGTAATGTCTTTAATGATCTAGGTAAGGAGTTTCAATCTCTGAGTAATGAAATTAGTGAAGGTTTTCAAACATTTGTTCATAATTTTGAAACTGCCTTTAAAGATTTTGGTAATAATATAAAAACTTTTTTTAATAATATTGGTAATAATATTGAATCATTTTATAACGGTATTACTTCATTTTTTTTAGGAATTGAAAATTTAATTAAAATTATGCCCTATGCAATTGGTGGAGTAATTGGATCAGTTATAGCATTTAAGATTTATAAAGCAAGAAAGTCAATGTTAAAAAATGAAAGAATAAGAAAAATATATAAAATTTGTAAAAATCAAGAACTAAATAATGATATTAAAAATGTTAATTTTGATAAATTAAAACCAGTAGTAAATAATACAAAACTTACAACAAGTAAATCAAAAAAGTTTACTAAAAAAATTTGGGAGATTGTCAAAAATCCGGAATAAATTAATTCATATAGTCTTATTATTTTGTTAGACAAGAAATAATTAGGATTTTTATGAAATTGTACATTCATCTTACTATTTTTTAAAAGATATTTCAACTAAAATACTTATAATTAAGTTTAGTAAGTGCTAAACTTATGGAATAAAGTTAAGGAGAATTTAAAAATGAAAATTAAAACACTTAAAAAATTACAGTTATTAACTGTATCATTATTTATTTTAACTATTTTAACTTTAATTATAGGATTGTGATTAATAGGTTTATTTCATGGAAAAGAAGTAGTAATCTCGAAAGATATTTCTTTACATAAAATTTTAAAAAAAATATTTAAATATAATGGTTTTATATTATGAAGTAAATATAGTTTATATTATATTCTAAGTAATAATAACATTTCTCTTAAAAATTTTGGAAACTATTATACTGTTCATAATTATTATCATTATTCTTTATTACAATTTAAAATTGGAATTATTTTTTGTGAGATTTTAGTACCAATTTTAATATTTATAACTATATTTTTAATTTTAAGAATAGTTTATTTAAAAATAAAAATTAAAAATAAAAATTTTTGAGACTTTATTGCAAATTGTGAAATAATCAATAATTATTACATTCATTAAAACTATGTTTCTAAATTTATCTTATTACATTTAAAAATAACCATTTTAATATAAATTAAAATATTATATGTTCTATTACCAAGCATTTCTTTTAAAACATGTCAAATATTTGTTTCAGTAAAGCAACCAATATTTCATTTTGCAACTTGATTTTCAATACCTTGTTTATTATTTTTAAAATATTTTTTCTTTAATTTTTTATGATTATCTAATTCTTTATATAAATAATCAATTAATTGTTCATATTGACCATTATTAATTAAATTTTTACAGTAATTATATTCTTTTAAATATTTTCCTTTATTTCCCGCCATTATACCAAGATATAATGTTCCAATTAAATGGAATTTATCTAAAACAAACTGTGCACCTAAATAATCAGCAACATCTTTAATTCATCCTGCACTATCACCACAAATAATAATTTTTGCTTGTTCAATATTTTCATAAAATTTTTGACAATGTTCTTTAACAAATTCAGCAGTTTTTTTAACGCCAATTGCTATTTTTGTTGGTCTTATAATTGCCTTTACTCTTTTATTTTGTACTTTATGATTAATATTATCTGTATATGTTACTATTAATCGCATAGAATGCTTTGTACCTTTACGTTTAAAATTTCAAAATTTTCGGTGACCATCATCAATAGCAACAAAAATAGGTTGATTTTTTTCTAATTTTACTTTTACTGGATTTGCTTCAATTACTTCTAAATTTTTAAAAACTCTATGAATAGAACTAAAGACATATTCCGTAATTAAATTTTTTAAAAGTCAATTAATAATTTTAAAATTTATTTTATAATTTTGTTATTAACAATAAATTTAGAAAAGTGTTGATAAAAATGATTTTTGAAAATTTAAAAAAATTAAAAAATGAAGAATTTTACAGATATTTTGGTATAAAACGTTTTCATTTTAATGAAATGTTAGAAAAATTAATTGAAATAGAAAAATTAGAAAAAAATAAAGGTCGAAAAAATAAACTTTCAGTAGAAGAAAGATTAATGATGACTTTATTATACTGAAAAGAATATTATACTTTTTTTCAAATGAGTATTAAATCTAAAATGAGCCCATCAAGTTGTTTTCAAAATATTACTTGAGTAGAAAATAAACTTAGTAACCACAAAGATTACCAATTTTTAAAAGAAAGATATAAATTAAAAATTGATAAAAAACAAGAAAATTCAAATGAATTTCAATTTTATTTAATTGTTTCAACTGAGATTGAAATTGAAAGACCAACTAAAAAAACTACAGTTAGAATATTTTTCTGGTAAAAGTTGAATGTATTCTATAAAATTTCAAATTGTATATGATTTTTTAATAAAAAAATTGTTGATATTTTTGCTGATAATGGTAAAGTGCATGATTTTCAAATATTAAAAAATTCAAATCTTGAATTTTCAGAAAAAACAATAATTATTGGTGATTTAGGATATCAAGGTATACAAAATATTTATAAAAATACAATAATACCAATTAAAAGAACTAAAAATAAAAAATTAACTAAACAAGAAAGAAAATACAATAAGATTGTATCTAAAATTAGAATTAAAGTTGAACATGTCTTTGCTTGATTGAAAAGATTCAAAATTTTAGTAAATAAATGTAGAAAATCTAAATTTAGACTTATGTACTTAAGATTTAACTTACTTTGTGAAATTTTTAATAAAATAAAACCATTAAAATAAAAAAAATATTAAAAATATTTTTTTAAAATTTAAATTTTTATCGAGTTAATATAAAAATATTATTAACAATTTTTTGTTTAAAATGTAAACTCATTTTTTAAACTATTTTTTCAAAAAATATTTATTTCTATATTCAATAACACTAAATAGTTTTAAAACAATTTTATTGACAATTAATTAAATTTAATTACGGAATATGTCCTAAGACTAATATTTACTTTTTTTATAATATCTCAAATATCTCTGTATCTTTTTCCATCAGCAAAATATTCAATAATAGTTTGTTCAACATCTTCACCAATTCTTTTATATTTAGGTAATTCTAGTCATTCATCAACTAAACAAATACGAACTCATTTTTGTAATTTTTCATCAAAGTATTCATAAATTCTTCTTTTATAAGTTACCATTCCATATAATGTTTTTCTTGTTCGATATTCATAATCAACAATTTTATATTTCTTTTTATCTCTTGTATTTTTTATTCTTCAATCTCATTTTTCTCATTTTTTTCTTATATGTTCTAAAACTAATTTATCAATTTTTGCACTTTGTTCTCTAAAATTTCATTTATAATTAAAATTCATATTTACTTCTCCTAACTATTTTAAAAAAATCAAAATTTATTGTAAATAATTTAAAATATTAATTTACTTGTTTATTATATACATATATAAGTGTAATTTAAAATTAAATAAAAAAACCACTTTCATATTTAAAATATAATAAACAATTTCAATATAATTAATAGTATAGGTCTCATAAAATAAACGCCTTTAATTTAGGCGTTATTTTGCATTTAAAAGCATACTTGTAAAAATAATGAAAAATAGTACAATTTAAAAGTAAAATCAAGGAAAAAAGGAGTAATTTAAGATGAAAACATGAATAAAAACAAATTTAAGTAAAATAACATTAGCATTAGCACTAACTGGTGCTACAACTGGAACAATAGGTTTAATCATGGGGGGTGCTTATCCATAATGTAGGTACTAATGTTAAATCTTATCTAGAAACAAATGGACAAGTAATATTAGGAACAACAACTATATGGTCACATAAAAGTTTAGATAATCATCAAATATATTTATATTTTGATAAAATAAAGCATAATGATGATGATATAGTATGAGATGGAAATTATCCAGAAGGATATTTTAATCATTAAATTTCTATATTTATATAAGAAATATTTTCATTATATTTATCGAATAAATTAATATTTTTTAAATCAATTTCTTGTTTATCAGTTAATAAAATTAAATCATAATTTCCAGCACCAAATATACCATTAATTTCAATCCGATTTAAGTTATTAATCGGATTTTCAATTTTTAACTCAAATTCACTATTATTATCAATTTGTGTAATTTCTTTATAAAATTCTAATTTAGAAAATAATTGTGTTTTATTTGAACCATATAAGTTTAAAGCATTTTTAATTTTAGATTTTTCAATAATTGTTCTTGTAAAATACTTTCCATATTCACCATTACTTAATGTTCAATCAGCAGGAATTAATGAAGGAATATTATTACTTTCTAATTCATTTGTAATAGATAATCAATTAAACTGGTTATCATCTAATTTAAATAATTCATTTTGACTAATATCATTGTTTTTTAATTTAATATTATTTATATCTGTAAAATCAAAATACTCAGATTTTAATATTACTTTTACATCTTTAAATTGTCAAATATCATTTTTGCTAGGATGTATTGGGCTTGATTTTAATTCAAAATAATAAGGTAATAAAATTTTATTATCATCATTTAAACCTTTACTAATAGACATATTTGAATAAATATTATTTGATAACATAATAATTATTTGTTTAAATATTTTTATTTGTTCTAAATTAATATAATTTGGATAATCTAATTTTCATTGTTTAAACAAATTAGTAATAACTTCATCGGGTTTTTGACCTTCAAATTTTTCACGTAATTTTGCAATAGCATTTTCTGGTTTTCCATTTTTATCATTATATGTAGCACCCTCAAAGTTTCTATTATAGTTATATGTATAACTTAACATATCTAATAATAGTTGTTGTAAACTATCAATTGTTGGTGCATCTTGTATTTCAATTGCTATACTTTTAAATCTATTATTGGTTGCAAGATAAACATATCATCCTTCATTACTATAAGATAAAACTTTTTTATCTTCTAAATGTATTTCGTGTTTTAATGGTCAATTACCATCTCAAACAGCACCCATTTCTCAACCTAATCAAGTATCAGTTACTCTTGCATTATTAATAACTTCTTTTCTTGTTACAGTACCAGTACTAATTTTAATCAAATCTAAAACTGATTTTTCTTGTCCTATAAATTGTTTTGCTAAATTTCAAGGCAATATTTGTTCACTAAATCATTGTTGTAATATTCTAACTTTTGGTTGAGTTTCAATAGGCATTGATAATAGCGGAAATGCTATCTTATCTTTGACAAATAACTTTGGGTATACTTCCATATTGTCAACTTCACCAAGTACCTTTATATTACCAAAAATCATGCTTCTAGGGGCTTTAATTTTTAAACCAGTTACTTTGGTATCTTTGTCTAATGGTTTTTGTAATTTAATAATAATGGGATAACCATCTCTTGTTTTAAAATCTTTAATTTTAATAATAGTAATGCTTTTAGTACTTCTTGTTTTTGGATTTTGATAAGGTTGTGAATAGTTATTAATGATATATAAATTATCAATATTATTTTCAATTAATGGTTCATTAATAGATACTGCATATAATTTAAATTGATTTAGTAAATTTATTTCTTGAAATATTAAATTTTTAATATCAGTCATACTATATTCAATTGTATTATCATTAATATTAGTACTTGCTCTTTGATTTAATTGCATAGTAAAATCAGATGTTTCAACAGCAGTAGTTTTTAATACTTTATCAATATCAATAAAACCAATTTTAATAGTATTTGCTGAAAATCTTAAACTATTATTTTCATTATTTTTAAATAAACGTTCAATTTCATAAATATAAATTGTTCTTTTTTTAAATTCATCGTATGCTCTATTAATATCTGGGTCACTAGTAGCACCCATCATATTAGTAAAATCATAAGGAATATTATCAATTAAATAATCATTTTCTACTTCTGCTTGATTAAGTTTAGTTTGTTTCTGTGGAAACTTCGTTTGTGGTTTGTTGTTGTTTTCCATTGTTCTCTCCTATTAATTGGTTATTTTCGGGATTAAATAATTTTAATTTAACTGTTAAGTTATTAATTTCTTGTTCATCATTAATATTAAATGTTTTACTATTTAATAAATCTTTATCTAAACGTACTAATATTTGAATAAATTTAAGAATATCAATATTAAATTGCCATAATTTTTGTTCAATATAATTAATGGTTGAAATATTTACAGCTGTACTTTCGGGAACTGATTGTTGTGCAGATTTCTTTTGACTTGGTATATGAATACCACAACGTTTAAATATTTCATTAACATTTCAATCGTATATATCAGTTAAATTTTTACCTTTAAAATTACTATTTGTCATATTGATGTTTTCGTTTTGTTCATTATTATCTCCACCACTTTTAAATATGTAGTTTTTAGTAACTAATGTTCTAACAGCTTCTTCTAATGTTGATTGAACATTACCATAAGTTTGACTAAAAATAAACTTTGGTGAGTTTAAAATAGTATCTAAAACTATTTGTTCATAAATAACATCTAATGCTTTAATTTTATCCATTACTTTATCACAATCTGCTAATTCATTTGCTTTATTTCGCATAATTACTATTGGTATATAATTAATATTTAATGTTTGTTCTTGCAATAAATTAGGATTATTATTATATGTTCTAAAATCTAATGGAAATTGTTTTTTATTATCACTAATACTATAAATTGCACGATTAATAGTTACTTGTTCATTATTTAGTGTATAAACTTCAAATAATCTTACAGTTTGTGCATTTTGTTCATAATTATCATAAAAAATAGTACATTGAATTAATTTACCAGTAATATCATAAACTCTTTGTTGTATATCTACTACTTGAAAATATAAATTATCATTTGCAATATAAATTAAATAACCACTAATTCCTAATTTACTTAATTTAAAAATAGAATTTCAATTTTTTCTATAAAATTCTTGTTGAATTAGATACTGTTTAATAGTTTCATTATTAATTTCTAATGGAGCATTATATAAATTAGCATTATTTTCTGCTACAAAATCAGTGAAATAAGTTTCATGGTTAAAATCATTAAAACCAAAATAATTTAAAATTGAAGCATGTGTACTTTTATTTTTATTAGTTAAAAATTTTAATTTTTCACCTTGATTATCATTAATATTATTTTTATCTTTTCTTTTAAATAGACTTATCATAATATTCACCACCTTTCTTTTTAAAATATTTGATTAATTTTTAATATAATTTTGACAATAATAAATATAATTAAACCAGCAGTTGCTGATGATAGAATTACTCCAATTAAACCTAAAATAATCTTTATAATTTTAAAAAACATAATACTATTCCTGTAATTCTTCTAATTTTAAAAGTTGTCCAAATGTAAAAGGATATGGAACAGTAGTCATGAATATACTATTTTGATTTACTTGTAATCACGTATATGAACCATCTGTATATATAAAACTATCTAAATATTCTGTATTATTATTTCCACTATATATAAATTCTTTATATATTCATGAATATTCTGTTTTATCATTAGTAGCACAATAATTGTAATAAATACGATATATTTTATTTTTAATAAAATTAAATTGAATAGTTTTATTATCTTTTTTTGTTCCTACTTCTTTTCATTTTGGACATGGACAAGGAGTTGGTGGTATTGGTGGAATTATTGGTAATATTTGTTCACTATAATTTTTTGTATTTATATTTTGTGCTTCTTCTAATGAATATATAAAACCAGTAGTATCATTAACATGTGATAAATATATTTTATTACTTGAAACAACTAAATCAGTGTAATTATCTACACTTTTTTTATTTGGAGATGAACCTACAAAATAACTATCTAATTCAGTAATTGCTCCACGATATATAAAAATTAAATATTTAACAGCACCAGTATCATTAATTAAACCCCAAGAATAGCCAATCCGATATAAAATATCTATTTTAAAATTATATTCAATAGTATTATTAGTTTTATTACCTACATTTTTTCATTTAATAATATTTAATTTATCAATATTAGTTTTAACTTCATTAATAGCACCAACAATAGTTTTATTAGTAGTTTCTAAAATAGGAATTTCTTGACCAAGAGCATTTAATTGAAATGCAATAGGAAAGTTTTGTTCTGTTTCTATTAATTTTTTATCTACTTCTGGTTTTGTATAATAATTATTTGGGTCAACTCCACCACCAGAAGCACTAATAACATTATTTTTAATCTTAATATTTTCACCAGCAGTTAATTTATCTTGTTTTTTATCTAATAAGTCATTAGTTTCTATTTTTGTATAATAATCACGTTCAGTACTATCTTCTGCTATAAATTCAATTGGTATTCCATTCCCTTGATATTGATATATATTAGAAATAAATCCTGAATAATATGTCCCGGGTGTAGCACTAGCGCGAATTTTACAATTACTGCAAGTTAAATATAATCTAATATTATTAGTTTTATCTGAATAAAAAGTATCTAATAGAGTATATGATTTTATTGCAGATTCTTCATCTAATTTAAATATAGATTTTCTAGTATATTTATATTTATAAATATCACTCTCATAAATATAACCTCATATTACTAATATTTCTTTATTTAAATTATCAATTGAAAGTTCATTAGATATCTCTTTTCATAATGGACTAGTTTCAATATTAAATCAGTTATTTTTAATATCATCAATATTTTGTTTATTAATCTCAATTTTATTTGCTAATAATTTGATATTATTATCAACTTTAGTTTCTAATAATTTAATACTATTTTCATTTGTAGTAATTCGTTTTTGTTGTTTAGCAGAAAAATCACAAGTTGGTGCATGTGTATAATCACCAATTTGTGGATTATTTTGTAATGCTTCTGGTGGTAATGTACCAATTTCATCAGGTCAATCTAAAATCATTGTTTCAGTTTCTTTATCATAATCAGTTGCTACATAACCTTTATTAACAAATTTACTAACAGGACCTCTATATATTTCATTTTCATTATCATCAACTAAATCATCATACAATTTAATTTGTTTTAATAATGTAAATTCTTTTTGTTGTTCAATTAATTCATCAACTTGATTTCTAGTATAAAATGCTTTTAAGTCAATTTTTTCAACATCTATTTCATCATCATTATAACTTGAAAATATTTGTTTTAATTCTGTTAATCTTGCTCATATTTTCATTCTACTAGGTGCTAAATCTCAAACATTAATCGTAGGAGTACTATTTGCACTAAATTGACTACCATTATTAAATTGAATAGTAGCATCAACATTAAATTCAATTGGTGTACGATTAAATACTCAATGTTCAACCATTACATAAACCATATCTCTTAATGTTTCTTTAATTAATTCATCTTTAAAACTATCAAAAGGAAATTTAGATAAAATAAAATCAAGATAAGCATTAATATCATTTTGAGCACGAATAGCAAAAGTTTTAAATCAATCATGAGCGTTTGATCATGTTTGTATATATTGCTGTGGTGTTTTTGTAATTTTTCCAGTTAATGGATATCAGTTATTATAATTTTCAAGACTGACACCAGTTCAAAGTTTATTAATCATAATTTATCATTCCTTAAAAAATGCTTTTTTATAATGATGAGTATGTTTTTTTGTTTTTTTATGTGTTATATGTTCAATTTCTTTTTGTATTTTATTTTTACCTTTTTTTAATTTTTTCTTACTTTTTGCTATAACTTGACTATATGCAAACTTTTCTAAATGATGTAATAATCCAGTACCAAATAAAGTATTTACTGAAAATTTTAAACCAACATTTTTAAATGATTTGTTAATATTTTCAATAGGATTATTAATAACATTTACTACTTTATGATAAGTTCTAATAGTTCTAAATATTTCTCTATATACTTTAAAACTATCTCTAATTACTTGTTGCACCACTGGTGGAGCAAATGCTATTGCTTTTAATCATTTATTACTATTTACCCCATAACCAATGTATCAACCACTATATCAACGATATCAATGAAATGGATGTATTTGAGTAACAAAAGTTTTTGCTTTAAGAATACTATCAACAACTGTAATTGGTTTATATTTAGGATTGCGATGATAAATAGTAATTGCACATTTATCTAATGATAAAGGTTGAATTTTACAACCCATAAATACTGGTGAATTTAATGGAATTAATTGTGCATGTTTAATTGCTCTTTTTTCTGCACTAGTAAATAAATCAGTTGCTTTTTGTTTTAATTTATTAATTTTTTCAAATGCTTGTTTTTCTAACTTTTCAAATTTTTCTTGTAATTTATATATACTTTCTCGTATTTTTTCAAAATATGATGTATCTTTTCAAAATTTATTTAAACCTTTTTTTAAATAAAATCTAATATCAAAATATTTAAAAGTTTGATTTGCTTTTAAAACAAGTTGATGAATAACATTATTTTTAAAAGCAAATTTAATAGCATTAGCACGAATTTTTTGTAAATCTAAAATTAAAGTTTTTCCATATCTATTTTCTGTATGTATTGTATGAACTAAATTTAATCAATCATGCTGATTCATAGATAGTACTTTTTTTAAATCAGTATTAAATTTTTTTAAAAAGTTATTTGCTTTTTCGATATCTTTAATTTTAAATTTAGGAGTTAATTGTGGACTTAATTTTATTAATGTATTTTGTAATAATAAGTGTTCCATTAATTTTTCTGTTTCTAATTTTTGAAAATTATTCTTATATTGTCTTTCAGCAACATAACCTAAATCTCGTAATACTGTTTCACGATTAGGAGTAAAACTATAATTCATTAAATAACGTTTATTACCAATAATTTTATCTGTTAAAATTTCTTTTCCACTTACTTGACTAATAATTTCTTGTAAGTTTTTTGCTTCTTTAATACCAACTTGTTCTAATGTTTTAGTTTTTTGTGCTAACTTAATAAATTTAGTTGTACGATAACCACGACTAATTTTATTAAGTCCAGCAAATGCTGGTAATATATTAAAAAAAGTATTTAATGGTGTTACATTTCCTTTTAAATAATCATAAACTTGATTAATAGTAAAATCAGTTAAAAATTCTACACCAACAGCACTAATACTAGCAATTAAATCACTTGCACCTAATCCAAGTGCTATACTTTCACTTAATCCACCAGTAAAAGGAGCAAGTGCTACTGCTATAACTTGTACACCAATCATTTCTAAAATTTCTCATCAAAAACTTTTATTTTCTTGTTGGTTACTTGTTCTAGTATGTTTTGGTTTATTTATGTTTAAAAGTATTGCTGTATTAGTTGTACCTATTGGCATGATATTAATTTCCTTTATTTAAGAGTTATTTTAATTGGATTTGTTGTTCCTTTATAATTTAAATCATTAACATTTGCAGTAATAGTTATATATAAGTCACCTGCTTTTTGTTTTTGATTACTTACATTAGTTTTTCCTTGTGCATCACTAAAATATTTAATAGTTGGATTTGTTAAATTTGGATTTAATGATTTAAGTTCATTAATACTTTTTATTTGTGTATTTAATTCATTGTTATTGTTATTAACATTTGCAGTAATATTTGTTGTTAAAACTGTAATTTTAGTTTTTAAATCAGTTTTTTCTGTTTTAATAACTCCACATAACATTCATCTTGATGTTGTTTCATTATTAGAAATATATGGTATTGCTTCTCCAACAACTTCACCAGCAACTTTATATGCTCTTCCTGCTTTATCATCTTTAATAAAATCTACATAAATAACTGTATTTTCTATCATGTATCTTTTCATCGCTCTTGGTGTTGCTAAAATAAAGGTCATTAATTGTTGTTCATTTTTATCATTAGTAAAAATCATATAGTCATCAAGAACGATTTCACATAATACACCTTTTACATATAAATTATTTCCATTTAAACGTAATTGTTGTGCCAACTGATTATCGGTAATTAAACCTTTATTATCAGCTAAATAAACTAAACTATCATAAAGACCATTAGTAATAAAAAATTTACTATTTGCAATGTTTCTAAATTGAAACAAAGTATTTCAAGCAGATAACATTGATTTTAAATATCCTACTGGTGTTGTATCTTCAATATCGATTTTAGTAGCAAATTTTGCAATTGCTTGTGTATCATCAATTGCTAATTTATCTGCTAAATCATTTGCAACTTCATATTGCATACTATCTAATAAATTTTGTCCATTATTTGCTTTTAAATCTACATCTGCAATAATTTCTCCTGCAAGATATTTTTTAGTTATTTTTTTACTAATTTTATCTGTATCAACATATGGTAATTCATATCTTTTACTTTTATCATCCCAAGCAATAATTTTTACTTCCGGTTTTTTTGGTTTTTTAACAATAAACTCAATATTTACTGAGTCAACAATTTCAGTAGGAAAAAAGTTTGCCCATGGACTATTTGAAATTTTAAAAAACTCTATAAATTCTGGTGCTTCTACTAATCTCTCTGTATTGTCTAAATTTTGATTAAATGGTTCTGACATTTTATTCCTTCCTTTCGTTTATAAATAATTTTTCTTTTTATAATTAATTAAAAAATTTTCTTTATCATTTGGTTTATTATTAATAATTATTTGTTTATTGCCACCTGTATTAATTGTTTGTTTAAATATTGGTTGCTCTTTAATAATTTTTTTAATAGTTTCTTCAATTTTTGGTTTTTCTATATTACTTGTTTTAAATTTTAAAAAATCATAAAATTCAGTTTTAACTTGATATTTTTTAAATATATTAATCATTTCTTTTTCTTTAATTTCTTGATTAAGTTTATTTAACTTATTTTCTGCTTCACTAACTTTATTTTCTATTTCTTGTTGAACATTATTTTCAGTTAAAGGTTCATTTGTTTGTTGAACATTATCTTCATTTTCTAACATTTACATCACCACTTTATTATTTATTTTCTTTATTAATTTTTTCATTTAATTTTGCTAATTTTTTTTGATGTTTTATAATTTTGTTATTTGCTCTAACATGTTTTGGAGTTGTGATAAATCTTTTTAATAAAACAATAATTTCTCTGCAAATTAATGTTCCAACACTTGTTCCAATAATTATTAATTCATGTAAAAATTCTTTCATTTCAATATTTTCCTTTCAATTATTTATTTTTTAATTATTCATCAAATTGACCACCATTAATTCTTTCAATCATCGATTTTGAATTACTTATAATGCTTACTAATAAGGAATTTCTTTATTTAATTGTTCCATTCTCTCTTTATATGTTTGAATTTCATTATTATAATATTCAATAATTTTTTCTTTATTCATGACTTTTCACCTCCTTTATAAACTCATGTGAGTATAATCTCAATTTAATGAAGCATTATCATAATTTAATGGTACTTCGCTCATATTATCACTACCATATTGACTACTTGTTTCACTATTAATAGTAAATCTATTATCATTTATTAATCTTGCAGTTTCATCATTAAATGATGTTTCTTGCATTTCTCTATTATGATTTGTTTCTATTGGAAGTAAATTATGGATTATTTCACTTGCACTAGCAACTATGGTAGGTACTGCATAAGCATTATTAAAATCATTATTTATCCCCATTGCAACACCAGTTGAAATTAAACATCCACCAGTTGCCATATTACAAATTTTTCTTATTGCTTCAAATTTATTAGGTATTAATTCTAGAATTCCACTAATAAGATTTGATATACCATAAGCATTTAAACTAATATATGTATCTCAATCCATTAATGACTGATTTTCTTGTTTATTTAATAATAATCATGGCGGACCTTCTGTTGTAGTTGTAGTAGTTATTGGGGTTGGTGTTGTTGGAATAATTGGAGTAATATTATTTTCACTTCATTTACTATAATTTGCTAAACCAATTGTTCCTAAACCTAAAATAATTTTTTTAGAACTATTAATTGAACCTAATAATGGACTATCTATTACTTGACCATAATAAGCACTTGTACCTATCATTGCACAAATTGGACTTATACCAGTTCTAATTAATTTAGTTAAAGTATAATTTGATTGATTTTCTATATTTGGCATTTTAATCTCGTTTAATTTTCTAATTTTTTAATTGTTACTTTAATTCAACCTTGATAAACATCATTATCACCAACTATTAATGCAACATTACTTTCAGGGTCAGAAACAATTATGTGTTTTGATTTAACATTTGGGTATTGTCTTAAAATAATTGCTCTAATATCATTACTTGTATGAATTGCTTTTGGAAATGGTGATAATATTTCAATTTCATCTTTATTTTCAAACAAAGTAGGTAATATAATCATTAATCAAAGTCACCTCTTTCTAAATATTCAATTATTAATTCCATATCTAAAAGTAAATGATTATTTAAATATTAAATTAATTGTTCTTTATTAATACAATTTTTATGCATTAATTTTCGTGTTTCTTTAACTTGTTTTAAATTTATTTCACAAAAATATCTTTCATTAACATTTTATTTATCTCTTGTAGTATTTGTACTATTACATTCAATTATTTTATAATAGGGCATAGCAATATCATATTAGGTATATGATATTTTTGTATCATTTTCAGTTCAATTACATTTCATTATTTATTTCTCCTTATTTTTAATTTGATTAGCAATTTCACTTAATATTCTTAATACTTTATATTCTTTTTTTAATTCTTTAATAATAAATATTAAGAATATTATTAGTGTTATACTTGTTATTAATATTGGTAATATTAATAAAATTTTTCATAATATCATTTTTTACTCTTTTCATTTTTTAAATCATTTAACATTGATTGAACAAAATGCACGATTTATATTCATATTTCAATTATTAAAGATTTCACCAGTTACTATAATTTCATCATTTTTGTTTAATAAAATACATCGTTTATAAAGTTTTGGGTTGTTAAAAATTAAAGTAACATAGTTTAAACCATTTCATTGACCTCGAACACTATAATATAATTCTTTATTACCTTTTTCGTAATATTTTGCTTCAATAGTGTTACTTAGTTTTACTGTTAATTTGACATAATTTGCTTTATCTTTCATTTTTATAATTTCCTTAAATAATTATCGAAAATTAATATTTTTTTATGATTTTTTAAATAATATTGAATATGCTTATAAGCATCTTGTTCATGTTTTGTTAATTTTATATTTCCTTTATAATTTATTATTTTATTTTTATTTTTAGGATAACTTGCGAAATAATCTCAGTTAAAAACATCTTGTACTAATACCATTAATGCTCCAATAATTTTAGGAGTTGCTAATGGATTAGTTAATAATTGTTTTGAACTTAAAAAGAAATTTTCTACAATAACTAATATTTTTTTATCAATAAATTTTTCTTTAATTAATTGAAATTTTTCTTTATACATATTTTTAGTTCATAAAACAGTTAATGTATTAAATGTTTCATTAAAAACAATATTATTAGTTTCACTTGAATATATAACCATTCCATTATTACCAATTCCAGCAGGATCAATCCCAATAATTAAGTCATATTGCATTATTAATCAAATTCTCGATTATTGATTTTTTTAATTAATGAATAATATATTGCATCATTACTTGCACTTCTATATTCATCATTTTCAATTTTATTTTTTAAATATTTAATTAATTTTTCTTTATATTCATGAATAATTTCTTGGTCTTTATAAGAAAATAATTTTTCTTTATCCATATTTATACCTCCTATTTAACCTAATATTTAAAATGCAGTCATAACAAATCGCTTTACCATTTTTATCTCTTAAAAAATATTTTCTTGTTTTTATATCATTAGTATTAAAGAATAAATAATCTAATTTATTTTGTTTACACGTTCAACAAAAATACTTTTTCATTATGAGTTGAAATTTCCTTAAAAGAAGTAATTATATAATTAATTGGTAAATCATTATGGTTATATGGATTATTTATTTTAAAACCTTTTCTGTTTTCTTCTCACGTAATGTTATATTTAAAACAAGGATTAGTAATTTTAGTTTTGTTATCAGTTATTTCACCAATAAATCAACTATTATGCTGTTCATAAAATGTTAATGGTTCAAGTTTTATATAATTAAGATAATATTCTTTTGGAGCAGTTGGTTTATTAACAGTTATTTTTTGGTCTTTAATATATGGTTCTAATAATTTTATTAATTCATTACCGCTTAATTCTCTTTTAATATTTTCTAAATTAAAAACTCAATATATATATTTATCATCAGCAATAAAACTATTATTTTTAACCATTCATTTTGGACATTGTAATTTATATTCACCATAATCAATAAGAATAGATTGTGGTCTATCTTTTACAATTTGTTCTTTTTTAAATTCTATTTGCATAATTAATCACTTCTACATCAATCACAAACATATCCAAATGGTTTTGTATAATCCAAATGTTCATCAATATCATAATCATCTTCAAATTTTCTAATATCATGTTGTTCTGCTTCTAATTCTGTTTTAAAGCGATAAAGCATTTGGATTTTGTCATCTTCATATAATTCATTACATTCAACACATCTTTTTCTTCTTTTTTTAATTTTTTTATCAATCTTTCTTAGTGCTTCATAATCAAGAATTTCTATTGCCATAATAATCCTTTCCTAATATGTTCTGTTGCTTCTAGCATAAAGAACATATATTTTGATTTTTAGGTTATTAATAATACTACTATTCGTTTTATTCATTCCAGCAATTCTGGGCTCAAAAATAAATTGTGAAATTTTAAAAAACATTGAGGCATTCGATTCAATATTTATTTAATTTGTGTTAAACAAATTAATATTTTAATTGAACCGGCCCCGCTCAATTTTTTTTACAAGTTTGAAATTTATTTTCTCGCCCAAAAAATTTTTCAAAAAAAATAAAAAATAAAACCAACACTTGCTCACTTGGTAGTGGCAAGGTTGGTTAAATAAAGAATAGAATTAATACAATAGGTCCCTACAACAGGTCTATATATACTAGTTTCCAATTCGCTCCCACCCCAAGAATTACCATTAATGGTTAGTATATTTTATTAGGTATCACTCCACTTTTTATTTATCCATGCAAGTCCACATGCTAGCTACTATTTTTAACAACTGTGTTGTAGTTCACTTTTTTAGTTCCCTAACACGTGTTGATAATAGCGTTAAAGACGATTATTAAAAATTTTAAAATTTTACAATTACAAAAAAAAGACAAGATTATTTCTTGTCTTTTTCCTTAATAACTTTGAGAATAATTTTTATTTTTTTAAATGTATATTTTTTAAAATACGTCGAATATAAATTTAAATTTAAGGGTTAAAGAGAGTAATTTTATCTAATTTTCATTATTTTTCAAATAATTCATTTTTGGAAATAAGTTACTAATATGATAATAAATTATTTCGTAACTTTGACAACCGCCCAAAATTTTAGTAAAATAAAAAATAAAATGCACCGTAATTAGATTATAAAATCAATATGGTGCATTTTTCATTTTAAAATATAAATTTTACTTAACTTCACTAAAGTAGTCATCCATTTTAAAATACTCAATACTATGATCAAAAGTTGATGAATAAATGATTTTAAAATTTAAAGAAATGCGATGTTCTTTATTTAATTCATCAACTTTATTATTTAATTTCTTTTTAATTCTTTTGATATTTCTAATATTACGATCAGTTTCTCTTCTAATATTAAATACAAAAAAACATTTAATTTTGTCAAAAGAAATTTCATGTTTTTTATCAATATTATGTTGAAAACAAATAAAGGTATCAGTAAATTTTTTTGATAAATCATTAATAATGTCTTCATGAAAATGTTTTTGAATTTTAAATTCAATGAATAAAAATTCATTTCTTTTATTATAAGTGATAGCATCAATTGATTTAATACCACGTGAATGACTACAACATAAAAGTTTAAGATTATCACCATCAATTGCATATTCTTCAGAATCTGAAGAATATGTTTTAGAAGCAGTACTATAAGATAACAAACGAAATGTTTTTTTATTTTTTTTATAAATAAATATTAAATTATTTTTTAATGTCTCATTTAAATTCATATTCGTCTAACTCCCTATATGGATAACTTAAAGCTTCATTAATGTGATCTAAACTATTCTCTTCAATTATACAAGAATCAAAATTTTTATCTTTGTTAATAAAATTATATTTAAAATTTAAGTTTTTAAAGTCACGACTTGCTAGTGAAGTTATTGTTTCAAGAATATATGGACTATGTGTTGAAATAATTAATTTAAAATTAATTATTTTAGCAATATTTAATAATAGTTTAGTAAATAAATATTGTCATTCTGGATGAATATACGCTTCAGGTTCATCAATAATTACTAAGTTACCTTCTTTAAAAAAGTCACTTTTAACCATTTCTTTAAATGATTCAATAATTTTTAATCCACGTGAGGAGTTAGCAAGTTTAATAGTAATACCATTCTTAGTTAAACTACCATTTTCAAAGTTAATTTTATTTTCATTACCAAAATAGTTTTCAAGTTCTTGATTAATTTTTTGTTTAATTAATACTAATTTCAAATTACTATACTGTTCAATATTTTTTTGAATATTAATTTTATTTTTAAAATCATCTAAGTAGTGACACTTTTTAAATTTGAAAATGTTATTTAATGATAATTTTAATTTTTCACTCTCTAACATATATGATGATTGTTTTTTACTAAGACTTTCTTCAATCATTAAATTTAAAATTTGGTCAGTATCACTAATATAAGTAGCATCAATTATTGGGTTTTCAATAATATTTTCTAAGTAATTAAACTCATGTTCTAAAGAAAATTTATTATTTTCATTAATATTAATTGTTAAACTTTTGTTATTGTCTAAACTAAGTTTTAAATAACTATCTTTATTATTATATTTTTTATTTCTTAAGTTTTCACCATGAAAGTTTTCACGAAGAATATTAGCCATTAAATATGAAATGATATCAGTATCTTTATTATTAGATAATTCTAAGGTTTGTAAAATATCATTATTAATAATATTAATTGTATATTTAATAATTTTAATTTTGTAACTATCTTTATTAGTATCTAATTCAATTCTTTGTAATGTTTTGGTAATTAAATCATCATTTATTTTTAGCAATTGATGATAGTCTGTTAATAAATTAATTCAAAAATTATTAAATTTTTCAATTTTATAATTAAAATTTGTTATTCATTTTTGCATAAATGTTTTATTATTTAAATTAATATTATTATAAATAGATTCAATTTCTTTAAATAAAGCACTTTCTTTTTCACTACTATTAAAATTTGTTTCAAGAAAATTACTACCAGTATTTTCAATTTGTGTAAAAGTATCTTCAGCAAAGTTAAAAAAATTCTTAATTATTTCTGACTTAATATCACTAGTAGCAATTTTTACCATTGCAAAAACTAATCTACTTAAGTAACTTTTACCAGTGTCATTAACACCAGCAATAATAGTAATATCGCCAATATTTAAAGAAGTATCATTAAAAGGACCAATATTTTTTATTTTTAATTTCATTTATATCACCTATATATCATTTTAAACTATATAAATATAATAACATTTAACATTATTGAAATGTAGAAAAATAATAATAGTAAAAAATAATAAATATAAATTATTAAATTTTAATGAATATAGTAATTGTTAATTATTTCACAATTTTCGATTGCATCTCAAAAATTGTTATTTCTTTTATTTTTAAACAAATATTAGTAAAAATTAATAAAGTAATTACATAAAATAAAGTTGGTACTAAAATTATACAGAAAATAACTCCAATTTGTAATTCTACTCAATTATAATAATTTCCAATATTTTGACTTATATAACATACATATTTTGGTGAATATTCTAAAATATGATATATGCTGGTTGTAGCTAATATTTGAAATCCATTTCTTTCTATATTTTCAAACTTTAACGTTGTTTGATTACGCATATGAGAATGATAATCACAAAAATCTATGAGAATTAAACCAGAAATTATAAGTAAAATAGTTAAAATAAATAATAATATTGTTATTATTTGTATTTTTTTCATTTCTTTTTACTCCCTTAAATCTAATATAATAAAGAAAATTAATATATATTTTGAAAAATAAAAATATTTTTATTTATACAACGTAACAATATTAACAAATTTAATTAACTTTACAATAATTTTTATCTATTTTTATAAATAATACGGAAACTATTTATTATTATTTTGCAGTTATTTTTATTAAAATATTAATTTTTAAGAAAAGTTTTAGCAGTAGTTATGCAATTGATAACTTCCTTCTTTTTTTGCTATCATTTTTTTCTGTATTTTCTAATTTACGCTTTTCTTTGTTAACTTCTTCTTTTGTTAATCATTCTTTTACTTTATTAAAATCTGTTTTCTTTTCTTCTGATCAATTTGTATCATCTTCATCTAATATTGCATCTAGGTATATCTTAAAAATTGCTTTTTCATTATCAGATAAATTTTGATCAGTTTGATATTTTTTGAAATTATGGATAGCAGTTACTCGTTGTTCTAAAGCATCTTTTTGTAATTCATTAAAATTAGGACAATTTGGAAGCTTTTTAATAGATGTTATAATTTTTGAATCAACATATGATAAATCATCTAACATACTATCTACTTCTTCTTTTATCTCATTATCAAAAAGATAATTTTTATTTTTAAAAGGATTACTATCTATTTTGTTAATATCAGTTAATACACAATACACTATTAACCAAATAATTAGTAACTTCTTTTAAGTTATATTTAATAGCTAAAGTTCATCAAGTTAATCCTTCTCTAGTTATATAATTATTATAATTACATTCATTTGTTATTAAAAAATCAATAATCATCATTTCAATTTGATTTTGATTTCTTGGTAATTGATGTAATCAATCAATTATCATATCTTCAAATTTAAAAGGTTTTTCATTATTTTTATTTTTAATATCAAAATTAATTTCTAAATCACCATTTTCATTTTTTAATAGTAGTGTTCTTATAATTTTTTTATTATTACTTTTAATTGCTCTATGTAATATAGTGTTATTAAACTCATCAATAGGTGTATTAATATCAAAATATTTGCAATTTTCTATTATTTCTAACATATCAAAATTGTTGTTTAGGATTGCTATTTCGTAAGGTGTATTACCATTATCATCTATTTGATAAAAATTAGTTTTTTTAGTGATGGCAAAATTAATTCTAAAATCAGTTTTATTACCCTCTTTAGAAATAATATGTAAAAGATTTTGATTTTTATTATTAACACTATTAATATTAAAATGAGAATTATTTTGAAAATCATTAACTAATTCACGAATTTCTTCATTTGTCGGATATGCATCAGCTTTATTAATCTCTTGTATTAATAATTTGCAAAATGGGGTTTCATTTTGCAAATTTACTAAATTGGGATTAACTTGTGAATTATTAATTAGTTGTTTTGCTATATTTTTAAACTCTCCTCCAAGTTTTCAGTCTACAATATATTGTTTCATAATTGCTAAATGTAAGGGTGAATTTCCTTCAATATCTTGTTGATTTAAAAAATTTTTATCATTTTTTTTTAAAATTTATTAATCAATTAATAAGTTTTATTTTATTAGTTGTAAATTCTATTAATTCACTTGAAGTTTCTCAACCTTCCTCATGTGGATCATAGTTATATTCATCTTCTATTTCTGCTCCTTCATCTAAATCTAATAAAAACTATTATGAAGGGCATTTCTATTGTTATTATCTAAACTAATAACTTCCTCATCACTAATGTTTGGATTATTCATAAAATCTTCAATAATAGAAAATTGAATTCTTTTCTTTTGAAATTGATCAATAAGGTAATTTAATGTTAGCATACTTTTATCTGTTCCTATCTATAATATGAAATTTCTGTTACTTTTAATAAAGTAACAGGAATACAAAAACTTTCTTTAGTTTTACATTTATTTGTATCATAATTTTAAAAAAATCCAATACATTTTTCTTAAAATTAAAATTTAGTTTATAATCAGCGTTTATTAACCTTTATATATATCATTTTTAATAATTGACTAGCAATGAAATAAACAATGACAACACCAGCTAAATAAGCATAAAAAATTAAAGGAATTGGTGTTAAACCAATAGTAGCTCCTAATTGTGTATATGGAATACTAATGCCAATAATAGTAATTATAATTGTTGTTAAAAATAACTGATGAGATGGCATACTTTGAATAAAAGGTACCTTAGAAGTTCGTAATAATTGTACAATTAATGTTTGTGAAGTAACTCCTAAAATAAATCATCCAGTATGAAATAATGATTGTTGATATATGCCAGCAGCACTATTAGGATCTACATTAGCAAAATTGGCAAAGATATGTAAACCATATCCTAAAAATAAAAAGGTGGTTATATCAAATATTGAACTTAGCGGTCCATTCCAGAATGCAAAAGGTAAAATACTTTTTGCATTTCATTTTTGTGGTTTTTTAATAAAGTCTTCATCAACCCTATCTCAAGGAACTGCTAATTGAGAAATATCATATAATAAATTTTGTAGTAAAATTTGAATTGCCATCATTGGTAAAAAAGGTAATCAAATTGAAGCAATTAAAATACTTAATGAATTACCAAAATTAGAAGAAATAGTAATTTTAATATATTTTAAAATATTACCAAAAGTATTTCTGCCACTAATCACTCCTTGTTCTAAAACATCTAAATCTTTTTCTAATAAAATAATATCAGATGCTTCTTTGGCAATATCAGTAGCACTATTAACAGATATTCCAACATCAGCGTGATGCAAAGCAACAGCATCATTAATACCATCACCTAAAAAGCCAACAGTGTGACCATTTAACTTTAAAATATCAATAATTCTTGATTTTTGTAATGGATCCATTTTCGCAAAAATAGTAGTTTTATTTACTAATGCTTGTAAATGTTGATCATCCATATCTTCAATGTCACTACCTAATAAAGGAATTCCTGGCTCTAATCCCACCTTTTTACAAATTGCTTTAGTAACAATTTCGTTATCACCAGTCAAAATTTTAACATCAATTCCGTGTTGATTAAGAGTTGTTATTGCTTTAATAGCACTAGGTTTAGGTACATCTAAAAAACCTATATATCCTAATAAAACTAAATTAGATTCATCTTCTATTTTAAAAACTGTTTTGTCACTAGCAAAATCTTGATAGCCAATTGCAATTACTCGTAAACCATCATTATTTAATTCCGTACTTAATTTTAAAACATTTTCTTTAATTTTATCAGTTAAGGTAATTACTTTCCCCCCAATTTCAACTTTAGTACAAATTTTTAATATTTCTTCTACTGCTCCTTTGCAAATTAAAGTATTATTAATTTTATCTTTTGAAACTACTATTGACATTCGTCTTCTTATAAAATCAAAAGGTATTTCATCAATTTTACGATAGGGCATTTCAACTATTTTATTATGATGAGCTTTAATGTGTTGGACAATTGTTTTATCAATATTATTTTTTAATCCAGTTTGTAAAGAACTATTTAAATATGCCATTTCTAAAACTTTGTTTGATTCAACACCTTCTGGATCTAAGTGTTTAACTAACTCAATTCTATCCTCAGTTAAAGTACCGGTTTTATCAGTGCATAAAACATCCATTGCACCAAAACTTTGAATACTAGTTAAATTTTTAACAATTACTTTTTTATGTGATAATCTAATTGCACCTTTTGCTAAGTTAGCGCTAACAATCATTGGCAGCATTTCGGGGGTAATACCAACAGCAACTGATATTGAAAATATTAACGCTGTTAAAATATTATTTTTAGTAATTACATTAACAATAAATATTAATGGTACCATTACACACATAAAACCAATAAGAATGTAGGTAACTTTTTTAATACCTTTACTAAAACTAGTAACAGGACGTTTACTAGTTACTGCACTAGCAATTGATCCAAAATAAGTATTAACACCTGATGCAATAACAATAGCAATAGCACCGCCCGAAACAATACTAGTACCCATAAAACATATGTTTTCAAATTCTAGGATACTACTTTTTTTATTATCATCTTTAGTATTAATAGCATGTTTTTCAACAGGAAATGTTTCACCAGTTAGTGCTGATTGATTAATAAATAGATCGGTTGAAACTAAAATTCGAACATCGGCAGGAATCATATCACCAGAAGATAAGAAAATAATATCACCTGGTACTAAATTTTCAATTAATACTTCTTTTGTAAAATTGGCAACACTATTTAAAGCATTAAAATCAATTTTTTTATTTTTATTACTAAATCGAAAAACACTGGCTGTTGTTTCAATTAATTGTCGTAATTTTTCTGAAGATTTATAGGAACGATAATCTTGAAAGTAAGATATAAAAACACTCAAAATAATCATTACTAAAACAATAATAGCACTGTACAAATCAACATTTTTATCAGTATTAGTATCAATAATACTGTAACTAATAAAATTATAGATAACTATTATCATTAAAACAATAATAAAAGGATTAAAAATATTGTGCATTAATTTTTTGTATCAAACAAATCGTTTATGAGAAAAAACATTTTTACCATATTTTTTAAGTCTGTCTTCTACTTCTTCCTTTTTTAATCCGTACATACTACCATCTAATTGTTGGATAACTTCTTCTTTCGATAGTTGCGAAAATTGTTTAAACATGGTTGTTGTTTTTTGTTCTATATGCTTCTTTTTAAAAAATTGCATTATCAACCAACCTTTCTTCAAACGTATAATTTAATTGTATACTAAAATAAAGTTCTTTTGATTTTAGTGAATAAAGTTCTTAAAACTACCAAATATTTAAAAATAATATTCTTCTATTTTCAATAAAAATTTGTATTATTTTAAATACAAATTATTTATATCAAAAATAGGAGTAAACATCAATGATTTAAAAGGAGTTGAAATATAATTATAAATCTTCTAATCAATTTTCTATATTTATTAATCAAATATGATAGTATTTAGTTAAACTTGATATGAGTTTTTAACCTATTATTTTTAAATAAAAATAATAGTTTTTTATTTAGAAAAATGAAAGGAAATATAAATTAATTATTTAAAAAATAATTAATTTATAAAGAGTAGTTAAAATGACTGAAAAACAGAAAATAGAAATTAATCAACTAAATTTAGAAATTAAAAAATATCATGAATCATTATGAATTCTTATCGACAAATTTAATGAATTAAATAATCTTTATAAACAGCAAAAAATAAAAATATCAAATACTAAAAAAGAACAAGAAAAATTATATTCTAAATATAAAATAATACGTAATAAATATTTAATTGAAGATAATCCAGAATTAAGTAAAAAATGAGGACAAGAAATGAAAATTAGTGGACAAAGACATACAATGAAATGAAAAAAAGTAATGGAGCAAGAAAAAAGAGCACTAAAATTAAAAGAAGAATGCTAAATTTTGGAAAAAGAAATTAATGAATTAGAAATAATACTTAACCAAAAATTAGATAAAATACCTACCATTCTTAATGATAATTTTAATCATATAAAAAATAAGGCAAATGATGAAAAAATAGATAATTTACAAAATATACAACATACAGTAAAAGAATATAAACCAAATTTACCAAATTTATAATAATAAAATTGTTACTATTAATAGTAACAATTTTATTAATTTATTATATATATCTAATTTCTTATATCTTTAATTTTTTCTGATATAGCACTTAATTGCAAACTGAATATAAGTTTTAAATTTTAACCATTACTTTAGTTTAAAAGTAAATGGTTTTTTATATTTTTAAAAAGGAGATAAAAAGAAAAATGAAAATACAAAATAAAATTATACTAAGTTCAACCATTTTCGGTGAAGTTATAGGAAATATTGCTGGATGATATTCAATCCCAACAATTATTGCTGAATGATTAGATATTATGAAATATGATTTTATTGATAATTATATAAACAATGATTTTAATCCATATCGTTCTACAGTCAAAGGTGTTTTAATATGAGGTTTAATTTCAGCAGTAACAATGGCAATAACTTCAACTGTTAGTGTAAAAACTGTTGAATATGTAAAAGTACTTTATGAAAATAGAAGACAAACAAATAGTAGAGAAATTGATGAAACAACACCTTTACTATCACAAACACAAATAAATTCAATAAATAATAATGAAGTAGAACCACCATTAGTATTAAATCCAGCAATAAGTGTAAGTTTATAATTAATATGGAGCGGAAAAAGATATGAAAAAAATATTATTACTACTTGCAATAAGTAATACTTTATCAATGACCAATAGTAATTTTTCTTATAATATTAATTCAAGTTTAACAAACACAATAAAAAGTAATGATGAAATTAATTTTTTAGCTACAGCAGATATTCATGCTGGATATCCTCAGTTAGTGACAAAACAATTAGTGTCCTTGCTAAATATTTACCAGAAAATAATAATAGAGGTGTTATTATTTCTGGTGATTTAACACGTTATGTTAAATATACAGGGAATTTATTTTCTTATAAATTAATGTTAGCATCAATCTCTAATCATCTTTTAGCAAGTTTTGGTAACCATGATTCTGATACTACTTGTAAAGTTAACCAAACTTGACTTAACCAAAATATTGTTAAACAAAATGCTATGACAGCAGCTCACTTACTCTATTATACTTCAAAAAATGAAGTTCCTGTATATTCTTGAAATTGATTGGGTATACATTTTGTTCAATGCAGTTTAGCGCCAATTAATAAAGATACTTCAGGTTGAAATTTTGGAAGAAGTGATCCTGGGCCAGCATTAACTGAATTACAAAAAGATTTAGAAATAAATGTTGGTTTGAGTAATATGCCAATTGTTTTAGCTTTTCATTATGGATATGATGATTTTTCAATTGATCAAGAATGATGAAGTAAAGAACAAAGAACTGAATTTGCAAATGAAATTTTAGCAAAATATAATGTTATTTTAATGTTAACTGGACATCAACACTTTGTACCAACCAAATATGATGAAAAAATAATTGCAGTTAATGTTGGTAAAAAGACAATTTATGATGTTTTAAGTGGTACTGCACTTTTTGGTGGTTATTCTGAAATTTCTATAAATAAAACTAACAAAGAAATTACAATTAAACGTCATAACGTACAACAAAACGATGAAATTGTTATTAATAAAAAAATTAAATATTAATTAAAATTAAAAACTAAGTTTTATTAAAACTTAGTTTTTTTAAATATACAAATTTTTTATTTATTATAATTTGGTGCTTCTTTTGTTAGTTCAACATCATGAGGATGTGATTCTCTTAAACCAGCACTTGAAATTTTTACAAATTTAGAATCTTGGATTAAAGATAAAATATTTTTAGCACCAACATAACCCATACCACTTCTAATACCACCAACTAATTGAAAAACAACATCTTGTACTTTTCCTTTAAAAGGAACGCGTGCTTCAATTCCTTCTGGCACTAATTTTTTAATTCCTTTTTGAAAATAACGATCACTACTACCGCGTTTCATGGCAACTAATGAACCCATACCAACATAATTTTTATATTTTTTACCATTGACAATAATTTCCTCACCTGGTGATTCTTCTGTTCCAGCTAAAATGCTACCTAACATTACACAATTGCTACCAGCAGCAATTGCTTTTACAATATCACCAGAATATTTAATACCACCATCAGCAATGACAGTTACGTTTTTATTTTTTGCTCAATTATAAACATCATTAATAGCAGTAATTTGTGGCACACCAACTCCTGCTATTATTCTAGTAGTACAAATGCTACCAGGACCAACACCAACTTTAATACAATTTGCGCCAGCTTCATAAAGTGCTTGTGCTCCAGCTGCAGTACAAATATTTCCAGCAATAATATCTAATTTTGGATAAGTTTTACGAATTATTTTAACTGTTTTTAAAATCCCTAAACTATGACCATGTGCTGAATCAACAACTAATACATCAACTTTTGCTTTAACTAATGCCTCAACTCTTGCTAAAGTGTCTTCACCAACACCAACAGCAGCACCAACTCTTAATCGTCCTTGATCATCTTTACAAGCATTTGGATAATCAATAGCTTTATCAATATCTTTTGTTGTAATTAAACCAATCAATTTATTATTTGAACCAACAATTGGTAGTTTTTCAATTTTATTTTTTAACATAACTTGTTTTGCCTGTTCGATTGTTGTTGTTTTATCACCAACAATTAAATTTTTGGTAGTCATAATATTTTTAACTAATGCATTATCATTATCAAGATATTTTAAATCACGATTAGTAACAATTCCAATTAATTGATTTTCTTCATTTACAACAGGCAATCCAGAAATTCGATAAGTACTCATAATTGATTTTGCTTCACTAATTAAAGTTTGAACACCAATAGTAATTGGATCAGTAATAAAACCTGACTCATTTCTTTTAACTTTTTGTACTTCTAAAGCTTGTTCAGCAATTGATAAATTTTTATGAATAATGCCAATACCACCAACTCTTGCCATGGCAATTGCTAGATCAGATTCAGTAACTGTATCCATAGCAGCAGATAAAATTGGAATATTTAATTCAATTTTATTTGTTAATTTAGTTTTTAAAGAAACTTGATTTGGTAAAACTTCTGAATATCCTGGAACTAATAATACATCATCAAAAGTAATTCCTTCACATATTATTTTTTGATTTAAATCTTTATTCATAGTTTACTCCCATTCTATAGTACCTGGTGGCTTTGATGTAATATCATAAACTACTCTATTAACACCATCTACTTTATTAATAATCTCATTTGCAACTTCATCTAGAAATTCTCATGGTAAATGTGAACTTGTTGCTGTCATAAAGTCAATTGTATTAACACTTCTTAAACTAACAACATAATCATAAGTGCGATTATCACCCATTACGCCCACAGTTTTAACTGGTAGCAAAGTGGCAAATGCTTGTGATACTTGATTATATATATTTTTTTCTTTCAATTTGGTAATAAAAATATGATCAACTTCTTGTAAAATTAAACATTTTTCTTTTGTTACTTCTTCTATAACTCTAACTCCTAATCCAGGACCAGGGAAAGGATGACGATTAATTAATGTTTCAGGTAATCCAAGTTTTAAACCAATTTCTCTTACTTCATCTTTAAATAAGGTTTTTAATGGTTCTAACAATTTAAATTGTAAATCATCAGGTAAACCACCAACATTATGATGAGTTTTAATTGTTTTTGAACTTGCATGTTTACTTGAAGATTCAATAATATCCGGATAAATTGTTCCTTGTGCTAAAAAATCAGCCGTTTTAAATTTTCTTGCTGCTGTTGTAAATACATCAATAAATTGTTTACCAATAATTTTTCTTTTTTCTTCAGCATTTTTAACACCTTTTAAAGCAGTAAAAAAATGTTTACTTGCATCAATCATTTCAAGATTAAGTTTAAAATTTTGTTTATAAATTTCCATGACATCAATTGCTTCATTTTTTCTCAATAAACCTGTATCAACAAAAATGCAAGTTAACTGTTTACCAATTGCCTTAGAAATAATGGCAGCGGCAACTGAAGAATCAACTCCACCACTTAAACCTAAAATAACTTGTTTATCTTGGACTTTATTTTTAATTTCTGAAATTTGATTACTAATAAAATCATCTAAACTTCAATCTTTTGTACAATTTGCTATTGTAAATAAAAAATTTTCGATTATTTGCTTACCAAATTCTGAATGGGTAACTTCAGCATGAAATTGGATACCATAAATTGGTTTAGTCAAATGTGCAATTGCTGAAATTGAAGAATCAGAATGAGCTATTTGTATAAAATCTTTTGGAATTTTTGTTACATGATCAGCATGACTCATTCATACTTTTGATTGATTAGCAACTTTTTTAAATAATTTATTATTTGGTTGATCAAGATATAAAATTGATTTTCCAAATTCTTGTTCATCTGCCAATTCTACTTTCCCTTTAAAATGATTTGTTAATAATTGCATGCCATAACAAACTCCTAAAATGGCAACTGGTAAATTAAAAATCACTTGATCAATTTTATAAGCATTTTGTAAATAAACACTTGATGGTCCACCAGATAAAATAATTGCTTTTAAGTTGGGATATGTTTTTATTTTTTGATAACTAATATTAAAAGATAAAACTTCAGTATAAACATTTGCTTCTCTTACTCTTCTTGCTAATAATTGTGTATATTGACTTCCAAAATCTAAAATCAATACTTGTGTATTTATCATTTTTTTTCCTCCAAATATAATAGTAATTAAATCATTTTTTAACAAAAAATAAAATAGATTACAGTAATAATTATTTTATGATAGATTTTAATTTCTTTAAAATATAATTAAAAATATTGATATTAATGATAAGAGCATATGAAAAAGAGTAATCATTTATTAATGATTACTCTTAAAAGTTAAAATATAATTTAAAGAAATTAAGTTGTAACTGATCTGGCTTCATTTTCATGAATTTTAATTCGTTCTAATTCTGTTTCGGGTTCATTAAGTAAATATTTTATTGCTTCTTCTTCAGTCATTGGTATGAATTCTTGATCTAATTGATTTTGATAATCTAAATTTGATGCTAAACGCATTTTTAATTTTGGCTGATAATAAATAAAATATCAAATAACAGCAATTACAATAAACATTCAAAACATTAAGAATTCAATAATAACAGCTATTAATACTTCCCCTCTTTTATTAATCATGTCATTAATCATACCATAGTTAAAAACAACAAACTGACTAAGTAAAAATAAACCACAAGCAACAAAAACAATTCATTCTCAAATTTTAATTTTAATTTGTTTACGATAACCCATAACACACGTGGCAGCTAACACAAAAATATATACAGCAATAGTAATGTTAGTAGAAAATCCTAGTACTGTATTAAAATCAAAAGGTGCATCAATTAAATCTGGGATTATTAACATAATAATACAAGCAATAATAGTAATAATTAAATTAGCTGTACTAGCACGCATTGCAATATTTTCTTTATTTAATTTGGCTAATTTTTCGGTAATATATCCTTCTTTGGCTAATGGTTGAATCATACCACCAGAATATAAAGAATTTTGCATAGCACCATTTAATTTCAATGATAAAGTAGAAATAACTAGTACAATCATACCAGTAATACCAGCAATTCCTGATATAACATTATTTGGATATATTCATTAGTAGCTCCAGATCAACCATTTTGGCCATTTGTACCGTCAATAGTAATGGCACCAAATACTAATACTGATACAGCTAAATAAAAAATAGTTGATAATAATAAAACTATTAAAATACCTTTACCAAAGTTTTTGGTTGGATTTTTAACATTTTTTCCAACAACAATAAAAGTTTCAAAACCAATAAAAAAATAGAAGAAGCCACTAAATGCATTATTAATTTTTGGTAAAGTTAAATTAATGTTTTTTGTTCCTTCAGCCGCTTGTGAAAATGCTAAACCTTTATTAGTTACTACCAAAATAATAGCACAAACAATTAAAAACAAAGCAGAACCTCATTTAATAATACCAGAAATATTAACAAATCAACGAAATCCCTTCATTCCAAAATACATGCAACTAGCAACAGCAGCATAAATAAAAATACCAATACTATCAATCATTAAACTCGATCATCGTTCAGGAACTCAATTAAAAATTGATAATTGATCTAAATTCACTCGAAACATAGAAATAATAGTTACAATAATTGTTGAAGGTAAAGTAATATATTGGACATATTCCGTAATTAAATTTAATTAATTGTCAATAAAATTGTTTTAAAACTATTTAGTGTTATTGAATATAGAAATAAATATTTTTTGAAAAAATAGTTTAAAAAATGAGTTTACATTTTAAACAAAAAATTGTTAATAATATTTTTATATTAACTCGATAAAAATTTAAATTTTAAAAAAATATTTTTAATATTTTTTTTATTTTAATGGTTTTATTTTATTAAAAATTTCACAAAGTAAGTTAAATCTTAAGTACATAAGTCTAAATTTAGATTTTCTACATTTATTTACTAAAATTTTGAATCTTTTCAATCAAACAAAGACATGTTCAACTTTAATTCTAATTTTAGATACAATCTTATTGTATTTTCTTTCTTGTTTAGTTAATTTTTTATTTTTAATTCTTTTAATTTGTATTATTGTATTTTTATAAATATTTTGTATACCTTGATATCCTAAATCACCAATAATTATTGTTTTTTCTGAAAATTCAAGATTTGAATTTTTTAATATTTGAAAATCATGCACTTTACCATTATCAGCAAAAATATCAACAATTTTTTTATTAAAAAAATCATATACAATTTGAAATTTTATAGAATACATTCAACTTTTACCAAAAAAATATTCTAACTGTAGTTTTTTTTAGTTGGTCTTTCAATTTCAATCTCAGTTGAATCAATTAAATAAAATTGAAATTCATTTGAATTTTCTTGTTTTTTATCAATTTTTAATTTATATCTTTCTTTTAAAAATTGGTAATCTTTGTGGTTACTAAGTTTATTTTCTACTCAAGTAATATTTCGAAAACAACTTGATGGGCTCATTTTAGATTTAATACTCATTTGAAAAAAAGTATAATATTCTTTTCAGTATAATAAAGTCATCATTAATCTTTCTTCTACTGAAAGTTTATTTTTTCGACCTTTATTTTTTTCTAATTTTTCTATTTCAATTAATTTTTCTAACATTTCATTAAAATGAAAACGTTTTATACCAAAATATCTGTAAAATTCTTCATTTTTTAATTTTTTTAAATTTTCAAAAATCATTTTTATCAACACTTTTCTAAATTTATTGTTAATAACAAAATTATAAAATAAATTTTAAAATTATTAATTGACTTTTAAAAAATTTAATTACGGAATATGTCTTTTCTTTACCATTAATTAAGTCTCTAGGAGTTGTTCCTATTCATAATCCTCCATCATAATAAGGTTGGAATAAATAGTTAGCATGTTGTTTAACTTTATTAGTAACTGATTGACCATCACGATTGGGGTTAACTTCAATTCAATTACGAATTAAACCTTTTCACGCTTCTAAATTTATTTTTATCATAATTACTTTTTTCCTTTCATTAAAATAATAAGATTTATTAAAATATTAATTTTTCTAAAGTTATTTCAAAATAAAAAATAATTGGCAATTTAGCACCAATTTTAAAATGTTATTAGGAAAATTAAATTAAAATAAATCTTAATTCTAATTTTATACTTGAAAAAATTAATATGTAATAAAAAATTTCTTATAAAAAAATATTTTTTTATAAGAAATTTTTTAACAATACTTAAAAATGTCCAAAAAATAGACATTTTTAATAAAAATAAATTGGGAGATGGTGGTTGGCCCTTAATTACTGGACCATTTTTGATATAAAATTCTAAATTTTAATTTGTAAAATTGGTGGTTTTAGAAATTTAGAATGTATTCTTTCATAATTATAAAACATAACATATTGATTTACATCATTTATAGCTTCATTGATGGATAAATATTGATTTGATCCTTTAGGTAGTCATTCTTGAGATAAATGAGAAAATCAGTTTTCAGATAATACATTACCACCAATATCATAAGGTTGTTTTTTGCTTAAAATTATTTGTTTATCCTCTGCTCATTTTGTGATATCCTGACAATAAAATTCGTTGGCGTTATCTGAATGTAAAATAACATTTTTTACTTGATTTCAAGAAAATTGTTTGTTGATTTTTTCAAGAGCAGGAAGAATTAAATCCTGATATGATTTATTAGGAGCAATATTATAACTAACAACATTATTTGAATAAAAATCAATAATTACAAAAAGATATAATCATCCTTCTTTAGTATTTATTTGTTTAGTGTCCATTGATCAAATTTGATTTGAAGAGGTTGTACTTTTATAATCTTTGTTTACTTTATCCATTGTAGGTATTCACTTATTTGGATTTTTTTTGTTTTTAGGATAGTTATTTTTAGTTTGTTTTAATCCTTGAATATTGTGTTCTTTCATAATTTTTCGCATTTGTTTTATTGATAATTCTATATTTAAAATGATATTTTTTTCTTGTTTTAATCACTCTTTAAAAGCTGAAAAAATTCTTAAATATCCATAAATTCTGCCTTTTCTTGTAGAATGAAATTCGATTAAAAGTTGGCATATTTTTTGATATTTATGATTGCATTTAATAATATGATTTTCTTCTTTTTTAATAGGTTTTTGTTTATTTTTTAAAAAGTAATATGTTGATCTGTTTAATTGAAGATATTGACATAGGTTTCTAATTGAATATTGATTTTTACAATCATCAATAATTTTAATTTTTTCTTTGATATTTAATTTGTTAATTACTAATGCTATTTGTTTAATTTTATCCATTAATAAAAATCCTTTCAGGTTAAAATTAGTGTTAATTATATAACACAATTGTTTTTAGAATACATTCAGGTTTTTTAAATTAATGGTCTAGTAAAAAGGGCTAAGTGGCGATTGTCAAAAATCCGGAATAAATTAAATCTTATATAGTCTTATTATTATGTTAGACAAGAAATAATTTGGATTTTTATGAAATTGTATTTAAATAATATAATTTTTTTAACTTAAATGCAACTAAAATACTTATTTTTAAAAATTACTAAAAAATTAAAAAATAAATTTAATATTTATACACAACAAAAATTCTTATTAAAGCGTATTTAATAAGTTTTATTCTATTTTGATTTTTAAAAAAAAGTTAAATTTTAATTTATAATAATTGTATCTCTGTATTTATCTTATTACATTTAAAAATAACCATTTTAATATAAATTGAAATATTATAAGTTCTATTACCAAGCATTTCTTTTAAAACATGTCAAATATTAGTTTCAGTAAAGCAACCAATATTTCATTTCTTACCTTGATTTTCAATACCTTGTTTATTATTTTTAAAATATTTTTTCTTTAATTTTTTATGATTTTCTAATTCTTTATATAAATAATCAATTAATTGTTCATATTGACCATTATTAATTAAATTTTTACAGTAATTATATTCTTTTAAATATTTTCCTTTATTTCCCGCCATTATACCAAGATATAATGTTCTAATTAAATGGAATTTATCTAAAACAAACTGTGCACCTAAATAATTAGTAACTTCTTTAATTCATCCTGCACTATCACCACAAATAATAATTTTTGCTTGCTCAATATTTTCATAAAATTTTTGACAATGTTCTTTAACAAATTCAGAAGTTTTTTTAACTCCAATTGCTGTTTTTGTTGGTCTAATAATTGCTTTTACTCTTTTATTTTGTACTTTGTGATTAATATTATCTGTATATGTTACTATTAATCGCATAGAATGTTTTGTACCTTTACGTTTAAAATTTCAAAATTTTCGGTGGCCATCATCAATTGCTACAAAAATAGGTTGATTTTTTTCTAATTTTACTTTTACTGGATTTGCTTCAATTACTTCTAAATTTTTAAAAACTCTATGAATAGAACTAAGACTAATATTTGCTTTTTTTATAATATCTCAAATATCTCTGTATCTTTTTCCATCAGCAAAATATTCAATAATAGTTTGTTCAATATCTTCACCTATTCTTTTATATTTTGGCAGTTCTAGTATTTCATCAACTAAACAAATACGAACTCATTTTTGCAATTTTTCATCAAAGTATTCATAAATTCTTCTTTTATAAGTTACTAATCCATACATTATTTTTCTTGTTCGATATTGATAATCAACAATTTTATATTTCTTTTTATCTCTTGTATTTTTTATTCTTCAATCTATTTTTTCTCATTTATTTGTTATATGTTTTAAAACTAATTTATCAATTTTTGCATTTTGTTCTCTAAAATTTCATTTATAATTAAAATTCAAATTTACTTCTCCTAACTATTTTAAAAAAATCAAAATTTATTGTAAATAATTTAAAATATTAATTTACTTGTTTATTATATACATATATAAGTGTAATTTAAAATTCAATAAAAAAACCACTTTCATATTTAAAATATAATAAACAATTTCAATATAATTAATAGTATAGGTCTCACAAAATAAACACCTTTTATTTAGGCGTTATTTTGCATTTAAAAGCATACTTGTAAAAATAATCAAAAATAGTACAATTTATAAGTAAAATCAAGGAAAAAAGGAGTAATTTAATATGAAAACATCTAAAAATAATACAACAACATGATATGTAGATAATATAAACGGAGTTAGACAATCAATCACTTATAATGAAGAAGTATGAGAACATATAAATTTAAATGAAGTAGTAGAAGATAAAAAAATAAAAAACAATAAACAAAAACAAAATATCAAAAAAAGTAAATGTTGTTCAAAACGTTGTACAATTTTATAAAAATATAAGTAAGGAGTAATTTAATATGAAAACATCTAAAAATAATACAACAACATGATATGTAGATAATATAAACGGAGTTAGACAATCAATCACTTATAATGAAGAAGTATGAGAACATATAAATTTAAATGAAGTAGTAGAAGATAAAAAAATAAAAAACAATAAACAAAAACAAAATATCAAAAAAAGTAAATGTTGTTCAAAACGTTGTACAATTTTATAAAAATATAAGTAAGTAGTAATTTAATATGAAAACATGAATAAAAACAAATTTAAGTAAAATAACATTAGCATTAGCACTAACTGGTGCTACAACCGGAACAATAGGATTAATCATGGGGGGGTACTTACCCATAATGTTAGTGGAGTTAAATATTTTTTAACTCCACATAAACAAGTTGAATGAGGTGTTCAAACTATTTGGACAACTAATCCTAATGATACTTTAAAAAAAGATTATAAATTTGAGTTATATTTTGCAGATGAACCGTTAAGAAGAAAATTTGATATATCTTTTCAAAATTGATATTACAGTACAGATATATTATGAAATGGTAAATATCCTAATGGATATTTTAATAAATAATTTATATCTCTAAGTTAATATAAGAAATATTTTCATTATATTTATCAAATAAATTAATATTTTGTAAGTTTATTTCTTGTTTATCAGTAATTAAAATTAAATCATAGTTACCAGCACCAAAAATACCACTGATTTCAATCCGATTTAAGTTATTAATCGGATTTTCAATTTGTAATTCAAATTCGCTATTATTATCAATTTTTAAAATTTCTTTATAAAATTCTAATTTAGAATATAATTGAGATTTATTTGAACCATATAAATTTAAAGCATTTTCAATTTTTTTATTATTAATAATTAATTTTGTAAAATATTTTCCATATTCACCATTAGCTAATGTTCAATCAGCAGGAACTAATGATGGAATATTATTACTTTCTAATTCATTTGTAATAGATAATCAATTAAATTGATTATCATCAAGTTTAAATAATTCATTTTGACTAATATCATTATTTTTTAATTTAATATTATTGGTGGTTGGCCCTTAATTACTGGACCATTTTTGATATAAAATTCTAAATTTTAATTTGTAAAATTGGTGGTTTTAGAAATTTAGAATGTATTCTTTCATAATTATAAAACATAACATATTGATTTACATCATTTATAGCTTCATTGATGGATAAATATTGATTTGATCCTTTAGGTAGTCATTCTTGAGATAAATGAGAAAATCAGTTTTCAGATAATACATTACCACCAATATCATAAGGTTGTTTTTTGCTTAAAATTATTTGTTTATCCTCTGCTCATTTTGTGATATCCTGACAATAAAATTCGTTGGCGTTATCTGAATGTAAAATAACATTTTTTACTTGATTTCAATAAAATTGTTTGTTGATTTTTTCAAGAGCAGGAAGAATTAAATCCTGATATGATTTATTAGGAGCAATATTATAACTAACAACATTATTTGAATAAAAATCAATAATTACAAAAAGATATAATCATCCTTCTTTAGTATTTATTTGTTTAGTGTCCATTGATCAAATTTGATTTGAAGAGGTTGTACTTTTATAATCTTTGTTTACTTTATCCATTGTAGGTATTCACTTATTTGGATTTTTTTTGTTTTTAGGATAGTTATTTTTAGTTTGTTTTAATCCTTGAATATTGTGTTCTTTCATAATTTTTCGCATTTGTTTTATTGATAATTCTATATTTAAAATGATATTTTTTTCTTGTTTTAATCACTCTTTAAAAGCTGAAAAAATTCTTAAATATCCATAAATTCTGCCTTTTCTTGTAGAATGAAATTCGATTAAAAGTTGGCATATTTTTTGATATTTATGATTGCATTTAATAATATGATTTTCTTCTTTTTTAATAGGTTTTTGTTTATTTTTTAAAAAGTAATATGTTGATCTGTTTAATTGAAGATATTGACGGGAGGTTCCCAAAAAAGTAGGAAGATGAATTACTAGATAAATAAATTCTTTTGAATATTACCATTTCAAAATGATGATAGACAAATTAAATTCTCTTTTACCCTTAAATTTATATTCGACGTATTTTAAAAAATATACATTTAAAAAATTATTATCAAAGGAAAAAGACAAGAAATAATCTTGTCTTTTTTTGTAATTGTAAAATTTTAAATTTTTTATTATTAGCACCCTTTAAATATCTACTACACGCAGTGACCAAGTAGGAGAAAGTTAATAATTAATAATCTTCTTTAACGCTATTATCAACAAGTGTTAGGGAACTAAAAAAGTGAACTACAACACAGTTGTTAAAAATAGTAGCTAGAACATGTGGACTTGCATGGATAAATAAAAAGTGGAGTGATACCTAATAAAATATACTAACCATTAATGGTAATTCTTGGGGTGGGAGCGAATTGGAAACTAGTATATATAGACCTGTTGTAGGGACCTATTGTATTAATTCTATTCTTTATTTAACCAACCTTGCCACTCTCCAGTGAGCAAGTGTTGGTTTTATTTTTTATTTTTTTTGAAAAATTTTTTGGGCGAGAAAATAAATTTCAAACTTGTAAAAAAAATTGAGCGGTGCCGGTTCAATTAAAATATTAATTTATTAAACATAAATTAAATAAATATTGAATCGAATGCCTCGATTTCTTTTTAAAATTTCACAATTTATTTTTGAGCCCAGTTTTCATGGAATGAATAAAACGAATAGTAGTATTATTAATAACCTAAAAATCAAAATATATGTTCTTTATGCTAGAAGCAACAGAACATATTAGGAAAGGATTATTATGGTAATAGAAATTCTTGATTATGAAGCACTAAGAAAGATTGATAAAAAAATTAAAAAAAGAAGAAAAAGATGTGTTGAATGTAATGAATTATATGAAGATGACAAAATCCAAATGTTTTATCGCTTTAAAACAGAATTAGAAGCAGAACAACATGATATTAGAAAATTTGAAGATGATTATGATATTGATGAACATTTGGATTATACAAAACCATTTGGATATGTTTGTGATTGATGTAGAAGTGATTAATTATGCAAAAAAAGTATTTTTGTTGAACTTGTAAACAACATAAATTAGATTATTTATTCTTTAATACTAATGATATAAAAACAAAAAAATATTTTTTAAGAGATAAAAATAGTAAAGCAATTTGTTATGACTGTATTTTAAATATTAGGTTAAGTAGGAGGTATAAATATGAATAAAGCAAAATTCATTACATATTTAGAAAATAAAATTGAAAATGATGGATATAGAAGTGCAAATGTTGATGCCATATATTATTCATTAATTAAAAAAATCAATAATGGTGAATTTGATTGATAATGCAATATGAATTAATTATTGGTATTGACCCAGCAGGAATAGGTAGTAATGGAATGGTTATATATTCAAGTGAAACTAATAATATTGTTTTTAATGAAACATTTAATACATTAACTGTTTTATGAACTAAAAATATGTATAAAGAAAAAATGCAATTAATTAAAGAAAAATTTATTGATAAAAAAATATTAGTTATTGTAGAAAATTTCTTTTTAAGTTCAAAACAATTATTAACTAATCCATTAGCAACACCTAAAATTATTGGTGCATTAATGGTATTAGTACAAGATGTTTTCAACTGAGATTATCTAGAAAACCACCCAAAAAATAAAAATAAAATAACAAATTATAAAGGAAATATAAAATTAACAAAACATGAACAAGATGCTTATAAGCATATTCAATATTATTTAAAAAATCATAAAAAAATATTAATTTTTGATAATTATTTAAGGAAATTATAAAAATGAAAGATAAAGAAAATTATGTCAAATTAACAGTAAAACTGAGTAACACTATTGAAGCAAAATATTACGAAAAAGGTAATAAGGAATTATATTATAGTGTTCGTGGTCAATGAAATGGATTAAATTATGTTACTTTAATTTTTAATAAACCAAAACTTTATAACCGATGTATTTTATTAAACAAAAACGATGAAATTATTGTAACTGGTCAAATCTTTAACACTTTAAACATTCCTAAAAATCGTGCATTTTGTTCAATCAATGTTAAATGATTTAAAAAATGAAAAGAGTAAAAAATGATATTATGAAAAATTTTATTAATAGCACCAATATTAATAACAAGTATAACACTAATAATATTTTTAATTTATATAATTAAAGATTTAAAAAATGAATATAAAATATTGAAAATATTAAGTGAAATTTCTAATCAAATTAAAAATAAGGAGAATAATTAATGATAATATTACCTACTTTGTTTGAAAATAAAGATGAAATTGAAATATTATCACCATTTCCAAAAGCAATTCATACAAGTAATGATATTAGAGCAATTATTTTAAGACAATACCCAAATGTTAAATCAAAACACATAATTGTTTCTGACCCCGAAAGTAATGTTGCATTAATAGTTGGTGATAATGATGTTTATCAAGGTTGAATTAAAGTAACAATTAAAAAATTAGAAAATTAAAGGAGATTAAAATGCCAAATATAGAAAATCAATCAAATTATACTTTAACTAAATTAATTAGAACTGGTATAAGTCCTATTTGTGCAATGATTGGTACAAGTGCTTATTATGGTCAAGTAATTGCTAAACCAATATTAGGTTCAATTAATAGTTTATTATTTGGTAAAAAATTAGGTTTAGATATTTGAAATTTAAATCAAAGACCAAATACTAAAACTAAATTAATTAATAGTTCTAAAAAAATAGCATTAGGATTAGGAACAATTGGTTTAGCAAATTATAGTAAATGAACAGAAAATAATATTAATCCTATTATTCCAATAACACCAATTCCAATAACTACTACAACCACAACAGAAGGTCCGCCATGATTACTATTAAATAAACAAGAACATCAGTCATTAATGGATTGAGATACTTATATTTCATTAAATACTTATGGTATTTCAAATCTTATTAGTGGATTAACTGAGTTAATACCTAATAAATTTGAAGCAATAAGAAAAATTTGTAATATGGCAACTGGTGGTTGTTTAATATCAAGTGGGGTTGCTATGGGTATTAATAATGATTTTATGAATGCTTATGCAGTACCTACCATAGTTGCTGGTGCAAGTGAAATAATCCATAATTTATTACCTATTGAAACTACAAATCATATTCAAGAAATGCAAGAAACATCATTTAATGATGAAACTGCAAGATTAGTAAATGATAATAGATTCACAATTAATAGTGAAACAACTAGTCAATACGGTAGTGATAATATGAGCAAAGTAGCATTAAATCACGATAATGCTTCATTAAATTGAGATTATAATCACATGAGTTTATAAAGGAGGTGAGTAATTTATGAATAAAGAAAAATTAATTGAATATTATAATCACGAAATAAAAACACATAAAGAAAGGATGGAACAATTAAATAAAGAAATTTCTTTATTAGTAACTATTATAAGTAATTCACAATCAATGATTGAAAGAATTAATGGTGGGCAATTTGATGAATAATTAAAAAAATTAAAAATTGAAAGGAAAATATTCAAATGAAAGAATTTTTACATGAATTAGGTGGTTGGCCCTTAATTACTGGACCATTTTTGATATAAAATTCTAAATTTTAATTTGTAAAATTGGTGGTTTTAGAAATTTAGAATGTATTCTTTCATAATTATAAAACATAACATATTGATTTACATCATTTATAGCTTCATTGATGGATAAATATTGATTTGATCCTTTAGGTAGTCATTCTTGAGATAAATGAGAAAATCAGTTTTCAGATAATACATTACCACCAATATCATAAGGTTGTTTTTTGCTTAAAATTATTTGTTTATCCTCTGCTCATTTTGTGATATCCTGACAATAAAATTCGTTGGCGTTATCTGAATGTAAAATAACATTTTTTACTTGATTTCAAGAAAATTGTTTGTTGATTTTTTCAAGAGCAGGAAGAATTAAATCCTGATATGATTTATTAGGAGCAATATTATAACTAACAACATTATTTGAATAAAAATCAATAATTACAAAAAGATATAATCATCCTTCTTTAGTATTTATTTGTTTAGTGTCCATTGATCAAATTTGATTTGAAGAGGTTGTACTTTTATAATCTTTGTTTACTTTATCCATTGTAGGTATTCACTTATTTGGATTTTTTTTGTTTTTAGGATAGTTATTTTTAGTTTGTTTTAATCCTTGAATATTGTGTTCTTTCATAATTTTTCGCATTTGTTTTATTGATAATTCTATATTTAAAATGATATTTTTTTCTTGTTTTAATCACTCTTTAAAAGCTGAAAAAATTCTTAAATATCCATAAATTCTGCCTTTTCTTGTAGAATGAAATTCGATTAAAAGTTGGCATATTTTTTGATATTTATGATTGCATTTAATAATATGATTTTCTTCTTTTTTAATAGGTTTTTGTTTATTTTTTAAAAAGTAATATGTTGATCTGTTTAATTGAAGATATTGACATAGGTTTCTAATTGAATATTGATTTTTACAATCATCAATAATTTTAATTTTTTCTTTGATATTTAATTTGTTAATTACTAATGCTATTTGTTTAATTTTATCCATTAATAAAAATCCTTTCAGGTTAAAATTAGTGTTAATTATATAACACAATTGTTTTTAGAATACATTCAGGTTTTTTAAATTAATGGTCTAGTAAAAAGGGCTAAGTGGCAAGTGGCAAGTGGCAAGTGGCTTTAAAGGTTCAGTTGTTTGTTGAACATTATTTTCATTTTCTAACATTTAACATTCTCCTAATCTTATCCCAATAATCAATCTTTAACTAATTGTGGCATTTCACTTATTAATTTTTTATAATCATTAACTGCGTTTTCTAATGTATCAATATCAGAAAATTTAAAACAATTATCAATATGTAAATCAAAATCTCTATCAATACTGATATCTTGTTTTCTATATTTTTCATTAAATTCAATTTTTGTCATATTATTTTTCTCCTTTATTAATTTTTTCGTTTAATTTTGCTAATTTTTTTTGATGTTTTATAATTTTGTTATTTGCTCTAACATGTTTTGGAGTTGTGATAAATCTTTTTAATAAAACAATAATTTCTCTGCAAATTAATGTTCCAACACTTGTTCCAATAATTATTAATTCATGTAAAAATTCTTTCATTTGAATATTTTCCTTTCAATTTTTAATTTTTCTAATTATTCATCAAATTGCCCACCATTAATTCTTTCAATCATTGATTGTGAATTACTTATAATAGTTACAAATAAAGAAATTTCTTTATTTAATTGTTCCATCCTTTCTTTATGTGTTTTTATTTCGTGATTATAATATTCAATTAATTTTTCTTTATTCATAAATTACTCACCTCCTTTATAAACTCATGTGATTATAATCTCAATTTAATGAAGCATTATCGTGATTTAATGCTACTTTGCTCATATTATCACTACCGTATTGACTAGTTGTTTCACTATTAATTGTGAATCTATTATCATTTACTAATCTTGCAGTTTCATCATTAAATGATGTTTCTTGCATTTCTTGAATATGATTTGTAGTTTCCATAGGTAGTAAATTATGGATTATTTCACTTGCACCAGCAATAATAGTAGGTACTGCATAAGCATTCATAAAATCATTATTAATACCCATAGCAACCCCACTTGATATTAAACAACCACCAGTTGCCATATTACATATTTTTCTTATTGCTTCAAATTTATTAGGTATTAACTCAGTTAATCCACTAATAAGATTTGAAATACCATAAGTATTTAATGAAATATAAGTATCTCAATCCATTAATGACTGATGTTCTTGTTTATTTAATAGTAATCATGGCGGACCTTCTGTTGTGGTTGTAGTAGTTATTGGAATTGGTGTTATTGGAATAATAGGATTAATATTATTTTCTGTTCATTTACTATAATTTGCTAAACCAATTGTTCCTAAACCTAAAATAATTTTTTTAGAACTATTAATTAATTTAGTTTTTGTATTTGGTCTTTGATTTAAATTTCATATATCTAAACCTAATTTTTTACCAAATAATAAACTATTAATTGAACCTAATAATGGACTATCTATTACTTGACCATAATAAGCACTTGTACCTATCATTGCACAAATTGGACTTATACCAGTTCTAATTAATTTAGTTAAAGTATAATTTGATTGATTTTCTATATTTGGCATTTTAATCTCCTTTAATTTTCTAATTTTTTAATTGTTACTTTAATTCAACCTTGATAAACATCATTATCACCAACTATTAATGCAACATTACTTTCGGGATCAGAAACAATTATGTGTTTTGATTTAACATTTGGGTATTGTCTTAAAATAATTGCTCTAATATCATTACTTGTATGAATTGCTTTTGGAAATGGTGATAATATTTCAATTTCATCTTTATTTTCAAACAAAGTAGGTAATATTATCATTAATTATTCTCCTTATTTTTAATTTGATTAGAAATTTCACTTAATATTTTCAATATTTTATATTCATTTTTTAAATCTTTAATTATATAAATTAAAAATATTATTAGTGTTATACTTGTTATTAATATTGGTGCTATTAATAAAATTTTTCATAATATCATTTTTTACTCTTTTCATTTTTTAAATCATGCCACTTGCCACTTAGCCCTTTTTACTAGACCATTAATTTAAAAAACCTGAATGTATTCTAAAAACAATTGTGTTATATAATTAACACTAATTTTAACCTGAAAGGATTTTTATTAATGGATAAAATTAAACAAATAGCATTAGTAATTAACAAATTAAATATCAAAGAAAAAATTAAAATTATTGATGATTGTAAAAATCAATATTCAATTAGAAACCTATGTCAATATCTTCAATTAAACAGATCAACATATTACTTTTTAAAAAATAAACAAAAACCTATTAAAAAAGAAGAAAATCATATTATTAAATGCAATCATAAATATCAAAAAATATGCCAACTTTTAATCGAATTTCATTCTACAAGAAAAGGCAGAATTTATGGATATTTAAGAATTTTTTCAGCTTTTAAAGAGTGATTAAAACAAGAAAAAAATATCATTTTAAATATAGAATTATCAATAAAACAAATGCGAAAAATTATGAAAGAACACAATATTCAAGGATTAAAACAAACTAAAAATAACTATCCTAAAAACAAAAAAAATCCAAATAAGTGAATACCTACAATGGATAAAGTAAACAAAGATTATAAAAGTACAACCTCTTCAAATCAAATTTGATCAATGGACACTAAACAAATAAATACTAAAGAAGGATGATTATATCTTTTTGTAATTATTGATTTTTATTCAAATAATGTTGTTAGTTATAATATTGCTCCTAATAAATCATATCAGGATTTAATTCTTCCTGCTCTTGAAAAAATCAACAAACAATTTTCTTGAAATCAAGTAAAAAATGTTATTTTACATTCAGATAACGCCAACGAATTTTATTGTCAGGATATCACAAAATGAGCAGAGGATAAACAAATAATTTTAAGCAAAAAACAACCTTATGATATTGGTGGTAATGTATTATCTGAAAACTGATTTTCTCATTTATCTCAAGAATGACTACCTAAAGGATCAAATCAATATTTATCCATCAATGAAGCTATAAATGATGTAAATCAATATGTTATGTTTTATAATTATGAAAGAATACATTCTAAATTTCTAAAACCACCAATTTTACAAATTAAAATTTAGAATTTTATATCAAAAATGGTCCAGTAATTAAGGGCCAACCACCAATAATTGTTTTGAACTTAAAAAGAAATTTTCTACAATAACTAATATTTTTTTATCAATAAATTTTTCTTTAATTAATTGCATTTTTTCTTTATACATATTTTTAGTTCATAAAACAGTTAATGTATTAAATGTTTCATTAAAAACAATATTATTAGTTTCACTTGAATATATAACCATTCCATTACTACCTATTCCTGCTGGGTCAATACCAATAATTAAGTCATATTGCATTATTAATCAAATTCACCATTATTGATTTTTTTAATTAATGAATAATATATGGCATCAACATTTGCACTTCTATATCCATCATTTTCAATTTTATTTTCTAAATATGTAATGAATTTTGCTTTATTAAAAGAATTATGGTATGGAGAATCACAAATTCCAGTAGTATTTTCAGTTAAACTTTTACATGTAATACATCTAGTCATTATCAAATTCACCATTTTTTATTTTTACTAATAAAATATTTAATTCATTAAATAATGATGAATCAGCACGATACAAATTTTTATCTAACATTATTTTTTCTAATTCTTTAATTAATTTTTCTTTATATTCATTAATTATTTCTTTTTTAAAATCTTCTTTTAATTTTTCTATATTATTTAAATGTTCTTCTGTTATTTCTTGATTACGTTTTTTATTATATTTATTAATAATTTCTTGGTCTTTATAAGAAAATATTTTTTGTTTATTCATATTTATATCTCCTACTTAATCTAACATTTAAAATACAGTCATAACAAATTGCTTTATTATTTTTGTCTCTTAAAAAGTTTTGTCTTGTTTTTATATCATTAGTATTAAAGAATAAATAATCTAATTTATGTTGTTTACAAGTTCAACAAAAATACTTTTTTTGCATAATTAATCACTTCTACATCAATTACAAACATATCCATATGGGTTTGTATAATCTAAATGTTCAGCAATATCATAATCATCTTCAAATTTTCTAATATTATGTTGTTCTGATTCTAATTCTGTTTTAAAATAATAAAGCATTTGGATTTTGTCATCTTCATATAATTCATTACATTCAACACATCTTTTTCTTCTTTTTTTAATTTTTTTATCAATCTTTCTTAGTGCTTCATAATCAAGAATTTCTATTGCCATAATAATCCTTTCCTAATATGTTCTGTTGCTTCTAGCATAAAGAACATATATTTTGATTTTTAGATTATTAATACTATTCGTTTTATTCATTCCATGAAAACTGGGCTCAAAAATAAATTGTGAAATTTTAAAAAGAAATCGAGGCATTCGATTCAATATTTATTTAATTTGTGTTGAACAAATTAATATTTTAATTGAACCGGCACCGCTCAATTTTTTTTACAAGTTTGAAATTTATTTTCTCGCCCAAAAAAATTTTTTCAAAAAAAATAAAAAATAAAACCAACACTTGCTCACTGGGGAGTGGCAAGGTTGGTTAAATAAAGAATAGAATTAATATAGTAGGTTCCCTAAGCAGGTCTATATATACTAGTTTCCAATCCGCTCCCACCCCAAGGATTACCATTAAATGGTTAGTATATTTTATTAGGTATCACTCCACTTTTTATTTATCCATGCAAGTCCACATGCTAGCTACTATTTTTAACAACTGTGTTGTAGTTCACTTTTTTAGTTCCCTAACACGTGTTGATAATAGCGTTAAAGAAGATTATTAATTATTAACTTTCTCCTACTTGGTCACTGCGTGTAGTAGATATTTAAAGGGTGCTAATAATAAAAATTTTAAAATTTTACAATTACAAAAAAAGACAAGATTATTTCTTGTCTTTTTCCTTGATAATAATTTTAATTTAACTTACAAAATGTATCTTTTATTTTTTTTAAAATACGTCGAATATTAAATTTAAGGGTTAAAGAGAGTAATTTTGTCTAATTTTCATTATTTTTCAAATAATTCATTTTTGGAAATAAGTTACTAATATGATAATAAATTATTTCGTAACTTTGACAACCACCCAAATAAATTTATACAAATTTTTTAATAGCAATATGATTAGAACTAATAATTCTAATACCACCATGATTTTTATGAAAAGCAACTTGAATTTTATCACCAATTAATTTAGTAATAATACCTTTTCCAAAAATTTCATGAATAATTATATCTCCAACATTTCAATTATTAGTTATTTCAACCTTATCTTTATTATCAGCTTTATAGTAATTAAATTTAGAATGATTACGATTTTGATAAGTTGCTGCCATTTCTTGGTGTTCGTTATTAATGATTTTTAAATATTTAAGATCTAAATCTTTTAAGAAACGAGATGGTTGTTTCATACGATCCAAGATATATGAATATCCACTGGCACTAGATAAAAATAATCATTTTTTTGCCCTAGTAATTGAAACATAAAAAAGTCGTCGTTCTTCTTCAATTTTATCTAAGTTTTCTATACTAAATTTACCTATTCCAGGTAAAATACCTTCATTAATGCCAACTATAAAAACAACATCAAATTCTAGACCTTTAGCACTGTGAATTGTCATTAAATTAACGGCTTTATTAGTACTATTTTCATCTAAATCAGTATATAAACTTACTTCTTGTAAAAATGACGTTAATAATTCTTCGCCTTGTAATTCATTATTACTACTATCATATTCAAGCAATTGTTCTAATAATTGTTGAACATTTTCAATTCTTTCTTTTTCAAGATTATCTTCTAGTTTTTTTAAATAATTAGTTTTATTTAATAAATTTTCAACCATGTTATGTAAAGAGGTAACATCTTTGATATTAGTTTGCATCTCATTAATTAAATTAATTAAAGGTTGTAAATGTTGACGATAATTTTTTGGTAATCCATACTGAAATTTAAATAAGTATTCATTTAAAGTTAGTGATTGTTCATTAGCAAGTAATAATAAGTTATCAATAGCTTTTGGTCCAATTTTAGGTGTTGCATTTAAAATTCTAATCATTGATATATTATCATTTCAAACAATAATTTTTAAATATGCCAAAATGTCTTTAATCTCTTTACGTTCAAAAAATTTATAACCACCAAAAATTTTATAATTTATATTATTATTAATCAAAGCTTGTTCTAAATCTTTTGATAAATAATTATTACGATAAAGAATAGCAATTTTATTCAAATCTAAATGATATTTTAAATGAATTTTTTTAACAGTTGTTGCAACTCAATGTGCTTCTTGATCACTACTACTAGCATGATACATAACAATATCATTACCAAGTTCATTTTTAGTAAACAGTTCTTTTTCAATACGTTGAACATTATTTTTAATTAAACTATTAGCTGTATTTAAAATCTTAGTTGTTGAACGATAATTTTGATTTAAAATAAATGTTTGTGTATTAGGAAATTGTTTAGTAAAGTTCAATATTAAATTAATATTTGCTCCTCTTCAACTATAAATAGTTTGATCAGGATCACCAACTACAGTAATATTTTTATGATTTTTAGCAAGTGATAATAAAATATTATATTGAATATCATTAGTGTCTTGAAATTCATCAACTAAAATAAAATCAAATTTCTTTTCTCATTTTGTTAAAATATGTGGAAATTCTTTAAATAGACGTTCAACTAATAATAATAAATCATCAAAATCTAAACATGAATTAATAAATTGATATTTTTTATACGATTCAAAAACTTTGATACGTAAAATTCACTCATCTTGATTTTGATAATCAGCTAATAATTGATCTTGAGAAAGATAATTATTTTTTCAGTTAGAAATATTAGAACTTAATAATCTTAACTCCTGCAATTCAGCTTTATGTGAAAATTCTTTTTGAAAAATATCTTTTAATATTTTTCGTTGATCTTCTTGATCAATAATATTAAAATTATTATTAATATTTAAATGATGAATATCTCTTCTTAATATTTTGGCACATAATGCATGATAAGTAACAATATTAACATTAATGTTAGTATCATTTAAAAGTTGCATTATTCGTTCTTTCATTTCGCGTGCTGCTTTATTAGTAAAAGTTAATGCCAATATTTTTTCACTAGCAATTTTAATTACATTAATTAAGTAAGCAATCTTATATGTTATAACCCGCGTCTTTCCAACTCCAGCCCCCGCAATAATACGACATGGGCCATCAACATTAATAATTGCTTGTAGTTGTTGTTCATTCAGATTTTCTAAAAGTTTTGTTTTATCCATGTTATTTATCCTTAAGTTAGTAAGAGTATATACTATTAAAGACTATTTATATTTTCTAATTCGTCATCATTAATATTTCCTGGTTGAGAATAAACTAAATGAATATGTGGATCATTAACGTTAGTTGATATCTTCCTTTTATTAGTTGCAAGTGGTTTCTTGTTAATGACAAAAGTTTTATGATAACGATCAAAGAATAGCTGATGATATTTATCAATTTTAGTGACGATCATAATCCCACAATACCAAGCAAAATCAAAACTAACTACAGAGCGAATAAGAATATTTAATCAAGAATTTAAAGTACTATTACTATTAATAGTAGCAATGTTTTCATTAAAAGTCAATTTCATAAAAAGAATTATTGAAGTGGTTAATAATAGAGGAATAAAAACTAAAAATAGTTCACGATAAAAAAAATGTTTTAACTTTAAATCTTGATTTTTTTCATTTACTAATCTTATTTGAAAAATTAATTTTCCCAAAGTTTGACCCTTACATTTTCATGGGATAATAACAAAATATATAATGACAACAATTATATTAATAATAAAAATAATTATTAATTGTCATGATTCTTGATTACCTTTATTATCTAAATAATGGATTGCTAATCCAATTATTAATGGGATTAAACTAACAAAAATCACGTCAAAAATACGTGCAATAATACGTTTTCATGTTTTAGCTATTATATATGTTTCGGTTGTATCTAATTTTTTAATATTCATTTTTTTACTCTCAATATTTTGAATCATCTCTAATATTATTATCTTTAAAATATTTCTTAAAATAAGTACTTAGATCAGGAGCATAAGTGGTAAATTTATCATTTGGATTAATAGTATTAAAATAAGAATTTTTTTTAAAATTTTTAAATTTAAATTCAATAATTTCTTTGACACGATTATATGTTTTTTCAATTAATGCAGGTTTTTTAGAAATACTAATAAATCTTAAAAGAGTATATAGATAGTATCTAACAAAAGCATATTCCAACTCTTCATATAAAACTTTTTTAATTTTATAATTATTATAATAGTTTAAAATATGTATTCATTGATGCATTAGTTCAAAAATATTATCATTTTCCAATGTGTTATTTTTAGACGTTAATAATGTTTCATTAATTGCATAATATGTTTTACAATGTGCTAAAAATGAGTATAAAAATAAACTATCAAATTGGATTTCTTTACGAAATTGTAAATTATATTCATTAATAATACTAACTTTCATGATTTTTGTTGTTAAAACTGGTGTTGTTAAAGCAAAGACTATTTTTCCTTGTGTTGTATTTAAATTATATATTTTATTAACTTCAGTTCTAATTGTTGAATGAAAAACATTATTTATATCAAATTCATAACGAATACAATATTCAATACAATCTAAATCCTTATTATTATCTAAAATTTTATTAACTGTTTCAACAAAATTAACGCTAAGAATTTCAGTTGGATTTAAAATAACTACATATTGTCCGGAAATATATTTAAGGCCAAGATTACGACTAATGGCAATACCTGATACTTGATAATTAGTAATCATTTTTAAATTTTGTGGATATAATTTAAAATATTTACTAAATATCTCCAAATTTTCATTGTTAATGCCATCATCAACAACAACAACTTCAAAATTAGTTTTTTTATTTACAAAAATCTTTGCTAAAAAAGAATCTAAGTGCTCGGATTCAAATGAAGTTGTATATAAAATAAAACTTAGTAGCATAATAAATATTTCCTCTCTTTTATAAATAATTATAACACTTCTTTAACAATTTTAAGTGAAGGTTTATCAACATTTATTTTTTATTTTTTTGATTACTATTTTTAAGTTTATTTTTAGATACTAAAGTAGATTTTTCTATATTATCTGTTTCTTTAATAACTTTAACAGTCATATTTTTATGATCAAAAATAGTTTTTAAATTACCTTCAATAATAACAGTTTCAGTATTATTAGGTTTAATAACGTTTCGTTTTGCGGGCTTGCTAACTTTTTTCTTTTTTTGTCCTTTTAATATTTCTGCTCTTAATAAAGCACGTGTTTTTCTAATTTCAAATTTTTCAAATTTAAAAAGAAATGATTTAATAAACTTTTTATAGGAATTAACAAAATATCGAAGTCTTTTCTTGCTTCGAGCATGATTATCATATTTTAATAAAATACAAACATAGTTTAATTCATTTCTTGCTTCTGATTCAATTAATGAATTAAAAAAACTGTGATAATTATGACTTAAGTTATATGGTTGACCAGATATTGGGCTTTTATAAGGAGTAAAACCTAGATTACCAGTAGTTTTATAATACTTAAAATCAGCAACTCGTGTTGTCATTTGTCCCTTAGGATGCTCTGGTGATTTAATTTCTGATATTTTAAAAATATTATTTGTATCAAATTCTAAAAAATAGCAATATACCTTATGAACAAAGTTACCTGCAGTTTTAAAAGCAATATATAAATCTACTTTTGCTTCATAATTTAAATTATCAAAAATACTAACGTATGGTTGATAAAAATCATATTTTTTATCAATAATTTCTCATCCTTGTTTTTTAATAGTAAGTTCAATCTCATCAGCACAAATATTTGGATTTAAAATAATTTTCTTCATTTTCTACTCCTAACTCTAATATTTTCTAAGTCTATTTTATCAAATTATATATAAAGTGTGGTCTAAGAAAATTTTTCACTTTGATTAATAATTAAAGTACTTTTATTTTTACTATTAAACAACTAACAATACATCATAAAATTATCTTTAAACTATATGAATATATCATATATTTCTACATAGGACATATTCCGTAATTAAATTTAATTAATTGTCAATAAAATTGTTTTAAAACTATTTAGTGTTATTGAATATAGAAATAAATATTTTTTGAAAAAATAGTTTAAAAAATGAGTTTACATTTTAAACAAAAAATTGTTAATAATATTTTTATATTAACTCGATAAAAATTTAAATTTTAAAAAAATATTTTTAATATTTTTTTATTTTAATGGTTTTATTTTATTAAAAATTTCACAAAGTAAGTTAAATCTTAAGTACATAAGTCTAAATTTAGATTTTCTACATTTATTTACTAAAATTTTGAATCTTTTCAATCAAGCAAAGACATGTTCAACTTTAATTCTAATTTTAGATACAATCTTATTGTATTTTCTTTCTTGTTTAGTTAATTTTTTATTTTTAGTTCTTTTAATTGGTATTATTGTATTTTTATAAATATTTTGTATACCTTGATATCCTAAATCACCAATAATTATTGTTTTTTCTGAAAATTCAAGATTTGAATTTTTTAATATTTGAAAATCATGCACTTTACCATTATCAGCAAAAATATCAACAATTTTTTTATTAAAAAAATCATATACAATTTGAAATTTTATAGAATACATTCAACTTTTACCAGAAAAATATTCTAACTGTAGTTTTTTTTAGTTGGTCTTTCAATTTCAATCTCAGTTGAATCAATTAAATAAAATTGAAATTCATTTGAATTTTCTTGTTTTTTATCAATTTTTAATTTATATCTTTCTTTTAAAAATTGGTAATCTTTGTGGTTACTAAGTTTATTTTGACCGCGTAAAATATTCGGTTGGTATAAAATTTCCAAAAACGGTGGTTGGCCCTTAATTACTGGACCATTTTTGATATAAAATTCTAAATTTTAATTTGTAAAATTGGTGGTTTTAGAAATTTAGAATGTATTCTTTCATAATTATAAAACATAACATATTGATTTACATCATTTATAGCTTCATTGATGGATAAATATTGATTTGATCCTTTAGGTAGTCATTCTTGAGATAAATGAGAAAATCAGTTTTCAGATAATACATTACCACCAATATCATAAGGTTGTTTTTTGCTTAAAATTATTTGTTTATCCTCTGCTCATTTTGTGATATCCTGACAATAAAATTCGTTGGCGTTATCTGAATGTAAAATAACATTTTTTACTTGATTTCAAGAAAATTGTTTGTTGATTTTTTCAAGAGCAGGAAGAATTAAATCCTGATATGATTTATTAGGAGCAATATTATAACTAACAACATTATTTGAATAAAAATCAATAATTACAAAAAGATATAATCATCCTTCTTTAGTATTTATTTGTTTAGTGTCCATTGATCAAATTTGATTTGAAGAGGTTGTACTTTTATAATCTTTGTTTACTTTATCCATTGTAGGTATTCACTTATTTGGATTTTTTTTGTTTTTAGGATAGTTATTTTTAGTTTGTTTTAATCCTTGAATATTGTGTTCTTTCATAATTTTTCGCATTTGTTTTATTGATAATTCTATATTTAAAATGATATTTTTTTCTTGTTTTAATCACTCTTTAAAAGCTGAAAAAATTCTTAAATATCCATAAATTCTGCCTTTTCTTGTAGAATGAAATTCGATTAAAAGTTGGCATATTTTTTGATATTTATGATTGCATTTAATAATATGATTTTCTTCTTTTTTAATAGGTTTTTGTTTATTTTTTAAAAAGTAATATGTTGATCTGTTTAATTGAAGATATTGACATAGGTTTCTAATTGAATATTGATTTTTACAATCATCAATAATTTTAATTTTTTCTTTGATATTTAATTTGTTAATTACTAATGCTATTTGTTTAATTTTATCCATTAATAAAAATCCTTTCAGGTTAAAATTAGTGTTAATTATATAACACAATTGTTTTTAGAATACATTCAGGTTTTTTAAATTAATGGTCTAGTAAAAAGGGCTAAGTGGCAAGTGGCAACTAAGAAAAAGATAGATATAAAATTCTATCTTTTTTAATTAGGTTAAAATTGTCGTTAACCTTGCTTAGTTTAAGAAAATAACAGCAAAACCAACCGAATAAAACTCTCCTACTTGGAATGTCGTAAAACCAAGCAAGCGAGGATAAACAATATAGGGGTGGCCGTACCGCTACGACATAATGGAGGCAATTCTTTTAGGCAATATAAAAGAGTTATTGTGGTTTGGGGATAAATCTTTAACCCGCAATGGTTAAAGGGTAAGTGTTCCACAATAAAAAAATTTAGAAATCTTACTATTTATAAGGAGGTTTTGAAAGTGTCTTTAAAAGAACTCTGTTGAAAAGAGTTAAAAATTAAATTAGCAAATAAGACAGGATTAATTAATCAATGTCAGTGTTATATCAATGAGTACTTTACAAAATTGACCAAAAGCAAAAAAGGTGGCTGATATTGTAAAAAGTATGCTCGGCATTGTTTAGCAAGATTAGAATTTATTAACAAACAAAAAATAAGTTATAATCTTTGATTTTTGACTTTACAATGCAAAAATAACCATCAAATTATTAAAAAATTAATTTTTAAGAAAAATAAATGATGAATTATTAATATCAAAAATTAGAAAGGAGAAATTATATGGTTGAAAATAATATCAAAAATACAATTAGCGATTTAATTAACGAGATTAAAACAACAACAGAAAACAATTTAAGCAATTTAGAACAAATTATGGAAGCTTTAATTGATAAAGTTAATAATATTGAAAATATTTTAAATCAAATACGATAAAAAAATTAAACCAATTATTTATTAAAATTAGTTAGTTTTTTATTTTTGATAAATAAAAAATAAAGGAGATAAAAATAATGAGGAAAAGTTGTCCTAAATGTAGATCAAAAATAGATGGTGATAATAAACATTTATGATGCACAAATGTTTATTGTATTTTTGCAAAAAATCCATATATTTTTAAAAAGAAAAAATAGATAAATATGTTTGTTTGTGACTCTTATTTTATTTTGTTTTTTATTTAAGTTTTTAGATGATCGCTTAGTTATTTAAAATGTTGTGAAATATTAGAAAATTTGGAGGAAATTTAATAATGACAGAAATAGTTAAAGAATTAATTGTAAAAATAAAACAAGAAATTAAATTATGTAATAGTGCTTTAGCATTAAAAACATTAGAAGATTTAATAAATAAATATGAAAAAGAACTTGCTGAAAAAGATAAAAAATATGGAATCTTGTTAGCAGACAGAGATAAATTAGAAATGTATCGGCATAATCAATTAAAGAAAAGTGATATAACTTTACACTATATTGAATGTAATGAATGTGAATCAGAGGAGTTTTGCGATGATAATAATTTATTTAAAGTAGTTAATGAATTTGAACATGATGAAAATTGTTCAGATTATGGAAATATATTAAATTTAGATATTAGATGTATTATTAAATATAAAAAATATGAAAGTTTAGAGGAATAATTATGCCAAATTACCTAGTAAGGATGCGAAATAATGACTAGTGGAGAAGCAAGTATTTTAGGAAAATTAGTTAATATCAAAAATCATGGGTAGAGGTTTGTTTACACCAATTTTAGAACCAATGTTTTATGAAAAACAACTGCCTAAAATGCGTGAAATGGGAATTAGATTATATAAATCAAAATATAAATGTACCATTTGTAATAAAAAATGAGAATGACAATATTTAGGTGCTTATGTATGCAGTTCAGATTGTATGATAAAGGTTAGAGAATTTTTAAAACAATATTATTTAAAACCAAAGGAGGAAAAATAATGACATATAAATTAAAAGATTGAATTGAAATTTATAATAAAAATTTAAATATTGAAGTTTGAAGTTGTCAACATATTATTTTTAAAGGAAAAATAATAGATTTTAAAAATTATGAAATTTTTAAAGATTGTAAAATTATTAATCAATCAATCAATAGTGATTTTCATTATTTTTACATAAATACATCAAATTTGGTAACCACTTGCCACTTAGCCCTTTTTACTAGACCATTAATTTAAAAAACCTGAATGTATTCTAAAAACAATTGTGTTATATAATTAACACTAATTTTAACCTGAAAGGATTTTTATTAATGGATAAAATTAAACAAATAGCATTAGTAATTAACAAATTAAATATCAAAGAAAAAATTAAAATTATTGATGATTGTAAAAATCAATATTCAATTAGAAACCTATGTCAATATCTTCAATTAAACAGATCAACATATTACTTTTTAAAAAATAAACAAAAACCTATTAAAAAAGAAGAAAATCATATTATTAAATGCAATCATAAATATCAAAAAATATGCCAACTTTTAATCGAATTTCATTCTACAAGAAAAGGCAGAATTTATGGATATTTAAGAATTTTTTCAGCTTTTAAAGAGTGATTAAAACAAGAAAAAAATATCATTTTAAATATAGAATTATCAATAAAACAAATGCGAAAAATTATGAAAGAACACAATATTCAAGGATTAAAACAAACTAAAAATAACTATCCTAAAAACAAAAAAAATCCAAATAAGTGAATACCTACAATGGATAAAGTAAACAAAGATTATAAAAGTACAACCTCTTCAAATCAAATTTGATCAATGGACACTAAACAAATAAATACTAAAGAAGGATGATTATATCTTTTTGTAATTATTGATTTTTATTCAAATAATGTTGTTAGTTATAATATTGCTCCTAATAAATCATATCAGGATTTAATTCTTCCTGCTCTTGAAAAAATCAACAAACAATTTTCTTGAAATCAAGTAAAAAATGTTATTTTACATTCAGATAACGCCAACGAATTTTATTGTCAGGATATCACAAAATGAGCAGAGGATAAACAAATAATTTTAAGCAAAAAACAACCTTATGATATTGGTGGTAATGTATTATCTGAAAACTGATTTTCTCATTTATCTCAAGAATGACTACCTAAAGGATCAAATCAATATTTATCCATCAATGAAGCTATAAATGATGTAAATCAATATGTTATGTTTTATAATTATGAAAGAATACATTCTAAATTTCTAAAACCACCAATTTTACAAATTAAAATTTAGAATTTTATATCAAAAATGGTCCAGTAATTAAGGGCCAACCACCATTAGCAACAATAAATAAAGATTATATTATTCAAATATATAAAAATAACCAATGACAGAAATTAACTGATGATGATTTAAACCAATTAATAACTAATCAGCAAGAACAAACAAAAGAAATAATGCTAAAAATCAAAGCACTAAATACATCAATGTTGTTAATTGGTGAAACAAACCAATTTAAAGTTATTAATAACTTAAATTATGATGAAAATAAAGTAATTGATTTAAGTAAAATTAAATATCAAAATCAAGAATATAATTTTAAATATAAAACAAAAGATGATATTTTAAATAATTATATTATGGAATATATTAAGCAAGGTTTTAAAATTAATAAATTAGATGAAATCTTGAAACAAGATATTGATTATCAAATATCATTACAAGGATTAAATGGCAAAAACATTAATATTAATGATAATGAATTACAGGAATTTATGAAAAAGATTCAAGAAAATAAATATAGTGAGTTAAAAATTACTATTTATGCTTTGGATAATAGTTTAAAAGCAGTTGGGAATGTTTCATATAAATTAATAAACAACCCAATAACAGAAAATGCCCCCAACAAACCAAATGAAATTCCCCCAACAGAGGGAATAATACCTAACACTCCTAATAATCCAAATGGAAATAACGAAAATAATGGGAATGAAGAGAATAATAATCCAAATAAACCAGAAAAACCAAACAAACAACCAGATCCTAACAAACATAATAAAAATAATGAAAGTGGTTGAAAAAAGTTTTTTAAAAAACCAGTTAATTTATTTTTTATGACTTTGATTAGTTGTGGGATAGTTGGTGGATTTATAACTTGAATTATCATTAAAAATCAATTAAATAAAAAAATTGGGGGTAAAATAGAAAGGAAAAAAAGTAAAAAGAAAAATAAAACAAAGAAACAATAAATAATATCTTTTTGCTCCCCCTTTTAGTTAATGCCATTATTAAGGATTTTGAGGGGAAAATTAGCAATGAAAGATATTTTATTATATTTTTTTATATATATTTATTTATATAAAAATAGTTTTTAAAACGGCATTTTAAATGCCGTTTTTAATTTAAAAGAAAGAGGTGTAGAATATGAAAAATAAAAAAATGAAAAATATTTTAAATTTATATAAATTTAAAACAAGTTTTTTAAGTACTAATAAGGAAACAAATTATAAAATTCAAGAAAAAGGGTTTTTTATTGGTAAACCAATAAATATTAATAATTTAGTTTTTGATTGGAAAATAGATTGAAAAAAAATAATAGAAATAAAAACTCGGCGGTTATTAAATTTAAATACAACTAAAATTTAAATTTATGTTCATTTAAAAATGATAAATTCAGAAAATAAAAAAGGAATATAAAAGTTTTCGAATTCATTATGTATCGAAAATAACTCTAAAATTTTATTTTTTCCATATGTATAAAATTGTTCTATAATAATTTGATCATGTTTTATTAATTCTTCTTTTCACTTTTTAAAGAATGATTCCTGTATATTTTTTTGATCAAATATTTTAAAATTATTCAATAAACTAAATAATGAATCATAATCAATTCTGTATGGTTTCAAATTCTCAAAATTTATCGGCATATATTTTACCTCCAAACTATTAAATTAATTATATAACAAAACGATAAATATAAAGAATACGACATTATCATTAAAAATCAATTAAATAAAAAAATTGGAGGCAAAAAAGAAAATAAAAAAAGTAAAAACAAAATAAATAAATAAAATTTTTAAAAACAACAATTAAAATTGTTGTTTTTAAATGTAAAAAGAAAGAGGTGTTAAATATGAAACCTATATTAATTATTTTATTTGTATTATTACATTTAGGAATTATTATTCTATTTTGAAAATGAACTGTTAAAGAAGACAAGAAAAATATCAAAAATCCTGATTATCCAACTAAAAGAGATCTATTAAAATTATTATATGCTTTTATATTGACGATATTTTTTTGTTTTGAATTTATAGGAAATTTAATAATTTTACACTATGGTACAATTTAGTTTTTATTATATAAATATCAAATAAAACCAAAATGTATTAGTGTATGAAGAGAAATACAAATAATTCAAAATTCAATAATATGTATTTTTAGAAAATTAACAATTATTCATTGAAAATTATTCCAATTATTATAAATTATATCTTTATTAAAATTAGGACTAGCCCTTTTAATTGATTCTAAAATAGAATATAGTAAAATATACTCAATAACAAATATTATAATCATAATACCAAGATTTAATATAGCAGACATGCCAAATTTTTTTCATCCTTTAACACAATATTTTTTTAAATGGTTAGTTATTCAAATTGAAATATTATTTTTTTTATTTTTTATTAAATTATAAATAAAAAAAGTAAATAAATTATAAGAAAAACTAATAAAAAAACCAATAATAAATCAAAGTCATAATTCTTTTATCAATATCATACTAAAATAATATCAAAAAATTAGGCAAATTCAAGCAAGGAAAAAAAAGAAAGAGGTACAAAATATGAAAAATAAAAAAATGAGAAAGAAAACTAAATTTGATTTTATTTTTTGAACTTTTTTTTGTATACAAATACTACTAACAATAGTGCTTATAATTTTATTTAGTTAATTATTTTAATGAAATATTTATTACCCCTTTATTTAATACCCTTATTACGCATTTTAAGGGGCAAATTAGCAATGAAAGTTAAAAAAAATTTTATTATAAAATAATATATAATATTTTTAATTAATTAATTAAAAATAGTTTTTAAAACGGCATTTTAAATGCCGTTTTTTAATTAAAAGAAAGAGGTGCAAAATATGAAAAATGTAATACCAAAAAAAACTAAAAGACGCCAAATATCGATTTTGACGCAATATAACAATAACAGATGTTTTGATAATTGCTGTTTGAGTTGGATTAACAATTATGTTTATATTTGGTTTTCAATGAAAACTATGAATAAAATTATTATCATCATCAATCATGATTTTAATTAGCTTACCACTAATTATTACAAATAAAAAGACTAATTTAAAAGGATGACAATGCTTATATTATAAAATAAATTTCCTATTTAGTTATAAGAAATATAGTAAAAACAAAACTAGTTTACTGGTGCCATATAATAAAGTTATTGATGATAATTATATTGCAACACACGGAATTTTAAAGGGTAATTTAAAAAAAACTTTAATTGGAGCAATTAAAATAAAGGGATTCGATATCACTTTATTAAGTGGCGAAGAGCAAATATTAAGATTACGAGACTTGCAAGATGTTTTTAAATTTGCTAATTTTCCAATAACTTTTTTAAAGTTAGAATTACCATTAAATTTTGATGAAAACATTAAATATTTACAAAAACAAATTAATAAAACGCAAACTCGTTATAAAAACAATGAAATTAGTTTTAATCAATTTGTAAAAATTACAAAACAAATTAAAAATAATATTGCTTTTTTAAAAAAAGAATTAATTAAAATAAACGATGAAATTAAAACTGAAAAATGTTTTTTTATTTTTGTATATGAAAATAATCAAAAAGATTTAAATGAAAAAATATTATTTTTAGAAGATAAATTATATAAAGGAAAAATTAATTGTAATACTTTATCTAATTACGAAATAACAAAAATCTTAAAATTAATGTGAAATCCGTATGAAAAACCATTAAATAAAACAGATTTTAATAAAAATAAAGATAATTTAGCAAAATTATTGCAATTTAACTACCTAAATATTAAAAAAAATTATTTTATAGCAAATGATTTATATTATTCAATTAATACCATTCAGGACTATCCTTTATTTATTAACGATTTATGAGGAGCATGTTTATTTTCAAATGAGCAAACTATTATTTGAAATATAAATCCTTTAAATTATGATGAAACAAAAAAAGCAATCAACAGTGCCATTCAAACAACCCAAACAAGACAAGTAATGACAAAATCATATGTTAATACAAATGAAAATAACTATGAATTAGAAACATACTATCATTTAATTGATGAGGTTAATGGTGGTGGTGAATTATTAAAAAATGTTAATATTTTATTTTTAAATTATGGAACAAATAAAAAAACATTACTACAAACACAAACACGATTAACAAAAGCATTAAAAGAAATGTATATTAAACTTAATCCATTGTGATATCAACAATTTAATGGTTTAAAAGGTTTTATTCCCTATAATAATAAGGTCATAATAAAAAAATATGGCCGAGAAATGCCAACAAGTACCTTAGCAGCATCATTTCCATTTATTGATAGTGGCTTATATGATAAACAAGGAATGTACTTAGGAATAAATAATATGGGAAATGTTGTATTGTTAGATCAATTTAAAATTACCAGTAAAAGAACAAACCATAATATGTTTATTCTTGGTTCATCAGGAATGGGAAAAACATATTTGTTAAAAAAATAATAAATTATCATATTCAGATGGGGCGGAAAGTGATTGTTATTGACCCTGAAAGAGAATACCAAGAATTATGCAAATATTATGATGGAAATTGAATTGATGCAGGAGATGCTTCGATAGGAAAAATAAACCCCCTACAAATTTTAGATAATAACTTTATTGATGAATTAGAAAATACCAATTCATCGCCCCTATCCAATCATTTACGATTTTTAGAACAATGATTCAAAACGCTTTATCCTGATTTTAACGGGCGAGAAATTAATTTATTAACAAAATATTTGAAATTATTATATCATCAATTTAAAATTACAAATAATATTGACATTAATAAAATTAATAATAAGGATTTTCCAATTATGAATGATTTTTATTATTTATTAGAAAAAGAATATAAAAACAATAAAAATCAACTTTTAAAAGAATTTATGGATTTAATAGCAACTGATTTTTTAAATGATGGAAAATATCAAGCACTTTGAAATGGTCACACAACAATAAAATTTAATAACAACTTTATTGTTTATGATGTTTATAATTTGTTTGATTTAGATGACAAAAAAACAAACGCAGCACAATTAATTTTAATGCTAAATATTATTAAAAAAGAAGTAAAAGAAAATCGTTTTAAAGATAATAATCAAATTGTAATAATTGTTGATGAGGCTCATTTAGCAATCGATAAAGATAATCCAGTTGCCTTAAATTTTATGTATCAAATGACAAAGCGAATTCGGAAATATAATGGTGCTTTGGTTGTGGCAACACAAAACATCGCTGATTTTGTAGAAAATGAAACAATTTTAAAGAAAACAACAGCAATTATTAATAATAGTCAATATTCGTTTATTATGGGGTTAAAACCTAATGACCTAGAAAAAGTTGTTAATTTATATAAAAGTTATGGCGGATTAACATCAGCAGAACAAGATTATATTGCTCGTAGCGTAAAAGGACAAGGGTTATTTTTTGTTTCTGGATTTGAAAGATATCGTATTAAAATTCAAACAAACAAAAAAGAAAAAGCAGGATTTGGAAAAAAAGATAATTAAAAAAAACAAGTAAATTTACTTGTTTTTTTTAATTTTTTATGAAGAATTTTGTTAAATTTTTGCTTTTTTAGTAAAAAACAACTAAAAAATTCAAAAAAGGAGGATAAAAATGTTTAAAACGAATTTAGGAAAATTAATAAATGGTGACGCATTAACTTTTATTAAAAGTTTAGAAAATGATAGCGTTGATTTAATTTTAACTGATCCACCCTATTTATATAATTTACCAAAAAGAAAAAACAAGCAAATAAATGAAAATAGAATATCAAAAAGTATAAATAAATATATTAGTGCTATCTATGATAATAATTTACATAATTCATTTGATATAAATAATTATTTAGATGAGTTTTATCGAATTTCAAAAACTAAATTTATGTTAATTTGAATGAATAGATGACAAATTAAAGATTATTTAGATTGGGTTTATAAAAATAATATGAATTTTGATTTTTATTTTTGAGAAAAAACAAACCCAATGCCAACTAATAATTTTATTTTGCAAGATAAAGAATATTGTATGATTATTTACTCTAAAAAAACCAAATTCCAAATTATCAAAATAACTATGAAAATAAAAAAACAATATTTAAAAACCCAGTAGGATCAGCTTATAAAATAACAGAACACCCAACAGAGAAGCCACTAAATATATTTTACGATTTAATTCAAAAATATAGCAAAGAAAATGATTTAATTTTCGATCCTTTTATGGGAAGTGGTACAACTGCGTATGCTTGTGAACAGTTAAACCGAAAATGACTGGGTTGTGAAATAAATAATAATTACTTTGCAATGATACAAAAACGATTAAAGAAAATACAACTTAAATTAAATTTTTAAAAAATGAAGAATTTTCAATTAATCAAAAACATAAATTATGTCGCAGTTTTAATTGCAATGATGGTTGTATTATCGCAAACTATGCGAATCCAAATTATTCCAAGAACATCAATCCCGTTATTTTTAATTCCTATTTTTATAAGTGGAGTTATTTTAAATTGATATTGGTGTTTGTTAATTGGATTTATGGGACATTTTCTATCAGATTTAACATTATGAGGTTTTACTGTGGGATCATTATGTTGAAATATTGGGACAGGTTTATTAGCAGTTTTAATTAAACTAATTAATTGAATAAAAATAAATCATAGTATTAAAATTATTCTTATTTTATTATCAAACATAATTATTTATCTTCCGATTGATTTTGTTCTTTTTTGATTAAATCTTGGAGTTTTAAGTATAGAACAAATAATTATCGGAATATTAATTACGAACACAATATGTTTACCAATTTTCTATTTTATAACATTAAAAATTAAAAAAAGATTAAAAATAATTTTATAGAGAAAGGAACTATCAAAATGAAAGAAACAGAAAAATATATAAGTTATCAAGTTATGACAAATAATTTAATTTTAACAAAACCTTATTATGATATTAAAGGTAATAAATGAATTGAGTTAAGGATAAAAAATTTATTGTATCCTTATGCAAGCATTAATATAAATAGCAAATATTTTAAATTACAATATAACAAAGATTATTGTTTTATTACAATTTTTAAAAATCAAAACTTTTATATTAAAAATAAAGATGGAAAAATTGAGGATGAGGTTAATTGAGAAAAACTGCACCCTTTTTTATTAGAAATGGATAAGCAAGTTTTAATTAAAAAAGCAGAACTAAAACAAATATACCAAGAAAATTTAAAATATTTTAATGGTAATAAATTTCCAAAAAAAGATGATTAATTAGACAGAATAAAAATGAAATTTTTGAAATATTTTGGCAAAGCCAAAATGTATAATGAGTAGTAATTTTGGCTTTTTAAATTTAATAAATTTTAAAGGATAAAAATTTCCAAAAAAGGAGGATAAAAAGATGGAAAAAGAAAAAAAAATTAAGTCATCACCACCGATTACAACTTTTAAAAAATATAAAAGTGGTACAGTTGACAAATTAATACGACATAATTTTAGAATTAAAATACCTGAAAATGTTAAATTAGATATGCTAGAAAAATCACCACTTGAACCCAATAAACTTATTGCACTATCGTCAGACATTCTACGAATATTAAGATTTTGATTACCTGTAAATAAAGGAGACATTTTAAACACTTCTTTCATATATAATAATAATTTTCTTAAGTTGCTACTTTTTTAAAATAAAAAGTAGCATCCAGTAATATATTATTACGTGAAACTACTTCCTTTAGTCGCATATATTATTTAACCTAAAAAGGTATGAAAAAATAATAGCATGTGTTTTATAACTTGTCTATATTTTTTTAATTTTTTTAATACAAAATTAGTTATAAAAGTAATTTTTATTATTAATTTTTATCTTTTTAAAAAAGAACTAAAAATTTATTAATTAACTATTAGTAGTAAAAATAAAAGTTAAACCTTCATATTTATTACCAAAAGCAATATCCTTTGAATTTTTACCCTCTAATCCAATTTTTATATAATCATAATATTTATCACCAAATTTTTTATTGCCAGTAATAGCAATAACATTATTATAACCGCCAGCATTTAACAAATATGGTTTAAAATTATCAAAAGTTAACCAAGTAAAGGGTTTTTTTGGAATAAAATTTAATAATGAAACTAAAATATTACCAAGTAAAGGGTTTTTCACTTCTTCAGAAGGAATTCACTCTTGAAATAATTTTCAAAAATTTTTAGCTTTATCTGAATTATTTCTTAAATATTGTTCTTTTTGATTTTTTTCTTCCCTTTTAAAAGTAGCACCAGCAGTAACTAAGTCATTATAAAATCCACCACTGTCTTTTTTGTTAATTGATAAATATTGTGTTCCATTAACTAATGGTTCTAATTTTTCATTTATATAATCTTGTAATGGACTAAAATTAGCATCAAAACTACAATCTTTTACCGTAGAATTATTATAAACAGCTAAATGAATTTTAATATTAGTAGTACTAATTTTTTTTATTTCATCTTGACCATTAGTAATTTCATAAGTAATATTACTAAAATCTTCTGGAGCAGTATTAAACAAGTTACTAATATTGTCTTCAATTAATTTTTTAAAATCAAAAACATGATTTTTATTTTCGGGTTTTAAAAAATTATTAAAATTGGGATAAGTATTATTAGCAATTAAATTTGCAGCATCTTCTAATAATTGCTGATAATCAACTGATGAATTGTGAAAAACATCACATGCACTAATATTAATACTAGTAATACTAGTAAATGCAAAAACACTTATAATTTTTAATATTTTTTTCATAATAAACTTCCTTAGATAATCACTACTTTTTTAGTATTATCTTCAAATTTTTCTTTTTTGTATTAATAATTCTATTTTTAATTTGTGAAATTTCATCACGGTTTTTTATTTCATAAAATAAATGATAATAAATATATTTCAACTCACTAACTTTAATATTTTGTTTTTCAACAAATATTAGAAATTGATAAATTTCATGTAAAAGTTCAAATATTTTATTTTTTTCTTCATTAGTTAATACTTTTTGTTTTAATTCATTTCGAATAATTAATGGTGCTTCTTTAACAAATAGAAAATCACTAATGATATTTTTATAATCTCAATTATAAAATATTTTAAAATCATCAACTTTGGTTTTAACATTTTTAATATTATTTAAAATAGTTTTAACATCATTTTTAACTAAACTTTGAATGAAGACTGCTAATATTAATGCTAAAGAACTAGCGGGAATAAAGTACTTTAAAACTTGATCAATGTTAATAGTACCCTTAGTAAAATTCAAAATTGAATTTTTTACAATTAAATATAAAACTTCAAAACCTAAAATAATAAATAATGATCGTTTTTCTATATCTTTTCATCAAGGATTACCAAGAATCTGATTTTTTTCTTCTAATATTTTTTCTAAAATAATATAAATAATAAAATAACAAAATCAATAAGTTAAAACAAATAATGTGGTAAAAACATTAGTAAAACAAAAAATATAAGTAATGTTTCTAGCAACATTTAATACTAATAAAGCTTTAAAAATAAAAAAATTATTTTCAAAATTTGAAATTACCTTATATTTATTTTCAATATATTTTTTCATTCAACATCTGATTTGAATAAATATTAAAGTATTACTTGCAATACAACTACTAAAAATAGCAATATATAAATAAGTTTTTAAAGTAATAATAGTTTCATCAGTAATACTAGCATTATTAAAAAAATCAAATGTTAAAATTTTATTAAAAATACTACTTTTAACTTCTCATAAAATTGCACAAATAATCAAACAAATTGTTAACAATATTCATAAGATCGTCTGCATCAAATATTTATTGTTAAATCATTTTCAACTTGATTTTAATAATTGATAGTTATTCATAATTTTATCTACCTTATTTTTAAATTATTATTATAATAATTGTAAGCTATTAACTCACATTTGTGCTTGCGTTAAATTTAAAATATCTTTACTAATCATTGCTAATAATTTATTAATAAACTTTTCAAGATTAGTAGTAGTGGGTAAAACCATCAATTTGCCTTTTCCATCATTATAAGGATTTTTTCCTAATTCATATTTTCAACTTAATGTTAATTGTTCATTTTCTATGTGAATAACTGGTAAATCCTTATTTCCTAAACTATAAGCAAATTCATTAAGTAAATTCATTACTTTTGGTTCTAAAATTAATCTTAATTTAATTTGATTATCACATTTTACTTCAAATAAATCTTCAAATAAATGTGATTCTAATTGAACTTTCTTTTTACTACGAAATTTTTTTGAAAATATATTACGTGGTGTTAATGTCATTGTAAAATTATTATTCCTAATAATAGTTGTATAATAAACAAAACGTGCATAATAACAAGTAATTTTTTCTGTTTCAATAACTTGAGCAGCACTATTATATCCAGAACTTGTCTCATACATAACTTTTTGGTTAATGATACTTCCATAGTTAAAATTTTGACCATTAATACTTCCTATCATTACTTGTTCGCAATAATTATAATAATTAAGTTGTTCATCTAAAGGTAAATTACCTTGTGGTTCAATTGTTCAATAATCACTAATAGTTGTTAAATTCATTTGTGAATTATTATCTTTAATAACTCATTGATAATAGTTAATAATTGGTAATTCTTCTATTAATTTTTCATGAATTTTAGTTTTTAATACAAAACTCTGCACTAATAAAAAGCATCCAACAATGAATCCAATAATACTAATAATGGTAAATGGTTTTTTAATAAATGATGATTTGTTAATACCAATACTAGCACCAATAGCAATTAGAGCAATAATGGTAGTAATAATTCATAAACTAATTCATAAACGATTATTTATTAATTTAATTCATCAATGATTACTACTATTATTATAGTCAGTATGAATATTATTAACAATCTCATTTACAACCTTTGGCGATAAATTATGTTTCATAATTATTCCATTCTTTTTTAATTCTTAATATAGCTTATAATTAATTTTGTTTTATAAAAAAATAGAAAAAGACTAACTATAGATGTAATAATCTATTTAGAAGTCTAAAAACCTACTATTATAAAACTAATTACATTATAACATATATATTATTAGTTTTTTTCTAAAAAATCATTAATTTCAGTAATATTAACAGGTGCATTTTGTGGAGGTTTACCTGCATTACCACCATGCATATATTTTGCAGGAACTGCTACCATAAAAACTTTAGGATCAATTCGAACTATTTTTGTTTTAAAAAAATTATATTCTAATAATGACATTGTTGTCATCATCATTTTATATTCATTACCTGAATACAAACCTTTCACATTTCAAACATTACCACCACGTAAATAATTATTTCGATAAATATCATTACGGATTTGCTCTAATTCATTAGAAATAATAAAGACACTCATCAACATATATTTTGGATAAACTCTATTCATAACAAAAGCTGCTACATAAATATAAACAAGCGTTGACATAAAATAAGGTCTAACTAAAAAATTATCAACAAGACTAGTTTTCTGTAAAAAAGTCCCATCAAGAATTAAAACAATAACAACAATAATAATATTAGTATTTCTAATAATAGTAGCAATTGAATATTTACGTTTCATAGAAATATAAGTACTAATAAAATCCATACCACCACTAGATCCACCAGTTTTAAATAAAATACCAATACCAGCACCATAAATTAATCCACCTAAAGCAGCAAAAATAAAAGTACGGGGTAAAACTAAGTGCCAATAATCTGTAGTACCTTTTAATGGCTCATTACCTAAAACTTGAAAATTTTTAAGAGCATCAATTGCTGTTAACAAAAAGTTAATTCCATTTTGAAATAACAAATAAATGATAGTATAAAGAGTAAAACGAAATCCAACCTTGAATAATCCTCAAATAATGATAGGACCATTAATAAGAAAATATACTGGATAAAATCAAAATGCTTGCGTTGTTTCTTGTTCAGTAATACTACCATTATAGGATAAGGCAATAAATTTAGCTATTAATTGTGCAAAAGCTGATAAACCATTAGTATATAAACCAGCACGATTAATAAAATAAAAAAAGGAAACAGTTGTTAAAAAAGCACCAATAAAAATTAATAATAAATTTTTGGAAGTTATTTTTCAATTAAAGTTTTTTCATGAAGAATGGATCTCTTGTTTAACACCAATATTTTTAAAAGTAAAGGCATCAACAATTAACGGTGGCTCTTTATCTTTATTTTTTGCTTCTGAATTATTGGACATATTAAACTCCTTTTTAACTATTAAATTGAAGTATTGTTGGAACATAATTACTATCATCATAAGGCGAAGGTAAAGACATGTCAATTAATGAATCTTGAAAACTAATCACAAAATTAACTTTAAGTTCTAATTTATTAGGACCAGAGCTTGTAACTTTTTGACCATCAATTCCTTTGATATTAATATTAACAGAATTAACATAAGGATTATTATTTAATGCTAAACTTATTCCTTCTTGAACTAAAGTTTTAGTTTTTTGAGAAAAATCAGCATATGTTTTATCAATATCAGGTTTAGTTTCTTCATCAACACTAATTGGTACTATTTGTTCTGATAATTTAGTAACATCACTAACACAACTATAAACTATGTAATCGCTTTGTGTATAAGAACATTTTATATTAAAAGTTTTTTTTATGTATTGTTCAACTTTAAAACTTTTATCATTATTTACTACTCCAACTTGATAAGTAATATTAATACTAATTCTACCAGTTGAAGTATCAACATTTCAAGTTCTTGCTTTTGTTGATTCATCTATTTTACCATTATCAATCGTAAAATAATAACATTTAGTACCTACTTCTAATTGACTATCAAATCAAGTTGGTTCTTTAATATTTGCTTTATCTAAAATTAATTTGGCAAGTGATTGTGCAAGACTGTTTTCTAATGCTTTATTTTCAATAACTTGTTCTTTTTCAGGTCTTTGACCATCAATAGGAACACCCACTGGATTTTTAATACCAACTTTTGATAAAGTTGATTCTCAACCATTATAATTACCATTACCATTAGTAATTGCTTTTAAAATACTATCTTGTTGTTGATCAGAACAAGCTAAAACTGGCGTTACTATTCCACTACCAAAAGCAATAGTACCCATTAATGTTAAAATTTTTTTCATAATTATAATCATTCCTTAATTTAAAAAATATCATATATAAATTGTAACTTATTTTTATTATTTTGCTATACACTATCTTCAAAATCTTTATAATTAATATTAGTTTATATTAAAGGAATTGATAATATGTTTAAAATTTTATATACACTAGTTACTATTTCACTAGCCGCTTTTACTAATTTAAGCCAAGTGAAAATAAATAATTATCATCATAAAGAAATAAAATCAGAAAATACTATCCTAAATGAACAAAGTTTAACCTTAGCTTTTGAAAGTGGAAATTTTTATAATTGAAATGAAAATGATTCAACTAATTCTATTGCTGGTATTTTTACAAATTCACAAGCACAATCTTATTTATTAAATAAGGATGGCACATATAATAATTTAGACTTACAAATTAATAATTTTATTAGATTTGATGATAACTTAGGAATTGCTACTTTAAATAATTTTCATAAAAGTGATGATACTAATTTTATTAATAATTCATTTTTAATGACTAAAAATGGTATTAGTGATGATGCTACTGCCATTGAAACTCCAAATCATACTTTTACTAACTTTGGTAATAATATCGTTAGTACCGATATTGGTGCTGACTTAATTAATACAGACGGAAAAGTAACTAACTTAGTTACTCCCTATCATTATGGAAAAGGTAAAACTAGTTTTACTACTATAAATGATACTTTTGGTGTTTTTGTTGGTGGTGATCAAAATTCTTATATTTTAAAAGTTGATGGTAATATCAAGCCAATTAATATGAATGTTCCTAATCCAATACTATTAAATTCTTTTGTTGCCATTAATAATAATGGTGGCATTATTCGTGATGTTAATGGTCAATTATTTTATTTAACAATAGAAGATAATGGTAATGCTACAACAAAACCATTAATTATTAATAAGGAGCCACTGTTTAGTACTACTACTGTTTTTTTTAGCAAGACTGGTAACAATCAAGGAATTTTAAATGTAAATCTCAAAAATAGCTCCAAATTTTTTGGACAACCTTATCATTTAAGCATCACTGATAGTAATGATATTAAACTTACAAAAATTAATGAACATTATATGAATAATTTCATTTTACTTCATGATGGTTTAGGTATTTTTATTGATGAACAAGAAATTGGCTATTTTGTAAATGAATTAGGTGCTTTTACTAAAATTGGTTATTGTGCCAATTTCCAAAGAATAAATGATAATCTTGGTTTTATTAATAATAATACAAGTAAATTATTACTAAGTGATAGTAAAAATAACAATTGAAGTCGAATTAATACTATTAAATTTACTAAAACTAAAAATGAACAATTGACTAATTTTATTAATTCATATATTGATAAAGATAAACTTACTGCAGTTAATCGCACTAATAATTGAATTAGTAATAATAATCTAATTTTAAATGTAACTAATGATGAACTAAAAGATATTACTATTAATGATAATCAACCATTATTACCAAATATTAATAATAGTATTACAACTATTATTAATAGTAATTCTGAAATTAATATTAAATTTAAAGATGAAATAATAACTTACCATGTATTAATATATAATCAAAATATTTTGCCAACACTAGATAATAGTACTAATACTAATATTAAATATGTTGGAATAGTAAATAATAATTTATATGATATTAATAGCACTAATACTAATGATGGTTTTACAATTAATTTTAACTATGATAATACTATCCAATTTGTAAATATTATTACTATTGATAGTACTACTATGAATAAAATGAATTTATGAACATTAAAACCAAAAACTACTTTTAAACTAAATGCCAAAAGCAATAATAATGTATATTTACTACAAACTGTTAATTGAAATAATATTAGCAACTGACAATATTTTACTATTTATCATGGTAATAATTTACCTATTATTGAATTTTGAACTACTGATACTGGTATAAAATTATGAAATGCTGCTTTAAAACTTAATTATACTTCTAAGGAACTAGAAAATATGAATGCAACAGAAATTAATAATCTAAGAAATTTATCAGTTAATTGAATAATTAATGAAGCGCGTGGTAATACTTTAGGTTATATTATTTCTGGTTTTCTTAGTATTGGTTTCATTTTAACTATTATTGCTATTATTTATGATTGATACTTAAAACAACAATTTAAAAAAAAGCAATCTAACACAAAGACAAATGTGAATTAATACAAAATAACTGCTCTTTTATTTTTTTGGAATTAGGTTTATCATTTTCTAAGTTATTTACTGCTTCAACATTAACTGATAAACTTAGTTCATTAGATTTCCGTCTTTCACTTTGTTCTTCTCTTATTTTTCTAACTCAAGGATTAAATGAATTAGCAAAACCTAAAAAATCAGTTTGTTTTACAAAACAATTATTTGGAACATAATATCCTTTTGTTTTTATATAAAACAAAAAAGGTTCTAGAAATTTTTTTCATAAAAAAATTCCTTCATTAAAAGGTTCATAAACAGCAAAATAAGAAATAGTCTGTTTATCTACTTTTATTCCATTAGGAAATGTAAAATCAGTTAATAATTGTTGATTAGGTAAAAAAAATGTATAAAAATTTTCATTAAAATCTCTAACGTTAATATTAACAAGTTCAAAAGAATGCTGGATTGGACATAATTGATCATTTATTGCCTCTTCATAACCCAAATTTTTACTTAATTTATCAAGAAATACTTTGTTTTCTAAAGTATTTGATATTTCTAAAGAGTATCTAAAATCAAAAAATTTTTCATAATTATGACCTTTTTTAAAAATTTTACTCAAATCTCTTTCTCTATAACTATTTGATCAACTATCTATTTTCAATGCTGCAAATGAATTAGTAGGTATTGGTGGTTGATGATATTTTATTGATTCATCTATTGTTCAACAAACTGCAAAAAGATCATAATCAGGAATTATTGGTTTTTTTTCTTTAGAAATTTCTTGACAAAAAATAGAAATTGGAAAATAAATTAAATTATTTTTTTCAATTTCTATTATTTCTTTTAAATCTCTATTATTTAAATTTTTAATATTATTTTCTTCATCAAGCGCAAAAATATAATAAACATTATATGTATTATCATTTTTTTCTTTTTCTAAATAAAGTACTATCTCGTTTTTTTTATTTTTTGGTTGACAACATTTAACAAAAATTTGATCCAAAAAAAATTCAGCATCAATAATTCCAAATTTTTCCATATTAACTAATAAAAAGAAAAAATGTTCATTAGTAATTTTTAAAATAGTTTCATTATTTTTTAATTTTAAAGAAACAGGATTTATTTTATTATCTTTATTATTTTTATTTAATTTTATTGAAAATTTCTTACAAAGAAGATTTATTTTTTCAGTTTGTGTTTCATTATCTTTTATTCCTATCTTGCTTAAAAATGTTAACTCATCTAAAGAAATTATAAATCCAGATTGTACACCTCAATCAGAACTTTTATTTTTAATACTAAAATGTTTTGCTGGATATTTTTGAGGTATTAATACTTTTGTTATTGGATTAACATTTCTTACAATAAGAACTACATTTTCTTCTTGAGCGGTTTTAATAAAACCTGCAAAATGTTCTTCAAAAATTCCATTATTTTTGCATTGTTTAACTTCATCATTAACATAAATTTCCATAGTTTTTTATTTCTCCTTCTTTCTTTTTATCTGTTAATTACACTTCAAAAAAAAGAAAAATTCTTTTCTTTTTTATTACTTTTTTTGTAACTAAAACATTAATTTATCAATATTTTTGGAATTATTTTTCTAATTTTATAAAAAATATCCTAAATAAGTGTACACATTTTTAAAAACAAAAAGGAAAAAAGACTATTTTTAAAAATAGTCTTTTTTATTAATTTTTCTAGTTTATTTTATATAAACATATAAAGTAAAAGTGAAATAACTATTGAAAGCGTTGATAAAATTAAAAATAAAATACCTAAAACTAACATTTTATGTTTTTTACAAGCTATAATAGAATTAATTTGAATTCGTTTCAATAAGTCAGTTTCTTGATCTTGTAAAATTATTTCTTTAATACTATCAGGTTTCATTTTTTGTAAATCTTTATAATAAAGAGTATAATCATTTTTTCTTATTTTATTAAGTTTTTTAGGTGTACTTCTTGGAAAAATTGTTAAAATAAAAAATAAAAATGCTAAACATAAAAACACCACATATAAAAGTACAAAAGTAAATAAAAAACATGTTTTAATTGTTATATTACAATTTTCAATATTTTTAAATATTGGTATTCAACCAAAAGACAGTCCTAACAGAGCACCGGCAATAGCTGATAATATGCTAGCCTTTCCATCAAATCTTTCTATTTGTTTTTTAATTTCATTTAGTAAATTAACTTCATTGTCATTCATTAGTTAAAATTCCTTTTTATTAGTTATTGATTTAAATAAAAAATAAATTAAATTAATAATTAAATTTTATTTTTTTTAATTTCTATTTCTTTAAGCTACATTTAAATTTTTAAGTGTAACTAAAAAACAATAACTATTCTTATCTTTGAAATTATTTTTATCAAGTTTATTTTTAATTTTGTTTTATAAAACATTATGATGATTTTTTGCAAACTTTGATAATTATTATTAACTATTAATAAAAAACTATCTAAAAAATAGTTTTTGGTTTTTTCAAACTAAGATTATTTTTATGGTTTTTGATAAGAAAATTTTTAAACATTAGAATGTTTTATAAAAACATATTCAATTAAATTAATATTTGACTGTAAGTTATTATTAATTATAAAATTACATTAATATTTTAATATTGTTAATAAAAATTGACTTTAATTATAAATTAACTTTTGTTAATATTTTTAAATACTATTTTGATAATAATTTAAAACATTAATAATTAATATATTTAAATATATTTAACACTAATTCTTTTACCATTTAACTCCAGAGATAGTATAACGTTTTTATTTTTTATGTTCAACTATCAATATCAAATTATATTTTGATAAATTTATTCTTTTTATTAATTTAATATTATATTTTATATAAAAAAGCAAAATTATTAATTATTTACAACATACTATCAAATAAACAATTAAGTATTTCTAATTATTTTTATAACTTAAAATATCCTATTTAAATAAATTTTAAATAGGATAATAGTAATTTTTATAATTCTTTTTTTAATAAAATATTTAAATATTTAAGCCATTTTCTTTAATGTTTTTTTATTATTTTCTAATATTTTAAGTTTATAAATATAATTAATTATAAAGAAATATTATTTTTTTCAATAACGGAAGTAGATACTGTGGGCGCATCACTTTAACCCTTAGATTCATAATTGGATAACAAAGAACGATATAACTATCGTTCTTTTTTTGTTAAAAGATTAAAACTTAATAAAACTGTCGTAGAAGTCTAATAGTGAGTACTTTATGTAAATACTTCTATATCAGAATAAAAGAGCATTTAATGTTAAGCAAGTTAAAATGTTACACTGTATCGCTTAATGTAATTATAGATTAATTTGAATAGCCTTATGATGGCTCAGTAAAGAACCCATTAATCTAATTAATAATTACATTTGTATTATGTAAGAAAATAGGGGGTTTTATATATAAATACATACCTCATTAACAATATCATAACACAATAACAAAAATAAAGGAGAAAAATAAATATGTCATACATTTATTTAGTAAAATACAAAGTTAATTATACAGATGAAACAAAATATAAAGTTTTTTGTACTTTTATAGATGCTAATAATTTTCATAGAAATTATAAACATCATTTATTAGAAAATGCTTTTATTACACATTATGAAATATTAGTATTGGAAGTTTATATTTCAAAAGAAGAATCAGACATGATAAATAAAAAACTTAATTAATGAAAGGAAAAAATATTTATGGAATATAGAGAATATAGAATGGTTGGTTCTTGTGATAATTGTAGAAAAAAATCTTCTTTTGGTAATAGATTATGTAATAAATGTTTTTGAATATTAATAGGTAGAAAGGAAAGTTATAAATATGAAAATTAATGGTAAAGAATATGATGGTTTTAAATTTGTTAATAGTTTTTATAGAGATAGATATAAAGAATGTAAAGAAAAAAATATCTCAGATGATTTAATAAATTATGGAATGTTAAAAATATTAGAAAAACTTATTAAAGAAGAAAAAGATATTGATTATGCATTAAAAATTATTGAAGGTTGATATGCTTTTTTAGAAGCCAAACGTGATGGATATGCCTAAATTAATTTTTAAAAAAGAAACACATCAATATTTTTTAGAAGATAAAGAATTAATTTCAGTTTCTAGAATTATTGATAATTATTTAGGTTTTGGATATAGTCATATAGCACCAGAAGTATTAAAAAATGCTTCAGTTCGTGGTAAATGAGTTCATAAACTTAATGAATTATATTTACAAAATATTAATCAAGAAAATATTATTAATAATTTATTAAAAAAATTAAAACCAGTAACTAATAATATAAATTATTCTTATTGTAAAAAATCACTTATTTTTTTAAAAGAAAAATTTAAAGATAAAAATAATTATGAATTTATTATTGAAAAACCTATTACTGATACTTTAGTTGCAGGAACACCAGATTTAGTTTATTTAGATAAAAAAGAAAATAAATATTATTTAGTTGATTATAAAACATATGCTTGTATTGATGAAGATAAATTCAAAAGAATTAAATTACAATTAACTGCTTATTATTGTATGTTACTTGAAAATGGCATAACTCCATCTTATAAAACTTATGTTTATTTAACTAATAAAAATACTCAACAAGAATTAGAAATTGAAATATCAAATGAATTAATAAATGAATGATTTAAAGCAAAAATAAAATATTTTAAAGGAGAAGATAAAAATGGAATATAAATTGGAATATTGTAAAAATAAAAAATGTAATTTTAATGAATTATTAGTTAAAAATCTTAATGCTAGAATTGAATTTTTAGAATATCAAATTGAAGAAATTAATTTAAATCAATTAAATTTATGAGAATTAGATGTTTTAAGAGGTCAAATTAAAGAATTAAATATTTTGAAAAATAATATTAAAGAATGATTAAGAAGAAATAAAAATGATTAATGAAAAAACAATTAAAGAAAAAACTATTTATTCTTGTAATTCAATTGAATTTGATAAGTTACCTAAAAAATTAGATAGTAATCTAAATAATTGAATTGAGATTAATAGTCATTTAATAGTTAATCCTAGTAAAAATATTGAAATACATTTAGATAATAGATTTAAAACAATTAAAAAATGATAGGAGAAAATTATGGATAAGAAAAGTTCTGGTAAGAAAAGTTCTGGTATGGATAAATCAATTTTAATTTTATTAAAACATATAGGAAAAATTAATAAAAAATTAGATGAAATTTTAGAATTATTAAATAAAAAAGGAGAAGAAAATAATGAGTAATAATAGTAAAAATGAATTAAAAATTCCTAATTTTATTAAAAGTAATAAAGAAGAATTATTAAAATTTAGAAATTATTATGAAATGATTAGAAATTCTAGTAAAGATTTAAGAAATATGAATCAACAAAGTTTATTTAATGCTTTATTTAATTTATACAAATTAAATCTTTCAATTAATCCTATTAAAAAAGAATTAGCATTAATTCCTTATGGTGATGAATTACAAGTTCAAATTCAAGAAGATGGTTGATTAACATTATTACAAAGAACTGGATTAGTAGTTGATTTTCAAAGAGAAAAAATAACAACTGCACATAAATTTAATCAAGAAAATAATAAATGAGAAATAAATCCAGCATTAATTTTTGAAAGAAAAACTATTAATACAATTGGTTATTATTGTTATATTTCACTTTTAGATAAAAATGGAAAAATTAATAATTTTTATAAAGGAATGACTGTTGAAGAATGTCAAGAATGAAGAAAAAAATTTAGTAAAACTAAGCGTGAAGATAGTCCTTGAAATACTAGTTTTGACCAAATGGCATTAAAAACAGTTGTAAAAGCATTAATTCGTGAAATTAATAAAACACCAATTATAGTATTAAATAATCAAGATGATATTAATTTAGCACTTCAATTAGACCAAAGTGTAGTAATTGATGAAGAAACAATTGCTTATAAAGATAATACTGGTGATGAAGTTAAAATTATTAATTCAAATAATAATATTGATAATACTGATATAAATTCTACTTTATCTAAATTAAAAGAATTAGAAAAAGAAGAAGAAATTATAGAAAATTTTGAAGTTTAATAAGGAGTAAAAAATAATGAATAATTCTAAACAGAAAAATATAAATTTAGGAATTAATTATAAAAATGCTTGATTAACATTTATTAGTGCAAATTGACATAAATGTAAAAATAAAAAATATAAATGCTATTGAAAAGATAACTCTATTGACATATTCACATTACTAGAATTGTATTTTAATTTTTCAAATACATGTGAACTAAATAACTTAACAAGAATTAAAGAAGTTGGTGATTTTGATAATGAATAAAGATAATTTAAAACCATGTAAACATTATATATATTATAAAGTACAAAATTATTATTTTGGAGAATGTGATATGTGTGATGAAGAAAAGGAAGTGAAATAATGACTAAATGAGATTTAGCAAAATGATTAATGGAACAATGATTAGAAGCCAGAAAAAATAATGATAAAGAATATATGCGAATAATACAAGATAGTTTTAATGAATTTGATTGAGAATAAAAGGATGTGAAATAATGAGAAATATTAGAACTGAATGATTTTATAATGAAAAAAGTCCAAAAGAAATAAAATGTCCAACAGTTGGATTATTAAAAAATAAAGAAGATGCTTTATGTTATTTATTAGCATTAAATTTATATCCAAAATTATATCCACAAGATATTTTTTATTCATGAATATTAGAAAATAATCAAACTGGATATTTAATTATAGTTGGTAATAATAGGGATACTATTGGAAATATGCAATTTAAATTTATAAAAGGAGAATAGAAAATGCCAAGTATAGAAAATACACAATCAAATTATACTTTAACTAAATTAATTAGAACTGGTATAAGTCCTATTTGTGCAATGATTGGTACAAGTGCTTATTATGGTCAAGTGATTTCAAATCCAGTATTAGGTTCAATTAATAGTTTATTATTTGGTAAAAAATTAGGTTTAGATATTTGAAATTTAAATCAAAGACCAAATACTAAAACTAAATTAATTAATAGTAGTAAAAAAATCTTATTAGGATTAGGAACAATTGGCTTAGCAAATTATGCTAAATTTACTAATTCTTCAATTAACCCTAATCCAACTGAAAGTCCAATAACTACTACTACTATTGACCCATTTCCACCAGATTTGGGACAAAACATAATTTTTATGGGACAAAATAGTGAATTTATGGGACAAATGGATTGAGATACATATATTAGTTTAAATGCTTATGGTATTTCAAATCTTATTAATGGAATTCTAGAATTAATACCTAATAAATTTGAAGCAATAAGAAAGATTTGTAATATGGCAACTGGTGGTTGTTTGATTAGTAGTGGTGTTGCTATGGGTATAAATAATGATTTTAATAATGCTTATGCAGTACCTACCATAATTGCTGGTGCTAGTGAAATAATCCATAATTTACTTCCAATAGAAACAAATCATAGTAGAGAAATGCAAGAAACTTCATTTACAAATGAAACTGCAAGATTAATTAATGATAATAGATTTACTATTAATAGTGAAACAAGTAGTCAATATGGAACTAATATGAGTGATGTAATTTTAGATAATGCTTCATTAAATTGAGATTATAATCACATGAGTTTATAAATAAGTAAAAATGCCTATTAAAGGCATTTTTTTATTATTAATAAATACTTTTTACTTCTGGTTGTTTATTAATAGAATTTAATTTAGTTTGTAATTTATTAATTTTATTTTGTTTTTTAAGTGCTTTTTTATTAGGGTCTGTTAAAGATTTACCAAAAGCAATAAATGCTTTTCCTAATTTAATTAAAACATAACCCCCATTAATACATAAATTAGCAACTATAATAATTGTTGTAGTATCCATATTAAATCACCACCTTTCTAAAATATTTGATTAATTTTTAATACAATTTTTACAATAATAAATATAATTAAACCAGCAGTTGCAGAAGATAATAAAACTCCAATTAAACCTAAAATAATCTTTATAATTTTAAAAAACATAATATTATTCCTGTAATTCTTCTAATTTTAAAAGTTGTCCAAATGTAAAAGGATATGGAACAGTAGTCATGAATATACTATTTTGATTTACTTGTAATCACGTATATGAACCATCTGTATATATAAAACTATCTAAATATTCTGTATTATTATTTCCACTATATATAAATTCTTTATATATTCATGAATATTCTGTTTTATCATTAGTAGCACAATAATTGTAATAAATACGATATATTTTATTTTTAATAAAATTAAATTGAATAGTTTTATTATCTTTTTTTGTTCCTACTTCTTTTCATTGTGGAATACTTGGACTTGGTGTTGGAGTATTTGGTAATTCAATATCTCAATAATTTTCTTCTATTTCATTAGTTTCTAAACTTCTTGAATTAATTTTTAATTTTGGTGTAACATCAACTTTAACTGTATTTTGTAATTCTTCTAATGAAAAAATATTTGCATATTTTTCATTTCCACCTTCTAAAATTAATTGTCATTTATTAATATCTAATAATTGTAAATATAAAATACCTTCTTCATTATTAATTAAACCTTTTGTAAGAAATATTTTAATTCCATGATTTCCACCTAAATAATTACCTGTTTTAAATTCTACTGTTATTCTTGTATTTACTTGATGAAATGGTGGAGATTCCCATGTAATAATTACTCTATAAAGAGTATTAAAAGCAAGATTAAAATCACCATATTTACGATTATTTATACTTTTACCTATTATTTTTCAATTTTCTTTATCTTGTTTTTTATCAATATTAGTTTTATTTTCATTAATAGCACCAACAATAGTTTTATTAGTAGTTTCTAATCTTCCATAAGTATTATTAAGCAATAATGAGATAGCAAGAGAACTATTTGAACTATCATTTATTCATAATTGGTCTCTATCATCTTTATATGTAAAATATCCTTTCATAAAAACAGATTTTTTATAATAATTAGTTAAATCTGGTATTTTATTATCAACATATTCTTTGTTAGTTGCATCAGTTTCAAAAGTAGGTGTTCCAACATCAATAATTCTTTTATTATTAGCAATAATACCTTTATCATCTTTTAATTTAACAAAATTAATATTATCTTTATCAACTTCTCATAATGAATCAATATTACTATCAACATGAATTTTTAATTTAGGTATAGTATCACTAACATTATCTATTTTTATACCAGTACCTTCAATTAAACTCATTTTTTGTAAAAATGTTTTATTACCAGAATCTCAAGTAATTAGTTTAGTATCACTTTCATCAAAAATACTAGGAGTATTAAAATTATCTGTATTACATGAAATAGGATTATTAATTGCTTTTCTTGGAGTATGTAAATTTGCTTGTTGTAATAAATTATATACTTCCATTAATACATAATCTGGTTCACTTGGGGGACTAATACTACTTGATAAACCATTACCACTAATTGAAACACTACTTCTTATAAATGCCATTCCAACAGTTAAATAATATATAGTCATTCTTGCGGTTGCTCTTTTAACTAATTGTTTTTGAGTAGTATTAAGATTATCAAATCCAGTTTGTTCAATTAAATTACCAGTAATAGTATTAATTCTTTCACTTGATATAGCAATTGCCATAATAGTAAAATCAGTTTTAGTATTATCAGTAGTAGTTTGGTCAGCATCTGGTATAAAACCATATATAGTTTTTAAATCATCTTTTGTAATATAATTTAAATTTACATTTCAATCAATATTATTTTTGTTTTCCATAATTTTTAAACCTTTCATATCCATGTACTGCTTGTGATTTATTAACTACACCAATAACTGATTTATATTTCTTTTGTTGAATTACTTTTTTACCTATATTTTTAGAATTTCTACGTGCTAAATATTCTTTATCTTCTTTATCTAATCCACCATGATAATATTGCCTTATAAGTATTGAATTAGCCCCAGTACCATAAGCACCAGTTGCTTTACACATATCAATTCACATTTCTTTTGATATCATAAAATAATCATATGATTTACTTAAATTAGTACGATATGTTAATGTCGCAATACCATAAGTACTGGACTGTTGTTGTATTACTGGAGTTCATATACCACCAGCAAGAGCAGAACTTGAAAGATTAACATAAACTCCAATCATAGAATCATAATCTTCTTGTGTTAAAGAATTCATTATTATTTCTTTACCTTTATCCATTAATGATTTACCATTTAAATATTGTTTTTGAATATGTTGTAATTTAGCAATATTATTATTAGTAATATGTGTCATTATTTTTTTATGAATTACTGGTAAATTTGTTAATTTTTGTAAAACTTGTTGAAATTCTGATAATTCTTTTTGTGATTTACCTTGTCCTAAAATTTTTGACATTAATTGATTTTTTAATATTCCTGCTGGATTTTTTAAAAAACTATTAAATAATGAATTATTTTTTTTAAATTTTTCTATTAATTCAGCAGTTTGAATATCACTAACAGCAGTTTCTAATATTATTCTTAAAAGTAAAATAATAGGCATTTAAATTACTTCTTTGTAAAAGTTACTTGTAAAGAACCATCATATAAATTTTTACCTTCAACATTAGCACTTGTTGCTGTTAAATCTGAAAAATTAGCATTACCTTTTCGATAATTAGGATTTTTAGCAATAACTGCTTTTTCTACTTCATCTGCAGTTGGTGTTGCACCAGCCATAGTAATAGCACCTAAATTAGTAAATTCAATTGCTGTTGCAATATCTATACTTGAAGTAACTGTAAATCCTTTAACTAAATCTGGTCTTAATGCTTTACCATCACTTACTAAAAACTTATGAAAGTTTTTAATATTACCATTAGTTTGTAAAATAAATGTATTATCAAGACCACGATTAAACGGAAATGCCAATGCTTCTTTATGCACTAATACAGCATCACAACCCCTAAAGTCAAATCCTTCTTGTTTATCAATAACTCCAGCTGGATAATTTCTTCCTAATCATGGACATTCTATAATTTTAATACCACCAATTTCTAATACTTTACCACTAGCTAATGCTTCACTAGAACTTTCACTACCTAAATTAGCATTTGCTAATAAAACTAACGGTTTAAAAAAACTAGATACTCATAATGTATAATCTTCTTCATTTGTACCAATATATTCATCAGTAATTCTTGCTTTTAAAGTTGCTAATGTAGTTGAGATTTTTAATCATAATAATGCTCTATAATCATCTGTTTTAGGATTAGTTGGTAATGTAATATTAATAATGCCATTTTCGTTTGCTGTTTTAACTGCTAATTGAAGTAATTTAGCAACTAAATATACTTCTACTGATTTTGCTTTTGCATCAATTCAACCAGAAACATAACTATCACCCATAGTAATGCCACCATCTTCAAATTTAGCACCTAATCTTTTTAAATCTAATGTTTCAATTTCATAATTAATTTCTTTTGATTTATTTAAAAGAATTTGTTCTGTTCTAATTGCTGTTACATCATTTTCACCAGCACCACGTTTATAATCTTGTGTAATATTACGTTTTGTAACATCATAAATAGCAGTACCAGCATCTAATTGTTCTCTATTCTCTACTGTTGCATTAATTAATGCTACTCTTTTTGATAATAAAACTTTTAAATTTTTAAGATATTTAACTGATAAATCTGCTTTACCACTAGGTGTACTAGGGTCATTAATTGTTGTTGATTGTGTTGTAATAATTGCCATATTTATTCTCCTTTAATTTGTTTTAAATCATTTAATACTTGTTTTTCAAAATTAAGTATTTTTTCTAAACAATTGATACTTTTTTCATATCCTTTAATACTTTCTAAAGTATTTATTATTTCTATACGAGTACTTCTAGTAATATTAAAAATATCAGGATAATCACTTTGAATATTTTCATATTTTTTATTAAATTCTTTAATAGTCATATTTAACCTACCATTCCGAATGTATTACTATCTACATCTTCTTTTTTACCTTCTTTAAATTTATCTTTTACATCTAAAGAATTACTAATATTTGTATCTTTATTTTTATTAAATAAATGTGGAAAATCTTTATTTAATAATGATAATTCTTCTTCAATATCATCTTTATCTCCAAGATATCTTTTTAATAAATTAATATTTTCTTGTGATAAATCATATTTTTTATAACTTTCTGAATGTCTAATTTCTCTATCTTTATCAGTTTTTTCTTTATATAAAGCATTATATTTTTCTTCTAATTCTTTATATTTTTCTTCTAAAGTTGGTTCTTTTTTATCTTCAGATTCAGATTCTTTTTCAGTATTTTCTTCTGATTTTACTTCTTCTTCCTTAGTTTTTTCTTGTTCATCTTTTTCTTTTTCTTCCATAGTATTACCTTCTTTCATTTCATTTTCATTTAACATAATTATCACCACCTTTCTAAGTTGAACTTTTTGGATTAATCACCAATGACGTAGTTTGAAGATTTCAATTTGCTTTTGCTACAAATGTGCTTCCAAGATAACTTCAACTTGTAAGGGTTGAAATAAATTGATATCTTAATACTATATATTTATTAAAACTAGTATAAGCCACTATTTTAAATCAAACGCTTCCTAACGAATCTATACCAGTTGTAGTTGGTAAATCATTAGTTCATAATAAATCATTAATATAAGTATTAGAAATACTATCATTAGAAGTTAAAGTTGCTATTTGTTTATCTTTACCTTCATTAATACTATTATTTATATTAAATGTTCAATTATTTGTAGCATCATTATGATTTCCAGAATTATTATTATAATTAATATTATTTGCTTCAAATTGTGGATTTTTTTCATTAATATCTTTTAAATCACTTAAATTAATTTTTATAGGTGTAAATCATGATTTTTTATTACCAGTTGTTGATGTTCCTTTCATTGGAAATGAACCACTCATATTAAAATTAAAATTAAATGTCATACTTTCATAATCTTCTTTAAATTTATCAAAACTATCATAACCATAATCTTGATATGAAAATAATATTGCTCTACCATAACCACTTAATTCTTCATTTATATAAGGTCTCATTTGATAACTATTATTTTCTGGTGTAGTACTAATAATACTATTTGTAATCCCATATTGACTTTGATTACTTAAATCAATAAATATAGGGTGCGCTCTTTCTATTAATGGGGGTGGTTGGATTGCTTGAGGATAATTAAATGGTTGGTCAAATTTAAAAGTATTATTTGCTAAAATAAATGTATTTTGAATTAATCTACTATTATTACTTGCTTTACCAACTGTTTGATAAGTACCACTTCAAATACTAAAATTATCATTAACAGCACCATTTCTATTATCAGGCATTGAATAAAATGTTATTTTAAAATTACTTTTTCCTACAACTTTAATATCAATCATATCAATTGCTCATTTTAATATATTAGTATTAGTAAATTTAGGTTCATTTAATAATGGAATTAAACTATTTTCTTTTGGTAATAACGAAATTGTATCTTTGCCACCAGCACCATTTAATTGACCTAAATTTACACTATCATAAATTCCTTGTGAAGAAATACTTCCATCATTAATGTTAAAATTTTGTAAATTAATCCTATCTGTTAAATTAAATGTAAATGATGTCATATGACTTGCTGTACCTAATACAGATTGAATAGTATCTGGTGTTTCATTTCTAAATACATCTAATGGAATTAATGCTGGATTAGTACTTTGTGAACTATATAATAATGTTGTATAAAAATTATATAATTCAGCAGATATTAAGCCATTTATATAAGGAAATTGTGGTATTAATAAATTACTTGATAATTTAGCACCAATATCTAATCCACCAACAAAAGCATTCATAAATGAACCAAATATAGGTATAGTATTAAGATTAATTTTAATAGTTTCTCTAACTGTTAAAGGTATTTCACTAATAGGATTATAAATAAAATAATGTAAAGCATTAATAGTATTTAATTGCTTAAATTTATTATTATTCATATTATAATGAGTATTACCAATAAATTTTTTATTATTTTTATTATAATATTGAAAATATGGATTACCAGCAGTTGCATAATTATAATCTTCTATTTCAGCACCATTTAAAAAATTATTATCTCAATAATTTACTAATCTTTCAGAAGCATCCACTTTATTAGTATTTTTAGTTTTTTCAACATTAGTTCTTAAATGACCTTCATAATGTTTAGTTGCACCATCATCATAATTTGGTGCAATTACTTTTTGTCAATCTGAATAACTATCCATAACACTCTGCCCTTGAACAGTTAATACATAATTAGTTTCTGGTAATGCTTGAAAACTTATTGGGTCATAAGTTGAACATTGATATTGTCATGGAAATAATAATTTACTTGGATATTGTCTATATTTATGATGTTTAGTATTAATAGAATTATTATCAATATCTCTACCTCATAATGCTATTGAAATAGGTTTTACTGAACCATAAAAAGATACTTGACAATGAGTAACTGGTAATGGAGTTAAATAATTATCATCTAAAACAATATTATTATTTTCATCTAATGCTGGTAATGCTACTGGGTCAGCAGGTGCACCTAATTGTACATAGGTGGTTGGCCCTTAATTACTGGACCATTTTTGATATAAAATTCTAAATTTTAATTTGTAAAATTGGTGGTTTTAGAAATTTAGAATGTATTCTTTCATAATTATAAAACATAACATATTGATTTACATCATTTATAGCTTCATTGATGGATAAATATTGATTTGATCCTTTAGGTAGTCATTCTTGAGATAAATGAGAAAATCAGTTTTCAGATAATACATTACCACCAATATCATAAGGTTGTTTTTTGCTTAAAATTATTTGTTTATCCTCTGCTCATTTTGTGATATCCTGACAATAAAATTCGTTGGCGTTATCTGAATGTAAAATAACATTTTTTACTTGATTTCAAGAAAATTGTTTGTTGATTTTTTCAAGAGCAGGAAGAATTAAATCCTGATATGATTTATTAGGAGCAATATTATAACTAACAACATTATTTGAATAAAAATCAATAATTACAAAAAGATATAATCATCCTTCTTTAGTATTTATTTGTTTAGTGTCCATTGATCAAATTTGATTTGAAGAGGTTGTACTTTTATAATCTTTGTTTACTTTATCCATTGTAGGTATTCACTTATTTGGATTTTTTTTGTTTTTAGGATAGTTATTTTTAGTTTGTTTTAATCCTTGAATATTGTGTTCTTTCATAATTTTTCGCATTTGTTTTATTGATAATTCTATATTTAAAATGATATTTTTTTCTTGTTTTAATCACTCTTTAAAAGCTGAAAAAATTCTTAAATATCCATAAATTCTGCCTTTTCTTGTAGAATGAAATTCGATTAAAAGTTGGCATATTTTTTGATATTTATGATTGCATTTAATAATATGATTTTCTTCTTTTTTAATAGGTTTTTGTTTATTTTTTAAAAAGTAATATGTTGATCTGTTTAATTGAAGATATTGACATAGGTTTCTAATTGAATATTGATTTTTACAATCATCAATAATTTTAATTTTTTCTTTGATATTTAATTTGTTAATTACTAATGCTATTTGTTTAATTTTATCCATTAATAAAAATCCTTTCAGGTTAAAATTAGTGTTAATTATATAACACAATTGTTTTTAGAATACATTCAGGTTTTTTAAATTAATGGTCTAGTAAAAAGGGCTAAGTGGCATATTGATTAATTGCTAATCCACTATGGGCTAATTTATCATTTAATGAACTAAAAGTACATTGAATATAAGCAAGTTCTTTATTTTCATTATTATAAGTTTTACTTGCAACTTCAAGAATATATCATTGTCTATCAACTTTAATAGATTTATCAGTATTTATAACTTTATTAATTTCTGGAATCATATATAACTTATATAAATTTGAAACAATATTATTAATAAAATTAAAATTCTTTTTTTCATTTGGAATATTAATAACTACATTTTTAATTGCTTGTTCTTGAATAAAAGCATTATTTGCTGGAGTTGCTGAATAAGTAATACCTAATTGGTCACTTAAAATATTTCCATAAAATACATCACCAACTTGTAATTGTTTATATGCTTCATCTGGATTATCTTTATTTTGAATAGGATAATAAGAATGGTCTCAAACTGCTTGTATTGCTTCTCTACCAGTAAAGATTTTACTAAAACTAGTATAATCATTAGGTATTGAAGTTGGTGGTTTATATCCCGTTTCTGTTGAATTTATAGCACCTAAAATAATAGTAAAAGGACATACACGAAATTGTAAATCTTTATTTTGTGTAAAATCTTTTTCAATTTCACCAGTTGATTTTCAAACTGTTTTAATTAATTGATGATTTATTTTCGGTATCATTTTTAGTTTCTCCATCAATATCTTTTACTAACTTATTATCAAAATCAATTTCTTCTTTTCTCATTCTTCTATTTTCTTCAAGAATGTTCATTGCTTCTTCTTCACTAACACCTTCTTCTTGCACAAGAATACGTTTTCTGTTAGTTAAATCTAATGCTAATTTTCTCTCATTAATTTCTAATGATTTTAATCTATCTATAATAGTATTTTCTTTAATTTCAAATGTTCATTTAGATTTATCACCATCTAATCCCATTAATATAAAACATCTTTGAAATATTTCATTTCAATCACTTTGATTTAAAGTTCTTTTAATTCTTGTAGTTTCCATATCTCTTGAATTAGTAATTAATACTTCTGCTTCTGTTTTTTGACTTGTAGTATCATTTACTGGACTATATCCACTACCCTCAAATGCTTTATCAATAATAAATTGTATAAAATCTGCATATTTATCTAATATTGGATTACCTTGTAATATTGCAATTGGTGGTGTTCCACTAGTACTTCCTAAACTTCTTAAATTTGCTTGTAAAATAAATTTACCTATTAATTTTTTTAAATCAAAAGCAGTTTTAGATTGATTTATTTCTTGTTCAGTAATATCTAAAAATACACGAGTAACATTACATTCAAGTTCATGGTTAATTGATTCAAATGTTTTATTTAATAATTCTTGTAATTTTTTAATTGGTGTCATATCTGGATAATAATCACCAATAACTCCACCAAAGAAATTCTTTTTAGGCAAATTTTGCATAAATTTAACTGGAATAATACCTAAATTATGATTTTCTATTAATGGTAATTTTAAATCATCACTTATTTTTTCTTGTAAACCATCTAATGTAATAAAATCACTAGTAAAATATCTAATTATTTGATTTTGAGTATATGTTGTTTTAACATAAATACTTTGGTCATCATATTGTAACCTTGACCATGTTGATGCACTATATTCAGTTTCTAATACTCTTGCTACTCTTGATTGAGCATATGGTTGAGCAAAATTTAATGAAATTCTACCAGTTTTACTTCTATCAATTTGAACAATACTATAACCATAACCAGATTTAATATGACAATCTTGATAAAATAATGAATCAAAATTATTTCATTCTTTTAATTTTTCAATTGCTCTTTTATAATCATCATCTTCACTTGTTAAAGTATAACCATTACCCCAAAGTAATTTAGAAGCATGATTTGCTATAATTTCTTGAAGATTTATCATACATCAATTAGGAGTTAATATTTCAGTATTATGATTATTCATGGGTGATTTAGGAGTTAATATTTCAGTATTATGATTATTCATATGTTACTTCCTTTCAAAATAAGGATTTATATTTGCACTTAAATTTCTAATATATGGTTCTATAGCATAATCAAATGCATCACGTAAATGGTCATTACCCGCTAATGGTATTTGTTTAATACTTTTAGGGTCTCATACAGCCAATCTAAATTCATCTAATAATGATTGTGCATTCATACTAATATTTAAGCGTTCTGATGCCATTAAAGCAACATTCTTACCTATTCTAAACTCAAGTCTTAATTTCACACAATCTTTAAAATATAATCATGAATTAACTTGATATTTAATTGCTGTATCATTTAACATTTCAATAAATGTATAATTACTAAAATCACAATATACAGTTAAACCATATTCATATAACAAATTATTTTCTTTTGCTAATTTAATATAAAACTCTACTACTAATCTTGCTAATTGCTTATTATCATAACGTATTAATTTATTTTCTATTTTTAAACAATCAATAACATTAACAAATTTAAAATTATAATCAAAACCTATTAATATACATGCTAAAGCATCATCTTTAAACCCATAATCTAATCCAGCACTAAATCTATAACTTGGTTGTAATAAACGTGATATCTTATGAATAAGATGTGAATATATTCCACCAGATTCATAACCTACTAATCCATGACTTCTTACTCTTGCAGATATTGGGTCTAATTTTTCTATTTCTAATAATTGATGTTTATCACTATCTTTTAAATGAGTATTTAATTTTCAATTTTGATAATGATAAATAGTATTATCAATAATAGTAAATTGTTCATATTCATTAATAATTTGTTTTTCATTTTGAGGGCATGAATTTATAGTTTTTTTAATAAATTCATTAAGAATTGACCAAGGATTACAACTTTCAATTTCTAATAATTGATTTGCACCTCTTATTGCATCTTTTAAATCTTGATAATCATTTTCAGTAATTTCATATCTTTCATCACTTCATATAATTACATAATCATATAAATAATTACTTGCTAATCCAGTTAATTTAACATTACTATTATCTTGTGAATGTAAATATTTACAAGTTATTTTACTACCATTAAATTCAATAGTTTTTTTAGTTTCACTAATAATAAAATTAATACTAGGATAAGTTGCTCTAATAATTTGTTTTAATTCTTGTCAACTATCATTTAATTGTTTTGACATATTACGAATTAAATAAGCATGAATATTAATATTATCTAACATTAATAAAATACCTAAGAATTCAATATCACTAAATGTTTTACCAGATTTACGACTACCTAATTGTTTAATTTTATTAATATTTAAAGATTGTTTTAAATACATTCTTTTAGCAATATCTAATAAATAACCAAAATTACTTAACATTTATTCTTACCTTTATTTTCTAAACTAATTGCTATAGGGGCTGTATTATCACTACTTTTTATATCAATTTTTGTAGATAAATGATATTCTTTCACAAATGCTCTTTCTAAATATCATGCAGTATTATTTGCATTTGCTTTTAAATATCTTTGTGTATTAATATGGCGTATTTGTAAATATGCTCAATTAATTTGTTGTAAAAAAGTATTTCTCTTTTTTTGTTTTCAACTATAAAGAGTATTTTCAGTAATATCTAAATAAACTAACATACCAATTTTAGTAGGTACTTCTTCAGTTTGTTTACAATGATTAAAATATTCTTCTAATTTTTCTCTTAATGCTTTTGCATCATTAAAAATTGTTCTTATTTTTATTTTTTCTTCTTGCACATAAAAATCTCCTTTCATATGCTTTAAAAACACAAAAATTTATGATATAATTAATATAATCTTTAAGTTAACTTTCGGTAAAATAACTTATGAACTTTATTAATTACTTCATATATTCTTTTATTTATTTTTTATAATATAATTATAACAAAGAATAGCATTACACTGCTATTTTTTTATTTCTTTTCTTAAATTTCAACATTTTCTTAATTTTATTTCCTAAACTTTTTCAAAATTTAAATTCTGGATGTTGTTTTTTATATATAATCATACATCCTATAAAAGTGCCAATAATATTAAGAGAAATAGTTAAAAATAATACTCCAAAAACTTTATTTTTTTCACATAGATTTCAACCATATAAACCTATAAATCCTAAAATACTAATTATAAATATTCCTAATAATATTCATCATGCAATATATTCCACTTTTATTTTCCTTTTCTATTTATATTTTTCTTTATTGTACATTATTTTATTAAAAAAGAAAAGATAACTAATAAAAGTTATCTTTTAAACGTAAATAGAATTTGCAGTTTATTTTATCGTTCTTTAATATTATACTCTAAAACCAAACATTTTTCAACAATATTTTAATAAATTTGATACAATTTTTGAGTTAAAAAATAAATAGAAAGGTGTTAAAAAATGTTTAGTTTTAAAGGATTTCTAAAATCTGAAATCAGTAATATTTTAGCAAAATATTTTCAAAAAATCCATAATTTTGATGAATATTTTTTTCTAAATAGAGATAAAAATCAATATAAAGTTGCTTGAACATGTAATAGAACAGTAAATACTCCAATTGGAATGGATACTTTTAGACAAAGAGTTTATTGAGATAAAATTAATAAAAAAACTTATTATCCAATTTATGAAGAATTTGGTATTAAAAAAAGAGCAAGAATTACTAATGATTTATATTTTGATATATTAGATAATTTAATTGAAAATTTAATAAGTAAAAAAGGTTATTTTAATATTCAATCAGAATTTAAATATACTTCTTTTTCTAAAAATCTTATTTCAAGGATTTTTAAAGAAGCAAAAATTGAAAAATGAATACCAGAAGAAAAATTTAAAGTATTAGATAATGAAAAATTAAATATATGTGCAGATGATGCTTTTGTTACTTGTTGAGATGAAAATGGTATAAAACAGCAATATTGTTGTAGACTTTTAACTTTTAATTTAGGTAAAAAAGAAATTTATTCATATAGAAATAAATTAGATAAAAAAATAACTTCATTTATGTTATTTAAAACTGGTAATGGTTTAAATCAACATGAATTATATCAATTTACAACACAAACTATTCTTAATCATTATGATATTAATTTAAATATATTAGGTGTTCAATGAGATTATCATAATTATAATTTAGTTGTTGCTGGTGATGGTGCATTGTGAATTAAAGCAATGGCAAGTTGATTGGGATGTTATTATATTTTAGATAAGTTTCATGCATTTAGTTATTTATGAAAGTCTTTTGTTGGAGTTCGTGGTAAGAAAAAAGAATCTCATGACTGAAAAAAATTTTTAGATTCTTCAACTACTTTTTCAAATGGTAATTGTAATAAATTACTTGATTTTTTAAAACTTAATGTTAATACTAAAACTTATAATTATTTTAAAAATAATGCTCATGGTATTGTAAATCAAAATGCTTCTTGAAATATTGGTTGTAGTGCTGAAAGTGATGTATATCATTTTTTAAAATCTTTAACTAATGGAGCAAAAATATATAATTATCAAACATTAAATAATATGTTAATAGCAAAAGCAAATTATTTAAACACTAGAAGTTATCTTAATAGTACTTAATAAGTTAAAATTTTATATTTTTAAAACCTAATTTTAAGATTAGGATTTTTGTTTTATTTAAATGTAATTTTGTAATTATATTTTTTAATATTTTTAAAATTTATGGTATAATTTAATTAACAAATCATAGAATTTGCAGTTATATTGTTAATGTTACTCATAATTCTAAGGGTTAATCTCATACGTCCGATACTGTGGACATATTCCGTAATTAAATTTAATTAATTGTCAATAAAATTGTTTTAAAACTATTTAGTGTTATTGAATATAGAAATAAATATTTTTTGAAAAAATAGTTTAAAAAATGAGTTTACATTTTAAACAAAAAATTGTTAATAATATTTTTATATTAACTCGATAAAAATTTAAATTTTAAAAAAATATTTTTAATATTTTTTTTATTTTAATGGTTTTATTTTATTAAAAATTTCACAAAGTAAGTTAAATCTTAAGTACATAAGTCTAAATTTAGATTTTCTACATTTATTTACTAAAATTTTGAATCTTTTCAATCAAGCAAAGACATGTTCAACTTTAATTCTAATTTTAGATACAATCTTATTGTATTTTCTTTCTTGTTTAGTTAATTTTTTATTTTTAGTTCTTTTAATTGGTATTATTGTATTTTTATAAATATTTTGTATACCTTGATATCCTAAATCACCAATAATTATTGTTTTTTCTGAAAATTCAAGATTTGAATTTTTTAATATTTGAAAATCATGCACTTTACCATTATCAGCAAAAATATCAACAATTTTTTTATTAAAAAAATCATATACAATTTGAAATTTTATAGAATACATTCAACTTTTACCAGAAAAATATTCTAACTGTAGTTTTTTTTAGTTGGTCTTTCAATTTCAATCTCAGTTGAATCAATTAAATAAAATTGAAATTCATTTGAATTTTCTTGTTTTTTATCAATTTTTAATTTATATCTTTCTTTTAAAAATTGGTAATCTTTGTGGTTACTAAGTTTATTTTCTACTCAAGTAATATTTCGAAAACAACTTGATGGGCTCATTTTAGATTTAATACTCATTTGAAAAAAGTATAATATTCTTTTCAGTATAATAAAGTCATCATTAATCTTTCTTCTACTGAAAGTTTATTTTTTCGACCTTTATTTTTTTCTAATTTTTCTATTTCAATTAATTTTTCTAACATTTCATTAAAATGAAAACGTTTTATACCAAAATATCTGTAAAATTCTTCATTTTTTAATTTTTTTAAATTTTCAAAAATCATTTTTATCAACACTTTTCTAAATTTATTGTTAATAACAAAATTATAAAATAAATTTTAAAATTATTAATTGACTTTTAAAAAATTTAATTACGGAATATGTCTTGTATCTTCTTTATTGATATCTAATACTACTGTTGCAACTGATTGACTATTTCTTTCAATAAATTGATCAAGCGTCTTTTGTACTTCTGATATTTTTAACAAACTTGCATATAATTGTTCAGCATTACCTTTCAATAATAAACAATTTAAAAAACCCTTTTGTATATTATCTGTGATTTTCAATTTTATTTAAATTAAAAATTGTATTAAGTAATATACTATTTTCAGTTTTTTCAATAGTTGGAGCAAAATAATTAGATATACCTTTATATTTTACTTCTAAGTTTTTATAAAAATGATTCATTATCTGAAAAAGATTTTTTTACTAATAATTTCTTCGGGAAATAACTCTTTTAATAAATCAAGTCGTTTTAATTCTGTAATATTTAAATCTTTTTTTTCATTATACTCTGATTTCATTTTTTTCCTACTTTCTTCAAGTTTCATTAATTCTAAATAAAATAAACCATTGTCATTTAAAAATGACAATGGTTTATTTTACACTAGTAATTAATTGATATAATTATAATATACTTATTAAATTAAATCTACTAAAATTTAATAATTTTTCTATACTAAGTATGAATTATACTTTGATTATCTTCCTTAACACAATCATGAATTTTAACATCATAACTATTAAATAAATTTTCATAATCAACATTAAATGGCACTAGTAATTGGTTTTTACTAGAAAAACGAGTAATTAATAAGTGCAAATAATGATGATCATTATTGGCATTTAAAGTTTGTTCATAATAAGCGAACCGTTCTTTATACTTAAATTGAATTGCTAATACTTTAAAATTATGTGATAAATAATTACGAACATCTTTAATATACTCTAACTGTTCTAATAAAATTTTACTATCATTAAATTCTTTGATACCAAAATAATGAGCAATCTTAGCGATACTTTTATCATTTAAAGTTTGTAATAATTTCATTGTTCATTCAAATGACATAACTTCTATTAAACTGCGTATTGTTCGTGATTTTAAAACACCACTTCTATTATATTTATTATAACTAGCACGAATCAAACGTAAAGCTGTTTTCATTTGAGCTAGGTGTTCTGGATTAAGAAAAGTAGCATTATCTAAATTTTGAACATTATCATTAAAAAGTTGATGTAATAAAGCATTTTTTAAAGAATTTTCAATCATTAAAATATGTTTTAAATACAATAAACGTAAATCAATGTTTAATAATAATAAATCTTTAAGTTGATGTTGAGGATAATTACGCTTTAATAATTCTAAATATTTTTCTTCAACAATATTTTCTACAAATCATTCTTCATTTAATAACATGTAATTCACTCCTTAAATAAACTAACCTCTAATTTTATAAATACCAACGCGAATAGAAGAATTTTCAGATTCTTTTGTTTCACTTTTAATATCTACTTCTTTTTTTCTTCGTAACAACTCTTGTTCAATAAAGTCATCAACGTTCATATTGGTACTTTGATAAGTAGCAGTTCAATCAAATGTTTTATTAGTAAAGTTATTTTTAGGTTTATTACTATCTTTAAAAAATTCTTGTACTTCTTGATTCATAAATGCTTTTTGCTTACGTTTACGTGAAAATAAATTAGTAAAGAATTTCTTAAAATTAAAAATTGATCAAAACTGACGAAAATTAATAGTCATTGCTAAACCAAAAATTAAAATTGATGAATACAATAATGAATAACCGATAACTCGTAATACAAAACTATAATCTGTGAAATTATATGTTGGTGGATATTTATCAAAGAAATAAAGACATCCAAATAATGTTACTGCTAAAATTGGAATAATTAACACTAAAGTATTTTGAATAATAAAACGTAAATCACTATTATACGTCAAATGTTTTCAAACATAAACTCAGATTGAAATTAAACGATAAACTCAACCAATACAACTTGATAAAAGAATCATATATAAACTTAATGATAAATATTGATAACTTTGATGTTTTCAACCTAAATTTGATAGTATTCAACCCAAAATAACACCTAAAACAAGATTTATTATTGATTGAATATATGAACCTCAAATTGTTTCTTTGTGTTTTACAGTAGCATTTACAATAACTTTTCCTGGTTCGGTTGCCACTTGAATTGTATTTTTTAAAGATAAAAGTAAAATAAATCATGGTTGTGACAAAAATAAATTCATAAAAAGATTTTTTGAAGAATCAAAATTACCATCAGAATTATTAATATTTGTAATACTTAAAGCAGACACTAAATATTGAGTAATAATAAATTGATTAATAAATAAAAAACCAGCAATCATATAAGCATATAACTCAAATTTAGTATACACAGTTCATCTAATTCGTCCACTTTTGGCAATTCAATATCCAAAAACTTCGCGAAAAGAACTAATTAAAATTAAAGCAATTGAGCGCATTGTTGTGGCAATAATAATATAAATAGTGTAAATTGATGTTGTTGTCAGTGATAAAAATAAAGTAATTAAAATAATATCAATGTTAGAAATAATCATGTCAGGTAAACGATTCAGGGCTACTCATCATGATTGTTTTAGCATCCTTTTTTGTTGTGTTCATTTTTTATGTTGTAATCATGGATATTCAATTTTAATAACGATAAAAGTAACAAATGCTTTTAATACACCACAAACAAAATAAGCAAAAAAAGGAATATACATATCTATTGGTTTACCATCAGATTTTCTAATAACTAATAACGTCATTAGTAAAATATACATAATAATCTCTGAAAAAATAAAAATTAAACGATTTAAATAACCTTTTTGATCAGCTTGAATTAAATTTTGATAAGCACCACTAAAATAAAAAAAGATTAATTCACGTGATCCTAAAGAAATAATAATAAGTGCTACTTGTCAAAAAGGAATTTCCATATCTAAACCAATTTCTGGTAAATGAACACTAGCTAATCCTAAAATAAAACCAGCACTGACAAGAATAATTAAATATATTCTTCCTGAATGATGATAATTTTTTCTTGTCGTATTAATAATATCGTTGACGGTTTCATAATCATCATTTTGTAAAGGACGATATAAAGAAAAAATGGTAATTAAACCAAGTCCTCCTTCTGTCAAACTAAGGTAAGTCAAAAAAGAAATAATAACACGAATTAAACCATTAATTTTTTCACCGTATGCTAAACCAGTAACATAAAGAAAAGTTAACTGTAAAATAGAGATAACAATTGTCATGATAACACCAACAATTGTATTAAAAATACCTTTTTTAGTTGTCATTACTTCACCCAATCTATACAAATAAAACTAATTTTGTTTTTTACTTAAATATGTTAACAACCCAAAATTAAAAGTTCAATATTATTAATCACTATTAAAAATAAAAAAATAGCAAAAAAATAAAAATGTAATCTATATATTAGTATAGATTAATTTTATCATTTTTCTTTTTTAATCTGTTTAATTAAATCTGTTTTTAAATCTTTTATTATAAAATTTTGATCATTCAAATAAGTAAATGGTTCTTCTAAATCATTAAATGACAAATAATAAGCAAATAATGCAATTTTATTAGGAGTAACTATTGTTGACCCATACTTAGTGTCACCAACAATTGGTAAATTTAAAAATTGTAAAGTACTACGAATTTGATGTTTTCTACCAGTAACTAATTGACACTCAACTAAAGTAAAGTCTTTAGTATTAAATATTGGTGTAAAGATGGTGCTACAACTTTTACTTTGTTCACTTGGTTCAATTGAAAATTTCATTCTCATTGTTAACTCATCATGAGTAATATAACCAGAAATATTTAAATTTTTAGTTAATTGGCCAGAACAAATAGCCAAATATTTTTTAATAATTTGACCATTTTTGGTAGCATTATGAAGTGCGTTTTGTGTCATTTTATTTTTTGGATAAATAATTAAACCCTTAGTTAGTTTATCTAAACGATACTGATGACTAATATTAAATGTTTGCTCACGTTTCTTCTTCGGGTATTTTTGTTGTAAATAATATTTTACCATGTTATCTAAGCAAGAACCATATGGTTGATGGACAACAATATTATGATCTTTATTAACAATTAAAAAATTATCATCTTCATAAAACAATTCAATTGGTGCTTCTTTAGTAATTTTTTCTGGTTTATAGTTAACAACTAAATTACTTTCATAAATGACTACTAAATCATTTTCTTGTAAGCGATATTTAAAATCAGTAGTAGTTTTATTATTAACTCTGATTTTTTTTGTTCTAAATAAACGATAAATTTTTGAGAGTGGTAGTGTTTTAAATACTTTTTTTAAATAATTAATTAAAGTTTGATCAGCATCATTGGCAGTAATTGTTAGGGTAGTCATAATTTCTCCTTTTAATTTTTATTAATAAAACCAGAAATAGTTGCAATTAGATTAGAAAAAGCATGTAAACCAATAGTATATGTAGTATTACCGCGTGTCATTATAAATAATAAGGGTAATATAATACTAAATCCTAAATAACCAATAATATTATTTCAATCACCACTATCCATAACATGCATTGATGGGAAATAAATTAATGAAGCAGCATATGCTAACCAACGATAACGAACAATGGTAAAAGTACCATGACGATATGATATTTCTTCATTAATTGGAGCAATAAAAATAGTACTAAGAACTAAAACAAAAATGCCATATGGACTATTCATTAATAAGTTTAAAACATCTTGATTTTTTGAAGTATTATTACTTGTTAACATATTAAATTCACTAAATTTAGGAATTATGTTGAAAATAATATTTAAAATAGTACCAATAACAGCAAAAATGGTAACTCAAGTTATTAAATCTAATTTTGCTTCTTTTAAAGTAGTAATAATTCTCTCACGTAATGATCTACAAAATATTAATACTAAAATTGATCCTAATAATTGAAATAACTGTTGAATTAAAAATGTAGTAGCAAGCGAAGTTACATCATCATCTTTACCACTAATAACTTTTGTTGCAATAAAAAATAAAAGAACAAATACTACACTAATAAAACCAAATACACTATGACTATAAGCAGCCCACCCACCTTTTTTAATCATAGTTTCTCAATCAATACCAAGTGAAACAACTAACCCAAAAATTGGCAATAAACTAAAAATAAAAAGACTAAGAAATGAACTTTGACTAGTATCTTTTACAGCATAAGTTTTGATTAAACTATAAAGAATTGGAATTATAATAAAAGATATAAGATAAATTATTGTTAGAGTTCAACTGGCTGTTTTGAAATTAAAGTTATTGGTGTCATCACAACTAAGTGATTTTGAAGTAAATTTATCAATAAATGACTGTTTTTGTTCATTTTTTTCTAAATTATTACTATTAATGTTATCAGTTTGGTTTACATTAATTCTACGTATGATATCATTGTTGTGAGAAACATTAATTTGATTAGATTTTTTATTAAACATGTATAAGTACTGCACGAAAACTTTCACCCTTTGTTAGTAAAATTAGTATTTAATATTAATTTTTAGTATAACATATAGTGAGAAATCTTGTAATATAATAAACTTGTAATTTTACATTAATTTATTATAATGTAATGCAATATTTATATGTGAAGAGTTTAAAAAGAAAAGGAGGATAGAAAAGAATGCCTAAATACAAGATTAATATTATCGATTTACCATATAATTATGATGCTTTAGAACCTTATATTTCACAAGAAACAATGAAACATCATTATGAAGAACTTCATAAGAAATATTTAACTTCTTTAAAATTAGTGATGGATAAACATCCGAAAGTTTTTTCTGATTATAATCTTGAAACTAAAGGGGAACTAAATCGTTTATTAAGTAATTATTGTAAATTAGAAGATATATGTGAGGATAAAGAAACTTGTAATGTAAAAAAATTACAAAGTAGCATTCGACAATTTGGTGGGGGAGTAATTAATCATAATCTTTTCTTTTCACTATTGGGGAAAAATAAAGGTTTTAATGAAAAATCAGCTATTGGTAAAGCAATAATTAATCGCTTTGAATCTTATGAAAAATTTGAAGCTGCTTTAACAAAAACTGCCATAGATATTTTTGGAAGTGGTTGAGCATGATTAGTAATTGACAATAATGGTACATTAAGACTATACAAAACTTTTAATCAAGACAATCCATGATTCTTGAATATGTATCCATTGATCGCTATTGATGTATGAGAACATGCACATTATCTACAATATAAAAACGAACAAGAGAAATACTTACAAGCATTATTAAAAGTTATCAATTGAGAACAAGTAAATAACAATTATCAAGAGTATTTAAATGAAAAAACTAAAAAATAAGTAAAAAAGAACTCAATTGAGTTCTTTTTTTATAATATTATTAATATTAATCTAATCTAAATTATTTTTTAGAAGAATTTTTCGAAGAAATAGCAGCAATTCTAGTTTTTTCAATTTCTGCTTTTTTTTCTATTTTAATTTTTTCAACATGCTTTTTAAAACCACATCGATTACAATTCAATTGAATATTTTTTGCTTCTAAAAATTCGGCAATTAAAATAACCCTACCACATCGATGACAAGCAAAAGCATTTTCTGGCTTTTGTGCTAAACGAACAGATGCATATGTATCTTTCATAACTTACTCCTAACTCATATAAAATTAAAGTAATTATTTTTAGTTTTAATACTATACTTAAAACTTATCAAAGGTTAATATTAAAAAATGTGTCTAGTTATATATAAAAAAACCTTTAAGTCAAAATAAACTTAACAGGAGTTTAAAAACTAAATACTTAATTAGCCATTATTTTTTAATACTAATTTTATTATAATCATTTTTTTTAAAAAATGTATATTATTATTTATTTATTTTATTTACATTACTAAATTATACTTTTATAAAACAATATTACAATTAAAGTAATAATTCATTTATAATTAATTATGTCTTATTAACAAACCAATTAGGGGAGAAAGTAATATGAGTAACAAAAATAATGATATTAAAAATGAAATAATACAATTAAGAAACCAAATTAAACAATGAAATTATGAATATCATGTTTTAGATAAACCTACTGTTAGTGACGAACTTTATGATAGCGCCTATCATAGATTAATAAAATTAGAAGAACAATATCCCCAATTTAATAGTAATGATTCTCCAACTAAAACTGTTGGTAATAAACCACTTAATTCTTTAACAAAAATTTTTCACCAACAACCAATGCTAAGTTTGGGTAATGCCTTTAACTATGAAGATTTACTAAAATTTGATCAACAAATTAAAAAAACATTATCAGAAAATAACATTGAATATGTTTGTGAGTTAAAAATTGATGGTCTATCAATTTCTATAACTTATGAAAAAGGAAAAATAAAAACTGCTGCTACCAGAGGTGATGGTATTGCTGGTGAAGACATTACCAATAATATTTTGACAATTAAAACAATACCAAAAACAATACCAATTAATTCTAAATTAGAAGTAAGAGGAGAAATATATTTAAGTAAAGAAGAATTTAATCGCATTAATGAAAAACAACAACAACAAAACTTACCACTCTTTGCTAATCCTCGCAATGCTGCAGCCGGTACTATTCGCCAACTTGATATTAATATTGTTAATTCAAGAAAATTAGATGGTTTTCTTTACTATTATATTAATGCTACTAATGATAATATTAAAACCCATGAACAAGCATTATTTACCTTACAAAAATATGGTTTCAAAATTAATGAACAATGACAGTTATGTAAAAATATTGAAGAAGTATGAACTTATATTCAAAAATATGAAAAGTTAAGAAATACATTACCATATGAAATTGATGGTATTGTCATTAAAATTAATGATCTAACCAGTTATGATATGTTAGGAAGAACTAATAAGGCACCAAAATGAGCAATAGCTTATAAATTTCCTGCTGTTACTAGTGTTACTAAGCTTTTAGATATATTTCCAACTGTTGGTAGAACAGGAAAAATAACCTATAATGCTAGATTACAACCAGTGATAATTGCTGGTACTACCGTTACTTTTGCCACACTTCATAATGGTGATTATATTATTAATCGTGATTTACGTATTAATGATTTAGTAAGTGTTAAAAAAGCGGGTGATATTATTCCAGAAGTAATTGCCCCAATTATTAGTAATCGTCAAATAAACAATATTATTTTTAAAAAAGCTATCCATTGTCCAGTGTGTAAAACAAAATTGGAACAAGTTCCGCCAGAAGTTGATCAATTTTGCATTAATAGTGATTGTCCATCACGAATTCTTAAATCATTAATGCACTTCTGTTCAAGAAATGCTATGGATATTATTGGTTTAAATGAAAAAATATTATTACGTTTTTTAGATTTAAAATGAATTAAAACTATTAGTGATATTTACAATTTAGTTAATTTACGAAAAGAAATACTATCATTACCACGTTTTGGTGAAAAATCTTTCACTAATCTTGCTAATTCAATTATTCTATCAAAACAAAATTCCTTAGAAAGACTTTTATTCGGTTTGGGAATTCGCCATGTTGGCCAAAAAACAGCAATTATTCTTGCAAAAAAATATTTAACTTTAAATAACTTAATGGAAGCAACCTTTGATGATCTAGCTAATACTAATGAAATTGGTCCAACAATTGCTACTAGTGTTATTGATTATTTCCTTAATCCTACTAATCAACAACTAATTACTAACTTGCAAAACTTTAAACTTAACTTTAATTATTTACAAAAAAACCAATCACAAGTATTGAATGGTAAAACTTTTGTCTTAACAGGAACTTTAACTAAAAGTCGTAACGAATTCATTCAATTATTAAATAACTATGGTGCTAAAATTACCAATACTATTAGTAATAATACTTCTTATTTAATTGTTGGAGAAAATCCAGGAAATAAATTAGCACAAGCACGCAAACTTAATGTTAAAATTATTAATGAAGAGCAATTACAAAATTTATTGAAAGAGGTAGCAAAAAATGGATAAAATTGAAAAGAAAATGACAACAAAAATGCTACATGAATTTGCTAACGAACTTATGTTCAATTTAAGCGAAGAACAATGTGAAAATCTTTTACTAGAATTTAAAGCTATTGAAAAACAAATGGAAATTGTGACAAATATTAATACAAATGATATTGAACCTTTAAATTACCCATTTCCTATTATTAATAATTTATTACGTTCCGATAATGTTGGAACTCATTTAACATCTAAAACTGTTTTAAATATTGCTCCAGAAGTTGAAAATAATTACATTAGTATTAATCAGGTGATTAATCATGAAAATTAATTACCACCAACTTTCAATTCGTCAACTTCATGAACTATTAAAAACAAAAATACTTACTCCAGATCAATTAACTAAATTAGTATACAAACGATTAGAACAATTCAAAAAATTAAATGCTGTTGTTACTTCACTGGAACAAAATGCCATTAAACAAACAAAATCAATTACTGAACAAGAAATTAATGATAATTTATTAACAGCAATTCCATTTGTAATGAAAGATAATATTGCTACTATTAATTTCTTAACAACAGGTTCATCAAAAATTCTTGCTAATTTTATTCCTAATTATGACAGTACTGTTAATATGTTATTAACAAATAATAAAGCCATTAATATAGCTAAAACTGCTCTTGATGAACTAGGAATGGGTGGAGATGGTTTATATGCAGCTACTGGTCATGTCTTAAACCCTTGGAATTTAAAACATATCACTGGTGGTAGTTCTAGTGGCAGTGCAGCTTTAGTCGCTGCTGGAATTGTACCATTTGCTTTAGGAACAGATACTGGTGATTCAATACGTAAACCTGCCGCTTATTGTGGTATTGTTGGTTTTAAACCAACATATGGTTTAATTTCAAGAAATGGTGTTTTTCCTTATGCTCCAAGTTTAGACACAGTTGGTATATTTACTAATCATGTCGAAGATATTGCCATTGTCTTGGATAGTATTGCTTTATTTGATGAACAAGACTTTACTAGTGTTCAAAGTAAAGAAAAAGATTATACTCAAAACTTAAATCAAAATATAGAAGGTAAAAATATTGCTATTTTAAATTATAATGATTATCAGTGAAATGATATAGTTAAATCTAGTTTTGATGAAGCAATAAAGCATTTAACTGATGGTGGTGCAAAAGTTCAAAAAATTGAATTTAATAAAGAATTATTACAATCTTTATTACCAGTCTATATGATTATTTCTTTTGCTGAAGCAACTAGTTGCCACGCAAATCTAACTGGTATTAATTTTGGTGTTCGTAAAAATGGTAAAAATTATCAAGAAGTTATGACAAATTCACGAACATTTGGTTTCGGTGATATGGTAAAACGCAGACACATTATTGGTGCATATGCTTTATCTGAAAATCATCAAGAAGAATTATTTAACAAAGCTAAAAAAGTAAGAAGATTAATTGTTGAACATTTAAATACTATCTTTAAAAAATATGATGCTTTCATTATTATGCCAAATATTAATCCAGCTCCAAAAATTAAAGATGTATTAGAACAAAAAAAAGTTATTAAAAGTGAGCATGATTATTTAGAAGACTTACTACTACTTTCTAATTTAAATGGTGGACCAAGCATTAATATTCCGTTAACTACTGTTAATGGTTTACCGATTGGTTTTAATATTAATGGTGCACCTTTCAATGATCAAGTTATATTGAATATTGCTTCATTTTTAAGTAAAAAAATTAATTTTAATAATAAACTACTAGGTGATGATCATGAATAATAAATATGATGTTGTAATGGGTATTGAAATCCACTGTGAATTAAAAACTAAAACTAAATGTTTTTCCAACGCCGCCAATACTTTTGGTCAAAAACCAAATACTCAAATTAATGCCATTGATTGCGGATATCCAGGAACATTACCAACAGTTAATCAAGCTGTTATTATAATGGCAATTCAAACATGTACTGCTTTAAAAATGAATATTGATCCACTCTTACGTTTTGATCGAAAAAGTTATTTTTATCCCGATTTACCTAAAGGTTATCAAATCACACAATTTTTTCATCCAATTGGCACAAATGGTGAATTACCAATAGTTGTAAATAATGAAGAATTTATTGTTAGTTTTGAACGCTTACATATTGAAGAAGATACAGCAAAACAAATTCATAATAATAAAAAAACATTATTAGACTATAATCGAGCGGGAATTCCCTTATTGGAAATTGTTACTAAACCAATTTTTAACACAAGTGAACAAGTAGTAGCATATATTAATACTCTACGTCAATTATTAATTCATTTACAAGTTAGTGATGCTAAAATGAATGAAGGCTCATTACGATGTGATATTAATATATCGTTAAAACCACATGGTAGTGATATTTTAGGTACCAAAGTTGAAATTAAAAACTTAAATTCTACACATAATATTACTTTAGCAATAAATGATGAAATTAATCGTCAAACTAATATTTTAAATAAAAAACAAAAAATTAATCTTGAAACTAGAAGATTTGATGAAAAAACTAATAAAACCGTTAGCATGCGTAGCAAAGAAAATAAAATTAATTATAAATATTTTCCTGAACCAAATATTTTTCCAATTCAACTAGACGAAAAATGAATCAAAATGATTGCTAAAAATCTTCCTGAATTGCCTAAAGAAATAATGGAAAGATTAAAAAAACAATACAATCTACCAACAAAAGATATTAATTTATTAATTGATAAAGTAGAAATATTAACTATTTTTGAACAAACAGTTGCCATTAATAATTTAGCATTACCTACCTTTAATTATTTAGTAGGTCCTGTGCAAGCTTATTGTAATACTAATAACACTACTATTAAAAACAGCGAACTTACTGCTAATAATCTATCACAATTAGTTAGTCTAGTTTATGAGCAAAAAATTAATGATAAACAAAGTAAACAGTTATTAAATGCAATTATGATTAATAGTGAAAAAAGCCCTACCGAACTTATTAGAACATTAGGTATTACTTTAGTAAGTGATAGTAATGATTTAGAAAAAATATTAATCACAATTTTAAAAGCAAATGAAAACATGATTACTATTTATAAAGTCAATCCAGAAAAAGCAATGAAATTTTTTATGGGTCAATTAATGAAACTAACTAAAGGACAAGCAAATCCACAAGTTTCTAAAGAAATATTAAAAAAATTGATTGAAAACTATAATTAGTTTCAATCAATTTTTAATTAAGAATTTTTATATTATACTTTGAATATTTTTATTATCAATTTTATATACTAATATTTTATTTAAAATCTACATTTTCAATTAAATTTCCTTAAATTACTAAATCATCATTTGTCTTATTAACAATTAATGAATATTTTAATAAAATATTTATTTTTATTCTTTTAAGTAACTTTCTTAATTTTAATTAAAATTACTTGTTGGTCTTAAAAATTGTAATGACATTGTTAAATTATTAACTAATGTTTTATTTGTCAATTCTGGTTTATTTAATTGGATAGTTATTGTTTGATGGTGGTTGGCCCTTAATTACTGGACCATTTTTGATATAAAATTCTAAATTTTAATTTGTAAAATTGGTGGTTTTAGAAATTTAGAATGTATTCTTTCATAATTATAAAACATAACATATTGATTTACATCATTTATAGCTTCATTGATGGATAAATATTGATTTGATCCTTTAGGTAGTCATTCTTGAGATAAATGAGAAAATCAGTTTTCAGATAATACATTACCACCAATATCATAAGGTTGTTTTTTTGCTTAAAATTATTTGTTTATCCTCTGCTCATTTTGTGATATCCTGACAATAAAATTCGTTGGCGTTATCTGAATGTAAAATAACATTTTTTACTTGATTTCAAGAAAATTGTTTGTTGATTTTTTCAAGAGCAGGAAGAATTAAATCCTGATATGATTTATTAGGAGCAATATTATAACTAACAACATTATTTGAATAAAAATCAATAATTACAAAAAGATATAATCATCCTTCTTTAGTATTTATTTGTTTAGTGTCCATTGATCAAATTTGATTTGAAGAGGTTGTACTTTTATAATCTTTGTTTACTTTATCCATTGTAGGTATTTACTTATTTGGATTTTTTTTGTTTTTAGGATAGTTATTTTTAGTTTGTTTTAATCCTTGAATATTGTGTTCTTTCATAATTTTTCGCATTTGTTTTATTGATAATTCTATATTTAAAATGATATTTTTTTCTTGTTTTAATCACTCTTTAAAAGCTGAAAAAATTCTTAAATATCCATAAATTCTGCCTTTTCTTGTAGAATGAAATTCGATTAAAAGTTGGCATATTTTTTGATATTTATGATTGCATTTAATAATATGATTTTCTTCTTTTTTAATAGGTTTTTGTTTATTTTTTAAAAAGTAATATGTTGATCTGTTTAATTGAAGATATTGACATAGGTTTCTAATTGAATATTGATTTTTACAATCATCAATAATTTTAATTTTTTCTTTGATATTTAATTTGTTAATTACTAATGCTATTTGTTTAATTTTATCCATTAATAAAAATCCTTTCAGGTTAAAATTAGTGTTAATTATATAACACAATTGTTTTTAGAATACATTCAGGTTTTTTAAATTAATGGTCTAGTAAAAAGGGCTAAGTGGCAAGTGGCAAGTGGCGATTATTAATATTTCTTTGATTCAAATTTGATTCATTATTTTTTTGTTGTAATTGTTGTATCTTTTCATGTAATTCATTATTTTTTTTGTTGTAATGTTTGCATTTGAACATGTAATTCATATTGCTTAATTTCTAAATTAGTAATTTGTTTTTCTAAAGATGCTATTTTAAAATTTGCTTTTTTTGGTATTTCTAAAAGAACTTTAAAATTAGTAAGTTTATTATTTTGATAATCAGCTTTTAATTCTTTTTCTAATTTATCTTTAATATCTTTAATATTTTCTTTTAATTTTGTCTTTTGATTTTCTATCAAGATATTTTTTTGTTTTAACTTCTGCTGTTGTTTTTGTAAAAATTTTATGTCCCTATCAAAAATTTCTTTTCATAAAAGTTTTATTTTACTATTTAAAGTTAGTAAATCGCTTTCTGTTTCTATCAATTTACTATTAAAATAAGATCTAAATCTTAATACTTTCAATAAAATTTTCTTTAAATGTTTTTTAGAAAAATCATCTTTTTCAATTTGTTTATTAATAAATAAATTTAATACTTTTATTTTTTTTAAAATTAATAAAATCTTCAAGTATTTTTGGTAAAAAAACCTCTTTTAAAGTAGTTAATTGAAAATTATATGAATAATTATTTATTTCATCATTTAATTCTAAGATTAAGGAATTTGTTCAATCTTCAATAATTTTAAGTGAATCAAATTTCCCTTTTAGAATTGGTATTTTTTTATCCAAACATTTTATTTTATATTGTGTTCATTTATTACTAAAAAAATAAATATAATTGTCCATTGTTCTTCATCCTTTACATAAAATTATTATTTTAAATACTAAATAAATAAATTTTCCTTAATTTAGTAAATTATTAAATATTAATAGAATTTACTTATACTTTTGATATTTTTTCCTTTTAAATACTATTACTAATTACTTTACCATTGACATTAGAAAATATCTTATTTTCTGATATATCTAATATAATATCAATAATCTCGGGCGTTTTAGGTACCTCTGGTCTTTCAAACATATTAGTTTCAATGTTATTAATACCATTAGATAAATCTTTAACGTTAAATATATCTGCCTTGTGTACTATTTCTTGTTCTTCATTACTTTGAGTTACTGGCATTGGTACGATGTTAGAAAGCATTATCTTATCATCAACTTTTTGCTTTACTATTACTGTCGCATATTTTGTTTTATGTCTTTTGAATTTTTGCAAATTTGAGTATCATCTCACTCTATAGGAATTTGAATATGTTCTCTCATTTTTTCTTTATTTTTTTGACATCATCTGTAATAATATTCTCGTTTTCTTGCTTTCACTTCTGACTTTTGATTATATTCTCGTTTTCTTGCTTTCACTTCAGGCCTTTGAGCATATTTTAATTTTTTAGTTCCAACCTCAGGTTTTTGGTTATGTTTCCGTATTCTTTCTTTGCTGAAATTTTTTTGATTAATTTGAATTATTTCAAAAATTTGTTCTATTTTTTTAATTAGTACTTTCTTATTTTTTTCCATTGTATACATAATATTTTCCTTTCAAAAAATAAAAAACCTATTTACTTTAAAAAATAAAGCAATCGGTTAAAAACTTATATTTAAATTAAAATATATAAATTTTATTACAATGATAATACATTAATATTTCTAAAAATAAAAAACAATTTTATTGACAATTAATTTTTTTTATTAGTGTTTTTTTCTTTCTTAACTTCCTTTTTCTTTAATTTTTTATTTTTTTTCTTTTTCTTATTTCTTCTGAATCAATTTCAAAATGAACGCTTTTTCTTTACCGCTTTAATAATAGTAGGCTCAAATACTTTATTAGTATCACCAATTGAAAAATCATTACAAACAGAATTAATATTTTCATTAGAACTAATAAATAATAGTTCATCATTTAACATTAATATTTCATTTCTACTAGGAATAATAACTTTACCATGACGTTTAATTGCAACTAAGTTAATTTTATAATTGCTAGGAATTTTTAAAGTTTCTAGTTTTTTATTTGTAAACTTAGTATTTTTAACAATTACATTAGCTATTGAGTACTTTTCATCAACTGTAGTTAAATCTACTCCTAATTTTCAAATAGCACGATATGCAGCTTTCTTACCAGCTTCTGTTTCAGATAAAATAATATTAGTAATACCAATTGCTTCTAAAATTAGTTGGTGAGTACTATCAACAGCTTTCGCAATAAGATTAAGTGATGATAATGTATTGTGTTCACGATGAATTGCTAAAACATGAACAGCAGTAACAATTGAAGCTGCTAAATCAGAACCAATAGCAATAATAATATTTTGCACTTTGTGAATTCCGGCATCATCTAATGCATCACGATTAGTTGAATCTAAAATTAAAGTTTCAGAAGCTATTGATGAAACTAATTGACAACGGTCTTCTCTTTTATCAATAGCTAATGTAACTTTACCTAATTCTTCTAAAGTTTTAACAACTGAAATTCCGAATTTACCTAAACCAATGACACAAAAATCATTTTCTGATGAAGACATCTATATCCTTCTTCCTTAAATAATATTTACTTAAATATGTTATATTATACTAAATTATAAACTAATTCTTAAAATATTGGTATTTTAAATTTAAAACTAATATTTAATAGAAATGACTATAGTATAGTATAATAATAAAAGAAAATGTTATTTTAGGAGTTTTTTGATGCTATCTAAGGTTAATTATCGTAGTGTAAAAAATATTTTTAAAATTATTTTTGTTGGTAAAACTCGTCCCCGACAAATGTTTAATTTATATTTTTTCACTTTATTAGTTGGAACAATACTTTTAATGACACCAATTGCCACAACAAAAGGACAATGAAACTTTTTGCCTGCCCTTTTTACTGCTAGTAGTGCGTTTTCTGATACTGGTTTAACAGTAAAAAGCACTGCTAATGACTTTACTTTCTTTGGGCAATTTATTATTTTAATTTTAATTAAATTTGGTGGTATTGGTTTAATTACAGTTAAACTAGCAATATTATCCTTATTTGTATTTAATCGACATACTAGTTTAAGAGAAAGATTACTAATGCAAGGTGAACGTGGTTCTAATAAATTAGGAACGACTATTGATGTATTAAAAATTGGGATTATTGTTATGACAATTACTGAATTTTTGGGAGCAATTGTTTTATTTTTATATTTTTATTTTGTGCCTATCTCAGGAATAGAATATGGTCTAAACAATAATACAGGTTACTATAATCACATACTATTAGCATTATGATCGGGAATTTTCCACTCGATTTCTGCTGTTAATAATGCTGGTTTTGATATAGTTGGTATAACTTCATTAGAACCTTTTCAGAGTGATTATTTTGTGCAGTGAATTTTTATTATTGAATTTGTAATTGGTGGTATTGGTTTTCCTGTTTATTATGATTTATATCATTGAATTAAAAATAAAACTCATGGTAAAAAATTTAGATTTAGTTTATTTACTAAACTAACATTAATAACATATTTTTTAGTTACGATATTGGGTGTTAGTAGTGTTATGTTTATTGAATATTTTTCACGTAATGTCATAACTCCATCAAGGCAAGAGCCCATTTTTAAAAATTTATCGACATCTGATGCAATTATGGCTGTTTTTTTTAATACAATGTCAACAAGAAATGCTGGATACTATACAGTTGACTTAAATAAATTTCACCTTGCCTCACAAATGATCCAATCATTAATGATGTGAATTGGTTCTTCACCAGCAAGTACTGCCGGAGGAATTAGAACGACAACTTTAGCAATCATTCTTTTAACAATTTTTAATATTGCCCGTGGCCGTAATGATGTTTTTGTATTCAAGCGTAAAATTCCTAATCAAACTGTTCGTATGTCATTTATAGTCGGCACACTTGGTTTTATTTTAGTTTTTGTATCAGTAATGATTATCACAATTGAAAATGTTTTTATAATAGATAATTCTGATATGACCTTTGCACAAGTAATTTTTGATGTTTCAAGTGCTTTTGGAACAACAGGACTTTCATTATTTGATAATTCCAAATTAGGTATTTTTAGTCAACTTAGTTTAATTTTTGTCATGTTTGTGGGACAATTAGGAGTATCAACTACTGTTCTTGCTTGAAGTGATCGTAAATCAAAACCAACGATAAGTAGAGTTGAAGAAAACGTATTAATTGGATAAATTAAGAAACGGTGAACACATATGATAAAAATTTTAGATGGTAAAATAATTGCCCAGCAAATTAAAGCAAAAATTAAAGCACAAGTAACAACTATTACTAATCGTAAACCTAAACTAGCAGTAATAATTATTGGTGAAGATTTAGCATCACAAATGTACGTACGAACTAAAATTAAAGCATGTCAAGAATGTGGTATTGATGGACAAGTATTTTCACTAACAACAGCAGTAACACAAAAAGAAATAATTAATAAAATTGAACAATTAAATAGTGATAATAATATTGATGGAATTTTAGTACAATTACCACTACCAAAACATTTAGATACATTAGCAATTATTAATAGCATTACTATTAATAAAGATGTTGATGGTTTAACAAATATTAATGCCGGAAGATTATTACAAGGTGATAAAAAAGCAATGTTGCCTTGTACAGTAAAAGGTATTTTAAAATTACTAAATCACTATCAAATTCCCATTTCTAAACAAAATATTACTATCATTAACGATAGTAATATTGTTGGTAAACCATTGGCTTTATCATTAACTAATATGGGAGCAACTGTTAGCATTGTTCATAAATTAACTAAAGACTTAACTCTTTATACTAAAGAAGCTGATATCATTTGTAGTGCTACTGGTGTCTATAATATTATTAATAGTAGTCAAGTTAAACGTGATGTTGTTATTATTGATGTAGCAATTAATTATCAAGGTAAAGAAAAAAAAGTTGTTGGTGATATTAATTTTGAAATAATGAAAAATACCGCTTCAGCAATTACTCCTGTGCCTGGTGGTGTTGGACCAATGACTATTGCCATGTTATTAGAAAATTTAATGATTTGCTATCAATTAAATAATAAATATAATTAAATTGGAGAATCAATTGTTAAAGAAAAATTGGATTAAAAAAAGATTAAATAATATTGAAAAAAATAATTTAGAATTATTAAAATTTAAGTTTTTAAAAGAAACTATTTCAACAAATAGTGTTTATTTTGATAGTCCTTTACATTTTTTAAAACCAGAAAATTATTCAGATTATCAAATACATAATGAAAATAATACTATTATTTTTAAAATAGAAGTTAATATACAAAAATTATATGATGATTGAATAAAAGGAATGAATAATTTTGCTTGAGATTATATTTTAAGTAAAAAATATATAAATATTAACACTGAATATAATTTAAAAACTAATGAGTTTATTAATAAAATTAATCAAAACTTATTTCTTTTAAAAAATAATTTAATATCAAAAAATAATATTTACGTTGTAAAAGTTTGAACCTCAAAAATAGTAAAAAATAATTTCAATATTTCTTCCTTTGAAAAAGATTGAGAAGAATTTAACGATGTTGGATATTGATGAATAGATAAAGATACTTTAAATAAAGAAGTTTCTTTAAATGAAAAATTACGTTTTACTTTTAGAAATTCATCAGATTCTTTAATAAAAGAACTATTATTTAAAGGAAATCATGAAATTACAATAAAATATGTTGAAACTGAAATTGAAATTGAAATTACTACTAAAGGTTATAAATATAAAAATTCTAATTGATGAAAAAGAAATTGATCATGATTTATTTCAATAGACATATTCCGTAATTAAATTTTTTAAAAGTCAATTAATAATTTTAAAATTTATTTTATAATTTTGTTATTAACAATAAATTTAGAAAAGTGTTGATAAAAATGATTTTTGAAAATTTAAAAAAATTAAAAAAAGAAGAATTTTACAGATATTTTGGTATAAAACGTTTTCATTTTAATGAAATGTTAGAAAAATTAATTGAAATAGAAAAATTAGAAAAAAATAAAGGTCGAAAAAATAAACTTTCAGTAGAAGAAAGATTAATGATGACTTTATTATACTGAAAAGAATATTATACTTTTTTTCAAATGAGTATTAAATCTAAAATGAGCCCATCAAGTTGTTTTCGAAATATTACTTGAGTAGAAAATAAACTTAGTAACCACAAAGATTACCAATTTTTAAAAGAAAGATATAAATTAAAAATTGATAAAAAACAAGAAAATTCAAATGAATTTCAATTTTATTTAATTGATTCAACTGAGATTGAAATTGAAAAACCAACTAAAAAAAACTACAGTTAGAATATTTTTCTGGTAAAAGTTGAATGTATTCTATAAAATTTCAAATTGTATATGATTTTTTTATTAAAAAAATTGTTGATATTTTTGCTGATAATGGTAAAGTGCATGATTTTCAAATATTAAAAAATTCAAATCTTGAATTTTCAGAAAAAACAATAATTATTGGTGATTTAGGATATCAAGGTATACAAAATATTTATAAAAATACAATAATACCAATTAAAAGAACTAAAAATAAAAAATTAACTAAACAAGAAAGAAAATACAATAAGATTGTATCTAAAATTAGAATTAAAGTTGAACATGTCTTTGCTTGATTGAAAAGATTCAAAATTTTAGTAAATAAATGTAGAAAAGCCACTTAGCCACTTAGCCCTTTTTACTAGACCATTAATTTAAAAAACCTGAATGTATTCTAAAAACAATTGTGTTATATAATTAACACTAATTTTAACCTGAAAGGATTTTTATTAATGGATAAAATTAAACAAATAGCATTAGTAATTAACAAATTAAATATCAAAGAAAAAATTAAAATTATTGATGATTGTAAAAATCAATATTCAATTAGAAACCTATGTCAATATCTTCAATTAAACAGATCAACATATTACTTTTTAAAAAATAAACAAAAACCTATTAAAAAAGAAGAAAATCATATTATTAAATGCAATCATAAATATCAAAAAATATGCCAACTTTTAATCGAATTTCATTCTACAAGAAAAGGCAGAATTTATGGATATTTAAGAATTTTTTCAGCTTTTAAAGAGTGATTAAAACAAGAAAAAAATATCATTTTAAATATAGAATTATCAATAAAACAAATGCGAAAAATTATGAAAGAACACAATATTCAAGGATTAAAACAAACTAAAAATAACTATCCTAAAAACAAAAAAAATCCAAATAAGTGAATACCTACAATGGATAAAGTAAACAAAGATTATAAAAGTACAACCTCTTCAAATCAAATTTGATCAATGGACACTAAACAAATAAATACTAAAGAAGGATGATTATATCTTTTTGTAATTATTGATTTTTATTCAAATAATGTTGTTAGTTATAATATTGCTCCTAATAAATCATATCAGGATTTAATTCTTCCTGCTCTTGAAAAAATCAACAAACAATTTTCTTGAAATCAAGTAAAAAATGTTATTTTACATTCAGATAACGCCAACGAATTTTATTGTCAGGATATCACAAAATGAGCAGAGGATAAACAAATAATTTTAAGCAAAAAACAACCTTATGATATTGGTGGTAATGTATTATCTGAAAACTGATTTTCTCATTTATCTCAAGAATGACTACCTAAAGGATCAAATCAATATTTATCCATCAATGAAGCTATAAATGATGTAAATCAATATGTTATAGACATATTCCGTAATTAAATTTAATTAATTGTCAATAAAATTGTTTTAAAACTATTTAGTGTTATTGAATATAGAAATAAATATTTTTTGAAAAAATAGTTTAAAAAATGAGTTTACATTTTAAACAAAAAATTGTTAATAATATTTTTATATTAACTCGATAAAAATTTAAATTTTAAAAAAATATTTTTAATATTTTTTTTATTTTAATGGTTTTATTTTATTAAAAATTTCACAAAGTAAGTTAAATCTTAAGTACATAAGTCTAAATTTAGATTTTCTACATTTATTTACTAAAATTTTGAATCTTTTCAATCAAGCAAAGACATGTTCAACTTTAATTCTAATTTTAGATACAATCTTATTGTATTTTCTTTCTTGTTTAGTTAATTTTTTATTTTTAGTTCTTTTAATTGGTATTATTGTATTTTTATAAATATTTTGTATACCTTGATATCCTAAATCACCAATAATTATTGTTTTTTCTGAAAATTCAAGATTTGAATTTTTTAATATTTGAAAATCATGCACTTTACCATTATCAGCAAAAATATCAACAATTTTTTTATTAAAAAAATCATATACAATTTGAAATTTTATAGAATACATTCAACTTTTACCAGAAAAATATTCTAACTGTAGTTTTTTTTAGTTGGTCTTTCAATTTCAATCTCAGTTGAATCAATTAAATAAAATTGAAATTCATTTGAATTTTCTTGTTTTTTATCAATTTTTAATTTATATCTTTCTTTTAAAAATTGGTAATCTTTGTGGTTACTAAGTTTATTTTCTACTCAAGTAATATTTCGAAAACAACTTGATGGGCTCATTTTAGATTTAATACTCATTTGAAAAAAAGTATAATATTCTTTTCAGTATAATAAAGTCATCATTAATCTTTCTTCTACTGAAAGTTTATTTTTTCGACCTTTATTTTTTTCTAATTTTTCTATTTCAATTAATTTTTCTAACATTTCATTAAAATGAAAACGTTTTATACCAAAATATCTGTAAAATTCTTCATTTTTTAATTTTTTTAAATTTTCAAAAATCATTTTTATCAACACTTTTCTAAATTTATTGTTAATAACAAAATTATAAAATAAATTTTAAAATTATTAATTGACTTTTAAAAAATTTAATTACGGAATATGTCTTATGTTTTATAATTATGAAAGAATACATTCTAAATTTCTAAAACCACCAATTTTACAAATTAAAATTTAGAATTTTATATCAAAAATGGTCCAGTAATTAAGGGCCAACCACCGTAAAAATCAATATTCAATTAGAAACCTATGTCAATATCTTCAATTAAACAGATCAACATATTACTTTTTAAAAAATAAACAAAAACCTATTAAAAAAGAAGAAAATCATATTATTAAATGCAATCATAAATATCAAAAAATATGCCAACTTTTAATCGAATTTCATTCTACAAGAAAAGGCAGAATTTATGGATATTTAAGAATTTTTTCAGCTTTTAAAGAGTGATTAAAACAAGAAAAAAATATCATTTTAAATATAGAATTATCAATAAAACAAATGCGAAAAATTATGAAAGAACACAATATTCAAGGATTAAAACAAACTAAAAATAACTATCCTAAAAACAAAAAAAATCCAAATAAGTGAATACCTACAATGGATAAAGTAAACAAAGATTATAAAAGTACAACCTCTTCAAATCAAATTTGATCAATGGACACTAAACAAATAAATACTAAAGAAGGATGATTATATCTTTTTGTAATTATTGATTTTTATTCAAATAATGTTGTTAGTTATAATATTGCTCCTAATAAATCATATCAGGATTTAATTCTTCCTGCTCTTGAAAAAATCAACAAACAATTTTCTTGAAATCAAGTAAAAAATGTTATTTTACATTCAGATAACGCCAACGAATTTTATTGTCAGGATATCACAAAATGAGCAGAGGATAAACAAATAATTTTAAGCAAAAAACAACCTTATGATATTGGTGGTAATGTATTATCTGAAAACTGATTTTCTCATTTATCTCAAGAATGACTACCTAAAGGATCAAATCAATATTTATCCATCAATGAAGCTATAAATGATGTAAATCAATATGTTATGTTTTATAATTATGAAAGAATACATTCTAAATTTCTAAAACCACCAATTTTACAAATTAAAATTTAGAATTTTATATCAAAAATGGTCCAGTAATTAAGGGCCAACCACCCAAATTTATTGACTTATTTATATCCAAATTCAAACATTAACACCACAACAAATTTCAGTTTTTACAGAAAAACAAATCTCATATTTTGCAAAAGAACAAATACCATTTTTTAATGAAAAACAAATTCAAACATTAACAGAGACACAAATTTTGTCACTTACAACAGAACAAATTACTTGGCTAACAAAAGAACAAATTTCTTGATTCACCAAAAAACAAACACAAACTTTTACAAAGGAGCAAATCTCAGTATTCACAAAAGAACAAATTCAAGCATTAATACCACAACAAATTACTTATTTTATGGAGACACAAATTCCATATTTTAATGAAAAACAAATACCCTGATTTACAACTGAACAAATTCAAGCACTAACAATACAACAAATACAAACTTTTACAAAAGAACAAATTCATTGACTTATTTATCTCCAAATTCAAGCACTCACACCAACTCAAATTTCGGTTTTTACATCAAAACAAGTTTTAGCAATAGCAGAAGAACAAATACCATATTTTAATAAAAAACAAATCAAAGCATTTACACCCACACAAATTTTAACATTTACAACAAAACAAATATCTGCATTTATAGAACAACAAATTAAAGAGTTTACACCCACACAAATTACTTATTTTAATGAAAAACAAATTCAAACATTTACAAAAACACAAATACAAGCACTCACAAAAGAACAAATTAAAGAGTTTACACCCACACAAATTACTTATTTTAATGAAAAACAAATACCCTGATTTACAACTGAACAAATTCAAGCACTAACAATACAACAAATACAAACTTTTACAAAAGAACAAATTCATTGACTTATTTATCTCCAAATTCAAGCACTCACACCAACTCAAATTTCGGTTTTTACATCAAAACAAGTTTTAGCAATAGCAGAAGAACAAATACCATATTTTAATAAAAAACAAATCAAAGCATTTACACCCACACAAATTTTAACATTTACAACAAAACAAATATCTGCATTTATAGAACAACAAATTAAAGAGTTTACACCCACACAAATTACTTATTTTAATGAAAAACAAATTCAAACATTTACAAAAACACAAATACAAGCACTCACAAAAGAACAAATTAAAGAGTTTACACCCACACAAATTACTTATTTTAATGAAAAACAAATACCCTGATTTACAGATTGACAAATTCCATATTTTAATGAAAAACAAATCCAAGCATTTACACCCACACAAATTGAGTCATTTACAGAAGAACAAATTAAAAATTCACCACAACTTTTATTAAGAAAAGAAGAAATTAAAAGTTTTAATTCAAAAGAAATAAATAAATATAATTTAAATAATGAAACTTTAAGTAGTGAAATTAAGAATAATTCAAGAAAATTATAAAATTTATTTTATATAAATTCTTATTGTTTCTAATAAGATATTTTATTTTTTCTTTTATTAATTTGAACTTAAATTTTAGATTCATATTTTTTATAATATTCTAGGCAAATCAATTCTAAAAAAATTATCTAATTTTTCTCATGCAATATTACGTTGACTTTCTTCAGTATCTATTCACTGATCAAAGGCTTCGGCAAATAAATCAAGATGTGATTCTCGGCCATATTCACTTCTCACAATACCATATGCTAAAAGTTTTTGATAAATTGGATCGTTAATTTTTGTACCATTTGCTAATGATGAAATCATATAATTAGTTTCATCAGTTATTTCTCCTTTTTCTAGATTATCTTTTAATAAATAAGATGAATTAAAATAATTATTTCATCATTTTTTAGGATCATTATCTGCAAGTGAATTTATTCTTTGTTTTCCTTGAAAATTTAAACGAATAAAAGAGCCTAAAGCATGACCATATTCATGAACAATTGTTCTAATAATACTTTTTGAAGCTTTATAACCACTAACATATTGCCAATATTGAGTTCTTTTACTAAGAGAATTTGGATTTATTGCCATAACTTGAACTAATGAATAATTTTGAAATTGTGAATCATAAACATAACCAGATTTAACAAAACCAAATAAGCCATTTTTATTAATTTTAGCCACTCGATATAAAAGTTTAAGAACATTTTTTTTACCATAAATTTGTGCAAATATATTATAAAATCGAACTAATTTATCTTTTATCTCTGCTTTTTCATTAGCATTTATTGTAGATGAATTAATTAATGTATCCCAATTAACATTTGTATAAGTTTTGCCAAGATTAGTAGTATTAATTTGATTTTGTAAATCAGAAAAATCTGTAAAATTACTCTTATTATTTGCTAACAAGTTAAATTCATTAATCGATTCTTTTTTTGCCTGATATTGAATTTTTTCTTCTAAATTAGTAACAAAGTTTAGTTTTTTACTAGTTTTATTAAATCAATTTTGCGAATTTTTTAAATATCATTGTTTTAAACTGGCAGCATCTTCACCTTCAATAAAATTTATGCGATCACTTACTACTTTATTAATTCTCTTATTGATATCAGGAACAATATAATTACCAGAAATATCTTGCTCATTTTCATCAGCTAAATCATAATCATTATTAGTACAACCTCACCTACAAGCAATAACATTTATTGTTGTTGCACTAACCAAAATATAATTTAAAAAAAATCTAATTATTTTTCTCATAACTTTATCTCCTGAATCTATATTTAAATAATTAGGGATTTATATTAATTTAATTATGCTATCATGAAATATTTAACTTATAATAAGGTATTTCTGTATAACTTTCTGATATTTTTGTTGAAAAAGCAAATATTTTTGATCCTGGTTTAGGAGTTATTTTTGCAGTTTTTAATTTTTTATTAAAACTCTCAATAAGAAATTCATTATATAAAATATCTTTATACTTATCAGCATTTTTTTTTACCAAGTGTCTTTACTACAACATCATAAAATAATTTATTTTTATTATTTTCTGTATATAATCCTTCTAACTTAATGTCAATTTCTTCATCATTTTTTGGTTGTTTACCTTGGTAGTTAATAAAAACTCGATTATTTTCTGTTGGTAATGGTAAAAAGTTTGCTTTAAATGATGAATAATTCATAATATTTTCAATTGCAAAACTAAATTCAATCTTTCCTTCATTATTAAAATTGGGAAAACTTAACTCATATATTTTTAATGCTGAACTAGTTAAAGCAGATGTAATCTCATTTTCATAAAATTTTATTAATTTATTACGATTTCCCAAATATTCCATAACTGTTGCAAATCTCCCAAATTGACTTGTTGGATGTAAGAATGTGCTTTTTTCATACATATCAGTATTAAAATAAATTTTTCCAAGATTTTGTTCATAAAAAATATCCGAAAATTCTACTGGCTTATTTAAAATATCTATTTTCCCTTGAAAGTGACTATTACTTTTTGCTATTAAAGAAATATTTTTATTATCTTGATTAATTAGTACATCTAAATCATTATTAGAAAACTTAGTAACATTCATAATATTAATTGATTCTAAAATTAAATCTTTATCAACTATTCCGTTTTTTCAAAACTTTTACTATAAGGCAATGCTTTTTTAGTTATTATTTGACTAATATCATTACTTAGTCAAAGCAAATTAACCTCTTTAACTAAAAAAGGTAAATCTGTTGTATCTGGCATATAACGAATAATAGCCTTTGTCATTCCATCTAACATATCAATATCAATATTATCAGTATTCATTTTTTCTTTTCTTAATTCACTTTTCAAACTAAATGAATTAGGAATTATAGTATAAGTTTCTTTAATACTATTATTTATTTTGCTTAGATTCGTACTTAATACATTTCCAAAAGTTCCTAAAGTTGTTCCAAATGTTAAAAAACTTAATGTTGCTAATAATAACTTCATAAATTAAAACCCCTTTATATTAATAATGTAATTCTACATGATTTCTATGTTTACTTCTTTCTAATTACTTTTACCATTAATAGTATTCATTATTACAAATAATACTTAAGTTATTATTATATTTAATTTAAAAAAATGATTAATAAAGCATATACATTGCCGTAATCAAGAAAAAAATAAAAAAAACTTTATTAGTTATTGCAAATTATACTTTTCTTCAATATAATAATTAAGGTTTAGTAAATGCCCGGTTAGCTCAGCGGCAGAGCATTCGACTGTTAATCGAAGTGTCATAGGTTCAAATCCTATACTGGGCGCCATTATTCTAAACTCTTGTTTTCTACGGCTCGTTGGTGAATTGGTAAACACATAGGATTTTCATTCCTACATTACGGGTTCGATCCCCGTACGAGTCACCATTAATTAATATTTAGACTGCAAGTATTATAATTACTTGTTTTTTATTCCCCTAGATGTCTCGTTAGCTCAATTGGCAGAGCATCAGACTCTTAATCTGAGGGTTGTAGGTTCGAGGCCTATACGGGGCACCAAAATGCGGAATTGGCGAAACTGGCAGACGCACCAGATTTAGGCTCTGGCGCCGAAAGGCATGAGGGTTCAAGTCCCTTGTTCCGCACCATACATTATTTTATTAACCTTTATGTTTTTCATTAAAGGTTTTTTTCTTTTTTGAAATTTTTATTATATAAAAATTAAAATAAAATATTATATTTTAAACATAATATTTTATTTTAATTTAAGAAATTTTATTCTATGGAAATATATAGTATTTTATTATTTTATCTTTATAATATTAATAAAATAATAGAAAAAAGAAAGCAGGAAATGATTGATGGTAAAAATAATTTTTACTGATGTAGATGGTACTTTATTTGATAGTGGCAGTGCCTTAAGTGAAATTAATCTTAATGCTTGTTTAAAAACTCAAAAAAATAATATTAAAGTTGTAATTAATACAGGTAGATATGGTGAAAATGCTATTCGTGTTGGTAAAATGATTAATGCTGAAAAATATGATGGTTATATTATTGGTAATGATGGCGCTGAAATTTGATCATATACTAAACAAAAATGAATTTATTTACAACAATTAAATTCAGAAACAACAATTAAACTTTATGAATGATTAACCAAATATAATAAACAAATGATTTTACATTTTAATAGTATTGATACTTTGTATGTTAACCATGCGGCTAATAGTTGAAGTACATGAGTTGAAAATCTGCAAATTAAAATTATTAAGTTAACTAATAGTACTGATATTAAAATGCCAATTTCAAAAGTAATGGTTATTTTAGAAAAATATTGAAAGGCTAATGAAATTACAAAATTCATTAATAATTTTGAAACTAACTTTCCAGATTTAACAATTGTTCAATATCATACAAATGTTTTTTCAATTGGTAATAAAAACATTAATAAAGGTTCAGCACTACAATGATTATGTAATCATTTAAATATTGACACTAAAGATGCATTAACGATTGGTGATGGATTTAATGATTTACCAATGTTTGAAGTATCTGGTCATCCAATAGTAATGGAAAATGCTAATATTGCTTTAAAACCATATGGTAAAACTATTGCTCCAAATAATGATGAACATGGAGTTGGATATATTATTAATAATTATGTTTTTAAAAAATAAAAACTTAATATTTTTAAAAATATACTCTTATAGTTTATTAACACACTAATAATTAAAATATATTATAATAATATAAGAAAAGTGAAAGGAGAAGGAAAATATGGCAGCAAAAAAAACCTACTGTTTTTAATATTTTTATGAAAGCTACATTGCCAAAAGTTAAAGCAGAACACCCAGAATTAAAACACACTGAGGCTTTTGGAAAAGCAGCAGCATTATGAGCTAATGCTAAAGAAAATCCTAAAAACAAATAGATAGATAGATAATTCCTTAAAAGAGTCAGATTTTAAATCTGACTCTTTTAAATATAAAAAAATATTGAAATTTTAAAAAAAACACTAAAATTGCTATACAAATCAACAATGATAAAGTATAATCAAAATACTTACCTAGTAGGGTTATAGAGAAAGGTAACTTTTTTTATATTTTTGATAAACTTCATTTATTTTGACTTGTTGAAGGTTTATCAATAAATATCTTCTAAATTAATTGTTTCTCAATCATTATTTTCTCTTTCTTTTACTAATAAAGAAAGTTTGTTCTTATAATCATCAATTATCAGTTGATTAATTCTAATCAACTTTTCATCAGGGTTTGGTTCAACATTATTTTTTTCTTCTACAATACGTATCATTTCCTGTAAAATAGATATCTTTTGATCAAGCTCTGCTCTTTTTTCTTCATTTTGTCTAGCCATTTAAATTTCCCCTTTCAAAAAAATAAAGTACTTTTTTATTTATTATTAATTTATATATTATCTAATATTTATATTTTCTTCATTTAAAAATTAATGAATTTCCAACAACAGTTATATCAGAAAGAGCCATCGCAATTGCAGCCAACGGTGGAATAATAAATCCGGCAGCAACTAATGGAATAATGATAATATTATAACTAAATGCTCAAATAAAATTCATTCAAATATTATTTTTAGTTTTTTTAGTTAAAACAATAGCCTTATAAACAATACTAATATCATTATCAAGAATAGTAATATCACCAATTTTTTTAGCAATATCACTACCAGAGCCCATTGCAATTGCTAAATCAGATTGTTCTAAGGCAATAACATCATTAATACCATCACCAACAAACGCTACTTTTTTCCCTTTTGCTTGTAAATCAGCAACAATTTGTGATTTACCTTGTGGTGTAACATTAGCAAAGTATGTTTCTATCCCAACGCGATTAGCAATAGCAAGTGTTTGTGATTCATTATCACCACTAATTAAAATAACCTCAATTCCCTGCTTTTTAACTTTTTCAATTGTTAATAATGCATTTGTTTGTAATTCATCTTCTAAAATAAAAATATTAGTAACAACTTTATTAATTGCCAATGCCAATACTTTCTGGCTAGGAGTAACTGTTTCAAAATCAAATGTTTTTAGAAATGGACTAAATGGCATTTTTGCTTTTTGTAAATTTTCAAGTGATGAAATTTGTAATTCTTCAGTTTGATATTTTGCTTTAATACCAAAACCAATTTGTTCTTTAACTTCGGTAATTGTCAATGATTGTCCAACATTATTAGTATTAGCATACAAAGAAAAAGCTAAAGCCAAAGGATGTGTTGAATGTTTTTCCATAGCAATTGCCTTATTAACATGTTTTTCTTGACCATAAATTTTAGTAATAACCAAATTACCAGTAGTTAATGTTCCTGTTTTATCAAAACAAATGGTATCAATCTTAGTAATTTTTTCAAAAGCACTAGCCTTATTATAAATGATCCCTATTTTTGCTGCTTTATTAATTCCAACAGCAACTGCTAATGGTGTTGCAATCCCTAATGCACAAGGACAAGCAATTATTAAAGTTGCAATTGCAATTTCTAATGATTCTTGCACACCATTACCTACTGCAAAATAACGAATAAGAAAAACTAAAATGGCAATTAAAATAACAGTTGGTGTAAATCACCCAGAAATTTTATCAGCCAATTTTTGTAATTTTGGTTTCTGAGATTGTGCATCTTCAACTGCCTTAATAATACTTGCTAATACTGTATCTTTACCAATTTTAGTTGCTTTCATTCTAAAACTATCACCAACATTATTAGTTCCACCAATTAAATTTTGATTAACTTGTTTCGTAATAACTTGCGATTCACCAGTTAACATTGATTCATTAATAAATGCTTCTTCACTAATTAATTGACCATCAGTAGGAATATTTTCACCTTTTCGAATAATTAAAATATCATTTAATTGTACATCTTCAATATTAATAAAAGTTTCTGTTTTGGTATTATAATCATATTTTAAGATTGATTTTGGCTTTAATGACATTAAACTTTCTAAGCCACTAGTAGCCCTTTTCTGTGCAACAGCACTAATTAAATCACCAAGTAAAACAATCATAATAATTGAAGCACTAACTTCAAAATATAAGTGTTCGGTTTTATTAATTATCATTAAATAAATAGAAAAAATAAATGCCGTTGTTGTTCCTAGTGCTACTAAAGTATGCATACCGGGTCATTTTTGTTTAATTAATTCTCGATAAATACCAATATAAAATTTACGACCAAAATAAAATTGAATTGGAAGTGCTAGTGCAAGTTGGACATAAGGATTACGTAAACTATCAAAAAATGAAGTATTAGGTATCATAATTAATAATAATGGTAGTAACAATATTCAACCAATAATAAGTTCAATTAAATCACGTAATTTAACATTATGTTGATGATTATGATGTTGTTCTGACATATGAGATTGATGTTGTTCACTACTATGACTATGACTACTATGATCATCTGTAATATCTTTCATATCAACTTGGTGACTCGTTTTTATATCTTTAATCTTAGTTTCAAACTTACAAATTTCATATCCTAAATGATGCATTGCTTTTTTAATTTTTTTTTCATTTCAAAACTTAGGATCATAACTAAATTGTGCTTTTTTAGTAGCAAAATTGATACTAACAGTGATACCATCTTCTTTGGTAAAATGTCTTTCGATGACACTAGCACAATAGGTACATGAAACATCTGACAGTACTGCTCTACTAATAACAAAATTATCATTTATATCACTTGTATTATTCATATTAACTTCATCTCCTCAAATTTTAATATTTTAATCTTTTTTATTATTTTTTAACACACAATATATACAAAAATAAATTATACACATTTTAATGTTAAAAAATATTAAAAACACTAAATCCCCAATCATGTTATTGGGGATTTATTACCTTAAAAAGTAATATACTTATATTATAACATAGACTATCTTAAATCTAAAAATTAATTATAAACTGGCCATTTTCTTTGATTCTATTTTTACTTCAATTTGTGAATCTATATTATTTATAGCAGTTTTTTTATCTGCAAACTTATCATTGTCAACTTCAATTTGTCTTCTTTAGACATATTCCGTAATTATTTTTTTGAAAAATCAAGTAATAATTTTAAAATTTATTTTATAATTTTGTTATTAACAATAAATTTAGAAAAGTGTTGATAAAAATGATTTTTGAAAATTTAAAAAAATTAAAAAATGAAGAATTTTACAGATATTTTGGTATAAAACGTTTTCATTTTAATGAAATGTTAGAAAAATTAATTGAAATAGAAAAATTAGAAAAAAATAAAGGTCGAAAAAATAAACTTTCAGTAGAAGAAAGATTAATGATGACTTTATTATACTGAAAAGAATATTATACTTTTTTTCAAATGAGTATTAAATCTAAAATGAGCCCATCAAGTTGTTTTCGAAATATTACTTGAGTAGAAAATAAACTTAGTAACCACAAAGATTACCAATTTTTAAAAGAAAGATATAAATTAAAAATTGATAAAAAACAAGAAAATTCAAATGAATTTCAATTTTATTTAATTGATTCAACTGAGATTGAAATTGAAAGACCAACTAAAAAAAACTACAGTTAGAATATTTTTCTGGTAAAAGTTGAATGTATTCTATAAAATTTCAAATTGTATATGATTTTTTTAATAAAAAAATTGTTGATATTTTTGCTGATAATGGTAAAGTGCATGATTTTCAAATATTAAAAAATTCAAATCTTGAATTTTCAGAAAAAACAATAATTATTGGTGATTTAGGATATCAAGGTATACAAAATATTTATAAAAATACAATAATACCAATTAAAAGAACTAAAAATAAAAAATTAACTAAACAAGAAAGAAAATACAATAAGATTGTATCTAAAATTAGAATTAAAGTTGAACATGTCTTTGCTTGATTGAAAAGATTCAAAATTTTAGTAAATAAATGTAGAAAATCTAAATTTAGACTTATGTACTTAAGATTTAACTTACTTTGTGAAATTTTTAATAAAATAAAACCATTAAAATAAAAAAAATATTAAAAATATTTTTTTAAAATTTAAATTTTTATCGAGTTAATATAAAAATATTATTAACAATTTTTTGTTTAAAATGTAAACTCATTTTTTAAACTATTTTTTCAAAAAATATTTATTTCTATATTCAATAACACTAAATAGTTTTAAAACAATTTTATTGACAATTAATTAAATTTAATTACGGAATATGTCTTTTGTTTTTCATCAAATTTTTTTTCTGCATCTATGCCAAAAGTAATAGCACCAATACCAGCACCAACAGGAATACAAACAGGTAATATTACAGCATTGGCAATCCCACCAACAGCACCAACAGCAGCAGTTATCATATCAGTTTCTAATTGTTCTTCAGAACGGTCACTAACACCACCCGCAACAGTAGCAGTAACTAAAGCGCTTATTTGAGCAATAGGATTAATATACAAAGCACCAACAGCAGCACCTTTAGTCACTTTTATAATTTTTGCGGTTGTTTGGTATTTTGTTTTAAATTTTTTTCATTTTGTACGTTTTTGTTCTACATTTTCTTCTGATTTTGCTTCAAGATAATAATGAGTTAAAAACTTATATTAAGTTTAATTATTATTATATTCTTTTCTATACTGAATATTGATATTTTTAATAATTGCAAACTATCATATACAATTTATAGATATACTGGTTTATAATCAATATAAATAAATAATAGATAAGAATATATACATATTAAACAACTTTTATCTTTTTTATAACAAGAAATATTATACTATTAAGTTTCTACTTCAACTTCATCAGTATTAACATCATCTGTTAATTTACTAATTACTAAATCAATTCCTTGTTTACTAATACTAGAAAATAAAATAATAGGAGTATTAGTGCTAAGTTTTAAAGTTGATAATATTAATTTTTTATTTTTTACTAATTGACTATTCTTCACTTTATCAACTTTAGTAGCAATTAAATGAATTTTTAAATGATAATGTTGTAAATATTCCAACATATCAATATCATCTTTACTGGGTGCATGTCTTAAATCTAATAATAAAAAAACTGCTTTTAAATTTTTTCGTGACTGAAAATATTCATCCATCATTGTCGCAAATTGGATTTTTTTTTCATTTGATACTTTAGCAAAACCATAGCCAGGAACATCAACAAAGCGACAAATATTATTATTAATTGTAAAAAAATTTAGCATTTGTGTTTTACCAGGTGTTTGTGAAACTCTAGCTAACTTACCATTATTACAAATTGTATTTAAAAATGTTGATTTACCAACATTACTGCGACCAACAAAACAAAATTCAGGAATTTCATCCTGCGGCCATTGTTCTTCTTTAATAGCACTAGTTAAAAATTGTGCTTGCTTAATTCGTTCCATTTTTTACCTCTTATTCAAAAATATATTATAGTCAATAGTTAAAATTTAAACTAATTATTATTTATTATTTTAATTTTTATTAATATTAATAAAATTAGTAAAATGAATATTATCTAATGGTCATATACCAAAACGAAAAAATAATGCAGCCAAAATGATACCACCAACAATAATACAAATAGCTAGTCATTTTATAATTTTAAATAATAACATAAAACTAATAATAGCAATAGCTATTATAATAATACCAACTATTACAAATGTATTCATGTTTACCTCCTATTATTTTAATTATTAAAGTAACACGTAACATTAATTAATAATAACATAAAATAAATTTGAATATTTTATAGTAATCATCTTTTTCCTAAAATTATATAAATTAAAAAAAGTTATCTTTTTAAAGAAAAACATGTTAAAATGTCAAAGGATAAAGGAGAGTGATATCATGACTGACAGCGATTCCATTTATAATAATAAAAACAATACTAATTTAAAAATTAGTAATTTTAAAAGTGTACTTTTAAATAAAGATTCAGTCAAATATTCTCCTAGTATTTTTACTAAAAAAATATTTTTTTAGCGTGTTAATAAATTTCTAAATCCTTATTTAAAAGTCTTAAAATAAGAAAAATAAGGAGGTAAAGAAATTATGAAGATTTTTTTAAACAAAATTTATTTTAAATTACAATTTAGTTTTAAAAAACCATTAGTTTACACAAATGGTGATTATATTAAACAAATTGCACAATTTAACCAAAAACAATTACTAAAAAATTTAGATTTACATAATTTTGGTCTTAAAACAGACCAAATTGAAATAAGAAGAAAAAAATATGGTATTAATACTTTAAAAAATACAAAATTTAATTGAATTTTAGAATTTTTAAAAGCATATTTTGGACCATTCAATATAATTTTAGCAATTATTACTATCTATAATTTATTCTCATATTTTACAACAAATGATACTTCAATTTATTCATTGGTTGCCGCTATTATTGTTGGAACTATGATTTTATTAAGCGGAACCCTAATTTACATTCAATCAATACGAGCTTTTTTTATTACTAAACATTTAACAATTTTGGTCAAAAATACAACTACTGTTATTCGTAATATAAACATTAATCAAATTACTAAAGAAAACTCAATTAAAATAATTAAACAAGCACAAGAAATAAATGTTAATGAATTGTTACCCGGTGATTTAATTTATTTATCAGCTGGTGATTTAATTCCTGCTGATTTAAAAATTTTATTAAGCAACGATTTATTTATTAATCAATCATCATTAACAGGAGAATCACTACCTACTGAAAAACACGCTATTAACGATCCTACATATCAAAACTTATTTGATTTACAAAATATTTGTTTTATGGGAACAAGTGTTGTTTCTGGAAGTGCAATTGCTATTGTTATAGCAACAGCTACTAACACTTACTTCGCTACTATTGCTGATACAATAAATAAACAACGTCCATTAAGCAGTTTTTCCAAAGGAATTAAACGCGTTACTTTAATGTTAATTTGCTTTATGCTAGTAATGGTACCCATTGTGTTAATTATCAATGGCCTTTTAAAAAACGATTGACCTACAGCATTTATTTTTTCAATTTCGGTTGCTGTTGGTTTGACTCCTGAAATGCTACCAATGATTGTTACCTCTAATCTAGCACGGGGTGCTAGTAAAATGAGTAAACAAAAAGTAGTTGTTAAACAACTAGCTGCTATTCAAAATTTAGGTGCAATTGATATTTTATGTACTGATAAAACAGGAACTTTAACTAATGATAATATTGAAGTAGTCAACCATATAACATTGGACAATAAAACAAATAATGATTTAATTAAGTTTATTTATTTAAATAGTTATTTTCAAACAGGAATAAAAAATCCAATGGATAATTCAATACTTGAATTTGGAGAAAAAAATAAATTAAAAAATATAAATAATTATTATCAAAAAATTGATGAAATTCCTTTTGATTTTAATCGTCGTAAATTAACAGTTGTTTTAGAAGATAAATTAAATAATAAAAAATTAATTTGTAAAGGTGCAATTGAAGAAGTTATTAATACATGTAATCGTATAGTTTATCAAGATAAAGTAATACCATTAAATTCTGATTTAATGAAAATGATTAATAAAAAAATAACAAAATTAAATGAACAAGGATTACGTGTCTTAGGTGTCTCATATGAAGATACAAATCTTACTAATAATAAATATAATGAAACAAACGAAAAAAATTTAATTTTTCTTGGTTTTGTAACTTTTCTTGATACACCAAAACCTACAGCAACAAAAATGATCAAATTGCTAAAAACACATGGTGTTGATCTTAAAATATTAACTGGTGATAATGAATTAGTAACAAGAGCAATTTGTAATCGTGTTAATCTAGAAATTAAAGGATTAATTTCTGGTGAACAATTAACTGGCCTAACTGAATATGAATTAAAAAGAATTGTTGAAAATAATAATATTTTTGTTAAACTAAACCCATTACAAAAAGCAAAGATTATTCAAACTTTAAAAAGTAATGATCACGTTGTTGGTTTTATGGGTGATGGTATTAATGATGCTTTAGTATTAAGAAATGCTGATGTTGGAATTTCTGTTGATAATGCTACTGATATTGCAAAAGAAGCATCAGATATCATTTTATTAGAAAAATCATTATTAGTTTTAGAAAAAGGGATTATTGAAGGTCGTCGCATTTTTGGTAATATTTTAAAATATATTAAAATTACGATTGCTTCTAACTTTGGTAATGTCTTTAGTGTGCTAGTAGCATCAGCATGATTTGCTTTTGCACCAATGTCACCAGTACAATTATTATTTCAAAATTTATTATATGATATTTCACAATTTACTATTGCCTTTGATCGTGTTGATCCATCATTTTTATTAAAACCACAACGCTGAAATCCAAAAGGAATGTTACCATTTGCTTTTATTAATGGACCTATAAGTAGCATTTTTGATATCTCTACTTTTGCAATTTTAGGATTTGGATTTGGTGTCTTTGCTAATGCTTCTGCAGAAAATATTAATATGTTCAACTCAGGATGATTTATTGAAGGTTTATTAACGCAAACATTAATAGTACAAATGTTTAGAACTGAAAAAATTCCTTTTATTCAAAGTCGTGGTACTTGACCAGTAAATATAATGGCAATTGTTATTTGTACCATTGGATTAAGTTTACCTTATACTTACATTGGTCATCAAATGAATATGGTAGGACCATCGCCAGTCTATATTCCAATTGTTTTAGGAATAATCATGACTTATTGTGTGCTAAGTCAATTAATAAAAATGGGATATATTAAAGTATTTAAAAAATGATTATAACAGCTAATTAATCTTAAAGTTTGCAATTTTAAATAGCAATTATCTATATTTACTATAGAAATAAAACTTATGCTATAATTTTTTAAAACTTAATATAAGTTTTTAACCTATTTATTTTAGTTTTAAAATAAATAGGTTTTTTAATTTGATAGGAGAAAAAAATGTCTAATTTAAAAGAAATATCTAAATTAAATACAACTATAAATATTAATAAAAATGAAAAATTAATTAAAGCCGCTAAACATGATGATTTGGAATTGACCCAAACTTTATTAAAAAATAACGCTGATGTTAATTATGTAGATGAACATCGTAATAGTCCATTAACAATAGCTGCTGAACATGGTAATTTAAAAATTGTTCAAACTTTATTAAAAAATAACGCTAATATTAACCATATAAATGATTTTGGTGATGATGCTTTAAGAATGGCTGCTAAAAATGGACACACAGAAGTAGTTAACACTTTATTAGCAACAAATAGTAAGATTATTAATCACAAAAATTGAATTAGTAATACTGCTCTAATATCAGCAGCACAAAATGGGCATGTAAATACAATTAAAACTTTATTAAAAAATGGTGTTTATATTAATGATACAAATATATTTGGTGATACTGCTCTAATATGAGCTACTGAAAACGGACACACAGAAACAGTTAAAGTTTTAATAACAAAAGATAATGACATTAATAATCATGTAAACAACCTTGGTGACTCTGCTTTAAAAATAGCCGCCAGAAAAGGTTATTTGGAAATAGTTAAAATTTTACTAGCATATGGTGCTAACATTAATAATGTAGATAAAAACAAAAATAGTGCTTTAATATGAGCAGCCAAAGAAGGACACCTAGATGTAGTTAACACTTTAATAAAAAATGAAATTGACCTTAATCATACAAATGACTTTAATGATAGTGCTCTAATATGAGCAGCTGAAAATGGTTATACAAAAATTGTTAACACTTTACTAGCACATGGTGCTAATATTAATCATAAAGATACAAATGATGATACTGCTCTAATATGTGCCGCCAGAAACGGACACACAGAAATAGTTGATGCTTTATTAACAAAAAATAGTGATATTATTAATTATATAAATGACTTTGGTGATACTGCTTTAACAATATCCACCGAAAATCGACACATAGCAATAATTAATAATTTATTAAAACATAATGCTGATGTTAATTATATAGACAAAAATAAAAACACGTTTTTAATATTAGCTATTGAAAACGGACACACAAAAATAGTTAACAATTTCCTAAAAACAAAAAATGTTGATATTAATCACATAGATGCTAATGGTGATAGTGCTTTAATAATAGCAACCAGAAACGGATACACAGAAATAGTTGATACTTTAATTAAAATAAACTCTGATGTAATTCTACATAGAACTAAATTTAATAATACTGCTTTAATAATAGCTGCTAAAAATGGACACTTAGATATAGTTAAAATTTTAATCAAAAATGATATTAACATTAATCGTGAAAATAATATTGGTGAAAATGCCTTAATATGAGCTGCCAGAAACGGACACACAAAAATAGTTGATACTTTATTAACAAAAAATAGTGATATTATTAATCATATAACTAAATTTGGTAATAATGTTCTAAAGACATATTCCGTAATTAAATTTTTTAAAAGTCAATTAATAATTTTAAAATTTATTTTATAATTTTGTTATTAACAATAAATTTAGAAAAGTGTTGATAAAAATGATTTTTGAAAATTTAAAAAAATTAAAAAATGAAGAATTTTACAGATATTTTGGTATAAAACGTTTTCATTTTAATGAAATGTTAGAAAAATTAATTGAAATAGAAAAAATTAGAAAAAAATAAAGGTCGAAAAAATAAACTTTCAGTAGAAGAAAGATTAATGATGACTTTATTATACTGAAAAGAATATTATACTTTTTTTCAAATGAGTATTAAATCTAAAATGAGCCCATCAAGTTGTTTTCGAAATATTACTTGAGTAGAAAATAAACTTAGTAACCACAAAGATTACCAATTTTTAAAAGAAAGATATAAATTAAAAATTGATAAAAAACAAGAAAATTCAAATGAATTTCAATTTTATTTAATTGATTCAACTGAGATTGAAATTGAAAGACCAACTAAAAAAAACTACAGTTAGAATATTTTTCTGGTAAAAGTTGAATGTATTCTATAAAATTTCAAATTGTATATGATTTTTTTAATAAAAAAATTGTTGATATTTTTGCTGATAATGGTAAAGTGCATGATTTTCAAATATTAAAAAATTCAAATCTTGAATTTTCAGAAAAAACAATAATTATTGGTGATTTAGGATATCAAGGTATACAAAATATTTATAAAAATACAATAATACCAATTAAAAGAACTAAAAATAAAAAATTAACTAAACAAGAAAGAAAATACAATAAGATTGTATCTAAAATTAGAATTAAAGTTGAACATGTCTTTGCTTGATTGAAAAGATTCAAAATTTTAGTAAATAAATGTAGAAAATCTAAATTTAGACTTATGTACTTAAGATTTAACTTACTTTGTGAAATTTTTAATAAAATAAAATCATTAAAATAAAAAAAATATTAAAAATATTTTTTTAAAATTTAAATTTTTATCGAGTTAATATAAAAATATTATTAACATTTTTTTGTTTAAAATGTAAACTCATTTTTTAAACTATTTTTTCAAAAAATATTTATTTCTATATTCAATAACACTAAATAGTTTTAAAACAATTTTATTGACAATTAATTAAATTTAATTACGGAATATGTCCAGTGAACAAATATTACCTTGAAATTTAGCAAAACAATTTATTGGACAAGAAAAATCAGTTTTAGATTTAATTGCTATTAGTGGTGGTAAAGAAACAAGAAAAGAAAAAATTAAAAATGCAAGAGTTACACACGCTTGATTAGGTTTTGAATCTGGTACTTTTTGAAATGGTCAGTGACCATTAAAAAAGAAAAAAGAATTAAAAGATAAAGAAGTTTGAACTTTTCCTGGTGAAAGTGGTTTTTTTGACTTCGTGGCTACATATGATAAATTTGATGATATTGAAATTGAAATTAAAGATTCACCAAAAATTGATAGTTTACAACGACTATTATTAGATATGCTAAGTTATACATAAGACATATTCCGTAATTAAATTTAATTAATTGTCAATAAAATTGTTTTAAAACTATTTAGTGTTATTGAATATAGAAATAAATATTTTTTGAAAAAATAGTTTAAAAAATGAGTTTACATTTTAAACAAAAAAATGTTAATAATATTTTTATATTAACTCGATAAAAATTTAAATTTTAAAAAAATATTTTTAATATTTTTTTTATTTTAATGATTTTATTTTATTAAAAATTTCACAAAGTAAGTTAAATCTTAAGTACATAAGTCTAAATTTAGATTTTCTACATTTATTTACTAAAATTTTGAATCTTTTCAATCAAGCAAAGACATGTTCAACTTTAATTCTAATTTTAGATACAATCTTATTGTATTTTCTTTCTTGTTTAGTTAATTTTTTATTTTTAGTTCTTTTAATTGGTATTATTGTATTTTTATAAATATTTTGTATACCTTGATATCCTAAATCACCAATAATTATTGTTTTTTCTGAAAATTCAAGATTTGAATTTTTTAATATTTGAAAATCATGCACTTTACCATTATCAGCAAAAATATCAACAATTTTTTTATTAAAAAAATCATATACAATTTGAAATTTTATAGAATACATTCAACTTTTACCAGAAAAATATTCTAACTGTAGTTTTTTTTAGTTGGTCTTTCAATTTCAATCTCAGTTGAATCAATTAAATAAAATTGAAATTCATTTGAATTTTCTTGTTTTTTATCAATTTTTAATTTATATCTTTCTTTTAAAAATTGGTAATCTTTGTGGTTACTAAGTTTATTTTCTACTCAAGTAATATTTCGAAAACAACTTGATGGGCTCATTTTAGATTTAATACTCATTTGAAAAAAAGTATAATATTCTTTTCAGTATAATAAAGTCATCATTAATCTTTCTTCTACTGAAAGTTTATTTTTTCGACCTTTATTTTTTTCTAATTTTTCTAACATTTCATTAAAATGAAAACGTTTTATACCAAAATATCTGTAAAATTCTTCATTTTTTAATTTTTTTAAATTTTCAAAAATCATTTTTATCAACACTTTTCTAAATTTATTGTTAATAACAAAATTATAAAATAAATTTTAAAATTATTAATTGACTTTTAAAAAATTTAATTACGGAATATGTCTATATAACTATAATAGAAATTTTGAAGGTGCTACATATAATGATAAAAATGGTAAACCATTAAATGATATTGCTAAATTACGTGCAAAATTTGAAGGACAAAAACCTGATGAAGTAATTACGAATTTATTTAAACAATGAGAATTAGATTATCCAAATTATGTAAATTTACCACAAATGCAAATATTTAAGCAAGTATTTATAATGTTATCAAAATATATTTATTCATCATTAGCAATTAATAAAGGTTTAAATGATGATAATAAAATTCTGTTACCCTATTATTTTGAATTAAAATCGAGTCCAATACATCCTAATGAAAATAAAATTTGAAAATATAAAGATGTAAAAGTTATATTAAAATCTGAATATTTTGATTTTACAGATATTAATAATATTAAATTCAAAAATAATGATATTAGTCAAAATAAATTATTTAAACTAGATGATAATCAATTTAACTGATTATCTATAACTAATGAATTAGAAAGTAATAATATTCCATCATTAATCCCAGCAGATTAAACATTAGCAAATGGTGAATATGGTAAGTATTTTACAAGAGCAATTATTAGTAATAATAAAATTGAAAATGCTTTAAATTTATATGGTTCAAATAAATCAGAATTATTTTCTAAACTGGAATTTTATAAAGAAATTTTAAAAATTGATAATAATAGTGAATTTGAATTACAAATAGAAAATCCTATTAATAACTTAAATAGGATTGAAATTAGTGGAATATTTGGTGTTGGTAATTATGACTTAATTTTAATAACTGATAAACAAGAAATAAGTTTAAATAATATTAATTTATTTGATAAATATAATGAAAATATTTCTTATATAAATCTAGAAATTTAATTATTTAATAAAATATCCATCAGGATATCTACCATCTCATTTTATATCTGTGCTATAGTATCAATTTTGATAAGATGTATCAAATTGTCTAGTTTTTGGTTTATCTGCAAAATATAACTCAAATTTATAATCTTCTTTTAAGGTATCATTAGGATTAGTTGTTCAAATAGTTTGAATACCCATTATAGGTTCTTTATGTGAATTTAAATAATATTTAAGTCCACTAAGATTATAGGTAAGCACCCCCCATGATTAATCCTATTGTTCCAGTTGTAGCACCAGTTAGTGCTAATGCTAATGTTATTTTACTTAAATTTGTTTTTATTCATGCTTTCATTTTAATTTTTCTCCTTTTTTAAATTTTATAAAATTGTACATGATGGGCAACATTTTTTTCCATATTGTATTTCAATAAATTGTTCTGAATTTATACTATTTATATCAAAATCACTCGTAGTAAGTATTTTTTCTAAATCTTGTTGAAATTTTAAAATTTCTTCATCAATAGAATTAATTTTCATTAATGTAGTTTCTCTATTAATATTAAAATTTTCATTAAATGGATTCATACTATGTTTTAATAATTTTTTATTTTCTTCTAATTCATTTATTTTATTTTGAATATCTTTAATTTGTTCATTCATGTTTAATTTACTCCTTTTTTCCTTGATTTTACTTTTAAATTGTACTATTTTTGATTATTTTTACAAGTATGATTTTAAACGAAAAATAACTACTAAATTAAAGGTGTTTATTTTGTGATACCTATACTATTAATTGTATTGAAATTGTTTATTATATAGCAAATGTGAAGATGCTTTTTTTCACAGTAGCGTTATTTTTACCCCTAATTACATTTTTATATGGATACAGTGCATAAAACAAAGCATCATATGGATCTTGATACATATTCTTGTCTGGAATGTTAGTTTTTGTTTCATCATAACGTAATTCTTCTAAACATTGAGTAGTTTTTGGTAAATCATCTTTATTAGCATAAAAGTTTCCATAACTCATAATATTTCTCATTCAAACTACTCTATTAGTTAATCCTGCTTCTTGATTTAAATTTGAAGCATGTTTAATAGCAGTTTGTGTTATTAAAATAGTATTATGTTCATCTATTAATTTTTGATTTAATCAATCCATTGCTGTTCGTGCTTTATCATCATAAAAATAAATCGCTTGTTCAAAATTTTCAAAATTATCCATTAATCCTAAAATTTCATTAACATAAGCATTAATTTTTTCATTTTCATTTATAAAATCATTTGGAGTAACTACTAATTCACAAATAATATAAGCATCATAATAACCACTATTATTATATTCTTTAAATCCAACTACCATAAATACAGTATGGTCTTTATGTCCAGTTGCTCAATCAACACCAACACTATAAAAATCAAATTTATACATATCTTTTTCTTGATTATAAAATTGTTTTAAATCATATGGTTGTCAATATTTTACTGTTTTTTGAAATGGAAAAATTGTTGCATCACTATCTAAAAATTCAAAACCATAAAAAACAGTATTAAATTCATCAGGATTACTTTTTTCCATTTCTAATAATTTTCTTTGTTGAATTTCAGGTAATTTTTTTCAAAATGGTTGAATAGTAAATCTTAAAATAAATAATCCTAAACCACTAAACATGTCTTTATTTTCATAATAAACTTTGCCAATTTTTTTAAGATTTTTCGTTATTTCATCATTTAATGGCAAAAATGGAGTACAGTATTTTAAATAAAATGGATGATATTTATCATAAGGATTGCATGTAAAAGTCATAAAAAAGTTTTTATAAAAATAACGAGTAATCTTTTTTTCAAAAGTAGGGCTATATATATTTTTATCAATAAAAGTTCAATTTCATTCTTTAATTGGTTCATTTGAGACTTTAATACGATTACTTCTAAACATAGAGTTTTGTAAACGTTCATATCGATATGTTAATTGTTTTTCAGTTAATGTTTCTTTTTCTTCTGCCATGATTATTTCATCTGTTCTTGAACCTAAAAAACTTGAACCACCTGCTTCTTTTCCAAAAATTTTATTACCATTAGCATAACCAATAAAGTCAATTTGTTGATTATTAGGAAAAATAATACAACCACCATCCTTAGTTATTTTTCATTTAATTCCATGTGGATTATTAGGTAATAAATTAATATTATATGTATCTAATAAAACTTGACAAACATTCATTAAAGCACCAATTGTAGTTTCACTATGAGTATTTTCATATCTTCTTACTTCTTGAACACTACTATCACTAAAATTACAACATATAAACAAATCAAATGCTAAACAGTTTCAAGTTTTTCTTGTTCCACGTGCAGTTGGTATAAAACGATAAAAACAATTAGTAGTAAAATATTCTGATCATTCATCACCAACAAATTGTTTAAAAATATCTCAACTAAAACCATAATTATTATCACTAAAATTAAGATTATATTTTTTATTCAGTTGTGCATAACTACTAATAAAAGCCATATTTTACTCCTTATTAACATATATAAGTTAAAATTAAATTATTAAAAAGAAAGGAAAATTAAAAATGATAAAATTACCATTCCCTAATCATTTTGATTGAGAAAAACATGATTTTAATCAAGATGAATTAAGTTTAAAACAAACAGAAGAATTATTTGCAAAAATAGATGATTATTTATGAAGTATATGTGATAAATCTGAATATAAATCATATAGATTTAGAAAAAGAAAATTAAAAGCAAAAAAAGGTTTATTAAATTATAAACGACGTATTTGTACACATTATAACCCAAAAACACAAAAAAAGGAATTTTTTTCATTGTTAGATAATTATCTTGGTGTTAAAAAATATAGTAAACTTGCACCTAATGTTATTAAACAAATTTTAAAATATTTTGCTGATGATAAAAAATATCGTGATGTTTGTGATACTTTTATTGAAGATTTAATAAGTAATAGTACAGTTTGTAGAACATATCAAAAATTTGAATTACCAAAAGCTAATATCCCTAAAATAGTACTACAACCAAATCAAACTTTATATATAAATATTGATGATGGACATAGAAAATTTAAGTTTAATGAAAAGCATAATACTAAAAATTGTAAAAAATGTTCTATGAGATTATTAGTATTTTGTACTGGTAAAAAGAAAAATGGAAAATTAATTAATAAAAGAGCTGTATGTAAAATAAGAGTATCAAAAACAGAAATTGGTGCAGAAAAAACAGCTAAATTTATTCAAAAATATGGTAATTTATATTTCGAAAATTTTGACCAAGCAAATTTAATAGTTTGTGGAGATAGTGCAAAATGAATTAGAAAAACTGCTACAATTTTAAATGCTAAATTTATTTTAGATAAATTTCATGCTTTTCATGTTTTATTTCTTGGAATAATGGCAGGAAGAAAAAAAGATAAAATTGCTAAATTACACTATGAAAATGCAATAAGTTTATTTTCCAAAGGTGAATATTATGAATTAATTGATTTTTTACAATCATTAACTTTACAATATAAAAAATTAAAAGTTGGTTATTTTATTAATGCCAAAGATGGTGTATTAAATCAAGAATTAGTTGAAAATATTGGTTGTTTTACTGAAACTAATATTAAACAAATTTTAAAGCATATGATTGGTGATAGAACCTATAACATTGATATGTATACAAAAATGGTTAATTTTAAATGCTATCAAATAAATACTGCCATACAGTTATTATAAAATAAAATTAAAATTTTAAAAAACCAAAAATAAAATAAAACTTATTAAAGTAAACTTTAATAAGAATTTTTGAGTTATAAAAATAAGTATTATTGTTGACTAATATTTTTCAAGTGTTAAGATTAACATACAATTGCATATTGAAGTCAAAATTATTCTCGTCTAACTTTATAATTTTAAGACAAATTTGAATATTATTGACAACATCGGTACGCTCCCAAATAAAGTAATAAATTTTATTTTAATTTTATAGTAGAAAAATGAAAAAAATATTCTTTTTATTACACATTTTTATACTAATAATTTTATATTTATTTTATTTTTAATAAATAAAATAAATAATTGTTTTTTTTAAAAAATATTATATAATTTTATTTGTATTATTTAACTTAAAGTTTAGTATAAATAAACAAAAGGAGAAAATAATCAATATGAAAATTGGAAGAAAGTTAAAAACTTTAAGATTGAAACACAATTTAACTATGGAAGAGTTAGGGAAACGTTGTGATTTATCAAAGGGATTTATTAGTCAGTTAGAGCATGATGTTTCTTCACCTAGTATTGAAACACTAAAAAGTATTTTAGACATTTTTGATTGTCCATTATCAACCTTTTTTGCTGGTGAAGTAAAAGAAAAAATAGTTTTTAAATCACAAGATGTTACTGTTAGTGACGAAGAAGATTATCAAATAAAATGAATTATTCCTAATGCTCAAAAATTAACATTAGAACCAGTAATTTTAACTTTAAAACCATTTGGTAATTCAAATAAAATTCCGCCATTTCAAGGTCAGATCTTTGGATATGTATTAAGTGGAACAGTTTTTGTTCATTATGGTGCAACTAGAGTAAAAGCAGTAGCTAATGAAGCATTTTATATTAAAGGTAATGAAAAACATTATTTAGAAAATCCTAATAATTCAATTGCAACTATTTTATGAGTTTCAAATCCACCAATTTTTTAAACCATTTAAAGGAGGAAATTATGAGTGTAAATATTTTAGAATTACGTAATATTACCAAAGAATATGATGGTAAAGTTGTTTTAAAAGGAATTAGTTTAAATATTCATGAAGGTGAATTTCTTACCATTCTTGGTCCTAGTGGTTGTGGTAAAACAACATTATTAAGGATTATTGCTGGTTTTGAACAACCAAACAATGGTCAATTATTGTTTAAAGGTAAGGATTTAACTAAAATTCCAATTCATAAAAGAGAAATAAATACTATTTTTCAAAATTATGCTTTATTTCCACATTTAAATGTTTTTGATAATATTGCTTATGGTTTAAAGTTAAGAAAAATTGATCGTGAAAAAATCAAAAAAGAAGTTAAAAAAGCTTTAGATTTGGTTAAATTAAATGGTATGGAAGATAAAGATGTTAATGATTTATCTGGTGGTCAAAAACAAAGAGTAGCAGTAGCTAGAGCATTAGTTCTTAATCCTAAAATTTTATTATTAGATGAACCTTTTGCTGCTTTGGATTTGAAATTACGTCAACAAATGCAAGTAGAATTAAAAAAAATTCAAGAAGAAATTAATATTACTTTTATCTTTATTACTCATGATCAAGAAGAAGCATTTATTATGTCAGATCGGGTAGTTGTTTTAAATCAAGGTCAAATTCAACAAATTGGGACACCACAAGATATTTACAATGAGCCTGAAAATAAATGAACATCACAGTTTGTTGGTAGCTCGAATGTTATTGAAAATGGTGTATTTGTTAATGATTATTGTGTTCGTTTTGATGGTAAAAAATTTGCATGCTCTGATACTGGTTTTGGTGAACAAGAACGTAATATTGATATTGTTATTCGACCAGAAGATATTGATTTAGTTAATGCAGGTAGTGGTTTTTTTGATGGAACTATTAAAACTATTGCTTTTAAAGGATTATTATGAGAAATTGAAATTATTGCTAATAAACGCAAATGGATAGTTCATACTACTGATAATTTTGAAGTAGGTAACCGTGTTGGTTTAAAATGAAATGTTGAAGATATTCATGTTATGTGAAAGGAAATTGAAGAGTAAAATGAAAAATTTGTTTAAACGTAATATTAAAACACAAATTTTAAAATCACAAGATATGTTAGTTAATAATTCAAATCCAGAAAAAATTATTGATAATCAAAATAAAAAAAAAAGTATAGATTTAAAAAATGGTTTAAACTTAAAAAAAATAATGTTTCTTTACAAGAAGTAACAAAAAATAAATCGAAAATGAAACGAGTAAAAAAGAAAAAAGCATTGTTATGTTGAAAAAAAACAAACCAAAAAATAAGTTTTATTAAAAATAAAATCAAAGATAAATCAGTAAATTTTGGTTTTAAATCATGAGTTACGCTTGCTTATCCATATTTATTGGTGATGGTAATTTTAATTGTATTGCCATTATTAATTGTAATTTTATATTCAATTATTAAAGCAACTAATAATGCTTGAATATTTCGTTTTACATTTAGTAATTTTAATGATTTTTTTAAAGAAAATAGTTATGTTATGGTTTTATTACGTTCAATTGGTTATTCATTTGTTGCCACTTTAATTGCTGTTATTTTTGGTTATCCCATTGCTTATATTATGGCTTTTATGTCAACAAAAATTGCTTCAAAAAATATTTGAGTTTTAGTTACTTTACCAATTTGAATTAACATTTTATTACGTACAATTGGATTACAAATTATTTTTAGTATTTTAGGTCCTAATGTTTTATTAGGAACTCCAATTGGTATTATTTTAGCAATGGTTTATATGTTTATGTCTTTCGTTATTTTACCAATTTATAATTCTTTAGAAAAAACAGATCGCAATTTATTAGAAGCGAGTCAAGATTTAGGAGCTTCTAAGATGAAAACATTTTGAAAAGTTACCTTTCGTTTTTCAGTGCCTGGTATTGTTTCTGGTTTTACTTTAATGATGTTAAGTGCTATGACTTCACTAGTAGTAGTTAAATATATTGGTGAAGGAAAAACTATTTTAATTGCAAATATTATTGAATCATATTTTTATCGTGGTGCTAATTTTGCTTATGGTGCTGCTATTTCTGTTATTTTAGGTATTATTGTTTTAATTATTATTTTTACTTTAAAAGCGATTGGTAGTTGAGCTACTGGTAAAAAAATAGGAGGTATTAATTAATGAGATCTTTTTTAAAAAATAGTTATTTAGCTATTATCTTTTTATTATTTTATACTCCAATTTTAGTTTTAATGATATTCTCTTTTAATGGTGGCGATTCAGTTCGTAGTTGAAATTCTTGATCATTGCAACCTTATTACGATTTATTTCAACAAAGTGAACTTTGAGAATCGGTTAGTGTAACATTAATTGTTGCTTTTATTTCTACTTTTGTTGCTGTTATTATTGGTACGTTTGCTGCTTTGGGTTTAAGTAAAACAAAAAAAATAACACGTAATATTACTTTAGGGATTACTAATATTCCTTTAGTTAATGCTGATATTGTTACTGCTGTTTCTTTAATGTTATTATTTATGGCATTTGGTTTTAGTTTTGGTCTTGGAACATTAATTTTCGCTCATATTTCTTTTAATATTCCTTATGTTATTATTACTGTTTTACCAAAAATTAGATCAATAAATATGTCACAATTAGAAGCAAGTCAAGATTTAGGTGCGACACCTTGATATACGTTACGCAAAATTGTATTACCAACAATTAAACCAGCAATTATTGCTGGAGCAGCTATTGCGTTTGCTATGAGTTTTGATGATTTTTTAATTTCTTATTTTACTGGCGGTAATACTTCTAACGTTTCAACTTTTATTTATTCTTTAAAACGAATTAAGCCTTATATTAATGCTTTTTCAACAATAATTATTTTATTAATTGCAGTACTTATTATTTCTTGAAATACTTATGTTCTTTGCAAAAAACAAATTAAACAACGTAATGAAAAAATTGATAAAGGTATTTATCATGATAAAAAAATTATTAAAACTGAGAAGTTGTTAACTAAATATTATTTACAATTAAATGGTTTTAACTATAAAAAGGTTAAGAGTAAAGGTAGAAAACGTAAATCATTATATAGTGATGGTAATTTTGAAATTATAACTGAGCAAGATATTATTAAAATTCAGGATTATATTAAAAATCACCCGAAACTTATTAATCAAATTTCTAAACTTGAAGCAAAACTTGAGATGGAATCAATTTGAATTGAACATATAAAGAATAAGATTAAAAAAAAGAAAGAGTTAAAAGAAGAACGCTCAAAATCAAGAAGAGAGAAATATCGTTTTTTACTATGACCGTGAAAATTAATTATGATTAGTATCATCTTATTATCAAGTTTTATTAGTTTGGGTGCTTTCTACATTTATACTAATGTTTATGATTTATCAATTGCTAATTGAGGCGAATATATGAATCCCAATATTTTAAAAGAATTCGAAAATAAATATCAAGTTAAAATAAAATATTCAACTTTTGATGATAATGAATCATTGTATGCTAAATTGTATACTACTAGTTATGATGTAATGGTTCCTAGTGATTATATGGTGGCTAAATTAGCAAGTGAAGATAGACTTTTTCCAATTGCATCAAAAAATTCTGTAGGTGATATTGAGTATGATAGTAGAATTGATTTTAATCCCAAAGAAGATATTAATCATGATTTATATGAATTAATGAATAATTATCGAGTTGAAAATAGTGATGGAATTTTAAATGAATTTGGTTTAAATAGTTATAGTATTCCTTATTTTTGAGGTGATGTTGTATTAGTAATTAATACTACTAATACAAATAATCTTAGTGATCTTGGTATTAAAGCTGATGGTTCAAATGTTCAATGAAGTGTTTTAACAAATGCTGCAAAATTAGGTAAACGTATCGTTTTAAATGATGATATGCATAACTTATTTATGACTGCGTTTACTGATTTACACTATAAAAATAAATGAGGAGAAAATAACGGTTCAGGTCAATATAATCAAGTAGGAAATGAATTTAGTGATAATATTAATGCTCATAGTCCAATTGAAATTAAAGATGCAAGTGACTGGTTAGAACCAGTTATCAAAAATAAAAATACAAAATTATTAAATGATGATATTGTTGATGAAATTAGTAATGAAAATAAGTGGGATGTAGCAATGATGTATAACGGTGATTTATTATCTGCAATTGCTGATAATCCTGATTCTTATAATGGTAAGTACCTTGTTGTTAGACCATATATGGGGACTAATGTTTGAAATGATGATATGGTAATTAGTAAAGATTCTCCTCATAAAGATTTAGCTTTTAAATTTATTAATTATATAATGCAAAAACAAACACAAGTTGATTTAAGTAGTGAATTTGGTTATACCTCACCTTTACAAGCAGCCATGGATGAAGTTAGTACTAATTTTTCAACAGAAATTTGAAAGCATGTATATATTCCAAAAAATGGCCAATTACCCGATCCATTAGATCCAAGTAAGCATCATGAAGGATATTTTAACGGTTTATATACTCGTAGTTTTGACCCACAAATGCAAACTGCTTATAATAGATTATTAGCACGTTAATAAAATAAATTGGACATATTCCGTAATTAAATTTAATTAATTGTCAATAAAATTGTTTTAAAACTATTTAGTGTTATTGAGGACGTATTGCAACCTTAGTTAGATTTAATAAAAATATAAATGAGAGATAAAACTCTCATTTTTTAATTGTTAAATAAAAAAACTTTAAAACTCTCGTAGATATTCTAATTGTGAGTACTAAATGTAAATACTACTACATGAGTATAAAAGAGTAATTTATTTATTTTTATTGAATTGTTATTGTATGAAATTGAAATTAAATTTGTATAGAAATGCAATAACCATAAACCCTGTTCTTTAATTATTAATAAATTATTACACATAAGGGGGGTTATATATTACATACATACCTCATCAATAATATCATAACATAAATAAATTAATTATTAAATATAATTTTTTATTTACGTATATGTGCTTCACTCATCAAGAGTGAAAGCACAATATATTACGTATACGTATTAATAAAAATATATATATAAGCCTTTTATCACTGTAGGTGATAAGGCTTATACGTAAAAATACGTATTAGAAAGGAATATTATATGCCAAATATTAGTTTAGATTTAAAAACTAAAATACAAGAATCAACTAATGGTGGAATATTATTAGAAATTGGTGAATATGAAACATGATTTCCTAAACAATATACTAGTATTGACGAAAATAATAAAAAAATAGCATTAAAAATATTTGAAAATTTTGATTATAAATTAGGTAAAAATTCAATTACAGAAAATATGAAAAGTATTAAAGGTAGTGAAGTTTTAAAATATATAAAAAATATTCCAGATATTACTACAAATGAAAATGAATTAATATCTTGTGAATTTTATGAACAATATAATGGTTATTATATTTTTACAAATGATAAAAATCAAGAATGTTTTAAATATAACATTACATGAGAACAAGATATGAAAAGTTTTAAAATAAATAATCCATATAATGATAATGATTTAGCAATAAATTATATTGTTACACCAATGAAAGATATAAATACTCATAATGAAAAAATATTTTATTTAAAGTATTAAAGGAAATTAATATGTTATTAAATGTTGAAAAAATAGAATTAATAAAAAAATTATGTAATGAAAAATTACTTAAAAATAAAAAAAATATTGAAATACAAGAAATATTAAAAATTATAGAAAGAGAGTAATTAATTATGTTGAATTTAAAAGAAGATAAAAGAATATATTTAAAATATGAAGAAATTGAAAAAATATTTGGTTCATGTGATATATGTAATAAAAATTCATCATTTGCAAATAGAACTTGTAATAAATGTTTTTATAAATTAATAGGTGAAAAAAATGAAATGTAATATACATAATGAAAAATATATATGATTTTCTGAATTAGAAAAAACATATTATTGTAATAAATGTATTGATGAAATGATTGAAGAAGATATGTATTTAACATCAAATAATTGAGATTACTTATATGAATATTATATTAATGAATTACAATTAGAAAATTTTAAAGGAGTGTAAATATGAATAGATTAGAATTACAAAATGCAAGAAAATTAATAGAAAAATTTGAAGAATTACAAGAAGAATTTAATAGTAAATATGAAAATAGTTTAGATGTTAGAATTGATGATGATTATGAATTAAACATTAGTAATGATTATTTTACATATGAAGATGTAAATAAATTAGAACAAGCAATTATTGATTATAAAAGAATTTTTAAAGGTTAAAGGAGATAAATAAATATGGTAGCAGCAGCACTTAAAAAACATGAAGATAAATTATTAATTAAAAATTTAAAAATTCGTCTTACTAAAAATGATCATTATGAATTAAAAACATATTGTTATGAAAGAAATATAACTATGAATGATTTTGTAAGGGATTTAATAAAAAATGCAATAAATAGAAAGAGTGATAAATAATGAATAATTTATATAAAAAAATACTTAAATTACAATTAGAAATTGGTAGTACACCTAAAAATGGTTTTAATACTCATGGTAATTATAAATATTGATTATTAAGTGATATTTTTAATAAATTAAAAGGACTATGTAGAGAACTAAATATACTTATTTTACATTCAGATAATTCAGAAAATATGAATATAAATAAAATAGAAAATATTAAAGAATTTATGGATAAAAATAATAATAAAATACAAAATGTAACAAAAGAAATAGAAGTTTCATATCAAAAAAAATATTCAATTATTGATTTAGATAATATAGAATTTAGAGAAGATTTTAATATTTTTGCTTGTGCTAAAAATACAGATATAGCAAAAGCAAAAGGTAGTGCAGAAACTTATGCTTATAGATATTTTTTAATGAATTTACTTTTATTAAGTGAAGATGAACTTGACCCAGATAATGATAATGTTAATTTAATTCAAAATAATAAACAACAAAATAATTATATTAATAATAATGTAAAAATACAAAATGAAAAATGAGAACCAAGTGAAAAACAATTAGATTATTTTGAAAAATATATGATTACAAATACAGTTTTATTTGATGAATGTATAAGAGAAGATATGGAAAGATTAAATCCAAATAATAATAAAGATTTTTTAATATTAATGGGTGAAAATTATTTAAAAACTTTATTTGATAAATTTAAAGAAATTCGTGAAAGATTTAAAAATTTAAAAAATAATAATAAAAGTGAATATAGAAATTATGAATAAATGTAAATATTGTAATAAAAGAATTTGATTAACTAATTATTGATGTATGAATTGTTTAAAAATATTAGTTATAAATTTAAATAAAAAAAAGGAGAAAAAATAATATGAATAAAGAAAAATTAATTAGTTGACTAAATATAATTTTAGATAGTGATATAGAACAATATAATAAAGAAAAAGACATATATTATTTAAATAAATTAAGAGGTTCAATTGATTTTATTAAAATTTTAATTAATAAAATAAAATGTGGAGAGTTTGATAATGAATAAAGAAAATTACTATATATTTACATATAAAGAATGTCAATTATTAGAAGAGAAATATAAATTAGATTTTCCTTATTATGTTGGTAATAAATTAAGAAGTGAATGTGATGAGTGTAAAAGTATTACTGATAATGATGTATTAGATTGAATTAATGAAGAAATGGCAAAAGTTGAAAATTTATTAAAAAAATATAAAAATAAAAAAATGTTAAAAGGTTATTATTTAGGATTAGAAAAAGCAAAATCTTATTTTGTTTGTAGAGAGGGACAATAATAATGAATAATTATTTACTTTCAATTGACCCAAGTATTAAAAATACTGGATTTACATTATGAGAAAAACAATGATATCAAAATGATATTAAATCTTATCCTACTTATTTTAGATGAAAACCAATATTAATTAAAAGTTATAGTTTTAAAAAATATAGTACTGGAGTTGAAATTAGTAAATCAGATTATATTTATAATAATAACTTTAATTATTTAATACTTAATCAAATAGAAAAAGAATTAGATTTTCAATTAGGAAGTAAAAATTCAAAATCCAACTTTAATCTAATTATAGAACGTGGTACTTTTCATAGTAAAAATGGTATTGGTTATGAAACACAAGAACATTTAAGAGGTTTTATTGCTGGTCAATTTAATAAATTAATAACAAAAGATATGTTAATAAGTCCAAGTGAATGAAAGAAATGATATAAAGAAAATTATAAAAATATAGAAATAAATTATAATAATTGAAAAAAAGAATATTCTTTAATATTAGTTAAAGATTTAATTACTTTTAATAATTGAAATATAACAATATCAAATCATGATGAAGCAGATAGTTTATTAATTGGTTGATATTATTTAAATAAGGAGAATAAATAATGTTTATGAATTTTAAATTAAAAAAAATAACAAAAATTAATAAATTATTAGATGAAAGAGCTTCTTTTTTACATATGTATTTACTTTATAGTAATGAACAAATAAAAAAAGATGTAACTATTATTTATTTAAATAATTATTTAAATAAATTAAATAAGGAAGTAAAATAATGCAAAAACAAAAACAAGAAAAAGTATTACTTAAATGTATTGTTAAAGATTGTAATAGTAAAGTATTAGTTACTTTAAAAATTGGAAATATAGAAGATAGTGCTGTTCAATTTTTTAATATGTGTTATTTTCATAAAAAACAATTTAAAAATAAAATAAAAGAAATTAAAAATAAGGAGTAAATAATGAATTTATGAGACTTTTTAAAATATAGTGATAAATATAATGTTTTTAAAATATTTACTGAAGATAAAGAAATATATTTTTCATGAAATGGTGGAAATAGTGAATTAGATGATGACCGTACTTTATTAGGTTATGAATTAGCAGACTGAAAAGTATTATCATATAAGTTAGACCCAGATAGTTTAGAAATTGAAGTATTTGTTGCACCAGATAATCAATTAATGCAAAATTATAATCATTTTCCAAAAACAAAAGAAGAAAGATTAAATTATAATAAGGAGTAAATAATGATAATGATAAATTGTACAATAGATGAATTTTTAAATAAATGAAAAAAAGAAAAACATTATGATGTAAGTGTTGGTCATTTTTCAGGTGAAGGAGATTTTACTTTAAATTTTAAAGATTTGCATATTGACAAAAATAATATTGAAGAATTTGAAGAATTATTAAATGATTATAATATTAATAGAAAAATTTGAGAAAAAATAGAAAAATGTAAACAATGTCATCATCATAATTCTCAAATAGAAATTAATGATGATGATGAATAAAATAATTAAATAATCTATATTTAATATAGAAAATATGATATAATTAATAAAGAGAAATTACTCATTCCTAAATAATTTCTCTTTTTTATTTTTTTTGATTTATAATATTATTAACAAATAAAAAAATGGGAATGAGTTTTTATTTATGAGTAATAATAATATAAATGAATATTGATTATATTTAGATGATAGTGGTAAATTTCTTAATAAAAGCGATAAACATGTAATTTATGGTGGTATTATTTTTAATAATAAAAATAAAAGAAATAATTTTATTAAAAGTTTTATTGAAGCAAAAAAGAAAGTAACAAAAAAATCTGAAATAAAAGGAGATGATATTGCTAAAAAATATATTAAATTTAAAAAAAGTCCTTATAAAAAAGCAGATATAGAAAATTTAATTAGTAAATACAAAATAATAGATAATTTATTTTGCGTTTGAACATGCAAAAAAGATTTAATTTTACCAACTTCAGATGAAGAACATGCAAAATTAAAAAATAATGAATTAATTGCTTTATTAATAAAAAAATTAATTGAAAATAAAACTATATTACCTAATTCAAATATAAATTTATATATTGATGATATTTATACACAACCTATTCAAGAAATAGATGCAATTAATTTAAAATCATATCTAAATAAAAATTATTCAAAAAATGGAATAATTAGATTTTTAAGAACAAAAAATATAATCATTAATAAAGTAAAATACTTAGATTCTAAAATATATAATTGTATACAGGCATGTGATATTATTGCAAATTTTTGTAATAAATATTTAAATAAACATAAAGACGCAAAACAATTATTAAATATATTTGAAAATTTTGAATTTAATATAATTGCTTGTAAGTTTCCGGTAATTATATATAATAATAGTATATTAGATATAAAATGCTGTTGGTCAGAGTCTAGTCAGGTAAATACTACTGGAAATAAAGTTGCTGGTGTGTTCTTAGAGAGCAGGCAAGCTGCCCAACAAGATAAGGAATAATTTTTATTCCTTTTTCTTTTTATATAAAAAAAGTTACCTTAATTGGTAACTTTTTAATTAGATTGTGAAATATTATTTTGGTTAGATTTGCTTTTAAATTTAAAAATAGATTTTAATTTTGGAAATTTTCGAATTAACTTTAAAATTATTGGAATAAAATAAAAATATAATAACTCAATACATGCAAAAATAATAAATATATAATAAACATTTTTTAAATTCATACTACTATTAAAAAATAAAAAAAGTAATGGACTTATAAATAAAAAACTTAAGGTGGTATATATATATATATATATATAGTTTTTTAAATTTTTATTATCACAAAAACGAATGAATAACTTATATGGTACAAACATTAGAAATAAAAATGTCAAAGATATGGCAATTGAAATTGTGTAAGGAGAATTTATAAAATCACCTCATCATGGTCAAAATTCATTACGATTTAAAAAATACATGTTTATTCACTTCCTAGAACTTAATTATATTTTAATTTTACCAAATTATCTTGCATTTAAAACTATTTTATTAATATTAGATTTAAGATTTGATATATATCTATATGTTCAACTTTTATCTGGTTCTCTTTGTGCAGAATTGGTATATTCTATTTTACCTAAATTGCCTTGTAAATAAATAATTCAATTTAATTTTTCTGAGTTATTAATTATACTAAATGCTATAGGATAATCATTATTTATTTTTTGTTCATAAGAATTATAAGACTTTTTAATTTTTAAATCAAATTCGTAATTACAGAAAGAATATGAATTAAAAATATTATAATTGTTAATACTTTTATAATAAGCATTTGCAAAATAATCATTAACTTCATTAGGAGCAATTGTACCAAACTTACTAAAAAATTCAGATTCTGGAAAACTGTTTTTATTTATTTTTAAATCTTTTAAATCAATAGTTATACTTGTATTTTTTACTTCTTTTGATGGTTTAAAAGTTTCGTTATTAATATCAATGATATTTAAATCAGAACTTTTTGAATTTGCTATTGTTTCAAATTTATAGCTATAATGTATTGTTATGCTTTTGTAAAATCTTTTTAAATCATTAAATGTATTAATTAATAATGTAGGGTCTAATAATGAATTTAAATCTATTTCATATTTATCAAATTTACTTATATTTTTTTCTTCTCATTCTTTTATATTATTAAATCCTTTTTTTATTAATGATACATCGTTTGCTGTCATTTCTATTTTTAAATCTGGAATAATAATAATTGATTTTGCTATATTTTGTGGACTTGGTGGTAATATTTTTGCTGGATATGAAAATGTAGTTTCTTCACTTTCTTCATATTCATCATGATTTAATTTATATAAAGTAGTTCAATTAAAAGCATTACCAGTTAAATAACCCATATTATTATAACGAAATTGAGCAACTGATATTTCATTATAATCACCTTGATAAGTAAAAGGATTATCACTATAAAATGTATGTCTTTCTTCACCTTGATGTAATGATTGAGTTACAATTGTATCAATAATATAAGCATAATTTGAACCATCAATAATTCCATTACTTGTTGGATTTCATTGACAATCTTTATCTTCATTTGTAAAAGGACTTGCTATATCTAAAAACTCAGTATCTTCTGCTAATATATAAACTTTATTATTTTTCTTTTGTGATAAATCAACTGTACTTATTTGTTCTTTTGTAGTTAATTTCTTACCAGTAGTAGGGTCTCATGGATATACTGATACCCTATCACTTAATTTCATTGTCATAGCAGTTGTTGAAACATGTGAACCTAACATTTTACCTAATGCAAACTCACTTGAATTACTAAATACATTTAAAGGTATAAATCAATCTTTATCATTATTACCAGTAATTGAACTTAAATTACTTGTAAAAAATGCACTCATAAAACCATTAAAAAATGGCATATTTTTATATTGTTGAGAATTTTGAGTAATAATAAATCCTACTGGAATACCTAATGTTAAAGCATTTAATAATTTACCTACTAATGGTATTGAACTTAAAGCAAATGGTAATCATTGTACACTATCATAAGGCATTTGAATTAATGAACTAAATACTACACTATTAAAATTTAATATTGCTGACATATATTTTTGACTTATTTTTTTATAATCAACAGTTGGTGAACCAATAACTAATCCAGTATCTGGGTCTTTATATTTAAAATTACTTGACATATCAACATTATATTCACCTTGTAAATTATTTATATTTCATTCACTATCTCAAAAGAATTTTGCTTTACCAATAGCATCACCATTACTATTTATTGCTAATTGTTTATTACATGTTAATATACCTTGAAAATCTTTTTGAGCTAACATATCAAATTTTCTAGCTTCTAAAAATTTTTGTCATGTATCATAATGAGTAAATCCAGTTGGTTTTGCGTCCATAATATTATAAAATGTAGTTTCTGGATGACTACTTGTTGTTATTTTATCATTTATACCAGCAAGTAAACCACCATTATTTTTAATATCAGTTGTAGATTTTTCATTATTACCAGCAATAAATAATCTTCTAGAAGCAAATACTTTACTTTCAAATATTTCTTCATTATTTTGTTGAATAGGTTCTTGACCTTGAATTATTGGTCTTCCATAATAATAACAACTTGTTAATAATTCTAATCCATAACTTTGTCTATGACTATAACGTACACCAATATCTTTCATTAAAGTACGATTTAAAGTTACTTTTCCTTGTTGAATAGTAGGGAAAGCATAACCACTACCCGGACTTGCATACTGTACAAAATCAAGTGTATTTTGACCACTACTTATTACTCTATCATTTAAACTACTAAAAGTTAATACTTGCATACTAAATGCACCATTATAAGGACTATAATAATTTGTTACATTTGAAATATATAATAATTGTCTATCTTGATTTTTACCACTATTACCACCAATATTTTCATTTTCATCATTAAATACAACAAAAAATTGTAAATAATCATCAATTGTAATATGTTCTTCAAACATTACTAAAGTATATTGTCTTTTTGTTTGTACTGTTTTAAATATTTGATTATTTGGTAAATTACTAAAATCAACACCACTTGTATCATCAATTAAATAAGCATTTCAATAATCTCCAATTTTATATTGTTTTGTATAAAATTCATCTTGACCATTAACTTTATGTATTTCTTCATTAATTTTACCTTTATTTTTTTGATATATTTTTGTACTATTTTTTCAAATACATACAACTGGAGTAGTACCAGTTAATATTAATTCATATTGACCAAAATCACTAATTTTACTATTAATTGGTTTATAACCAGTTTCAGTTAAAGGAATTGCTCCATTATTAATAACAAATGGAAATATTTTTCAAAAACTACATCTTTTAATTAGCAATTGTTGTCTTTTTAATTGAAGATGTAGATGTTTCATTAATTGAATTTGTTGATGTATCATTTTGATTATCTCCTAATAATTTTATTTCTTCTTTATCTTCTTCTATTATTTCTTTATAATGTTTTTTTGCTTGTTGTTTTGTTACTTCATCTAATTCAGCAATAGCTTGTGTATATGACATTGTTCTATCTGCTAATCTTTGACTAATCATTTCTTGTTTTAATAATTGGTCAGTCATAGCAATAGGTAAAAATTTAAATGAATAAGGTCTATCTCCAATACCATCTCATAATTTTTCATGAATTAATAACATATCAAAAAATCTATAAAAATAATATGAATAATGACTTATTTTAGTTTCTGTAGTTTCCATATCATTTTTATTATTAAATAATGATTTAGTTTTATTTTCATAATTTACACCAGAAAATTCATTATAATCATAACCTGCACCATTTCATATATCTTTACCTAAATCATCTTTATCTAAAATATAATTACTTGCTTTAAAATTACCTTGTATAACTTCCATACCACCAGCACCAGATTTATTATAGCCAGCAGTACCAACATTAACTACAATATTTTTTTTAGGATTATCAATAATTTTTCCATGTTCAATCATATTTTTAACAGTTTCATTATCAAATGCACCAAATAAAGTTGTAACATTTAAATCTCTATCAACATTTCTTTGAGTATAAGATTTATGATAATATTCAATTAAATTTCAAACTGGATAAGTATCTGGATATGCATTTAAAGTTGTTGAATTACCATAAAAATTAACCATTGGTAAATTTGTTATTTCTAATATTGGTAAATAATTTCAAGGATTTTTAATTTCATAACTATATTTTGGTGTTAATTCTGGTTTTAATTTTGTATGTGCTGTTCCTAAAATAATTTCTTTTTCATTTTTATTATCATTTTTATAAGTTTCAAATCTTATTTTTCCATTTTCAGCAATTACTCAAGTTAATGTTGCACTATCTGCTTGTTCATTTATAAAAAAGAATTCTGCACATTGTTCTTCTTCATTATATTTAGCAACTCTACCAGCAAATGAATTAGGTAATACTTTTAAACTTGTACTATTATCTTTATAAATAATAGGCATTATATATACTTTTCCAAGTAAACTTTCTTGAATTCCAAATTTATATAATTTTTCAAATCATTTATCACTAATAATTTTATTAGTAAAATATTTTAAAATTTCATCTTTTTCACTATCAAATAATAAACCTTTACCTAATCATAATTTAGTTGATTTTTGAGCAATTCTCATAGGAATATCACTATATCATTCTCTTCTATTACAAGAAAGATATTCTAATGGATTATTCATTTTTATCACTCCTAAAATTTATTTTTATTAATTAATAATTCATTATTAATATTATTAATTAATCATTTCATTTTATGCATTGAAGCATACATTCTTGCGTCTCAACAATTATCATATAAATCAAGCATTTGTGGTTCATTATTTGAATTTTCTAATTTAGATTTTGCTAATCATTGCATTTTTGATAATTCTTCATGTGTATTAGGACATCTTTTTCAATTAATACTTAATATACCTTTAATCATACAAATAGTATCTCAATCAATTCTATCTCTTAAATACATTGTAGTTTTATCTACTGGAGTAAAATGTAATCAATTAATTCGTCTTTTTTCTACTTCTTTTTTTAAAATATCAATAACTGCTAATCCACCACTACCATAATCAACATAACAAGTAAAACCAAATTTCATTGCTTGAAATTTAATACTTTCATCTAAATAATAATCAATAATATTATTTGCTAATTCATATGTATTTTTAAATTGCATTATTGCATTACTATGATAAAATTCACTTTCTTGATGTATTCTTCTAGTTTTTTCATTTTCACCAATAAAACATAAAACAGCAACAGTAGGATGTGCTTGTGAACTTGTAGCAAAACCTAAATCTAAACCACCAACTATTTCATTAACATTAAAATCTAATTCAGTTTTAAGTTTATCTAAATATCTTGCAAATATAGAACCAGTTAAAACACTAGGTACACCATAATATCAACTTTGTGCTTTAATAGGGTCTAATTCTTTTAATTCTTCTAAATCATTAATTTTATCTTGTTTTAAATTATGTTCATTTAATTTTCAATTTGAATAATGAAATAATTTAAACATTTGATTTTCTTCTATTGATTTAATTTGTTCATTATTTTCTTTCATTAAATCTAAATTAAAAGGTACACGTTTATTCATATATTCAATAAAATATTGATAAATATTATCTGGATTACAACTTCTTATTTTAATAGTTTTTTTAGCATTACCTAATGCAAAAGTAATTGCTTGAAATTCTGCTTGACTAAATTCATTTGCTTCTTCACATCATTCAATTGCTAAATCAAAACCTTTTATTTCACTTCTAGAAAGCCCTTTAAGTGGTATTCTATCATTACTATTACTATATACACCCATAACTCTAATAAATGATTTACTACCTTTAAAACGAAAATCTGCTTGTTTATTTGGATATTTTAAAGTAAAATCTTTATAATCAAAACCAATATTAATTAATGCTTCATCAATTTCTTTTGTTAATTCATTAATATCTTTATTTAATTTTCTAAAACAATATATAGCAATTGATTTATTAACTTTAATTGAAATAGCAATTAATATTGCTAATTCTTCTGCAATACTATATGTTTTACTTGAATAACGACTTCCACTTAAATTATATTCACTATGAGTAAAATCACTTTTATTTAATAATCAATAACTAATTTCATGTAAATAAGTAAATTCTTTATTCATAATATTATTCCTGTAATTCTTCTAATTTTAAAAGTTGACCATATCTTGTAGGGTCACTAACAATAGCAATGGTATCATTTTGCATTTGTAAAGAAATTATTATTCTATCATTAACTTTATCTCAATATAATGTTTGAACATCAGTATTCAATTCACCGTATAAAAATTCTTTAGACATAAAAGCAAATTTCTTATTACTTGATTGACTTTCAAAATTATAATAAATTTTATATTTAGTATTTGATTTAAAAGTATATTTAATATGATTTATATTAACTTTTGTTCCTACTTCTTTTCATTGTGGAATATTTGGAGTTGGTGTTGGAGTATTTGGTAATTCAATATTAATCTCATTATTTTTTAATTCATTTATTTTTAAAGTATGACTTGTAATTTTTATAGGTTGAATAATATCTACTTTAACTGTATTTTGTAATTCTTCTAATGAAAAAATATTTGCATATTTTTCATTTCCACCTTCTAAAATTAATTGTCATTTATTAATATCTAATAATTGTAAATATAAAATACCTTTTTCATTATTAATTAAACCTTTTGTAAGAAATATTTTACTTCCATGTATTCCACCTAAATAATTACCTGTTTTAAATTCTACTGTTATTCTTGTATTTACTTGATGAAATGGTGGAGATTCCCATGTAATAATTACTCTATAAAGAGTATTAAAAGCAAGATTAAAATCACCATATTTACGATTATTTATACTTTTACCTATTACTTTTCAATTTTCTTTAACTTGTTTTTTATTTATTTCATTAATAGCACCAACAATAGTTTTATTAGTAGTTTCTAATCTATCATATCTATTATTAAGTAATAATGAAATAGCAAGAGAACTATTTGAAACATCATTTATTCATAATTGGTCTCTATCATCTTTATATGTAAAATATCCTTTCATAAAAACAGATTTTTTATAATAATCAGATAAATCTATTTTACCACCAGTAGCACTAATAACTTTCTTTTCTTGACCTTCTTTACCATCAACTAATTTCATAGTATCATTACTAAAATATTTAGTAAATAATTCAATTGTTGTTAAATTATCAAATGATTTAATACCAGTAGTATCAATTCATAATTGAGTTCCAATTAAATATTTAGGATTTTTAGGATATATTTTTACTCTTGTATCATTTGTTTTTAAATTTATTAATTCTAAATATCTTGTAAAAGGACTATCTTCACCATAATTACTATAAAAATTACTAAAAAAATCATTTCTTTTAGGTAAAACATCTAAATTAAAACCAGTAATATTTGGATATTCTTTAATTTTTCTTAAACAATTAAATACTTCTGGAACAATAAAATAAGGGTCAGTAGGATTAGTTTCACTATAAGTCATACCACCTTGACTAATACTTGATTGACCACGAATATAATTACTATCTTTTGTTAATAAAAATCTAACATAATATGCAGTTGCAGTTTGTATTTCATCAGTAAATTCTGTTAATGTAGTTTCTGGTCATTTTTTTGAAATAGAATGTCCACTTAAATAATCAATATTATTACTTGCAACTGAAATAGCAAATCAAATTTCATTATCTGGTGTTGTAGTATCATCAAATTCTAATTTATTAAAACCTTTTCAATTTTTAAATTCTTCAATTGTTATAAACATTAATGGTTCTTTAATAGCCATAATAATTTACTCCTTAATGTAAAATAAAGGGTATTTAAACCCTTTAAATTTTAAATTTAGTTACTTTTTTCTTATCTTTTTCTGATAATTCTTTTTTAGAAGCTCTTTGACTAATAATAGTATTTTTAAATACTTCTTGCTTTTCTTCATCATTATTAAAACTATCTAAAGATTTAGCAATTGATGTAGTTTCTAATTGTAATTGAGAATTTATTTGTTTAATATTTGCTTTAATAAATTCTAATTCTTTATTATTTTTTAATTCTTTTGCTAAATTTGATTGTTTTGATTTTTTAATAAATTTTGATAAAAATAATAAAACAATAGTTACAATTACTCCACTAGCAACTGCTCCACTTAATACTGCTGATATTACTGTTGTAGATAAATTCATTTTTTATTCCACCTTTTCTTTTTTTATTTTTCTTATTTCTTTTTCTATTTTTGGTAAATATCAAATAATAATTAATATTAAAATTGGTATTATTTTAATTATTAAATTTAATATAAATTTAATTCTTGATGGTGCTTTATTTGGTAAATGATGTAAACCAAATCCACCAATACTAGGTACAATTGTTAATCATATTGCATTACCTCAATTATGTTTTCAATCTACATGTTCCATACCTAATTTTGTAAATGATAATCATTTAGGTAATATTATTATTTGTGGTAATGTACTTCATAAAGTAATAATTAAAGATATTAATATAAATGATAATAAATTAATTGAATCTAATTGTTTTTTTCTTAATTTTTGAATATCATTTAATAAACTAAAATCATATATTTTTCTATCTTTAATATAATCTCTTCTACCACGAGTAAAAGGAATTAAATAACTTGTTTTTCACTCTGGTTTTTGAATTTCCATTTAACCACCTACTTTCATGTTTTATAAAAATTAGAATTTCTTTTAATTTTTATATATTTTCTTGTATGTAAAGAATTTTTTAATAATTGTTTTCTTTCATATCTTCATTGTGTACTTCCAATTTCATTTTTAGATAAATTTTTATATTCTTTTAATTTAAAAAAACCTTTTTCTAATCTATTAATAAAATGCATAGTTTTTTGAACATTAATATTATTTGGATAAATTACACTAGTATCTTGTGAACCATAATATTTACCTTTTTTTGATAATTCACTTTTAACATATTTTCTTAATTGACTTGGTAATCATTTTCTATTTCAAAATTTTCAAAATATTGTTCCAGCACCAGAACCATTTTTACCTTTTGCTTGTGTCATTAATATTCATATTTCTTGTGGAAATGTTGGATAAGTATATGGACCATATCATATTTGTCTTTTATCATTATCACTTTGAAATAATGTTGTTAAAGTTCCAATTTTTAAATTTTTATTATCAACAATAAATCTTCCTTTTTTAAATCATGAACTTGATAATACTTCTCATGCATTATTTGGTATTTCTTCTTCATTTTCTTTAAATAAATTATTAAATTTATTAACATAATTTTTAACTGTTCTAATTTCTGTTGGCATAATATAATTTTTAAAACTATTTATTGGATTTTTAAATTTATTAATTTCATTTTGTAATATAGATAATTCACTTGGTTTTAATATACTTGTTAATTTTTTAAGTATATTTGGATTAAAAACACTATATGGTTGATGTATTTCTTTTTCACTAATATTTTCACTATCAAATACTGCTTTTAATGATTGATTTTTATAATAAGTTTTTAAAGCATTTATTAATGCTAATTTAATATCATTACTTGCTAATGCATAATATATTCATTCAATAATTAAAGGTAACATTATAAACTCATGTGATTATAATCTCAATTTAATGAAACATTATCATGATTTAATGGTACTTCACTCATATTATCACTACCATATTGACTAGTTGTTTCACTATTAATAGTAAATCTATTATCATTTATTAATCTTGCAGTTTCATCATTAAATGATGTTTCTTGCATTTCTTGAATATGATTTGTAGTTTCCATAGGTAGTAAATTATGGATTATTTCACTTGCACCAGCAATAATAGTAGGTACTGCATAAGCATTATTAAAATCATTATTAATACCCATTGCAACACCACTTGAAATTAAACATCCACCAGTAGCCATATTACAAATCTTTCTTATTGTTTCAAATTTATTAGGTATTAATTCTAGAATTCCATTAATAAGATTTGATATACCATAAGCATTTAAACTAATATATGTATCTCAATCCATTAAATGATTATCAGTAGTATTTGGATTACTAAATAATAAATCTGGTGGAAATGGGTCAATAGTAGTAGTTGTTATTGGACTTTCAGTTGGATTAGGATTAATGGAAGAATTAGTAAACTTACTATAATTTGCTAATCCAATTGTTCCTAAACCTAATAAGATTTTTTTAGAACTATTAATTAATTTAGTTTTAGTATTTGGTCTTTGATTTAAATTTCAAATATCTAAACCTAATTTTTTACCAAATAATAAACTATTAATTGAACCTAATAATGGACTATCTATTACTTGACCATAATAAGCACTTGTACCTATCATTGCACAAATTGGACTTATACCAGTTCTTATTAATTTAGTTAAAGTATAGTTACTCAATTGTGTAGTCTCAGAATGTTGTTGTGGCATATTTATTTTCTCCTTTTGATAATTGATTAGTTTTTTTAATTTGAATTCTAACTGTTCCTTGACAATTTATATTATTACCAACACATATTGCAAAATTATCATGTACATCACTTACTATAAAATAATCATTTCTTAATTTAGGATATTCATCTAATAAAATTGCTCTAATATCATTACTAGTAGTTAAATCTTCTGGTTTTGGTGAATAAATAATAATATGTGCTTTTTCATTAAAATATTTATAAATATATTCCATAATTATTTTTTAGTAAATTCTAAATTTACTACTCCATAATAATCACTATTATTACCAGTCATAGTTGCACTTGTTGATTTAATATCAAATTTTGCTTTACCTTTTTCATAACCATTATTACCAGCATTTATTATTGCATTTTCTAATTCATCATTAGTAGGTTTATCACCAGCCATAGTAATTTTTCCTAAATTTCTATAATAAATAACATCTTCTAAATTTAATTTATTAATATCATCATATAAAGTTGATTGATAAGTTGCATTTTCATTTTTAGGATTAGTTAAAAAATCTTTTGCTCTTGCTTCTTTTATTTCTTCAATTGTAGGCATAGTTGGTCTAATTAAATACATTAAATTTGGTCTAATAGCACTAGGTAATGCAAATAAACATTTACCAATAATTTTAATATTATCTGTATCATTATCTAATTTTTGTCTTATTTTAGTAAATGAAATTGGCATACGCCACTTAGCCCTTTTTACTAGACCATTAATTTAAAAAACCTGAATGTATTCTAAAAACAATTGTGTTATATAATTAACACTAATTTTAACCTGAAAGGATTTTTATTAATGGATAAAATTAAACAAATAGCATTAGTAATTAACAAATTAAATATCAAAGAAAAAATTAAAATTATTGATGATTGTAAAAATCAATATTCAATTAGAAACCTATGTCAATATCTTCAATTAAACAGATCAACATATTACTTTTTAAAAAATAAACAAAAACCTATTAAAAAAGAAGAAAATCATATTATTAAATGCAATCATAAATATCAAAAAATATGCCAACTTTTAATCGAATTTCATTCTACAAGAAAAGGCAGAATTTATGGATATTTAAGAATTTTTTCAGCTTTTAAAGAGTGATTAAAACAAGAAAAAAATATCATTTTAAATATAGAATTATCAATAAAACAAATGCGAAAAATTATGAAAGAACACAATATTCAAGGATTAAAACAAACTAAAAATAACTATCCTAAAAACAAAAAAAATCCAAATAAGTGAATACCTACAATGGATAAAGTAAACAAAGATTATAAAAGTACAACCTCTTCAAATCAAATTTGATCAATGGACACTAAACAAATAAATACTAAAGAAGGATGATTATATCTTTTTGTAATTATTGATTTTTATTCAAATAATGTTGTTAGTTATAATATTGCTCCTAATAAATCATATCAGGATTTAATTCTTCCTGCTCTTGAAAAAATCAACAAACAATTTTCTTGAAATCAAGTAAAAAATGTTATTTTACATTCAGATAACGCCAACGAATTTTATTGTCAGGATATCACAAAATGAGCAGAGGATAAACAAATAATTTTAAGCAAAAAACAACCTTATGATATTGGTGGTAATGTATTATCTGAAAACTGATTTTCTCATTTATCTCAAGAATGACTACCTAAAGGATCAAATCAATATTTATCCATCAATGAAGCTATAAATGATGTAAATCAATATGTTATGTTTTATAATTATGAAAGAATACATTCTAAATTTCTAAAACCACCAATTTTACAAATTAAAATTTAGAATTTTATATCAAAAATGGTCCAGTAATTAAGGGCCAACCACCTACCTCACATATATCTATTAACTACAAAACCATGTGTATTTTTTAAACTATAATCTTTTTCTAAATGCATTGCTTTTTCAGTATCATGAATAAATTCTTGTTCTAAATAAAAACTTTCTCAAAATTCCATACCAGCAATTAAACTTGTATATCTTCTACCATATGCTAATGTATCTGCTGAAATTTGACTATAATTTAAAACAGTAAATGCTTTTGATAAACCTAAATTACTATCAATTCCAGTTGCTCCCATTAAATCTTCTCTATTAGTTCCTACAGTAATATAATTAACTAATTTAATTAATTTATTATTTCTTGCTCAAATTTTATAATAAGCTTCTTTTGCTTGTTCTGCATTCATATTAATTAAATCTAAAGGTAAGACTAATGATTTAGCAATAGCATAATCTTGAATACCATTTAAAAATATTAATTCTAAATTTTCACCTAAATTTCTCATAAATGAAGCTGTTCAATTTGAAACAATTTGTACTGCAATATCTTTTGGTGATTTCATAAATCTTTCAATATCAAATTCTGGAATTTCAAAATCAATTGTTAAATATTTATTAATTTCTAATTTAGTTGTATAAACATCACCTTTTTGTCTTTTAGTACCATTTTTTCAATCTCATGTTGATCCTCATAATACACGAACTGTAGCTCTATAAATTGCTATAGCAACTCCAGCCATTTCACCAATTTGAGTAGCACTACAAGTTCCACGCATAAACATTGTTGATTTTTCACTTGTTAATTCACCACGTACTTGTGCTTCAAGTACACTTAAAATAGCATTTTCAGTAGGATTATTACCTTTAATAAAAAATGCTTCAGGTATTTTTATAGCTCCCATAATAAAACTTCTTTCTATTTACTAATAGATTGAAAAACTTCATTTCTAGTAATTTCAACTAAATCTTCTAATTCTTTTTGATTAGTCATTCCTTGTGTTGTTGCTTTATTTTTTAAATCTTGAGCAATTTTAAAATGGTCTAATGAATTATTATGTAATTTTAAAATTAAATCAGTAGGATTAATTGAATTATCTTGTTGTTTATTTTCTTGTTTAATAGGTTCTGATTTATCAATTAAAAAATCTTTATAATCTTCATTTATTTTATTAAATGCTTCTTGTTTAGATAAAGATTTATAATTATCAGTATTCATTAAATTTTTAATTAAATTTACTTTTTTAGTATCTTTAATATTTGAAAATAATTGTTGCTCTTCAAAACTATTAATTTTATTTTCATATTCTTTTATTTTAGTTTCATATTCACTTAATTTAGGTTCAATATCTTTTTTACTTTCAGCATATACTACATTTCTATGTTGTTTTAGTAAATTTTTAACATCATCTAAACTATAATTCTCTTTTTCATCAAAAGTAAAATCACTCATACTTTTAATCTCCCTTTATTAATTTTTAATAATTCACTTGGTTAATAGGTCACTTTTATATATGTTAATTTAACATATTCACTTTATTAAATTATATCATTTTTATCCTTTAAAATAAAGAAAAAAACCTATATTTATTATAGGTTTTTAATCATTATTTTCTATTTTTCTAGGTTCACAAATATTAATAATTATATTACTTTTTGAGTTATTATCTTCTTCATTAATATCATATTCATTCGGATAACTAACTTGTCAATGTTTATAAATTATTTCTGGTTTTACTAATGATTTTTCTAACATATGAGTTGAAATTATCGCTCTTGCATTATCATAATCTTTAATAAATTTTTACGTCATGGATTGCTTCTACGTCGGCAATCATAAACAAATTTTCTATCAATTCCAAGTGCATTATTTAATCCTTGTGGAGTTAATATAACCTTTTTAGTTCTTAAATAATTATCAATTTGAGTTTTATAATTAACACTTAATTTTTCACCATATTTTTTTTCTTTTTCTGGCATATTTATCACCTATATTCAATATTTATATACTAATTATAACATTTTAAGCAAAGTATATTACAACACTGAACAATTAATAATTGTTATACTGAAAATTATGTATTTAGAAAGGAATAATATTATGATTTTACTTCCTGAACAATTTCCTCATAATCAGTTTAAAATTAGTCATGAAAAACAAATGTTATTAGATTATAAAAATAATTTAATTAATTATGATAAATATTGACATAAAAATGAATATGATAAAAATAAATATAAATATGTTAAAACTGCTAAAAGAACTTTTACATCAATGTATGGAATAGTAAAAGATTTTTATAGAAAAGTATATCAACATAAAATTACTGGTGAATATTTATATCCATTAGATACATATATTAATATTGATAAAAATAAAAAATTTACTAATCAAGTAACAAAATCAATAATTTATGAAGCAGATTTAAATAATATTACATATCCTATAATTAAACATAATTTAAAAATAAGTATATCATTATCAACTATTTGTAGAAGAGTAAAAAAAACTAATATATTTGTTCAAGAATTACCACAAGAAAAAATAAAAATATTACCAACTGATTATATTTATATTCAATCAGATGAATCATATAATAATTTAATTGATAATAATAAAAAAAGAAAATTTAGACATAGAACAGTAAGTATAAGTACAGGTTTTGATTTAAATAAATCTACTGATAATAGACATGTTTTAGAAAATAAATATATTTTTGTTTTGTCAACTAGAAAAGGTCAAAGAATTACTAAAAAAGAATTTGGTAAATCTATAATAACTAATTTAGATAATATTTTTATTGGTTATACTAATGAAAATTTAAAATTAACTGGTGATGGTGCTACTTATCTTAAATCTACTGCTAATTATTTAAAAATTGATTATGCTGTAGATAAATGACATCCATTACAAAAATTAAAACAAGTATTTATTGTAGGAAAAGGTAAAAGAACAAAAGAAAATAATAAAAAATTAAATTATGCATATTATAAATTATTTTTAAATGGTTGTTATTATAAATTATTAGATTATTTAAAAGAAAATAATGCTGATGAAAAAATATATGAATATTTTAAAAATAATAAAAAAGGTATTGAAAATCAAAATGCTATTTGAAATATTGGTTGTAGTGCTGAAAGTGATGTTTATCATTTAATAAAATCTATATCTAATAATAATGCAAAAATTTATTCAAAAGAAGCATTTTTTAATTTATTAAAATTAAAACAAGCAAGAATTAATAAATTAAAAGTATTTGTTTAAATTTATAAAATTTAATAAATCTAAACCTAAATAGTTAGGAATTTTTATTTTATAAAAGTTAATAAAATCTATAATAAGACTTGACATTTACCCTATTTAGGGTTATAATATTTATAACAATTAATAATTTATTTTATCTTTTATTTAAAGAAAATTAAATTATAACTAGACTTGAAATACGCCCTGTTATTGAATATAGAAATAAATATTTTTTGAAAAAATAGTTTAAAAAATGAGTTTACATTTTAAACAAAAAATTGTTAATAATATTTTTATATTAACTCGATAAAAATTTAAATTTTAAAAAAATATTTTTAATATTTTTTTTATTTTAATGGTTTTATTTTATTAAAAATTTCACAAAGTAAGTTAAATCTTAAGTACATAAGTCTAAATTTAGATTTTCTACATTTATTTACTAAAATTTTGAATCTTTTCAATCAAGCAAAGACATGTTCAACTTTAATTCTAATTTTAGATACAATCTTATTGTATTTTTATAAATATTTTGTATACCTTGATATCCTAAATCACCAATAATTATTGTTTTTTCTGAAAATTCAAGATTTGAATTTTTTAATATTTGAAAATCATGCACTTTACCATTATCAGCAAAAATATCAACAATTTTTTTATTAAAAAAATCATATACAATTTGAAATTTTATAGAATACATTCAACTTTTACCAGAAAAATATTCTAACTGTAGTTTTTTTTAGTTGGTCTTTCAATTTCAATCTCAGTTGAATCAATTAAATAAAATTGAAATTCATTTGAATTTTCTTGTTTTTTATCAATTTTTAATTTATATCTTTCTTTTAAAAATTGGTAATCTTTGTGGTTACTAAGTTTATTTTCTACTCAAGTAATATTTCGAAAACAACTTGATGGGCTCATTTTAGATTTAATACTCATTTGAAAAAAAGTATAATATTCTTTTCAGTATAATAAAGTCATCATTAATCTTTCTTCTACTGAAAGTTTATTTTTTCGACCTTTATTTTTTTCTAATTTTTCTATTTCAATTAATTTTTCTAACATTTCATTAAAATGAAAACGTTTTATACCAAAATATCTGTAAAATTCTTCATTTTTTAATTTTTTTAAATTTTCAAAAATCATTTTTATCAACACTTTTCTAAATTTATTGTTAATAACAAAATTATAAAATAAATTTTAAAAAATTTAATTACGGAATATGTCTATTATATATATACAAGTAAAAATATAGAAAAAATAGTTTTTTTTCTAATGTAAAACTTTTTTCCTAAAATCTATTTTTTCAACTTTATTACCAAAAACTTTATCAACCCAAGTCAAAACATCTTTATCTTTTTGAATTAAATAACCTATTTCACTAGTCCGTAAATAATGCTTATGTGATAAAGCACTTAAATATACATATTTTTCATAATCTTCATACTCCTTAAAATAATCATTAACAACAGTACTTTCAATAATACCACCAATCATAACAGTATCACCATTACTATCTCTTTGAGTTTTAAAATAAAATACATTTGTAGCATTAAAACTTGCTTTAATGATATCTCCAATTGTCAATTTCTTAATACCACGAACTACAATAGGATTTTTACAATTACGACTAAAAGCATATGCTTTTATACCTACATCCTCTTGATTTAAAGATTTAGCATCGTCTAATGATTTTGTAACATATTTACCTAAATATTTAATAACAAACTCATTTGTACCTTTACGAACAACTCTTAAATCAATACCCTTAGGCATTTCCAGCATGTGGTCATCAATCACGTATCATATTATAAGGTATCTTTCTATTAAAAATTATATGAAAATGAACTGCTCCACGGTCTTGATATTCATAAACATACATATATTTTAATTCACACATATATTTAGCACGCTTAGGGTCATTTCATCATTTCTTTAATTTAAGAAAAAATAAACGAATATCTTTTTTTGATTGTTTAACATCTTGGATATTTTCAGCATAAGTTAAAGTAACAAAACTTAACATATTACTATTATAAAAATTATGTAATGCTTTTTGAATTAAATTAGTTTTAGTACGAACAGTACTATTTCTCAATTTTTGCTTATTACCAACATAACATTTACCTTTTTTATTTCCAATATTATTTAAAAAAGAAATAGGTAAAACTACATTCTTAACATAACAAGCATAAAAAATCTTCTTAACATAAAAATCTTGTTGAATATCCATATATAAAACTCCGATGAAACACTACTTTAAAGTAGCAAATTTTATATTTTAATAACAAACAAATCTTAACATAAAAAATTATAAAAACAAAGGACATATTCCGTAATTAAATTTAATTAATTGTCAATAAAATTGTTTTAAAACTATTTAGTGTTATTGAATATAGAAATAAATATTTTTTGAAAAAATAGTTTAAAAAATGAGTTTACATTTTAAACAAAAAATTGTTAATAATATTTTTATATTAACTCGATAAAAATTTAAATTTTAAAAAAATATTTTTAATATTTTTTTTATTTTAATGGTTTTATTTTATTAAAAATTTCACAAAGTAAGTTAAATCTTAAGTACATAAGTCTAAATTTAGATTTTCTACATTTATTTACTAAAATTTTGAATCTTTTCAATCAAGCAAAGACATGTTCAACTTTAATTCTAATTTTAGATACAATCTTATTGTATTTTCTTTCTTGTTTAGTTAATTTTTTATTTTTAGTTCTTTTAATTGGTATTATTGTATTTTTATAAATATTTTGTATACCTTGATATCCTAAATCACCAATAATTATTGTTTTTTCTGAAAATTCAAGATTTGAATTTTTTAATATTTGAAAATCATGCACTTTACCATTATCAGCAAAAATATCAACAATTTTTTTATTAAAAAAATCATATACAATTTGAAATTTTATAGAATACATTCAACTTTTACCAGAAAAATATTCTAACTGTAGTTTTTTTTAGTTGGTCTTTCAATTTCAATCTCAGTTGAATCAATTAAATAAAATTGAAATTCATTTGAATTTTCTTGTTTTTTATCAATTTTTAATTTATATCTTTCTTTTAAAAATTGGTAATCTTTGTGGTTACTAAGTTTATTTTCTACTCAAGTAATATTTCGAAAACAACTTGATGGGCTCATTTTAGATTTAATACTCATTTGAAAAAAAGTATAATATTCTTTTCAGTATAATAAAGTCATCATTAATCTTTCTTCTACTGAAAGTTTATTTTTTCGACCTTTATTTTTTTCTAATTTTTCTATTTCAATTAATTTTTCTAACATTTCATTAAAATGAAAACGTTTTATACCAAAATATCTGTAAAATTCTTCATTTTTTAATTTTTTTAAATTTTCAAAAATCATTTTTATCAACACTTTTCTAAATTTATTGTTAATAACAAAATTATAAAATAAATTTTAAAATTATCAATTGACTTTTAAAAAATTTAATTACGGAATATGTCTAAACAATAAAACAAAAACGTTACTTAACAAAGTGTTAAAAAATAATAAATAATTTTAAACTATTTCCAATCATTAAAAATATAATTTTAGTAAAAAATAGAAATATAAAAATTAAAAAATAATAATATTTTTTTGTATTTTTTCATGATAAAATTCTAAATAACACAAAAATAAAATTAAAAGAAAAAGGAACAAAACTATGAATAAAAAACAATATACTATAGTTTATTAATAATTCCTATTTCTTTATTTGTATTATTACTTACTTTATTTTTAACAAATATTTGAAAACCCTCAATTGTTGCTATTATTTTTATTACTATTTTGTTAATAATAGTAGCAATTTTTACATGATATCTTATAAAAATAGTTATTCACAATTTGATAAAGAACATATCCATAATTTTGAAGATAATTTTAAACAACGATTTTGAAAACTAGGAATAATTGGTTTTATTGCTGATTTTTGTGACACAATTGGTATTGGTTCATTTGCAGTAAGTATTATTTTATTAAAATTAACAAAACAGGTACGTAATGATAAAAAAATTTTAGGAATTATGAATGTTGGTCATAGTATTCCTACTTGAATTAAAGCAATTATTTTTATTGCTTTAATTCAAGTAGCATGACCAACACTAGTTTCATTAATTTCTGCTGCAACATTAGGTGCCTATTTAGGCGCCATTATCGCAAATAAAATTAAACTTAGTTGATCACAACTATTTATTGGTGTTCTATTATTTATTGTTTCAATTATCATGCTTTTAGGTCAAAAACAAATTGGAATTATGCCAACAGCGGGTAATAATAATAGTCTTGATATTTGATGAAAATATTTGGTTGGTATTAGTATATTCTTTATCCTTGGTGCTTTCATGGCATTAGGCATTGGTATTTATGCTCCAGCAATGGCAACTACTTATTTATTAGGTCTTAACGCTGAATGTGCTTTTCCAATTATGATGGGATCTGCAGCTTTTTTAATGCCAGTTGCTGGTACACGTTTTATTAAAGATAAAAACTATGAAATTAAACCACCAATTGCTTTCACACTAGGTGGATCAATTGGTGTTATTTGTGCTTACTTAAGTGTATTTTTATTATTACAAAATGGTCTTGGCTTAAATAAAGAACAATTTATTAATATCCTACTATGATTAATTATCGTAATAATTTGATATACATCTTCTTCACTAATAATTACATCAGTAAAAAATTTACGTAATTATAAAAAACAAAAATCACATCAGAAATTAATTATTGACTCTTAAACATAATAAAAGGTTGTTAACTAACAACCTTTTATTATTACTACTTAAATTTTATTATTGCTAAAATCATCAATTCCTTTTTTAATAATATTAAATACTTGCTTTGATAATACATCAGTAGATAATTTAATAAATTCACTTGGTTCAATTGCCTTATGAAAAATAAGATGAATATCTTTTTTGCCTTTATATTTTCGATCAAAAATTTGATAAGAATTAATAATAGTAACAGGAATAATTGGTACATAAGATTGATATGCCATATTAAAAGCACCTGCTTTAAATTCTTGCATTTCTTGTTGATGACTTCTTGTTCCTTCTGGAAAAATCATCATTGTACGCGGAATTCTAATTAATTCCTTTGCTTCTTGAAAAGTTGTAATGGCTGTGCGTGGATTATTACGATCAATAAATAAAACATCAATTAAAAAAATAAATCTTCGTGCCAAATGGCTTTTTTTTAATTCTTCTTTTGCAATAAAACCTAAAGGTGCATATAAACTATAATCATTTACCGATAATACTAATAATGGATCAAAATTTGATTGATGATTGGCAACCATTACACAACCTTTTCTTTTTGGTCAATTTTCAATGTTATGAACGGTTAATTTAATATTATATAATCATTTAATATAACGCACACGTTTTTTCAATCAAATATATTGTTTTGCTTCAGAAACTAAACTTGGGTCTTTTAATACCTTTCTTGTCATTGAACCTGATTTACTATAAGTTTGTAATAAATAAGGTCAAGTTAAAATTGCTTTTCAAATGTTCATTATTATTTTTTTTCCTTTCTTTGATACACATTCGCTACAAATTCTGCAAATTCTGTTGTTTTGATTAATTTAAAATCAGAAAAATTACTAACAGGAAATAAAAGATCACCATTATATAAATTTTTAATGACTGAAACATATAAATAATCAGCATAATCTCATGCCTGCTTATAAATTTCAGCACCACCAATAATACAAATATCTCTTTTTTTATTACCTTGATATTGTTTTAAATATGAAATAATATCATTTGTGAAAGTAATATTATTATCATTTAGAAATTGTTGATAACGTTCTTGATGATTAGTAACAACTATATTGTAACGATTTTTTAGTGGTTTGCCAATACTTTCAAAAGTTTTTGAACCCATTAATACATTTTTATTTAAAGTAATGCTCTGAAAATATTGCATTTCTTCTTTAATTTTTCAGGGCAATTTATTATTAAAACCAATTACCTTTTCTTTGGTCATTGCTCAAACTAAAATTACCATTATACTGCAACCTGACCTCTAATCAACGGATATGGATCATATTGTTCTAATTTAAAATCTTCAAATTTAAAATTAAATAAATTAGTAATATTTTTATTAATAACTAAAATTGGCAATGATTTTGGTTTTCTAGTTAATTGTTCATTAATTTGTGAAAAATGATTACTATAAATATGAGCATCACCTAAAGTATGAATAAATTCTCCTAATTGATAGCCACATATTTGTGCTAACATTATTGTTAATAATGCATAAGAAGCAATATTAAAAGGAACTCCTAAAAAAATATCTGCACTACGTTGATATAATTGACAAGATAATTTTTTATCATCAGAAACGTAAAATTGAATTAAAGTATGACATGGTGGTAGTGCCATATTCTTAATTTCTGCAGGATTTCATGCTGATAAAATGTGTCTTCGTGAAAAAGGATTGTTTTTTAAATTTTCTATTAACTCCTGCAATTGATCAACACCATTAAAATTACGTCATTGTCTACCATAAACAGGTCCTAAATCACCAAATTCAAGAGCAAATTGATGATCAGTTTTAATTTTTTCAACAAATTCTTCTAAAGTTTCATTTTGATATTTTTTACTTTCCATAAATTTCTTATAAGGTCACTCATTTCAAATTCTAACATTATTTTTAACTAAATATTCAATATTAGTATCACCAGCAATAAATCATAATAACTCATGAACAATAGAAGCAAAATGAACTTTTTTTGTAGTTAATATGGGAAAACCTTTTTGTAAATCAAAACGCATTTGATAACCAAAAGTAGAAACAGTACCAGTGCCTGTTCTATCAGCTTTTTTATATCCTTTTTCTAAAACATATTGACATAAATCTAAATATTGTTTCATAATCATTACCTCTTTCATAAATCAAATTAAATCAATTATATTTTAACAAAAAATATTTTTTTATCTAAGTTTTAATTTTAGTTCCTTACTATAGACATATTCCGTAATTAAATTTTTTAAAAGTCAATTAATAATTTTAAAATTTATTTTATAATTTTGTTATTAACAATAAATTTAGAAAAGTGTTGATAAAAATGATTTTTGAAAATTTAAAAAAATTAAAAAATGAAGAATTTTACAGATATTTTGGTATAAAACGTTTTCATTTTAATGAAATGTTAGAAAAATTAATTGAAATAGAAAAATTAGAAAAAAATAAAGGTCGAAAAAATAAACTTTCAGTAGAAGAAAGATTAATGATGACTTTATTATACTGAAAAGAATATTATACTTTTTTTCAAATGAGTATTAAATCTAAAATGAGCCCATCAAGTTGTTTTCGAAATATTACTTGAGTAGAAAATAAACTTAGTAACCACAAAGATTACCAATTTTTAAAAGAAAGATATAAATTAAAAATTGATAAAAAACAAGAAAATTCAAATGAATTTCAATTTTATTTAATTGATTCAACTGAGATTGAAATTGAAAGACCAACTAAAAAAAACTACAGTTAGAATATTTTTCTGGTAAAAGTTGAATGTATTCTATAAAATTTCAAATTGTATATGATTTTTTTAATAAAAAAATTGTTGATATTTTTGCTGATAATGGTAAAGTGCATGATTTTCAAATATTAAAAAATTCAAATCTTGAATTTTCAGAAAAAACAATAATTATTGGTGATTTAGGATATCAAGGTATACAAAATATTTATAAAAATACAATAATACCAATTAAAAGAACTAAAAATAAAAAATTAACTAAACAAGAAAGAAAATACAATAAGATTGTATCTAAAATTAGAATTAAAGTTGAACATGTCTTTGCTTGATTGAAAAGATTCAAAATTTTAGTAAATAAATGTAGAAAATCTAAATTTAGACTTATGTACTTAAGATTTAACTTACTTTGTGAAATTTTTAATAAAATAAAACCATTAAAATAAAAAAAATATTAAAAATATTTTTTTAAAATTTAAATTTTTATCGAGTTAATATAAAAATATTATTAACAATTTTTTGTTTAAAATGTAAACTCATTTTTTAAACTATTTTTTCAAAAAATATTTATTTCTATATTCAATAACACTAAATAGTTTTAAAACAATTTTATTGACAATTAATTAAATTTAATTACGGAATATGTCCTATATCTTGTCATAAAAAAAGTCTCCTTACTAAGTTAAAACATTGTTTTTTGCAACTTAGGGGCGACCCTTTCCTATTTAACCGTGAAATTATTGGAGATATAGTGTAGGTACTAAAAAGATGCATCATTGGTACATAAAGCATTTATGGAATCAAATCGCTGTTTAAAAGATATTCAAATATTTCATACTGATCGCGGTAATGAGTTTAATAATAACTATTAATAAACTTTTACTAGCATTCAACATTACCCGCTCTTTAAGCAAAAAAGGCTGTCCTTATGACAATGCTGTTGCTAAGGCAAATTTTAAAACTTTCAAAACCGAATTTATTAATAACAAATTTTTACATCATTTATCCAATTAAAACTACAATTATTTGATTATATCAATTGATATAACAACATAAGAATTCATAGCATTCTAAACTACTTAACTCCAATTAATTATCAAAAACAAATGTCTACCAAAAAATAGTCCTAAAAAGGGTTGCCATTCCACTTATCTAACCAATGCCATTTTAGTTGAAAAGGCAACACTTTATGTGATAAAATTTAAAAACAGTACATAAAGGAAGAAAAATTAGTGGAAAATCTTAAAAATATATAATAGTAAAAGAAAATAAAGATTTTAATTTGGTTCATAAAATTTGGAAAAAAAATGTTTTAAAAACACATGTGTTTTTAAAACATGAACATTTTTTGTTATTTAATAAAACACTAAAAGAAAATTTAAATAATTTAAATGTTCAATTATGATATAAAAATGATTATAACCAAGTTATTGGATTTTCGATTATTTTAGAACAAAAATTAGAAGCTTTATTTTTAGATATAAATTATTTAAATCAAGGATTTGCTTCAAAAATATTAAAAAAATTAATTAAAGAATTTAATATAAATCAAGTTGATGTCAATGAACAAAATACTAGAGCTTACAGTTTTTATTTAAAAAATGGATTTATATTTAATGATAGAAAAGAATTGGATAATTTTAATTTACCTTATCCAACAATAAATTTAATTTTCAAAGGTGATTAGTGCCACTTACCACTTAGCCCTTTTTACTAGACCATTAATTTAAAAAACCTGAATGTATTCTAAAAACAATTGTGTTATATAATTAACACTAATTTTAACCTGAAAGGATTTTTATTAATGGATAAAATTAAACAAATAGCATTAGTAATTAACAAATTAAATATCAAAGAAAAAATTAAAATTATTGATGATTGTAAAAATCAATATTCAATTAGAAACCTATGTCAATATCTTCAATTAAACAGATCAACATATTACTTTTTAAAAAATAAACAAAAACCTATTAAAAAAGAAGAAAATCATATTATTAAATGCAATCATAAATATCAAAAAATATGCCAACTTTTAATCGAATTTCATTCTACAAGAAAAGGCAGAATTTATGGATATTTAAGAATTTTTTCAGCTTTTAAAGAGTGATTAAAACAAGAAAAAAATATCATTTTAAATATAGAATTATCAATAAAACAAATGCGAAAAATTATGAAAGAACACAATATTCAAGGATTAAAACAAACTAAAAATAACTATCCTAAAAACAAAAAAAATCCAAATAAGTGAATACCTACAATGGATAAAGTAAACAAAGATTATAAAAGTACAACCTCTTCAAATCAAATTTGATCAATGGACACTAAACAAATAAATACTAAAGAAGGATGATTATATCTTTTTGTAATTATTGATTTTTATTCAAATAATGTTGTTAGTTATAATATTGCTCCTAATAAATCATATCAGGATTTAATTCTTCCTGCTCTTGAAAAAATCAACAAACAATTTTCTTGAAATCAAGTAAAAAATGTTATTTTACATTCAGATAACGCCAACGAATTTTATTGTCAGGATATCACAAAATGAGCAGAGGATAAACAAATAATTTTAAGCAAAAAACAACCTTATGATATTGGTGGTAATGTATTATCTGAAAACTGATTTTCTCATTTATCTCAAGAATGACTACCTAAAGGATCAAATCAATATTTATCCATCAATGAAGCTATAAATGATGTAAATCAATATGTTATGTTTTATAATTATGAAAGAATACATTCTAAATTTCTAAAACCACCAATTTTACAAATTAAAATTTAGAATTTTATATCAAAAATGGTCCAGTAATTAAGGGCCAACCACCTAAAATAAACAACTTTTAAAATTTTAAATACAGTTTCAACAATTGCATTTTGATATGAAGCATAGCCATCTGTCATGCTTAATTGAATATTATTTTTTTTAGCATAATTTCAATAATCATGAGTTCTAAACTGTATTCCGCGATCAGTATAAACGATTGTATTATGCAAATTATATTTATTAGACATGTTTTTAAAGATTTTATAAGATGTGATTTTTCTTGATTTTTAGATCAGTAGTGATGTACTATTTTTCGTGAATAAAAATCAACAAATGCTCATAAATATAATTTTTGATTATTAATTTTAAATTCACTAATATCTAAAGCAATTTTTTCTAATAGTTTATTAACACTAAAACTAATGCTATCATCAGATTGTTTTAGTAAATTAGGTGCTATAAATCAAATATAAATTATCTTTCTACTAACTTTATTTTCTTTGCTTAATGTTGTGGCAGATTTACCAGCAAAATATTGTTCTATTATTTTTAATTTTAGTTCCTTACTATATCTTGTCATAAAAAAGTCTCCTTACTAACTTAAAACATTGTTTTTTGCAACTTAGGGGTGACCCTTTCACATATTCAAAAATTTGTAAAATACACTTAATAAATATTTATTTTTTATTATGTCTATGTATAATTAAGATTAAATATCAATATCATATTTCATGTTATTTGAAAGGAAAATTAAATTGAGTCAAAATGAAGTATTTAGTTGAATAGGTGTTATTTCTGGTTCTAGCTTACTTATTTCTTTTATATTACTTTTAATGTTTTTACTAATAAAATTTTTATTAAATTATAAACAAAAAAACAAAGTTAAAAGAATACTTTCTTCAAATGATTTTAGTCAAATCATAGGAACGAAAAAAGAATTAAAAATAAAACTAAGAAAATATTTTAAAGAAATATTTATTAGAGATGTTGATATAAATTTATTTAAAAAATTTCTAAAATCAGAAAGTGGAGTTAATAAAAAAACAACAAAAATTGCCTGAAATTTTTTTATAATTTTGACAAGTTCAATATTAGTAAATAAATCCGAAGGAAGAGTTTCTGAAGCAATTAAAAGTATTAAAAATACTTTTGATGAAAGTAAACAAATATTATTAACTTCCGATAACAATAACTTAGTAACAGATGTAATTTTAAAAATTATGAATTTAAAAATCAGACCAATCTTAATTGCTAGTAGATCACTAACAAAAATAGACACTAATGGTAATTTCATCATTAATGATGAAAATTTAAGCAAAAAAGAAATCGAAGATTTTTGAAAACAAATTGATAAAGTTAGAAAAGATTTAATAGAAAACAAATATTTATATTTTATTTCAATACTTTCACTTTCAACTGCAACTAATGAACAACTCAAAAAATTATTAAACTACACAAATCAGTATAAAATACATAAAAAAGAAACATTATAACAATAATTTTTTAAAAAAATTCTTATATTATGTTGCTTTTTAATAGATTTTTTAAATTATATATGTATATAATTAAAATGGAATATTATTATTAATATCATAATAATTTTCAACAAATATTAATAAGAATCTAAAATAAAATTAATAACTAACAGAAAACAAGTAACTATTTAATTAAAAAATTATAATACTAAATCTTTTTATTTTTTTAAACTAATACCCCAAATTATAAATATAAAAGTTATGTATTTTTTATACTATTATGTTTAACATTTTATGGATAAAACTAAGGAAAAGCAAATTGACTACAACTAAAATATTTAATTGAATAGCTTATATTTCAAGTATCGCTTTACTTATTTTTTTCATATTACTTTTAATGTTTTTACTAATAAAATTTTTATTAAATTATAAACAAAAAAACAAAGTTAAAAGAATACTTTCTTCAAATGATTTTAGTCAAATCATAGGAACGAAAAAAGAATTAAAAATAAAACTAAGAAAATATTTTAAAGAAATATTTATTAGAGATGTTGATATAAATTTATTTAAAAAATTTCTAAAATCAGAAAGTGGAGTTAATAAAAAACCAACAAAAATTGCCTGAAATTTTTTTATAATTTTGACAAGTTCAATATTAGTAAATAAATCCGAAGGAAGAGTTTCTGAAGCAATTAAAAGTATTAAAAATACTTTTGATGAAAGTAAACAAATATTATTAACTTCCGATAACAATAACTTAGTAACAGATGTAATTTTATAACAGATGTAATTTTAAAAATTATGAATTTAAAAATCAGACCAATCTTAATTGCTAGTAGATCACTAACAAAAATAGACACTAATGGTAATTTCATCATTAATGATGAACATTTAAGCAAAAAAGAAATCGAAGATTTTTGAAAACAAATTGATAAAGTTAGAAAAGATTTAATAGAAAACAAATACTTATATTTTATTTCAATACTTTCACTTTCAACTGCAACTAATGAACAAATAAAAAAATTATTAAACTACACAGATTAAAATATTAAATGTTTAAATAAAATATAAGTAAAAAACAAATTTAAATTTTTAATAATGTTAAAAAAAGGAGTTAAACAGTGAGAAAAATTTTTATTTCATATCATCATCTAAGAGAACAAGAAGAAAAAGACCAATTAGCAGAGTTAATTAAAAAGTATGCTAATTATTTAAATATAAAAGACATGTCTGTAGAAATAGGGGATATTGATACCACATGATCAAATAATCAAATCGCTAAAACTATTAGACAAAATCATTTAAAAGATACAACTATTACTATTCTTATTCTAGGAATACATACAAAATGTAGACAACATATTGACTGAGAAATTGAAGCTTCATTAAATAAATATGGAAGTTTAAATAGAAGAAAGAAGATAAATAGTTTTATAATACTTTTAACTGCTGATTTTATTAAAAAAGCAAAAACAAATTGTAATTTTAATAACACTTGTGATTATTCTTCTTTAATCACCCAAGAAAATGCTGGTCAAAGAATATATGAAACCGTAATAAATAAACATGCAATTATTGCTACTTATGATGAAATCTTTTCAGATATAATAATTCTTAAAAATTTACTTGATAAAGTTCAATCTAATCATAAAAAAGAAGAAATGTTTTATCAAAATGTTATCAGCCCTAGTTTTTTAAAACCAACTGTTTTAAAAGATAATACTAAAGATACTGTTTTTAATGAAAAAAAAGAAATAGATAATACAAAATTATCTTCAAATAAAGATAATGGTTTTAAAGAAGAAGATAGTGATATTGAAATACTTTCTGAATCAGACGAAGAAATAGATAATGCAAAATTAACTTCAAATAAAGATAATGATTTTAACGAAGATGATGATAGTAATATCGTAGTACCTTCTAAATCAGAGGAAAAAATAAATAATGTAATATTAACTTTAAGTCAAGATAGTGGTTTTAACGAAGATGATGACAGTAATATTGTAGTAGCTTCTAAATCAGACGAAGAAATAGATAATGCAAAATTAACTTTAAGTCAAGATAGTGAAATTAACAATCAATTACTACAAGAAATTACAACGGACTTTACTAAAGATGATAATAAAAGTAATCTTTTAAGAAAATTATCTTTAAAACATAATAGTAAAGATAGTGGAATTGGTAGTGAACTACAAGAAACAAGTATACTGAAAGACGAGAATTTTAAAAGAATACATCTCCATAAAAAAGATAATTCAGAAGAATGTGAAGCAAAAGAAAAATCTGAAAAAACAATGCAAGTGTTTAATAAAAAAACAAAAAAATTTATAAATTCTGGTAAAATTAATTATACACAAGAATGTCCAGAAATATATTTATCCTATCTTTAAAACATACAACTAGTAAAATAAAATATAAATATTTAAAAAGTGAGAATTTTATTCTCACTTTTTATTTTAATTTAATTTAGTATTCTTCTTCAAGTGAAGAATTACCCATACCTATTAACTTCTCAGTTGGCATTAAACCAGTACCGGCCGGTATCAAGTTTCCTAAAATAACATTTTCCTTTAAACCACGTAAATTATCTTGTTTTGACTTAATAACAGCATTAGTTAATACTCTTGTTGTATCTTGGAAAGAAGCAGCAGCCAAGAATGATTCTGATTCTAATGGTGCTTTTTTAATCCCTAAAATAATTGGATGACCAAAAGCAGGTTTTTTACCAGCAACAATAATTTTGGCATTAACATTCTTAAATTCTTTGATATCAACAATCGCTCCAGGCAATAATGGTGAATCATTACCTTCAACTACAAAAATACGATTCAACATTTGTTTTACAATAATTTCAATATACTTATCAGAAATTTCAATTCCTTGTAAACGATAAACACGTTGTACTTCTTTTAAAATATATTGTTGAACTTCAATGATTCCTGCTACTTCTAGTAATTGTGTAATATTAATTGCACCTTCAGTTAGTTTTTGGCCAATCTTAACATTATCACCAATTTTAATTCTTACCTGCGCATTATATTGAGTTTTGTATTCTTTATAGTCAAGTTTTGACTTTACAGTAATTGTATAAATTCCTTGCTCTTCACGAATATCTGTTACTTTACCATCAAATTCACTAATAATAGCAACAGCACCTTTGGGATTAGTAATATCTAATAATTCTTTAATTCTTGGTAATCCTTGGGTAATATCACTACCACCAGCAACTCCTCCAGTATGGAAAGTTCTCATCGTTAGTTGAGTTCCTGGTTCACCAATTGATTGCGCTGCAATAATTCCAACTGCTTCGCCAATAGCAACAATAGAACCTGTTGTTAAATTAATACCATAACATTTTTGACAAACACCATAACTTGCTTCACAAGTTAAAACTGAACGAATATTTATTTTTGTAATTTTTGCCTCTAATATTGTTTCTACTAATTTTTCAGTAATTAATTCATTATTTGCAACAATTACATTATTTTTACTATCAACAACATCACCTTGAACAAAACGTCCAAATAAACGGTCACGTAACGGCACAATAATATTATTACGTTTTTGGTCAACAACGTCACTAATTATAAAGCCATTACCGGTATTACAATCTTCTTCAGTAACAATAATATCTTGTGAAACGTCAACTAGTCTTCTTGTTAAATAACCTGAGTCAGAAGTTTTAAGCGCCATATCTGCCATTCCTTTACGAGCACCATGGGTAGAAATAAAGAACTCTGAAACATTTAATCCTTCACGGAATGAAGATTTAATTGGTAATTCAATAACTTCTCCTTTTGGATTATTCATTAAACCACGCATCCCTACTAATTGAGTAAAGTTACTAATATTAGTTCTAGCACCTGAATCTCACATCATAAAGATTGGATTTTCAATATCTTTTCTTAAAACTGTTTCTAGTTCAACTTGAATATTGTTTTTAATACCACTTCATTTATTAATAATATGGTAATGACGCTCACGATTAGTTAACATACCTTGTTTATAAAACTTGTTAATTGTTTTAACATATTCATCTGCTTCTTTAAATAATCTTGTTTTACCTGAATAAGATACAACATCGCCTGCAGAAATTGTTGTTCCTGAAATTGTTGAAAATTTAAAACCAAGATTTTTCATTTTATCTAACATTTGTGCAGTTAATTGAGTTCCAAAAGTTTTAAAATATTTATGAATAATATCTGCTAAAGCTTTTTTCTTAAATGGTTCAACAATAACTCTTTTTTTAATAAATTCACGAAAATCAACATCAGTGGCAACTAAATCTTCATTATGAGTTTCAGTTAAATTAATAATATTTGGGCGATTAATAAATGGCATTCTTTCTGAAAACATTTGATTAAAAATAATCTTACCAATAGTAGTAATTAAAAATTTATTTTGATCGGTAGCAGCAAATTTACTTGCACCTAAACTAGCAACACGAATTCCAATAATAGCATGTAATGAAACCTGTTTTGTATCATAAGCTTTAATTGCTTCATTAACATCTTTAAAAATTGAACCTTGACCTAATTCATCTAATTTTTCAATAGTTAAATAATAATTACCAAGAACCATATCCTGAGTTGGCGTAACAATTGGTTTACCATCTTTAGGACTTAAAATATTTTTTGAACCTAACATTAAACTTCTTGCTTCAGCTACTGCTTCTTGAGTAATTGGCACGTGAACAGCCATTTGGTCACCATCAAAGTCAGCATTAAAAGCAGGAGTTACTAGTGGGTGTAAACGAATAGCTTTCCCTTTAACTAGAATTGGTTCAAATGCTTGAATTCCTAAACGGTGTAAAGTTGGAGCACGGTTTAATAAGACAGGACGATCTTTAATTACTTCTTCTAAAACATCTCAAATTCGTTCATCTTGAATTTCAATTAATTTTTCAGCAATTTTAATATTTAAAGCTAATTCTTGATGAACTAATCTTTGCACAACAAAAGGTTTGAACAAAATAATTGCCATATCACGAGGAATACCACATTGATACATTTTTAATTCCGGACCAACAGCAATAACGCTTCGACCTGAATAATCAACACGCTTACCTAATAAGTTTTGACGGAAACGTCCTTGTTTTCCTTTTAATGTTGAAGTTAAAGATTTTAATGGACGTTTATCTCTTCCTGTTACTGGACGTGCTTTACGTTCATTATCAAATAAAGCATCAACTGATTCTTGCAACATTCTTTTTTCATTATTAATAATTAAGATTGGTGCTCCCATTTGTTTTACTTTTTTTAAGCGTTCATTACGAATAATAATTCTTCGATATAAATCATTAATTTCTGATGTTGTAAAACGACCACCATCTAACTGAATAATTGGACGAATATCAGGTGGAATCACCGGAATAGCGTGTAATACCATTCATTCTGGTTTATTTCCTGATTTAGCAAATGAATCAATAACATCTAAACGACGTTCTAGTTTTCTACGATCAGTTTGTGATTTCTTGTTTGTCAATTGTTTTTTAATGGCAAGAAATTCTTTTTCTAAATTAATATTTTTTAATAAATACTCAATAGCTGAAGCACCAATTCCAAATTTTGTTCCAGTATGTTTAGTAATAAATTGAGCACATTCATCCATTGAAAATGGACGTGAAGTATCTGCTAAAGTATCAGTTAACATTTGAGCACGAGTATAAGCAAAAGAAGAAGGTTCTAATTGTTCTAAAATTTGTGCAAATACTTTACGTAAACGATTACGAGTATCAGTTGAAGATTTAGCATTACCTAAATCCATAATCATTTTTTGTTTTAAACCTTTGGCAGTCCCTGGATCTAAAACAATATAAGAAACAAAATATGCTACTTCTTCTAAGTCTTTAGCTTTCATATCTAATGCTAACGCAATTCTTGAAGGAGAAGCCTTTAACATTCAAATATGAGTTACTGGCTCTTCTAACTCAATGTGTCCTAAACGTTCACGTCGAACAATTGCTTCAGTAATTTCTACTAAACAACGTTCACAAACTTTACCTTTATTTTTTATTTTCTTATATTTACCACAAGTACATTCATAATTTTTAGTTGGTCCAAATATTCGTGCATCAAATAATCCATCTTTTTCAGGTTTTAATGACTTATAATTAATTGTTTCTGGCTTTGTAATTTCTCCATGTGATCATGAGCGAATTTGATCGGGAGAAGCAAGAGAAATTTTAAGGGCAGTATAATGTTTTGAATTTTTTTGCTTTTGCATATATTTATTACTCCTTTTCTAATCCTCAAGATAACTTTCGACTTCTTCATCGTAAGTTACCACTTTTTGTTCTTGACCTTTTTCATCAATTAACACAATATTTATTCCTAAACCTTGTAGTTCTTTTGTTAAAACATTAAATGATTCAGGGATACCTGGCGTTGGAATTTGTTTATTACGTAGAATCGCTTCATAAGTTTTAATTCTACCTTTAATATCATCAGATTTAATAGTTAGGATTTCTTGTAAAGTATGAGCAGCACCATAAGCTTCTAATGCTCAAACTTCCATTTCTCCAAATCTTTGTCCACCATTTTGTGCCTTACCACCTAATGGTTGTTGAGTAATTAATGAATATGGACCCACATTACGAGCATGTAATTTATCATCTACCATGTGTGATAGTTTTAACATATACATAACACCAACTGAAATTTTCTTGGCAAACTTTTCACCAGTTAAACCATCATATAATGTTAATTTATCAAAGTCATTATATTTTGCTTCTTTCATAATATCTAACAAGTCTTGATTTTTTGCACCATCAAAAACAGGGGTTGCTACTTTAATTCCTAAAGTTTTAGCAGCCATTCCTAAGTGTAATTCAAGAATTTGTCCAATATTCATCCGCGATGGTACTCCTAATGGATTTAACATAATATCAACCGGTGTTCCATCTTCTAGGAAAGGCATATCTTCAATTGGTAAGACTTTAGAAATAACACCTTTATTTCCGTGTCTTCCAGCCATTTTATCTCCTTCTCGGATTTTACGTTTTTGTACAATAAATACTTTAACTACTTCTTCTACTTCTGAAGGTAAGTCAAAACCATCTTCACGTTTATAACGTTTAATACCTTGAACAATTCCAGCACCACCATTAGGTACTCGTAATGAATTATCTTTGACATTACGTGATTTTTCACCAAAAATAGCTGCTAATAATTTTTCTTCAGCAGTTGATTGTGTTTGACCTTTTGGTGTAACTTTACCAACAAGAATATCTCCTTCTTTAACTTCAGTTCCAATTAAAACAATTCCTTCATCATCAAGATAACGTCTTGATTGTTCAGAAGTATTAGGGATTTCACGTGTAATTTCTTCTTTACCTTGTTTTGTTTTTCGACATTCTAAATTATATTCTTCAATATGCATTGAAGTATAAACATCATCTTTTACTAAACGTTCACTAATAATAATAGCATCTTCATAGTTATAACCATGTCAAGTCATGAAAGCAATAATTACATTTTGTCCTAATGCAAGTTCACCATCTTTCATTGAAGGTCCGTCTGCTAAAATTTGATTAACTTCAACTTTATCACCAACTTTTACTAATGGCACATGAGTTACTGCTGTTCCTTGATTACTACGTTCAAAACGACTTAACTCATAAGTTGTTATTTCATATTCTGATTTAATAATAATTTCATGAGAATCAACATATTGTACAACTCCCGGTAAATTAGCAACAATAGCTAATCCTGAGTCACGAGCAACAGCATACTCAACACCCGTACCAACAATTGGTGTTTGTGGTTTTAATAATGGAATTGCTTGACGTTGCATATTAGCACCCATTAAAGCACGGTTAGCATCATCATTTTCTAAAAAGGGAATACAACTTGTAGCTATTGACACAATTTGTTTTGGTGAAACATCAATATATTCAACTTCGTTTGGTCCAACAATAATATTTTGACCATTACTACGAGCAATAACATTATTATTTTTAATAACATTATTAGTATCTAATTCAATATTAGCTTGTGCAATGATATAATTCTTTTCTTCACCGGCAGTTAAATATTTAATTTCATTAGTAATTTTACCTGCAATTACTTGACGGTAAGGTGTTTCAATAAAACCGTATTCATTAATACGAGCATAAGTGGCTAAATTATTGATTAAACCAATATTAGGTCCTTCAGGAGTTTCAATTGGACAAATTCTTCCATAGTGAGAATAGTGAACATCACGAACTTCTAAACTAGCACGATCACGTGATAATCCACCAGGTCCTAAAGCAGTTAAACGTCTTTTATTAGCCAATTCTGCTAATGGATTAGTTTGATCCATAAATTGTGATAATTGTGATAAGTTAAAAAACTCACCAATAACAGCTGTTAATGGTTTATTATTTGTAATATTTGCTGGTTTCATTTTATCACTATCAGTAGTTGACATTTTTTCTTTAACATTTTTTTCAATACGTCCCATTCCGATACGAAATTGGTTTTGTAGTAATTCACCAATTGTACGAATACGACGATTTGCTAAGTGATCAATATCATCAGCATTACCAATACCATGAACAAAATTTAAAATATAAGAAAGAGTTGCTAAAATATCAGCAATAGTAATAATTACTTCTTTACATTTAGGATTAATTCCAACAACATTAATAACTTCATTTAATCTTTCTTTATCATTATAAACTTTAATTAACTGCACATAATGTTTTGGTTCACTATCACTAATTGATGTTTTTAAAGGTACTAAACATGCTCCTTCTTCTAATACTGTTTTTAGAATTTCTAATTGTGATTTACCAATTACTGTTTTTTTGGATAAAACAACTTTACCTCTAATATCTTTAATATCTTCAGCTAGAGTGTAATTTAAAACACGATCTGTAATAGCTAATTTTTGAATTAACTTATATCTTCCTGCTTTTGTTAAATCATATTTTTTTGAATCAAATAATAATCCAGTTAAAAATTTTGCAGCACCATCAACACTGGCAGTTTCTCCGGCTTTAATTTTTTTATAAATTTCTTGTACTGCTGCTGGTCAATTTTGATGTTCATCATATTCATAAGTATTTAATAAAACATCATCTTTACCAATTATATTAATAACATCATCTTTAGTTAATCCTAAGGCAGTAAGTAAAGTGGTTACTGCAATTTTACGTGATTTTTCAATTTTAACTTGAATAATATCTTTAATTGCATTTTTATTACGAACTAATTTATTACGTTTAGAATCAGTTTCAAATTCTAGTCAAGTTCCACGTGATGGAATTAAATCACCTAAAAATTTATATAATCCGGTTTTTGGATCAATTTCAATTTTAAAATATGCACCTGGTGAACGAACTAATTGTGAAACAACAACCTTTTCACTTCCATTAATAATAAAGGTTCCTTTTTGTGTCATTAATGGAAAATCACCTAAAAATACATCTCCTTCACGAGTTAATGTATAATCAACAATTAAAACATCTTCTTCTCTACTTTTAATAGTAACTTCAATAGTTGAAAATTCACTATTAGCATGAACATTTTTTTCTTCAAAATAATATATATTATCGCTAACTTTTGGTTCATTAATGTTTTTAATACCAAATTGGTCTTTAATTCAACGCATTAAATAATCTAAAATATTATCTTTAGCAGCAATAGTTAAATGACGATTATTTTCATGAATTGATAAAGATAATTTTGTATAGATTGGTGCTTCATAAGTTTTTGACTCATCTTTTGCTTCTTTTAATGTTCTTCTTGGTTTACGAAATTCTCAATCAATCAATGATAAAATAATACGATTATCATTATCAGTTACCGGAAATATTTCATTAAATACTTCTTGCATTCCTGTATCAATAAATCATTTATAAGTATCACGTTGAATTGAAATTAAATCAGGAAGATCTAAATTTCCTGATACTTTAGTATAGTCACGTCTTTTAGCATAATGACCAAATTGTTTTGTAGTATATGACATTGGTTCATCTCCAATTTTAAAAATTTATTAAAATCAAATAATTTGATTTCAGTTAATTAGTATTAAATTACTAATTAGTTTGATAAAATATTAAGTTTTAAGTTGATAATTTTTAGTTAAATAACAAACAGAAAACCAGTTTTAATTAATACTGGTTTTCATATAAATTTTTAATATTTGAACTACTTAACTTCAACAATAGCACCAACGGCTTTTAACGTTGCTTCGTGTTCTGTTGCTTTTGCTGTATCAATATTTTCTAAAATCTTTTGTGGTCCTGTTGCTACTGCATCAACCATTTTTTTAGCATCCATTAAAGACATTGTACCACCAACAATTGCTTTAACTGCTTTAATAACATCAACTTTTTTGTCTCCTACTTCTTTTAAGATTAGAGAAACTGTTGATGGTTTTGTTGCTTCTTCTTTAGCTGCTGGTGGTGCAGAAGCAACTGCTGCAGTTACTCCAAAAGTTGTTTCAATTAATTCAACTAATTCTTTTAATTGAAATGCTGTCATTGTTTTAACATGTTCAATAATTTGTTTATTTGTAATATTTTCCATTATTTTTTCCTCCATATTTTTTTTATTTAATAAGTGTTAATTATGCGTTTTCTTTTTGTTGGGCTACTGCTTTAATTGCTAAAGCCAAATTGCGAACTGGTGCTTGTAAACAAGAAGCTAACATTGAAATTAATTCTAATTTTGATGGTAATGAAGCTATTTTTTGTAACTCACTTTGGTCAATAACTTTCCCTTCAAAAATGCCACCTCTTAATACTAATAATTTATTAATTTTAGCATAATTAGAAACTATTTTAGCTGTTTCTAAGTCGTTTTCAAATCCAAAGATAAAACCATTTGGGCCAACTAAACTACTTTCAAGCGATGAATATTCTTTTTTTAAAGCACGAGCAACTAAATTATTCTTATAAATAGTGAATGTTGCACCTTTAACTCTTAATTCCTTACGTAAAGAACTAATTTCTTCAACATTCATACCTTGATATTGTACAACAATTGTTGTTTTTGAATCATTAATTTGCTTAGCAATTAAATCAATAGTTTTTTGTTTTTCAACCATTGCTGGGCGCATAAGTACACCTCCTTATTATTCTGAAATAACTAGCAATAAGTAGTAAATAAAACTCGGAGCAAAACCGAGTAAATCACATGCATATATAATGATGGAAATTACCTGAGCAACATAATTAAGACAAAAGTCCGTTGCTGTCTTTGGCTTATTCTAGCTTGTATATTATATGATATATATATATTAAAATCAAGAAAAATTTACAAAAGATTAAATAAATAATTTTTTATTATATATCTTTTAAGTTATAAACACTATTTTTAATAACATAAATGCTAATTTCATCAATATCTTAATTAAGATTAAAAAAATAAATTAAAAATAAACTTCATATTGAAGTTTATTTTAATTAAAAAAATTGTTTTTTTTATAACTGGTTACTGTTTTTACTACTAGAGTTTTTACTTTCACTTGAAGAAGATTCACTATTTATTTTTGATTTATCTAACTCAAGATTTTTACAAACTCTTTCTCTTCTTTCAGATTCATTTTTTTCTCCTCAAGCTTTATTTATTTTATCAGCATTTTTAGCATGTGCTTCTTGTTTTAATTTATTATTCTCAATAGATTTTCATGGCATAATTTATTATTCCTTTCACTTTTTGAATATTTTTTCTACCTTTAAATACTAAATAAAATTATATATTTTTTATTAAAAATATATATAAAAATATATAAAAAATTATTCTTACTTAATTAAGTAAGAATAATTAAACTAATTATCGTTATATTTTAAAATGAATAACGTCGTTGTCTTACATTTGTAGAAGGTTGCATATTGTCCATAGAATTTGCTTTATCTACATCAAACTGATTTTCAACTGGAATTATATTATTTTCAACATTTATTATTGTTTTATCATTCATTAGTTCATTTATAGTTTTAAGTTTTCTACCATCCAGTTCTTGTTTTAATATATTAAATTGTGTTTCTAACTTAGTTTCTAATTTATCACTTGTTAAATCCTTAGATACTGATTTAACTTCTTTTTTTTCTTTTTTATCTTTATTATTTTTTAAATATTTTATTATAAATTCATGATTCAACTTTTTTTGATGCAGTTGAAAAAACTGATGTAATTGCTTTAAAACCTCCACTAATAAAAACTGAAGCAATAGCAATATCAATCTTAATTGTTGCCACTACTGCAGCAGCCAAATAAGGAGCTAAAATCACAGGAAGCAAATTTGGAAGAACAGCAATAACAATAGTAATGACTAAAATAATAACCCAAACTTTTCACTCCGTTTTAGATGGCTTTGATTTTAATTCCATTTGTTCTTTTAATAATTCTTTAACTGGCATTGTACTAATATTATTTGCATTTTCTTTATCAATTAAACAAGTGCTTTTTTTATATTCTTCAATACTCTGGTACTTTTTAGTCTGTTTTCAAACTTCAACCTCATTTTTTTCATTATTATCAAAATATATTATTTCTTCAAAAATTGATTCATCATTATAAACTAAAGTTGTTATATAAAATATCTTATCTTCAATTGGAAAAATTTCTTCATAAATTTTTTGAACATTTTGACTTTTAATATTTCATTCTTTTTTTATTTCTTTTTTTAACTTAGAAATATTAGAAAATATTTCTAGTTTTTGCTCTTCAGTTAAATTTTCTTCATCAATTTTTCTTTGTAGTTCTATTCTTCTATTAATATTTTCTTTTAATGATAACGGCATCCAATCATCACTATAACTATCTAGTTCACTATTTAAATTGCTTATAGTATTTTCTAATTCTTCAATTTTAGAATTATTTTTTTCAATATTATTATTCAATTCTTTTTTTATATTTCTTTGTTCCTCAATTTCTAATTCTTTATCTGATATTGTTTCTTTAAGCGCAAAATATTCTCTAAATTCACTATCGGTTGTATTTTGTTTCTTAGTTTTATTTATTTCCATTTTTCTTTCTTTACGTTTTAAATCATCAAGTAATGGATTAAGTTGAATAATTTCTAATTCAAAAAGATTTTCTCTAATAATAGTTAATTTTTTATTTAAATCATCATTTGTTCTTTTGACATCTTCTAATTGTTTTGTAAAATTAAAAATTTCTTCTCTAAGTTTACTTATCTTTTGATCTTCTATAATTGTAAGACAATTATATTTATATTTATTTAAAACATTACTATCATTATTTGCTTCATTTAAACTATTTTCACTTCTAGAAGATTTTATTGCTAAACCTCCATGTCTTTTTTTTATAGAACCATCGGTTTGAGCAAAAATATTTTCTGGATTATTTTCCATTATTCGCTGAAATGTTGTTGATTTTTTTTATATCATTATCACGCATTTTATACACCTTCTTAGTAAAATAAAACCCATTTACTTACAAACAAAGCAATGGGTTAAAAACTATATTTAGTTTTACACTTATCTTTTACCAAATTTTAGAAATTTTTACAATATTTTTTATTTTCATATTATATAAATAATTTAAATATTATTAAATTTTGAGGTATATAATAATTATTTAAAATAAAAGAGTTACCAATAATGGTAACTCCTATTCACTGTTAGGTGCCAACCGCAATGAATATTTACTTACCCTTAACTAAGTAAGTATTTTTATTATACTACTAAAATAAAGTTTTTTTAGTTTTATTTACTAAAAATAAAACCTTTTTAATTTTATATATTTTTGATATTTATAATTAACTACTAATATACATCTGTATTCTTATTGGTATTCAATTATTTATTTTTTTCTAAAGACATATTCCATAATTAAATTTTTTAAAAGTCAATTAATAATTTTAAAATTTATTTTATAATTTTGTTATTAACAATAAATTTAGAAAAGTGTTGATAAAAATGATTTTTGAAAATTTAAAAAAATTAAAAAATGAAGAATTTTACAGATATTTTGGTATAAAACGTTTTCATTTTAATGAAATGTTAGAAAAATTAATTGAAATAGAAAAATTAGAAAAAAATAAAGGTCGAAAAAATAAACTTTCAGTAGAAGAAAGATTAATGATGACTTTATTATACTGAAAAGAATATTATACTTTTTTTCAAATGAGTATTAAATCTAAAATGAGCCCATCAAGTTATTTTCGAAATATTACTTGAGTAGAAAATAAACTTAGTAACCACAAAGATTACCAATTTTTAAAAGAAAGATATAAATTAAAAATTGATAAAAAACAAGAAAATTCAAATGAATTTCAATTTTATTTAATTGATTCAACTGAGATTGAAATTGAAAGACCAACTAAAAAAAACTACAGTTAGAATATTTTTCTGGTAAAAGTTGAATGTATTCTATAAAATTTCAAATTGTATATGATTTTTTTAATAAAAAAATTGTTGATATTTTTGCTGATAATGGTAAAGTGCATGATTTTCAAATATTAAAAAATTCAAATCTTGAATTTTCAGAAAAAACAATAATTATTGGTGATTTAGGATATCAAGGTATACAAAATATTTATAAAAATACAATAATACCAATTAAAAGAACTAAAAATAAAAAATTAACTAAACAAGAAAGAAAATACAATAAGATTGTATCTAAAATTAGAATTAAAGTTGAACATGTCTTTGCTTGATTGAAAAGATTCAAAATTTTAGTAAATAAATGTAGAAAATCTAAATTTAGACTTATGTACTTAAGATTTAACTTACTTTGTGAAATTTTTAATAAAATAAAACCATTAAAATAAAAAAAATATTAAAAATATTTTTTTAAAATTTAAATTTTTATCGAGTTAATATAAAAATATTATTAACAATTTTTTGTTTAAAATGTAAACTCATTTTTTAAACTATTTTTTCAAAAAATATTTATTTCTATATTCAATAACACTAAATAGTTTTAAAACAATTTTATTGACAATTAATTAAATTTAATTACGGAATATGTCGTATGAAAAGATCAAAGTTTTTTTCAATTTTTCAGTTTTAACTTTATCTTGACATTTATCAAGTAATTTTTTTAACTTTAAAGGATTTGAAACTACATTTGAAAAACTTTCAACGATTGCATAGTCATTTATTACATTTTCATAAATTCTTGGAGTAGAATTTTGTTCATTAATTAAAGTTTTGTAATCATTATCATTAAAATCACAATTTTTTTTGCTTTTTTAATAAAATCATCAGTTAAAAGTATTAATAAACCATTTTTTCCCCTTCGATGGAGGCTACCATATATTGATAATGAAGATGCAATTTTTCAATCAATATGTTTTCTACATTTTGTATGTTTTCCTAAAATAACTACAGTAATATCTGAATCTTTTAAATACTCTTCTCTAATAGTTTTAAATATCTTTTTAGGAGGCAATTGGGATCAATATCACCTAGTTTTACAGATACGTCTTTCACTTCAAAATATTCTCCATAACATTGCGAAATTAATTCTGATAATTCATCCTTTGCTTTTTGTTCTCTTAAATGATGATATGAAATAAAAATTTTTAACATTATTCATTAACCTCTTTTTTAAAATTTTAAAAATATTTTTTATAAACTTTAATAAGTTTATACTTTATTATAAAATAATACTCACTAAAAGTAATATTTTTAACTTTTAAGTTTTATAAAATCTTATTATTAAAATAAAGTAAATATTATACAAATTTCAAGTAATTACTAGTATAATGATTTAAGAATAAAAAAAGAATAATTAGTACAAATAAAACTTGTTATTTTAAAGGAGAATAATATACATGAATAAAAACTATAAAGATACATTATTAATGCCTCAAACTAACTTTGAAATGCGTGCTAATTTAACTATAAAAGAACCACAACTACAAAAATATTGACAAGACCAAAAAATATATCAACAACTAATTAACAAAAATAAAAAATCTACGAAAACTTTTATTCTTCATGATGGACCTCCATATGCTAATGGTGATCTACATTTAGGACATGCATTAAATAAAATTTTAAAAGATATTATTGTTCGCTATTATAATAGTAGCAATTATTATGCGCCCTATATTGCGGGTTGAGATACGCATGGTTTACCTATTGAAACAGCAGTTACTAACTCGGGAATTAATCGTAAAACAATAGCAGTATCAGATTTTAGAAAACAATGTCAAAAATATGCAGAACTGCAAGTTGCTAATCAAATTAATCAATTTAAAACATTAGGATTATTAACAGATTTTGAAGATCATTATGTTACTTATGATAAAAAATATGAATCTGAACAAATTAAAGTTTTTGCTAAAATGGTAGAAAAAAAACTAGTATATCGTAATTTATATCCTGTATATTGATCACCATCAAGTGAAAGTGCCTTAGCTGAAGCTGAAGTTGAATATTTAACAAAAACTAGTGCTGCTATTTATGTTGCCTTTTTACTAAATGATGAAAAAAAAATATTTAACTTACCTACCTCACTAATAATTTGAACAACAACACCATGAACCATTCCTAGCAATCAAATGTTAGCAGTAAATGAAGAATTTACATATAGTATTATTAAAACTAATGAACAACAATATATTATTGCACAACCATTGATTGATTCTTTTACTAAAGCAAACAACATCACCGATTTTATAATTGTTAAAACAATTTCTGGTAAAGATTTAATTGGATTAACAGCATTACATCCATTATATCAAAGAAAAACTCCAATCGTTCATGGTTCTCATGTTACTATAAATGATGGAACTGGAATTGTTCATACTGCTCCAGCGTTTGGTGAAGAAGATTTTGATTTAGGATTAAAACATAATATCAAAATTCTTTGTCCAATTAATGATCAAGGTCAATTTACAGCAGAAATCAATGATGAACAATTAGTCAATAAATTTTATGATGATACTAATAAAATTATTGTTGAGCGCTTAAAAAATAATGGTACATTAATTGGTATGAAATGATTTAAACATCAATATCCACATGATTGACGAACTAAAAAACCCGTTATTTATCGTGCCACTTTACAATGATTTATCGCTATTGAAAAAATCAAACCATTACTTACTAAAAATATTAATAAAGTAAATTTTGTTCCTGAATGAGCAAAAAAAAGAATGTTATTAATGACAAATAATCGCTATGATTGATGCATTTCTCGTCAACGTGCTTGAGGATTACCAATTCCAATTTTTTACACCGAAAAAAAAGAACCAATCATGGATATAAACCTTATTAATCATGTTGCTGATTTATTTGCTAAACATGGTTCAAATATTTGATTCGAAAAAGAAGCAAAAGATTTATTACCACCTAAATATCAACATAAAGATAGTCCAAATGGTATTTTTTATAAAGAACAAGACATCATGGATGTTTGATATGATAGTGGCGTTTCCCACTTAGCAGTTATTAAAAATAATAATTTACCTTGACCAGCAGATTTATATTTGGAGGGTAATGATCAATTTCGTGGTTGATTTAATTCAAGTTTAACAACAGGAACTATTACTAATAATAGTAGTCCCTATAAAAACTTGCTGGCACATGGTTTTGTAACTGACGCTAAAGGCAATAAAATGTCAAAATCAATTGGTAATGTTATTAGTGTTAAATCAATTTGTGATACTAATGGTGCTGATATTTTACGATTATGAGTAGCCAGTGTTGATTTTACTGATGATACAAGAATTGGTACTGAAATTTTAAAACAAGTTAGTGAAAACTATCGTAAAATCAGAAATATTTTTCGTTTCTTACTAGGTAATTTATTTGATTTAGATATCAAAACTATTGAAAATAAAACAGAAGAAGAAATTATTAATAGTTTATCAGAAGTTGATCAATATATTTTAAATAAATTAAACGGATTAGTGACTAAAATTAATGAAAATTATCAAACTTATCAATTTAATACTATCTATCATTTAATTTTAAATTTTGTTACTAATGATTTGTCTGCTTTTTATTGTGATTTTACTAAAGATATTTTATATGTTAATAGCAAAAATGATATTAGAAGAAAACAAGTACAAATGACAATGTTTTTAATAGTAAAAACTTTAATTGGTTTATTAGCCCCTATTTTACCACACACTACTGAAGAAGCATTCCAAAGTTTAACTAAAAAAGATTTAAACACAAGCAGTGATTCTATTCATTTAAAAAAATTTCCACAACCATGAAATTTAAACAAACCAACAAAACTAATGGAAAAATGAGAATATTTTATTAACTTTAAAAATGAAGTTAATAAAGTTATTGAACAAGCTAAAAAAGACAAAATTGTTAAAACAGCCTTAGAAACAATAGTGACTATTATTTTTAAAGATAATCATAATATCTTATCAACAATTGATGAAAAAGAATTAGCACAATTATTAATTGTTAGTGAAGTTAATATTAATTATAATAATAGCAACGTTAATGACTGAACTATTAATGTTAAAACAAAAGAGGGTACTAAATGTCCTCGCTGTTGATTAATTGTTAATGAAACAAAAGAAGATGTTTGTAATCGTTGTTTTGAAGTGTCATCCTTAATAATGTAAATAACTAATATTAGTTTAGAAAGAAGTAATTATGGAATTTTCTTGATTAGCAATTAAAAATCATTTAAAAACACGTGATTGAAAATGATTAACTAAAATAATTTGTTTTTGTGCAATTATTATTCTAATTGTCACTGATCAAATGATAAAATTAGCAGTACAAAATGGAATAAAAGTTGGTGAAGAATATAAATTCATACCCGGATTTATTAATTTAAAATTTATTATTAATTATGGTTCTGCTTTTAGTTTTTTTCAAAATCAAAAAATCTTTCTAATAACTTTTGCTTTTCTAGTAGCAATTGCTAGTAGCACCTGACTATTATTTACTAAATCTATTAACAGAGCACTAGGTCTCAGTTTTGTTATTGCAGGAACAATCGGTAATTTAACCGATAGATTTTTACATAATGGTGGTGTTATTGACTTTTTATTATGACAACTATTCCCACCATATACTATTTTTAATACTGCGGATATATTTATTACCATTGGTATCACAATAATTATTCTACAAATAATTATTGGAACCATAATTAATGCCTATCAAGAAAAGTTTGGAGAACACAATAATGAAGTCAACAACGGAACATTCACAACAATCATCAATGATAGAAAATCAAAAGATGATAAAACTAACATATCATGAAAACAAAAATATCCGCATCGACAAATATTTAGCAATGATATTAACAGAACATCATTATTCACGAAATTTTATCCAAAATTTAATCACTAATGGGCAAGTAATAGTTAATAATAAAACTATTTCATCAGCTAACTTATTATTAAAAAATAATGATGAAATAAATATTATTATTAAAAATGAAAAAGAGAACACTTTAAAAGCAACTGCAATTGATTTTGAAATAATTTATGAGGATAATGAAATTCTTGTTATTAACAAACCTAATAATTTGGTTGTCCACCCAGGAGCAGGTAATTGAGATAATACTTTAGTTAACGGATTATTATTCCAATCTAAAATTGAAAATATTGATGAAAATAATTTACGTCCAGGCATTGTTCATCGTATTGACAAACAAACGACAGGGTTATTATTAGTAGCTAAAAATAAAATTAGTCATCATATTTTAGCAGAACAATTACAAAAACATGAAATTAAACGAATTTATATTGCATTAGTTCATGGTACAATTAAAGGTAGATCAGGAACCATTAAAGCGCCTATTGCTAGAAGCAATAATAATCGTCTAAAAATGATGGTCAATGAACAAAATAGTAAGAAAGCAACTACTCATTTTACAGTTATTGAGCGATTTAAAGACTATACTTTAGTTCAATGTCAATTAGAAACTGGTCGAACACACCAAATTCGTGTTCATTTTGAGTGAATTGAACATCCAATTGTAAATGACCCTTTATACAGCAAGTTTAAATTGGAAAATGCTAATATTGGACAATACTTACATGCTAAAGTCATTACTTTTACTCATCCCACAACTAAAAAAGTTATGACTTTTGAATGTAATTTACCTGATTTTTTTGAAAATAAATTACAATTATTACGAAAGGAAAGTGTTAAATAATGGATGATAATATTCTAGATATTTTAGGTTTACAATTAGTTGATTATTTTATTAGTCATCAAGATTATCGACCATTTAATGTTCCTAAAGAATTAAAACTACATGTTAAAGGTGAAGTATATCTAACTAATAAAGATAGTAATACTTATCATATCATTAAAATTATTAAAGAAAAAAAATTTAATCCTCACCATTTAAAAAATAAAGATGAAGTTTATGAAATTTTACATAAACAATTAGCAGATGAAGGTGTTAAAGATATTCGTTATTTAATGGTTATTTTAAATGATGATAACCAAAACGAAAATCGAATGTCACCAGCGGTTGATGTTATTATTGCTACTAGTGACAAAATTGTTCAAGAATTATCTAAATTTTATCCTAGTATTACTAAATTTATTAAGGTAGACTTACCCCAACTTGAAACTGAAACCGAAAATAATGAAGAGACTAATGAAGATAATAGTACTGGAACTTTAAGTGATAATTGAAAAAAAGTTAATTTTCAAAACCGTCGTTACTTAAGCGAAACATTAAAAAAATGTACTAATGCTAATTTGGCAGTTACCTGATTTCTTTTTATAATTCCTATTATTACACTTGTTGTTTTTCTAGTAATTATAAATCTTAGTCAAGATGATTGATTAGCATTAGATTATAAACAACAACATTTGCTTTTTGGTGCCAATTATCATAACTTAATATTTGGTGCTTATCAATATTGAAGGTGATTAATTTATCCATTTGCTGGTAATGATATAAATCCTTCAACTCCTATTAATTTAATATTTTCACTTTGAATGTTTTATCGTGTTGGTAGATTTGTTGAAGGATTTTATGGATGATGAAAAGCAATTTTCATTTGAATTGGTGCAATGATTCTAACCGGTATTTTACAAAGTGTTGTTGATAATATTAATATCATGTCAGGATTTTGAGTTTTTCCTGTAATTTCATTAGGAGCAATGTTACCTTTCATTTGAAATTATAAATTATTTAAAACTCCAATTATGAGTCGTTTCTTTACAACTATTTTATTAATGTTAATATTTTGATTTATAACTGATCAACAAGTAGTGACATTATTATATTGAATGATTGCTTTTGTCACAGGATGATTATTTGCTTCTTTAATCGGATATCATAATCGTAAAATAACTGTGTATTATGCTTTTAGTCCAATTGCTATTGGTTCATTAGTATTATTTGCTGGTTTACTTTGAGGTTTAAATAATTATTATCCTGTTGATGATAATAATTATACTTTAGAAGTATTAAAACAATATCAAAAACTTGGTCTAATTAGTCAAAGTACTATTAATAATATTATGCTTAATTACTTTCACATACAAGTATAAAAAAAAGTAGGATTTTTCCTACTTTTTTTTATAAATAAAATTCTATATTTTTTTTAATGCATCAAATAAATACTTTTCTTCCTCTTTTGTAAGAAGATTAGTATTAATAACTATCTGTCTACTATTAATATCAATAATTTTAAAATCTATAGCAATATATGAATAATTATTAAAATTAATTTTTAATCTTTCTGATCATTCAATTATCATAAAATTATTCATCATTATTTCATAATATTCTTCTAAATGAGGATTAATTAAACGATAACCATCCATATGAATTAAATTTCATTCATATTTAGTTTGATACTTATTTCAAATAATAAAAGTTGGTGAATTAATAATATTTTTAACTCCAAGTAAATTACCAATTAATTTAGTAATTTGCGTTTTACCACTACCAAGCGGACCATTTAATAATAAAATTAAATTTGGTTTAGCAATTTTAGCAATTATTTTGGCAAGAGTATTAGTGTCATCTAAATTTTTTAATATATATACATTTTTTTTCATAATAACCTTCTTTGATAATTATTTTATACTTTACAAACTATTATACAAAATAATAACTTATTTTCTAAATTATTATTTTTCTTATTTAAAAGTTATTACTGCTCATATGTTTCTTTTTTAACTACTACTTTTTCTTTACTTCTTACAAAAAATCATTGATAAAAACCAAAACCAGAATTACCAAGAGCAACAATTCACATTAATAAAAGATTTACATCCAAACGATTATGAGCAACTCCCGAATACATAGCTATTTGAAAAATATTAACAATTATTCAAAAAATTCATTGTTCACGAAAACGTAATAACATTAGTATTTGCGCAACAATACTTAAAGAATTAGTTAATGAATCTAGAATATGTGGTAAAACTTGTTGAAAAGTATTACCATCAAAATCATATTTCCCTAAAATTACACGTGAAAATTCAGGAATTTCAAAATAAAAAAATACTGATAAAACAATTGCAAAGTAAATAGTAACAATACTTGTTTTTAAATTTAAACGTTTAGAAATTATTTCTTGTTGTGAATCTAAATGAAATTTCCATAAACTATAGCCAATAAATTGAAAAGGCAAAAAGAAAAATAAATTCAACTGCATATCACCAACATAATCTCAAACTAAAGCAATACAACCATAAATAGTAACAGAAAAAAAGCCTCAAAAAAAATTAGAAATTTTACCAAATGAAATTAAAATTATACAAATAACATTAGTAAAAGCAGCAATACCATTTAAGAATAATAATACTTGCTGTCAAGGATGATAAACTTGACGATTTACAATAGTTCAAACCGAAGGATATAAATTAGGATTAATAAAATGATTCAAATCAAAAAAATGTATTTCATAACATAAAAATCCCTAAACAAATAATAGCTACTTTAGCAGAAAATGGAATTTTATTAAGATCTTTGGGTATTGATAATAAAAATTCTTTTATATTTTTTTTCTTTTTATAAATCTAAATTTTATATCTTTAAACATATTTTCTTCCTTTTAAATTTATTTATTTATTTATGTTCACTATTGTATTATTCAATCGTAATTTTCCATAAATTGCCAATGTAAGTGCATCATTAACTTTATCTAGTTCACTCTCATTAATAAAAATACCATTAATACCATTTTCACCAATACTACCATCACCTTTACCAAAATAACTTAACTTTAAATCTAAATTCAAACTAGATAAATCAACAGCATAAAAATGTCATATTTTTATTGAAGTTTTATTAGCATAGTAACTACCAAGTCTATAAATACAATCAAGTTTTAAGCTTCTAATATTAATTCCTGTCTCTTCTAAAATTTCATTCTTAACAGTTTCTAGTGATGATTTACCTAATTTACAACCACCTGTTAGAGTACTAAAAAATGATATCTTTTTATTTTCAAATAAAGGATTCTTTTCTTTCATTAATAAAAATCAATATTGATTGTATTTATATACAAAAGGTAAAACTGCAACTCCTTCATTATTACATCATGGTTCACTAACACCTGTCATAAAGCCATTAGTAATTAACTTTAAAAATTTGCCCATAATAAACCGCCTTTACTATAAGTAATATTATAACATTAACTTAAAATTCAATTTGAAATTTTATACTAACTAAAAATAAAATTTATCCCAAATATTAATGAAAAAAATCATAAATAATTCCCTACTAAGATAATAGTTAATATATAATTTATTTATTATATAAAAATAAATAGGAGGAACAATAATGATTTACACGATTAATAATTTATTTATTAATAGTAACGATAAAACTAAAAAAATACCAACACAAGTAACTGTTAACGGTTGGGTTCGTTCTAATCGAAATAGTAAAAAAGTTGGGTTTTTAGATTTAAACGATGGTTCTTCAATTAATAACTTACAAGTAGTATATGATCCAAATTTAGAAAATACTAACAATTTAACTAATGTTACTACTGGTAGTGCTGTTACTATTACTGGTAATTTAATTTTAACACCAAATGCGAAACAACCATTTGAACTAAAAGTAATTACTGCTACTGTCTACAACATATGCGCTAATGATTATCCAATCCAAAAAAAAGAACATACAAATGAATTTCTTCGTGAACATGCACACTTACGTGTTCGTACTAATACTTTCTTGTCATTATTTAGAATTCGTGATCAAGTATCATGATCTATTCATAATTTTTTTCATAATAATCAATTTATTTACCTACATAGTCCTCTTATTACAGCTAATGATGCTGAAGGTGCTGGTGAAAATTTTATTGTTACTACTATAACTAATGATAAATATGAAAAGGATTTTTTTGGGAAAAAAGCCTCATTAACTGTTAGTGGTCAGTTAAATGCTGAAGCCTACGCTCAATCTTTACAAAAAGTTTATACATTTGGACCAACATTTCGTGCTGAAAAATCTAATACTACACGTCACGCAGCAGAATTTTGAATGGTAGAACCAGAATTTACCTTTAGTAATCTACAAGATAATATTATACTAGCCCAAAAACTAATAAAAACTGTTATTAGAGATGTTCTAAATAATTGTAATTCTGAATTAAAATTTTTAGAACAAAAACAAGAAACTAAAAATGAACAATCACTAATTGAAAAATTAGAAAAAATTGCCGATTTTAAATCTGATTTTAAAGTTATTACTTATACAGAAGTCATTGAATTACTTTTAAATGCACAAAAAAAAGGAAAAAAATTTGAATTTAATGAAATTAAATGAGGAATTGATTTACAATCAGAACATGAAAGATATTTATGTGAAGAAATAACTAAACAGCCAACTTTTGTTATTAACTATCCACAAACCATCAAAGCTTTTTACATGAAACTTAATCCAATTGATAGTAATTATCCACAACAAAAAACAGTGGCAGCTATGGATTTATTAGTGCCAGGGATTGGTGAATTAATTGGTGGTTCTGTTCGTGAAGATAATTATGAACAATTACTAAAAAATAAAACCCAATTCAAAATTGAGGGTAATGATCTACAATGATATTTTGATTTAAGAAAATATGGATATGCACCAAGTGCTGGTTTTGGTTTAGGTCTAGAAAGATTTTTAATGTTTATTACTGGTATTAATAATATTAGAGATGTTATTCCTTTTCCTCGTACACCAAATAACTTATTATTCTAAAATAATAATATTTTAATAATATCTTTTTAAATTAAACTTATAATGTTATTTAAAACTCCTATTACTACATTAAAATCCAACATAATATATAATTAATTTAGTATTAAATAATTATTAATAAGTTAAAAAAAGAAAGGATATTTATATGCCAAAGTCATATGAAATTATAAAAACAATATTAAAAAATAATACTTTTAAATTAAAAAGTAAACGTTTAAATTTAGAAATAATGATTGATTATAATCAAAAAGATCTAATTAATGTTCAACACTCAATTTACAATAGTTCAAAAGCAACCATTTTTTCTAAAGAATTACAAGAATTTTTAAAAAATGCTTACCATAATGCAGTTGCATCTAAAAAAATAGATATCCCATGAGTAATAACAGCAACTTTTAATTTACCAAATTCATCATATATAACTGAAATTAATGACTTAAAAAATAAAATTATTAAAGAAGGTATAACTATTAAAAATGATGAAACATACTTTGAAACTAAACTTTCTTTAAAAGAAATATGTGAAAACTTTAATATTGAAAATTCTAACATAAAAGAATTACTAAATGATTGCTTAAAAATCCCAGATAATAATTTTGAAAAAATCAAACAACAAAGTAATTTAGATACTAAAGAAAACAAAACTTATAATTATCATTCTGTTCAATTATAAATAATTTAATTAAAAATGATCACTATTTATTAGTGATCATTTTTAATTAAATTATTTATAATTGATTTTTTACTTCTATAATTTTTACCCTATATGTTTCTTTAATACCTTTAATATCAACAATATCACCAACAACACAATTCATAATTGATACTGCTAATGGACACTCATTAGAAATTAATCCTTCAAATGGATTACTTTCAATACTTCCAACAATTTTAATTTTTTCTTCTGAATCAGAAACAATTTTACCATCTTTAATTTTTACAATTGTTACTCAACTACCAACACGAACTGCTTTGATATTACTATTTTTACGTTGTTTTTGTTCTTCAAGAATAACAGCACTAGTAATAATAGTTTCAAGTTCTTGAATGCGTGCTTCATTTTTACCTTGCTCTTCACGCGCACTAGTATAATCAGCATTTTCTGATAAATCACCATCAGCCCTAGCTGCTTTTAATCGTTCTTTTATCGATTCACGTTCAACATTAATTCGTTTATATAATTCAGTTTTTAACTTTTCTAAACCTTGTTCTGAAATTATTATTTCTTTATTTTTGTTAATTTCGCTCATTAAATGCCTCCATTTATATAATTTAATATTTTAAGAACGTAAATAATTATATCATAAGGATAAATGGTTTTAAAAAAAGTATTCAAAAGAATACTTTTTTTAAAACCATTTACTTTATTAATTTTTCTTCTTTTAATAAAGAAATAATTTCTGTTTTAACTTCTTCAAGTTTTTTATCTTCTTCTTTCTCATCCATTTTTGTAATAATAAAAGCAATTTTACTAAAATTTTTTGCTTGTAAACCTAGAAAATTAAGAACTGACTTAGCTTTAACTTTAGTTTCATTACCAGTAAGTTTTACTGGCTTCGTAATATCTGCATTATCAGGTAATTTAATGACTTCTACCTCAATATTTTTATACTTACTAATAGCAGCAGCAATTTTGGCTATTGGTCGTGCATGTAAACCAATCTTTTTTTCATCATCAATTTGCACAGCATAAATAATACAATTCATTTTTTTCCTCCAAGATTTCTTAAAAATTTGTATAATATAGTTTATTTATAACATATTTTTTATTTTTTTAAAAAAAAATATATAATTTAAATTTTTCTTATTAAAATAATGTCCTAGTAAATATTCAATTTTTTACAAATAAATTTTAATTTTTTTTAAAATAAATAAATAAATATGGTATTATTTATTAGTTAAAACATTAATAAGGAGAAAATAACTATGGCAAGAAAATGTGCTTTAAGTGGTATTGGTCCACTAGCTGGTAACAACCGTTCGCATGCGATGAACTCTTCTAGAAGAAAATGAAATCCAAACTTACAACCAGTAAAAATTGGTGGAAAAACTTTAATGATTAGTGCTCGTACTTTAAAAACTTTAAAGAAAAATAATGCTTTAGATAATAAAAAATAAAGTTATTTTATCTTTTGAATTATATAAATAAAGAATACTAATAAAAGAAAGAAATACTTTTCTTTTATTTTTTATATTAAATTAAAAATATTAATAATATAGTCTAGAATCTACATTTTTTATAAAAATGAAATAATTTTTCTAGTTTTTATCAATTATATTGTTATAATACGTGTATGATAAAGAAAACTCTCAGTTGGGTGGATTTATATGCTAAAAAAAAGAATTTTGTCATTATTTTGATTAATCACAATGATTAGTATTTTTATTGTAACTTTAGTTAGTCATAAACCCTATTTTATTATGGGTGGTTCAACTTCAGTAGCACCTTTAATGCATACATTAATGGAAGACTATCCTGATAATCATAAAGAAGCAGATTTTACTTATAACAGTTTAGGTTCAGATGCAGCAGTAATTCCCGTTAATAAAAATATGTTTGGTATTGGCTGACTTTCAAAGGAATATACAACTCCTAATAATAATTTAATTTCTTTTGTTTTATCAAAAGATGGCATGATTTTAGTTTATAATTTACCAAAAGATTGCTTAGGTAATAATAAACCTCTAAATTTTACACAAGATAAAGTAAAAAAAATGTATTTAAAATCGTCTATTTTCTGAAGAGATTTATTTCCACAAAATACTTCAGAACCAAATCAAGGTTGAATCAAACCAACTTGTGACCTCAAAATTTTACCTTATACTAGAGAAAATGGTTCAGGAACACGAGATGTTTTTAATGAAAAAATTCTGGGTGATTCAAAAGCATATTATCCACAAGCAATAACCGTTAATTCAAGTACACAAATGTTTAATATGTCTAGTGGTGGTGTTGGTTATAGTTCATATTCAGATAAAAAACAATTAGATTCAAATAAACAATTCACTAATATTCATATTGCTAATTGAGAAAAAATTGCTCCAAGTTTAGATACCATTAAAAATGGTACTTATCAGTTATCACGACCATTTACAGGTTTAATAAATAAAAATTTTAAACAAATTAATACTTTAGTTAAATTTCTAAAATTCTTGTTTATTCCTGGCTATCCAGGTCATAACGAATACGTAGTTCCTGCTTTTTCAGAAGCTCAATACGCACAATCAGCAGTACCATTAACTGACAAATTAAATCATGATTTAAATCAGTGATTAAACAATTTTCCATAAAGGAGTATTAATAAATGAAATCCAAATCTTTTAAAAAGTTTTGACATAAAATAACTTTTAATCATTTTAATAAAAATCATGATCCAAAAAATGTTTTTATTAGTGAACAAAAAAAACATACTTATGATTTGATTGCTAAAATTTGTGTATTGTCTATATCTTCATTAGCACTAATTGCCGCTTCATTATTAATTGGTTTTATTATCGGCCAAACATTTAGTAATATGAGTTTTCTTAATTGATTTAAAATGTTAGGAAATAGTAAATGATTACCTAGTGCTAATAGTTTTGGTATTATTGCCTTTGTTGTTGCCACTTTTTGAGTTGCGCTATTTTCAATGATACTTGCTGTTCCTTTAAGTTTACTAACATCATTATTTATATGTGAATTTTTACCACCAAAATTAAAAAAAACAACATTAACTTTAGTAGAATTATTATCTGGTATTCCTTCAGTTGTTTTTGGTGCTTTTGGTTTAATGACCATTGGTCCTATTTTTGTAAAAATGGGAGCACCAACCAAAGAAAATATGATGACAGCAAGTTTTATTTTATCAATGATGGCATTACCAACAATTATTTCATTATCTGTTAATGCTATTACTAGAGTACCAAAATCTTATCTATATGCATCATTAGCACTAGGTATTAGCAGGACTGACACTAGTTTTAAAGTCATTTTTAAAGCGGCAAAAACCAAAATCATTGGTGCAATAATTTTTGGATTTGGAAGAGTCATTGGTGAAACAATGGCCGTTGTCATGATTGCTGGTAATAGTACTCTAACCCCCAATTTTGCACATGGTCCACTTGCATTTTTATTTAGTTCAATTTCTACTTTAGCGGGAGTAATTGGACTAGAAATTGGAGAAGCAGTTAGTTATCAACAAATATCAGCATTATATGGAATTGGTTTATTTTTATTTATTATAGTTTCAATCATTAACTTTATTGTTTTAATAATTTATAAACGTAGTGATAAAAAAGCAAAAGGTCATAAAAAACCACGAAATTATAATTTAAAAAAAATAAATCTATCTGATAATCAACTAATGTTAACTATTAGTGAAAAAACTATTAAAAATCAAGGTTGAAAACACTTTAAAGACTATTTTCGATTATTCTTTATGGGGCTAGCTTGTTTTATTACTATGGGATTAATTATTTGAATTATTGGTGATATTATTATTAATGGTATCTTCAACATTAGTGGTAATGCTGGTAGTAGCGTTTTCAATTTTAATTTTGCGGCTTTAATTTGAACAACCGGTGATGAAGGTTACTTATCAATTATCACAATGACATGTTTATTGGTATTAACAACAATTACTATTGCTATGCCATTAGGTATTATTGGCGCAATTTATCTTCACGAATATGCCAAAAATGGTTGATTTGCTTCAATATTACGTTTTGTGCTAAATACCTTAGCTTCTACGCCATCAATTATCTTTGGTATGTTTGGATTTACTTTTTTTATTACTTTCTTACAAATAAGTTTCTCAGCAATTGCTGCTAGTTTAACATTAACAATTGTTATTTTACCACTTATTATTAGAGCAGTAGAAGATACATTAAAATCAGTACCTATTGAATATCGTGAAGCATCATTAGCACTAGGTGCTAGTAAATTTGAAACAATAAGAAAAGTAGTTATTCCAGCTGCCATTGGTGGCATTATTACTAGTATGATTTTATCAATGGGTAGAATTATTGGTGAATCAGCACCAGTTTATCTAACATTAGGAAGCACTGTTGCTTTTCCCAATAAAGGTTTCTTAAGTTCAGGACAAACTTTAACAACCCATATTTTATTAGTTAATAAAGAATCAAATGACCCTAATAAATTAGGAATGATGTACCAAACAGCACTAATAACAGTTATACTAATATTTATTTTAAATTTTATAGCAAAACATTTTGAAAAAAGTTTAACAACAGGAATCGGGGTGAAAACAAAATGCTCAATTGAATTATTAAAAGAAAAAATGAAAGCAAGAAAGAATCAGCGAATAGCAATAAAAAAAGAAAAGTAAATGTGATTAAACCTTACTTTTTAAAAGTGAAAGATAAATTTAAGAAAAAACCAAATAACAAATCAAATAATTTATCAAATATAGAAAATATTCCAAAAAGTAATTATGTTTTTACTATTAAAAATTTAAATTTCTTCTATAATCATGGTAAAAAACAGGCTTTATTTAATATAAATTTAGAAATAAGTCGTAATCAAGTAACCGCTTTTATTGGACCAAGTGGTTGTGGCAAATCAACATTACTACGAACTTTAAATAGAATGAATGATTTAATTGATGGTGTTAAAATTAATGGACAAATATTATTCAATAATGAAGATATTTATGAAAATAAAAAAAATATTATTTCATTACGAACTAAAGTTGGAATGGTATTTCAAAAACCTAATCCCTTTCCAATGTCAATTTATGATAATGTTGCATATGGTCCAAAAAATCAAGGCATTAAAAACAAAAAGATTCTAAATCAAATTGTCGAAGATGCTTTAAAAAAAGCGGCTTTATGAGATGAAGTTGCTCAACACTTATTTGATTCAGCATTATCATTATCAGGTGGCCAACAACAACGTTTATGTATTGCTCGTGCTATTGCCCTAAAACCAGAAGTACTATTAATGGATGAACCAACTTCAGCTCTAGATCCGATTGCCGCATCTAAAATTGAAGACTTAATGAATGATTTAAAATCAGACTTTACAATTATTGTTGTTACTCATTCAATGCAACAAGCAGCACGAATTTCTGATAAAACTGCTTTTTTCTTAAATGGAGAAGTCATTGAATATAATAATACTAAAAAAATATTTTCACGACCAAAAGATAAAAGAACAGAAGATTATATTACCGGCAGATTTGGTTAAAAATATATATAATTAATTATAGAGAAAGGAGGAAAAAATGAAAATAATTAACCGTAGATTTGATTTAGATATCATAAATTTAAAACAAAACTTATTAACTTTATTAAAAGAAGTAAAAAAAGAACATAAAGACGCTTTAATAGCAATGGAAACACAAGATTTTGATATGTCAAAAAGAATTGTTGAAACCGATAAAGAAATTAGAACAGTCGCTGAAAGTTTAACAATTACTGCAATTTGAAGTATTGCTCAACAAAATCCTTTTGCTACTGACTTACGTACTATTATTGGCTATATGAATATTATTCGTGATTTAGAACGTATTTCAAATTATGCTAAAAATTTATCCAAATTTAATGTCAAATATAAACCAGAAATTAAATTAACATCTCAATTATCAGGATTAATGAAAAAAGTATTTAAAATGATGGATTTAATTGGTGAATCTATAAATGAAAATGATATTAACAAAGCTTATCAAGCAGCAGAATATGATATCGATATTGATAATCGTTTTCATGAATCAATGAAAAACATTGTCAATATGTTAAAAGTAAACAAAAATAATGATCAACTCTCTCAATATACATCAACAATGCAACAGTTGAAATATATTGAAAGACTAGGTGATCACTTAGTTAACATTTGTGAAACAATAGTATATATTATTAAAGGTAAATTTTATGATTTATCTTCAACAAAAATATCTGAATAATTTATCAATCATTGTTAAAATAATTACTTTTTTTGCAAGTTTCATTTAAATATTTTTAAGTCATACTTTAATATGATAATATTTATTATTATTTTATTTTTAATTGTATTAAATTAAGGTATGATTTTTTAATTTAATACTAAAATTTCTAAAAAGGAATGTTTAACTTAGTTCTTCTATTTTAATATTACTATTAATATTTTTTTTGTTATCTACATTTTGCTTATTTTTATTATATAATAAAGAAATTCCTATTATTAAACCAATTAAATTTAATGTTAAAAATAATAATATGATGCCTAATGCATTATTACTATTACATAAAGTTATACCTCAAATTAAAAACACTATTCAAATTACTAAACATATTCATATAATAAATGTAATTAAACCAATACTCATTACCTTGCACCTTTTTCTTTCTAAAAAATAATTAAACTAAATAAAATATAGTATTTTCTATTAGATTCTTATAATTTAATATTTTTTTCTTTATACAAGTATTTATTAAATCAACCCCCATCTATACCCTTTTCTTATGATCAATTTATTTCATTTGGTTTCATTGGTTTTTCATTATTCTTTACACTAATAATTTTACCATTTTTAACGTTAATAACAGTATTTGCAACATATTGGAAGTTAGGATTATGAGTAACCATAATAATTGATGTTTTATATTCTCGATTAACATCCAATAAAATTTCTAACACCTTACGCCCCATTTCCTCATCAAGTGCTCCTGTTGGCTCATCACAAAATAAAATTGTCGGATTTTTTGCTAGTGCTCTACCAATCGATACTCTTTGTTGTTGTCCACCTGATAATTGACTTGGAAACTTATTCATATGTTCATCCATTTCAATAACTTGAAAAATATCATCAATACTCATATTTTTATTTTTAGCAAGATTTTCACCAACTTCAGCATTTTCACGAGCAGTTAAGTTAGTTAATAAATTGTATTGTTGAAAAATAAAACCAACATTATCTCGTCTAAATTTAGTTAAATGACTATCTTTTAATAAAGATAAATTGTATCCCGCCACAAAAACATCACCAGTATTAGGTTTATCCAATCCCGAAATAATATTTAATAATGTTGTCTTACCACTTCCCGATGGTCCTAAGATAACAACAAAATCACCTAATTTAATTTTTAAATTAACTCCTTTTAATACTTCATATTCTAAGTCTCCAGTTAAGTAAGATTTTTTAACATCAAATAATTCAATAACATTAGTTTGAGTATCAGGAGTATTATTAGTCATTGATATAATTTTACCTGCTAAAATTTCTTTTGAATGAGTTTTTGTTAATTTTTTAATTGCTTTTTGATTATCTTTAAAAGCTTGCAATTTAGCTTTATTAGCTTCTATTTCTTCCTTTGATTCTGGTTTATCATGAGATTTATGAGTTACTGGTGGTATTGTACCTTCGGTTTTAGATACTGACTTCTTTGTAAAAGTAGATTCTAACTTATTTTTAGTTACTTGTCCACTTGAATTTTTAGTGTTTTTTTTATCATTTTTCATGTTTTTATTCCTTTCTGCTTTTAATCAATTTCATTTAAAGTTTTAATTGGATTAATCTTCTTCATGGCATATCAATCAATAATAAAGGTTGTTGCATAAATACCAAAGACAATTAAACCAACCACAAGCGGTAATCATCAAACAAAGAATAATGGTAAAATCCATGTTGTATTAGCAGCTAAATAGTTAAGAATAAACTTAACAATTATTCATCCTACAGGAAAACCAATAACAAACATAACAGCAATCACTGGTAAATACATACCAATAACAATATTAGTTATTTTTGCATCACTATAACCAAGTGTTTTCATTGTTGCTATTGTTTTACGATTTTCATAAATCACTAAATTACTTGTTAATAAAATAATAAAGAACGAAATGATTAATGAAAAGATAATAAATGCAACTAATACTGTATCAACTAAAGCAGTAATTTGATTTAACAACTGATGATGGATATCTTGTGGCGTAATATTAACAGCACTACCTGCACCATAACCTTGATAAGTACCAGAACCATCAGTACCACCATTTAAACCAAAAGCACTGTAATCTCCATACATTTGCGAAGTTGAAAATGAATTAGTTATATCTGGTAATGATTGCGAATTTGAAAATTTAAAATTAAAGATTGGATTTTCATTTTCAAATATTTGATTAAGTTTATAAATAACGGGATCATTTAATTGATTAAGAAAATTTTGATATTCATTAAATGATTTTAATTTACCAAAATCAACATCACAAGTTGTTTTTTTGTCTTCTCATTCTTTTTTAAATAATAAAAATAAAAATTCTTTTGTTTTATTAAATGATAAAACTTTATCAGCATTAGTTTTACTAATATAAGCATTAGGTTGACCATAACCATTATATATACCAACTACTTTATACGTTGGTGTTTTAGAACTTATCTTATCATTATAAGAATTAACAACCTTACCAGCAGCAACTTCTTTTAACATATTTGTAGCATTAATACCCGCATTAACATAAGCCTCATACTTTAACTCATCAACTTGTGTATAACCAGTTTGTTGTTTTAATAATGTTACATTATTAACATTTTTACTATCACCAACAACGTTATCAATATTAATTTTATCCAAATCAAAAGGTTTCAATTTATTATTATCTTTAAATTTCATAGTATTACCATTACTACTCATTTTAAATTCATCATTTATTTTTAAATTTAATTGTTTAGCAATTGTTTGATTAATAACAAGACTAATACTATCATCACTATTTTCTTGTTCTAAAAGTGGATTTAATGAAGAACCTCCAGCATCATATAATTGCATCATTGAAGGTTTGCCTAACTGTTGTTGATTTTGTAAACCATAAACTTTCATTAAATATTTGTTCTGTTTAAATAATTTTTCAGGAGTACCAACAAAGTAAGTTTCTAATTCATCAGTTTCTTTATCAAAAGGCACAACATTAAAAGCAACATTAAAAGGAGCATTGGGATCACTATAAGCTTTGGCAATATTTTGACGAATAAAATATGGGCTTTTAGTATAAGCACCTTGCACTACAGTTTGTCCCATTCTATTATAAAATAAAGCACCAAATCAAATTCCAACTTTATTAATTCAACTATCACGCTCTTTGTCACTAATTTCAGATGCATTATTATTCAATAATTGTGTTTCATTAGTTAAATGTCACGGATATAATTTATCGTTAGTATCAAAACTTAAATTATCAATATCATTAATAAAAGTAGGACCCTTACTTGAGGCATTTTTGTAAGCAGGAATATTACTATTTGCTCAATCTTTGAATTTTGTAATATCTAAATCATTAGGATTAGTACTAATCTTACCAGTCTTCGAAATCGTACCACTAATATTCATTGCCACTGTTGTTCGATAGTTTTGATAAAATTTTCTAATAATATTATAAGTATTCTCACTATAAAAACTGTTAATATTAGTATTTTTTAAAACTGTGTCATACATTGGTAATGCATTTGGTCAAGCCATTTGTACCATAATTCCAACAATCACAGAAGCATCTTTAATATCACTAGAATCTAATCCATTTAAAAAGTTTTTAGTAAGCATTTTACCATTTAAATACGTTAAACCAGTATATCCTAAATCACTAATAGCAGCACCGGGATTAGATTCATCTGACATTGGAGCATATGCTTCAGCATTAATATTATTTTCTAATAATTCTTTAACAAAAGTATCATTTAATGGTCCAGAATTATCAAAACGTGGTGGATGTCAATATGTATCACCAGTAGTACTATCAACAGTAGAAGTATAAGTTCAATCATCTTTATTATTTGGATTATAAGTTTTATAAAAACTATATGGAGAATTATAAGTCGGAATGTCATATTCAACTAAGGAGTGATAATTCATACCAGTAAAAGAAAGTAATTTATTATCAGCCATAATTTTTGGACCAATAATAGATGTTGTCATTAAAGTTGTTCCTAAAAACATAGTTAATGATGCTGCTGCCATTTTTCCAATTGATGATGTAAATAGTGATAAACGGAATCTTGTTAAAAATCCACGATTAATACTTTTTGTTTTAATAATTCGACTAAAGCGAGAATTAACAGTAGCTGATTCGTTTTTAATTAAATCTATTGGTTTTTTAATAACTGTTAAAGCACTAATAACTCATGCAATAATTGATAAAAAACCAAATATTAAAATTAAACAATATATAAATCCTAAACCATTAAAAATAAAATGACCAAAATCTAGATTAAAATAGTTGGCAAATGTTTGAACTATAATTACTTGTAAACCACTTGCTGGTAAAAACACTAAAATAGTACCAATAAGTGCTGCTACCATTGGATAAGCTAAAGATGTAATTAAAATTTTAATATTACTATAACCTAATGATTTTAAAATTCCAATTTGTGTTCGTGAATTATCAATATTTTTATAAGTAATTAATATTACTGTAATTCCTGTAATAATTAAAACAATTAACAATAAACCAATTAATAAACTTTTAAATCCAATAATAGTTGCATTCAAAGTAGCAGTACGATTATTAAACGTATACTTATTATTTCCTAACTTATATACTAAAGCAGCATCAGAATCAATAGTATTAATATATTTACTTCTTAAACTTTGTGAAATTAATTTAACATCATTAATTTTACCTATTGTTGATTTTCCAACAAAATAAATTTCGCGATCATTATCAGAAGAAATTGTGATTTTTTCATTAGCTTTATCATATGATCAAATATAATTATTTTTTTCTAACCTTTTACTTAAACCAAATTGCATTGGATCAACGTATAATAAACCTTCACGAGTTTTATTTGGAATTGGTGTAGTTTGATCAATAATTGGGGTTGTGAAATCAGCAGATACACCATATCCAACAATTTTTAATCAATTATAACTACTATAAGCAGCATCATTTAAATCATATCCTGAAACTTTTAAACTACTTCCTAATTGATCTGATTGCACACGAATTGTATCATTAATATGCAAATTATTTTTTTGAGCAAATTCTTTATTAATAACTACCTGTTTTCAACTTGGAGTTTTATCTGGATTATTACTATCTCCTATTTGATAACCATCACTAATGATTAATTTATCAATACGAGCATCTTGATTATAAGTTAATATTTTTAAAATTCTAGGATTACTATTATTATCTAATTGCATAGTTCTGCCTTCAACACGATCTCATATAAATTCATTACCAGCATCATTTGCAATATTGTTAATATCAAAATCATTCTTTTCATCAACAGCAGTTGTTGATGTTGAGATTTTATTAGAAACAGTTTTTGGAGTAGTATTAGATAAATCAATAACAAAATCATGTAAATTAGATTTTGCAACTAATGTTGAATATTCATCAGAAATTCTTGCTAAACTTGTTTGCATTAATGAAAAAATAGTTGATGATAATAATACTAAAACAATTAAACCAACTAATTGAATTTTATTACGAAATGCTTGTTTAAACGCATTTTTAAAAAGCAAAAATGATTGTTTTTTCATATTCGTTCTTCCTTTCTTTTAAATTTTAAAACAAAAAAAGTTATTGAATTAAAGCCATTTTTCAACCATTAATTAAAGTTTTTAAATCTTGAATAGTTTTAGTAATAAGTAGTGTTAATTGGGCACTTAAAAAATAAGTTAAATTCTTCTTAAAAATAGTAATTAAAAGTTTTTTATTATTATCAGTAATAGAAACTTGGTGGTCAAAATTAGTAAACATTTGTTTTTTAAATTGCCATGTTAAAATGATAATTTTAGTTTTAGTATATGCTTTTACTGGAAATTGTTTATTAATAATATTGGGTAATGAAGAATTACTAAATAATGTTACTCAAGTTTTTTTAATTAAATTAAAAATTGTAAATAAATTATCACTAAACATTTTTCATGAAAAGAAACCTAATCAATAGTAAAAGAACACTAAAATTAGTACTGAAATAAAGTTATTTATTGATGGTAATGATATTTTAATCATAGTAAAATTAAATTGTAAAATAATAGCAATTATAATAATTGACAAAATAGTAAAACGCATCACTTTCATAATTTGATTATTATTACGGCTTAAAAAACTAAAACAAATAAATAAATGTAAAATCGAAATCAATGATAGCATTGGTAAACTTTCTAAATCTAAAAAATTAATATTAATTACCATTTCTTGAACTGGTAATAAAAATAAACAAAATTGTGCTAAAAATCATAAACTAAATTGAAGAATAATGATTTTTGTTTTATTAAATATTTTTTTATTATTAATACTATTTTTATGAAAATTAATAGTAATTAAAAAAGTTAATTTCATAATTAAAAGTAAAAAAAGAACTGGTAAACCAAAAAAAATAAATAATTGTTCAAAATTATTAATACTATTAATTTTTAAAATATTACTACTACGTAACATTATATTCACCTTTAAATAAACTTTGCTATTATTATAATTATAAACTATTAAAATTAAATAATGCAATTATTTAATTTTAGATAGTGTTCAAATATTTAAAAAGAAAAGGAAAAAAGAAAATGTTATGAAACTGCTGTATTAAATTCTTTAGTAATAATTTTGATAATGAATATCAATATTTACAACCTATGGATTCAAACTATATGTACTACCCCCACTACTAATTATCAAACTACTACATCTACTACTAAAATAATATCTGTTGAACAACCAACTAAAAATACATCAACAGTTTTTTCAAATAGAAAAATTATTTCAAAACCATTGAAAAAAAAGATACAAGAAATTAATTTTAATAATATTACTATTTTTGAAGAAGAAAGTGAAAATCAAACTAAACATATATCTTTATAAATAAAAAGAGTTAATAAATATTTATTAACTCTTTTTATTTAATTTATAACTATCTTTAATTTTTTTAAAAACCATTGTTTTATAATCTTTGTTACGATAATCATCAAAAACAAATATACCTATAAAATGATAACCAATGCCTTTTGATTTTTCTTTTATTTTTACAAAAGTAACAAATTCTACTTTATCTTTAATATATTTTTCACCCAATTGTTTTCTTTTTTCACTTGTACTAGTACTATTAAATTGATAAATAACATTTCAATCTTCTGACAAAAAATTTGCATATCCTGTTTTAATTACTTCTTCTTTTTCGCTATTTGGACTAATCGTTAAAAATCAAACTTGTTGATAATCATTTATTTTATAACCACTTTTTAATATTGATACACCATCTTCATTAGTAAAAAGAGTACTTAAAACCTCAAAAATTGTTTTAAATAATATTCTATCTTTGATAGTTATTTCTTTCTTGAATAAAATTGTTTTTAGTACCTCATTGTTCACTATATGGTCACCTCTATATAAACTATAACATAATTTTAATGATTCTTATTTATACGAAATAATAATACTAATTACATTGTAAATAATTTTGGTTGTAAACAAAATCCTGGTGTTAATTCATTAGCAATATGAACGTCTTCTCAATTTTCAGTTTCAACTGAAAATTGTTGACCTGTAGGTACTAAAACTGATACTGGTGCAACTACTTCCATCATTTCACTAACTACTAATGTTTTTGATACTATTTTTTTTCAATAACTGGGTTAATATGAATACAAGATTTTATATCATAACTATCAGTAAATGCCACTAAATTTTGATTATACTGTGATAACACTTGTATTTTTTTATTTAAATTTGTCAACTTCTGACTACCTTTTTTATTTAAAGTTTCTAACTTTTCTTTTTCTAAAACTAATTGTTTTTTTTCTTTAAGTAGTTTTTGAACTTCTTCAGTTGTTTGATTACCAATCTTTGTTAATTTATCTTCTAGTAAAGAAATATTTTTTTCTTTCTCCTTTATTTGCATGCCATTTTCTTGTTGAATAGTTTCTAGTTTTATTTTTTCTTCCTTTAATTGATTAACTTCCGTAACCAATTTTTTATTTTTAGTTCTTTTAATTGGTATTATTGTATTTTTATAAATATTTTGTATACCTTGATATCCTAAATCACCAATAATTATTGTTTTTTCTGAAACTAACGCGAACTCTTTTTTTATTAATCTTTCAATACTTTTATTTTTTTGATCACGAATATTTCTCAATTTTTTTTGCACTTTTTCTAAATTATTACCTATTTGATTTATTTTTACACTATTTTGTTGTTTAATTTTTTCTAACTTTGTTTTCTCTCTTTCTAAAGTAGCAACTTTAGAAACTAAAAATTTAGTTTCATCAATTAATAGTTGTACTTTTTGCTTTTCTGCTATTAATTGTTGTTCTAATATTGCTGTTTCTTCTGCAGATTTAACTTTTGTTTTATCCAATTCTTCTTGTGTTTGCTTTAATTGTGCTTCTAATTGATTAATTTTTGCTTGTAAAATTTGATCTTGACTTAAAATTTCTGTTTTTTCTTCTTTTGCATCATTTTCTTGTTTTATGCTTTGTTCTTTAATGTCCTTTTCTTCTAAAATAGCATTAATTTTAGTAATATCTTTTTCAAGTAAAGACGTTGAACTACTTGTTGTAGATGATTCTGAATTATCTGTTTCATTAGTATTAATAAATTTTAAATGTTCATTTTTTTTGTTGTCTTTTTTCTTATTTTTTCTTTTTTTAACATTTGTTTTCTTTGTTTCTGTTTTATGAGAATTATTAAAACTTTCTACTTGCATTAACGTTTCCTTTTTTGAAACATCATTATCGTTTAAAATTTCTTGCAATTTTTGTTGTCATTATTTAGTGATAATTTCCTATTAGTTATCGAGTAAAAATTTCCCAAAAAGTGAAGTTAAATATACTTGGTTATAAATATGGAAAGAAGCATGACTATGAAAGAAAAATATAAGTATAAAATTATAAATGACATTTTTATTAATAAATTATCTAAACATCAAGCCAAGAATAAACTTAATCTAACTATTAGAAGAATTAACCAATTAATTCAAATTTTTAATAAAGAAGGTAAAGTTGGTTTTATTCATAAATCTCGCAATAGAATTTCTAATAAAGCAACAAATACTGAACTTAAAAATAAAATTATAAACTTGTATAAAACAAAATATTATAATTTTAATTTTCAACATTTTCATGAAAAAATAATTAATGAAGAAAAAATTAAAATTTCATATAGCACACTTTATACTATATTAGTTAAAGAAAAAATCAGTTCACCAAAAAAACATAAAAATAAGAAAAATAACTTACATCCAACAAGAAATCGTAGAACAAATTTTGGTGAATTAATTCAAATGGATGCCAGTAATCATCATTGATTTGGTAACGATAAACCAAAAGCATTTTTACATGCTGCAATTGATGATGCTACTGGAAATATTGTTGGACTATGATTTGATCATCAAGAAACATTAGATGGTTATTATAATGTTTTTTATCAAATTTTAACTCAATACGGTATACCAAAAACATTTTATACTGATAACAGAACAGTTTTTGGATATAAGAAAAAAGTTGATGCAGGAAAAATAAATCCGGAAAATGACACTTATACTCAATTTCAAAAGTGCTGTAATGATTTAGGTGTTGAAATAATTAGAACTTCAATTACACAAGCTAAAGGTAGAATAGAACGCTTATTTGGAACACTGCAAAGTCGATTAATTAGTGAATTACGACTTAATAAAATTAAAACATTAAATGAAGCTAATCAATTTCTTAAAACATACATAAACGTTTTTAATAAACAGTTTGCCTTTCCTATTGATGATAATAAATCTGCTATGGTTAAAGCTCCCACACAAAAAGAAATAAATATTTATCTTTCAAGATTTTCTAAAAGAAAAACAAATAGTGGTTCAACTATAACATATTATAGTAAAAAATATTTTCCTTATAAAAATAACAAAGTTCAATATATAAAACCTAGAACTGATGTAATTGTACTTAAATCATTTATTAATGACTTATATATTAGTTACAATAATCAAATATATGAACTAAAAGAAATAACGTTAAAACCAATTATCAAAGAAAATTTAATAAAAACTAAAAAAGTTTATATACCCAATAAAAATCATCCTTGAAGATATGGATATCAATAATTCCTAATTAAAGTTATATAAGATTTATATTTTTTGAATACTTAACCATATAAATTTTAAAAATGTTTGTCTATGAGCAAATTTGGTGCCTTAAAATTGATTTTAAAGATATAAAATAATTAGAATTATATACCAGCAATAGCACAAGTACCAGAAGTAATTGCTGAAAGTTTAGAACCAACAGTTCCAATTACAGGCATGTAAGAAATTAATTCACCAACTAAATTTACTGTATTAGCACAATTTCAATTTGATTCATTTTCCAAATTAGAAACTCTTGTTTCTAATTCATTAACTGTTTTATTTAAAATTTTAAAATCATTTTTTAATCCTTGCAAATTTTTGCTTAATTCATCAATTTTCATCTCATCATCTATTATTTTTATTAAAATTTTTCATCTTGATACATAACCTTGAATATTTATACGTTCTTGTCTTTTTCAATTATATAGCTGTTCAGGAGTAAATGTTTTAGCATTATTTATTGCTTGTGGCAAAGTAGAATTTCAATATCTTATATCTTCTATTCAATCTTGGAATAATACGTTATTTGTTATATTATAGTTTATTTCATTAAGTTTATTTTGTGTTATATAAGTAAAAATTGGTTTTGTTGAACCATAGGAATAACAATCATCAAGTTCTCTAGCATAATTTTTTGCTAATAATTGAAATTTAAAACATTTATCAAAATATGAATAATCTTTTCAATTTATAATTTTGATATTTTCTTTTTTAATAGAAAGATATTTTCTTTTTATTGCAGTTTTAATGCTATCATCTTTTTTTCCAGATCAATATTCATAATTTTTATTAATATTAATTTTTCCTAAATTAATTTCGATATTTTTATTTCAATCTGGAAAATCTCTTTTTAAATTATCAAAACATTTATTTGGATAACCCAATATATCTTCTGTTATTATTCTTACTGATTTAAAATTATAATACTCAAAATTAATTTCTATGCGTTCTTGTTTAGAACTATTTGCATATGTTTTTTCAATTTCCAAAAAATTATCAAAAATAAGTTGACCAAATTTATTTACAGTTGACCAATTAATTTGAAAATTAATTTTAATTTCACCGTTATTGTACATATCTTTTATTTTTTCTTTAAATATTTCACCAAATTTCTTTTTAGGATTATCAAAATTTAAGTCTTTTCAATAATAATAATAATCTATTATTCCTTCAAAAATTATTGGTACAAATGAAACAGTAATTGGAGAAGAAAAAGAAAATGGAACATTTGTAATTTCATTTCCTTTGATTGATGTTATATCAAAAAAATTCTCTCTTTTTAGTCTATTTCTGTGTTTTTCATGACGATGTTTATGAGTATTTGTTTGTAGTTTTATTTGATAAAAAAGGTCAATATTTTGATTTGGTAATTGTTGATTTAAATTATATCGTTGATAATTAGTATTTAAATTTGTAAAGCTAATATCTTGGTTTATTGATTGTAAATTAGTATTGTTGCTAGCTCAATTTTTAATCTTTTCATTATTATCAATTCATTTACCATTAATACCTTGGTTTTTATTTTGAAAAAATGGGACAGTTAGCATTCATAACTTAAATCAATAACTTGGATTAAAATATTTCATATTTATTGTTCTCCTTTGAAAGTAAATATAAAAATATTTACTTTCAAAACAAAGCAATTTTTTATTTTTCTAAATTTTACTACTTTTTTAAAATAAAAAAAGTTTTTGTATAAAATAAGGAACTAAATTTTTTATGGGTTATTTGGAATTTATGTAGTTTATTGAATAGTTTAACTTTCCAAAATAATTTAATTTTTTTATAAATATTTTTGGGAAATTTTCACTCGATATTGACATTGCAATTTTTGTTTTAACTTTTTAATCATTTCAATATTACTATCAATATTTTTTTCAATTTCGCTTAAATATTGCATTGAATCATTTTCATCAAAAATTTGATTTACAATTTTCGTTAAAGGCAATGAAGAAGTAACTGGTTTTTGAAACATTTCAAAAATAATTTTTGACAAATCAAAAATATTTTGAATTTTTAATTTAATTCCCTTAATTTTTAATTCATTTTTTTTAGATTTATTATTTTTAAAATCACAAATTTTATTTTCATATTCATCGAATAAATTTACAACTTCCTTTTTAAAAATTTTATCAAGTTCTTCAATATTTAATTTATATGGAATTTCAGAATTACTATCTTTAACTAAAATATCCTTAAATTTATTTTCTCTTGACATTATCTCCTTAATTTTTTCATATTCATTACTTGTTAAACTAATTTTATTATCACAATCTTCATCAGTAACAAAATATTTTGATTGATTAGCAATAAAGTTATAAATATTTAATACACCTAATTGATGATTTTCACAAATTGTTTTAAAATGTTTTAATATTTCAAAATTATTATTTAATTGCTCTCTTAATTTATTTAACTTATTTAAGTCCTTGCACGAACTAATTTTTTTAATAAAAAAAATATTATCATTTTTTCAGGATTTCTATTTTTGTTTTCATAAATTCAATATTAGTAATATCTTTTTTAATAAAATCACTAAATAATAAAGGATGATTAAAAACATTAATTATTAAAATAATTGAAATCAAACTTTTCAAACTGTATAAATTGTCTTGATCAATATATTAGACATATTCCGTAATTAAATTTTTAAAAGTCAATTAATAATTTTAAAATTTATTTTATAATTTTGTTATTAACAATAAATTTAGAAAAGTGTTGATAAAAATGATTTTTGAAAATTTAAAAAAATTAAAAAATGAAGAATTTTACAGATATTTTGGTATAAAACGTTTTCATTTTAATGAAATGTTAGAAAAATTAATTGAAATAGAAAAATTAGAAAAAAATAAAGGTCGAAAAAATAAACTTTCAGTAGAAGAAAGATTAATGATGACTTTATTATACTGAAAAGAATATTATACTTTTTTTCAAATGAGTATTAAATCTAAAATGAGCCCATCAAGTTGTTTTCGAAATATTACTTGAGTAGAAAATAAACTTAGTAACCACAAAGATTACCAATTTTTAAAAGAAAGATATAAATTAAAAATTGATAAAAAACAAGAAAATTCAAATGAATTTCAATTTTATTTAATTGATTCAACTGAGATTGAAATTGAAAGACCAACTAAAAAAAACTACAGTTAGAATATTTTTCTGGTAAAAGTTGAATGTATTCTATAAAATTTCAAATTGTATATGATTTTTTTAATAAAAAAATTGTTGATATTTTTGCTGATAATGGTAAAGTGCATGATTTTCAAATATTAAAAAATTCAAATCTTGAATTTTCAGAAAAAACAATAATTATTGGTGATTTAGGATATCAAGGTATACAAAATATTTATAAAAATACAATAATACCAATTAAAAGAACTAAAAATAAAAAATTAACTAAACAAGAAAGAAAATACAATAAGATTGTATCTAAAATTAGAATTAAAGTTGAACATGTCTTTGCTTGATTGAAAAGATTCAAAATTTTAGTAAATAAATGTAGAAAATCTAAATTTAGACTTATGTACTTAAGATTTAACTTACTTTGTGAAATTTTTAATAAAATAAAACCATTAAAATAAAAAAAATATTAAAAATATTTTTTTAAAATTTAAATTTTTATCGAGCTAATATAAAAATATTATTAACAATTTTTTGTTTAAAATGTAAACTCATTTTTTAAACTATTTTTTCAAAAAATATTTATTTCTATATTCAATAACACTAAATAGTTTTAAAACAATTTTATTGACAATTAATTAAATTTAATTACGGAATATGTCCATTGAAAAGAACTATGCAAATTTTTTTTAAACAATTGACTATCAAATTTTTCATCTTCTTGGTGATAATATTTGGCAATATTACTAATAGAACTATCAATAGCATTATATTCTGCACAAGTTATATAGATAATATTAAGCGCAGTAATAAGGTCTTCTTTAGTTAATGTTGGTACTTGTGATTTTATTTTTTGTAAAATGTTAGTAATTAAATGTTTACCTACTCCCATTATTTTTACTCCTATCTTTTTTAATCAATTAAAAGCTCATATAACCATTTAATGGCTATATGAGCTTTAGTAGATTTAATATTATATTGTAATAATCACTTTTAATTATAGATTAACTTTAGTTTTAATATTCAAAGTTGCTGAATTTTGTAACTGTGTCTTTATTGCATTGGCTACATGTTCAACATCGGTACCAATAACAATTTGCAAAGCTTCTTTATTCAAAATTTTAGTACCAAATGCTCCTGCGGCCTTAACTTTTGCCAAATTAACACGTGTTGTATCTTTAACAATCAAACGTAACCTAGTAGCACAATTATCAATTTCAACAAAATTATCTGCACCAATTGCTTCAATTAATTTTGTTGCCATTAATGTATATTTATCACTTTTAAGATTTTTATTGCTTAACTCTGATTTTGTTGTTACTTTATTTTCTTCAACACCAAAATCTTCTTCTCTTCCTGGTGTTTCAATATTCATTTTAGTAATTAATGTATAAAATACAATAAAATAAACTCCACCAGCAGCCACAATTAATAATAATACTCATAGTGGATTTGAAGTAATATGATAAGCACCTGTAGCATGATTAGCAAATCCTCATGATTGAGCAAAAGAAATGCAATAGTCAATAATTCCAGCACTAAAACCAAAACCAACTTGGATATGCAATGCTGTCGTTATTGCAATAAATATCCCTGTTAATAAGGCATGAATTACTAATAATAATGGAGCAATAAATACAAATGAAAATTCAATTGGTTCAGTGATTCCACTAATAAAAGAAACTAAAGCAACTCCTCCTAAAAATCCTGATACCATTTTTCTATTTTCTTTTTTAGCTGCCATAATCATAGCTAAGGCAGCAGCGGGAATACCACCCATCATAATAGGAAAGAAACCTGATTGAAAAAATCCAGATCCTTCAATACCTCTAGTAAAAGCATTAATGTCTCCATTTACTCATTCCGTTGTTCCAGATGCAGCACCTGTAATTGGAGATATTATCTGACCATTAATTGGTAATTGAAATCAAAAAAAAGTATTTAAGATTTGATGTAATCCAAAAGGTAATAATAAACGATTTAATATTCCATAAACTGCTGTTCCTGGAATAGCAACTGCTGGATTATTTGGATTAGCAACTAATTGACCAAATTTCATTAATACTAATTGAATTCATGGTCAAACAATAGCAAATGCTAAAGCAGTGGGAATAGTTATTGCTAAAACTACCATTGGTGCAAATCTTCTACCACCAAAGAATGATAATGCTTGAGGAAGTTTAATTTCTTTATATTTATTATATAAAACTGCAGATAAACACCCCGCTACAATTCCACCAAAAACACCAATGTTTAATACATAAATACCACCAATGATAGTTTTACCATCTGTTCCAAATTCTTCTACATAAAATAATGACGAAAATTTTTCACCTTTACTTGATGTAAAAGTTAAAACATTTTTATATAACATTTCTGGTAATGAATGTTCAATTGACGTCATTGCAGATATTGCCAAATAAAATACTGCTCCAACTAATGCAGCTTCACCACGATGATCTTTAGCTAAACCAAATGCTAAACCTAAAGCAAATAATAATGGTAAATTATCAAATACTATTTTTCCTGGTTGTTGAATAATATATGAAATTCAATAACCCACTTCATTAGTAACATGCATAACACCAGCATCAGTTGTAGTAGTAAATGTAAGCCCTAATGCTCCAAATCTGTTTAAAATAGCAGCGAATGGTAATACTGCAATTGGAAATTGTAATGCTTTACCTAAGTCTTGTAAAAATTTTAAAACATTATTTCAAGGACTTTTTTCTTTTGAGGTTTTTAATTCAATATTACTATTTTTTGTTTGATTTTTCTCTTTATGTTTTTTTCAGAAAACTAAACCCATATTTTAACCCCTTCCTAAAACTTTTTCTTAATTTTTCAAAATTAAAACATTGAACTTATTGAAACTGATAATAGCACAATGGCACCAACTGTTGCACAAAACATTAAAAATATATAAAGAGCTTTATTTCAAAAATGAAAAACTTGATATGTAACTTTTTTTGGTTTAAATAAAAATTGCTCGTTAATCAAGCTCCTTTCTTTACGTAATTTTCTTTTAAATAAAAAAAACACAAGAAAAATAATACCAATACAAATCAAACCAATGATAAACATTATTCACATTGCCGATGTTGATAAACTTTTATTGTGCGACTCTAATGTTAAAAAATTTAGCATAATCATTTACACTTTCTAATCATTAGTTTTTTATCTTAATAAATATTATTATACAATAAATTTTTCTTAAATAAATATAATCACAAAATTTTACACTTTTTTATTGTTTATTATACAATGACTTACGCATTCTAAATCTTAATTTAATTGGTACACCCTGAAAACCAAATCGTTCACGAATTTGATTAATTAAAAAACGTTCATAAGAAAAATGACATCGTTGTGGATCATTTACCATTAAAATAAAAGTAGGCGGATTTTTTTCAACCTGTGTTGTATAATATATCTTTAATCTACCACCTTTAAAGTAGGGCGACTCATTAATTAATTGAGCTTTATTAATTATTTCATTAAGAATACTTGTTTTAATTCTTAAATTCATATTAACTAATACTTCATTAATAGTAGCAAATAAAGTATGAATTCTAGTATTTTCTAAAGCAGATAAATATACAACAAAAGAATACTCAAGGTATTTAAATTTTTCTTTTATTTTTTTAGTAAACTCTTGCATTGTTTTTTCATTTTTTTTAACTAAATCTCATTTATTAACAATAATAATAACTGGCTTATCTAAATTTTTTGCCATTCCTGCTATTGTTAAATCTTGTTCTTGAATTTCAACACTACCATCTAATAAAAACAAAACAATATCACTACGTTCAATAGCATTAGTAGTTCTAATTAAACTATATTTTTCTAAATCTTCAGTAATTTTTCCTTTTCTACGAATTCCAGCAGTATCAATAACACAATATTGTTTTTTATTATAAACAAAATTACTATCAATAGCATCAGTTGTTGTTCCTGCTATTGGTGAAACAATAACTCTATTCTCTTGAAGAATAGTATTAACTAAACTTGATTTACCAACATTGGGACGACCAATAATTGCTAAATTAATATGTTCTTTCTTTTCTGTATGAACCTCTTTTGGTAACTTAGTAATTATCATATCTAATAAATCACCAAAACCAACACCATGACTAGCAGACACTAAAATTGGTTCGCCAAAGCCAACTTTTAAATAATCATAAATTTTATCATTATCGTTTTGAACATTATCATATTTATTTGCAATAATAATAACCGGTTTCTTAGTTCTGTATAATAATTTAGCAATATCTTCATCTTCGTGAGTTAGACCTTCTTGATAAGAACAAACAAATAAAACAATATCAGCCTCAGCTAAAGCAATATTAACTTGTTGATTGATTTGTTGAGTAAAATTAGTAATCGTTTTAGTAATACCACCCGTATCAATAATCACAAAATTTTGTGTTAATCATTCACCAATGCCATAAATTCGATCTCTAGTTGCTCCAGGCATATCTTCAATTATTGCTACTTTTTTTTGTAATATACGATTAAAAATTGAAGATTTACCAACATTAGGACGTCCTACAATTACTACTTTTGGTAACTTATTCATTTTATTCAAATCCTTATATTTAAAATATTATTTTTTATGACTAAAGTAATTATCATATAAAACTTTTAATTTATCAACGGTCGTTTGTAAATTATAATCACTATTATCTAAAATAACTGCATCTTCAACAATTACTAGTTGACCAGTGCTACGAGTTTTATCAACATTATCACGAATTACCATATCGTTATATACTTGTTCTTGTGTAATATTAATACCCTCTTTAATATACTGTTTATATCTTCTTTCACTACGAGCGTGTAAACTAGAAGTTAAAAAAATCTTTAATTGAGCATCAGGTAAAACAACACTACTAATATCTCTGCCAACGACAATAAAGCCTTGACTTCTAACCATTTCTTGAATTCTAGCAACCATAACTTTTCTAACTTCAGATAACGAAGCAATTATTGGTACTTTACTAGTAACATTTTTATCATAAATTTCTTCTGTTGGTGGTTGATCATTAAATAAAAAATGACCATTAACTCATCTTATATCAAAAAGTTGTAATGCTGCAAGTATTAAATCTTCACTTTCAAAAGCAATTTTGTTTTTTAAACAATAATTAGTAAAGCTACGATACATAATTCCTGTATCCATAAATTGATAATCAATTTTTTTAGAAAGTAAATATGCTGCTGCTGATTTACCACTAGCTGCTGGACCATCTATTGCAATATTAATCTTTGGGTACATTGTTTTTCTCCATTCTCTACTTAATAAATAATATTAATGATAATACTAACACGACTATTAAAATTAAACAAATAATGATAATACTAAATACTGTTAAACTTCACTTATAGTTATTCTTAATTTTAACTTTTTGTAATTCATCTTGAAAATTATTATGTTCTTGATTAATTTCTTTTAGTTCTTTATTAAGATCACTATTATTTATTTTATACTTTTTATATTTAAATTCTAAATTTTTAACAAAATTTTTGACATCATGAATTTTACTTTCTAAGTCTTTTTGAAATTCATTTATTTTATTATGCATACTATTAATTAACGTTTGATATTCCAAGTTAGTACTTATTAATGGCACATCAACTATTTCAAAATCAATATTTTCGCTATATTTTTTTAAAATATTATTAATATTTTCTAACATATTTTCCAATATTAATTTATCATTATTATCTAAATGTTGTTCATTATTTTTAATAAAATAATTTTCAAAATTAACTAAATTTAAATCAGAATTTAATTTTTGAAAAATTGGTTCAAAATATGATTTATCAATTTTTATTAGTTGCTGATAATAATTTTCTATTTTTTGTTCTTGTTCTCAAAGCTTACTATTTTCTTTAATTTCTTTAGCAATTTGTTCACGTAAACTTTTATACTTTTCCATTCTTGTCATTAAAGCACCCACAAATTAATATTTAAAAAATTCCAATATTTATTTATTTTTAATAGTAATGATAATTTTCTTGATTATAACATAAATATATAAAATCATTATAATATACAAATTTAACTATTGATAATATTGATAATATTTTAAAAAATAATTGTTTTTACTTAGTTTTCTTTTAAACATTATTAAAAATAAAATATTAGAAAAATTTATATTTTTATGCAGGTATTATTTTTTTATTGTATATTCTTTTTTTCAATTATAGACTTAAATTAAGATTTACAAAAAATATTTTTATCTAATATCACTTTCACATTATTATAAATATCTTGCTATTATCGATATTAAAAATAAAAATATATTACATTAAGTAAATCTTAATTCTAAAAATAAACTAAAACTAAAAATCAAAATTTATTTTAGTAACAAAGGAGAATAAAATATGCAAAAAACTACATTTACTTTAGGACATTTAAAAATTGAACATACAACTACTACTGGAAATGCTGATAGTAGTAATATTAATGTACTAGATAACGTTGATCCTATTAGTGTGCAAGCTAACTTAAACAGTATGGTTCCATATATTAACCAAATATTAGAAGCTTTACCAGCTACAGAAAAAGTTGCGTTTTTAAAAGATGAACAATATCCAGATGGAACATTCATATTAGTAACAAGTGCTGGTATAACACCAATTGTACCACAATATTTACTTACTAGACTTCAAGAAACAGGTCCAAAAGCATATATATTAGCACAAGGTCAACAATGAGGATGATCAATTGCTAATAAAACAGATGTTTCTATTAACGATTTAGAAAATCAATTTGAAAAACATACAAAAGAATGTTTAAATGCATATATAGCTTCAGGAGATGCACTAGACTATAAAATGGATTTTATTTACAAAGTTGTAGCAACCGTACCTAATGCACCACAAGTAACTGCTAGTTCATCAGTTAAATTCCACTTTACTGTTAAAGCAGTTAAAAAAGCGTAATTAAATAATTTTAGTAATTCATAAAATATAATATTTTTTATATTTTCTTAGTACCTAGGTCAATTTAGTATTACTAAATAACCTAGGTTATATTATTAAATAAAAGGAGAAACACTAATGAACAATAAAAATATCAATGAAAAAATCAAAATTATAATGAAAACAAAAATAACCAATAACGAAGAAAAAAAAGAAAATCAAAAGACATATTCCGTAATTATTTTTTTGAAAAATCAAGTAATAATTTTAAAATTTATTTTATAATTTTGTTATTAACAATAAATTTAGAAAAGTGTTGATAAAAATGATTTTTGAAAATTTAAAAAAATTAAAAAATGAAGAATTTTACAGATATTTTGGTATAAAACGTTTTCATTTTAATGAAATGTTAGAAAAATTAATTGAAATAGAAAAATTAGAAAAAATAAAGGTCGAAAAAATAAACTTTCAGTAGAAGAAAGATTAATGATGACTTTATTATACTGAAAAGAATATTATACTTTTTTTTCAAATGAGTATTAAATCTAAAATGAGCCCATCAAGTTGTTTTCGAAATATTACTTGAGTAGAAAATAAACTTAGTAACCACAAAGATTACCAATTTTTAAAAGAAAGATATAAATTAAAAATTGATAAAAAACAAGAAAATTCAAATGAATTTCAATTTTATTTAATTGATTCAACTGAGATTGAAATTGAAAGACCAACTAAAAAAAACTACAGTTAGAATATTTTTCTGGTAAAAGTTGAATGTATTCTATAAAATTTCAAATTGTATATGATTTTTTTAATAAAAAAATTGTTGATATTTTTGCTGATAATGGTAAAGTGCATGATTTTCAAATATTAAAAAATTCAAATCTTGAATTTTCAGAAAAAACAATAATTATTGGTGATTTAGGATATCAAGGTATACAAAATATTTATAAAAATACAATAATACCAATTAAAAGAACTAAAAATAAAAAATTAACTAAACAAGAAAGAAAATACAATAAGATTGTATCTAAAATTAGAATTAAAGTTGAACATGTCTTTGCTTGATTGAAAAGATTCAAAATTTTAGTAAATAAATGTAGAAAATCTAAATTTAGACTTATGTACTTAAGATTTAACTTACTTTGTGAAATTTTTAATAAAATAAAACCATTAAAATAAAAAAAATATTAAAAATATTTTTTTAAAATTTAAATTTTTATCGAGTTAATATAAAAATATTATTAACAATTTTTTGTTTAAAATGTAAACTCATTTTTTAAACTATTTTTTCAAAAAATATTTATTTCTATATTCAATAACACTAAATAGTTTTAAAACAATTTTATTGACAATTAATTAAATTTAATTACGGAATATGTCCTAAGTATTGTCACTATAACTTACAATTTTATTATTTAAATTTAAATTTTTATTAATACCAATATTGGCAATTGTATTAAGACTTGATATTGGTAATGTTTTTACTCTAAAAGATAAATCATAAATTTCAGTTTCATTTAAGACACGAAGTTCTCCGTTGATTAAGTATTCATCACCAATTCTAAAGTTTTTAATTCAAGTTGCACGATTAAGATCAGCATAACTAATATCTTCCTCGCGAAAACTTAAAATAGAATTATTATTAGATTTTTTCAATTTAATAATAGATAAGTTATCACCTAATAAGCCTAGGCTTTGCTCATGTTGTTCAATTGAATTTCTAATAATAGGAATTATTAAACATTTTTGATCAGGAGTTTGTGTTCAAATGATAACTGTTTCAAGTTTGCAACCATTACAATATTGATAATTACAATTTATATTTTCACATCTAGTTTCGTTAGTTGTTTTTGTTAATGGCACATTAGCAAAATAAATGCCACAATTTATAATATTCTGCATTTAATAAACCTCATTTTCTAAAGTTTTAATAATACTTTTACTATAAACAAACTTAATTACCATAAAAGAGTAAATTTGACCTTAAACTTAATACTTTTAAATTATAATGATATAAATTTTAAAATGTTTTTAATTATTAGTCTGTATAAATTTTGGTTTAAGGGTAAGTGGGAATATTAATTTATGAAATTGGAATAGATATTAAATTGAGTTTTTAAACTAAATTAAAGACTCATATCAATAAATTAAAATACAAAACCCTTACATGAAAATTACTCATATAAGGGCATAAAGCCAAATTTACAATTTTAAATTAATTAAACTGATGTTTTGTCCTAAAGTTTTAGGACAAATATAATAATAACAAATTTAAACCAAATTACAATAGAATCTCATACTGTATATAATATATTTTGATTAATCATTATTATAAATTATTATTAATGCTTTAATTAATTTTATAATATAAATATTATTTATTTTATTATAATTATTTTATTTTAAAAAACAAAAAAATAAATAAAAGCAGTACTTAAATACTACTTTTATAATATAATTTCTCTAATTAAGTTAAAAAAATAATATTTTAAACTATAAATTAAAATTCATGCAAATTTAACTTTAAACTAGTAGTAAAATAACCTCTCACAAACTGAGTATCTTTTTCATTATTTGCTGTAACCGTTTCAACACTAACAAATTTAAAAATAAATGCTTTTTGATTTCAATCATAATCGTAACTAACTGTTTGCTGAACTTTATTCATATTTCCTTCATGTGAAATACTATTATCAATAAACTTTGTATCACTAGATACAATAACTGAATTCTTACTTTGATCATTATAATAATAATCTTTTCCATTTATATGAAAATCGACATGACTTTTTATATCAGTTAATTCTATATATTTTAATTTTGAAGGATCACTAAAAAGAACAATAACATTTTTTTCAAAAGTTTTAACTGTAGTTTCTCCATTATCAGCAAAAATAGGGTATTCAACAATATCAATTGGTTGTATTACATCATGTAAATTATCAACATTTATTAAATTGTAATTTTTTACATATGAATTTAATATCGAAGAAGTTGAAAATATTGATGCTGCTGATAATGCTATTGTTGTTAACATTGATAAATATTTTTTCATAAATAACACCTCTTTTTTAATAACTTTTTAAAATCTTAAGAAGTTGGATACATCATAAACCTTTCTTTTAAAGAAAACAATTAAAAAACATTTATAATAAATAAATGTTTTTTAATAATTTTTAGGATTAAAATAAAAAATGAAATTCATTATTAGCGATTTTTTTGATAATTATATACTAACTTAAGTACTGTTTTTAAAGGTAATATTCTAATAATAGTTCTTGTAATTTTATTAGAAATTCCTGTAATAATAAAACTTTTTCTTTTTGTTTTTAAGGCTGTTTGTAAAGACTTTTTAGCATAAGTTTCAGTATCTAAAACTGGTAATAATGAACTATAATGTTCTTTATTTCCTTTACCATTACTACTACGATTTCAAAATTCAGTTTTTAATGGACCTGGACAAATTGTAATTACTCTTACTTTACTTTTTGCTCTTTTTAATTCATAATTAACTGCAACACCTAAACTTCAAACATATGATTTAGAAGCATAATAACTAGCAAAAACAGGACCTGGACTAAAAGCTGCCATACTTCCAATATTAATAACACGACCATAATTATTTTTACTAAAACGTTGAACAAATAACTTTGTTAAAATATGTAAACAAGAAATATTTAAATTAATCATATTTAATTCTTGTTCTAACATACTATCTGCAAATGTTCCTCAAACACCATAACCAGCATTATTAATAACTACTGTTACATTTAATTCTTTTGATAACTCAAATAATTTATAAATATTTTTTAAATCAGATAAATCTAAATCATAATTTTTAACTTGTAAGTGTGGATACTTATCTGCTAATTCTAATATTTTTTTACTATCACGTGATACCCCTAATACGTGATAACCTTGTGCTAATAATGCTTGACAGTAATAATATCCCAATCCTTTAGACGCTCCTGTAACTACTGCTCACTGATTCAAAACAATTACTTTATTTATCATTTATATTAATACTCCTTTTATTTTTAGATATTAAACATTTTTTTACTATTTGAACTAATATAATTATAAGCACTAAAAATACTTAATACTGTAGCAACGTACATTGGTATCATTACTAATTGATTAATTAAACCATATTGATTATTATTACTATGACCATTAACACTACCATTTAAAAATCGTCAATTAATAAAAAATAAAATTGTAATTCCTAACATTTGTAATGCTGCCTTTATTCTACCATATTTATCAGCAGCCATTACTGTACCTTTAGTAGCCAAAATTTGACGAACTACATCAATAATAAAATCACGTAATACCAAAATAATTACCATTCAAACCGGAATTATAGTAGCACATGCCATTACAATTAAAACACCATTAGTTAAAAGTTTATCTGCAATTGAATCAAAAAATTTACCAAAAGTTGTTACCTGATTAAATTTTCTTGCTCATCATCCATCAATAAAATCACTAATGGCAGCAATAATAAATAAAATTGCTGCTATTAACCAACTAATCGGTAAACTATAACTATTAATATTAATACTTGTTATTCAAAGATGATAAAAATTATCATTATCTATTGGACCGATAATCATTAAACTAACAATAATTGGGACTAATATTAATCTTATTAAAGAAATAATATTGGGAACATTCATATTTAAAATCCTTTCATATAAGTTTATTTATAATATTTAACATTATTATGTACTTACCTTTTTTAACATAATTTATAAAAAGTAAAACTTATATTTTTGATCTATTCATGAAATAAGTATATCGTTATTTTCTATATCTATCAATAATATACATTTATATATTAAAATAAATATTCTTTTATATACAATTTCTTAACTATTGTTTATTTTTTATTTTTCTGATTTTTCTCTTTCGGCAGCAGCTTGTGGATTTTTTCTTTTCTCAATATAATAGAATAAACCAATATAACTTAAATAATAATCTTTATTAAAATCAATTAAACGTGAAGCATTTGTAACAGTTGCTTGTCCTGCTGGTTTACTTCCTCATTCATAAAACGGAATTAAACGTGTTTTTGCTGGATTATGTTTTGCTAAAAAAATAACAGCAGTATCAAAATCTAATTTCATTAACTCACTACCTGTAATTAATTTTTTACCTTGTAATGATGAATTAATATTATCAGCTTTTTTATCTTTATTACCAGAATGGCTATAATTAATAATTGTTTTTTCACCGAACATATCTGAATATTTATTAGCAGTTTGTAAATCCATAGTTTGCAAAAAAGTATGCAAAATACAGTTATTAAAAATAGTTTCTGCTGTTTCTTTACCATATTTTTGTGTTAATTGTTGTAAATCTTGCATAATCATCATGAAAAAAATATTACGACTTCGTGCAACAGTAATCATTTGTGCCATACTAGCAATCGTTGGTATATTACCAAACTCATCAAATAAAAAGTATAAAGGACGTGGTAATTTAATATCAGGTAAAGTACTTGCATAACGAATTGTATTTTTATATAACTGTGCAATAAACATTGATACAAAAGCATTACGTTCATTACTTTCATCAGGAACAACTAAGAAAACAGCACTTGGTTTTTTTACAATTTCATCTAAATTTATATCATTACTACAACTAATATTTCGCGTCACTGGATCAGTAAATAAACGTAATCCATTAGCAACCATTTGACTAATTGATCCCGCAGTTTCTTCAGCACCTTCTAATGCACCTAAACCAATTTGACGAGCTAAACTATGAGTTGGCATTTTTTTTAGAATTTCAACATATCGTTGACGATTAGTAGCAACAATAGCAGCATTTGACATACTAAAGTATTTTAAAGGAACATCAGGTTGATCTTCAAGTTGTTCTAGCATAAATAACATAATTGATTTGACAACTTGCATCGCTGATTGATTTCAAAATTTTTGTTTTGGATCTGATTCAGGAAATAAAGCTTCAACAATATCATTAATTCATGATAATGCCATTGATTCATAAGTAATTGATTCATTTAAAGGATTATTTTCTTTTTTTAAACGCATTGATTCTACATAAAAATCATATACTTTAACAAAAGGATTTCATGAATTAGATACTGATGTATCACGTAAATTAATAACATAAACATCGTAACCATTATCTTTTAATATTTTAGAATGATTTTGAAATAATTCTCCTTTTGGGTCAGTAATAACCATTGATGGTTTAATTTTCGATTGGGCATTTAAATATATAGTTGGAATAACTAATTTTTGAGTTTTACCACTTCCTGTTCCCCCAATTACAATATTATGAGCATCAGACTTAATATTAAATTGGACACCACCAATTTTAGTCTTTGTTGTTTGAACAACAATACCGTAATCATTTTCAACAGTTTTTGATAAAGGAAAGGTATTAGCAATTTCAGTGGGTGTTAATCAAGCAGCAGATCCATACACTTTATTTTTTGAATCACGTAAAAAGCGACTTTTATTATGAGTTTCACGATAAATTTTATATTTATGAATCATAAAGTAAGATAATAAAACTGAAAATTCAATAAGAAATAGAATTAAAAATATTAATCAATAATTAATAACATCCTGTATTAAAAATTTAAGTGTAAATGGTTGTTGATTATCTCCACTATGAGAAAACATGTTACGAACAAAGACTAAAGCATAAACTAATAAAGTATTTATTAATACTAAAAAGGGTATAACAATTATAATTACTGCTGGTAGTACTCATTTTTTTTGACGAATAAATTTCATTTTTATGTTCCTTTATTTTTTATATATTTTATAATAATTTATATTTTACCCATATTGGGAAATAACACCAGCAATACCTGATATTATTAATAATAAAATACCAATAGTTACATTACGTCTTCAACGATAACTTTTTTTCTTTTTAAATTCATTTTTTGTTTTTTTAAATTTCATGATTATTTCTCCAAGATTTTAATATTTTACTTTTTTATTCATCAGGATCTCCTCTTCTTGCATTCTTTCTAGTGTTATTTAAATTTACAAAAGGTTCAACAAAAGCACCCTTAGCCATATTATTTAATCCAACAAAAGGGCTTTTTAAATTATTTTTTGTATCTTGTCATTTAGTACCTTGATCATGAGAATTTTGAAATTTACCAATTCCTTTAGCAACTCCTTTAGTACCTTTACCTAAATAACCTGTTATACCATTTTTTAATAGTCCATTTGCTTTCTTTTGACTACCATCAGGATTTCTTCCATCTTTAGCACCACCAAATGCAATTTGTTTCCCAAGTTTTAATGCACCAGCACCACCTGCTGCAAGGCTAGCAAAAGTCCGAGCTTTACCCATAATATTTCCAGCAATAGCTGCTCCATTAGAATCAATAGCACTTTGTACACCTAAGTTTTGTGTTACTAAGTGATTAATAATTTTTTGAGTTCTTAAACAACTAATAGCACCGGCTGTACAAAATAACGTATATAAAACTTGTTTTTCAAGTCAACTAAAATTAGTATTATTAGTAATATCTAATATTGCCTTTGGTAATATTTGAAGGAAGATATAAATAGGTAACATCGTTCCTGGACCAATAATAAACTTACCTATTACCATTTCTTTTCAAACACCCAATCTTTTTCCTTGATCAACAGGCATCATAGAAGCAACAATTGGTGATATTGAAAATAAAAGTAATAAATCAATAATTCTTTCAACCAATGTCATTGATGCAACAAATAATACATATAAAGTAAATCACACCGCAATAATTTCAAGAATAAAGTTTCAATGTTTTAATTGAGAAATAGGTGGCATTGAATAAACACCAGGATCATGCTGAGCAGCATTAGCATCCGGAGCACCAATACCTCATAATAAATCAGCTAAACTAGCATTTTTTCCTAAAGCTGTAATTTGTAAAACTGCCAATAATCCTGTTATTAAATAATTTATAGTACTCATAAAAAATGGAATGAAAACAATTACTAAAAAAGCTAAAAATGTATTTTTTATAGCTTTACCTAATTTTTCTCTAATTGTATGTGTTTCAGTAAATTGAATAATAATTAATTGCATAATAAACATAATAAGTATTACGCCAATTGAAACAATTGCTAATGCTGAAAAAAATACTGGTAAATTTTTACTATTAAGTGGATCTTTAGTAAAATCTCCAAAAACTAAATTAGTTATCGCATCAGTTGTTAAATAATCAAATATGCCGCCATGACCATGATTAGGTGATCTCAATAAAATATCAATTAAATATAATGGTCCTTGAATGAAAATAAGTCAAGGTATAAATAATAAAGCTCCTAGTATAATATCTGTTAGTCAATCCATATTTTCATCTCTTTTCTCTTCATAACTTAATATTAAGTTAATATATAACTTTCTTTAGTTAGCTAGGAAGAATATTTGGATTACCATCAAAAGCTTGCACAAGAGCAATTATTATTGCTGATGCAGTAATGCCAATAATTGGTGCAATTAATGTATACATAAACGCTTTTTTAATCTCACTTCTACGTTGTGGATCATCACCAGCGGCCGCTAAATCTTTTGCCAATATAATTATTTTAAAAACACTAAATGCAATTAAAGCAGCAATTAGCAATCCTGCAACTGCCGAAACATAAGGTTTTGCTACATCAATGATTTTATTTATATCAGGTCCATCTGATAGATAATTAAAAATCATAAGTTTTTCCTCCTTAAATAATAAAAAAATAAAATTATTTACTAATCAAAATTGTTTATAAAGCATGAATTTATCTAATAATATAATAAGCCCTATTTTACTCCTTAAAGAGATAAATTAGGACTTACAGTCAAATTCATATGTTATAAATAATGTTGATACACTTTAATTATAGTTGGTTTTAAAATAAAGTAAATAAAAATTTTCAATTTTATCAACTTATTTTTTATTGTTTTATAAAATTTTTTATTTAAATAAAATCATATTAATAAAACTTATAAGTTTTATTAATATGAAAGTATCTTTATATTTAATTTAAAATAAATTAACAATTATTGATGAAATCGATAATGTATAAAAAAATATACTAATTTTCAATTTCTTTATTTTTTATATTTTTAATTGCTTGTGTTTCAGCATCACTAACATTAATATTTAAACACATACGATATAAACTAGAAATAGCAAAAAGACATTCACCAACTTTAGCACGAGCAATAAAATCAGTTTCATTAGCAGAAATGCCACCATATGAAGAATACAATTCATTTAATGCCGCTAAATCATGAGGTTGTAAGTTTAATACTTTTAAATATTGACTTGAGTTAATAATAGCAGTAGTATATTTTTTAATTTCTTCAGAACCAAGAAAATCGTTAATATTTTGTGTAATAATATTTATCATACCTGTATACTTACGAATTCTCTTAACAATTTGATACATAAATAATAATGCTGCCGGAAATTCTTTATCAATAAGTAAATGGGCTTCATCAATAGTAATTGAAATTCATTGTTGTTTATTATTAATTTCATTATCATTTTTATTTTTTCGTACTTCATTTTCAATATATTTCAAAATTAAAAACATTTGAGCGTTAACTAAACGTTTATTCCCTGATTGCGTTAAAGTATATAAATCATAAACTTGTAATAAACTACTGCTATTAATATTAGTATGAGCATTTCATAAATTAGCATCAGTACCACCAGTTGCAAATCTTGATAATATAATTAGTAAATTTTTTAATTCATTTTTACTTCTAATCTCTTCTTCTTTAACCATATCAGATTCAATAATATCATATAAATCTTGAAAAATTGGAAATTGATTTGGTTTTAATAAATGAATTTTTGTTCGAGAAGTAATACCAAATTTTTCATACATTAAATTTACATAAATCATTAATAAACTTGATTCATTTCTCGTTAATCCACCAGTAGCAACGTTTAAAAATTGTTCTAAGAATTGCATATGTGGTGCTAAAATATCACGAGTATTATTATCATTAGTATTATCATCACTCAGTGCCAATGTAATTTGAAATGGATTAATATTGCCAGAAGAACCGTCACCAACATCAATTCAACTTCCATCATGATAATTACATAAATCGTGATATTCACGTTCAGGATCAATAACAATTACTTTATGACCAAGCATAATTTGATAATTTACTTCTTTTTTAGAAGTATAAGATTTTCCTGAACCACTAGTACCAATAATTAATTGATTATGATTTTTACGAGTACTACTTTTAGTTCTTTGATCAAAAAATACTTTATTACCACTTTCATTAAATCCAAGAAACAGTCCTTGTTTATCATTTAATTCTTGATTTAAAAAAGGAAAACTAGCACCTATTGTTAAACATGGCATTTCGTGACCTGTTTCTTTAAATCAATCAGCACTATCTGGCATTACTGATAAAAAAGCTTCTAATTGACGATAATATAATTTATCAAACTTCATATTATTGTTTTTTATTTCGTATTCGGCAGTACTAATATTTTGCTTAAGTTGCTTACGATCAGCACCATTAATTAATAAATACATATTAGTATTAAATATTTTTTCACCACCACCAGCAATTTGATCTAATAATTCATTTAATGATTGATAATGATAATCATAATCTCTTCGTTCTGATAATGATTTTGTCATAAAATTTAAAGTTGCTAAATTTTGCATAGCTTTATTCAATTGTTTTTTAGCACTTTCTTCACTGATACTATTAAAAGTAAAGATTAAACTAGTATTCGGAATATTTACTAAATTTGCTAATCAGACTGCTGAAACTTCAAATGGATAATCATATATGTTATAAACAGTTTGAAAACAATTAGCAAATTCTAAATTATTCTTATGAACTAATAATTCTTTAATCGCTAAATCATTAGTTAAATCTTTACTTTTAACAGTTTCTTCTTTTTTTGTAGTAAACATTTCTTCTAACGAAGCATTTTCATTAGAATTTATTAATTTACTATAAACAACCATCATTTCAAAACAATTAATATCACTAGCTTTAACACCGCTACGACTGATATAATTTTTAAAAGCATTTACTTCTTCTTTTAATTTTTCTTGATTTGATGAATAAAAAAATAAGTAAAAAAATGGTTGCGTCATTTCATTTTGATTTTGAATTTCATTATTAGCATTAATTGCTGATATCATTTGAAATTTTCTTGCTAATTTTGCTTTTTCACTAATATTTTCTAAATCAATTTTTTCGAGTTGTTCTTTATAAAAATTAGTTTGTGCAGTTATATCTAAAGGCATATCAATCTTTATTAAAGACATAGAAATATTAATAATTTTAAAAGCTGCAGCTAAATCTTTAATTTTATTTGAGGCTTCTTCATTAGATAATAATGTAATATTAAAACCCTCCAATAATAAAGCTCTAGTATAATTTGTATTTTTCACATTTAATTGCATCACATTCTTACTAATAATTTTTTTAAATGGTACTAAAATTTGTGAATTTTTTTCAGATTTATAATAACGATTTTTACTATGAAATTTAAATCATAATAAAATAATTTCTCATCCTTTTTTTCTTGGCTGTCAATAAAAAGTAAGCGGAATAGTAGCACAACCAACTAAAATAACAGCTAATATTTTAAAAATAATATCAATTTGCAACAATAAAATAATAATTGAAGCAAATCCAACTACCATTAAAATAATTAATAAATCAATTAAACCAACACTTCTCCAAATTTGTAATTTTACAAATTTAATAGTTTTAGGAATTAAAAATTTCATTTATCTTTTCTTTTGAAATTTCATTAGAATTTAGCGCTGAATTTGGTTTACTGTTTATTTTCTCTATCTTTATACTATTAACACGCTTCTTAAAGCCACAACGACTGCAATTAACTTGAATATTTATTCCTTCTAAGTAATCAGCTATCAAAATTACTCTACCACATCGATAGCAAGCAAAAGAATTTTGTGGCTTTTGAGCTAATCGAACAGATGTATACGTATCTTTCATAATCATTGTCTCCTAACTGAATTTAATTTGTTTACTAAACACAATTCAAAGTTATCTTGTTCCCTAAATATTATTAAGCAACTGAAAAAGAAAAAATAAATTTTTGCTATATTTTTAATTTAAAATAACCCACTATTTAAACACTATTTTCTTTTTAAAATCTAGTTTTACTTTAAAAAATAAATTAAATTTTTAAAAACAAAGAAGAAAATTTAAAAAAATTTTAATAAAATAATATCTATAAAAACTCAAGAAATCAAAGTTTTATACATTTCTTGAGTTAAATAAATTTTAACAAATTAACAAAAAATAACAAATTTTTTTTATTTTTCTAACTTTTTATTAACTTATCTAATCTTGGAATATTTGGCATTTCTCCTTTTTTAATCTGACCAGCAATTTGATCCATAACTTTTTTAGTTTTTTCAAATTGGTTTAGCACTTTATTTAATTCTTTTTCTGAACGACCTGAGCCTTTTAATACTCTTGCTTTTCTAGTTGGATAACGTAAAATTTGTGGCTTTTCACGTTCTTGAGCAGTTGTTGAAGCAATAATATATTCTGCTATTTTTAAATCAGTTTCAGCATCACTAATTTTAGCATCACTAATTTTAGCAGACATACCAGGAATCATTTTTACAAGTGAGCCCAATTTACCCATTTTTTGAATTTGCTTCATTTGATTAACAAGGTCATTCAAATCAAATTGACCTAACATCATTCTATTCATAGTTTCTTCAACATCACGAGTTGAAACTATACTTTCGGCCTTCTCCATTAATGTAGTAAGATCACCCATTCCTAAAATACGTTCTGCCATTCTTTCTGGATAAAAAACCTCTAAATCAGTTACCTTTTCACCCATTCCTAAGAACTTAACAGGAATCTTTGTTAAATAAGAAATTGAAAGAGCTGAACCACCCTTAGCAGTACCATCTAATTTAGTGATTATACTTCCAGTAATAGGAATAGTATTATTAAACTCAATAGCAACATTAATTATATCTTGTCCTGCCATACCATCACAAACAAGTAAAACTTCTTTTGGTGAAGTAATTTTTCTTATTTCTGCTAGTTCTTGCATTAATTTTTCATCAATGTGTAATCTTCCAGCTGTATCAATTAATATTACATCAAACTTATTTTTATTAGCATATATTTGAGCATTTTTAACAATATTAGTAGGAGTTTCATTTTTTTGGGAAAAAACTTCAATATTCAATTGTTTTCCTAAAACTTTTAATTGTTCAACAGCAGCTGGACGATAAATATCTCCTGCAACTAGTAAACATTTTTTTTGATATTTATCTGTTAACAACTTTGCTAGTTTAGATATTGTTGTTGTTTTACCAGAACCTTGTAAACCAACTATCATAATAACAGTAGGATTAGTAGATAAATCTAATTCAACATTCTTAGTACCCATAATCTTTGTTAATTCATCATGAATAATTTTAATTAACATTTCTTTTTGATCTAAGCCTTCTTTAATAAATTCACCTTTTGCTTTATTAATAATTTCATTAGTTAAAGTTTTAACCACTCTAAAATTAACGTCAGCCTCTAACAAAATTAATCTAAATTCTTTAATTGTTGCTTCCATATTTTCCATGGTTAAAGTTTTTTTACTTAAATTTTTTTCTAATGTTTTTTGTACTTTTTTTGACATAATGTCAGCAAAACTCATATTTATATTCTCCTCTATTTTTAAGACTATATTATTTTAACACTAAAATAATAATGAAAAAATAAATTAAACATAAAAAAATAAATATTTTAATTAACAAATTATATATTTTATAAAGTTAAAAAGAGAACCTAAGGGTTCTCTAAAAATTAATTAATTCTGTTGCTCTTACTTCACGAATAACAGTAATATGAATATCGCCTGGTATTGTAATCATTTGTTCTAATTTTTGTTTTAAGTTTCTTGCTAATATATGAGCATCAAAATCATTAATAACTTTAGGATCAACAATAACTCTAATTTGTCTTCCTGCCTGAACAGCATATGCTTTTTCTACGCCTTTAACAGATTTACACAAATCTTCAATTTCTTTAATTCTAGTTATAAATTCTTCTAATGAATTATTTCTTGAACCAGGTCTAGCTGCTGATAATGTATCAGCAGCTGAAACTAAAGAAGAATAAACATTATCTTTTGCAACATCACCATGATGAGAATGAATAGCATTAATAATAATATCACTTTCACCATATTTTTTTGCTAAAATCACACCATTATAAACATGTGAACCTTCTAATTCATAATCAGCAGCTTTACCAATATCATGTAATAAACCAGCACGTTTTGCAATATTAACATCTAAACCCAATTCAGCTGCCATTGCTCCTGCAAGTTTGGCAACTTCAAAGGAATGCAATAAAACATTTTGACCATAACTTGTACGATATTTTAATCTTCCAATATAAGATACTAACTCTGGTTCAAAACCAGTTAATTTTAACTCATCAATAATTTTTTTACCATCAACTTTAAAACCTTCATTTAATTCCTGCTCATGAAATCTCAAGATTTCTTCAATTCTAATTGGATGAATTCTTCCATCTTTAACTAAATCTTCTAAAGCTCTAGTTGCAATTTCTCTTCTGATCGGATTAAATGAAGAAATTTGAATTGTTTCTGGCGTATCATCAATGATAATATCTACACCTGCTGTTAACTCAAAAGATTTAATATTTCTACCCTCTTTACCAATAATTCTGCCTTTCATTTCTTCATTAGGTAACTTAACATATGATACTGACTTATCAACAATAAAATTACTTGCATAACGTTCTATTGCTTCACTAACAATATTATTGGCTAACTCTTTAGATTGAAGTTTAATATTATATTCATGATTTTTAATAATTTTATTAAATTCTAATGATAATTTTTCTTTTAATTTACTAAACAATTCATCTTTTGCTTCATTTCGACTCATACCAGAAATTTTTTCTAATTCCATAATAATTTGATCAATTTTTTGATGATATTCTAATTTAACATTTTTTACAATTTCACGTTGATGATAAAGATTTTGTGTTTGTGTTTCAATTATTTCTTCACGTTCACTTAATTTGCGTTCTCTTTTATTTAAAAGTTTCTCATATTCTAAATTTTGTTCTTTACGATATTCAATCTCTAAATACAAATCTTTTTTCATTTTACTTATTTCAATTTTTGCATCGACTCTTGAGGATTGAATTAATTTTTGAGATTCTTTTTCTCTCTTTAAAATATTAGTAAAACTTTGTTGTTCTTTAATTTTTAAATACATTTTTCTAATTAGAAATCCAGCAATTATCCCTACTATCATTGCTAGAAAAATTGATATACCTACTCACATTCCAAACTGTTGACTACTTATATTTGATAATATAGCTAACATATTTTTTTCCATTTATATTTCTCTCCTTGCTGTAAAACACCTACAAGAAAAAGAATCCTTACACTCAAAAACTTAAATAAAATTAAAATTTTATATTTTTCTTCTTTAATATCTACAGACAAATAAGTAGGATAATAATCCTACATTAATTTTAGCATGTTTTTTTTAAAACTTGATTCGTTCCTTAATTTGTTCTAAAAGAAAAGTATTTGTTTCTAAACTTTCTTTTGCTTTTATTTTTCCTTGTCCTAATTTTACATCTTCATAAGTGTATCAGCCACCAGATTTATTAATAACTTCCTTCTCAACAACAATTGTAATGATTTCACTAATTTTTGAAAATCCTTCTTCAAAACAAAAATCAAGACTTGCTGTTTTAAATGGTGGTGCTACTTTATTTTTTACAACTTTTATTTTTATTTTATGACCAATTATTTGATTACTTTTGATTAATTGTTCACCTTTACGTACTTCTAGTCTAATTGTACTATAAAAACGTAATGCTTTTCCTCCGGGTGTTATTTCAGGATTACCATATATAATACCAACTTTTTCTCGAATTTGATTAATAAATAAAACAATACAATTAGTTTTTGCGATACTTCCACTAATTTTTCGTAATGCTTTATTTAGACATTAATCGCGCTTGAGCACCAATTGTTTGATCATTCATATCACCATCAAGTTCAATTTGTGGAACTAATGCTGCTACTGAATCAACAACAATCATATCTAAAGTTTCTGATTTAACAAGAATATCTAGTATTTCTAATGCTTGTTCTCCTGAATCTGGTTGTGTAATTAATAAACGACTAATATCAACACCTAATTTTTGACTATACTGACGATCTAATGCATGTTCAGCATCTATAAATGCTATTCTACCATTTTGTTTTTGAACTTCTGCTAAAGCCATTAATGCTAATGTAGTTTTACCTGCCGATTCTGGTCCATAAACTTCAATAATACGACCTTTTGGAAAACCTTTAACACCTAAAATATCATCTAATAATATACTTCCTGAACTAATAACTTCAATATCGCCAATACTACTATCACTTAGTAACATAATAGCACCTTTGCCAAATTCTTTTTCAATTTGCTTAATGGCCTTTTCTAATAATTGCTCTTTTTCTTTAATGTTTATTTCCATAAAATCACCCTACAAAATATTAATAACTCTGTAAGATAATTCCTTTTTAAAATTTAAAAACTTAATAAAATTTTTTTTAAAATAACTACTGCTTTTGCTACTATAGTTGTTCTAATTTCGTTTCTATTACCTGAAATATTTAACACTTCACATCAAACATTATCATTGATAACAATACCTACATATACTAAACCAACCGGTTTATTTTCTAGAGCATTAGGTCCTGCATTTCCAGTAAAACTAATAGCAATATTTGTTTTTAAAATTTTTTGTGCATTTAAAGCCATTTCTATAGCACATTGTTTACTTATTACACCATATTTTTCAATGGTTGTTTTTTTAATTTTAACAATATTGATTTTTGATTCATTAGTATACGTTATAAAACCACCACTAAAATATTTAGAAGCACCAGCAATACTAGTAATCTCTTGAGCAAAAAGTCCACCAGTAATACTTTCACAACAACTAATTCTAAAATTAAATTTATCTAATAAAACTAAAAGTTCAGTCATTTTTAAACCTTCAATCAAATAATTTACAATACAAAAAAAGAATAAAAAAATCATAAGCCACGTTCTGTTCTTGCTTCTTGCAAGTGCTAACCATTTATCTACTATTGTAAACAATAGTTCGGTTTATTATTCATTTCTAATAAACCAATGCCCCTACCTAAATTTGGGTTTCTCGCTTGTGGGGTTTATCTCGTTCCAGCTTTTAAGTTTCCTTAAAACTCGTCTCTATGACACTTTTATAGACTAGAACCTTATTTAATAAAAAACTTAGGTTTTTGTCAGCCGTCAGAATTACTGCTTAGAGTTATTGTTTTCTCTAACACAAACATTACTTTCATCACAGAAAGTGCGAGCGTGGACTTTCCTCTACATACTTAATGCAGCGATTAGCTCATTTTTTATTCTTTTAGAAAAAAATTATAACATATTTATTCTTCATGTACAATACTTTCTAATTTGCTTAACCTCGTAATAATATCAACATTTTCTACACCTTTTTCTTCTAATTTTTGTTTTTCTTGTTTTAAAACTAAAATTTGTGTTTTTAAATCATCAATTTCTTTAAGTAACTTGTAATTATTATTTTCTAAAATTGCATTTTGCTTTTTTAGTTTATTTACAAATTCTTCTAGTATTTCATAATTAGTAGCTACTAAATCAAGAAATAAATCTACTTCTTTAGAATCATAGCCTTTATAATCAACAGTAAATTCTTTATCTATAATATCCTTTTTACAAATATTCATACTTATACCTCCTTTAATTAAAAGGAAAACTATTCCAAAGTTAGTAATATTCTATATGTAAGGGGGAATTAAAATAATGTTTTATGCTAACCGTGGAATGTTTCTTGAAACTATAATTAATTATACTATTGAAATTATAAATAATGAAAAACAAGCACTAATTTTTAAACAAAATCCATCAATTTTATATCAAAGCAATAAAATTTTTAAAGAAAAAAGTAATGTTGATTATCATGGAGTTTATCATGGTAAATATTTGTGTTTTGAAGCAAAAAGTACTAAGTCTTTAACATTACCATGAAATAATTTTAAAAAACATCAACTTGAATACTTAGAAAATGCTTTTTATCTTAATGCTATTAGTTTTGTTATTATTTATTTTTCAGAACATAATGCCTTTTTTTAGTTTTTTGAGAAAAATTAAAATTTTTAAAAGTTCAAAAAAAAGCACTGACATATAAAAAAGTAGAACAAAATGGATATAAATTAGAAATTATATATCCATTTTATCTTGATTTTTTAAAATTTTTAATTTAAGAAGCTAAAGTTTCTGTTTGTTGATTAGTATGTTTTTTAAATTCAGAACTCGCTTTAAATTTAGGTGCTTTAGAAGCACTAATTACAATAGATTCACCAGTTTGGGGATTACGACCTGTTCTTGCTTCACGAATAATAGTTTCAAATATTCCAAATTTTGGTATATTAATTTTACCACCATTTGCAACTTCAACTTTTATCTCTTCAAAAAATAAATCAATAATATTAGTCGCTAAGGCAATTGTGACGTCAGACTTTTGCGCCACTATCTTAATAATTTCTGTCTTTGTTTTAGAATTACTTTTTGCCATAAAAAATTTCCTCCTAATGTTTTAAGAATTATAATTATAATGTCTATTATAGATATTATAATAACTACGTTATCTTCAAACCAATTTAAAAATGTTACTGGTCTGTAATCAAATTATATAGTAACATTTTATAAAGTGAACCATAAAATGTATTTTTTTTTCTAAAAAAATGATAAAATTATTTGAATTAAGTAACGTTTTTGTTTATGTTTGATTTTATAATTTTTTATGTTAAGATTATTTTATTAAATAAATATATGAAATTATTAATAAAGTTCGGAGTTTTATATATGCAACAAGATTTTTATATTAAAAAAATTTTCTATGCTTGTTATGTGAAAAATGTAGTATTACCTATTTCATTTTTGAATAATATTGGAAATAAGAAAGGTAAATCTTATGTTGGTAATAAACAAAAATTAAGAAATAGTACAGTTCGTACTAAAACTAATTTAATTCAAAAAGCATTACATAATTTTTATAATAGTAAGATGTTAAGTTTTGTTACTTTAACTTATAGTAATAATATGCAAGATGTTAAAAAAGCAAAGAAAGATATTCGTTTATTTTTTATTAAATTAAAGAAATGATGAAATGACCCTAAACGTTTTGAACATTTGGGAGAATTAAAATATTTTTATGTTTATGAATATCAAGAACGTGGAGCTATACATTTTCATATAATTTTTAATAGAAAGATACATAAAAGTATGTTAGCAGAATGATGAAGTCATGGTTTTAATGATTTAAGAGTTGTTCGTAAAGGTACAAATGAGTTTGTTATTAAATATTTAGGTAAATATGTTACCAAATCATTAGATGATGCTAAATCTTTAAATCAAGAGGATGTTGGTATAAAAGCATATGCTTTTAGTCGTAATTGTAAAAATCCTATTGTAGTTCGTGGTGTTAAGAAATTAACAATTGGAGATATAATTAAAGCAAGTTTTAATGCAACAAATGTGTTTTATTTTAAAACTCAAAGAGATAGTAATGGTGATACGGTTATGATTGGTGGTATTATTGAAAGTACTGTTGTAAATGATTATTTTAAAGAGTATGAAGATTATGAACGATATGTATATTTAAGTGCTTTATCATATAAGAATTATTTACGGACTAGCGAGATTGGTTATTTAATTCAAAGAGATAAAGATGTTTTGACTTGGGTTAATAAAGTTTTTGGTGATAAAGTTGAAAAAATAGATTTTAGGAAAAAAGTTTTACATTAGAAAAAAAATTAATTTTTCTATAATTTTACTTGTATATATATATATATATATATATAATGGTTAATGGATATTAGTAATTACCGAACTTTTTACTAATATCTATTTTTTTATTTTAATTGTATTTTTTAAATTTTATGTTATATTTATAATTAAGATAATTAATACCCATTATCTTAATCTAGCGTTAGTTCGCTTAAAGTTCGGAGGTTAAGTTTTTTTATGTTTAAAGTTCAATTAGTTAATATTGAAAAAGGGCGTATTATTCCCGATAAAAATAATAAAGGTCAAACATTGAAGTTTGATGTTTTGAAATTTGTAGAAATAAATAAACAAACGAGTGTACCAACTGGTCAAACACGTGATAAATGATATAATCCAGAATTTGCTAGTGATTTTAATAATTGTTTATCTACTGTTGATTTAAAAGTTGGTAATTTTTATTCACTTGAACTTGATTTAAGCGGTAATATTAAAAAACTTTCTAATTGAAAATAGTTATTTATTAAAAAGGTAATTTTAAATAATTATTAATATGTTAGGAGTTAATTAAATTATGGCTAAAAATGATAATTGTTCATGTGAACAAGCATTTCATTTAGCGATTTATATATGCAAACTTTGTGACCAAGTTATTTGTCCTAAAAAAGTTTTACAAAACTTATATACTAAAAAATATTATTGTCCAAATGGTGGTTGGCCCTTAATTACTGGACCATTTTTGATATAAAATTCTAAATTTTAATTTGTAAAATTGGTGGTTTTAGAAATTTAGAATGTATTCTTTCATAATTATAAAACATAACATATTGATTTACATCATTTATAGCTTCATTGATGGATAAATATTGATTTGATCCTTTAGGTAGTCATTCTTGAGATAAATGAGAAAATCAGTTTTCAGATAATACATTACCACCAATATCATAAGGTTGTTTTTTGCTTAAAATTATTTGTTTATCCTCTGCTCATTTTGTGATATCCTGACAATAAAATTCGTTGGCGTTATCTGAATGTAAAATAACATTTTTTACTTGATTTCAAGAAAATTGTTTGTTGATTTTTTCAAGAGCAGGAAGAATTAAATCCTGATATGATTTATTAGGAGCAATATTATAACTAACAACATTATTTGAATAAAAATCAATAATTACAAAAAGATATAATCATCCTTCTTTAGTATTTATTTGTTTAGTGTCCATTGATCAAATTTGATTTGAAGAGGTTGTACTTTTATAATCTTTGTTTACTTTATCCATTGTAGGTATTCACTTATTTGGATTTTTTTTGTTTTTAGGATAGTTATTTTTAGTTTGTTTTAATCCTTGAATATTGTGTTCTTTCATAATTTTTCGCATTTGTTTTATTGATAATTCTATATTTAAAATGATATTTTTTTCTTGTTTTAATCACTCTTTAAAAGCTGAAAAAATTCTTAAATATCCATAAATTCTGCCTTTTCTTGTAGAATGAAATTCGATTAAAAGTTGGCATATTTTTTGATATTTATGATTGCATTTAATAATATGATTTTCTTCTTTTTTAATAGGTTTTTGTTTATTTTTTAAAAAGTAATATGTTGATCTGTTTAATTGAAGATATTGACATAGGTTTCTAATTGAATATTGATTTTTACAATCATCAATAATTTTAATTTTTTCTTTGATATTTAATTTGTTAATTACTAATGCTATTTGTTTAATTTTATCCATTAATAAAAATCCTTTCAGGTTAAAATTAGTGTTAATTATATAACACAATTGTTTTTAGAATACATTCAGGTTTTTTAAATTAATGGTCTAGTAAAAAGGGCTAAGTGGCCTATGCCTATTCGTGTTCCAAATTTAAGACATTTAACAGTATTTTTTGATGTTCATGGGGAATCAACTAGACCAACTTTTTCACCACAATTAAATTTTGGTCAAATTAATATTTTTTCAAGTGAGAAAGTAACACCAGTTCCACCAAATAGTCCTTTTAACCCTGAATATGAGCGTGTTAGTTGATATGATGTTTTTGGTCATTTGCGTAATGCTTTTAGATGAGTACTTTATGGTGTTGTTGGTAAGGTTTTACCAGTTGAACCATTAAGAGAGTTTTTTACTAAACTTGATGGATTATTGAGACGTATTTTTGATGATACTATTAGTTCTGTTTTAAATGTTGATTTTACTAGTGGTTTAGAACAAGTTTTAACTTTATGAGTATTTTTAAAAGCAGTTGGATTTTTAGTTGGTTAAGAGTTGAAATAATGCCTTGATATGGTTATTTACTTTTAGGAGTTATATTATTAATAATACTTTATCCATTTTTAATAACTAGAAAAAATATAAAGATATTACAACGTGTAGGTAGTTATATTATTTCAGCACCACCACGTACTGGTAAATCTGCCCTTGCTTGTTGTTTAGCACAAAAACATAAAGGTAGAGTAGTAAGTCCTATTCCTATTAAAGTGCGTAATGAGTATAGTTATCGTTGTTCTTATGATGATGTTTTTAAATTTAATCAATTAAATAGTAATTATGCTTTTAAAGAGAATGATATGCTTGTTTTTGATGAATTAGGTTTAAAAATTAATAGTAATGATTTATCACCCGAATTTAAAGAAACACAAGAAAGTTTAGGAATGTTTTGTAAATTGATAGGTCATAATTTTAATGGAATTATGTATATGATTGAACAACACCCCGATAGAATACCAAAACAAGCACGTGAAAAAGTAGAATATATTGTTCAAGTTAAAAGAATGCGTATTTTATTATGGACGTATTGCAACCTTAGTTAGATTTAATAAAAATATAAATGAGAGATAAAACTCTCATTTTTTAATTGTTAAATAAAAAAACTTTAAAACTCTCGTAGATAGTCTAATTGTGAGTACTAAATGTAAATACTACTACATGAGTATAAAAGAGTAATTTATTTATTTTTATTGAATTGTTATTGTATGAAATTGAAATTAAATTTGTATAGAAATGCAATAACCATAAACCCTGTTCTTTAATTATTAATAAATTATTACACATAAGGGGGGTTATATATTACATACATACCTCATCAATAATATCATAACATAAATAAATTAATTATTAAATATAATTTTTTATTTACGTATATGTGCTTCACTCATCAAGAGTGAAAGCACAATATATTACGTATACGTATTAATAAAAATATATATATATAAGCCTTTTATCACTGTAGGTGATAAGGCTTATACGTAAAAATACGTATTAGAAAGGAATATTATATGCCAAATATTAGTTTAGATTTAAAAACTAAAATACAAGAATCAACTAATGGTGGAATATTATTAGAAATTGGTGAATATGAAACATGATTTCCTAAACAATATACTAGTATTGACGAAAATAATAAAAAAATAGCATTAAAAATATTTGAAAATTTTGATTATAAATTAGGTAAAAATTCAATTACAGAAAATATGAAAAGTATTAAAGGTAGTGAAGTTTTAAAATATATAAAAAATATTCCAGATATTACTACAAATGAAAATGAATTAATATCTTGTGAATTTTATGAACAATATAATGGTTATTATATTTTTACAAATGATAAAAATCAAGAATGTTTTAAATATAACATTACATGAGAACAAGATATGAAAAGTTTTAAAATAAATAATCCATATAATGATAATGATTTAGCAATAAATTATATTGTTACACCAATGAAAGATATAAATACTCATAATGAAAAAATATTTTATTTAAAGTATTAAAGGAAATTAATATGTTATTAAATGTTGAAAAAATAGAATTAATAAAAAAATTATGTAATGAAAAATTACTTAAAAATAAAAAATATATTGAAATACAAGAAATATTAAAAATTATAGAAAGAGAGTAATTAATTATGTTGAATTTAAAAGAAGATAAAAGAATATATTTAAAATATGAAGAAATTGAAAAAATATTTGGTTCATGTGATATATGTAATAAAAATTCATCATTTGCAAATAGAACTTGTAATAAATGTTTTTATAAATTAATAGGTGAAAAAAATGAAATGTAATATACATAATGAAAAATATATATGATTTTCTGAATTAGAAAAAACATATTATTGTAATAAATGTATTGATGAAATGATTGAAGAAGATATGTATTTAACATCAAATAATTGAGATTACTTATATGAATATTATATTAATGAATTACAATTAGAAAATTTTAAAGGAGTGTAAATATGAATAGATTAGAATTACAAAATGCAAGAAAATTAATAGAAAAATTTGAAGAATTACAAGAAGAATTTAATAGTAAATATGAAAATAGTTTAGATGTTAGAATTGATGATGATTATGAATTAAACATTAGTAATGATTATTTTACATATGAAGATGTAAATAAATTAGAACAAGCAATTATTGATTATAAAAGAATTTTTAAAGGTTAAAGGAGATAAATAAATATGGTAGCAGCAGCACTTAAAAAACATGAAGATAAATTATTAATTAAAAATTTAAAAATTCGTCTTACTAAAAATGATCATTATGAATTAAAAACATATTGTTATGAAAGAAATATAACTATGAATGATTTTGTAAGGGATTTAATAAAAAATGCAATAAATAGAAAGAGTGATAAATAATGAATAATTTATATAAAAAAATACTTAAATTACAATTAGAAATTGGTAGTACACCTAAAAATGGTTTTAATACTCATGGTAATTATAAATATTGATTATTAAGTGATATTTTTAATAAATTAAAAGGACTATGTAGAGAACTAAATATACTTATTTTACATTCAGATAATTCAGAAAATATGAATATAAATAAAATAGAAAATATTAAAGAATTTATGGATAAAAATAATAATAAAATACAAAATGTAACAAAAGAAATAGAAGTTTCATATCAAAAAAAATATTCAATTATTGATTTAGATAATATAGAATTTAGAGAAGATTTTAATATTTTTGCTTGTGCTAAAAATACAGATATAGCAAAAGCAAAAGGTAGTGCAGAAACTTATGCTTATAGATATTTTTTAATGAATTTACTTTTATTAAGTGAAGATGAACTTGACCCAGATAATGATAATGTTAATTTAATTCAAAATAATAAACAACAAAATAATTATATTAATAATAATGTAAAAATACAAAATGAAAAATGAGAACCAAGTGAAAAACAATTAGATTATTTTGAAAAATATATGATTACAAATACAGTTTTATTTGATGAATGTATAAGAGAAGATATGGAAAGATTAAATCCAAATAATAATAAAGATTTTTTAATATTAATGGGTGAAAATTATTTAAAAACTTTATTTGATAAATTTAAAGAAATTCGTGAAAGATTTAAAAATTTAAAAAATAATAATAAAAGTGAATATAGAAATTATGAATAAATGTAAATATTGTAATAAAAGAATTTGATTAACTAATTATTGATGTATGAATTGTTTAAAAATATTAGTTATAAATTTAAATAAAAAAAAGGAGAAAAAATAATATGAATAAAGAAAAATTAATTAGTTGACTAAATATAATTTTAGATAGTGATATAGAACAATATAATAAAGAAAAAGACATATATTATTTAAATAAATTAAGAGGTTCAATTGATTTTATTAAAATTTTAATTAATAAAATAAAATGTGGAGAGTTTGATAATGAATAAAGAAAATTACTATATATTTACATATAAAGAATGTCAATTATTAGAAGAGAAATATAAATTAGATTTTCCTTATTATGTTGGTAATAAATTAAGAAGTGAATGTGATGAGTGTAAAAGTATTACTGATAATGATGTATTAGATTGAATTAATGAAGAAATGGCAAAAGTTGAAAATTTATTAAAAAAATATAAAAATAAAAAAATGTTAAAAGGTTATTATTTAGGATTAGAAAAAGCAAAATCTTATTTTGTTTGTAGAGAGGGACAATAATAATGAATAATTATTTACTTTCAATTGACCCAAGTATTAAAAATACTGGATTTACATTATGAGAAAAACAATGATATCAAAATGATATTAAATCTTATCCTACTTATTTTAGATGAAAACCAATATTAATTAAAAGTTATAGTTTTAAAAAATATAGTACTGGAGTTGAAATTAGTAAATCAGATTATATTTATAATAATAACTTTAATTATTTAATACTTAATCAAATAGAAAAAGAATTAGATTTTCAATTAGGAAGTAAAAATTCAAAATCCAACTTTAATCTAATTATAGAACGTGGTACTTTTCATAGTAAAAATGGTATTGGTTATGAAACACAAGAACATTTAAGAGGTTTTATTGCTGGTCAATTTAATAAATTAATAACAAAAGATATGTTAATAAGTCCAAGTGAATGAAAGAAATGATATAAAGAAAATTATAAAAATATAGAAATAAATTATAATAATTGAAAAAAAGAATATTCTTTAATATTAGTTAAAGATTTAATTACTTTTAATAATTGAAATATAACAATATCAAATCATGATGAAGCAGATAGTTTATTAATTGGTTGATATTATTTAAATAAGGAGAATAAATAATGAAATGTTTACTGTGTGAAAAAAGAGCAGTAGGAAGTCGAAAAATTATGAAATTAGAAGCATATAGTAACGATAATTTTTCATTTAACTTATATTTTTGTAAAAAACATTTAGAAAAAGAATTAAATATGAATGGTATAAAAATTAAGGAGAATAAATAATGTTTATGAATTTTAAATTAAAAAAAATAACAAAAATTAATAAATTATTAGATGAAAGAGCTTCTTTTTTACATATGTATTTACTTTATAGTAATGAACAAATAAAAAAAGATGTAACTATTATTTATTTAAATAATTATTTAAATAAATTAAATAAGGAAGTAAAATAATGCAAAAACAAAAACAAGAAAAAGTATTACTTAAATGTATTGTTAAAGATTGTAATAGTAAAGTATTAGTTACTTTAAAAATTGGAAATATAGAAGATAGTGCTGTTCAATTTTTTAATATGTGTTATTTTCATAAAAAACAATTTAAAAATAAAATAAAAGAAATTAAAAATAAGGAGTAAATAATGAATTTATGAGACTTTTTAAAATATAGTGATAAATATAATGTTTTTAAAATATTTACTGAAGATAAAGAAATATATTTTTCATGAAATGGTGGAAATAGTGAATTAGATGATGACCGTACTTTATTAGGTTATGAATTAGCAGACTGAAAAGTATTATCATATAAGTTAGACCCAGATAGTTTAGAAATTGAAGTATTTGTTGCACCAGATAATCAATTAATGCAAAATTATAATCATTTTCCAAAAACAAAAGAAGAAAGATTAAATTATAATAAGGAGTAAATAATGATAATGATAAATTGTACAATAGATGAATTTTTAAATAAATGAAAAAAAGAAAAACATTATGATGTAAGTGTTGGTCATTTTTCAGGTGAAGGAGATTTTACTTTAAATTTTAAAGATTTGCATATTGACAAAAATAATATTGAAGAATTTGAAGAATTATTAAATGATTATAATATTAATAGAAAAATTTGAGAAAAAATAGAAAAATGTAAACAATGTCATCATCATAATTCTCAAATAGAAATTAATGATGATGATGAATAAAATAATTAAATAATCTATATTTAATATAGAAAATATGATATAATTAATAAAGAGAAATTACTCATTCCTAAATAATTTCTCTTTTTTATTTTTTTTGATTTATAATATTATTAACAAATAAAAAAATGGGAATGAGTTTTTATTTATGAGTAATAATAATATAAATGAATATTGATTATATTTAGATGATAGTGGTAAATTTCTTAATAAAAGCGATAAACATGTAATTTATGGTGGTATTATTTTTAATAATAAAAATAAAAGAAATAATTTTATTAAAAGTTTTATTGAAGCAAAAAAGAAAGTAACAAAAAAATCTGAAATAAAAGGAGATGATATTGCTAAAAAATATATTAAATTTAAAAAAAGTCCTTATAAAAAAGCAGATATAGAAAATTTAATTAGTAAATACAAAATAATAGATAATTTATTTTGCGTTTGAACATGCAAAAAAGATTTAATTTTACCAACTTCAGATGAAGAACATGCAAAATTAAAAAATAATGAATTAATTGCTTTATTAATAAAAAAATTAATTGAAAATAAAACTATATTACCTAATTCAAATATAAATTTATATATTGATGATATTTATACACAACCTATTCAAGAAATAGATGCAATTAATTTAAAATCATATCTAAATAAAAATTATTCAAAAAATGGAATAATTAGATTTTTAAGAACAAAAAATATAATCATTAATAAAGTAAAATACTTAGATTCTAAAATATATAATTGTATACAGGCATGTGATATTATTGCAAATTTTTGTAATAAATATTTAAATAAACATAAAGACGCAAAACAATTATTAAATATATTTGAAAATTTTGAATTTAATATAATTGCTTGTAAGTTTCCGGTAATTATATATAATAATAGTATATTAGATATAAAATGCTGTTGGTCAGAGTCTAGTCAGGTAAATACTACTGGAAATAAAGTTGCTGGTGTGTTCTTAGAGAGCAGGCAAGCTGCCCAACAAGATAAGGAATAATTTTTATTCCTTTTTCTTTTTATATAAAAAAAGTTACCTAAATGGTAACTTTTTAATTAGATTATGGGGTAATATTATTTTATGTTTTTCCCGAAAAAGAATTTACAATAATATTAAAGTAAGGAGAACCATTTTTAGAAACATTAATATTAGCGTTTTTAATAACAGTATTAGATAATTTATCTTTTATTTCTTTTTCTGTAGAATTTTCATTAAGTTTATATACATCTAAAATTTGTTTTAAATTATTATTATTGTTTATAACAAAATAAACATATTTTGCTTTTTCATAAAGAGAATTTATATCATCCGGTATAGATGTTTTTCCAATAATATTTTTTTTGTCAATTTTAAAGAAAATAAAAGGTGATTTTTTATCAAATGTTTCAATATTAATTCCTTTAATTTCACTAAAAGATATATCATATTTTTGTGGTAAAACATCTGGATTATTATTACAAGCGATTATACTAGCACCAGATGTACTTGATAAAATTATTGCTGTTAAAATTCTAATTCATTTTTTCATGAAATTACTCACCTACTTATCTTATTAATGGTTTTATTATAGCATATTATCTAGGATTAAATACTATTTTTGAAATAGTTAATTTATAGTATTTATAATATCTTATATATTGTGTTATTGGTCTTACAATATCTTTTTCACTAAAAAGTGCAAGTTCTAATTGCATGATATTTGGAAATAATTGAACAATTAAATTAAATTCTTTATCATAAAAATCACAAAATCCTAACATTGTATCTTTTTTATTTTCCATACTTTGTGCAACAATATAGTCATCAATTTTAGATTGCATATAAGTATTTTCAATACTATATAAATTATATTCGTTTCTATCAATTTCTAATCCTATCTTACCATTACCTCAGTATCCAGCATATAATCCTTGATGATATCCTTGATATGTTATTTTATTATCTTCATAATATTTTAACTTTAATGGTTTATTGTATATTGATAATTCTTTTAATTCTCTTGAAAAAACAAAAGTTTGAGATTTAGATGGATTAAAGTTTTCTGTTGTAGAACAACTACTTAATTCAAGATTAAATCATTCTTCTGTTTCATATTCATAACTTAAATATACATCTACACTTTTATAATATCTTTTTAAATCATTAAAAGTTTTAATTAATAATGTAGGGTCTAAATAATCTTTAAAATTAATATTTACTTCTAATGGTTTAATTTTAGATACTACATTTTCTACTCATTTATTATAATCTCATATTAATTTATCTTTTGTATGATTAAATATATGTGTTTGGGGTATATTAACTTCTATACTTGGATTTTTTGGAATTATTACAATTTGTTTTGCTATATTTTGTGGACTTGGTGGTAATATTTTTGCTGGATATGAAAATGTAGTTTCTTCACTTTCTTCATATTCATCATGATTTAATTTATATAAAGTTGTTCAATTAAAAGCATTACCAGTTAAATAACCCATATTATTATATCTAAACTGAGCAACTGATATTTCATTATAATCACCTTGATAAGTAAAAGGATTATCACTATAAAATGTATGTCTTTCTTCACCTTGATGTAATGATTGAGTTACAATTGTATCAATAATAGCCACTTAGCCCTTTTTACTAGACCATTAATTTAAAAAACCTGAATGTATTCTAAAAACAATTGTGTTATATAATTAACACTAATTTTAACCTGAAAGGATTTTTATTAATGGATAAAATTAAACAAATAGCATTAGTAATTAACAAATTAAATATCAAAGAAAAAATTAAAATTATTGATGATTGTAAAAATCAATATTCAATTAGAAACCTATGTCAATATCTTCAATTAAACAGATCAACATATTACTTTTTAAAAAATAAACAAAAACCTATTAAAAAAGAAGAAAATCATATTATTAAATGCAATCATAAATATCAAAAAATATGCCAACTTTTAATCGAATTTCATTCTACAAGAAAAGGCAGAATTTATGGATATTTAAGAATTTTTTCAGCTTTTAAAGAGTGATTAAAACAAGAAAAAAATATCATTTTAAATATAGAATTATCAATAAAACAAATGCGAAAAATTATGAAAGAACACAATATTCAAGGATTAAAACAAACTAAAAATAACTATCCTAAAAACAAAAAAAATCCAAATAAGTGAATACCTACAATGGATAAAGTAAACAAAGATTATAAAAGTACAACCTCTTCAAATCAAATTTGATCAATGGACACTAAACAAATAAATACTAAAGAAGGATGATTATATCTTTTTGTAATTATTGATTTTTATTCAAATAATGTTGTTAGTTATAATATTGCTCCTAATAAATCATATCAGGATTTAATTCTTCCTGCTCTTGAAAAAATCAACAAACAATTTTCTTGAAATCAAGTAAAAAATGTTATTTTACATTCAGATAACGCCAACGAATTTTATTGTCAGGATATCACAAAATGAGCAGAGGATAAACAAATAATTTTAAGCAAAAAACAACCTTATGATATTGGTGGTAATGTATTATCTGAAAACTGATTTTCTCATTTATCTCAAGAATGACTACCTAAAGGATCAAATCAATATTTATCCATCAATGAAGCTATAAATGATGTAAATCAATATGTTATGTTTTATAATTATGAAAGAATACATTCTAAATTTCTAAAACCACCAATTTTACAAATTAAAATTTAGAATTTTATATCAAAAATGGTCCAGTAATTAAGGGCCAACCACCATATAAGCATAATTTGAACCATCAATAACTCCATTTGATGTTGGATTTCATTGACAATTAGTATCTTCATTTGTAAATGGTGAAGCAATATCTAAAAACTCTGTATCTTCTGCTAAAATATAAACTTTATTATTTTTCTTTTGTGATAAATCAACTGTACTTATTTGTTCTTTTGTAGTTAATTTCTGACCAGTAGTAGGGTCTCATGGATAAACACTTACTCTATCACTTAATTTCATTGTCATAGCAGTTGTTGAAACATTTGCACCTAATAATTTACCAATAGTAAAATCATTATCATTTGTAAATGCATTTAATGGAATTAAACCACCATTACCAATAATACTTTCTAAATTACTTGTAAAAAATGCACTCATAAAACCATTAAAATATAACATTTTTTTATATTGTTGAGCATTTTGAGTAATAACTCAACTACTTCATATACCTAATGTTAAAGCATTTAATAATTTACCAATTAAAGGAATATCACTTAAAGCAAAAGGTAATCATTGTTGACTATCATAAGGCATTTGTATTAATGAACTAAATACTACACTATTAAAATTTAATATTGCAGACATATATTTTTGACTTATTTTTGAATAATCTACAGTTGGACTTCCTATAATTAAATGTGTATCTGGGTCTTTATATTTAAAATTACTACTCATATCTACATTATAATTACCAGTTAAATTATTTATATTTCATTCACTATCTCAAAAGAATTTTGCTTCTCCTACTGATGTACCATTACTTAATCTTGCTTTATCTTTATCAAATGATAACATACCTTTAAAATCTTTTGTTACAAATAAATTATCTTGAAAATTTAATGAAGTTTTTAATCATTCTGTAAAATTTTTAAAATTAGTAAATCCAGTTGGTTTTGCGTCCATTATATTATAAAATGTTGTTTCTGGATGACTACTTGTAGTTATTTTATCATTTATTCCAGCAATTAAACCACCATTATTTTTAATATTAGTTGTAGATTTTTCATTATTACCAGCAATAAATAATCTTCTTGAAGCAAATACTTTACTTTCAAATATTTCTTCATTATTTTGTTGTATTGGTTCTTGACCTTGAATTATTGGTCTTCCATAATAATAACAACTAGAAAGTAATTCTAATCCATATGATTGTCTATGACTATATCTTACTCCTATATCACGCATTAAAGTACGATTTAAAGTTACTTTTCCTTGTTGAATAGTAGGGAAAGCATAACCACTACCCGGGCTTGCATATTGTACAAAATCAAGTGTATTTTGACCAGTACTTACTACTCTATCATTTAAACTACTAAAAGTTAATACTTGCATACTAAATGCACCATTATAAGGACTATAATAATTTGTTACATTTGAAATATATAATAATTGTCTATCTTGATTTTTACCACTATTACCACCAATATTTTCATTTTCATCATTAAATACTACAAAAAATTGTAAATAATCATCAATTGTAATATGTTCTTCAAACATTACTAAAGTATATTGTCTTTTTGTTTGTACTGTTTTAAATATTTGATTATTTGGTAAATTACTAAAATCAACACCACTTGTATCATCAATTAAATAAGCATTTCAATAATCTCCAATTTTATATTGTTTTGTATAAAATTCATCTTGACCATTAACTTTATGTATTTCTTCATTAATTTTACCTTTATTTTTTTGATATATTTTTGTACTATTTTTTCAAATACATACAACTGGAGTAGTACCAGTTAATATTAATTCATATTGACCAAAATCACTAATTTTACTATTAATTGGTTTATAACCAGTTTCAGTTAAAGGAATTGCTCCATTATTAATAACAAATGGAAATATTTTTCAAAAACTACATCTTTTAATTAGCAATTGTTGTCTTTTTAATTGAAGATGTAGATGTTTCATTAATTGAATTTGTTGATGTATCATTTTGATTATCTCCTAATAATTTTATTTCTTCTTTATCTTCTTCTATTATTTCTTTATAATGTTTTTTTGCTTGTTGTTTTGTTACTTCATCTAATTCAGCAATAGCTTGTGTATATGACATTGTTCTATCTGCTAATCTTTGACTAATCATTTCTTGTTTTAATAATTGGTCAGTCATAGCAATAGGTAAAAATTTAAATGAATAAGGTCTATCTCCAATACCATCTCATAATTTTTCATGAATTAATAACATATCAAAAAATCTATAAAAATAATATGAATAATGACTTATTTTAGTTTCTGTAGTTTCCATATCATTTTTATTATTAAATAATGATTTAGTTTTATTTTCATAATTTACACCAGAAAATTCATTATAATCATAACCTGCACCATTTCATATATCTTTACCTAAATCATCTTTATCTAAAATATAATTACTTGCTTTAAAATTACCTTGTATAACTTCCATACCACCAGCACCAGATTTATTATAGCCAGCAGTACCAACATTAACTACAATATTTTTTTTAGGATTATCAATAATTTTTCCATGTTCAATCATATTTTTAACAGTTTCATTATCAAATGCACCAAATAAAGTTGTAACATTTAAATCTCTATCAACATTTCTTTGAGTATAAGATTTATGATAATATTCAATTAAATTTCAAACTGGATAAGTATCTGGATATGCATTTAAAGTTGTTGAATTACCATAAAAATTAACCATTGGTAAATTTGTTATTTCTAATATTGGTAAATAATTTCAAGGATTTTTAATTTCATAACTATATTTTGGTGTTAATTCTGGTTTTAATTTTGTATGTGCTGTTCCTAAAATAATTTCTTTTTCATTTTTATTATCATTTTTATAAGTTTCAAATCTTATTTTTCCATTTTCAGCAATTACTCAAGTTAATGTTGCACTATCTGCTTGTTCATTTATAAAAAAGAATTCTGCACATTGTTCTTCTTCATTATATTTAGCAACTCTACCAGCAAATGAATTAGGTAATACTTTTAAACTTGTACTATTATCTTTATAAATAATAGGCATTATATATACTTTTCCAAGTAAACTTTCTTGAATTCCAAATTTATATAATTTTTCAAATCATTTATCACTAATAATTTTATTAGTAAAATATTTTAAAATTTCATCTTTTTCACTATCAAATAATAAACCTTTACCTAATCATAATTTAGTTGATTTTTGAGCAATTCTCATAGGAATATCACTATATCATTCTCTTCTATTACAAGAAAGATATTCTAATGGATTATTCATTTTTATCACTCCTAAAATTTATTTTTATTAATTAATAATTCATTATTAATATTATTAATTAATCATTTCATTTTATGCATTGAAGCATACATTCTTGCGTCTCAACAATTATCATATAAATCAAGCATTTGTGGTTCATTATTTGAATTTTCTAATTTAGATTTTGCTAATCATTGCATTTTTGATAATTCTTCATGTGTATTAGGACATCTTTTTCAATTAATACTTAATATACCTTTAATCATACAAATAGTATCTCAATCAATTCTATCTCTTAAATACATTGTAGTTTTATCTACTGGAGTAAAATGTAATCAATTAATTCGTCTTTTTTCTACTTCTTTTTTTAAAATATCAATAACTGCTAATCCACCACTACCATAATCAACATAACAAGTAAAACCAAATTTCATTGCTTGAAATTTAATACTTTCATCTAAATAATAATCAATAATATTATTTGCTAATTCATATGTATTTTTAAATTGCATTATTGCATTACTATGATAAAATTCACTTTCTTGATGTATTCTTCTAGTTTTTTCATTTTCACCAATAAAACATAAAACAGCAACAGTAGGATGTGCTTGTGAACTTGTAGCAAAACCTAAATCTAAACCACCAACTATTTCATTAACATTAAAATCTAATTCAGTTTTAAGTTTATCTAAATATCTTGCAAATATAGAACCAGTTAAAACACTAGGTACACCATAATATCAACTTTGTGCTTTAATAGGGTCTAATTCTTTTAATTCTTCTAAATCATTAATTTTATCTTGTTTTAAATTATGTTCATTTAATTTTCAATTTGAATAATGAAATAATTTAAACATTTGATTTTCTTCTATTGATTTAATTTGTTCATTATTTTCTTTCATTAAATCTAAATTAAAAGGTACACGTTTATTCATATATTCAATAAAATATTGATAAATATTATCTGGATTACAACTTCTTATTTTAATAGTTTTTTTAGCATTACCTAATGCAAAAGTAATTGCTTGAAATTCTGCTTGACTAAATTCATTTGCTTCTTCACATCATTCAATTGCTAAATCAAAACCTTTTATTTCACTTCTAGAAAGCCCTTTAAGTGGTATTCTATCATTACTATTACTATATACACCCATAACTCTAATAAATGATTTACTACCTTTAAAACGAAAATCTGCTTGTTTATTTGGATATTTTAAAGTAAAATCTTTATAATCAAAACCAATATTAATTAATGCTTCATCAATTTCTTTTGTTAATTCATTAATATCTTTATTTAATTTTCTAAAACAATATATAGCAATTGATTTATTAACTTTAATTGAAATAGCAATTAATATTGCTAATTCTTCTGCAATACTATATGTTTTACTTGAATAACGACTTCCACTTAAATTATATTCACTATGAGTAAAATCACTTTTATTTAATAATCAATAACTAATTTCATGTAAATAAGTAAATTCTTTATTCATAATATTATTCCTGTAATTCTTCTAATTTTAAAAGTTGACCATATCTTGTAGGGTCACTAACAATAGCAATGGTATCATTTTGCATTTGTAAAGAAATTATTATTCTATCATTAACTTTATCTCAATATAATGTTTGAACATCAGTATTCAATTCACCGTATAAAAATTCTTTAGACATAAAAGCAAATTTCTTATTACTTGATTGACTTTCAAAATTATAATAAATTTTATATTTAGTATTTGATTTAAAAGTATATTTAATATGATTTATATTAACTTTTGTTCCTACTTCTTTTCATTGTGGAATATTTGGAGTTGGTGTTGGAGTATTTGGTAATTCAATATTAATCTCATTATTTTTTAATTCATTTATTTTTAAAGTATGACTTGTAATTTTTATAGGTTGAATAATATCTACTTTAACTGTATTTTGTAATTCTTCTAATGAAAAAATATTTGCATATTTTTCATTTCCACCTTCTAAAATTAATTGTCATTTATTAATATCTAATAATTGTAAATATAAAATACCTTTTTCATTATTAATTAAACCTTTTGTAAGAAATATTTTACTTCCATGTATTCCACCTAAATAATTACCTGTTTTAAATTCTACTGTTATTCTTGTATTTACTTGATGAAATGGTGGAGATTCCCATGTAATAATTACTCTATAAAGAGTATTAAAAGCAAGATTAAAATCACCATATTTACGATTATTTATACTTTTACCTATTACTTTTCAATTTTCTTTAACTTGTTTTTTATTTATTTCATTAATAGCACCAACAATAGTTTTATTAGTAGTTTCTAATCTATCATATCTATTATTAAGTAATAATGAAATAGCAAGAGAACTATTTGAAACATCATTTATTCATAATTGGTCTCTATCATCTTTATATGTAAAATATCCTTTCATAAAAACAGATTTTTTATAATAATCAGATAAATCTATTTTACCACCAGTAGCACTAATAACTTTCTTTTCTTGACCTTCTTTACCATCAACTAATTTCATAGTATCATTACTAAAATATTTAGTAAATAATTCAATTGTTGTTAAATTATCAAATGATTTAATACCAGTAGTATCAATTCATAATTGAGTTCCAATTAAATATTTAGGATTTTTAGGATATATTTTTACTCTTGTATCATTTGTTTTTAAATTTATTAATTCTAAATATCTTGTAAAAGGACTATCTTCACCATAATTACTATAAAAATTACTAAAAAAATCATTTCTTTTAGGTAAAACATCTAAATTAAAACCAGTAATATTTGGATATTCTTTAATTTTTCTTAAACAATTAAATACTTCTGGAACAATAAAATAAGGGTCAGTAGGATTAGTTTCACTATAAGTCATACCACCTTGACTAATACTTGATTGACCACGAATATAATTACTATCTTTTGTTAATAAAAATCTAACATAATATGCAGTTGCAGTTTGTATTTCATCAGTAAATTCTGTTAATGTAGTTTCTGGTCATTTTTTTGAAATAGAATGTCCACTTAAATAATCAATATTATTACTTGCAACTGAAATAGCAAATCAAATTTCATTATCTGGTGTTGTAGTATCATCAAATTCTAATTTATTAAAACCTTTTCAATTTTTAAATTCTTCAATTGTTATAAACATTAATGGTTCTTTAATAGCCATAATAATTTACTCCTTAATGTAAAATAAAGGGTATTTAAACCCTTTAAATTTTAAATTTAGTTACTTTTTTCTTATCTTTTTCTGATAATTCTTTTTTAGAAGCTCTTTGACTAATAATAGTATTTTTAAATACTTCTTGCTTTTCTTCATCATTATTAAAACTATCTAAAGATTTAGCAATTGATGTAGTTTCTAATTGTAATTGAGAATTTATTTGTTTAATATTTGCTTTAATAAATTCTAATTCTTTATTATTTTTTAATTCTTTTGCTAAATTTGATTGTTTTGATTTTTTAATAAATTTTGATAAAAATAATAAAACAATAGTTACAATTACTCCACTAGCAACTGCTCCACTTAATACTGCTGATATTACTGTTGTAGATAAATTCATTTTTTATTCCACCTTTTCTTTTTTTATTTTTCTTATTTCTTTTTCTATTTTTGGTAAATATCAAATAATAATTAATATTAAAATTGGTATTATTTTAATTATTAAATTTAATATAAATTTAATTCTTGATGGTGCTTTATTTGGTAAATGATGTAAACCAAATCCACCAATACTAGGTACAATTGTTAATCATATTGCATTACCTCAATTATGTTTTCAATCTACATGTTCCATACCTAATTTTGTAAATGATAATCATTTAGGTAATATTATTATTTGTGGTAATGTACTTCATAAAGTAATAATTAAAGATATTAATATAAATGATAATAAATTAATTGAATCTAATTGTTTTTTTCTTAATTTTTGAATATCATTTAATAAACTAAAATCATATATTTTTCTATCTTTAATATAATCTCTTCTACCACGAGTAAAAGGAATTAAATAACTTGTTTTTCACTCTGGTTTTTGAATTTCCATTTAACCACCTACTTTCATGTTTTATAAAAATTAGAATTTCTTTTAATTTTTATATATTTTCTTGTATGTAAAGAATTTTTTAATAATTGTTTTCTTTCATATCTTCATTGTGTACTTCCAATTTCATTTTTAGATAAATTTTTATATTCTTTTAATTTAAAAAAACCTTTTTCTAATCTATTAATAAAATGCATAGTTTTTTGAACATTAATATTATTTGGATAAATTACACTAGTATCTTGTGAACCATAATATTTACCTTTTTTTGATAATTCACTTTTAACATATTTTCTTAATTGACTTGGTAATCATTTTCTATTTCAAAATTTTCAAAATATTGTTCCAGCACCAGAACCATTTTTACCTTTTGCTTGTGTCATTAATATTCATATTTCTTGTGGAAATGTTGGATAAGTATATGGACCATATCATATTTGTCTTTTATCATTATCACTTTGAAATAATGTTGTTAAAGTTCCAATTTTTAAATTTTTATTATCAACAATAAATCTTCCTTTTTTAAATCATGAACTTGATAATACTTCTCATGCATTATTTGGTATTTCTTCTTCATTTTCTTTAAATAAATTATTAAATTTATTAACATAATTTTTAACTGTTCTAATTTCTGTTGGCATAATATAATTTTTAAAACTATTTATTGGATTTTTAAATTTATTAATTTCATTTTGTAATATAGATAATTCACTTGGTTTTAATATACTTGTTAATTTTTTAAGTATATTTGGATTAAAAACACTATATGGTTGATGTATTTCTTTTTCACTAATATTTTCACTATCAAATACTGCTTTTAATGATTGATTTTTATAATAAGTTTTTAAAGCATTTATTAATGCTAATTTAATATCATTACTTGCTAATGCATAATATATTCATTCAATAATTAAAGGTAACATTATAAACTCATGTGATTATAATCTCAATTTAATGAAACATTATCATGATTTAATGGTACTTCACTCATATTATCACTACCATATTGACTAGTTGTTTCACTATTAATAGTAAATCTATTATCATTTATTAATCTTGCAGTTTCATCATTAAATGATGTTTCTTGCATTTCTTGAATATGATTTGTAGTTTCCATAGGTAGTAAATTATGGATTATTTCACTTGCACCAGCAATAATAGTAGGTACTGCATAAGCATTATTAAAATCATTATTAATACCCATTGCAACACCACTTGAAATTAAACATCCACCAGTAGCCATATTACAAATCTTTCTTATTGTTTCAAATTTATTAGGTATTAATTCTAGAATTCCATTAATAAGATTTGATATACCATAAGCATTTAAACTAATATATGTATCTCAATCCATTAAATGATTATCAGTAGTATTTGGATTACTAAATAATAAATCTGGTGGAAATGGGTCAATAGTAGTAGTTGTTATTGGACTTTCAGTTGGATTAGGATTAATGGAAGAATTAGTAAACTTACTATAATTTGCTAATCCAATTGTTCCTAATCCTAATAAGATTTTTTTAGAACTATTAATTAATTTAGTTTTAGTATTTGGTCTTTGATTTAAATTTCAAATATCTAAACCTAATTTTTTACCAAATAATAAACTATTAATTGAACCTAATAATGGACTATCTATTACTTGACCATAATAAGCACTTGTACCTATCATTGCACAAATTGGACTTATACCAGTTCTTATTAATTTAGTTAAAGTATAGTTACTCAATTGTGTAGTCTCAGAATGTTGTTGTGGCATATTTATTTTCTCCTTTTGATAATTGATTAGTTTTTTTAATTTGAATTCTAACTGTTCCTTGACAATTTATATTATTACCAACACATATTGCAAAATTATCATGTACATCACTTACTATAAAATAATCATTTCTTAATTTAGGATATTCATCTAATAAAATTGCTCTAATATCATTACTAGTAGTTAAATCTTCTGGTTTTGGTGAATAAATAATAATATGTGCTTTTTCATTAAAATATTTATAAATATATTCCATAATTATTTTTTAGTAAATTCTAAATTTACTACTCCATAATAATCACTATTATTACCAGTCATAGTTGCACTTGTTGATTTAATATCAAATTTTGCTTTACCTTTTTCATAACCATTATTACCAGCATTTATTATTGCATTTTCTAATTCATCATTAGTAGGTTTATCACCAGCCATAGTAATTTTTCCTAAATTTCTATAATAAATAACATCTTCTAAATTTAATTTATTAATATCATCATATAAAGTTGATTGATAAGTTGCATTTTCATTTTTAGGATTAGTTAAAAAATCTTTTGCTCTTGCTTCTTTTATTTCTTCAATTGTAGGCATAGTTGGTCTAATTAAATACATTAAATTTGGTCTAATAGCACTAGGTAATGCAAATAAACATTTACCAATAATTTTAATATTATCTGTATCATTATCTAATTTTTGTCTTATTTTAGTAAATGAAATTGGCATACCTCACATATATCTATTAACTACAAAACCATGTGTATTTTTTAAACTATAATCTTTTTCTAAATGCATTGCTTTTTCAGTATCATGAATAAATTCTTGTTCTAAATAAAAACTTTCTCAAAATTCCATACCAGCAATTAAACTTGTATATCTTCTACCATATGCTAATGTATCTGCTGAAATTTGACTATAATTTAAAACAGTAAATGCTTTTGATAAACCTAAATTACTATCAATTCCAGTTGCTCCCATTAAATCTTCTCTATTAGTTCCTACAGTAATATAATTAACTAATTTAATTAATTTATTATTTCTTGCTCAAATTTTATAATAAGCTTCTTTTGCTTGTTCTGCATTCATATTAATTAAATCTAAAGGTAAGACTAATGATTTAGCAATAGCATAATCTTGAATACCATTTAAAAATATTAATTCTAAATTTTCACCTAAATTTCTCATAAATGAAGCTGTTCAATTTGAAACAATTTGTACTGCAATATCTTTTGGTGATTTCATAAATCTTTCAATATCAAATTCTGGAATTTCAAAATCAATTGTTAAATATTTATTAATTTCTAATTTAGTTGTATAAACATCACCTTTTTGTCTTTTAGTACCATTTTTTCAATCTCATGTTGATCCTCATAATACACGAACTGTAGCTCTATAAATTGCTATAGCAACTCCAGCCATTTCACCAATTTGAGTAGCACTACAAGTTCCACGCATAAACATTGTTGATTTTTCACTTGTTAATTCACCACGTACTTGTGCTTCAAGTACACTTAAAATAGCATTTTCAGTAGGATTATTACCTTTAATAAAAAATGCTTCAGGTATTTTTATAGCTCCCATAATAAAACTTCTTTCTATTTACTAATAGATTGAAAAACTTCATTTCTAGTAATTTCAACTAAATCTTCTAATTCTTTTTGATTAGTCATTCCTTGTGTTGTTGCTTTATTTTTTAAATCTTGAGCAATTTTAAAATGGTCTAATGAATTATTATGTAATTTTAAAATTAAATCAGTAGGATTAATTGAATTATCTTGTTGTTTATTTTCTTGTTTAATAGGTTCTGATTTATCAATTAAAAAATCTTTATAATCTTCATTTATTTTATTAAATGCTTCTTGTTTAGATAAAGATTTATAATTATCAGTATTCATTAAATTTTTAATTAAATTTACTTTTTTAGTATCTTTAATATTTGAAAATAATTGTTGCTCTTCAAAACTATTAATTTTATTTTCATATTCTTTTATTTTAGTTTCATATTCACTTAATTTAGGTTCAATATCTTTTTTACTTTCAGCATATACTACATTTCTATGTTGTTTTAGTAAATTTTTAACATCATCTAAACTATAATTCTCTTTTTCATCAAAAGTAAAATCACTCATACTTTTAATCTCCCTTTATTAATTTTTAATAATTCACTTGGTTAATAGGTCACTTTTATATATGTTAATTTAACATATTCACTTTATTAAATTATATCATTTTTATCCTTTAAAATAAAGAAAAAAACCTATATTTATTATAGGTTTTTAATCATTATTTTCTATTTTTCTAGGTTCACAAATATTAATAATTATATTACTTTTTGAGTTATTATCTTCTTCATTAATATCATATTCATTCGGATAACTAACTTGTCAATGTTTATAAATTATTTCTGGTTTTACTAATGATTTTTCTAACATATGAGTTGAAATTATCGCTCTTGCATTATCATAATCTTTAATAAATTTTTTACGTCATGGATTGCTTCTACGTCGGCAATCATAAACAAATTTTCTATCAATTCCAAGTGCATTATTTAATCCTTGTGGAGTTAATATAACCTTTTTAGTTCTTAAATAATTATCAATTTGAGTTTTATAATTAACACTTAATTTTTCACCATATTTTTTTTCTTTTTCTGGCATATTATATCACCTATATTCAATATTTATATACTAATTATAACATTTTAAGCAAAGTATATTACAACACTGAACAATTAATAATTGTTATACTGAAAATTATGTATTTAGAAAGGAATAATATTATGATTTTACTTCCTGAACAATTTCCTCATAATCAGTTTAAAATTAATCATGAAAAACAAATGTTATTAGATTATAAAAATAATTTAATTAATTATGATAAATATTGACATAAAAATGAATATGATAAAAATAAATATAAATATGTTAAAACTGCTAAAAGAACTTTTACATCAATGTATGGAATAGTAAAAGATTTTTATAGAAAAGTATATCAACATAAAATTACTGGTGAATATTTATATCCATTAGATACATATATTAATATTGATAAAAATAAAAAATTTACTAATCAAGTAACAAAATCAATAATTTATGAAGCAGATTTAAATAATATTACATATCCTATAATTAAACATAATTTAAAAATAAGTATATCATTATCAACTATTTGTAGAAGAGTAAAAAAAACTAATATATTTGTTCAAGAATTACCACAAGAAAAAATAAAAATATTACCAACTGATTATATTTATATTCAATCAGATGAATCATATAATAATTTAATTGATAATAATAAAAAAAGAAAATTTAGACATAGAACAGTAAGTATAAGTACAGGTTTTGATTTAAATAAATCTACTGATAATAGACATGTTTTAGAAAATAAATATATTTTTGTTTTGTCAACTAGAAAAGGTCAAAGAATTACTAAAAAAGAATTTGGTAAATCTATAATAACTAATTTAGATAATATTTTTATTGGTTATACTAATGAAAATTTAAAATTAACTGGTGATGGTGCTACTTATCTTAAATCTACTGCTAATTATTTAAAAATTGATTATGCTGTAGATAAATGACATCCATTACAAAAATTAAAACAAGTATTTATTGTAGGAAAAGGTAAAAGAACAAAAGAAAATAATAAAAAATTAAATTATGCATATTATAAATTATTTTTAAATGGTTGTTATTATAAATTATTAGATTATTTAAAAGAAAATAATGCTGATGAAAAAATATATGAATATTTTAAAAATAATAAAAAAGGTATTGAAAATCAAAATGCTATTTGAAATATTGGTTGTAGTGCTGAAAGTGATGTTTATCATTTAATAAAATCTATATCTAATAATAATGCAAAAATTTATTCAAAAGAAGCATTTTTTAATTTATTAAAATTAAAACAAGCAAGAATTAATAAATTAAAAGTATTTGTTTAAATTTATAAAATTTAATAAATCTAAACCTAAATAGTTAGGAATTTTTATTTTATAAAAGTTAATAAAATCTATAATAAGACTTGACATTTACCCTATTTAGGGTTATAATATTTATAACAATTAATAATTTATTTTATCTTTTATTTAAAGAAAATTAAATTATAACTAGACTTGAAATACGCCCTTTTATTATTTTTAGTTAAATTTAAATTAAATATTTATACTAATGTTGATGACTATAATAAAGTTGTCTTATCTAAAAGACAAACTAAGAAAATAATTAAACGTGGTGGATTACCACCTAGTTATAGTGGTGAAACTATGACTTTTAGTTTATGATTTCCTAAGTCCTATTTACAAAAATATAATAGTCGTGCTTTAAATTATATTCATTCGTTAAAGAGTGAATTAAGTACTATTAAAGACTATGAACAGTCACAAGCATTAGATTTTACTGTTGATGATATTAGAGCAGTAGGATTAGACAAGTTGGATAATATATTACAAACTGAAAAGAAAGAAATTGAAAATACTGTATGCCGTACTTGTTATTATAGAAATAAACATTCTAAGAAAAATAAGAAAAATGTTAAAATAGAATAAATCTATATTATTGGTCGGTGCCAACCAGAACCTTGGTTGGTTGGCCGCGCGGGGTTTAGCCCCGCTGGGGTGAGTTGCGAAGCAACGAGGGGCAAAGCCCCTATATACTTGATAATATTTTTTTTACACTTATAAAGGTTAAAAAATAAAAATAAAATTTAATTTTCAATACTGATAATAAAATATTAAATAAATATTTAATTAAAATTAAAATGAAAAATAATTATTAAAAAAATGAAAAGAAAAACATGTAAAATATATTTATAGTTGTTCAAGTTTTAATAATTAATGATGCTAATTTTATATTACTAATTAATTATTTAATACCACGTAAATAACTTAAAAATAACGCTACATTTTACTAATATATTCAATGATGCAAAAACATAATAATTTTAGAAAGAGTGATAAACTATGAAAAATATTATCCATACGCCTAATGCTCCTGCTGCTATTGGGCCATATAGTCAAGCAATAATTGCAGGTGACTTTTTATATATTTCTGGACAATTACCAATTAATAGTAAAACAGGTGAATTTATTGGCACTGACATTTCTTCACAAACTAAACAAAGTTTATTAAATATTAAAGCAATTTGTGAAGCTGCTAATATTACTTTAAATAATATTGTAAAAGTTAATATTTTCTTAAAAGACTTAAATCACTTTGTTGAAATGAATAAAGTTTATGAAGAAATATTTGGTACACACGCTCCAGCAAGAGCAGCAGTTCAAGTCGCTAGAATTCCCAAAGATGCATTAATTGAAATTGAAGCAATTGCTTATTTAAAATAATTTTTCCAATTTTATTTTTTTTATTGCATATCTAAATTTTTAACTATAAAATTAAGTCAAGATTTATTTAGAAAAAGTACTTTAAAATTTAAAAAGTTTTATTCATATAATAATGATATTAGTAAAATAAACTAATATCATTTTTAATGATACATTACTACACTTTCCAATTTAATATTCTTACTACAATTTCACACTTTTCTCAAAATTCTAAATATTTTATACTTAAAACAATAATAAAATACATTCTAAATAAATCTTAATTTTAAAAATAAATTATAAATTAACAAAAAATAAAATTCAATATTACTTAAACTATAAATAAAATAATAATTGAATTTAAAATATAAATTTAAAGATTACTAGTAAAAAGTAACCTTTTTTATTGACAAAACATTTTTTTGTTATAAAAACTAAAAATATTATAGTACTTTCATATAAATTAAAAAATTATAAGTAAAAAATAAAGTTTTAATTGTTTATGGCATACTAAAATTTCTAATAATAAAATTAATTTAAGATTTTATTAATATAACCTTTCATTTGTAAGTTAAAATAACTACTAGAAAAAATATTAATAAAGTCTTAAAAAATTATTAAAAGAAAGAAGACATATTATGTTAAACAAAAAAATAAAAGCAAATGCTATTTCAAATAACATTTCTTTTCAATGAAATAGTGAACAATCTATGCCAGTTTATGGATTACAAGCAATATCAAAAATTAATGATAAAATATTTTGTGTTATTATTAAAGACAATATTATTGGTTTTTATACAATTGATAAAGAGAATAATCTAATTTTATTAGCAGACTATGAACAAGACAGAGCATATCCAATTGAAAATGGTTCAGGAATTGCTTTTACTAATGAAGAAGATAATAAAAAATGGGACAAAAAAATTTATTATCAATTTTTAATAAGTGATGGAAAAAATACTGCACAAACACAATTTTTTATTTTAGACTTAAGTGATGAAGCTAAACCAGAAGTTAGTGCAACAACAGTTTATCGCTTAACTGGAAGTGATAATCCATTTTTAAATAACTATAATAATCGTCATGTATACCTATACGAACATTATATAATTGTTACTCATTCCGCAATGTGATAGAAAAGTTCAGTAGCAATTATATTAGATTTAAAAGAAGACAATGTAACAATAAAACAATCTGCTGATGATAATCTTTATATGACATTTAATGAAAAAAGTGGGTATTTATATTTTGTTGATAATTATAAACAATTTACTGCATATAAAGTTAATAATAAAAATACATTAACATTAAAAAATAAATCTGACTTAATATTTTCAAAAATGTTTACAAATGGTTCAAATAGTTATGTTATTAGTAAAAATAAAAATAATGACTATACAATTGAACAAATATTTATTACTAGTTTAGATGATATTGTAACTTTATTTCCAGTCATTAAAGATAGCAAAGCTGCTATTATACTTGATGCTTATAAAATTAAAAATAATTTTTATTTTTATGGAATAAATTATAATAAAGAAAGTTTAATTAAAACTGCATTTATTTACAAATTAATTACTAAAGAAAAGCAGTTAGAAGAAATAGGAAAATATAATTTTGTAAAAACTTATGAACATGAAATAGTATATCATAATTTTAATGAAGAATATTTATATGTTAATCGCGGAGAAGAATTTATACGTATTAATATCGTAACAAAAAACAATGAAATCTTAAATATTGGTCTTATAGAAAGTAATGAACTTTTAAGTATAGTTTATGATAAAAATAAAACTTATTTAGGAGTTAGTAAACAATCTACACCTAAAATATCAAATATCTCTTTAATTGAAAACATTTGATAGTAATTTTTCAGATATTCTTTAGTTCTAAAATAAAAAAATTTACTTTACACAATTAAAATTATAGTAAAATACAATAATATCAAAATTAACAAATAAATTAAAAAAATAATCAAGTTAAAAGATAATTATAAAATTAAACTTTCTAGGAATTAGTATAACTTAATTTTACAAAGCATTAGTTTAAAATAATTCTATCTTTAAAATTTACAAAAATGAACAACTGTAATATTTTAATTTTAAATAAACATAGTTCATTTTTGTTATATTTTCAAAATTGAAAAATTAAATGTTTTAAAACTAATGTATCATTAGATTTTTTTCTGATAAATTTTTATAATTTATTATTAAAATATATTTAAAATTTTTATAATAAAATGAAAAACTAATAATCATTTGTAAACTAATATTTAATTTTCTTTTACAATTTTTGCATTCCAATTGATAATTAAATTTTAATACATATAATATAGATTTTAATTATAATAAATTATTTTTTTAACATAAAAATATTTATTGCATATGTAAACTTTTGAATATAAAATTAAGTCAAGATTTATTTAGAAAAAGTACTTTAAAATTTAAAAAGTTATATTCATATAATAATGATATTGTAAAATAAATTAATATCATTTTTAATGATACATTACTACACTTTCCAATTTAATATTCTTACTACAATTTCACACTTTTCTCAAAATTCTAAATATTTTATACTTAAAACAATAATAAAATACATTCTAAATAAATCTTAATCTATATAAAATATCAATAATAAACTAAAATTATGTTAATTAATAAAAACTATAATAAGTATTGAATTTAAAATATGAATTTAAAGATTACTAGTAAAAAGGTAACCTTTTTTATTAAAAAAAATTTACTATAAAAATAACAAAAAGATATTGTAGTATTTTCATATAAAATTGAATATTAGATTATAACTACTTTTTTAAAACAGGATTGTTAACATTAATCTAAGATATTTATATACTTTAATATAAACTTGCTACCTTTATTTATATAAAAGGTAGTTTTAAAATACAAAATAAATGGAAAAAAACATAAAAATAAAATAAATTTATATCTATAAGGAGATAATTATGACAAAAATTAAAAAAAATAAAAATAATTACCACATTGCAACTAAATTAGTTCATTGTGGTAATTATAATGATAAATTTGGAACCGCTCTACCTCCTATTTATCTATCAACAACTTTTGCTTTTGATAGTGCCGAACAAGGTGGTAGGATATTTAATTTACAAGAAGAAGGATATGTTTATACAAGAATTGGTAATCCAACAACAACTGTTTTAGAAAAACGAATGGCACATTTAGAAGGATCAGAAAAAGCAATTGCTTTCTCATCGGGTATGGGGGCCATTGCATCTACTTTTTGAACATTATTGAATGCTACTGACCATTTATTATCATCAAAAACAATTTATGGTGGTACTCATTCACTTATTGAAAAAGGAATATCACGCTTTCAAATTGAAGTTGATTTTGCTGATTTTACTAAACTTGATGAAATTAAAAAAAATTTAAAACCAAATACTAAAGTTGTTTTTTTCGAAACACCAGCTAATCCTACTTTAGAAATTTTAGATATTAAAGCAATTAGTGATATTGTCCATCAATATAATCCGCAAATTCAAGTAATTGTTGATAATACTTTTTCTACGCCAATCATTACTAAACCATTAATTTTTGGTGCTGATATTGTTATCCATTCAGCAACAAAATATATTAACGGTCATTCTGATGTTATGGCCGGAATTGTTTGTGGTAAAAGTACTTTAATAAATAAAATTCGTTTTGAAGGATTAAAAGATTTAACAGGAGTTGTATTATCACCTCATGATGCCTTTCTTGTTTTAAGAGGACTATCAACGATTATGAAGAGCTTGCAAAAATGCAAGAATAATTGCAGCAAGATTAAAAGAACATCCTAAGATTAAAAAAGTATTTTATCCTGAACTAACTAATTTAGCAACAGAACAAGTACTTTATGAACAACAAATGAAATTACCAGGAGCAATGATTAGTTTCGAATTAAAATGTGGATATGATGGAGGAATCAAACTATTAAATAATTTAAAATTAATAATTTTGGCAGTTTCTTTAGGTGGAGTTGAGTCATTGATTGAACATCCTGCTTCAATGACACATTCTACTTATAATGCACAAGAATTAGCAGATGCAAATATTTCAGAAGGTCTTGTTCGTCTTTCAATTGGTATTGAATATGTTGAAGATTTGTGAAATGATTTGGAACAAGCATTAAAAAAACTATAATAATTATTTATATATAAAAAATAGACTCATGAGTCTATTTTTCATTTATAAATAAAACAATTTATTAGCAATATGCAACCATCAACAACATATTACCACTTAAACAAAAATCAGTATAACCATTTGGTAAAATAAATGAGTCACCTTTTTTAATACTAGTATCATCAATTATACCATTACCATCCAATACTGAGATTTGCAATCATCTAGTATTAGGATAACTATAATGCTTAATTCCTTCATTAATTAATTTAATTAACTTAAAAAACTTGTTATCAACTAAATAATTATCATGGCCATTAGCTTCACTACTATTTAAATCAGGAACTAAAACAATAGTTGATGCTTCTTTCAAATGCAAATTTCGTAAATTACCAAGTTCATCTTTACGATCATAATCATATAAACGATATGTAATATCTGATGATTGTTGTAACTCAAAAACCATAGTATGTGCCAATAAACCATGAATTTTTAGAGAAGGAACATAAATAAATTGATCTTTTTTAATTGGTATATATTTTAATAGTTTATGTCATTGTTCTTTTGCCAATCATTGATTAAACTGATCTTTGGTTTTAGCATTATGACCCAAAATAACTCTACCTTTGGGTAAACATTCTAATATATACCAACATTCAGTTTTTCCTAAACATTGATGATTTTTTTCTGCGAATTTATCATCGGGGTGAATTTGAACGCTTAAACTATCATTTGCGTCTAAAATTTTTGTTAACAATGGATATTCTTTATTAATCACACTACCTGAACTATCAAGATTAGCAAATAAACTAGGTTGCTGTTTAAACAATTCTGCTAAACTTAATCCTTTATACTCGCCATTTAAAACATAACTCATTCCATTGGGATGAGCACTAACTAATCATGCTTCACCAATTGGTGTATTTTTAGGTAAATCAAAATTAAATTTGTGTGCTAATTTTTGACTACCTCATAATTTGCGAATAAAAGCAGGTTTTAAAAAAAATATTTGTGATGTGCTATTATTCATATTCACTCTCCTAAACTTTGATTATTTGTTCAATTAAACTTTATTTTTACTATTTTTAGATTTAGTTTTTTTACTATTAAATATTTTCATGATTCTTTCATTCATTAATTTAAAAACCTTAATATTACGTGATTGAATAATTAATAATCCACCATATACTAAACAAGTAACAATACTTCCAACAATAATGGCTAAAAAGAATAAAAGAATACTTACCCAAAGCACATAATTAACTGAACTAACTGCACCTAAGATAGCAACAATAGGACCACCATGACCAGCAGCATCAGTTAATAAGAAAGCACCAGCAATACTACCAGCAACAGCACTACCAATAATATTACTAATAATAGCACGTTTTGGATCTCTTACTGCAAAAGGAATCGCACCTTCAGAAATACCAATACACCCCATTAACATTGCTGTTAAACCTAATGTACGTTCACTTTCATTAAAGAATTTACGAAAAATCAAAGTTGTTAAACCCATTCCAAGTGGTGCAACAGGAATAGCTGCAGCTACTGCTCCCATAAATAATTGTGAGCTAGGATCAGCAGTTATCGTTGTTGAAGCTGCTAAAAAAGCAACTTTGTTAATTGGACCACCCATATCAAATCCAATCATGGCTCCTAGCAACATTCCAATTGCTGCCATTGCTTCACGTGGCATGTGGGTTAACCCATTTTGAAATTGTTCCATTATTCAACCAATTGGAGCTCCAATTGCATAAATAAAAGTGAAACTAATTAAAAATGTTACTACAATAGGAATAAAGAAAATTGGCATAATTGGAGCAATAGTCTTTGGTACTTTTCAAGTAATAATTCATCTTACTAAATATCCAACACTTGGACCAATTAATAATGCTCCTAAAAATCCAGCAGAAACCTTTGGCTCTAAACCAGCAATTGGATAAACTAATCCTGCTGTATTAGCAACATATGCACTTACCATTGCCGGAACCAAGGCAGCACGTCCTGCAATTGAATTAGCGATAAAACCAGCTAAAATTGGAATCATTAATGTAAAAGCAATACTTCCAGCTTGATTCATAAAATAAAGAAAATGATTATGTGGTAACTTGGAAATATCAAAGTCAGCACCATAAACTGCTTTAGCAATACCAATTGATAATGCTAACATAATTCCACCAAAAACAACAAATGGCACCATATAGCCAACACCAGCCATAATATGTTTCATAATTCCCTGTTTATCAGTAGTAAATAAATCATTTGATTTATTTTCTTTTTCCGCTTTTTGTCCCGATTCTGACTTGTTTATTTCATAAGGTTTTGCGTTAGCAAAAGCATCATTAACAATACTTTCAGGATTTTTAATAACTTTGCTAATTTCTACTTTATATAATGGTTTATTATTAAAACGCTCTAATTTTAAATCTGCAACACCGGCCGATACTGCAATAATAACTAAATCAGCATTGGCAATATCAGTTGCTGTAAAAGCACCTTTAATACCAATACTACCATGAGTTTCAACTTTAATATTATAACCTAAATTTTTTGCAGCAATTTCTAATTTATCTTGTGCAATATAAGTATGTGCTACCCCAACTGGACAAGCAGTAATTGCTATAATATTTTTAGTTTTTTTTGAAGAAACTTTCATATCTTCACTAATAGTTTTACTACTAGTTTCAACATTAGATTTATTATTAATATTTAGTGATTGAATAATTACTTTTTTATCTTTTGAATTAAATAATATTGATTGAAATTCCGGTTTTGTTAATCTTTGTGCCACTTTTGATAAAATTTCCAAGTGCTCATTACCAGCACTTTTTAGTGGCACAATTAAAGCAATAATTGCTTTAACGGGTTGTTCATCTAGTGCTTTCCAAGGAATTGGCTGTTTAAAACGCATAATAAAAATTCCTGATTTAACAATATCTTCATTACGAGCATGTGGCACAGCAACTCCACCACCAAAACCAGTAGTTCCTTCTCCTTCTCTTTGTAGAAAACTATTAACTAGTGATTTTTCACTAATATTTTTTTTCAAAAAACCTAATTTTTTAGCAGAAGTTGCTATTTCTTGAAAAGCTTCTGCTTGTGTTTTACAATCAGATTCAAGAAAAACGTGTTCTACTGTCAAAATATCATCTTGTTTAGACAACATACTTCATCTCCTTACTTAATAAATATTCATGACATAATATTAAATTATTATTTTTAAAAAAAACAGTTTTTTTATTTAAAAAATTAATTAAATTTTTTAATTACTTTATTAGTTTTAATTCTATTTTCTAAATATCAATCTTTATGCTTTGATTTTAATAAATATGTTGTTACTAAATCATTAAAATAAGTAATAGCAAATAATGGAGAAATAAATATTTCTTGTGCTTCATAAAGTCCTGAAGAAACAATATTAAATGTTCAATCAGCATAAGTCACTAATTCAGTTTTATCTTGTGATGTAACAACTGCAATTTTAGCATTATTCTTTTTAGCAAGTTTAGCTGCTTCAACAATAGTAGCGGTTTTACCTGATAATGAAAAAAGAATTATTACATCTTCTGGAATAATTAAAGAAGCATGCATTAAAATACTATCATCATCTTTATTTAAACAGATTGATCGTAAACCAAACCGATATAATTTATTTGATAAATCCTCCGCACCTAAACCAGAATGACCAATACCTGCTAAATAAATACAAGCTTTACGATTATCATCTATTCAATTAATAAATCTTTGTAATTCCTCATAATTAATCGTTGAATCATTTAAATCCATTAGTTTTTTATAATGTTCTTTTAAAACACTACGATCACCAAAAAACTCACGATTTAAAGCTTTGAAAGTAGTTTCTTGCGCAGCTAAACTAATGATAAATTCACGATAACCTTTAAATCCTAATTTCTTAATTAAATTATAAACAACACTATAACCAACAGTATTTTCTTTAGCCAAAGAACTAATAGTAACTTGATCCATTTTTTGACTATTCTTATTAATATAGTTAATAAGAACTTTTTCTTTTTTTGTGAAATTATTTTCTTCCTTTGATACTCTAGATCAAAAATTATCATTGATAAGCATGTAAAAACTCCTTTTTAAACTAATGTAAAATATTTAAATATTATTATTTTTTAATTATGTGATGAAAATGGATCATTAATATAATATGGTTGCAAATCTTCCATGTTTTTTACTTCGATAAAATATGGTGACAACTTTTGAAAATTTTCCACAATATTACACTTTTCTAAATTTTCAATTATTTTATAATCTAGTAAATCACTAATAATACCAATTTTAGCATTTTCATCTACTAATTGCGGCTGAATAATTATTTTTCCATTATCACATACTGCCAAATAACTTTTATTATTGTATGCTGACAAAACACTTATTGATTTTATTAATCCTGCCTGTAATAATAAACTATTAATAGTAAAAACCGTTAAAAAACTATTCAAAACTTTAAGTGTTTTGACAAAAGTAATTGCTACTCTAATTCCAGTATAACTGCCAGGACCATTTGCAATAACTACTTTTGAAATATCTTTTAATTTTATTTTACATTTTACAAGTAAATTAGTAATAGTTGGAATTGCCAATTCTGTTTGTTTTTGTCAAGCAATAAATGATGAACTTGCTAAAATTTTATTAGCTTGCAAAATCACCACTGTTAATTTGTTATTTGTTGTATCTAAATATAATTGATACATAACATCACCTTATTATTTCATTTAGTTGCTATTAATAATTTTCTAATATCTTACATACTTATTATAATATCATGTATAATGTAATTAAAATAGAAAAAATATAGAATTGTGAGTTGATCCATATGGGAATAGGAAAAAATATAGGATTTAAAAGTAAATTTTCTGATTTTTTACTTTGATCTGGACTAATTATTGCTGTTATAGGTCTAATAATGCAATTTGCAATAGTTTTAATTGAGTATAAACCAATAACAGTTGGAACACCTAATCCTCATAATTTATGAACTCCAGATGGCCCATGAGTTGGTATTTGAACAATGATTTCTACCTTTACTATTCAGTCAAATTTTTTAGTTTTTCTTTTCTTTTGTTTTGTATTAACAAATCGTTTTCATGACAATCGCGCACAATTTGTTTTTGGGCGCTTTTCATTAGCAATTACTGTTTATATTACCGTAACTCTTATCGTATTTTTTGCTGTATTATTTAAACCAATGATAAATAATTTAGATAGTAGTAATAGTATTAGCATATTAAATTTTATAAATACATTTTTATTACATTTAATAGTACCAGTGATAGTGATTTTATATTTTATGTTTTCTGCTGGTAAATACTACTGAAAACTTGGAAAACAAACATATCTTTGAATACCAATTATTTCTATTTACATGTTTGTATATTTAGGTTATGCACTTGCTAAAGGAAATTTTGTTGGTTTTTTAAGAAAAGGAACAACAGAAATTGATTATTCATTTCCATATCCATTTTTAGATTTTCATAAAAGTTTAACTACTTTCTTTATTTATATCTTTGCAATTTTAATCTTATACATAATTTTGATGTTACTTTTTACTCTTTATAATAATATCCTTTATAAAAAAAATAATAAACCAATAGCGGCTTTAAGAGATACAAATTTTTAATGTAAAATAATTTATAAATAAAGTGTACTAGTTTATAAACTAGTACACTTTATTACTATTATTTATTATTTAAAAAATATTGAAAAAAAATTGTAGGGAGGAATATATATTTGTGAAAAGTAAAAATTTGAAATTGTATTATTTTTTTTAAATATTATTTTGTTATTTTTTGCCTCCTTTTTCTTAATATATTTTATTTTAAAATTATATAAAAACTCCTTGTATAGCATATATAGTATACAAGGACTTAAAGTCAAATATAAAATTAAAACCGGCATTACCTAAATATTTTCTAAACATTTATAACTGCCATTTTTATTGTAACTCACTAAAAAGAAAAAACAAGTAATAACATTTTTTACACTTATCATTTTATATTTTTATATAAAATATTGTTTTTTAACAAGTACTACTTAAAAATAACAAACTTTATTTTAAATATTTCTTTTTACGAATAATAACAACAACTATTGGAATTATAGTTAAAAAACTAATAATGAATCCACAAATGATAATAATATTTCAATTATTAACTAACATTTTAGTTGTTAATGATATATTAACATCTCAGGGACGATCTGAATTATTACTTTGTAAATAATTAACATAATTTTGTTTAGTAATATCACCTTGATATTGAATAAATCATGATAAAAACTCACCAGCAGCATTATTTTTTAAATCTTCAATTTTAATACTATTGTTAGTAGCACTAGTTAAATATTGTTGAAAACCCGCTAATAAATTATTAGTTTTTTCAAAAAAATCAGTACAATTTGGAAAATTAGGTATTTTTGTATTGCTTCTATAAACAGTAATATATTGTTCAGAAACAGCTTGACGTTGTAAGTCAGATGTATCTAAACCTATACAATAAACTTGAAAATTACTTCCTTGATTAAGAGTTAAATTATCACCATCTTTAATAGGTGTTCCCAAATCATTTTTTGCTTTTTGTAAAGTTTGTGAATCAACTTTTCATTTTAGTCAATGTTGTTGTGAATCACTAATATTTACTTTAGCTTTCTCAATAGCTTTATTCATAACTATTAATGTATTTTTATTATCTTGTGAATTATTTTGAACTAAATATTGAGGTACAATTACAGGATTTTCTTTAACTTTTTCATCACTAATAGTACTAAATTGAATATTTGAACTATTATTTGTTAACTTAATAGTTTTACTATAACCACTATCTTTAACACTAACATTAAAAATAGTTGATTTTAAATGATCACCTGGTTTATGATTTAATATTGCATAACTAATTGAACCATTATCAAAAACTTCATCATTTTTATCATTTATTAATAATTGTTCATTCTTATCATTTTTATTTTTTGCTAAAATAGCTAACATTGGTTGATTAGTATCATTGGGATTACCATTATTAAGTGGCAAAATCGCTAACCGATCTTGAACACTTTTATGACTATTTAAAAAATCATCGCTTGGTTTAATCATATAAGGAATACTAAAATAATTATTAAAATCTACCCTAGGATTTACCGTTGCAAAAATACCATTGTTAATCTGCGCTGGTAAACTATTATCATGGTAACCAACATAAACATAGCCAAAACTAGCAATATCATTAAAACTTTGTTTAGCAACACTACGACCAATAACTTTATCAGTAAAATATTTAATACCATTATCTGGCAAGATATTATTAGCTTTGTTTTTAATTTGTTTCTTAAATTTCTCATTAACATCTTTACTAAGATTATCATTTGGATTATTATTAACCTTATTAATAAGGTCTGATCAATCATTAAATTGTTCTGTTATTACTTCTTTATGCAATCTAATAAAATCTTCATAATTATTATTAATTGAATTTCAAGTATTAGCTTCACTAATTAAATTTTTATTATTTTCCTTAACAGTAATATGAAACCCAGAAAGTTTGTTACTCTCATTAACAGTACTAATATTAGATTGATGATTAGTAACTATCATTAAACTACTAGTAAGAGATAATGCCAAAGCCAAACTTATTGTTTTAAAACTTTTAGTTTTTTTAAAACTAAAAGATAAGAAATTTGTCATTATGATTACTCCTTTTTTACCTATTATTTGTGTTTATAATTATAATATTAAATTAAGCATATTTAATTAAATACTTAAAATCTTAGTTTTAATAAAATAAAACTAAGGATATATAATCAATTATTAAACTTTTTGTTAAATCAACATATATAATTTTAATACTTATATAATTACTTATATATTCATTAAAATTATAAGGATAAAAATTATATCCTTAACATTAAGGATAAACTTTATTAGCAAAAAATCAAGATTAAATAATTAATAAGTTAATTTTTTTTAACTTATTAAGTGTTTTAAATAATCAGTTAGTAAATATTAATAGTGATAAGGAAAAACTTGATATACTAAATAAGTAGCATATTCAATCATAATAAAAAAATAAATTTCCTATCAAAAATTTAATTAAATTTAATTCTAATATAAATAGGAGAAAAAATATGAATTGAAAAAATAGTAGTGAATACCGATTAAAAAAAAAGAAATCTTATTAAATTTATTTGACGTTTATTTGGCCTACTTATTATTTCTTTATTTTTAATTTTTGATTTAATAATTACTATTAATTATCCCAATGCTTTCATTGTTCCTAATGTTAATAAACCAACTGAAAGATTAGCAATTTATTATTTTTATTTTACAACTCAAACTAATTATTTAGTACTCATTTATTTATTTGCTTTTTTATTTGAAAGTAAATTTAAAGAAAACTCAAAACCAAGTTTTTATATTTTATTAAGCATTACTATTTATATTACAATTACAATGTTAGTATTTTGAATAGGTATCATTAGTAATAGCCAAGAAAGAAGTAAATATGGAACTGATATTTATTTATGATTTAAAACAATAATTCGGTGGTTGGCCCTTAATTACTGGACCATTTTTGATATAAAATTCTAAATTTTAATTTGTAAAATTGGTGGTTTTAGAAATTTAGAATGTATTCTTTCATAATTATAAAACATAACATATTGATTTACATCATTTATAGCTTCATTGATGGATAAATATTGATTTGATCCTTTAGGTAGTCATTCTTGAGATAAATGAGAAAATCAGTTTTCAGATAATACATTACCACCAATATCATAAGGTTGTTTTTTGCTTAAAATTATTTGTTTATCCTCTGCTCATTTTGTGATATCCTGACAATAAAATTCGTTGGCGTTATCTGAATGTAAAATAACATTTTTTACTTGATTTCAAGAAAATTGTTTGTTGATTTTTTCAAGAGCAGGAAGAATTAAATCCTGATATGATTTATTAGGAGCAATATTATAACTAACAACATTATTTGAATAAAAATCAATAATTACAAAAAGATATAATCATCCTTCTTTAGTATTTATTTGTTTAGTGTCCATTGATCAAATTTGATTTGAAGAGGTTGTACTTTTATAATCTTTGTTTACTTTATCCATTGTAGGTATTCACTTATTTGGATTTTTTTTGTTTTTAGGATAGTTATTTTTAGTTTGTTTTAATCCTTGAATATTGTGTTCTTTCATAATTTTTCGCATTTGTTTTATTGATAATTCTATATTTAAAATGATATTTTTTTCTTGTTTTAATCACTCTTTAAAAGCTGAAAAAATTCTTAAATATCCATAAATTCTGCCTTTTCTTGTAGAATGAAATTCGATTAAAAGTTGGCATATTTTTTGATATTTATGATTGCATTTAATAATATGATTTTCTTCTTTTTTAATAGGTTTTTGTTTATTTTTTAAAAAGTAATATGTTGATCTGTTTAATTGAAGATATTGACATAGGTTTCTAATTGAATATTGATTTTTACAATCATCAATAATTTTAATTTTTTCTTTGATATTTAATTTGTTAATTACTAATGCTATTTGTTTAATTTTATCCATTAATAAAAATCCTTTCAGGTTAAAATTAGTGTTAATTATATAACACAATTGTTTTTAGAATACATTCAGGTTTTTTAAATTAATGGTCTAGTAAAAAGGGCTAAGTGGCAAGTGGCAAGTGGCCTTTAAACATTCCTAAAAATCGTGCATTTTGTTCAATCAATGTTAAATGATTTAAAAAATGAAAAGAGTAAAAAATGATATTATGAAAAATTTTATTAATAGCACCAATATTAATAACAAGTATAACACTAATAATATTTTTAATTTATATAATTAAAGATTTAAAAAATGAATATAAAATATTGAAAATATTAAGTGAAATTTCTAATCAAATTAAAAATAAGGAGAATAATTAATGATAATATTACCTACTTTGTTTGAAAATAAAGATGAAATTGAAATATTATCACCATTTCCAAAAGCAATTCATACAAGTAATGATATTAGAGCAATTATTTTAAGACAATACCCAAATGTTAAATCAAAACACATAATTGTTTCTGACCCCGAAAGTAATGTTGCATTAATAGTTGGTGATAATGATGTTTATCAAGGTTGAATTAAAGTAACAATTAAAAAATTAGAAAATTAAAGGAGATTAAAATGCCAAATATAGAAAATCAATCAAATTATACTTTAACTAAATTAATTAGAACTGGTATAAGTCCTATTTGTGCAATGATTGGTACAAGTGCTTATTATGGTCAAGTAATTGCTAAACCAATATTAGGTTCAATTAATAGTTTATTATTTGGTAAAAAATTAGGTTTAGATATTTGAAATTTAAATCAAAGACCAAATACTAAAACTAAATTAATTAATAGTTCTAAAAAAATAGCATTAGGATTAGGAACAATTGGTTTAGCAAATTATAGTAAATGAACAGAAAATAATATTAATCCTATTATTCCAATAACACCAATTCCAATAACTACTACAACCACAACAGAAGGTCCGCCATGATTACTATTAAATAAACAAGAACATCAGTCATTAATGGATTGAGATACTTATATTTCATTAAATACTTATGGTATTTCAAATCTTATTAGTGGATTAACTGAGTTAATACCTAATAAATTTGAAACAATAAGAAAAATTTGTAATATGGCAACTGGTGGTTGTTTAATATCAAGTGGGGTTGCTATGGGTATTAATAATGATTTTATGAATGCTTATGCAGTACCTACCATAGTTGCTGGTGCAAGTGAAATAATCCATAATTTATTACCTATTGAAACTACAAATCATATTCAAGAAATGCAAGAAACATCATTTAATGATGAAACTGCAAGATTAGTAAATGATAATAGATTCACAATTAATAGTGAAACAACTAGTCAATACGGTAGTGATAATATGAGCAAAGTAGCATTAAATCACGATAATGCTTCATTAAATTGAGATTATAATCACATGAGTTTATAAAGGAGGTGAGTAATTTATGAATAAAGAAAAATTAATTGAATATTATAATCACGAAATAAAAACACATAAAGAAAGGATGGAACAATTAAATAAAGAAATTTCTTTATTAGTAACTATTATAAGTAATTCACAATCAATGATTGAAAGAATTAATGGTGGGCAATTTGATGAATAATTAAAAAAATTAAAAATTGAAAGGAAAATATTCAAATGAAAGAATTTTTACATGAATTAATAATTATTGGAACAAGTGTTGGAACATTAATATGCAGAGAAATTATTGTTTTATTAAAAAGATTTATCACAACTCCAAAACATGTTAGAGCAAATAACAAAATTATCAAACATCAAAAAAAATTAGCAAAATTAAACGAAAAAATTAATAAAGGAGAAAAATAATATGACAAAAATTGAATTTAATGAAAAATATAGAAAACAAGATATCAGTATTGATAGAGATTTTGATTTACATATTGATAATTGTTTTAAATTTTCTGATATTGATACATTAGAAAACGCAGTTAATGATTATAAAAAATTAATAAGTGAAATGCCACAATTAGTTAAAGATTGATTATTGGGATAAGATTAGGAGAATGTTAAATGTTAGAAAATGAAAATAATGTTCAACAAACAACTGAACCTTTAAATGAAAATAATGCTCAACAAGAAATAGAAAATAAAGTTAATGAAGCAGAAAATAAGTTAAATAAACTTAATTTAGAAATTAAAGAAAAAGAAATTATTAATATATTTAAAAAATATCAAGTTAAAACTGAATTTTATGATTATTTAAAATTTAAAACAAGTAATATAGAAAATTCAAAAATTGAAGAAACTATTAAAAAAATGATTAAAGAACAACCAGTATTTAAACAAACAATTAATACAGGTGGTAATAAACAAATAATTATTAATAATAAACCAAATGATAAAGAAAATTTTTTAATTAATTATAAAAAGAAAAATTATTTATAAACGAAAGGAAGAAATAAAATGTCAGTACCATTTAATCAAAATTTAGACAATACAGAGAGATTAGTAGAAGCACCATAATTTATAGAGTTTTTTAAAATTTCAAATAGTCCATGGGCAAACTTTTTTCCTACTGAAATTGTTGACTCAGTAAATATTGAATTTATTGTTAAAAAACCAAAAAAACCGGAAGTAAAAAATATTGCTTGGGATGATAAAAGTAAAAGATATGAATTACCATATGTTGATACAGATAAAATTAGTAAAAAAATAACTAAAAAATATCTTGCAGGAGAAATTATTGCAGATGTAGATTTAAAAGCAAATAATGGACAAAATTTATTAGATAGTATGCAATATGAAGTTGCAAATGATTTAGCAGATAAATTAGCAATTGATGATACACAAGCAATTGCAAAATTTGCTACTAAAATCGATATTGAAGATACAACACCAGTAGGCTATTTAAAATCAATGTTATCTGCTTGAAATACTTTGTTTCAATTTAGAAACATTGCAAATAGTAAATTTTTTATTACTAATGGTCTTTATGATAGTTTAGTTTATTTAGCAGATAATAAAGGTTTAATTACCGATAATCAGTTGGCACAACAATTACGTTTAAATGGAAATAATTTATATGTAAAAGGTGTATTATGTGAAATCGTTCTTGATGACTATATGATTTTTACTAATGATAAAAATGAACAACAATTAATGACCTTTATTTTAGCAACACCAAGAGTGATGAAAAGATACATGATAGAAAATACAGTTATTTATGTAGATTTTATTAAAGATGATAAAGCAGGAAGAGCATATAAAGTTGCTGGTGAAGTTGTTGGAGAAGCAATACCATATATTTCTAATAATGAAACAACATCAAGATGAATGTTATGTGGAGTTATTAAAACAGAAAAAAATGATTTAAAAACTAAAATTACAGTTTTAACAACAAATATTACTGCAAATGTTAATAACAATAACAATGAATTAAATACAGAAATAAAAAGTACTAATGAACTTAAATCATTAAATCCAAATTTAACAAATCCAACTATTAAATATTTTAGTGATGCACAAGGAAAAATTAATGTAAGTAATCAAAAACAAAAAGCAGGTGACTTATATATAACTATTACTGCAAATGTTAATGATTTAAATTATAAAGGTTTAACAAATCCAATTAAAATAACTCTTAAATAAAGGAAATTAATATCATGCCAATTGGTACAACTAGTACAGCAATACTTTTAAACATAAATAAACCAAAACATACTAGAACAAGTAACCAACAAGAAAATAAAAGTTTTTGATGAGAAATTTTAGAAATGATTGGTGTACAAGTTATAGCAGTAGCACTTGCTCCTTTTACTGGTGGATTAAGTGAAAGTATAGCACTTGGATTAGGTGCAAGTGATTTTATTGCAAGTACTATTAATTTTGGTATTTATGCTACAACTGATTTTACTATTAATCAAGTTTATGATTATTTAAAAGGAAATGTAACAAAATTAAATACTTTCTTAAATTTATTACCTGCATTTGCTGGACTTAATAAAATTAGTCGTGGTTATCGTACTACTAAATTTATTAAACTAGCACAAGAAACTAAAACATTAGAACAAGTTGGTATTAAAGAAGCCAAAAATTTACAAGAAGTTATTAGTCAAGTAAGTGGAAAAGAAATTTTAACAGATAAAATTATTGGTAATAAACGTTATTTAATGAATTATAGTTTTACTCCTAATCGTGAAACAGTATTACGAGATTTAGGTTATGTTGCTGAAAGACAATATAAAAATAATTTTCAAAAATTAGAAACACAAAAGTTAAAAGAACACTTATTATTACAAAATACATTAATAAAATTAAGTCCACAATTAACTCCTAAATTTAAAATTAAAGATATTGAAAAAGCAAATAACTTTTTAAAAAAATTTAATACTGATTTAAAAAAAGTACTATCTATGAACCAACATGATTGATTAAATTTAGTTCATACAATACATTCAGAAAATAGATATGGAAAAACTTTAATTTTAGATTTACAAAAAATTCGTGCTAATTCTATTAAATTTAATTTTAAAAATAATGTTATTCATCAACTTGTTTTAAAAGCAAATCAAAGTTTTAAATATTTTGATATTAGATTTTATTTAAAAAAAGGTTTAAATAAATTTTGAAAAAATAAGAGAAAGTATATATAAATTACAAGAAAAATTTGAAAAGTTAGAAAAACAAGCATTTGAAAAAATTAATAAATTAAAAGAAAAAGTAACTGATTTATTTACTAGTGCAGAAAAAAGAGCAATTAAACATGCACAATTAATTCCATTAAATTCACCAGTATTTATGGGTTGTAAAATTCAACCTTTGTCATTAGATAAATGTGCAATTACCATTTATCATCGCAATCCTAAATATAAACCAATTACAGTTGTTGATAGTATTCTTAAAGCAAAAACTTTTGTTACTCAAATACATCCATTTCATTGATATCGTTGATATAGTGGTTGATACATTGGTTATGGTGTTAATCATAATAAATGATTAAAAGCAATAGCATTTGCTCCACCAGTGGTTCAACAAGTAATTAGAGATAGTTTTAAAGTATATAGAGAAATATTTAGAACTATTAGAACTTATCATAAAGTAGTAAATGTTATTAATAATCCTATTGAAAATATTAACAAATCATTTAAAAATGTTGGTTTAAAGTTTTCAGTTAATACTTTATTTGGTACTGGATTATTACATCATTTAGAAAAGTTTGCATATAGTCAAGTTATAGCAAAAGGTAAGAAAAAATTAAAAAAAGGTAAAAATAAAATACAAAAAGAAATTGAGCATATAACACATAAAAAAACAAAAAAACATACTCATCATTATAAACAAGCATTTTTTAAGGAATGATAAATTATGATTAATAAACTTTGAACTGGTGTCAGTCTAGAAAATTATAATAACTGATATCCATTAACTGGAAAAATTATAGAAACCCCACCACAATATATCAATACATGACCAAATGTTAATGATTGATTTAAAACTTTTGCTATTCGCGCGCAAAATGATATTAATGCTTATCTTGATTTTATTTTATCTAAATTTCCTTTTGATAGTTTTAAAGATGAATTAATTAAAGAAACATTAAGAGATATGGTTTATGTAATGGTTGAACATTGAGTATTTAATCGTACACCAATTGAATTTAATGTTGATGCTACTATTCAATTTAATAATGGTAGTCAATTTAGTGCAAATAGTACTCCTACGATTAATGTTTGAGATTTAGCACCTAGTAGAATGAAAATATGAGCAAGATTAACAGAATTAAAACAAATATTTTCAAGTTATAATGATGATGAAATAGATGTTGAAAAAATTGACTTAAAAGCATTTTATACTAGAAATCAAGTTGATGAATTAATTGAACAACAAAAAGAATTTACATTATTAAAACAAATTAAATTGTATGATGATTTAGTTGATGATAATGAAAATGAAATATATAGAGGTCCTGTTAGTAAATTTGTTAATAAAGGTTATGTAGCAACTGATTATGATAAAGAAACTGAAACAATGATTTTAGATTGACCTGATGAAATTGGAACATTACCACCCGAAGCATTACAAAATAATCCACAAATTGGTGATTATACACATGCACCAACTTGTGATTTTTCTGCTAAACAACAAAAACGAATTACTACAAATGAAAATGAAATTACCAAATTAAATAATGAATTAATTAAAGCAAATGAAAATATTAATGATGTTAAAAATAATTGATTTAATATTGAAACTAGTCCCTTATGAAAAAAAGTTGAAAATAATAATATAGAAACATTTAAATGATATTTTATTAAAATCATTTATCAATATTCAACAGAAAATAATTTTATGAAATTTTATAAAGTAATTAAAATTTATTTAAATAATGTTTTTAATGAATTTGAATTGTTAAATGTTGATTCCATGACGTATAGTGAACAAATCCAAAATAAAAAAATTTTAAATACCGGAACTATTTACTATAACAATAGAAATAAAAAATTTAGTGGTGGAGGTAATTCTTACCCTGAACGTGGAAAAATTAACTTAATTGGTGATATAGAAGAAATATATCAATATATAGGAAAAGGTGCACCAACTGAATTTATAGCAGAAGAAAGTACTGAACGTGATTATTATACAAAACTAGAAACTAATAATTTATTAGATAAAAAACAAGATAAATTAATTGCTGGTACTAATATAACTATTGATGAAAATAATAAAATTAGCGCTACTGGTGGTAAAGTAGATTTATCTGATTATTATAAAAAATCTGTTTTTATGAAAGGATATTTTACATAGCCACTTAGCCCTTTTTACTAGACCATTAATTTAAAAAACCTGAATGTATTCTAAAAACAATTGTGTTATATAATTAACACTAATTTTAACCTGAAAGGATTTTTATTAATGGATAAAATTAAACAAATAGCATTAGTAATTAACAAATTAAATATCAAAGAAAAAATTAAAATTATTGATGATTGTAAAAATCAATATTCAATTAGAAACCTATGTCAATATCTTCAATTAAACAGATCAACATATTACTTTTTAAAAAATAAACAAAAACCTATTAAAAAAGAAGAAAATCATATTATTAAATGCAATCATAAATATCAAAAAATATGCCAACTTTTAATCGAATTTCATTCTACAAGAAAAGGCAGAATTTATGGATATTTAAGAATTTTTTCAGCTTTTAAAGAGTGATTAAAACAAGAAAAAAATATCATTTTAAATATAGAATTATCAATAAAACAAATGCGAAAAATTATGAAAGAACACAATATTCAAGGATTAAAACAAACTAAAAATAACTATCCTAAAAACAAAAAAAATCCAAATAAGTGAATACCTACAATGGATAAAGTAAACAAAGATTATAAAAGTACAACCTCTTCAAATCAAATTTGATCAATGGACACTAAACAAATAAATACTAAAGAAGGATGATTATATCTTTTTGTAATTATTGATTTTTATTCAAATAATGTTGTTAGTTATAATATTGCTCCTAATAAATCATATCAGGATTTAATTCTTCCTGCTCTTGAAAAAATCAACAAACAATTTTCTTGAAATCAAGTAAAAAATGTTATTTTACATTCAGATAACGCCAACGAATTTTATTGTCAGGATATCACAAAATGAGCAGAGGATAAACAAATAATTTTAAGCAAAAAACAACCTTATGATATTGGTGGTAATGTATTATCTGAAAACTGATTTTCTCATTTATCTCAAGAATGACTACCTAAAGGATCAAATCAATATTTATCCATCAATGAAGCTATAAATGATGTAAATCAATATGTTATGTTTTATAATTATGAAAGAATACATTCTAAATTTCTAAAACCACCAATTTTACAAATTAAAATTTAGAATTTTATATCAAAAATGGTCCAGTAATTAAGGGCCAACCACCATAATCTTCACCAATAATTTTAAATTTTTTAATATTTTTTTCAAAATTAATAAAAACATTACACAACTCAGCAATTTTTTCTTTTCACTCTACCGATAAAAACTGATCTAAATTTTCTTCTTGTATAATTTGTTTTCAAAAATTAATCGCATTATTGGGAAGTTTTAATTCAGGAAAAAAGTAATCAAAATTAATTCGTGCTTGTTCTTGTTTAAATTTTATAATTTCAAAATATTGTTCTGGAAATGATTCTTTAACTATATTTTTTAATTCAATAATTAAGTTATGTTCTTCATTAAAAATTTGCTTTTCTTTTTCAATTCATTGTCATGAATTTTTTAAACTTTCTAATAAAAATTCATCAAATACTAAAAACTTTTTATTATTATAAAGAAAAACTAACTCTTGATAAAGATGATGAACAATATTTAAAAAGCAAAATAATGAATCTGCTTTAATTAAACTATTAAAAAATATAGTAAGGTCATCACTATTAATTGTTTTTATTAATTGTTTGCAATATTTTTTTTCTATTTTTGCACTTGTAATCTTAGAAGTTATTTCTTTTCTAAAATCCTTAATATTTTTTTGCTTTTTATTATCAGAACCTATTTCTTGACTTTCTGTAGGCACTTTTTTACATCCTTTCAAATAAAAAACCCATTTATTTTATTAAAAATAAAACAATGGGCTTGAAAAACATATTTTTTTAAATTTTTTATTTTAAATTTTCATTAAAATAAGCAAAGGAACAATTCTAAAATAAATTAGTTATAATTTATTTGAAAAAGTTAATTAACAATTTCTAAAATCTCTTGTTAATTACCTATAATAATGCATATAGTTTATCTCAAATATTAGAGATAACTATTGCTAAATAATAGCATGTATAAAATGTATTGCAAATAATATACAAAAATCATACTTTATATTACATTAATTTTACTAATTAAAATGATAAATAAAAATCAGATTCAATTAACTTTAACACTTTTATTATGAAATAAATTTTATTTTGTAAATAAAATATTTTATAATAAAAATACTATTTATATATAGAATAGGGGTTACATAAATCCACTATTATAAATAGTACTACTTAAAGGGGGAGGAAATTATGAACAAATTATTAACATCAACACCAAAAAAAGATGGTTTTTTTGCCCCAATTGAATCAATAGAACATAAAGGCACATGAATGATTTGACCGCTTATGAAAGATAATTGACAAAAAGAATGTCAACCAGCACGAACTGTTTTTGCAAAAATAGCCAACTCGCCACTTAGCCCTTTTTACTAGACCATTAATTTAAAAAACCTGAATGTATTCTAAAAACAATTGTGTTATATAATTAACACTAATTTTAACCTGAAAGGATTTTTATTAATGGATAAAATTAAACAAATAGCATTAGTAATTAACAAATTAAATATCAAAGAAAAAATTAAAATTATTGATGATTGTAAAAATCAATATTCAATTAGAAACCTATGTCAATATCTTCAATTAAACAGATCAACATATTACTTTTTAAAAAATAAACAAAAACCTATTAAAAAAGAAGAAAATCATATTATTAAATGCAATCATAAATATCAAAAAATATGCCAACTTTTAATCGAATTTCATTCTACAAGAAAAGGCAGAATTTATGGATATTTAAGAATTTTTTCAGCTTTTAAAGAGTGATTAAAACAAGAAAAAAATATCATTTTAAATATAGAATTATCAATAAAACAAATGCGAAAAATTATGAAAGAACACAATATTCAAGGATTAAAACAAACTAAAAATAACTATCCTAAAAACAAAAAAAATCCAAATAAGTGAATACCTACAATGGATAAAGTAAACAAAGATTATAAAAGTACAACCTCTTCAAATCAAATTTGATCAATGGACACTAAACAAATAAATACTAAAGAAGGATGATTATATCTTTTTGTAATTATTGATTTTTATTCAAATAATGTTGTTAGTTATAATATTGCTCCTAATAAATCATATCAGGATTTAATTCTTCCTGCTCTTGAAAAAATCAACAAACAATTTTCTTGAAATCAAGTAAAAAATGTTATTTTACATTCAGATAACGCCAACGAATTTTATTGTCAGGATATCACAAAATGAGCAGAGGATAAACAAATAATTTTAAGCAAAAAACAACCTTATGATATTGGTGGTAATGTATTATCTGAAAACTGATTTTCTCATTTATCTCAAGAATGACTACCTAAAGGATCAAATCAATATTTATCCATCAATGAAGCTATAAATGATGTAAATCAATATGTTATGTTTTATAATTATGAAAGAATACATTCTAAATTTCTAAAACCACCAATTTTACAAATTAAAATTTAGAATTTTATATCAAAAATGGTCCAGTAATTAAGGGCCAACCACCATATAAAGATGATAGAGACCAATTATGAATAAATGATGTTTCAAATAGTTCTCTTGCTATTTCATTATTACTTAATAATAGATATGATAGATTAGAAACTACTAATAAAACTATTGTTGGTGCTGTTAATGAAATAAATAAAAAACAAGTTAAAGAAAATTGAAAAGTAATAGGTAAAAGTATAAATAATCGTAAATATGGTGATTTTAATCTTGCTTTTAATACTCTTTATAGAGTAATTATTACATGGGAATCTCCACCATTTCATCAAGTAAATACAAGAATAACAGTAGAATTTAAAACAGGTAATTATTTAGGTGGAATACATGGAAGTAAAATATTTCTTACAAAAGGTTTAATTAATAATGAAGAAGGTATTTTATATTTACAATTATTAGATATTAATAAATGACAATTAATTTTAGAAGGTGGAAATGAAAAATATGCAAATATTTTTTCATTAGAAGAATTACAAAATACAGTTAAAGTAGATATTATTCAACCTATAAAAATTACAAGTCATACTTTAAAAATAAATGAATTAAAAAATAATGAGATTAATATTGAATTACCAAATACTCCAACACCAACTCCAAATATTTCACAATGAAAAGAAGTAGGAGAAGTTATAACAGATAAAAATAATAATAATCAAAATTTTATAAAATATATATTTAAAGATAAAACACATTATAGAATATATATAAGTTATGGTGATTATACAAGTAAAGAAAATAATAAAAATTATAGTTGACAAATAATTAATTTTTATTATCAATTAGATACAAGCGTTGTAAAAAGTAGTTTATGAATAGCGAATAATAACAATAACCAACAAACTGAAATTAATATTTATAACAATAGAATAATGTGGGGTATGGGTAGAGATTATATTTTTAAAAAATTAGAAGAATTACAGGAATAAGATTATGTTTTTTAAAATTATAAAAATTATTTTAGGTTTAATTGGAGTTCTTTTATCATCAGCAATAGCAGGTTTAATTATATTTATTATAGTAAAAATTGTATTAAAAATTAATCAAATATTTTAAGAAAGGTGGTGAATATTATGTTAGGTAGATTTTTTAGAAAAGATAAAAGTAATATTAGTGATAATCAAAATGAAAAAGTAAAATTTTTAACTAATAAAAATAAAAGTACTCATGCTTCTATTTTAAATTATTTTGGTTTTAATGATTTTAATCATGAAACATATTTTACTGATTTTGTAGCAGAAAATAATGCTAATTTATATAATGCTCCATTAGAAATAAATAATGAGACTATTAAACAATATTTAATTCAACAAGAATTTTATAGAAAAAATTGAAATTCTATTTTTAAATTAAGTAAATTAGGAATTAGTGGTTATTTAATTTTTATTGCTAATGATGATTTATATTTTCAAGTCGTTGATATACAACAAAGAGTTTATGATATTACTGGTAAATTAATTCAATGTACTATTTTTTATGATAGTTATGAACAAAATGCACAAATGGTAAGATTATTTGAAATTTATACATTAAATAATGAACAAGTAACAATTAACCGTGCAATTTATAGTATTAGTGATAATAAAAAACAATTTCCATTACCTTTTAAATCATACATTAATAATCCAAATTTAGAGCAAGAGCAAACACTAAATATTAATTATATACCAATAGCAATTATGCGAAATAAAGCAAATGAATTAGCAGATTGTAATAAAGTAATGGATAAAATTAAAGCATTAGATGTTATTTATGAACAAATTGTTTTAGATACTATTTTAAACTCACCTAAATTTATTTTTAATCAAACTTATGGTAATGTTCAATCAACATTAGAAGAAGCAGTAAGAACATTAGTTACTAAAAACTACATATTTAAAAGTGGTGGAGATAATAATGAACAAAACGAAAATATCAATATGACAAATAGTAATTTTAAAGGTAAAAATTTAACTGATATATACGATTGAAATGTTAATGAAATATTTAAACGTTGTGGTATTCATATACCAAGTCAAAAGAAATCTGCACAACAATCAGTACCAGAAAGTACAGCAGTAAATATTTCAACTATTAATTATATTGAACAAAAATTATGACAATTTAATATTGATATTCTTAAATTTATTCAAATCTTAGTAAGCATAGATAAAGATTTATTAAATAGTAAAACATTTAATATTAATGATGAACAAGAAATTAATAATTTAACAGTTAAATTAAAATTATTTAACCCCGAAAATAACCAATTAATAGGAGAGAACAATGGAAAACAACAACAAACCACAAACGAAGTTTCCACAGAAACAAACTAAACTTAATCAAGCAGAAGTAGAAAATGATTATTTAATTGATAATATTCCTTATGATTTTACTAATATGATGAGTGCTACTAGTGACCCAGATATTAATAGAGCATACGATGAATTTAAAAAAAGAACTATATATATTTATGAAATTGAACGTTTATTTAAAAATAATGAAAATAATAGTTTAAGATTTTCAGCAAATACTATTAAAATAGGTTTTATTGATGTTGATAAAGTATTAAAAACTACTGCTGTTGAAACATCAGACTTTACTATGCAATTAAATCAAAGAGCAAGTACTAATATTAATGATAATACTATTGAATATAGTATGACTGATATTAAAAATTTAATTTTTCAAGAAATAAATTTATTAAATCAATTTAAGTTATATGCAGTTAGTATTAATGAACCATTAACTGAAAATAATATTGATAATTTGTATATTATTAATAATTATTCTCAACCTTATCAAAATCCAAAAACAAGAAGTACTAAAAGTATTACTATTATTAAAATTAAAGATTTTAAAACAAGAGATGGTTATCCTATAATTATTAAATTACAAAAACCATTAGATAAAGATACCAAAGTTATTGGTTTAAAAATTAAAGCCCCTAGAAGCATGATTTTTGGCAATATAAAGGTACTTGGTGAAGTTGACAATATGGAAGTATACCCAAAGTTATTTGTTAAAGATAAGATAGCATTTCCGCTATTATCAATGCCTATTGAAACTCAACCAAAAGTTAGAATATTACAACAATGATTTAGTGAACAAATATTACCTTGAAACTTAGCAGCCACTTAGCCCTTTTTACTAGACCATTAATTTAAAAAACCTGAATGTATTCTAAAAACAATTGTGTTATATAATTAACACTAATTTTAACCTGAAAGGATTTTTATTAATGGATAAAATTAAACAAATAGCATTAGTAATTAACAAATTAAATATCAAAGAAAAAATTAAAATTATTGATGATTGTAAAAATCAATATTCAATTAGAAACCTATGTCAATATCTTCAATTAAACAGATCAACATATTACTTTTTAAAAAATAAACAAAAACCTATTAAAAAAGAAGAAAATCATATTATTAAATGCAATCATAAATATCAAAAAATATGCCAACTTTTAATCGAATTTCATTCTACAAGAAAAGGCAGAATTTATGGATATTTAAGAATTTTTTCAGCTTTTAAAGAGTGATTAAAACAAGAAAAAAATATCATTTTAAATATAGAATTATCAATAAAACAAATGCGAAAAATTATGAAAGAACACAATATTCAAGGATTAAAACAAACTAAAAATAACTATCCTAAAAACAAAAAAAATCCAAATAAGTGAATACCTACAATGGATAAAGTAAACAAAGATTATAAAAGTACAACCTCTTCAAATCAAATTTGATCAATGGACACTAAACAAATAAATACTAAAGAAGGATGATTATATCTTTTTGTAATTATTGATTTTTATTCAAATAATGTTGTTAGTTATAATATTGCTCCTAATAAATCATATCAGGATTTAATTCTTCCTGCTCTTGAAAAAATCAACAAACAATTTTCTTGAAATCAAGTAAAAAATGTTATTTTACATTCAGATAACGCCAACGAATTTTATTGTCAGGATATCACAAAATGAGCAGAGGATAAACAAATAATTTTAAGCAAAAAACAACCTTATGATATTGGTGGTAATGTATTATCTGAAAACTGATTTTCTCATTTATCTCAAGAATGACTACCTAAAGGATCAAATCAATATTTATCCATCAATGAAGCTATAAATGATGTAAATCAATATGTTATGTTTTATAATTATGAAAGAATACATTCTAAATTTCTAAAACCACCAATTTTACAAATTAAAATTTAGAATTTTATATCAAAAATGGTCCAGTAATTAAGGACCAACCACCGCAAAACAATTTATAGGACAAGAAAAATCAGTTTTAGATTTAATTGCTATTGGTGGTGGTAGAGAAACAAGAAAAGAAATAATTAAAAACGCAAGAGTTACACATGCTTGATTAGGATATTTTTTAAGTTCTTATTCTTTTGGAGAATGACCATTAAAAGAAAAGAAAGAACTTAAAGATAAAGAAGTATGAAAAATTCAGAGTGGTCCAATTGGAAAAGAATATACAAGTATTGCAACATATGATAAATTTGATGATGTTGAACTTGAAATAAGTGACAAACCACCAATTGATAGTTTACAACAATTATTATTAGATATGCTAAGTTATACATATAACTACAATAGAAATTTTGAAGGTGCTACATATAATGATAAAAATGGAAAACCATTAAATGATATAGCAATTTTACGTGCAAAATTTGAAGGACAAAAACCCGATGAAGTAATTACTAATTTATTTAAACAATGAGAATTAGATTATCCAAATTATGTAAATTTACCACAAATGCAAATATTTAAACAAGTATTTATTATGTTATCAAAATATATTTATTCATCTTTATCGATAAATAAAGGATTAAATGATGATAATAAAATTTTATTACCATATTACTTTGAATTAAAATCAAGTCCAATACATGCAACCAAAGATAAAATTTGACAGTATAAGGATGTAAAAGTAATATTAAAATCTGCATATTTTGATTTTACAAATGTTAATAACATTAAATTAAAAAATAATGATATTAGTCAAAATGAATTATTTAAATTAGATGATAATCAATTTAACTGATTATCCATAACAAATGAATTAGAAAGTAATAATATACCATCATTAATTCCTGCTGATTGAACATTAGGAAATGGTGAATATGGAAAATATTTTACAAGAGCAATTATTGATAAAACAAACATTTTAAATGCTTTAAATTTATATGGTTCAAATAAATCACAATTATTTTCTAAGTTAGAATTTTATAAAGAAATTTCACAAATTGATAATGATATTGAATTCGAATTACAAATTGAAAATCCGATTAATAACTTAAATCGGATTGAAATTAGTGGTATTTTTGGTGCTGGTAATTATGATTTGATTTTAATAGTAGATAAACAAGAAATAAATTTAACTAATATTAATTTATTTGATAAATATAATGAAAATATTTCTTATATAAATTTAGAAATTTACTTATCAAAATATCCATCTGGATAAATTCCATCTCATTTTATGTCATCACTATTTTTTTCTGGTTTAATAGAAAAATATAACTCTATTTTGTGTTTATCATCATTCGTATATTTATGAGACCATATTGTTGTCCCAGCCCCCCAGTAGGCTGTATAGTCATGTCCTAAATAAAAACTTAATTTTTGTCTTCCGTCTTTACATGCAAGACCTAAGGCAGTTGCTGAAATAATAAATAATACTGTCATAAATGAAAATAAACTAATAAATATATTTCGTTGTGTTTTTCTTTGTTTTGCTATGTTTTTAGCGTAATGTAATTCTGTATTTTGTTCACTCATATTTAATTACTCCTTAATTTTATTTTTTTTATTCCGCCATGGCATGAACATGCACCTTTACCATGATTATTAGTTCAAGTACCATCATTACATTGAATAGTATGTCCTGTTAATGAACATCGATAAGTGCTTATAGAAAATGATGGTATTGATGCAAGATATAAAATCGTTGTCATAATTTTTTTCATATTAAATTACTCCTTTTTTCCTTGATTTTACTTTTAAATTGTACTATTTTTGATTATTTTTACAAGTATGCTTTTAAATGCAAAATAACGCCTAAATTAAAGGCGTTTATTTTATGAGACCTATACTATTAATTATATTGAAATTGTTTATTATATTTTAAATATGAAAGTGGTTTTTTTATTTAATTTTAAATTACACTTATATATTTATATAATAAACAAGTAAATTAATATTTTAAATTATTTACAATAAATTTTGATTTTTTTAAAATAGTTAGGAGAAGTAAATTTGAATTTTAATTATAAATGAAATTTTAGAGAACAAAATGCAAAAATTGATAAATTAGTTTTAAAACATATAACAAATAAATGAGAAAAAATAGATTGAAGAATAAAAAATACAAGAGATAAAAAGAAATATAAAATTGTTGATTATCAATATCGAATGAGAAAAACTATACATGGATTAGTAACTTGCCACTTGCCACCAGAATTTTTTCAGCTTTTAAAGAGTGATTAAAACAAGAAAAAAATATCATTTTAAATATAGAATTATCAATAAAACAAATGCGAAAAATTATGAAAGAACACAATATTCAAGGATTAAAACAAACTAAAAATAACTATCTTAAAAACAAAAAAAATCCAAATAAGTGAATACCTACAATGGATAAAGTAAACAAAGATTATAAAAGTACAACCTCTTCAAATCAAATTTGATCAATGGACACTAAACAAATAAATACTAAAGAAGGATGATTATATCTTTTTGTAATTATTGATTTTTATTCAAATAATGTTGTTAGTTATAATATTGCTCCTAATAAATCATATCAGGATTTAATTCTTCCTGCTCTTGAAAAAATCAACAAACAATTTTCTTGAAATCAAGTAAAAAATGTTATTTTACATTCAGATAACGCCAACGAATTTTATTGTCAGGATATCACAAAATGAGCAGAGGATAAACAAATAATTTTAAGCAAAAAACAACCTTATGATATTGGTGGTAATGTATTATCTGAAAACTGATTTTCTCATTTATCTCAAGAATGACTACCTAAAGGATCAAATCAATATTTATCCATCAATGAAGCTATAAATGATGTAAATCAATATGTTATGTTTTATAATTATGAAAGAATACATTCTAAATTTCTAAAACCACCAATTTTACAAATTAAAATTTAGAATTTTATATCAAAAATGGTCCAGTAATTAAGGGCCAACCACCATTATAAAAAAAGCAAATATTAGTCTTAGTTCTATTCATAGAGTTTTTAAAAATTTAGAAGTAATTGAAGCAAATCCAGTAAAAGTAAAGTTAGAAAAAAATCAGCCTATTTTTGTTGCTATTGATGATGGTCACCGAAAATTTTGAAATTTTAAACGTAAAGGTACAAAACATTCTATGCGATTAATAGTAACATATACAGATAATATTAATCATAAAGTACAAAATAAAAGAGTAAAGGCAATTATAAGACCAACAAAAACAGCAATTGGCGTTAAAAAACTGCTGAATTTGTTAAAGAACATTGTCAAAAATTTTATGAAAACATTGAACAAGCAAAAATTATTATTTGTGGTGATAGTGCAGGATGAATTAAAGAAGTTGCTGATTATTTAGGTGCACAGTTTGTTTTAGATAAATTCCATTTAATTAGAACATTATATCTTGGTATAATGGCGGGAAATAAAGGAAAATATTTAAAAGAATATAATTACTGTAAAAATTTAATTAATAATGGTCAATATGAACAATTAATTGATTATTTATATAAAGAATTAGATAATCATAAAAAATTAAAGAAAAAATATTTTAAAAATAATAAACAAGGTATTGAAAATCAAGGTGCAAAATGAAATATTGGTTGCTTTACTGAAACTAATATTTGACATGTTTTAAAAGAAATGCTTGGTAATAGAACTTATAATATTTCAATTTATATTAAAATGGTTATTTTTAAATGTAATAAGATAAATACAGAGATACAATTATTATAAATTAAAATTTAACTTTTTTTTAAAAATCAAAATAGAATAAAACTTATTAAATGTGTTTTAATAAGAATTTTTGTTGTGTATAAATATTAAATTTATTTTTTAATTTTTTAGTAATTTTTAAAAATAAGTATTTTAGTTGCATTTAAGTTAAAAAAATTATATTATTTAAATACAATTTCATAAAAATCCTAATTATTTCTTGTCTAACATAATAATAAGACTATATGAATTAATTTATTCCGGATTTTTGACAATCTCCCTTTTATAATTATGAAAGAATACATTCTAAATTTCTAAAACCACCAATTTTACAAATTAAAATTTAGAATTTTATATCAAAAATGGTCCAGTAATTAAGGGCCAACCACCCAATTCCAACAGCTAAACCACTATTAGCATTTCCTTTTAAAACGTTATTGCACATGATAATTATTGCAATTGAAAACCCAATAGCAATTAAAAGTCCAAAAATCAATCCAACAATAAATATTGTACTAACTCCTGATGTTAATGAAGTGTGTGATCATATTTTGTAAAACTGTTAAAAATAACACTACTTGCTGTAGCTAAAATAATTGTAATAATTACACTTCAAATAATACTTATAATATTTGTTATGAATCCAATTTTAGATCCAATGTATAATTTTTTATCTAATTTCTTTTCAACCTTATCCATTTTTTCTCCTTTTTTCTTAAAATCTTTTTTACATTTTAATATTCTCAATCTTAACATAAAAAAAATTTAAATTTTAAATTAAATATTAACACAATAAAAAAAATTTGGCATCGTGCTATTTTCCCATTGCTGGTATTTTCGCCGCTGGAGTGCTTAACTGCTGTGTTCGAGATGGGAACAGGTGTGACCACTCCGCCATGGACACCAAATAGTTTAGCAATTGCTCCCTAAAAACTAGAAACAGACATCTTTAAATTTGATTACTTTTGATTTGCAATAGAGAATATATTCTTCAATAAATCCTCGATCTATTAGTATCAGTAAGCTGAACATATCACTATGCTTACACACCTGACCTATCAACCTTGTAGTATTCAAGGGATCTTACTTCTTTCGAATGAGAAATCTCATCTTGGAACTGACTTCGCGCTTAGATGCTTTCAGCGCTTATTCATGCCCTACATAGCTACCCAGCTGTGCCACTGGCGTGACAACTGGTGCACCAGAGGTAGGTCCATTCCGGTCCTCTCGTACTAGGAACAGCTTTCCTCAAATTTCTTGCGCCCACGACAGATAGGGACCAAACTGTCTCACGACGTTCTGAACCCAGCTCGCGTACCGCTTTAATGGGCGAACAGCCCAACCCTTGGAAGCGACTACACCTCCAGGATGCGATGAGCCGACATCGAGGTGCCAAACCTCCCCGTCTATATGAACTATTGGGAGAGATTAGCCTGTTATCCCCGGGGTAACTTTTATCCGTTGAGCGACGGCCTTTCCACACAGCACCGCCGGATCACTAAGCCCAACTTTCGTTCCTGCTCGACTTGTATGTCTCGCAGTCAAGCACCCTTTTACCTTTGCGCTCTACATATGATTTCCATTCATATTGAGGGTACCTTTGGGCGCCTCCGTTACTTTTTAGGAGGCGACCGCCCCAGTCAAACTATCCACCAGACACTGTCCTTAGACCAGATTATGGTCTCAAGTTAGAATTTCAATATAGCAAGGGTGGTATCCCAATGGTGACTCCATGCCTACTAGCGTCTGCATATCAACGTCTCCCACCTATGCTGTACAAACTACACCAAAATTCAATATCAAGTTGTAGTAAAGCTCCACGGGGTCTTTCCGTCTAATCGCGGGTAACCTGCATCTTCACAGGTACTAAGATTTCACCGAGTCTATAGCCGAGACAGCGTCCGGATCGTTACGCCTTTCGTGCGGGTCAGAACTTACCTGACAAGGAATTTCGCTACCTTAGGACCGTTATAGTTACGGCCGCCGTTCACTGGGGCTTCAGTTCAAAGCTTCGCTTACGCTAACAAATCTCTTTAACCTTCCAGCACTGGGCAGGCGTCACCCCCTATACATCGTCTTACGACTTAGCAGAGAGCTGTGTTTTTGCTAAACAGTCGCCCGGACCTCTTCACTGCGACTCATATTGCTATGAGCTCCCCTTCTCGCTAACTTACGGGGTTATTTTGCAGAGTTCCTTAGCTATAGTTATCTCGCTTGCCTTAGGATATTCTCCTTGACCACGTGTGTCCGTTCTCGGTACAGGCACCATGGTGATGTCTTTAGAAACTTTTCTTGGAAGTATGGCATCAAATGCTTCGTTACTAAGCGAACCGTTCACTCCCCATCGTATTTCAAGGTTAACGCTGTGCGGATTTGCCTACACAACCCTCTTTGTACTTAGCCCAGCACTACCAATCACTGGGACATTTTAGCCTTCTCCGTCATTCCATCAGTCACCATGGTGGTACAGGAATATCAACCTGTTATCCATCGACTACGCCTTTCGGCCTCGCCTTAGGTCCTGACTAACCCTGGGTGGACGAACCTAGCCCAGGAAACCTTGGTCAATCGGCATGAAGGATTCTCACCTTCAATCGTTACTCACGCCGGCATTCTCACTTCTAAACGCTCCACTAGTCCTTCCGGTCTAACTTCGTCGCAGATTAGAACGCTCCCCTACCGCCCACAATATATGTAAACATATATATAGACCCATAGCTTCGGTACAATGCTTAGCCCCGGTACATTTTCCGCGCAGAATCATTCGACTAGTGAGCTGTTACGCACTCTTTAAAGGATGGCTGCTTCTAAGCCAACCTCCTAGCTGTCTGAACAATTCCACATCGTTTTCCACTTAGCATTGATTTGGGGACCTTAGCTGATGATCTGGGCTGTTTCCCTCACGTCCATGGACCTTATCACCCATAGACTGACTGCCAGATATGTAACAATGGCATTCGCAGTTTAATTGCATTCAGTACCCCGAGGTGGGGCCATCATACATTCAGAGCTTTACCTCCATTGCACTAATTCTGACGCTAGTCCTAAAACTATATCGGGGAGAACCAGCTATCTCCAGGTTCGATTGGAATTTCACCGCTAGCCACAAGTCATCCACGGTCTTTTCAACGAACGTTGGTTCGGTCCTCCATTAACTGTTACATTAACTTCAACCTGCTCATGGCTAGATCACCTGGTTTCGGGTCTACGACCACATACTAAACGCCCTATTCAGGCTCGCTTTCACTTCGGCTCCGTCTTTTCAACTTAACCTTGCATGTAATCGTAACTCGCCGGCTCATTCTACAAAAGGCACTCCGTCACCCATTAACGGGCTCCGACTTGTTGTAAGCATATGGTTTCAGAAACTATTTCACTCCCCTCTCGGGGTACTTTTCACCTTTCCCTCACGGTACTGGTTCACTATCGGTAATTGGTTAGTATTTAGCCTTACGCAGTGGTCTGCGCAAATTCCGACAAGGTTCCACGTGCCTCGCCGTACTCAGGATACTGTCAAGAGATTTATACATTTCGCATACTGGGCTTTCACCATCTATGGCGTTGCTTCCCAACAACTTCTGCTATATATAAATTTTGTAACTCTTCATAGGTCGAACCTAATAGACAGTCCTATAACCCCAGTCTGACGACTGGTTTAGGCTGCTCCCTTTTCGCTCGCCGCTACTAAGGGAATCGCATTCGCTTTCTTTTCCTCTAGGTACTAAGATGTTTCAATTCTCTAGGTATCACTCTGCACAACTATGAATTCATTGTACAGTACTATCTGATTAAAGATAGTGGGTTTCCCCATTCGGACATCTCCGGATCAAAGCTTATTTCCAGCTCCCCGAAGCTTATCGCAGGTAATCGCGTCCTTCATCGTCTTCCAATTCCAAGGCATCCACCATACGCTCTTAATAATTTATTTTTAGAATATCCTATTGCAAGATAAAAATTATCTTATTTTTTTTAAAAGATGTCTATTATCCAGTTTTTAAAGAACAATTGCTCAGAGAAAACAATCCCTGAAAACTAAACAGAACAAAAGAAGTAATCCAATAAATCATCCATCTATTTTTTCTTGTTGTCTTGGTTTCTTATTAGAAACTAAACTCCATAGAAAGGAGGTGATCCATCCCCACCTTCCGGTAGGGATACCTTGTTACGACTTAACCCCAATCATCAACCCTGCCTTTGGCAGCTCCCTCCTTACGGTTAGGACACCGACTTCTGGCATTGCCAACTCTCGTGGTTTGACGGGCGGTGTGTACAAGACCCGAGAACGTATTCACCGCGACATTGCTGATTCGCGATTACTAGCGATTCCGACTTCATGAAGTCGAGTTGCAGACTTCAATCCGGACTGAGACTGACTTTTTGAGATTTGCTTGACCTCGCGGTTTAGCGACTCTTTGTATCAGCCATTGTAGCACGTGTGTAGCCCAGGTCATAAGGGGCATGATGATTTGACGTCGTCCCCACCTTCCTCTAACTTACACTAGCAGTCTCCTTAGAGTCCCCAACTTAATGCTGGCAACTAAGGACAAGGGTTGCGTTCGTTGCTGAACTTAACCAAACATCTCACGACACGAACTGACGACAACCATGCACCACCTGTATCCTTGTTAACCTCTACTATATCTCTATAGCTTCGCAAGGTATGTCAAGACCTGGTAAGGTTCTTCGCGTTGCTTCGAATTAAACCACATGCTCCACCGCTTGTGCGGGTCCCCGTCAATTCCTTTGAGTTTCACTCTTGCGAGCATACTACTCAGGCGGAGTACTTAATGCGTTAGCTACAGCACTGCCTCATGGCAACACTTAGTACTCATCGTTTACGGCGTGGACTACTAGGGTATCTAATCCTATTTGCTCCCCACGCTTTCGTGCCACAACGTCAGTAATAGGCCAGTTAGCCGCCTTCGCCACTGGTGTTCCTTCATATATCTACGCATTCCACCGCTACACATGAAATTCCACTAACCTCTCCTATACTCTAGTAATGTAGTTTCCAAGGCGGTTAGGGGTTGAGCCCCTAAATTTAACCTCAGACTTGCAAAACCGTCTACGCACGCTTTACGCCCAATAAATCCGGATAACGCTTGCCACCTATGTATTACCGCGGCTGCTGGCACATAGTTAGCCGTGGCTTTCTGGTAAGGTATGGTCGATACTAAAATCATTTCCTATTCTAGCACTTCTTCCCTTACAACAGACCTTTACAATCCGAAGACCTTCATCAGTCACGCGGCATTGCTCCATCAGGCTTTCGCCCATTGTGAAAAATTCCCTACTGCTGCCTTCCGTAGAAGTTTGGGCCGTGTCTCAGTCCCAATGTGGCCGTTCATCCTCTCAGATCGGCTACGCATCGTTACCTTGGTAAGCCATTACCTTACCAACTAGTTAATGCGCCGCATCCCCATCAATTAGCGAAGCAAATGCTCCTTTCATTATTTATCATTGCAAATAAATAACATATGTGGTATTAGCTGTCGTTTCCAACAGTTATTCCCCACTAAATGGTAGGTTAGATACGTGTTACTCACCCGTTCGCCACTAAAGTATTGCTACTTTCGTTCGACTTGCATGTATTAGGCATGCCGCCAGCGTTAATCCTGAGCCAGGATCAAACTCTCAATAAAATTGTTTTTGTTAAAAGATGATGTCTGACTTATTTAATTTTTAATAAAAAATTGACGGATTAATTCTTGTTCTATTTAGTTTTCAAAGATCGTTTTTTCTAGTTTGTAACCCATTTATTTTTGGGACAATAACAATAGTACAACATGCCATAATTATTGTCAACCTAATTATCATAAAAAAGCATTATTTTTTTAAAATTAAAATTATTAAAATTTTTGGGAGCGTGTCGAAGATGTCGATAACTAAAAAGTTTTAAAAATAGCTCCTTTCTTTTTTAAATCCTTAAATTAAAAATAAATGACAAAAGACGAGAATAAAAATCTTGTCTTTTTTTGTGTAATTGTAAAATTTTAAAATTTTTAATAACCCTCTTTAATACTATTATCAACACGTGTTAGGGAATTAAAACAGTGAACTACAACACAGTTGTTAAAAATAGTAGCTAGCATGTGGACTTGCATGGATAAATAAAAAGTGGAGTGATACCTAATAAAATATACTAACCATTAATGGTAATTCTTGGGGTGGGAGCGAATTGGAAACTAGTATATATAGACCTGTTGTAGGGACCTATTGTATTAATTCTATTCTTTATTTAACCAACCTTGCCACCCCCCAGTGAGCAAGTGTTGGTTTTATTTTTTATTTTTTTTGAAAATTTTTTTGGGCGAGAAAATAAATTTCAAACTTTTAAAAAAAATTGAGCGGTGCCGGTTCAATTAAAATATTAATTTATTAAACATAAATTAAATAAATATTGAATCGAATGCCTCGATTTCTTTTTAAAATTTCACAATTTATTTTTGAGCCCAGCTTTCATGAAATGAATAAAACGAATAGTATTAATAATCTAAAAATCAAAATATATGTTCTTTATGCTAGAAGCAACAGAACATATTAGGAAAGGATTATTATGGCAATAGAAATTCTTGATTATGAAGCACTAAGAAAGATTGATAAAAAAATTAAAAAAAGAAGAAAAAGATGTGTTGAATGTAATGAATTATATAAAGATGACAAAATCCAAATGCTTTATTATTTTAAAACAGAATTAGAATCAGAACAACATAATATTAGAAAATTTGAAGATGATTATGATATTGCTGAACATTTAGATTATACAAACCCATATGGATATGTTTGTAATTGATGTAGAAGTGATTAATTATGCAAAAAAAGTATTTTTGTTGAACTTGTAAACAACATAAATTAGATTATTTATTCTTTAATACTAATGATATAAAAACAAGACAAAACTTTTTAAGAGACAAAAATAATAAAGCAATTTGTTATGACTGTATTTTAAATGTTAGATTAAGTAGGAGATATAAATATGAATAAACAAAAAATATTTTCTTATAAAGACCAAGAAATTATTAATAAATATAATAAAAAACGTAATCAAGAAATAACAGAAGAACATTTAAATAATATAGAAAAATTAAAAGAAGATTTTAAAAAAGAAATAATTAATGAATATAAAGACATATTCCGTAATTAAATTTTTTAAAAGTCAATTAATAATTTTAAAATTTATTTTATAATTTTGTTATTAACAATAAATTTAGAAAAGTGTTGATAAAAATGATTTTTGAAAATTTAAAAAAATTAAAAAATGAAGAATTTTACAGATATTTTGGTATAAAACGTTTTCATTTTAATGAAATGTTAGAAAAATTAATTGAAATAGAAAAATTAGAAAAAAATAAAGGTCGAAAAAATAAACTTTCAGTAGAAGAAAGATTAATGATGACTTTATTATACTGAAAAGAATATTATACTTTTTTTTTCAAATGAGTATTAAATCTAAAATGAGCCCATCAAGTTGTTTTCAAAATATTACTTGAGTAGAAAATAAACTTAGTAACCACAAAGATTACCAATTTTTAAAAGAAAGATATAAATTAAAAATTGATAAAAAACAAGAAAATTCAAATGAATTTCAATTTTATTTAATTGATTCAACTGAGATTGAAATTGAAAGACCAACTAAAAAAAACTACAGTTAGAATATTTTTCTGGTAAAAGTTGAATGTATTCTATAAAATTTCAAATTGTATATGATTTTTTTAATAAAAAAATTGTTGATATTTTTGCTAATAATGGTAAAGTGCATGATTTTCAAATATTAAAAAATTCAAATCTTGAATTTTCAGAAAAAACAATAATTATTGGTGATTTAGGATATCAAGGTATACAAAATATTTATAAAAATACAATAATACCAATTAAAAGAACTAAAAATAAAAAATTAACTAAACAAGAAAGAAAATACAATAAGATTGTATCTAAAATTAGAATTAAAGTTGAACATGTCTTTGCTTAATTGAAAAGATTCAAAATTTTAGTAAATAAATGTAGAAAATCTAAATTTAGACTTATGTACTTAAGATTTAACTTACTTTGTGAAATTTTTAATAAAATAAAACCATTAAAATAAAAAAAATATTAAAAATATTTTTTTAAAATTTAAATTTTTATCGAGTTAATATAAAAATATTATTAACAATTTTTTGTTTAAAATGTAAACTCATTTTTTAAACTATTTTTTCAAAAAATATTTATTTCTATATTCAATAACACTAAATAGTTTTAAAACAATTTTATTGACAATTAATTAAATTTAATTACGGAATATGTCCAGTGAACAAATATTACCTTGAAATTTAGCAAAACAATTTATTGGACAAGAAAAATCAGTTTTAGATTTAATTGCTATTAGTGGTGGTAAAGAAACAAGAAAAGAAATAATTAAAAATGCAAGAGTTACACACGCTTGATTAGGTTTTGAATCTGGTACTTTTTGAAATGGTCAGTGACCATTAAAAAAGAAAAAAGAATTAAAAGATAAAGAAGTTTGAACTTTTCCTGGTGAAAGTGGTTTTTTTGACTTCGTGGTACATATGATAAATTTGATGATATTGAAATTGAAATTAAAGTTTCACCAAAAATTGATAGTTTACAACGACTATTATTAGATATGCTAAGTTATACATATAACTATAATAGAAATTTTGAAGGTGCTACATATGATGATAAAAATGGTAAACCATTAAATGGTATTGCTAAATTACGTGCAAAATTTGAAGGACAAAAACCTGATGAAGTAATTACGAATTTATTTAAACAATGAGAATTAGATTATCCAAATTATGTAAATTTACCACAAATGCAAATATTTAAGCAAGTATTTATAATGTTATCAAAATATATTTATTCATCATTAGCAATTAATAAAGGTTTAAATGATGATAATAAAATTCTGTTACCCTATTATTTTGAATTAAAATCGAGTCCAATACATCCTAATGAAAATAAAATTTGAAAATATAAAGATGTAAAAGTTATATTAAAATCTGAATATTTTGATTTTACAGATATTAATAATATTAAATTCAAAAATAATGATATTAGTCAAAATAAATTATTTAAACTAGATGATAATCAATTTAACTGATTATCTATAACTAATGAATTAGAAAGTAATAATATTCCATCATTAATCCCAGCAGATTGAACATTAGCAAATGGTGAATATGGTAAGTATTTTACAAGAGCAATTATTAGTAATAATAAAATTGAAAATGCTTTAAATTTATATGGTTCAAATAAATCAGAATTATTTTCTAAACTGGAATTTTATAAAGAAATTTTAAAAATTGATAATAATAGTGAATTTGAATTACAAATAGAAAATCCTATTAATAACTTAAATAGGATTGAAATTAGTGGAATATTTGGTGTTGGTAATTATGACTTAATTTTAATAACTGATAAACAAGAAATAAGTTTAAATAATATTAATTTATTTGATAAATATAATGAAAATATTTCTTATATAAATCTAGAAATTTAATTATTTAATAAAATATCCATCAGGATATCTACCATCTCATTTTATATCTGTGCTATAGTATCAATTTTGATAAGATGTATCAAATTGTCTAGTTTTTGGTTTATCGGTGGTTGGCCCTTAATTACTGGACCATTTTTGATATAAAATTCTAAATTTTAATTTGTAAAATTGGTGGTTTTAGAAATTTAGAATGTATTCTTTCATAATTATAAAACATAACATATTGATTTACATCATTTATAGCTTCATTGATGGATAAATATTGATTTGATCCTTTAGGTAGTCATTCTTGAGATAAATGAGAAAATCAGTTTTCAGATAATACATTACCACCAATATCATAAGGTTGTTTTTTGCTTAAAATTATTTGTTTATCCTCTGCTCATTTTGTGATATCCTGACAATAAAATTCGTTGGCGTTATCTGAATGTAAAATAACATTTTTTACTTGATTTCAAGAAAATTGTTTGTTGATTTTTTCAAGAGCAGGAAGAATTAAATCCTGATATGATTTATTAGGAGCAATATTATAACTAACAACATTATTTGAATAAAAATCAATAATTACAAAAAGATATAATCATCCTTCTTTAGTATTTATTTGTTTAGTGTCCATTGATCAAATTTGATTTGAAGAGGTTGTACTTTTATAATCTTTGTTTACTTTATCCATTGTAGGTATTCACTTATTTGGATTTTTTTTGTTTTTAGGATAGTTATTTTTAGTTTGTTTTAATCCTTGAATATTGTGTTCTTTCATAATTTTTCGCATTTGTTTTATTGATAATTCTATATTTAAAATGATATTTTTTTCTTGTTTTAATCACTCTTTAAAAGCTGAAAAAATTCTTAAATATCCATAAATTCTGCCTTTTCTTGTAGAATGAAATTCGATTAAAAGTTGGCATATTTTTTGATATTTATGATTGCATTTAATAATATGATTTTCTTCTTTTTTAATAGGTTTTTGTTTATTTTTTAAAAAGTAATATGTTGATCTGTTTAATTGAAGATATTGACATAGGTTTCTAATTGAATATTGATTTTTACAATCATCAATAATTTTAATTTTTTCTTTGATATTTAATTTGTTAATTACTAATGCTATTTGTTTAATTTTATCCATTAATAAAAATCCTTTCAGGTTAAAATTAGTGTTAATTATATAACACAATTGTTTTTAGAATACATTCAGGTTTTTTAAATTAATGGTCTAGTAAAAAGGGCTAAGTGGCATCTGCAAAATATAACTCAAATTTATAATCTTCTTTTAAGGTATCATTAGGATTAGTTGTTCAAATAGTTTGAATACCCATTATAGGTTCTTTATGTGAATTTAAATAATATTTAAGTCCACTAAGATTATAGGTAAGCACCCCCCATGATTAATCCTATTGTTCCAGTTGTAGCACCAGTTAGTGCTAATGCTAATGTTATTTTACTTAAATTTGTTTTTATTCATGCTTTCATTTTAATTTTTCTCCTTTTTTAAATTTTATAAAATTGTACATGATGGGCAACATTTTTTTCCATATTGTATTTCAATAAATTGTTCTGAATTTATACTATTTATATCAAAATCACTCGTAGTAAGTATTTTTTCTAAATCTTGTTGAAATTTTAAAATTTCTTCATCAATAGAATTAATTTTCATTAATGTAGTTTCTCTATTAATATTAAAATTTTCATTAAATGGATTCATACTATGTTTTAATAATTTTTTATTTTCTTCTAATTCATTTATTTTATTTTGAATATCTTTAATTTGTTCATTCATGTTTAATTTACTCCTTTTTTCCTTGATTTTACTTTTAAATTGTACTATTTTTGATTATTTTTACAAGTATGATTTTAAACGAAAAATAACTACTAAATTAAAGGTGTTTATTTTGTGATACCTATACTATTAATTGTATTGAAATTGTTTATTATATAGCAAATGTGAAGATGCTTTTTTTCACAGTAGCGTTATTTTTACCCCTAATTACATTTTTATATGGATACAGTGCATAAAACAAAGCATCATATGGATCTTGATACATATTCTTGTCTGGAATGTTAGTTTTTGTTTCATCATAACGTAATTCTTCTAAACATTGAGTAGTTTTTGGTAAATCATCTTTATTAGCATAAAAGTTTCCATAACTCATAATATTTCTCATTCAAACTACTCTATTAGTTAATCCTGCTTCTTGATTTAAATTTGAAGCATGTTTAATAGCAGTTTGTGTTATTAAAATAGTATTATGTTCATCTATTAATTTTTGATTTAATCAATCCATTGCTGTTCGTGCTTTATCATCATAAAAATAAATCGCTTGTTCAAAATTTTCAAAATTATCCATTAATCCTAAAATTTCATTAACATAAGCATTAATTTTTTCATTTTCATTTATAAAATCATTTGGAGTAACTACTAATTCACAAATAATATAAGCATCATAATAACCACTATTATTATATTCTTTAAATCCAACTACCATAAATACAGTATGGTCTTTATGTCCAGTTGCTCAATCAACACCAACACTATAAAAATCAAATTTATACATATCTTTTTCTTGATTATAAAATTGTTTTAAATCATATGGTTGTCAATATTTTACTGTTTTTTGAAATGGAAAAATTGTTGCATCACTATCTAAAAATTCAAAACCATAAAAAACAGTATTAAATTCATCAGGATTACTTTTTTCCATTTCTAATAATTTTCTTTGTTGAATTTCAGGTAATTTTTTTCAAAATGGTTGAATAGTAAATCTTAAAATAAATAATCCTAAACCACTAAACATGTCTTTATTTTCATAATAAACTTTGCCAATTTTTTTAAGATTTTTCGTTATTTCATCATTTAATGGCAAAAATGGAGTACAGTATTTTAAATAAAATGGATGATATTTATCATAAGGATTGCATGTAAAAGTCATAAAAAAGTTTTTATAAAAATAACGAGTAATCTTTTTTTCAAAAGTAGGGCTATATATATTTTTATCAATAAAAGTTCAATTTCATTCTTTAATTGGTTCATTTGAGACTTTAATACGATTACTTCTAAACATAGAGTTTTGTAAACGTTCATATCGATATGTTAATTGTTTTTCAGTTAATGTTTCTTTTTCTTCTGCCATGATTATTTCATCTGTTCTTGAACCTAAAAAACTTGAACCACCTGCTTCTTTTCCAAAAATTTTATTACCATTAGCATAACCAATAAAGTCAATTTGTTGATTATTAGGAAAAATAATACAACCACCATCCTTAGTTATTTTTCATTTAATTCCATGTGGATTATTAGGTAATAAATTAATATTATATGTATCTAATAAAACTTGACAAACATTCATTAAAGCACCAATTGTAGTTTCACTATGAGTATTTTCATATCTTCTTACTTCTTGAACACTACTATCACTAAAATTACAACATATAAACAAATCAAATGCTAAACAGTTTCAAGTTTTTCTTATTCCACGTGCAGTTGGTATAAAACGATAAAAACAATTAGTAGTAAAATATTCTGCTCATTCATCACCAACAAATTGTTTAAAAATATCTCAACTAAAACCATAATTATTATCACTAAAATTAAGATTATATTTTTTATTCAGTTGTGCATAACTACTAATAAAAGCCATATTTTACTCCTTACTTAACATATATAAGTTAAAATTAAATTATTAAAAAGAAAGGAAAATTAAAAATGATAAAATTACCATTCCCTAATCATTTTGATTGAGAAAAACATGATTTTAATCAAGATGAATTAAGTTTAAAACAAACAGAAGAATTATTTGCAAAAATAGATGATTATTTATGAAGTATATGTGATAAATCTGAATATAAATCATATAGATTTAGAAAAAGAAAATTAAAAGCAAAAAAAGGTTTATTAAATTATAAACGACGTATTTGTACACATTATAACCCAAAAACACAAAAAAAGGAATTTTTTTCATTGTTAGGGGCGCATTAATTTAATAGATAGATTTAGAAATAACAAAGAACGATATAACTATCGTTCTTTTTTTGTTAAAAGATTAAAACTTAATACCCTGTCGGAAGAAAAATAAATTACTGTTGGTTATAGACCTATTCTTCTATCAGCATAAAAGGATTCTAATGTTAAGCAAATTAGAAAGTAACAGTATATCGCTTAATGTAATTATAGATTAATTTGAATAGCCTTATTATGGCTCAGTAAATAACCCATTAATCTATATTAATAATTACATTTGTATTATTTAAAAAAATAGGGGGTTTATATATAAATACATACCTCATTAACAATATCATAACACAATAACAAAAATAAAGGAGAAAAATAAATATGTCATACATTTATTTAGTAAAATACAAAGTTAATTATACAGATGAAACAAAATATAAAGTTTTTTGTACTTTTATAGATGCTAATAATTTTCATAGAAATTATAAACATCATTTATTAGAAAATGCTTTTATTACACATTATGAAATATTAGTATTGGAAGTTTATATTTCAAAAGAAGAATCAGACATGATAAATAAAAAACTTAATTAATGAAAGGAATTAAAAATGGAAGAAGAAATAGATGAGAAAGAATTAGAAAAGAAAATAATAAAAGAAAAAATAAAAATAGCAAAAGAACATCAAAAAAAGTTCTTGAAAATAAGAATAATTATTTTTTCAATTTCAACTTTAATTGGATTAATAGTTTTATTAATTACTATAAGTAAAAATTAATGAAAGGAAAAATATTTATGGAATATAGAGAATATAGAATGGTTGGTTCTTGTGATAAATGTAGAAAACAATCTTCTTTTGGTAATAGATTATGTAATAAATGTTTTTGAATATTAATAGGTAGAAATAAATATGAGTAAATTAATTTTTAAAAAAGAAACACATCAATATTTTTTAGAAGATAAAGAATTAATTTCAGTTTCTAGAATTATTGATAATTATTTAGGATTTGGATATAGTCATATATCACCAGAAGTATTAAAAAATGCTTCAGTTCGTGGTAAATGAGTTCATAAACTTAATGAATTATATTTACAAAATATTAATCAAGAAAATATTATTAATAATTTATTAAAAAAATTAAAACCAGTAACTAATAATATAAATTATTCTTATTGTAAAAAATCACTTATTTTTTTAAAAGAAAAATTTAAAGATAAAAATAATTATGAATTTATTATTGAAAAACCTATTAATGATAATTTAATTGCAGGAACACCAGATTTAGTTTATTTAGATAAAAAAGAAAATAAATATTATTTAGTTGATTATAAAACATATGCTTGTATTGATGAAGATAAATTAAAAAGAATTAAATTACAATTAACGGCTTATTATTGTTTGCTATTTAAAAATCAAAGGGATATATCAAATATTACATATATTTATTTAACTAATAAAAATATTCAAAAAGAAATAGTAATTGAAATAACAGAGGAATTAATAGATGAATGATTAATAGCAAAAGCAGATTATTTATTTAAAGGAGAAAATAAAAATGGAATATAAATTGGAATATTGTAAAAATAAAAAATGTAATTTTAATGAATTATTAGTTAAAAATCTTAATGCTAGAATTGAATTTTTAGAATATCAAATTGAAGAAATTAATTTAAATCAATTAAATTTATGAGAATTAGATGTTTTAAGAGGTCAAATTAAAGAATTAAATATTTTGAAAAATAATATTAAAGAATGATTAAGAAGAAATAAAAATGATTAATGAAAAAACAATTAAAGAAAAAACTATTTATTCTTGTAATTCAATTGAATTTGATAAGTTACCTAAAAAATTAGATAGTAATCTAAATAATTGAATTGAAATTAATAGTCATTTAATAGTTAATCCTAGTAAAAATATTGAAATACATTTAGATAATAGATTTAAAACAATTAAAAAATGATAGGAGAAAATTATGGATAAGAAAAGTTCTGGTATGGATAAATCAATTTTAATTTTATTAAAACATATAGGAAAAATTAATAAAAAATTAGATGAAATTTTAGAATTATTAAATAAAAAAGGAGAAGAAAATAATGAGTAATAATAGTAAAAATGAATTAAAAATTCCTAATTTTATTAAAAGTAATAAAGAAGAATTATTAAAATTTAGAAATTATTATGAAATGATTAGAAATTCTAGTAAAGATTTAAGAAATATGAATCAACAAAGTTTATTTAATGCTTTATTTAATTTATACAAATTAAATCTTTCAATTAATCCTATTAAAAAAGAATTAGCATTAATTCCTTATGGTGATGAATTACAAGTTCAAATTCAAGAAGATGGTTGATTAACATTATTACAAAGAACTGGATTAGTAGTTGATTTTCAAAGAGAAAAAATAACAACTGCACATAAATTTAATCAAGAAAATAATAAATGAGAAATAAATCCAGCATTAATTTTTGAAAGAAAAACTATTAATACAATTGGTTATTATTGTTATATTTCACTTTTAGATAAAAATGGAAAAATTAATAATTTTTATAAAGGAATGACTGTTGAAGAATGTCAAGAATGAAGAAAAAAATTTAGTAAAACTAAGCGTGAAGATAGTCCTTGAAATACTAGTTTTGACCAAATGGCATTAAAAACAGTTGTAAAAGCATTAATTCGTGAAATTAATAAAACACCAATTATAGTATTAAATAATCAAGATGATATTAATTTAGCACTTCAATTAGACCAAAGTGTAGTAATTGATGAAGAAACAATTGCTTATAAAGATAATACTGGTGATGAAGTTAAAATTATTAATTCAAATAATAATATTGATAATACTGATATAAATTCTACTTTATCTAAATTAAAAGAATTAGAAAAAGAAGAAGAAATAATAGAAAATTTTGAAGTTTAATAAGGAGAATAAATAATGGAAATTACTACTGAAGATATTATTGATGAATATAAAAACGAATATAAACAAAAATTAATTATTTGATTAAATAAACAAATTAGTATTTGTTTATGTGATTCTTTAAAAGAAGCAGGTAAACTTACTGCTTATTATAAAGTACTTGAATTTATAGAAAATGGAGAATTTGATAATGAATAAATGTGAACATGAAGATGTAAGTATTGAATTAATATTTAGATTAAAATTAGGAGATTTTGAATAATGAATAAAGAAAAATTACTTAAATATTTAAAAAATTTATTTATGGAAACTGATAATTGGGAAAAACAAATAATTATTTCAATGAATTTAATAATACGTCAAGAACTTATTAAAAAAATAGAAAATGGAGACTTTGATTAATGAATAAAGATAATTTAAAACCATGCAAACATTATATATATTATAACGTAGAATATTATTATTTTGGAGAATGTGATATGTGTGATGAAGAAAAGGATGTGAAATAATGACTAAATGAGATTTAGCAAAATGATTAATGGAACAATGATTAGAAGCCAGAAAAAATAATGATAAAGAATATATGCGAATAATACAAGATAGTTTTAATGAATTTGATTGAGAATAAAAGGATGTGAAATAATGAGAAATATTAGAACTGAATGATTTTATAATGAAAAAAGTCCAAAAGAAATAAAATGTCCAACAGTTGGATTATTAAAAAATAAAGAAGATGCTTTATGTTATTTATTAGCATTAAATTTATATCCAAAATTATATCCACAAGATATTTTTTATTCATGAATATTAGAAAATAATCAAACTGGATATTTAATTATAGTTGGTAATAATAGAGATACAGTAGGAAATATGCAATTTAAATTTATAAAAGGAGAATAAAAAAATGCCAAATACAGAAAACCAAAACTCAAATTATACTTTATTAAAATTAATAAGAACTGGAATATCACCATTATCAGCAATGATAGGTACCAGTGCTTATTATGGGCAATTAATAGGAAATCCTATTCTAGGTAGTATAAATGCTTTATTATTTTCAAAAAAATTAGGAATTGATATATGAAATTTAAATCAAATGCCAAGTTCAAAAACTAAATTATTAAATAGTTCTAAAAAAATAGCATTAGGATTAGGAACAATTGGCTTAGCAAATTATGCTAAATTTACTAATTCTTCAATTAACCCTAATCCAACTGAAAGTCCAATAACTACTACTACTATTGACCCATTTCCACCAGATTTGAGACAAAACATAATTTTTATGGGACAAAATAGTGAATTTATGGGACAAATGGATTGAGATACTTATATTTCATTAAATGCTTATGGTATATCAAATCTTATTAATGGAATTCTAGAATTAATACCTAATAAATTTGAAGCAATAAGAAAAATATGTAATATGGCAACTGGTGGTTGTTTGATTAGTAGTGGTGTTGCTATGGGGATAAATAATGATTTTAATAATGCTTATGCAGTACCTACCATAATTGCTGGTGCAAGTGAAATAATCCATAATTTACTTCCAATAGAAACAAATCATAGTAGAGAAATGCAAGAAACTTCATTTACAAATGAAACTGCAAGATTAATTAATGATAATAGATTTACTATTAATAGTGAAACAAGTAGTCAATATGGAACTAATATGAGTGATGTAATTTTAGATAATGCTTCATTAAATTGAGATTATAATCACATGAGTTTATAAATAAGTAAAAATGCCTATTAAAGGCATTTTTTTATTATTAATAAATACTTTTTACTTCTGGTTGTTTATTAATAGAATTTAATTTAGTTTGTAATTTATTAATTTTATTTTGTTTTTTAAGTGCTTTTTTATTAGGGTCTGTTAAAGATTTACCAAAAGCAATAAATGCTTTTCCTAATTTAATTAAAACATAACCCCCATTAATACATAAATTAGCAACTATAATAATTGTTGTAGTATCCATATTAAATCACCACCTTTCTAAAATATTTGATTAATTTTTAATACAATTTTTACAATAATAAATATAATTAAACCAGCAGTTGCAGAAGATAATAAAACTCCAATTAAACCTAAAATAATCTTTATAATTTTAAAAAACATAATATTATTCCTGTAATTCTTCTAATTTTAAAAGTTGTCCAAATGTAAAAGGATATGGAACAGTAGTCATGAATATACTATTTTGATTTACTTGTAATCACGTATATGAACCATCTGTATATATAAAACTATCTAAATATTCTGTATTATTATTTCCACTATATATAAATTCTTTATATATTCATGAATATTCTGTTTTATCATTAGTAGCACAATAATTGTAATAAATACGATATATTTTATTTTTAATAAAATTAAATTGAATAGTTTTATTATCTTTTTTTGTTCCTACTTCTTTTCATTGTGGAATACTTGGACTTGGTGTTGGAGTATTTGGTAATTCAATATCTCAATAATTTTCTTCTATTTCATTAGTTTCTAAACTTCTTGAATTAATTTTTAATTTTGGTGTAACATCAACTTTAACTGTATTTTGTAATTCTTCTAATGAAAAAATATTTGCATATTTTTCATTTCCACCTTCTAAAATTAATTGTCATTTATTAATATCTAATAATTGTAAATATAAAATACCTTCTTCATTATTAATTAAACCTTTTGTAAGAAATATTTTAATTCCATGATTTCCACCTAAATAATTACCTGTTTTAAATTCTACTGTTATTCTTGTATTTACTTGATGAAATGGTGGAGATTCCCATGTAATAATTACTCTATAAAGAGTATTAAAAGCAAGATTAAAATCACCATATTTACGATTATTTATACTTTTACCTATTACTTTTCAATTTTCTTTATCTTGTTTTTTATCAATATTAGTTTTATTTTCATTAATAGCACCAACAATAGTTTTATTAGTAGTTTCTAATCTTCCATAAGTATTATTAAGCAATAATGAGATAGCAAGAGAACTATTTGAACTATCATTTATTCATAATTGGTCTCTATCATCTTTATATGTAAAATATCCTTTCATAAAAACAGATTTTTTATAATAATTAGTTAAATCTGGTATTTTATTATCAACATATTCTTTGTTAGTTGCATCAGTTTCAAAAGTAGGTGTTCCAACATCAATAATTCTTTTATTATTAGCAATAATACCTTTATCATCTTTTAATTTAACAAAATTAATATTATCTTTATCAACTTCTCATAATGAATCAATATTACTATCAACATGAATTTTTAATTTAGGTATAGTATCACTAACATTATCTATTTTTATACCAGTACCTTCAATTAAACTCATTTTTTGTAAAAATGTTTTATTACCAGAATCTCAAGTAATTAGTTTAGTATCACTTTCATCAAAAATACTAGGAGTATTAAAATTATCTGTATTACATGAAATAGGATTATTAATTGCTTTTCTTGGAGTATGTAAATTTGCTTGTTGTAATAAATTATATACTTCCATTAATACATAATCTGGTTCACTTGGGGGACTAATACTACTTGATAAACCATTACCACTAATAGATACTGAACTTCTTATAAATGCCATTCCAACTGTTAAATAATAAATAGTCATTCTTGCTGTTGCTCTTTTAGTTAATTGTTTTTGAGTTTCATTTAAATTATTAAATCCAGTTTGTTCAATTAAATTACCAGTAATAGTATTAATACGTTCACTTGATATAGCAATTGCCATAATAGTAAAATCAGTTTTAGTATTATCAGTAGTAGTTTGGTCAGCATCTGGTATAAAACCATATATAGTTTTTAAATCATCTTTTGTAATATAATTTAAATTTACATTTCAATCAATATTATTTTTGTTTTCCATAATTTTTAAACCTTTCATATCCATGTACTGCTTGTGATTTATTAACTACACCAATAACTGATTTATATTTCTTTTGTTGAATTACTTTTTTACCTATATTTTTAGAATTTCTACGTGCTAAATATTCTTTATCTTCTTTATCTAATCCACCATGATAATATTGCCTTATAAGTATTGAATTAGCCCCAGTACCATAAGCACCAGTTGCTTTACACATATCAATTCACATTTCTTTTGATATCATAAAATAATCATATGATTTACTTAAATTAGTACGATATGTTAATGTCGCAATACCATAAGTACTGGACTGTTGTTGTATTACTGGAGTTCATATACCACCAGCAAGAGCAGAACTTGAAAGATTAACATAAACTCCAATCATAGAATCATAATCTTCTTGTGTTAAAGAATTCATTATTATTTCTTTACCTTTATCCATTAATGATTTACCATTTAAATATTGTTTTTGAATATGTTGTAATTTAGCAATATTATTATTAGTAATATGTGTCATTATTTTTTTATGAATTACTGGTAAATTTGTTAATTTTTGTAAAACTTGTTGAAATTCTGATAATTCTTTTTGTGATTTACCTTGTCCTAAAATTTTTGACATTAATTGATTTTTTAATATTCCTGCTGGATTTTTTAAAAAACTATTAAATAATGAATTATTTTTTTTAAATTTTTCTATTAATTCAGCAGTTTGAATATCACTAACAGCAGTTTCTAATATTATTCTTAAAAGTAAAATAATAGGCATTTAAATTACTTCTTTGTAAAAGTTACTTGTAAAGAACCATCATATAAATTTTTACCTTCAACATTAGCACTTGTTGCTGTTAAATCTGAAAAATTAGCATTACCTTTTCGATAATTAGGATTTTTAGCAATAACTGCTTTTTCTACTTCATCTGCAGTTGGTGTTGCACCAGCCATAGTAATAGCACCTAAATTAGTAAATTCAATTGCTGTTGCAATATCTATACTTGAAGTAACTGTAAATCCTTTAACTAAATCTGGTCTTAATGCTTTACCATCACTTACTAAAAACTTATGAAAGTTTTTAATATTACCATTAGTTTGTAAAATAAATGTATTATCAAGACCACGATTAAACGGAAATGCCAATGCTTCTTTATGCACTAATACAGCATCACAACCCCTAAAGTCAAATCCTTCTTGTTTATCAATAACTCCAGCTGGATAATTTCTTCCTAATCATGGACATTCTATAATTTTAATACCACCAATTTCTAATACTTTACCACTAGCTAATGCTTCACTAGAACTTTCACTACCTAAATTAGCATTTGCTAATAAAACTAACGGTTTAAAAAAACTAGATACTCATAATGTATAATCTTCTTCATTTGTACCAATATATTCATCAGTAATTCTTGCTTTTAAAGTTGCTAATGTAGTTGAGATTTTTAATCATAATAATGCTCTATAATCATCTGTTTTAGGATTAGTTGGTAATGTAATATTAATAATGCCATTTTCGTTTGCTGTTTTAACTGCTAATTGAAGTAATTTAGCAACTAAATATACTTCTACTGATTTTGCTTTTGCATCAATTCAACCAGAAACATAACTATCACCCATAGTAATTCCACCATCTTCAAATTTAGCACCTAATCTTTTTAAATCTAATGTTTCAATTTCATAATTAATTTCTTTTGATTTATTTAAAAGAATTTGTTCTGTTCTAATTGCTGTTACATCATTTTCACCAGCACCACGTTTATAATCTTGTGTAATATTACGTTTTGTAACATCATAAATAGCAGTACCAGCATCTAATTGTTCTCTATTCTCTACTGTTGCATTAATTAATGCTACTCTTTTTGATAATAAAACTTTTAAATTTTTAAGATATTTAACTGATAAATCTGCTTTACCACTAGGTGTACTAGGGTCATTAATTGTTGTTGATTGTGTTGTAATAATTGCCATATTTATTCTCCTTTAATTTGTTTTAAATCATTTAATACTTGTTTTTCAAAATTAAGTATTTTTTCTAAACAATTGATACTTTTTTCATATCCTTTAATACTTTCTAAAGTATTTATTATTTCTATACGAGTACTTCTAGTAATATTAAAAATATCAGGATAATCACTTTGAATATTTTCATATTTTTTATTAAATTCTTTAATAGTCATATTTAACCTACCATTCCGAATGTATTACTATCTACATCTTCTTTTTTACCTTCTTTAAATTTATCTTTTACATCTAAAGAATTACTAATATTTGTATCTTTATTTTTATTAAATAAATGTGGAAAATCTTTATTTAATAATGATAATTCTTCTTCAATATCATCTTTATCTCCAAGATATCTTTTTAATAAATTAATATTTTCTTGTGATAAATCATATTTTTTATAACTTTCTGAATGTCTAATTTCTCTATCTTTATCAGTTTTTTCTTTATATAAAGCATTATATTTTTCTTCTAATTCTTTATATTTATCTTCTAAAGTTGGTTCTTTAGATTCTTCAGTTTCTGGTTCTTTTGATTCAGTTTCTACTTGTTTTGATTCATTTTCTTCGGGTTTTGATTCAGTTTCTGTTGAATTTGATTCAGTTTCTTGTTCTTCATCTTTTTCTTTTTCTTCCATAGTATTACCTTCTTTCATTTCATTTTCATTTAACATAATTACCACCACCTTTCTAAGTTGAACTTTTGGGATTAATTACCAATGACGTAGTTTGAAGATTTCAATTAGCATTAGCATTAATATATCTATAAGGTGCATCATCTATAAGTGATGGAAAAGTAACTATAAATTGATATCTTAATATAATCGAGTTATTATCAATATATGCCACGATTTTAAATCAAATTGAACTTCAAATTGCTTTACCACTACTTGGAGTATCATTTGTTCATAATAAGTCATTAACGTAAGTATTATTAATATTTTTTGCTGAGTTTAAAGTTGCTTTTTGAATAGGAGGTGCTTCATTACCAACGTTAAAAATTCAATTATTATAATTATCATTATGAGAATTTCAATATTCATAACTAATATCATTAACTAAAAATAATGAATTACTATTATTAAAAATAGTCTTTACATCAGATAAATTAATTTTTATAGGATTGAGTCAATTTTTGGAATTATCAAAACTACCAGTAGGACCAATGCTATAATCTAGATGAGCTTTCATATTAAAATTAAAATTAAATGTCATACTTTCATAATCTTCTTTAAATTTATCAAAATTATCATAGCCATAATCTTTAAATGAAAATATTATCTCTTTGGAATATCCATTTAAATTTTCATTAACATTTGGCCTCATTTGATAGCCACTTGAATTAAAAAGAGTACCTTTAATACTATTATTAATACCATATTGACTTTGATTACTTAAATCAATAAATATAGGGTGTGCTCTTTCTATTAATGGTGGTGGTTGTATTGCTTGTGGATAATTAAATGGTTGGTCAAATTTAAAAGTATTATTTGCTAAAATAAATGTATTTTGAATTAATCTACTATTATTACTTGCTTTACCAACTGTTTGATAAGTACCACTTCAAATACTAAAATTATCATTAACAGCACCATTTCTATTATCTGGCATTGAATAAAATGTTATTTTAAAATTACTTTTACCAACAACTTTAATATCAATCATATCAATTGCTCATTTAACAATATTTGTATTATTAAAATTTGGAGAATTTAATAATGGAATTAAACTATTTTCTTTTGCTAATAATGAAACTGTATCTTTACCACCACTACCATTTAATTGACCTAAATTTACACTATCATAAATTCCTTGTGAAGAAATACTTCCATCATTAATATTAAAATTTTGTAAATTAATTCTATCAGTTAAATTAAATGTAAATGATGTCATATGACTTGCTGTACCTAATACTGATTGAATAGTATCTGGTGTTTCATTTCTAAATACATCTAATGGAATTAATGCTGGATTAGTACTTTGTGAACTATATAATAATGTTGTATAAAAATTATATAATTCAGCAGATATTAAGCCATTTATATACGGAAATTGTGGTATTAATAAATTACTTGATAATTTAGCACCAATATCTAAACCACCAACAAAAGCATTCATAAATGACCCAAATATAGGTATAGTATTAAGATTAATTTTAATAGTTTCTCTAACTGTTAAAGGTATTTCACTAATAGGATTATAAATAAAATAATGTAAAGCATTAATAGTATTTAATTGCTTAAATTTATTATTATTCATATTATAATGAGTATTACCAATAAATTTTTTATTATTTTTATTATAATATTGAAAATATGGATTACCAGCAGTTGCATAATTATAATCTTCTATTTCAGCACCATTTAAAAAATTATTATCTCAATAATTTACTAATCTTTCAGAAGCATCCACTTTATTAGTATTTTTAGTTTTTTCAACATTAGTTCTTAAATGACCTTCATAATGTTTAGTTGCACCATCATCATAATTTGGTGCAATTACTTTTTGTCAATCTGAATAACTATCCATAACACTCTGCCCTTGAACAGTTAATACATAATTAGTTTCTGGTAATGCTTGAAAACTTATTGGGTCATAAGTTGAACATTGATATTGTCATGGAAATAATAATTTACTTGGATATTGTCTATATTTATGATGTTTAGTATTAATAGAATTATTATCAATATCTCTACCTCATAATGCTATTGAAATAGGTTTTACTGAACCATAAAAAGATACTTGACAATGAGTAACTGGTAATGGAGTTAAATAATTATCATCTAAAACAATATTATTATTTTCATCTAATGCTGGTAATGCTACTGGGTCAGCAGGTGCACCTAATTGTACATATTGATTAATTGCTAATCCACTATGGGCTAATTTATCATTTAATGAACTAAAAGTACATTGAATATAAGCAAGTTCTTTATTTTCATTATTATAAGTTTTACTTGCAACTTCAAGAATATATCATTGTCTATCAACTTTAATAGATTTATCAGTATTTATAACTTTATTAATTTCTGGAATCATATATAACTTATATAAATTTGAAACAATATTATTAATAAAATTAAAATTCTTTTTTTCATTTGGAATATTAATAACTACATTTTTAATTGCTTGTTCTTGAATAAAAGCATTATTTGCTGGAGTTGCTGAATAAGTAATACCTAATTGGTCACTTAAAATATTTCCATAAAATACATCACCAACTTGTAATTGTTTATATGCTTCATCTGGATTATCTTTATTTTGAATAGGATAATAAGAATGGTCTCAAACTGCTTGTATTGCTTCTCTACCAGTAAAGATTTTACTAAAACTAGTATAATCATTAGGTATTGAAGTTGGTGGTTTATATCCCGTTTCTGTTGAATTTATAGCACCTAAAATAATAGTAAAAGGACATACACGAAATTGTAAATCTTTATTTTGTGTAAAATCTTTTTCAATTTCACCAGTTGATTTTCAAACTGTTTTAATTAATTGATGATTTATTTTCGGTATCATTTTTAGTTTCTCCATCAATATCTTTTACTAACTTATTATCAAAATCAATTTCTTCTTTTCTCATTCTTCTATTTTCTTCAAGAATGTTCATTGCTTCTTCTTCACTAACACCTTCTTCTTGCACAAGAATACGTTTTCTGTTAGTTAAATCTAATGCTAATTTTCTCTCATTAATTTCTAATGATTTTAATCTATCTATAATAGTATTTTCTTTAATTTCAAATGTTCATTTAGATTTATCACCATCTAATCCCATTAATATAAAACATCTTTGAAATATTTCATTTCAATCACTTTGATTTAAAGTTCTTTTAATTCTTGTAGTTTCCATATCTCTTGAATTAGTAATTAATACTTCTGCTTCTGTTTTTTGACTTGTAGTATCATTTACTGGACTATATCCACTACCCTCAAATGCTTTATCAATAATAAATTGTATAAAATCTGCATATTTATCTAATATTGGATTACCTTGTAATATTGCAATTGGTGGTGTTCCACTAGTACTTCCTAAACTTCTTAAATTTGCTTGTAAAATAAATTTACCTATTAATTTTTTTAAATCAAAAGCAGTTTTAGATTGATTTATTTCTTGTTCAGTAATATCTAAAAATACACGAGTAACATTACATTCAAGTTCATGGTTAATTGATTCAAATGTTTTATTTAATAATTCTTGTAATTTTTTAATTGGTGTCATATCTGGATAATAATCACCAATAACTCCACCAAAGAAATTCTTTTTAGGCAAATTTTGCATAAATTTAACTGGAATAATACCTAAATTATGATTTTCTATTAATGGTAATTTTAAATCATCACTTATTTTTTCTTGTAAACCATCTAATGTAATAAAATCACTAGTAAAATATCTAATTATTTGATTTTGAGTATATGTTGTTTTAACATAAATACTTTGGTCATCATATTGTAACCTTGACCATGTTGATGCACTATATTCAGTTTCTAATACTCTTGCTACTCTTGATTGAGCATATGGTTGAGCAAAATTTAATGAAATTCTACCAGTTTTACTTCTATCAATTTGAACAATACTATAACCATAACCAGATTTAATATGACAATCTTGATAAAATAATGAATCAAAATTATTTCATTCTTTTAATTTTTCAATTGCTCTTTTATAATCATCATCTTCACTTGTTAAAGTATAACCATTACCCCAAAGTAATTTAGAAGCATGATTTGCTATAATTTCTTGAAGATTTATCATACATCAATTAGGAGTTAATATTTCAGTATTATGATTATTCATGGGTGATTTAGGAGTTAATATTTCAGTATTATGATTATTCATATGTTACTTCCTTTCAAAATAAGGATTTATATTTGCACTTAAATTTCTAATATATGGTTCTATAGCATAATCAAATGCATCACGTAAATGGTCATTACCCGCTAATGGTATTTGTTTAATACTTTTAGGGTCTCATACAGCCAATCTAAATTCATCTAATAATGATTGTGCATTCATACTAATATTTAAGCGTTCTGATGCCATTAAAGCAACATTCTTACCTATTCTAAACTCAAGTCTTAATTTCACACAATCTTTAAAATATAGCCATGAATTAACTTGATATTTAATTGCTGTATCATTTAACATTTCAATAAATGTATAATTACTAAAATCACAATATACAGTTAAACCATATTCATATAACAAATTATTTTCTTTTGCTAATTTAATATAAAATTCTACTACTAATCTTGCTAATTGCTTATTATCATAACGTATTAATTTATTTTCTATTTTTAAACAATCAATAACATTAACAAATTTAAAATTATAATCAAAACCTATTAATACACATGCTAAAGCATCATCTTTAAACCCATAATCTAATCCAGCACTAAATCTATAACTTGGTTGTAATAAACGTGATATCTTATGAATAAGATGTGAATATATTCCACCAGATTCATAACCTACTAATCCATGACTTCTTACTCTTGCAGATATTGGGTCTAATTTTTCTATTTCTAATAATTGATGCTTATCACTATCTTTTAAATGAGTATTTAATTTTCAATTTTGATAATGATAAATAGTATTATCAATAATAGTAAATTGTTCATATTCATTAATAATTTGTTTTTCATTTTGTGGACAAGCATTTATAGTTTTTTTAATAAATTCATTAAGAATTGACCAAGGATTACAACTTTCAATTTCTAATAATTGATTTGCACCTCTTATTGCATCTTTTAAATCTTGATAATCATTTTCAGTAATTTCATATCTTTCATCACTTCATATAATTACATAATCATATAAATAATTACTTGCTAATCCAGTTAATTTAACATTACTATTATCTTGTGAATGTAAATATTTACAAGTTATTTTACTACCATTAAATTCAATAGTTTTTTTAGTTTCACTAATAATAAAATTAATACTAGGATAGGTTGCTCTAATAATTTGCTTTAATTCTTGTCAACTATCATTTAATTGTTTTGACATATTACGAATTAAATAAGCATGAATATTAATATTTTCTAACATTAATAAAATACCAAGAAATTCAATATCACTAAATGTTTTACCAGATTTACGACTACCTAATTGTTTAATTTTAGTAATATTTAAAGGTTGTTTTAAATACATTCTTTTAGCAATATCTAATAAATAACCAAAATTACTTAACATTTATTCTTACCTTTATTTTCTAAACTAATTGCTATAGGGGCTGTATTATCACTACTTTTTATATCAATTTTTGTAGATAAATGATATTCTTTCACAAATGCTCTTTCTAAATATCATGCAGTATTATTTGCATTTGCTTTTAAATATCTTTGTGTATTAATATGACGTATTTGTAAATATGCTCAATTAATTTGTTGTAAAAAAGTATTTCTCTTTTTTTGTTTTCAACTATAAAGAGTATTTTCTGTAATATCTAAATAAACTAACATACCAATTTTAGTTGGTACTTCTTCAGTTTGTTTACAATGATTAAAATATTCTTCTAATTTTTCTCTTAATGCTTTTGCATCATTAAAAATTGTTCTTATTTTTATTTTTTCTTCTTGCACATAAAATCTCCTTTCATATGCTTTAAAAACACAAAAATTTATGATATAATTAATATAATCTTTAAGTTAAGTTTCCTCACAATAACTTATTAACTTTATTAATTAGTTCATATATTTATTTCTTTAATTTTTATAATATAATTATAACAAAAAATAGCATTTACTTTGCTATTTTTATTTTTTTATTTCTTTTTTTAAACATTTTTTTTATTTTATTTTCAAAACTTTTTCAAAATTTAAATTCTGGATGTTGTATTTTATATATAATCATACATCCTATAAAAGTTCCAATAATATTAAATATCAGAGTTAACAATAAAACACCAAAAATATTACCACTAGAACATAATTCTAAGGCTCAAGAATATAAGTGCATAATCATTACTATTACAACTACAAGTAATGGAACCAACATAACAGTTAATAATAAAATCATTTTTATTTTCCTTTTCTTTCTATTTACATTTTCTTTTATTGTACATTATTTTATTAAAAAAGAAAAGATAACTAATAAAAGTTATCTTTTAAACGTTGCAATAGATTTGCTAGTTATTTCAATCGTTCTTTATCATTATACTTTAAAACGAAACATTTTTCAACAATATTTTAACAAATTTGTTAGAATAGTTAGGATAAAAAAATAAATAGAAAGGTGTTAAAAAATGTTTAATTATAAAAATAATCTTGAATATGAAATTAATAGAATTATAACAAATCATGTTAATAAAATCCATGCTTTTGATGAATATTTTTTTCAAAATAGAGATAAAGATAGATATAAAGTTGCTAAAAAATGTAATCGTAGTATTATTTTTGAATTTGGTAAAATGATTTTTAATCAAAGAGTTTATTGAGATAAATTAAAGAAAGAATATTATTATCCAGTTTATGAAGAGTTTAATATTGAAAAAAGAGCAAAAATTATTAGTTGATTAAAAGAAGAAATAATATCATATATTGGAAGAAAGAAACATTATCAAGATATACAAGATATTTTAAAATACACTTATGTTTCAAAAGTAACAATTAGTAAAATTCATAAAAATGCAAAAGTACAAGAAAAATTACCAGAACAAAAATTTAAAGTTAAAAATAGTGAATTTATTTATATTAATGCTGATGATTGTTATGTTCCGGTTTGAAATAAAAATCATAAAAGAGAAATGCAAAAAATTCGTAGTATTAGTTACAATACTGGTAAAAAACAAATAGGTAAAAATAGAAATAAGTTATCAAATAAAATTTATACTTTTATGGGTGATTATAAATATAGTCCTAAAGAAGATTATTTACAAGCAAATCCGACAGTTGATTTTACTTGAAATGGATTAAAAAAATATTATGAATTTGAAAATGCTAAATTAGTAGTTTCTGGTGATGGTGCTGGATGAATATATAATTTAGCAAAATATTTGGGTGCTTATTATGTATTAGATAAATATCATGCTTTTTATTATTTATGAACAGCATATAAACCTGATAAAAGAAAAAATAAAGTTAATCCAGAAAATTTGAAAAACTTTTTAAAGGCTTGAAAATATTTTTGTAATGGTCAATATGATGAATTAATAGCATTTTTAATTGAAACTAAAGTAAATAAAGAAACTTTAAGGATTTTTGAAAATAATAAAGAAGGTATTATAAATCAACCTGCTTATTGAAATATTGGTTGTAGTGCTGAAAGTGATATTCAACATTTAGTTAAATCTCAAACTAAAGGTGCAAAAATATATGCTTATCCAACGTTAATTAATATGTTAATGGCTAGAGCCAATTATTTAAATAGTAGAAATTATATTAATAGTGCTTAAAGTAATACAATTTAATATTTTTAAATTCTAATTTTAAGATTAGGATTTTTGTGTTATTTAAATGTAATTTTGTAATTATATTTTTTAATCTTTTAAAAATTTATGATATAATTTAATTAACAAATATTTAGATTTGCTAGTTTTATTGTTTGAAGTTAGAAAATCTATCCGTTATATTTATTCGTCCCATTGTTAGATAATTATCTTGGTGTTAAAAAATATAGTAAACTTGCACCTAATGTTATTAAACAAATTTTAAAATATTTTGCTGATGATAAAAAATATCGTGATGTTTGTGATACTTTTATTGAAGATTTAATAAGTAATAGTACAGTTTGTAGAACATATCAAAAATTTGAATTACCAAAAGCTAATATTCCTAAAATAGTACTACAACCAAATCAAACTTTATATATAAATATTGATGATGGACATAGAAAATTTAAGTTTAATGAAAAGCATAATACTAAAAATTGTAAAAAATGTTCTATGAGATTATTAGTATTTTGTACTGGTAAAAAGAAAAATGGAAAATTAATTAATAAAAGAGCTGTATGTAAAATAAGAGTATCAAAAACAGAAATTGGTGCAGAAAAAACAGCTAAATTTATTCAAAAATATGGTAATTTATATTTCGAAAATTTTGACCAAGCAAATTTAATAGTTTGTGGAGATAGTGCAAAATGAATTAGAAAAACTGCTACAATTTTAAATGCTAAATTTATTTTAGATAAATTTCATGCTTTTCATGTTTTATTTCTTGGAATAATGGCAGGAAGAAAAAAAGATAAAATTGCTAAATTACACTATGAAAATGCAATAAGTTTATTTTCCAAAGGTGAATATTATAGACATATTCCGTAATTAAATTTTTTAAAAGTCAATTAATAATTTTAAAATTTATTTTATAATTTTGTTATTAACAATAAATTTAGAAAAGTGTTGATAAAAATGATTTTTGAAAATTTAAAAAAATTAAAAAATGAAGAATTTTACAGATATTTTGGTATAAAACGTTTTCATTTTAATGAAATGTTAGAAAAATTAATTGAAATAGAAAAATTAGAAAAAATAAAGGTCGAAAAAATAAACTTTCAGTAGAAGAAAGATTAATGATGACTTTATTATACTGAAAAGAATATTATACTTTTTTTTTTCAAATGAGTATTAAATCTAAAATGAGCCCATCAAGTTGTTTTCAAAATATTACTTGAGTAGAAAATAAACTTAGTAACCACAAAGATTACCAATTTTTAAAAGAAAGATATAAATTAAAAATTGATAAAAAACAAGAAAATTCAAATGAATTTCAATTTTATTTAATTGATTCAACTGAGATTGAAATTGAAAGACGCCACTTAGCCCTTTTTACTAGACCATTAATTTAAAAAACCTGAATGTATTCTAAAAACAATTGTGTTATATAATTAACACTAATTTTAACCTGAAAGGATTTTTATTAATGGATAAAATTAAACAAATAGCATTAGTAATTAACAAATTAAATATCAAAGAAAAAATTAAAATTATTGATGATTGTAAAAATCAATATTCAATTAGAAACCTATGTCAATATCTTCAATTAAACAGATCAACATATTACTTTTTAAAAAATAAACAAAAACCTATTAAAAAAGAAGAAAATCATATTATTAAATGCAATCATAAATATCAAAAAATATGCCAACTTTTAATCGAATTTCATTCTACAAGAAAAGGCAGAATTTATGGATATTTAAGAATTTTTTCAGCTTTTAAAGAGTGATTAAAACAAGAAAAAAATATCATTTTAAATATAGAATTATCAATAAAACAAATGCGAAAAATTATGAAAGAACACAATATTCAAGGATTAAAACAAACTAAAAATAACTATCCTAAAAACAAAAAAAATCCAAATAAGTGAATACCTACAATGGATAAAGTAAACAAAGATTATAAAAGTACAACCTCTTCAAATCAAATTTGATCAATGGACACTAAACAAATAAATACTAAAGAAGGATGATTATATCTTTTTGTAATTATTGATTTTTATTCAAATAATGTTGTTAGTTATAATATTGCTCCTAATAAATCATATCAGGATTTAATTCTTCCTGCTCTTGAAAAAATCAACAAACAATTTTCTTGAAATCAAGTAAAAAATGTTATTTTACATTCAGATAACGCCAACGAATTTTATTGTCAGGATATCACAAAATGAGCAGAGGATAAACAAATAATTTTAAGCAAAAAACAACCTTATGATATTGGTGGTAATGTATTATCTGAAAACTGATTTTCTCATTTATCTCAAGAATGACTACCTAAAGGATCAAATCAATATTTATCCATCAATGAAGCTATAAATGATGTAAATCAATATGTTATGTTTTATAATTATGAAAGAATACATTCTAAATTTCTAAAACCACCAATTTTACAAATTAAAATTTAGAATTTTATATCAAAAATGGTCCAGTAATTAAGGGCCAACCACCGACCAACTAAAAAAAACTACAGTTAGAATATTTTTCTGGTAAAAGTTGAATGTATTCTATAAAATTTCAAATTGTATATGATTTTTTTAATAAAAAAATTGTTGATATTTTTGCTGATAATAGTAAAGTGCATGATTTTCAAATATTAAAAAATTCAAATCTTGAATTTTCAGAAAAAACAATAATTATTGGTGATTTAGGATATCAAGGTATACAAAATATTTATAAAAATACAATAATACCAATTAAAAGAACTAAAAATAAAAAATTAACTAAACAAGAAAGAAAATACAATAAGATTGTATCTAAAATTAGAATTAAAGTTGAACATGTCTTTGATTGATTGAAAAGATTCAAAATTTTAGTAAATAAATGTAGAAAATCTAAATTTAGACTTATGTACTTAAGATTTAACTTACTTTGTGAAATTTTTAATAAAATAAAACCATTAAAATAAAAAAATATTAAAAATATTTTTTTAAAATTTAAATTTTTATCGAGTTAATATAAAAATATTATTAACAATTTTTTGTTTAAAATGTAAACTCATTTTTTAAACTATTTTTTCAAAAAATATTTATTTCTATATTCAATAACACTAAATTGTTTTAAAACAATTTTATTGACAATTAATTAAATTTAATTACGGAATATGTCTTATGAATTAATTGATTTTTTACAATCATTAACTTTACAATATAAAAAATTAAAAGTTGGTTATTTTATTAATGCCAAAGATGGTGTATTAAATCAAGAATTAGTTGAAAATATTGGTTGTTTTACTGAAACTAATATTAAACAAATTTTAAAGCATATGATTGGTGATAGAACCTATAACATTGATATGTATACAAAAATGGTTAATTTTAAATGCTATCAAATAAATACTGCCATACAGTTATTATAAAATAAAATTAAAATTTTAAAAAACCAAAAATAAAATAAAACTTATTAAAGTAAACTTTAATAAGAATTTTTGAGTTATAAAAATAAGTATTATTGTTGACTAATATTTTTCAAGTGTTAAGATTAACATACAATTGCATATTGAAGTCAAAATTATTCTCGTCTAACTTTATAATTTTAAGACAAATTTGAATATTATTGACAACATCGGTACGCTCCCAAATTTTTTATAAAATTAAAAAAATAAAATATTATTTATTCTAATAAAAATTTAATAGTAATATAATCACTTTTAATTGTTAATTGATATTGACCAATACCAATAAAGTCATACAACTTTAAAGCAAGATTTTTAAATTTTTTATTACAATCATTATTTAAAAATAATATTTTTTCAATATTATTATTTTGTAAATCTTTCACTAATTTTGAATTAATCGTTTTATTTTCTGGTATTGATCAGTAATATTCTTTTGTTAATTTATTATAACTAGTTAATTTACCATAATTTGTTCCATCAATATCTGCAAAAATTACTGATTTATTTTCATTAAATGTCAAATGACCTGCTTGAAAGGCAATAATTTTTAAAGGTCCAAGTTTTTTATTAAAATTAACACGATTAATTGCACATAGTGCCTGATGCACAGTAAATGTTGATTGATAAGATAATAAAGGGTAATCTTGATTAAAATGTTCATTGAGTAATAATGTTTCATAATCTAGTTTATATTTAAGAATAATTTTTAGTTCATTAACAACTAATTTGTTATTTTCAATGAAATTTGTAACTAAACATGGTATTTCATTAAAATTTGGAAAAATACGATTAAATACTTTATTACTTGTAACCTCATATAACAATGATGCTATTAATAAATTGTCATAATGATAATTAATTAATTTAGTATCTAATTCTTGACTTAATCTTAAATAAAAATAATTAACTATTTGATAATCATTTAAAAATAAGAATTGTTTTAAGATATTTTGATTACGATTAGTATCATTATCATGGGTTTGATAATTTTTTATTTTTTTTGCTATTCGTAAATAAAAATCATTTAAAAAATTATAAAATTCTTGAATTGTCAAATCATAATCAATTAATATTTTAAAAATAGCTTTATCATTATAAAGTTGATAGTATGATTGAATTACCAAATAAATTTTTTTTCGCGATTGATATCATTGCTTTAAATTAGTTAAAATGACGTTTTGACTTCTTGGTTCTAAAGTAATAGTACATCCATAAGGTAAATTAAAACTATTAGGTAATTGTTTATTAACATTGATAATATGTGAATTTGAAAGATTTTTAATACCAATCGTTATGTCATATTTTTTATCAATATTAGCAATTAAATCATAAACCTCTAAACAATGTTTAGTTTCTGTTTTTCTCAATCCTCTTCCTAATTGCTGTAAATATACTGTTTTTGAATTAGTTGGTCGTAATAAAATAATAGTATCAATTTCAGGAATATCAATTCCTTCATTAAAAATATTTACTACACATAAATAATTAATAATTCTATTTTTAAAATCATTAATTATTTTACTACGATTAGTTTGATTTTTACTTGTTAAAAAGTCTGCTTTTAAGCCCTGATTTTGCAAAAATCTAGCAACATTTTGTGCATGAGTAATATTAATACAAAAAATTAAACAAATCCGATTACTATAAAATCCAATATAGTCATTAATTACATCTAATAATAACTTATTTCTTGCTTCAGTATTTAATTTTTTAAATAATTGTTGATCATTATTTAAATCAATACCAGTTAAATCAGCAGTAATGTCATCAATACAATAATAATCAAATGGTGATAAAAATTTTTCATTAATTGCATCTCACAATCGTAATTCATGTGCAAACTCATTATCAAAATAATTAATAATGTTTTTATTATCTTCTCGTTCTGGTGTTGCTGTTAAACCAATAATTTGTTTAGGATGAAAATAATTTAAAATTGTCTGAAAAGTTTTGGCAGCCAAATGATGAGCTTCATCAAAAATAATAATATCAAATTGTTGACGTTTAAACTTATTTAGATGTCTATGTACAGTTTGTACTGTTGCAAATAAATATTGTTCTTGAAAATTATTTTGTTTACTATTTAAAATAGTTGCAAATTTTTTATCATTTATTACTTTTCGAAAAGTAATAATTGCTTGTTCAATAATTTCTCTTTGATGTGCTAAAAATAAAATTGAAGGTTTTTGATTATTATTTTCTTTAATTTGATTTAAATAGTCAAAAGCAGATACTACTGTTTTACCAACACCTGTTGCCATGACAATTAAATGTTTTGTTTTTTTAAGTTTTCTTCTTAACTTTAATTTATTAATTAAGGCAATTTGAAAATCATAAAGAAAATAATTAGTTGCTAATCATTGTTCATCTTTTTTATTTACAAGCAATCGATTATATTCAATTCGCGATAGTAATTGTAATCGTTGTTGTTCATTATTTAAATCAACTAAATTATCATTTCATAATTTATAATACTGATTTAAAATATTTTGATATAGTTGCTTATTATCAAATTCATTAATTTTAATATTTCATTCACGACCACTAGCTAAACCTTTTTGCGTTAAATTTGATGAACCAATTATTGCTGAAGAAAAACCTGAATTTCGTTTAAAGATGGCAGCTTTAATATGAATTCTTTCACTACGTTTTTCTAAATTATTTTCAACTTTAACTTTAATATTAGGATACTTTTTTATTATTTTAACTAATGCATATAAATTAACAAATAAAGCCATATCATCAAAAGTAGTAGTAATAAAATTAATAGTAATATTATGATTTAAAGCATAAGTAAATGATGAACGTAACTTATTTATAATTGAATTTGATATAAAAGGATAAATAAAGTATACTTCATCACAAGTTCTGATTTCCTGATTTAAATGATTAATTAATACTTGTTGGTTTTCATTAGTAAATAGAAAATTGTCACTTAATCTAATATTAGAAGTTAAAGGATTATCAATTATACTATCATTTACTTGTAATAAAATGTTATTACTAAATTTATTAGTAGTAAAATTACTTATGATTTGATTTAAAAAATCAATTTTTGCTTCTGGTGATTTAATCGTTTTTAATTGTTCAATTAAAGTATTATTTAATTGTTTAACTAAATAATGATCAATGTCTTTAATTAATTCTTTTTCATCATTAATATGTGATGTTTGGAAATTATTGGTAATATCATCACTAATCTTTAATAATAAATCATAATAGCCCTTATTTTTCATACTCTACACTTCCTAATAATAAATAGTGTCTATTTTAATAAATTATAATCTATATTTTAATAAATTATTAACTATTATAAAATAATTTTGTAAAGTAAAAAACCTCTAATATTTAAAATATTATTTTAAATAAATAAGAGGAAGGTAATCTAAGATAAGATATATTCATATTTTATTTTTTTTCTGTTGATGATGTTTTTTCTGCTTGTAATGGATTAGTAATACTTACACCTTTGTATGTCTTGCATTTCATACAGGCATGATGTGGTTTAGTAATTGCTCCACAATTTAAACAGTTAGTTGTAGTTGTTGCAGATAAACTATCATGGGCACGACGTGTATTTTTACGCATTTTTGACGTTCTTCTTGCTGGTACTGCCATAGTCTGTTGCCTCCTTACTTTCGTATCTCATAAATTATATATTGATTTATCAGAAAAATCTATTTTTTTTGATAAGTTTTTCAAATTTTTGGAAATAAAATACTAATAAATCAAATATTTTATTTATTGTTATAAAATAAAAAATATTTTAATTATTTTATAATCCTAAAATAAGTTATTTATAATCGTGTTACATATTTATATTGAAAAGAATTATCTATATTTCAGTCTTTTATATCAATTTCTTTTTGAACTTCAGTTAGTTCATTATGTAAGTAATTAATTTCAGCTTTTACTTGTTCAAACATTCTTTCATAAATTTCCAAAATAACATCTTTATTTATATTTTCTATTTTTAATATTTTATTTTCATATTTGGCTAATTCTCTTTTTCTTTTTTAACATTTTTTAATTTGACTAACAGTTGTATTATCAACTTTGATAATTTTTCCTTTAACATAAAATGGAGAAATAAAATCATTCTTATTTATATTTTAAATATTATCACCTTTAATTATACTATTTTCAATTAAAAAAATTTTAATACTATATTTATTAATGTTACTTAAATAAATTTAGATAAAAAAATTGTAACTTTCATTAGTAACTTTTATTGTATATGATTTTTTTAAATTATAAAATTAACAAGGAGTAAAAACAATTATGTCACAACAAAATAAAAACGAACAAAATACTTTCAATCAAAATGAAAAGCAATATTCATCAAAATGAAAAGATGAGATTCCCAATTGTTTAGCATTTGAAGTAGAGTATAGGATGACGAAAGCAAATTATATAAAAATTTGAATTGATTATTTTACATTTAAAAATTTGATAGATATTTATGTTTCAAATGTTTCTACAGAAGCTCGTCTTTTTGAAGAACTAAGAAGGTTTCCACGAATTGATAATACTAAATCAAATATTTGACTTACAGATATAGAAACAGGTTTTAACATTCTTTATAAAAACTTTCCAGAAATAAGAAATTTTTGAACAAAATTACCAACAGATGGATCACAAGGTTTAGTAGTCAAAACAAATAGAGATGGCGATTGAAATAAATGAGATTTTACAGTACACTATCAAAGCAAAGATCTCTAAATAAAAGAATGAAAGAGGTTTTTTAGAAACCTGTACATATTTGTTTTGCAAAGTACTAGTTCAGATTAATTCTATCTTTAAATTTATTATAAATTGAACAATTCCTATTCAAAATTGAAATGAATTGTTCAATTTTTGTTATATTTTAATTACTAAGTAAAATATTTTGAAAAACTGCCATATCATTAAGAAAGACTTTTTTATTTCTGATGACTTTTTGTAATGATGATTAATTATCTTTGCTTAGTAAATTCAATGTTAAATATTTTTAAACAGTATTATTTTCAATAATTTTCCTATCAAAATCAATCTTTTTTAAAAAATAATATAAGCATTTTTCAAAAATAATTTTGTCTATTAAAGAAAAAACTTCTTTAAAAACAATCCTTAAATATCAATTTTTATCAAAATTATTAGTTTTCATAAATTGATTTTAATTATTTAAAGATAATAAATAAATAAATAAATGAAGTTAATGATTATTGTTTTCTCATTTTCTGTTTTAGATATTTTGTTCTTTCTTTTATATTTAGTATATAATTGTTGATTTACATTAATTAATAACCACCCTTAGTTTCTTGTCCTGAAATAATAGCAACACCATTACTAGTACCAATTCTAGTAGCACCAGCATTAATCATCGCCATTGCATCATCTTGATTTTTAATACCACCAGAAGCTTTAATTGCAACATGAGGACCAATATTTGCTTTCATTAATTTAATATCAGCAACCGTGGCACCACCATTAGCAAAACCAGTTGAAGTTTTAATAAAATCTGCTTTTACTTTAGTTACTAACTGACAAGCAATAATTTTTTGTTCTGTTGTTAATAAACTACACTCAATTATTACTTTTAAAATAATATTTTGTGGACATGCATTACGAACTGCTTGTAGATCTTGCAATACAAGTTTTTGATCATTATCCTTTAATGCACCAATATTAATAACAACATCAATTTCTTGAGCACCATCTTTAATCGCACTAATTGTTTCTGCTACTTTAGTTTGTGTAGTATTGGCACCCAATGGAAAACCAACCACTGTACATACTTTAACATTACTATTTTTTAATAAAGTAACAGCACGATTAACATAAAATGGATTAATACAAACTGCTTTAAAATAATAAATTTTAGCTTCTTTACATAATGTATCAATCATTGATAATGTTGCTTCTGGTTTTAATAATGTATGATCAATATATTCATTTAAATTAATATTACTTTTCATAAACTTCAACTCCTAATTCATTTTCACTTTTAATAATTGCTTCAATAACTTCAAGATTCATTAAACTATGATTTAATCAATAATCTCGACTTAAATAATCTTTATTTTTAATCATTTTTACAAAATCATTTAATTCATATGTCATTAAACTTTCTTCATTAGTATTATCTGCGATTTCTTTTATTCCGTTTTTAGTATAAACCTTAATTCCACTTAATGGATGAACTTGTGATAAAACAAGACTACTATTATGACCTATAAATTCACTTTGTGCATAAGAGGTTACTCCTTTACTACAAGTAATAGTAGTAATAGTTCCATTTTCATGCTTCAAAATAACATGATTACTTAAATTAACACCATTAGGTAATTTAATTGCCATCGCTTTAACTGTTTTTACTTTACCTAATAAATACAATACTAATTGTAATGGATATACTAAACTATCATAAGTTGCACCTTTACCAAAATCTTTATCAAAAACAGAATCATATATTCCTTTTTCAACTGATGGCATTCTTGAAGAAATACGATTAAAATTAAGGTTAACTACTTCTGGATTTATTTCATGAACTAATTTTTTTAATTTAGAAAAAATAGGTAAATGAACAGTAACATAAGCTTCTAATAAAATTAATTTTTTACTTCTTGCTAAAAAAATTAGGTCTTTAACTTCTTCAACTGTAAAAGTAATAGTTTTTTATACTAAAACATGAATATTATTATTTAAAAATAATTTACTTTGTTTGTAATGCAAACCATTTGGTGAAGCAATATAAATAGCATCAATATGTTCTATCATTTTATTTAAATCATCAGTACTATGGGCAATATTATATTTTTTTGCTCATGTTTCTGCTTTATCTAAACTTCTTGAATATATACAAGTTATTTTAACTTTTTTATTAGTTAACGCTTGCTTTATAAATCTTTGAACAATTTTTCCAGTTCCAATAATACCAATTCTAATCATCTTGTACTCCTTTAACTTTTTAAACTTGTTTCATAATTAATGATTGACATTAAAAATAAAGGTGCAGTTTCGGCACGTAAAATTAATTTTCCTAAACTAATATTACTAAAATTAAGTTGTGTTAAAGTTGCAATTTCTTCTTTAGTTATTCCTCCTTCGGGTCCAACTATAATTGTTATTGATGATAATTTATTATTTATTTGACTAATCCAACTAGTTTCTGATGAATTTTCATATGCAACCAAATTAAGATGAGACCGATATCGTTCTAATTGTTTTAAATCAAAAACAACGGGTGTAACAATCGGAATTAAATTGCGATTTGATTGTTTGGCAGCAGCTTTTGCAATATTTTGTCAACGTAAAACTTTCTGTTCTGCTTTTGTTCTTGTTAAAATACTAACACATCGTTTTAACTGCAATGGCACAATTTGATAAACTCCCAATTCTACTGCTTTTTGAATGACTAAATCAAATTTTTGTTCTTTTAATAACGATATTACTAATGTGATTTTACATCTTAATTCTGAATTACTATTTGGCACTGTTTTTATAATTTCGCATTTAATAACTGATGTAATTTCAATAATTTTTGTTAAATATTTTTGTTCTTGATGAATAATAACTATTTCATCATTAATTTTATGACGTAATACTTTAATTAGATGTTTACTATCTTCTTCATCTAATATTAAAATACTATTAGTTTTATGGTTAGTAAAGTAGCATTCCATAGTCCACCTCTAATTTGATTATAACATAAGGTAAAACTCAAATTAACAAGTTTTAACTATCATCTTTAATTTATAAAATATAAAATTTCTTTTTTCTTTTATCATGAAACTAAATTAAAAACTACTTAATTAATTAAGTAGTTTTTAATTATTTATAAAATAATACATTTTGCAACTTTAGTAGTAGCATTATTATCTATGTTTACTAAAGGTTTATCATTTATGTAGCAGCAACTTTTCCTCGTCTTTCTCTTTCTTTTTCTTTTCCAAAACTATTATTTACTTCATCTATTTTTTTGCAAGTGAATCTTTATCTTTTGTACTTCATTTTTCATATGGTTCTCATGGCATATTTTTTACTTCCTTTATTATTTTTTGAATATTTTTTCTACCCTTTAAATACTCAGTAAAATTATATATTTTTTATAAATGTAAATATAAAAAAATATATAATTTTACTCTTTTTAACAAAACTATTAAAATTATTTTTAAAACAATATTTTATATTGAATAACTTCGTTGTTTTGTTACTGGACTAATTGGGGGTTGTATATCAGAAGAATTAACTATAACACTTAAATCAAAATTTTTAGCAACAGGATTAGTAACTGTTGGTTTTGCTTTATCTGGGTTTTCTCACGTTGTTTTATTACTTAATAGTTTATTTATTTTTTGCTTTTTCCTATTATCTAATTCTTGTTTTAAAATATTAAATTGTCTTTCTAATTGAGTTTCTACTTTATCACTTGTCAAGTCTCTAATTATTGTTTTAAATTCTTTTTTATCTTTTTCAATTTTTTCTTGATTTTTAAACATTTTATTATAAATTCACGAATCAACTTTTTTTATTGCAGTTGAAACTGTTGTTGCAGCAGTTTTAATAAATAAGCCAAGCGTAATTGAAATTAAACCAACTATAAGTTTGTCTTTTAATTCTGTTACAATTTCCCTCCTTACAAAGGGTAAACAAGAAATCAATATTGGAACACCAACAGAAAGTACTGAAATAACACCCCACATTGTGAATTCCGCTATAGATGGTTTTTCTTTACATTCTGTTTGTTCTTTTATAAACTCTTTGATTGGTATTCTATCAAAATTATTATTATTATTTATTAATAAAAGATCATTTTTGTATTGACTTAAATTTTTATATTGTTTTGTTTGAGTTAATATTTGTATATTATCATTATCAAAGTTATGAAAAAACATTATTTTTTCTGAAATTGATTGATTATTATGTATAAAAGTTGTTATATAATAATAATTATTATTTATTGTCAAAATTTCTTCATATATTTGTTTAACTTTTTTACCATTTTCAATTTTTTCTTGTTTAATTTCGTTTTCTAATTTTAATATTTTATTTTCATATTTTAATTCTTTTTGTAGAATGTTAATTTTATTAAGTTTAATTTTTATTTTTTTTATTTTTTTTCTATTTTTTGTTAATATTTTGGTTTTGTTCTTTTCATCATTATTTAAAAATTGTTTAATATCATTTTTTAATTCATTTTGGATATTGCTATTTATCTTTTGATATTCATTTAATTGTTCTTTTCTTTAGACATATTCCGTAATTAAATTTTTTAAAAGTCAATTAATAATTTTAAAATTTATTTTATAATTTTGTTATTAACAATAAATTTAGAAAAGTGTTGATAAAAATGATTTTTGAAAATTTAAAAAAATTAAAAAATGAAGAATTTTACAGATATTTTGGTATAAAACGTTTTCATTTTAATGAAATGTTAGAAAAATTAATTGAAATAGAAAAATTAGAAAAAAATAAAGGTCGAAAAAATAAACTTTCAGTAGAAGAAAGATTAATGATGACTTTATTATACTGAAAAGAATATTATACTTTTTTTCAAATGAGTATTAAATCTAAAATGAGCCCATCAAGTTGTTTTCGAAATATTACTTGAGTAGAAAATAAACTTAGTAACCACAAAGATTACCAATTTTTAAAAGAAAGATATAAATTAAAAATTGATAAAAAACAAGAAAATTCAAATTAATTTCAATTTTATTTAATTGATTCAACTGAGATTGAAATTGAAAGACCAACTAAAAAAACTACAGTTAGAATATTTTTCTGGTAAAAGTTGAATGTATTCTATAAAATTTCAAATTGTATATGATTTTTTTAATAAAAAAATTGTTGATATTTTTGCTGATAATGGTAAAGTGCATGATTTTCAAATATTAAAAAATTCAAATCTTGAATTTTCAGAAAAAACAATAATTATTGGTGATTTAGGATATCAAGGTATACAAAGTATTTATAAAAATACAATAATACCAATTAAAAGAACTAAAAATAAAAAATTAACTAAACAAGAAAGAAAATACAATAAGATTGTATCTAAAATTAGAATTAAAGTTGAACATGTCTTTGCTTGATTGAAAAGATTCAAAATTTTAGTAAATAAATGTAGAAAATCTAAATTTAGACTTATGTACTTAAGATTTAACTTACTTTGTGAAATTTTTAATAAAATAAAACCATTAAAATAAAAAAAATATTAAAAATATTTTTTTAAAATTTAAATTTTTATCGAGTTAATATAAAAATATTATTAACAATTTTTTGTTTAAAATGTAAACTCATTTTTTAAACTATTTTTTCAAAAAATATTTATTTCTATATTCAATAACACTAAATAGTTTTAAAACAATTTTATTGACAATTAATTAAATTTAATTACGGAATATGTCCAAACTATTTATATGCAGTATTTAAGTTCTTTTGCTGGGTTACATACTGTAACACTTTTTATTAAGTCGTTCTTTTATGATAGTTTATACACTTTACCTTTGCCTATTCTCGCTTTAATAAATGTTAGTTTTGTATTTTATTTAATTTTAGGATTATTTAGATTTACAAGACATTAGGAGTAAAATTATGTTTATACCTTTTATTACAACCGTTATGCATTTATTTGCTTCAATTTTTATGAAGTTTTTTAGTTTTCCACTTGGTGATTTAGGTTTTAATTTGGGTACGTTGATGATATTTTTGATTTTACTTAGATTTGCATTTAGGGTTATTTTACCTGAATTAATGTTACCAACATTAGGTTTAGGATATGCTGTTAAGTTTATTGGTAAAAGTTCTGTTTCTTTGGGTGTTGGTGCTGGTCAACAAATTGCTAAGAGTTATCAAAGACGTGTTGAAAAAGTAAAAACAAGAAATAAACAACAAGGTAAGTTTAAAGGTGGTGCTGGCGGTAATAAGTTTACTGGTAGTTCAACTCGTGACTTTGGTATTGGTGATTAATTATGTCTAATTTTGTTATTAGTATATTGCATTTTATTTTTATATTTTCTAGTAATGATATTGGTATATTTTTAAATCAAACTAAAGACATATTCCGTAATTAAATTTAATTAATTGTCAATAAAATTGTTTTAAAACTATTTAGTGTTATTGAATATAGAAATAAATATTTTTTGAAAAAATAGTTTAAAAAATGAGTTTACATTTTAAACAAAAAATTGTTAATAATATTTTTATATTAACTCGATAAAAATTTAAATTTTAAAAAAATATTTTTAATATTTTTTTTATTTTAATGGTTTTATTTTATTAAAAATTTCACAAAGTAAGTTAAATCTTAAGTACATAAGTCTAAATTTAGATTTTCTACATTTATTTACTAAAATTTTGAATCTTTTCAATCAAGCAAAGACATGTTCAACTTTAATTCTAATTTTAGATACAATCTTATTGTATTTTCTTTCTTGTTTAGTTAATTTTTTATTTTTAGTTCTTTTAATTGGTATTATTGTATTTTTATAAATATTTTGTATACCTTGATATCCTAAATCACCAATAATTATTGTTTTTTCTGAAAATTCAAGATTTGAATTTTTTAATATTTGAAAATCATGCACTTTACCATTATCAGCAAAAATATCAACAATTTTTTTATTAAAAAAATCATATACAATTTGAAATTTTATAGAATACATTCAACTTTTACCAGAAAAATATTCTAACTGTAGTTTTTTTAGTTGGTCTTTCAATTTCAATCTCAGTTGAATCAATTAAATAAAATTGAAATTAATTTGAATTTTCTTGTTTTTTATCAATTTTTAATTTATATCTTTCTTTTAAAAATTGGTAATCTTTGTGGTTACTAAGTTTATTTTCTACTCAAGTAATATTTCGAAAACAACTTGATGGGCTCATTTTAGATTTAATACTCATTTGAAAAAAAAGTATAATATTCTTTTCAGTATAATAAAGTCATCATTAATCTTTCTTCTACTGAAAGTTTATTTTTTCGACCTTTATTTTTTTCTAATTTTTCTATTTCAATTAATTTTTCTAACATTTCATTAAAATGAAAACGTTTTATACCAAAATATCTGTAAAATTCTTCATTTTTTAATTTTTTTAAATTTTCAAAAATCATTTTTATCAACACTTTTCTAAATTTATTGCTAATAACAAAATTATAAAATAAATTTTAAAATTATTAATTGACTTTTAAAAAATTTAATTACGGAATATGTCTTAATATTACTGATGAAGTTTATATTTTGTTTAATTTGACTTTTTGATTAGTATTAGGTGTATTTTTTAATTTTATTTATCGTGCTATTAAATTTGTTTTTAGGTCATTATTTGGGTAGGTGTTAAGTATGAGTGTTTTAGAAAAGAAATTTACAATAAAATACATCAATGTATCGTTGATTATTGAACTATGTTTATAGGTAATCCAGTTGATGATTTTACTACTATTTTATGAAATTTAGTAGTTTATGGAACACAATTTTTTATTGGATTTGTTTTATTTTATGGTTCATGGTGAATTTTAAAATGTTTATTTGGTAAATAATTATGTGATTTAAGTTTGCTAAATTATTTTTTGTTGTAAATACTTCTGTTCAAGCACCGACTAGTTTAATTGCTTCAAATGACCCTAATGTTGTTAATTATGATATTACAAAAGAAATGGTTAAACATGTTAAATACCATAGTTTTGATGATTGAGCAACAATTCCATGAAATTCTGCTTATTTTGATGTTGACCAACCGGATTTAAAATTAGTTAGTGGTGAATTTATTGGAAATGGTGAGGGTATTTATACATGTTATTATTATAGTGATACAGTTGGTGTTCCATCACAAATGATAGATATGGGAACTGGTGTTTATACTTTTAATAGAAAACAATTAGATGAATTTTCACGTATCATGTTTAATCATAATTATGTTGCAAAGAATAATACTAATAATTTAAATTTTGTTAATACTGGTAAAAGAATTATAAATTTTCAAACACAGTTAAATTTTGAAATTGATAAACCTTTAAGTTTTTATATTCAAGGTTTTATGTTTTATTTTGAATATGAATATTTTAAAACTTTTACTGCTAATTTTGTTTTTAGTTTTTTAGATAATGTTGGTGATACAAAATATGTTTTTAAAGGTAAAGTTGATAATGATATTTATCAGCAAGATTTATATAATTTTGTTACTATGCCTATTCGTGTTCCAAATTTAAGACATTTAACAGTATTTTTTGATGTTCATGGTGAATCAACTAGACCAACTTTTTCACCACAATTAAATTTTGGTCAAATTAATATTTTTTCAAGCGAAAAAGTTACGCCAGTACCACCAAATAGTCCTTTTAACCCTGAGTATGAACGTGTTAGTTGATATGATGTTTTTGGTCATTTGCGTAATGCTTTTAGGTGAGTACTATATGGTGTTGTTGGTAAAGTTTTACCCGTGGAACCATTAAGAGAATTTTTTACTAAACTTGACGGATTATTGAGACGTATTTTTGATGATACTATTAGTTCTGTTTTAAATGTTGATTTTACTAGTGGTTTAGAACAAGTTTTAACATTATGAGTATTTTTAAAAGCAGTTGGATTTTTAGTTGGTTAGGAGTTGAAATAATGCCTTGATATGGTTATTTACTTTTAGGAGTTATATTATTAATAATACTTTATCCATTTTTAATAACTAGAAAAAATATAAAGATATTACAACGTGTAGGTAGTTATATTATTTCAGCACCACCACGTACTGGTAAATCTGCCCTTGCTTGTTGTTTAGCACAAAAACATAAAGATAGGGTAGTAAGTCCTATTCCTATTAAAGTGCGTAATGAGTATAGTTATCGTTGTTCTTATGATGATGTTTTTAAATTTAATCAATTAAATAGTAATTATGCTTTTAAAGAGAATGATATGCTTGTTTTTGATGAATTAGGTTTAAAAATTAATAGTAATGATTTATCACCCGAATTTAAAGAAACACAAGAAAGTTTAGGAATGTTTTGTAAATTGATAGGTCATAATTTTAATGGAATTATGTATATGATTGAACAACACCCCGATAGAATACCAAAACAAGCACGTGAAAAAGTAGAATATATTGTTCAAGTTAAAAGAATGCGTATTTTATTATTTTTAGTTAAATTTAAATTGAATATTTATACTAATGTTGAGGACTATAATAAAGTTGTCTTATCTAAAAGACAAATGGTGGTTGGCCCGGTGGTTGGCCCTCATTTAAATATTGGACATATTCCGTAATTAAATTTAATTAATTGTCAATAAAATTGTTTTAAAACTATTTAGTGTTATTGAATATAGAAATAAATATTTTTTGAAAAAATAGTTTAAAAAATGAGTTTACATTTTAAACAAAAAATTGTTAATAATATTTTTATATTAACTCGATAAAAATTTAAATTTTAAAAAAATATTTTTAATATTTTTTTTATTTTAATGGTTTTATTTTATTAAAAATTTCACAAAGTAAGTTAAATCTTAAGTACATAAGTCTAAATTTAGATTTTCTACATTTATTTACTAAAATTTTGAATCTTTTCAATCAAGCAAAGACATGTTCAACTTTAATTCTAATTTTAGATACAATCTTATTGTATTTTCTTTCTTGTTTAGTTAATTTTTTATTTTTAGTTCTTTTAATTGGTATTATTGTATTTTTATAAATATTTTGTATACCTTGATATCCTAAATCACCAATAATTATTGTTTTTTCTGAAAATTCAAGATTTGAATTTTTTAATATTTGAAAATCATGCACTTTACCATTATCAGCAAAAATATCAACAATTTTTTTATTAAAAAAATCATATACAATTTGAAATTTTATAGAATACATTCAACTTTTACCAAAAAAATATTCTAACTGTAGTTTTTTTTAGTTGGTCTTTCAATTTCAATCTCAGTTGAATCAATTAAATAAAATTGAAATTCATTTGAATTTTCTTGTTTTTTATCAATTTTTAATTTATATCTTTCTTTTAAAAATTGGTAATCTTTGTGGTTACTAAGTTTATTTTCTACTCAAGTAATATTTCGAAAACAACTTGATGGACTCATTTTAGATTTAATACTCATTTGAAAAAAAGTATAATATTCTTTTCAGTATAATAAAGTCATCATTAATCTTTCTTCTACTGAAAGTTTATTTTTTCGACCTTTATTTTTTTCTAATTTTTCTATTTCAATTAATTTTTCTAACATTTCATTAAAATGAAAACGTTTTATACCAAAATATCTGTAAAATTCTTCATTTTTTAATTTTTTTAAATTTTCAAAAATCATTTTTATCAACACTTTTCTAAATTTATTGTTAATAACAAAATTATAAAATAAATTTTAAAATTATAATTGACTTTTAAAAAATTTAATTACGGAATATGTCTATTGTAAAAAATTAATAATTATTTTAAAGTGATTATATCATAATTTAAAAAAAATTAAATTCTAGATTTTTAAATGATTTTATTAAAAAATAGTTTGTTATATATTTTACATTTTTAATGTATGTACTTTTAATGAAGGAGTTGAAATCGAAATATTTTGTACATCTTTATTAATTTTTTTAATAACAAAATTTGATATTTTATTATCATTTTCTAAGTTTTTCTTTACAAAAAATTGTTTTTTATAACATTCAAAATACTGTTCTTTTCAATATTTAACTATTTCTTTTTCTTTTTTATAAAGTTTAATAGAAAATTTATATCAAAATTTATTGATTGATAATTCTAACTCAAGATTATTAACTAAGAATTCATTATTTATATTTTTACTTAATAAAAAATTTTGATGTTCTAAAAGTTGAATTTTTATTTCTTGAAAATTATAATTTTGTTCTAAAATTGAATCTTTTATCATATCTATCTCTTCGTCACAATAGTTATTTCTATTAAATATGATTTCATTTAAAATTTCATTATTACGTTTATATAATTTTTTTATATTTAATATTTTTTCATTTATCTCTTTTAAATGTTCTTCTTTCATTTTTTTTCCTTTCAAAAAAATTCATTTATTTTAATTTTTAAAATAAACTATAAATAATAATAATAAATGATTATCTAAAAAACATAAAAAATGCTTTTAACACTATTAAAGTTTTTATTATTACTTTTTTTGAAATTTGACTTATTTTGAAATAATATAAAAGATTCTAAAGTTGACAAATTTTTTTTATTTTCTATACTGTATATAACTAAATATTAGTTTTTAATCCATTTACTTTCATAAAAAGTAAATGGGTTTTTATTTTGAAAGGAAAATTAAATATGCCAAAAAAATCAAATTTTGAAAAAAAAGATTGAAAAGAAAAAGAAAAATTTGATGAAGAAGAAATAATCAACTCAAGTATTTTTCATACAATAACAATTTTAGAAGTTTTAAATGATAATCCTATAATATTTTTTAAAAAATTAAATCATATTATTAAAGAACTATATATAGAAACTATTTTATTAAAATGCCAAATACATATGGTTCAAATGCTAACTCAGAGTTTTATTATATAAATCAAAAAGCACAATATGATTACTTTTCAATTACTGTAAATATTGAACAAAAAACGTTAAAATTATTTTTTTGTTCAAAAAGTTTATACCTACAAGGATTTACTTTTGAAACAACTTATTATTATTTTGAAGATAGCACATTAATAAATCCTAATATAAAAAATATTTTTTGCCAATCTTTACCTTTTGTAGGGAGTTATGTAGCAAGTAATGGACTCCAGGCACATAATAATTATTCTTGACAAACAATACATAATGATTTTTTATTGTTAACAAATTCTAACTTAAATGAAAATCAAATTAAATGCTCATTAATAGGAGTAATTCTAGCTACATCAGAAAGTATTCGTTTCAGAAGTGTTAAATATTTTATTCTTCAAAGTCAAAGACCTATAAATCCAATAATACAAAGTTGAGTTTTTTTTCAAAAAATTATAAGAAATTGAGATCGCGGAACACATAATGCTATTAATTATCTTTTAAATAATAAAGGTAACTTAAATAAATATTTTCACCAAGAATTAAGTAATAATGGATTAAGAATAATGGTTTTTAACACAAGCATGTATCATGCAATTAACAATTATCAAAATCCACCATTAATAACTCCAAATCAAAAATGAAAAATAAAAAAATTACAAGATTGAATAGATATCGGTATTAAAATCTGTGAAAAACAAAAATACGCTATTGCTAAAGAAAGAAATAAATTTCAAAACTTAAATAATCTTATTGAAATACTGAAAAATTTTAAAAATGATATTATTACAAATAAAAAATTACAAGACGAAATAAAAACAGTAAAAGATTTTGCTGATAATATTATTGAAATAAATAAGGTTTTTGATATAAAGACAAACCCAGAAAATATAAAAAGTTGTTATATTTAAAAAATAAATTATTCTTTTATTTTAACTCTTTTGACTCAATTTCATCAATGTTGTTACTTCTTCTTCTGTCAAATAACGATATTCACCCATTGCTAAACCTTTTAAAGTAATATTAGCAACTTGTAAACGCTTTAAAGTAATTACTCTACTTCCTACTGCTTTAATCATACGTTTAACTTGTTGATTTTGTCCTTCATGAATAGTCAGATGTAGTAAAGTATTTTCTTTTTTTATATTTTTATAAATTATTTTAACAATAGCAGGAGAAGTTGTAAATGAAGTTGATAAAATAATACCGTCTTGTAGTTTTTTAATAGCATTTGATGACAAAATACCACTTGCCAATACTTCATATACCTTATCTATTTTATAACGAGGATGAATAATAGCATTAGTAAATTCACCATCATTAGTCATTAACAACAAACCTGAAGTATCAAAATCTAAACGACCGACTGGGTAAATTCTACTATTAATATTAGTAAAATAATTCATTACCGTTGGTCGATTTTTAGGATCACTTACTGTTGTTAAACAATTAGGTGGTTTATAAAATGCTAAATAAATATGATTAGATTGCTTAATAATTTGATTATTAACTTTAATAACATCACTACTTGTAACTTTAAAACCTAACGTTGTAATAATTTGCCCATTAACTGTTACTTGCCCATTAATAATTAGTAATTCTGCTTTTCGTCGTGAACATACTCCAGAATTAGCAATAACTTTTTGCAAGCGTTCTAAATCATTATTCATTAGTAAAATTGTAGATTTCTTGTTCATCATTTTGGTTATTAAATTGAGGCAAAGTTGGTAATTGAGTTAAAGATTCGATATTAAAATGATCCATAAATTCATCAGTTAAATCATATAAAATTGGTTTTCCTGGTAATTCACTACGACCAATCTCGGTAATTAAATTTAAACTTTTTAGTTTAAAAATAATAGAATCACAATTTACACCACGAATATCTTCAATTTGTGGTTTAGTAACTGGATGATTATAAGCAATAATAGCTAGTGTTTCTAAAGCTGCTTGTGATAAACGTATTAAAGGTTGTTGTTTTAATACTTGATAGCGATTATAATGAATAGGTTTTGTTGTTAATTTATAAATATTACCAACTTTAATTAAACTTAAACCACTGGTATCATCATCATTTAATTTCATTTGTAAAGATGCAATTAAATTTTCAACAGTTTTTGGTTTTTTTGTTAATTCTAAATATTCAGCAAGTGTTAATAAATCAAGGCCTTCATTACCAGCAATAAATAATAAACCTTGTAAAACTGCTAATCTTTCGTTTGTTTTTCAATTGCTATTATTCATTTTTCTCACCTCGATAAATTACTGTAATTTCAGTAAAAGTATTAGTTTGTATAATATGTAACATTTGATGATTTGCAAGATCTAAAATTGCAATAAAAGTAATAATAAAATAATGTAAAGTTAATGTTTTAGTAAAAAATAATTGTTCTAAAGTAAAATGTTGCTTGGGATTTTTTTTCAGTAACTGTTTAATTTCTTTAGCTCGATCTTCAGCTGAAATTAAGTTTAATGCTAAATTAACTGGTAATTTATTTTCATTTTGTAGTCTATTAAATAAGTTTAACATTGCTTGTGTTAGTTTATTAACATTATTTTTTACCAAAATTGGTGTAATTTCATCAACTAAATATGTTTTTAAATCACTAGGTGCTTTTGTTAATAATTGGGTTCTATATACAGCCTGTTCTTTAAAATAATTACTTATTTCTTTAAATTTTTTATATTCTAATAAACGAGCAATTAATTTTTGACGATTAACTTCATTTTCATAAGCACTATCTACTACTAGTTCTTGTTTTGGTAATAATTGTTTTGATTGCAATTCTAATAAATAAGCAGCAATCGGTAAATATTCACTTACTAAATCAATGTTTTTAATTAATTCTTCATTAATAAAATGAACATATTGGTTAGTAACATCATTTAGATTTAAATCTAAAATATCAATATTTTTTTCTTTAATTAAATGCAAAAGCAAATCCATTGGTCCTTGAAAAGATTCAATTGTAATTACTGGTTGTAACATTATTCTCGTTCCCTCAATATCATTTTATACTTATTAATATTAATTATAACTTAATTTAATAGTACTTGATTAATCTTTAATAAATAAAAAAACTTATTTTTAATTTTTTAATGATTAAAATAAGTTTTAAAAGTTATTATATTTTTAAATATTATTATTTAACTTCACGTAACGTAATATGAATATTTTCAGCAGATATTTCAAATTTTGAAGTTGTCTTTATATCTGGAAAGCCTTTACTTAGATCATATTCTAATTTAAAGTTTAAATTAAAATAACCATTTTTTTCATTAGGATTAAGATTAAATCCACTTTCAGGATTAGTAATAGTTATTACATTATTTCATTTAGGAACAAGAATACTATAAATTTTATTAATATTAGCAAAATAACCATTTGTTATAACTTGTTCTTTTATTTTTCCATCTTTGTCATAATCTGAATACTTATCTGAAGCTTTTGGTAATTCCTTTACTGTATCAACTGTTCAGTCAGAAAATATTTTTGAAATTTGTGTTGTTGCATCAACAAAAGTTTGGTTAATCTTAATAGCAGTAGTACTTTCAATATCACCAGTATTAAAAGTAGATTTACCATCATTACCAACTAAGAAATCAATAGTAATATTACTAACATTACCATTAAATACAATTGATTTATCATCATTATTGGTCACCGTTGGATCTGTCATTTTAAATAAAGTTGATTTAGGAACATTTGAAAAATCACCTGAAAATTCAAAACTTAAACTTAAACCAGAATATTGAACTTTATCTTTAATGGCAACATTTAAATTTTGTTTAATATATGATAACTGAGTTCTAGCAATTTCTTCTTTTTCTTTTTTTTCTGCTCCTTTAATTTCTCCAGTTATTGGTAAATTTTCAACATTAATATTTAGATTACCTTTAGTAATTTCTTCTTTAATAAAGTCTCTAATTGCATCAGCTTTTTTTTGATCACTAGTATGACTTGTATCATTATTAATTGTAATTTTAATATCTTTAGTAACTGATGGTAAATTTAAATAAGAGATTTCCACTTTTACTCATAAATGACCATTGACTAATTCACTACCAGTTGGTAAAACAAACTTAGGTTTGTCTTTTTCATCATTATCATTATCTTTTTTTGGAACATAGTCCATAATTTTGACATGTGCATCAGGGTGATATCAATTTGTTGGATGTTCATTGGTACTTTCTTTAAGTTTACTAGAGAAAAAGTTACCAATAGCTGTTTGCACAGAAGTATCTAATTCGCTAAAAATTTTACCTTTCATTTCTCCTATATTGGTATCATCTGATAAATTAAGATCAGCCTTAATTTGCACACTACTATCAGTAACAAAAGAGGCAGCAAAATTAAGAATATCCCTTGGAGTCATTTGATTATTTTCACTACCACAAGCAACAACTGTTACAACTGGTGTTGTTGCTAAAGCAAGTGTGCCCAGTAATTTTAATAAAGATTTCACAAAAACGCTCCTTATCATTTCATTTAATTAATATTTTTTAAAATACTGTAACATTATAAACAATTTTAAACTAAATTACATTATTATTTCTAAAATTATTGGTTTAATATCGTATTTTTTATTAGTAATCTGAAATGTAGAAATTGCCAAATCTAAAAATTGTTGATGAAAATGTTGATCTTTATTAGTATGGAGTTCCATAATTACACTATTTTTTTCAACTTTTTGACCATGAATTTGTTTTAAATAAATTCCTGCCACTGGATCAATGATATCAGTTTTAGTAGTTCTTCCTGCTCCTAATATTACTGATAATTCACCTAAAGCATAATTATTAGTAACATCTAAATAGCCCGATAATTGTGCCTTAACTTTAATAATATATTTAGCTGGTGGTAATTTATCAATATTATCAAGATATTTAGTATCTCCACCTTGACTTTTAACAAAATCATAAAAAATTTGTAGTGGTTTTTCACTAGTAAACATAGCATTAGCTTTATCAATACCCTCTTTTAAGGTTTTTACGTTTTTAGCTCCCAATAAGGCTAAAGCTACTAAATTACTAACAAGAATTTTCAAATCTTCTGGTCCTTTATTTTTTAAGCTTAAAATAACTTCTTGTAATTCTAGTGCATTACCAATTGTTTGTCCTAAAGGCTTATTCATATCACTAATAATAGCATAAATTTTTTTATTAAAAGCTTTACCAATATGTACCATTAATTTTGCTAACTTTCTTGCAGTTACTATATCCTGAACAAAGGCACCTTTTCCACATTTAATGTCTAGTAAAATTAAATCAGCACCCATTGCTATTTTTTTAGACATAACACTAGCAGCAATTAATGGTAATGAATCAACTGTTCCTGAAACATCACGTAATGCATATAATTTTTTATCAGCAGGCACTAAATTACTAGTTTGACTAATAATACTCATACCAACTTTATTAACAACTTTAATAAAATCTGATATTGCCAAATCACATTTAAAATTTGGAATTATTTCCAATTTATCAATAGTACCACCAGTAATACCCAATCCTCTTCCAGAAATTTTTGCAACCTTTAATCCACAAGCAGCAGCTAATGGACCAAATACTAAACTAGTTTTATCACCAACACCACCAGTTGAATGTTTATCAATACTAAAACCAGTAATTTGTGATAAATCCATGGTTTCACCACTATTAATAACGGCTTTTGTATATTCTACTAATTCATCATTAGTCATTCCCTGAAAACAAACAGCCATTGCTCAAGCACTAATTTGATAGTCTGGTATTGTTTCATTGACAATACCTTCTGTTAAAAATTTTAGTTCTTCTTTATTTAAACTTTGTCCTAATTTCTTTTTAGAGATTAAATCAATCATATACATTTTAATAAAACACCTTACTTTCTTTTTATTAAATAACAATTGCAATTGCAATTGCATTAGTTTCATTATGTGATAAAGATAAAAGTAATTGATAATTCTTAATGATAGTTATTGGTTGATTATATTGATTATAACTAATATCAATATTTTTAAATGTTAACTTTTCTTGTGGTAATGCCTTAAAAATTGCTTCTTTTAATGCTCATCTTCCTGCCAAAAATTCCTGTTGACGTTGTAAAGAATATTGATTAAAAAGTATAATTTCTTTCTTACTTAAAATTCTTTTAGCAAATTCTTCAATATTTTCTATTCGATTTACTTCAATAATATCTATACCTACACTACGCATTGTTAACTCCTTATATAAAATAAAAGGTTAAAACCCTAAAATCCTTGTTTTTATTATATAATTAATATGAAAGAAAGTGTGATATTAATTTCAATAAATCAAATAAATTTTGAAAAGATGGTGGTATATTAATGACATTTTACTTAAATCAAAAACAAAAATCATTAATTAAAGAACACTACCAAAACTATAAAGTTGATAATAAAAATAGTAGTTATGAATTATTTCAATATCATAATATAACAATTGAAATTTATCAAGAAAAAGTTATTTTTAAAGGTACTAAAGAGGATATTATTGCAGAATATCGTAGAATTTGAAATCAACTTGATGAAAATCAATCACCAGTCATTGGCAATGCTGAATTTGGTATTAATAATTTTTTTGGTCCACTTGTTATTATTAGTTCTTATATTGGTTCGGGTAATTTAGAAAAATTACGTTTACTTAACATTCGCGATTATAAAGACTTATCACAAAGTAAATTTATTGAATTAGCACAAGATATTATGAAAACAATTATTTTTGAGTCAGTAATCATTAACAATCGTAAATATAATCAATGAATTGATGCGGGTTATAGCCCCAATATTATTAAAACCTGAGGAGAAAATCAAGCATTAGTTCGTATGTTACAACATAGAATTCAATATGATACTATAGTTATTGATCAATATATTAATGAAGATACATATTACAAATACATTGAAAATATGAAAGATAATCGTAATAAAATTATTAAAGATAAAGTTCAATTTGTTACTAATGCAGAAAGTAAGTATTTAGCTATCGCTTGTAGTACTATTATTAGTCGTTATTTATTTTTAGAAGAAATTAAAAAAATAAAAGGTATTGACACTAATACAATTCCATTAGGTACTGGAAAAGAAGTTAATATATTTTTAGAAAAAATTAAAAATGAAAAAACAATTGAATTTAATAAATTTCTTGAACGTCATAGCAAAAAATCATTTACTGAATTTTTTAAATAAATAATTAAAACTTAATTTTTATTAACTATATATAAAAAATTTTTTTTATTTAAAAACTATCAAATAAATGATATAATCCAAATCAGATATATGTTTAAATATATTTTTAAGTCCTATTTTGTTTATAAAAACAAAATAGGACTTTTATACTTAAAGGAGAAAATAAAATGCCAAAAGAAGAAAAAAACCTTTATTAGAAAAAAATAAACATACTAATTATAGAATTACCCAGCAACAATCTTCTATAAATAATAGTAATTCAAGTAGTACTGAAAGTCTTAATAGTTCAAGTACAATCATCGAAATAGAAAATAGTGAAGAAAATAATTGAATAAATTGTAATAGTCGTTTTGGAGGAACAACACAAAAAAACTCGATGATAATGGAAATTGAAAATATGAAACCCAAATTAAAAATAACTTTGATAGTTTAACTTTTTTTAATGAAAGCACTATTACCATTAATAACAATCAATACTGACAAAAACTAACATTTGTTGAAAAAAATGGAACAGTAATTATAGTGATTTTAGAATTATTAAAAATAAACTTTAATAGAAATACAATAGAAATATATAAAAAAGAATACAATGATGTTGATGAATATATTGATGATAATTTAGATTTAAAAACTTTTCAAAAAAAAGAAAGAAAATTATCACTTGAAGATCAATTCTTAGAAGGTATTACTATAAAAACTATTAATAATCTTAATAAATTTATAACAAATACCAACTCACTTAATGAACAATTAAAATTATTTAAAGAAAATTCTAATAATAGAGATTTAAATGTTTTATTAAAACTATATAAATATTTAACAATAATACAAAATTTTATTGATCAAACAAAACCAGGAATAATAAGAAATATTGCATATAAATTTTTAGGATTATTAGAAATTTATATTGGACTTACTGGTAAAAATTTACAAAGAGTAGTTTCTAATTTTCCCATTGATGGTAAAGAACACACATCCCAAGATTATATTGATGCTATATTTTGAAATTGACAAAATTATGTTATGGTATTACTTGATACTGCACTTGGCACATTTTTCACTTCAGCAGCTTCAAGTTGATCACGAGATGTTTTTTTAATAAAAAAAACAAAACAAATCCCATTGAAATCAATCAATTTAATACCAGTGACTTTGAAAAATATAAAGAAATATTTGAAACACTTTTATTTGAAGAAGACCATCAAAAATTAATGAAATATTTTTCAAATATTTCCATACTTAATGATTTAATACAGAAATTTAATCAAATTGAAAATTGTGTAGAAACAGAATTTGAATATCATCCAAATTTTAAAAAAGAAATTGAACGAATTAAAAAACTAATTATTAATTCACAAACAGAAAATAATAATGCTAATAATGATAGTGAAATTAAACAAGTAATATCTTTAGCAAATAAAACAATTAAAACTATGGAACAACAAAATAATAAACCAATAGCATTAGTAACTAATTGAGGACGTAATCTTTTAGTTAATTTAACTTTAGAAACACTAACATGAGCAGGCAGTCATATTATTCTAACTGGTTCATCAGAAAATTTATTTTATAATTTTGTTATTAACAATAAATTTAGAAAAGTGTTGATAAAAATGATTTTTGAAAATTTAAAAAATTTAAAAAATGAAGAATTTTACAGATATTTTGGTATAAAACGTTTTCATTTTAATGAAATGTTAGAAAAATTAATTGAAATAGAAAAATTAGAAAAAAATAAAGGTCGAAAAAATAAACTTTCAGTAGAAGAAAGATTAATGATGACTTTATTATACTGAAAAGAATATTATACTTTTTTTCAAATGAGTATTAAATCTAAAATGAGCCCATCAAGTTGTTTTCAAAATATTACTTGAGTAGAAAATAAACTTAGTAACCACAAAGATTACCAATTTTTAAAAGAAAGATATAAATTAAAAATTGATAAAAAACAAGAAAATTCAAATGAATTTCAATTTTATTTAATTGATTCAACTGAGATTGAAATTGAAAGACCAACTAAAAAAAACTACAGTTAGAATATTTTTCTGGTAAAAGTTGAATGTATTCTATAAAATTTCAAATTGTATATGATTTTTTTAATAAAAAAATTGTTGATATTTTTGCTGATAATGGTAAAGTGCATGATTTTCAAATATTAAAAAATTCAAATCTTGAATTTTCAGAAAAAACAATAATTATTGGTGATTTAGGATATCAAGGTATACAAAATATTTATAAAAATACAATAATACCAATTAAAAGAACTAAAAATAAAAAATTAACTAAACAAGAAAGAAAATACAATAAGATTGTATCTAAAATTAGAATTAAAGTTGAACATGTCTTTGCTTGATTGAAAAGATTCAAAATTTTAGTAAATAAATGTAGAAAATCTAAATTTAGACTTATGTACTTAAGATTTAACTTACTTTGTGAAATTTTTAATAAAATAAAACCATTAAAATAAAAAAAATATTAAAAATATTTTTTTAAAATTTAAATTTTTATCGAGTTAATATAAAAATATTATTAACAATTTTTTGTTTAAAATGTAAACTCATTTTTTAAACTATTTTTTCAAAAAATATTTATTTCTATATTCAATAACACTAAATAGTTTTAAAACAATTTTATTGACAATTAATTAAATTTAATTACGGAATATGTCTAGAAAATACTTCTAAAGAAGATTTTAATTTACATGATTGAATCACGAAAGACATTTTTACTACAGGTGCTTTAGCAGCAAATATAAGTCGTTATTTTGTTATGAGACCAATTAATAATATTTTTAAATCGGGTTTAACAAACTTAGGAATTCCAACTAATCTTTGTCCTGAAAAACTTTCAAAATGAGTTGAAAAACAAACTAGATATAAAAAAATATTAATGGCAATCCCTTTATTTTTATCAGTCACTTGTACTGTTAATGCTGTTAAAACAGAAGCTGCATTAGTTACTGAATATGGATTTCAAAAAGCCACAAAATTATTTTATGAAAAATTTGTTAGATGAACAACATTAGGATTTTCAATTGGTGTAATAGCAATTGATATGATTGCTTTTGCTATTTCTGATTTTTATAAAGATGTATTTAATCAACCAATAACTATAAAAAAAAATAACAGAAATATTAACTAGTTGTTGTGGATTTACTAAAAAAGAAGCAGTTTTTCTTGAAAAACATTTAGAAAAATTAGAAAACAATGGGAAATTCACAACTTTTGATGAATTGTTTAAAAAATATCAGGAAGAAGAATTTGAAGATTCTGGTATTGAAGAAGTTTTATCACAACAAATAGAATCAGAAAAATCATCAAATGAAAAAGAAACTGATGACGAAACATCAATAGAAGAATTTCCTATTGACAATCCATATCAATTTGCAAATGATATAAATAACCAACCATCAACAAGTACAGGAATATACCATCCAATGCCATTCAATTAAAAGCACTATTTAAATTTAATTTTTAGTCACTCTTTTTAAAAGAGTGACTTTTTTAATATTTTATATTTATTTTTTTTCCAAAAAATGTACACTGATTTTGGGTATTTTAGATGTATAAGAATAAATATACCAAAAAAGTAGTGAGAAAGGGATTTTTATGGATGAAAAAAATAAAAGAGAAAAAAATAGCAAGAATAAAAGAAAAAATTGCAGCTAATAAATTAAAAAAAGAATCCGAAAAAGCTGAAAAAGAAAGACAACAACAAGAAATCGAAAATAAGAAAAAAAATGAAAATAAAAAAACTTTATAAAATTAATTTTTAAAGAAAAAATCACTTAATAATTAAGTGATTTTTTTATAAAAATGATTAATTTTAATATTTTGGTTTTCTTTTTCATTTTGAATTATTATCAACATTACGTTTAAAATCATTTCTATTATTATGAGATGAAAAATTTAATTTAGTTGGTACTTTAACAACATTTTTAGGTAAATCTCAACCTGTAGTATCTAGTAAAGTAATTTCATGATTTTGATAATATTGAATTTCTTGAATTTCATTATATTGAACTCTATTACTTACTAAAGTAATAGCAGTTCCTTGTGCTCCAGCACGAGCTGTTCTACCAATACGATGAGTATAGTATTCATATTCACGTGGAATATCATAATTAAAAACATAATCAATGCCATTAATGTCAATTCCTCTAGCAACAACATCAGTAGCAATTAATACTTTAACCTTACCGTTTTTAAATTGTCTCATTGCTTCCATACGTTCTCTTTGACTTTTATCACCGTTAATAACAGCACATTTAATATTATTTTGTTCTAATAATTGTGCAATTTTGTTAGTAAAAGCTTTTGTATTTGAAAAAACAATACTTAATTGTGGTTGTAATTTTTGATATAAAGTAACTAATGCAGTTTCTTTTGTTATATTACGACAATCAAAATAATATTGTTTAATATTTGCTTGTTGTAATTTTTGACTTTCATCTTCAACAGTAATACTAACTGGATTATTTTGATAATCATCAGCAATTTTTAAAACTGGTTTTGACATTGTTGCTGAAAAAAGGACAGTTTGAATATTTTGTGGTGAATTCTCAAATAAGAAATCAATATCTTTTTTAAATCCCATTTTTAACATTTCATCTGCTTCATCTAAAACTAATGTTTTAATTGAATTTAATCTTAAACTACCACGATTAATATGATCAGTAATTCTTCCTGGTGTTCCAACAACTATATTACTAGTTCTTAAATCATATAATTGATTTCTAATATTAACACCACCACATAATAAAGCAACATTAACACCATTTAAAAAATAAGCATATTTTTTTACTTGTTTAGCAACTTGGATTGCCAATTCTCTAGTTGGACAAACAATAATGGCTTGATTACGATATAATTTTATATCTAAATTATGTAATATAGGTAAGACAAAAGCAGCAGTTTTTCCCGTTCCGGTATGACTTTTTCCAATAATATCTTTTTTTTGTAAAGAAACTGGAATTGTCTTCTTTTGAATTGGTGTTGGGGTAGTATAACCTCATTTAGCAATAGCAGCAGTTAATTCTTGTTTTAAATTTAGTTCTGTAAAACTCATATATTTCTCCTTAAAAATAAATTTTGAATAAATTTAGAAAAAATGATAATTATAACCTAAAAAATAACCTCTAAAAGAGGATTATTTTAAAAAAGGATTAGTTTTATTTATTATTTATATATAATATACTTACTTACATTTTAAAGTATTAATTCATCTAATTTTTCTAAAATTAAAAGTTGTCAAATAATTTCATGATATTATTTATTTCTTTGACATCATTAACAACTTTTTGATATTTTTTTATCAATCATATCTTAAAAGAAAATTGCGAATTAATCAACAACTTAAATATAATACACTATTTTTAATTAAATGTAAAGATAAATTTTTAGAAATGAAAATATAAAAATAATAATTAAAATACTATACAAATTTTTAATTTTAATCAATTTAAAAATTTAAATTATATTAGAATTTTTTTATCATAACAAAAAAATTTGAAAAATAATATAAATTATCAAACATTAGTATCTGCTTTTTTAATAATTCAATTATCAAATAAAATATGATTATTTTTATGATTCTTAATCATTCCAGTTAAAAAACTAGTTTTTGCATAACGAATAGTTAAATAATTATAACCATGCATACCACCCGCATTTCTTTTAACTTTAAATGTATTATCATTTACTTTTTCCACACTAGTTCTATCACTTAAAGTAGGATTTTTTGCTCCTTTTCAAAGACCATTTAAAGTAACTGAAATATTACCTGGGATGGTAACAAAAACGGAGGATATAATTACTTTTTAAACATTTCTTTAAAATTATAGACAAGAAATAATTGTAATTATATGCAATTGTAAATACATCTTACTACTAAATTAAATGAATTACAATTAAAATACAAATATTGAAAAAATCAATAATAAAATTTAATATTTATACACAACAAAAATTCTTATTAACTTTTAATTTAATAAGTTTTTAAAATTTTAATAAAAAAATAAATTAATTATGTTTTTAAATTTATTTGATTACATTTAAAAATAACCATTTTAATATAAATATTTATGTTATAAGTTCTATTACCAAGCATTTCTTTTAAAATATGTCAAATATTACCTTCTGTAAAACAACCTATATTTCACTTTGCACCTTGATTTTCAATACCTTGTTTATTATTTTTAAAATATTGTTTTTTTAATTTTTTATGGTTTTTTAATATTTCATTCATATATTTTATTAACTCATCATATTGACCATTTTCAATAAAATTTCTACAAGTATTATATTCGTTTCAATATTTTCCTTTATTTCCAGCGATTATTCCAACATATAATTTTTTAACTAAATGGAATTTATCTAAAACAAAATTTGCACCTAAATAATCAGCAACTTCTTTAATTCATCCTGCACTATCTCCACAAATAATAATTTTTGCTTGGTCAAAATTTTCAAAAAATCTATTTCCTTGTTCTTTGATAAATTCAGCAGTTTTTTTAACACCAATTGCTGTTTTTGTTGGTCTTATTATTACATCTGCTCTTTTATTAACTAATTTATGATTAACATTATCTGTACAAAATAATACTAAACGCATTGAATATTTACCAGAATTGCGTTTAAATTTTCAAAATTTTCGATGTCCATCATCAATACTAATATAAATAAATTGATTTGGTTCTAATTTTATTTTAGGAACATCTAATTTATTAACTTGATATTCTTGAAATAATCTACTAATACTTGTTGTACTAAATTTTGTTTGCTTCATAGTATGTAAAATATCAACATATCTTTTTCCGTCAGCAAAATGTTCAATAACATTATTTTTGATATCCTGACAAGTTCTTTTATATTTAGGTAATTCTAATTCTTCATCTAATAAACAAACTCTTACTCATTTTTTTAATTGTTCATCATAATATTTATAATCACGACATGCCACTTGCCACTTGCCACTTGCCACTTAGCCCTTTTTACTAGACCATTAATTTAAAAAACCTGAATGTATTCTAAAAACAATTGTGTTATATAATTAACACTAATTTTAACCTGAAAGGATTTTTATTAATGGATAAAATTAAACAAATAGCATTAGTAATTAACAAATTAAATATCAAAGAAAAAATTAAAATTATTGATGATTGTAAAAATCAATATTCAATTAGAAACCTATGTCAATATCTTCAATTAAACAGATCAACATATTACTTTTTAAAAAATAAACAAAAACCTATTAAAAAAGAAGAAAATCATATTATTAAATGCAATCATAAATATCAAAAAATATGCCAACTTTTAATCGAATTTCATTCTACAAGAAAAGGCAGAATTTATGGATATTTAAGAATTTTTTCAGCTTTTAAAGAGTGATTAAAACAAGAAAAAAATATCATTTTAAATATAGAATTATCAATAAAACAAATGCGAAAAATTATGAAAGAACACAATATTCAAGGATTAAAACAAACTAAAAATAACTATCCTAAAAACAAAAAAAATCCAAATAAGTGAATACCTACAATGGATAAAGTAAACAAAGATTATAAAAGTACAACCTCTTCAAATCAAATTTGATCAATGGACACTAAACAAATAAATACTAAAGAAGGATGATTATATCTTTTTGTAATTATTGATTTTTATTCAAATAATGTTGTTAGTTATAATATTGCTCCTAATAAATCATATCAGGATTTAATTCTTCCTGCTCTTGAAAAAATCAACAAACAATTTTCTTGAAATCAAGTAAAAAATGTTATTTTACATTCAGATAACGCCAACGAATTTTATTGTCAGGATATCACAAAATGAGCAGAGGATAAACAAATAATTTTAAGCAAAAAACAACCTTATGATATTGGTGGTAATGTATTATCTGAAAACTGATTTTCTCATTTATCTCAAGAATGACTACCTAAAGGATCAAATCAATATTTATCCATCAATGAAGCTATAAATGATGTAAATCAATATGTTATGTTTTATAATTATGAAAGAATACATTCTAAATTTCTAAAACCACCAATTTTACAAATTAAAATTTAGAATTTTATATCAAAAATGGTCCAGTAATTAAGGGCCAACCACCAAATCAAGTAAAAAATGTTATTTTACATTCAGATAACGCCAACGAATTTTATTGTCAGGATATCACAAAATGAGCAGAGGATAAACAAATAATTTTAAGCAAAAAACAACCTTATGATATTGGTGGTAATGTATTATCTGAAAACTGATTTTCTCATTTATCTCAAGAATGACTACCTAAAGGATCAAATCAATATTTATCCATCAATGAAGCTATAAATGATGTAAATCAATATGTTATGTTTTATAATTATGAAAGAATACATTCTAAATTTCTAAAACCACCAATTTTACAAATTAAAATTTAGAATTTTATATCAAAAATGGTCCAGTAATTAAGGGCCAACCACCATTAATAATTTTAAAATTTATTTTATAATTTTGTTATTAACAATAAATTTAGAAAAGTGTTGATAAAAATGATTTTTGAAAATTTAAAAAAATTAAAAAATGAAGAATTTTACAGATATTTTGGTATAAAACGTTTTCATTTTAATGAAATGTTAGAAAAATTAATTGAAATAGAAAAATTAGAAAAAAATAAAGGTCGAAAAAATAAACTTTCAGTAGAAGAAAGATTAATGATGACTTTATTATACTGAAAAGAATATTATACTTTTTTTCAAATGAGTATTAAATCTAAAATGAGCCCATCAAGTTGTTTTCAAAATATTACTTGAGTAGAAAATAAACTTAGTAACCACAAAGATTACCAATTTTTAAAAGAAAGATATAAATTAAAAATTGATAAAAAACAAGAAAATTCAAATGAATTTCAATTTTATTTAATTGATTCAACTGAGATTGAAATTGAAAGACCAACTAAAAAAAACTACAGTTAGAATATTTTTTCTGGTAAAAGTTGAATGTATTCTATAAAATTTCAAATTGTATATGATTTTTTTAATAAAAAAATTGTTGATATTTTTGCTGATAATGGTAAAGTGCATGATTTTCAAATATTAAAAAATTCAAATCTTGAATTTTCAGAAAAAACAATAATTATTGGTGATTTAGGATATCAAGGTATACAAAATATTTATAAAAATACAATAATACCAATTAAAAGAACTAAAAATAAAAAATTAACTAAACAAGAAAGAAAATACAATAAGATTGTATCTAAAATTAGAATTAAAGTTGAACATGTCTTTGCTTGATTGAAAAGATTCAAAATTTTAGTAAATAAATGTAGAAAATCTAAATTTAGACTTATGTACTTAAGATTTAACTTACTTTGTGAAATTTTTAATAAAATAAAACCATTAAAATAAAAAAAATATTAAAAATATTTTTTTAAAATTTAAATTTTTATCGAGTTAATATAAAAATATTATTAACAATTTTTTGTTTAAAATGTAAACTCATTTTTTAAACTATTTTTTCAAAAAATATTTATTTCTATATTCAATAACACTAAATAGTTTTAAAACAATTTTATTGACAATTAATTAAATTTAATTACGAAATATGTCCTAAAATAAAAATTATTTACTCATATTTTAATTGTTAACAGCAGCAAGATGATATATAATGATTTATTAGAACCAAATTTAGATAGTGAAAATAGTAGTTTAGATTGAAAGGAGAGGAAATAAAAAATGTTAGAAAAAGAAACAAAAACAAATTTAACAGAAACAACACATGAAAAAAGAGTTAAAAATAGTGACTTTCTAATTAATGCTACTGACATTGTTAAAGTATACGGTGATAAAACGGTTTTAAATAAATTAAATATTCAAATTAAAGCTGGTGAGCGAATTGGAATCATTGGTGCAAATGGTAGTGGTAAGTCAACACTAACAGAAATTATTGCTGGTATTAGACATGCAACTTCAGGAGTTATTGAAAAAAAAGAAGGCATTGTTATTGGTTTTCAATTTCAAGAATCAAAATATCCACCAGGGATTACTGTTATGGATATGCTTACTTATTATTTAGAAACATTTAATATCGAAATCAATGTTGGTCAATTAAATGAATTATTAAATACCTATCAATTATCAGCTGCTAAAAATAAAAATATTATGTTTCTATCTGGTGGTCAACAACAACGACTTAATATATTATTAAGTGTTATTCATAAACCTGACTTGGTTATTTTAGATGAAGTATCAACTGGTTTAGATATTGAAGTTAAGGAAGAAATATTTGATTTTTTACAAAAAAATATTGTTGAAAAAAATGTAGCAATGATTTTAGTTACTCATAACATGAGTGAAATTGAACATTTCTGTACACGTATCATTTATATGCATGATGGTGACATTATTGAAAAACGGACTGTTAAAGAAGTCGTTAAAGAATATGGTTCAGTTCATAACTATACATCTCAACAATTTCAAAAATATAAAAAACCTACTATTGCTGCAGAAAAAGAAGCATTATCTAAGAAAAAAGGTCAGCAAGATCCAAACAAAATTGTAAATGCCGCAAAAACACGCCCTTCTAAACAAATACCGTTATTGAATTTAATGTTTAAATATTATCTAAAAGGCTTCTTTGTCCCATTTTTTCTAATTGTTTATCCAATTCTAATTTTGGGAATTCAAGGAGAATCAATACGGCATACTGGTGCTGATGTTGCTGGTACCATTACTGCTGTTAAACAAATGATTGCTGGTATTGCGATTGTTAATATTATTTCAGTTGGAATATTTATTATTCCTCAAACAATTATTGAATTTAAATTATCTGTATTACTAAAAAGAATTGGTGCAACTAATATTCATCCTTTATTTTTTGTTACTGCTGTAATTATCATCGGTGTATTTGCTTCAATAATTTCTTTCTTATGAACATTATTATGAGGGGGCATTTACTTTGGTGGTACGTATGGCTGAAGTGTTATTGCTCTTCCTACTCAAATTGGTGCTTCGATTCCGTGAATTATTATTATTTTTATTACTACTATTGGTTTAGGAATAATGTTAGCATCACTATTTAAGACTATTACTTCATTTATTGCCGTTGCCAACGTATTATATTTACCTGTTGCTTACTTAAGTGGCTCAATTATGCCTATTGATTGAATTACAAGTAGTAAAGTATTAAATATTATTAGTTATTTCTCACCATTTAAATACTCTACTTTGCCTTACTTTGAATGTTGAAATGGAACATTTAAAATGACATGAGAAATGTATTTATATGGAGGTATTAGTTTAATAATACTAGCAATTTTTATGGGAATTGCTGCTCGCAAATTAAAATGACAAGATTAATAATCTAAATTTAAAAGTGATTGGGATTCCCAATCACTTTTAATATTTTTTAATTATTTAAATAATAATTCCTTACTTAAATCTAAACTTACTACTCATTGATAAGAGTTTATTATAATATCTAATGTAAAATTTAACATTTCAACAACATTTTCTAATAATTTTTCTTCACTATTAGCAATAACTAAATTTAATAAATTAGCAGTAGAACTATTATCAGAACCAATATTCATATAAGGAAACATTATAGTGACTTGATTTTTATTGACATAAATACGTGGTATTTTTTCTTGTGTATTTGCTAAATCAACCATTTTGCTCATTACTTTTGGCACTAATAACTTTCTTAACTTAATTGGATCACTATAATCAAGAGCAAATAACTTTTCAAATGCTGCTGATTCAAGTTGATCACCACGATTTGAACCCATAATTCTTGAACCTAATGTTTCAGGAACAATCGTTGTTATTACATCTTGTATATCAATTAAACACGTAAAATAAAGATATCGATTATATGTAGTACTAGTAGTTGTAGTTTTTCCTGTCTTGTAAGTTCTAGTAATCTTTTCTAAGGTTGTTCCACAATTAAAATTTTTATCATTAATACTACCAATAATAACTTTTTCAGTTCAAACACGATGATTAAAATCACTACCAATAACTAAGAATTTTTGTGGTACAATGGTAAAATTATTAGTAACATTAGTAATTTCAACTGCTTTAAAAGTAGAATTAACTGCCATTTTTAAATAATTAATATTATATTCTAAAAATTCTCGTTTTATTTTTTTAGAAAAAGTTTGTCCAACTGTTACTAACAATGTTCCAACTAAAATAAAAATAATACCAATAATAACTATTACTAAATAAAATGTGCTAGACACTTTTTCAGGTAATAAACTACTCAGAAAAATTATCCCTAACATAATAGTAAAAAAACCTAATGCCAAAATAATATAAGCAATAATTTTATATACATTGCTTATAAACATTCGCTTAAAGCAAGTATTTAAAATCTTGTTATAAATTGAATGTATATTTTCTTTAATAATTTTTAATTCATTCTCATTAAACTTTATAATACTATTATTTCTGCTCATTTTTCCTCCCATATATTTATTTATTAAAATAATTATACTTAAAATTATTATTTTTACTATCAACTTAACCATTAATATCTTATAATAACATTTAGAATACTAAAATATAGTAAGAATTTAGGAGAGAAAGATATGGAACTTACAATTAATATTTTATCTTGGATTGGAGCAATTTTAACTAGTATTGTTTTAATTCCTCAAAGTTTTAAAATAATTCGCACCAGAGATACAAAATCATTATCATTATATATGTATATTATTTTTGTACTATCAGCAATAACATGAATTATTTTTGCAATATTGTCTAATCAACCTGCTATTATTACAACTAATACTATTGTATTATTTTTTGCAAGTATTATTTTAATTCTAAAAATTAATAATATTTTTAGAAAAAAAGAAAAACCATAGTTTCAATTAGGTAATAAGAATTAAAGGATTTTCATTAATATATTTAATTCATCATTTAAAACCATGACTACCATTTTCATCAATTACTAAATTAGTAGTAATTTTTCTATTAGTTAATATTTTTTTTAATTCAATAGTATTACTTTCATAATTTGTTACTAATTTGCCTTCAAAAAACTTTGGTTCTTTTTTTCCTACCCATAGTTCAACTATTAAAGGTTGATTATTATTTAAAACTTTAGTTTTTAAATCTTCAATAATTTGTGAATTAAATCAAATTGCTGGCGAAAATAATAATAATTTTGTAAATTGTAATTTTGATAAATATAACATTTGTAAACAAAAATATGCTCCCAAAGAACAACCAATGGCATTTAAATTTTTAATTTTTAAATTAAACTTTTTAATAACAAATGGTATAACCTCATTAATAATAAATTCTAAGTAATTTTTACCATTACCACCAAGAAAATCAATGTTACTTTTTTTTAATTCAGGAAAATATTTTGTCATTAATATTTTTACATCATCATTGGTATAAGTTGCTAAATCATTAAAACGAGTCATATTATTGGTACTACCAATACCAATAAAAATACAATTACTATTATTTTCAAATAAAATATTACTATTACTATTAAGTAACATATCTTTACCATCAAAAACTAAATAAACTTCATAAGCAATATTTTGATCATAAATAGAAGGTAAAGCAATAATAATATCTTTATTAATGTTTAAAAATTTACTTTTAATATTTTCAACTTTTATATCATAATTATTCATATTTTTTCTCCTTAATTTATTGATAATTTCCTAACAAAGAATAATTCATTATTCTAATATAAAAATTAAAATTAGTTTGTTCTAAGCGCATAGCACATTTAACCAATTCATCTAAAATTATCAACTTATTAGTAAATAAAGTTTCATATGAAAAAAAAGCTTTTAAATTTAAATCAGTACTATCTTTTGTCAGCAATGTTTTTCTAGTTTCTAAATCCAACAAGTAAAATAACATTAATAAACTTCCAAACTCATAATTATTTTTTATGTTTGTTTCATTCTTAGTTAAATTAATAAAAATATTACCACTAATATTTACCAATCTTTTAATTATGAGCAAACTTTCTTTTTTCAAATTAGAATTATTTACCAAAAAATCAGGTAATACTACTTTTGAAGTATCATCAAACCAAACTTTTATTTGGTCTTTACATCCAAGTAATAATAAAAGTTCCTTGGCATTTTGATAATCATCTAACTGTTTTTCTTGACGCTTAAAAGTAGGAATTAAAGCAGAAATAGTTAATATAAAATTTGCAACTAATCTTAAATATTCTTTATAAGAAATTTTATTAAAATATAAATAAACACTTACTATTTTCATAAACATTAAATTTTGATTACTATTAAATATTAAGTTATAAGTATTACGATAATCTTTTGCTTTTAAATGACCTAATTTTTTTTTAATTTCGCGCTTAAAAAAATAATTACTTTTTAAAAGCAAAAGATGGTTAAATAATCGATATTCGGGAATCATTTTTTACTTCCAATCTAATTATATATTTTTAAATTTAATCTTAAAATAATTATAACATTGAAATAAATAAGTACATAATGTTACTTATTTATTATATTTAATTGATAATTAATTATATTTAATATATAAAAATAAAAAGTTATTTTAAATAATAACTTTTTAAATTCATTTTTAACTAAAATCTTTTTTTCTTATAAAGAATTTATTGATTTCAAAGAAGAACTTAATTTTTCTTCTGCTTTATCTTCATTTGGCAAACTAAAACAAGATTGATTTTTTTCAATATCTGTTTCAAAACCAAGATCACTATATTAGACATATTCCGTAATTAAATTTTTTAAAAGTCAATTAATAATTTTAAAATTTATTTTATAATTTTGTTATTAACAATAAATTTAGAAAAGTGTTGATAAAAATGATTTTTGAAAATTTAAAAAAATTAAAAAATGAAGAATTTTACAGATATTTTGGTATAAAACGTTTTCATTTTAATGAAATGTTAGAAAAATTAATTGAAATAGAAAAATTAGAAAAAAATAAAGGTCGAAAAAATAAACTTTCAGTAGCAGAAAGATTAATGATGACTTTATTATACTGAAAAGAATATTATACTTTTTTTTCAAATGAGTATTAAATCTAAAATGAGCCCATCAAGTTGTTTTCAAAATATTACTTGAGTAGAAAATAAACTTAGTAACCACAAAGATTACCAATTTTTAAAAGAAAGATATAAATTAAAAATTGATAAAAAACAAGAAAATTCAAATGAATTTCAATTTTATTTAATTGATTCAACTGAGATTGAAATTGAAAGACCAACTAAAAAAAACTACAGTTAGAATATTTTTCTGGTAAAAGTTGAATGTATTCTATAAAATTTCAAATTGTATATGATTTTTTTAATAAAAAAATTGTTGATATTTTTGCTGATAATGGTAAAGTGCATGATTTTCAAATATTAAAAAATTCAAATCTTGAATTTTCAGAAAAAACAATAATTATTGGTGATTTAGGATATCAAGGTATACAAAATATTTATAAAAATACAATAATACCAATTAAAAGAACTAAAAATAAAAAATTAACTAAACAAGAAAGAAAATACAATAAGATTGTATCTAAAATTAGAATTAAAGTTGAACATGTCTTTGCTTGATTGAAAAGATTCAAAATTTTAGTAAATAAATGTAGAAAATCTAAATTTAGACTTATGTACTTAAGATTTAACTTACTTTGTGAAATTTTTAATAAAATAAAACCATTAAAATAAAAAAAATATTAAAAATATTTTTTTAAAATTTAAATTTTTATCGAGTTAATATAAAAATATTATTAACAATTTTTTGTTTAAAATGTAAACTCATTTTTTAAACTATTTTTTCAAAAAATATTTATTTCTATATTCAATAACACTAAATAGTTTTAAAACAATTTTATTGACAATTAATTAAATTTAATTACGGAATATGTCTATTGAATATTAACTCTTGAAATTAATTGTTTTTTACTAGAAAAAGGATTGTCTTCATCAAATTGCTTTGATATTTCATTTTCTGAAATAAAATTTAATTTATCAAAAATTTTTTCATTTTTTTCATTTGTAATTTTATTAATCAAACTGACTTGTAAATTAATAATATTTTCAAAAATATTTAATTTTAAAACTTTAAGTGGTTTAATATTTTTTTCATTTTCATTTATTTCTTCTCTTAAATTTCTTGTTTTCAATTTTATTTCTTTAATTTCTTTATTAACTTTTTTGTTTCTAACATATTTAAAAATACCAAAAGTAAATACATTTAAAAAAGTTAGTTTTCAATTTTTTTCTGCTTTTTTTCTCTTAAATTTTTAATATCAAGTTCAAGTAAATCAATTTTATCTAATATTTCTTTATTTTTTTCTTCAAAATCAAATATTTTTTGTTCTAAATCCTTAATTTGAATTACTGAGAAACTAATACTATCAAATAATTCTGTATCACCATCTTCTTCAAAAGGATTTTTCTTAGATGAATATATAGAATGTTCTAATTCTTCAAAGTTTTTATTTTTTAAAATAAAATCTAATTGTTCAAATATTTCTTTATATGGTGGTTGGTCCTTAATTACTGGACCATTTTTGATATAAAATTCTAAATTTTAATTTGTAAAATTGGTGGTTTTAGAAATTTAGAATGTATTCTTTCATAATTATAAAACATAACATATTGATTTACATCATTTATAGCTTCATTGATGGATAAATATTGATTTGATCCTTTAGGTAGTCATTCTTGAGATAAATGAGAAAATCAGTTTTCAGATAATACATTACCACCAATATCATAAGGTTGTTTTTTGCTTAAAATTATTTGTTTATCCTCTGCTCATTTTGTGATATCCTGACAATAAAATTCGTTGGCGTTATCTGAATGTAAAATAACATTTTTTACTTGATTTCAAGAAAATTGTTTGTTGATTTTTTCAAGAGCAGGAAGAATTAAATCCTGATATGATTTATTAGGAGCAATATTATAACTAACAACATTATTTGAATAAAAATCAATAATTACAAAAAGATATAATCATCCTTCTTTAGTATTTATTTGTTTAGTGTCCATTGATCAAATTTGATTTGAAGAGGTTGTACTTTTATAATCTTTGTTTACTTTATCCATTGTAGGTATTCACTTATTTGGATTTTTTTTGTTTTTAGGATAGTTATTTTTAGTTTGTTTTAATCCTTGAATATTGTGTTCTTTCATAATTTTTCGCATTTGTTTTATTGATAATTCTATATTTAAAATGATATTTTTTTCTTGTTTTAATCACTCTTTAAAAGCTGAAAAAATTCTTAAATATCCATAAATTCTGCCTTTTCTTGTAGAATGAAATTCGATTAAAAGTTGGCATATTTTTTGATATTTATGATTGCATTTAATAATATGATTTTCTTCTTTTTTAATAGGTTTTTGTTTATTTTTTAAAAAGTAATATGTTGATCTGTTTAATTGAAGATATTGACATAGGTTTCTAATTGAATATTGATTTTTACAATCATCAATAATTTTAATTTTTTCTTTGATATTTAATTTGTTAATTACTAATGCTATTTGTTTAATTTTATCCATTAATAAAAATCCTTTCAGGTTAAAATTAGTGTTAATTATATAACACAATTGTTTTTAGAATACATTCAGGTTTTTTAAATTAATGGTCTAGTAAAAAGGGCTAAGTGGCTATCTCTTAACTTTATTTTCATATAACTGACCTTGTAAATCAATAATTTCTTTTAAAATATTTAATTTTGAATTTTTAAATGGTTGTGCATTTTTTTCATTTTCATCAATTTCTTCTATTAAAGCTTTTATATTTAATTCTGTTTCTTTAATTTGTTTATGTCATTATTTAGTGATAATTTCCTATTAGTTATCGAGTAATAATTTCCCAAAAGTGAAGTTAAATATACTTGGTGATAAATATGGAAAGAAGCATGACTATGAAAGAAAAATATAAGTACAAAATTATAAATGACATTTTTATTAATAAATTATCTAAACATCAAGCCAAGAATAAACTTAATCTAACTATTAGAAGAATTAACCAATTAATTCAAATTTTTAATAAAGAAGGTAAAGTTGGTTTTATTCATAAATCTCGCAATAGAATTTCTAATAAAGCAACAAATACTGAACTTAAAAATAAAATTATAAACTTGTATAAAACAAAATATTATAATTTTAATTTTCAACATTTTCATGAAAAAATAATTAATGAAGAAAAAATTAAAATTTCATATAGCACACTTTATACTATATTAGTTAAAGAAAAAATCAGTTCACCAAAAAAACATAAAAATAAGAAAAATAACTTACATCCAACAAGAAATCGTAGAACAAATTTTGGTGAATTAATTCAAATGGATGCCAGTAATCATCATTGATTTGGTAATGATAAACCAAAAGCATTTTTACATGCTGCAATTGATGATGCTACTGGAAATATTGTTGGACTATGATTTGATCATCAAGAAACATTAGATGGTTATTATAATGTTTTTTATCAAATTTTAACTCAATACGGTATACCAAAAACATTTTATACTGATAACAGAACAGTTTTTGGATATAAGAAAAAAGTTGATGCAGGAAAAATAAATCCGGAAAATGACACTTATACTCAATTTCAAAAGTGCTGTAATGATTTAGGTGTTGAAATAGTTAGAACTTCAATTCCACAAGCTAAAGGTAGAATAGAACGCTTATTTGGAACACTGCAAAGTCGATTAATTAGTGAATTACGACTTAATAAAATTAAAACATTAAATGAAGCTAATCAATTTCTTAAAACATACATAAACGTTTTTAATAAACAGTTTGCCTTTCCTATTGATGATAATAAATCTGCTATGGTTAAAGCTCCCACACAAAAAGAAATAAATATTTATCTTTCAAGATTTTCTAAAAGAAAAACAGATAGTGGTTCAACTATAACATATTATAGTAAAAAATATTTTCCTTATAAAAATAACAAAGTTCAATATATAAAACCTAGAACTGATGTAATTGTACTTAAATCATTTATTAATGACTTATATATTAGTTACAATAATCAAATATATGAACTAAAAGAAATAACGTTAAAACCAATTATCAAAGAAAATTTAATAAAAACTAAAAAAGTTTATATACCCAATAAAAATCATCCTTGAAGATATGGATATCAATAATTCCTAATTAAATGATACTTAACATATTATACTTTATTTTTTTATTTTTTAACTATTAATTTTAAAAAAAATAGTTATATTAAACAAAAATATTGGATTATAAAATAAAAAACTATCTTTAAAATAATATAATATATTTATATTAGAAATATAGTTATTAACTAAATTCAATCATATACTAGTTATAATTACTTATTTATTTTATCTAAAACACCATTAATGTATTTATAAGCATCATTTGGACAATAAGCTTTAGTTATAATAATAGCTTCATTAATAATAATTTTTTTATCTGTTTTAGTATGGACAATTTCATACACTGCTAAAATTAAAATTGCTTGTTCAATTGGTTTTAAATTTTCAAAATCTCATCCTTGTTTTAAATTATTATTGATTAAATCTATTAAATCATATTCATAATCAATTATTTTATTTAATATCTCACATTGTTCAGTAATTAAACTCTTACCTTCTTCTTCAAAAAGAAATTGTTTAAACGCTTGTTGTGATTGGCCTTCAAGGAAATATTGATATAATACTTCCATCATGCCAATTCTTTTATGATGCTGGGTTATCTTCTTTTGTTCTTGCATTATTGATTTCTACTTCCTTAGTTTGAGCAATAAATATTATATGAATATTTAATAAAAATAAATTTAAAGCTGATTCAGTACGTCTTAAAATTAAATTATTAATTTTATTTTTTAAATTTACTAAATCTTCATTTGGATTAACAATTAATTTTATTCGCACAACAATATTATTATTAATAGCAGTAATATCATTTGTTTCTAACATTAGAACTTCAACATCTTCTAATGTTAATTGATAGTTATCATTAATTAATAACATATAAATAAATTTTTTAATAACTAACGAAGATAATTTTAATGTTCCAACTTTACTTTCTTCAATAAGTATTTCCATAATATTCACCTTTCTTAAGCGCGAGTTTTGTATTTCCCTTCATCTGTACTTACTACAATTTTATCACCATTATTAATAAACATTGGTACTTGTAATTGTAAACCAGTTTCTAAAATAGCTGTTTTTGTCGTGTTAGAAACACTATTTCCCTTTACTCCTGGTGGAGCATCAACAACCGCTAATACTACCGAAGGAGGTAAATCAATACCTAATATTTCTAAATTTTTATAAACCCTTAATGATACTTTATTACCAGGAACTAAAAATTTTTTTTCTCATGATAAGCGTGATTGATCAATCCTAATTTCATTATAATCTTCATTATCCATAAAAACTGAATACATACCATCATCATAACTATAAATTGCTGGTCGTTTATCAATAATAGCTGGATAAACTGTATCACCACCAGTAAAAGTAATACTAATAATAACTTGTGTTCTTAAATTTTTTGCTTTTACTTTCACATGCGCTTGTCCACGTCCACTTTTAGAATGTGCTGATTCAATAACTATTAAAATATCAGTTTTATTATGTAAAAAAGTAATTCCTGGTTTAAAATCATTAACGTTAATCATTTTTATTTTTTCTCCTTTCAAATATCAATTTCACGAGATGATTTTGTTAAAATTTGATAACCATCTTTGGTAACTAAAATATCATCTTCAATTCTAACACCACCTAAATTAGGAATATAAATACCTGGTTCAACAGTAATAACCATTCCCGGAACTAAAATAGTAGATTCATTTTTAATAACTCAAGGTGATTCATGAATTTCAATACCAAGTCCATGACCAGTACCATGAGTAAAATATTGTTCATAACCCTTTTCTTTAATATATTCTCTACAAATCTTATCAATTTCACCAATAGCTATACCCGGCTTTACAGACTTAATTCCTGCCATTTGTGCTGACTTAACTATTTCATGAATTTCAATTAATTTTGGATTAACTTTACCAATCGCAAAAGTTCTAGTCATATCTGAACAAAAACCTTCATATACACAACCAAAGTCACAAGTAATTAACTCATTATTGCCAATTTTTTTATTACTGGCTTTACCATGAGGCATTGCTCCTCTTTCTCCAGAAGCAACAATAGTATCAAATGATGCTTTTGTTGCACCATTTTTAACAAATGAACGTAATATTATATCTTCAACATCTTTTTCACTAACACCAGGTCGGATAAAGTTTAAAACTTCATTAAAAGCCAAATCACCAATAGCACAAGCTTTTGCAATTCGTGCAATTTCGATTTCATCTTTAATCATTCTTAGTGAACTAACATAAATTGGAACAAATTCAATATCTTTAATTTCTTGCTTTCAACTTTCTAGTTGAGCAATAGTAATATATTCTGCTTCAAAACCAATTTTTTTAATTTTTTGTGATTTTAATAAATCTTTCAATGAAGAAAAAATATTACTAAATTGAATGCATTTAACATTTTTGGCATTTTCTTTTCCCTCAGTAATATATCTTCCATCTAATAATAAATTTGCATCATTTTTGCTAATCAATAAATAACCTAACGTTGAAATAAAATCACTATATCAAAAGCGATTTTCGGGAGAATAAAATAACATAGCATCTATTTTATTTTTGGTTAATATTGTTTCAATAATTTCTTTTTTATTTAAATTTTTCATTTTAAATTCAATCCTTTTAATAAATCATTAATTAATAACTAAGTATATTCTACTGCAAATTAAAGAAAAGAAATAAGTAAAACTTATTTCTTTTCTTTATGTAGTGTATGTTGATTACAACGAGAACAATGTTTTTTTGTTTCTAATTTTTCAGGCTTAGTTTTTTTATTACGATCAGCAATATAATTTTCTTCTTTGCAAACTTCACATCTTAAAGTTAATCCATCACGCATTGTGCGCCTCCTTAATAATAATTGAGTTATATACAATACAATATTATTGCATAATTAAATAGTTAGTTCAATTAAATAAAGGAATTATTTTTAAACTTCCTTATATGAAAAAATGTTACTAATATTAAAAATAAAAAATATCAGTAACTAGGTAATTATTTAAATAATATTATTTAAAACACTTGATATCAATATAAGTCATCAGTTTTATACTGTGTAAAAATACTAACTGTTTTATTATATCTATTAATTTCGCCATTCATTCCATCAGGAATACTTTTAGTATTAACTTCTAAATTCTCAATTTTGTTTATATTTGCATCAATATTAAGAACATAATTTGTATTATTTAATGTTTTAACGAAAAAATTAGTTGAAGATTTACCCTTATTTTCTTGATTATTTAATAATTTTATTTCACTTATTTCATTAGTTAAATTAATTGTTTTTAATACAACTAATTCATTTTCAGAATTAAGATTTCTCTCAATTATTCTAACTGTCATTTTTTGTTGTCGATCAAATAAAAGTAATAATTGACTATTAATATTCAATAAATCATAATCATCAGAAATTTCAAAATTATATTTTCCTTTAATAACTTGACCTGATGAATCAATAATTTGAATATTTTTACTATCTGCTTTTAAAATATATGTTTTACTATTTAATCTAATAATATCAATTCCATAAAGATCTAATTCAGAGGACATATTCCGTAATTAAATTTAATTAATTGTCAATAAAATTGTTTTAAAACTATTTAGTGTTATTGAATATAGAAATAAATATTTTTTGAAAAAATAGTTTAAAAAATGAGTTTACATTTTAAACAAAAAATTGTTAATAATATTTTTATATTAACTCGATAAAAATTTAAATTTTAAAAAAATATTTTTAATATTTTTTTTATTTTAATGGTTTTATTTTATTAAAAATTTCACAAAGTAAGTTAAATCTTAAGTACATAAGTCTAAATTTAGATTTTCTACATTTATTTACTAAAATTTTGAATCTTTTCAATCAAGCAAAGACATGTTCAACTTTAATTCTAATTTTAGATACAATCTTATTGTATTTTCTTTCTTGTTTAGTTAATTTTTTATTTTTAGTTCTTTTAATTGGTATTATTGTATTTTTATAAATATTTTGTATACCTTGATATCCTAAATCACCAATAATTATTGTTTTTTCTGAAAATTCAAGATTTGAATTTTTTAATATTTGAAAATCATGCACTTTACCATTATCAGCAAAAATATCAACAATTTTTTTATTAAAAAAATCATATACAATTTGAAATTTTATAGAATACATTCAACTTTTACCAGAAAAATATTCTAACTGTAGTTTTTTTAGTTGGTCTTTCAATTTCAATCTCAGTTGAATCAATTAAATAAAATTGAAATTCATTTGAATTTTCTTGTTTTTTATCAATTTTTAATTTATATCTTTCTTTTAAAAATTGGTAATCTTTGTGGTTACTAAGTTTATTTTCTACTCAAGTAATATTTCAAAAACAACTTGATGGGCTCATTTTAGATTTAATACTCATTTGAAAAAAAGTATAATATTCTTTTCAGTATAATAAGGTCATCATTAATCTTTCTTCTACTGAAAGTTTATTTTTTCGACCTTTATTTTTTTCTAATTTTTCTATTTCAATTAATTTTTCTAACATTTCATTAAAATGAAAACGTTTTATACCAAAATATCTGTAAAATTCTTCATTTTTTAATTTTTTTAAATTTTCAAAAATCATTTTTATCAACACTTTTCTAAATTTATTGTTAATAACAAAATTATAAAATAAATTTTAAAATTATTAATTGACTTTTAAAAAATTTAATTACGGAATATGTCTAGAATATGTATTACTTACATAATCATAAATTAATACTTGATTATTATCATCTTTAATTACTCAAACTTCCCTATTGGTTTTAAAAAAATATTTTGCTGTTCACGATAATTTATTAATAGTAAAATCGGAATTACTTATTAAAAGACTATAGTCTCCATTATCTAACTTAATAATAACTTCATCATCACGAATATAGTTAATTTCTTTTATTGTATGAAATAAAGAAACAAATTTTAATGGCATTAATTTTTGATCTTTTACTTCTCCAAGAGTAAGTATAGTGTGATTTAAAATTTTTGTTTCAATTAAAAATTTTGTATTACTAATTGCTGTTACCTTGCCATAAAGATTAAATTCTTTAAGTATTTCTATTTTTAATGAAGTTAAAACACCATTAGAAGTTAATAAATACAGGTTTTTGGTAGATTTTTCTGTTAAAATTCCGTAATTTCCTCCTTGACCATTAGTGAATTCAGTGAATCTTATATGATCAAGATTAGAAATTTCTTGAAACTTCTTATCTTTATCTAAAAATCATAATTGATTTCCATTAATCACTAAACCAAGATTATTATTAAAAAAATAAAATTTACCTTTTTTATTCAAATTAATTAAAGAAATATCATCTTTATTTTGTTGAAGATTACATTTTAAATCTTGTAACTGATTAGCATTCGTACCTATATTATTAGTATTTAAAATACTACTTAAACTGCTAACAGTTGTTGCAAGTGTTAAAATACTTAATGTTTTTAATAATGCTTTCATGATGAAAACCCCCTTTTTCCCCATTAACTTCTTAAATTTAAGAAGTTAATTACATTTTAATTTTCAAAAAAAATAAATGCAATAAAAAATTAATATTAAAGTATTCTAATCTATTTTCTAAAAAATATTTTTTATCAAAACCATTCTCCTTTTTAAAATCTTTAATTTGACAAATTTTAAAATATGCTTATCAAATAACTTCTATTTACGATTAATTTATTTTCATAAAATTAATAAATCCATTACTTAAAACTAAAGTAATGGATTAATTTTTATATTAAACTAATAATATATTTATAATGTTATTTTTGGTAATTCTTTTCTAAAGATTAAATAATACATACCAGGTAATAAAATACCACCACCAATAAAATTACCAAATAAGGTTGGAAGTTGTACTTGATAACCAAATTGTAAAAAGTCATTAAATCCACTATGAATTCCATAAATATTAAACAAAGGTCCTAATCCTCAAACATAAGAATTTGCTACAACGTGAGAAAAACCAGATAAGGCAAAAACCATAATTACTAATCCTATTAATAAAAATTTAGCAGTAGATGAACGAGTGGCATGAAAAATATAAACACTTCCTGCTACTAAAAAATTACATAATATACCACTAAAAAAGGCTTTTCATCAAGACATTACTAATTTATGATTAAAAATACTAACAGCATTATCCAAAAAAGCTTGATTATCAAAAAATCCTGCTCATCATGTAAATAATGAAAGAATAAAACAACCTATAAAATTACCAATTAATACTACTAGTAAGTTAATTAACATTCTTGTTAACTTAACTTGTTTTTTTATTAATGGCATAAATATCATGGAATTAGAAGTAAAAAGTTCACCACCCATAAAGACAATCATAGTAATTGCTAAAGTAAAAATAAAACCAAATGTTAAATTTTTAATACCATTATCACTTAATCCTCTACTACCAAAAATAGCCGCAATATAAGCAATACCAACAAAAAGTCCGGCCGCAATACCCATTAAAAAAGTTTTTAATAACGGACTTTGTGCTTTCTTTAATGCATACTTATAAACAGCAATATAAGTTTCAATACTTGTTAATGTTTCTTCATTATTCATATTTTCTACACTTGTATTCACGAATAAACTACTCCTATCTTTTATTTAATAGCAGCAAAAGCTGTTTCTAAAGTTTCTTTAATAATTGCACAAGATTTATCAAATGCCGTTTGCTCTTCTTTCGTTAATGGTAACTGAACTACTCTTTTTCAACCTTTTTCGTAAAGTATTGTTGGTACACCAATATAAAAACCTTGCTGTCCATATTCTCCTTGTAAATAAGCACCCGCTACTAAAACGTGATTTTGTCCTTCAAGGATATTTCTTACTAATAATGCCAATGCTGCACCAATACCATAAAAAGTTGCGCGTTTTAATTTAATAATTTTATAAGCTCTTTGTGCTACTTCTTTTCTTAATTCTTCTAAATCTTTTTCTTTAATTCTACCTTCAGTAATTTGTTGATAAATAGTTTTATTACCTACCGAAACCGAACTTCAAGGAATCATTGAAGAATCACCATGTTCACCAATTACATAAGCAGCAACTGACTTTGGATTAACTGCAATTTTTTCTCCAATTAAATATTGTAAACGTAAGGTATCTAAAATTGTACCAGAACCTAATACTTGATGATAATCAAATTGTGTAATTTTTTGATAAACAGTTGTCATTATATCAACAGGATTAGATGCAATAATAGTAACACCTTTAAATCCTGATTTTTTAATTTCTAAAGCAATGCTCTTCATAATTTTGGCATTATCTGCTACCATATTTAATCTTGTTTCACCATCTTTTTGTGGTCTTCCAGCAGTAATAACAATAATATCAGCATCTTTACAATCACTGTAATTTCCAGCCTTAATCGAAATAAAAGGATGATCTAAAGCTGCTTGACAATCAGCAAAATCAATCGCATTACCTTCAGCTATACCTTCAAAAGCATCAATTAATACATATTCTTGGGCTAAACCTTGATTAATGGCACTGTAAATAAAACTACTACCAACAGCTCCACATCCAACAAGGACAATTTTTCGTTTTGCCATATTTACCTCCATATTTTTTGCATTTCATGTAACAGTACTTTATCCTCGGCACTATTTTAATAACTTACTTTTTAAAATAAAAGTTACAATGATATGTAATATTTTTATTATGCTTTTTATATAAGAATGTTAAAAAAATAAAAATCTAATTAACAAGGACAAAAATTTATTACATTTTTATCTTACCACTATTTTAATAAAAAAATAAAACTTATTTTTTTATTAAAATAAGTTTTATTTTTTCTTTTAAATTTTTGTTTTTCAATTAATAACAATCCCTTTTGGTCTAGTAAAAGCAAGTAACGAAGGACGAATACCTTGTACACCAAGACCTGAATCCTTAACACCAACAAAAGAAAAGTGATCGGGACCACGTTGTGACTGATCGTTAATATTAACACTTCCAACTTCTAATAATTTACCAATACTCATTGCACTATTAATATTAGTAGTAAAAACAGAAGCTTGTAAACCATATTGTGAATCATTTGCAATATTAATTGCTTCTTTTACTTCATCAAAAATAATAATCGGCAACAATGGTGCAAAAGGTTCTTCTCATGCTAAATTCATTTTTGTTGTTACGTCAGTAATAATAGTTGGTCACATTAAATTTTCTTTAAATTTATTACCAATTAAACAATTGGCTCCTTTATCTAAAGCATCTTTAATTAATTTTTTAGCATTATCAACTGTTGGTTGATCAATAACAGGAGTAATATCACAATCATCTGTGGGCAAACCAACAGTTAATTTTTCAACTTTTTCTTTTAAAATTGGAATTAATTTGCTACTAATTGTTCTTTGTACTAACACTCTCTTAATAGCAGTACATCGTTGTCCTGAATAACTAAATGCACCTTTAATGATTTTGGTTGCTGTATCTTCAAGATCAGCATCATTAAGCACTATTGCTGGATCTTTACCTCCTAATTCTAAAATCAAATCAGCTTTTAAAGATTTCTGTGAAATACGATTACCAACAACAGCACTACCAGTAAAAGAAATAACATTAATTGCTTCATTTTCAACTAAACTATCACCAATTTCACTACCTTTACCACTTATAGCATTAAAAACACCATTAGGAATGTTAGCTTCTTTGGCTAATTTAGCTAAGTGTAATCCCACCAATGATCCTTGTGTTGCGGGTTTAAAAACAACACTATTACCGGTCACAAGTGCTGGAAATATTTTAGAGACTGATAAATTTATCGGATAATTAAAAGGAGAAATAGCAAGAACAATTCCTTTTGGTACGTATTCAAAAATAGCTAATTTGTTCATACTTCCTCAACTATCACCTGTATAAGATTCAGGATGAAGACGTAATGCTTCTTGTAAAGTATATTCAATATATTCAACTGTTCTATCAATTTCACTGCAAGCCGCTTTTGTGCCTTTAGCAATTTCATTGGTCATTAATTCAGCAAGTATTAATTTATCGCGAATAATTAATTGTTTTCAAGAATTTAAAAAAGAAATTCTTTTTAAAATAGGCATTTGTTCTCAATTTTTTTGAGCAAATTTTGCAGATTCATATACTTTTTTAATTTCAACTTTAGTTAAGGCAGGAACTTGGCCTGCTATTTTATTAGTAGTGGGGTTAATAACTGATATTCAATTACCATTTTCATACAACTCACCATTAATTAGAGATTGATATTTAATAATATTATTTGTCATCTATACTTCCTCCTTAAATCACTACTATAATAATTATAGCATTGATATAAGTCCTATCCTATTCACTCTTAACTAAAATTATTATTTAAATTTATATTATGAAATTCAAAAAAACTAATTCTTTAAAAAAGTTCATAATTTTCAATAAAAAAGTTTATTTTAAATACCATTGTTGCTTTCTTTTGTATTAAAATTTTCTGATATTGATGATATATCAGCATCAATAACATCAGTTTTTAAATCAATCACTAAATTATTACCACCAGCAATAATATCATCAGCAACTACTTTGCCAGTTCCTTCATTTACCTTGCTAAGATTAATGTCACTTGCTTTAATCACTAATCATTTTTCTTTTTTCGTTAATATATTAATAAAAGATGTTGCTGGTGATAAGAAGGTTTTAATAATACTAATACTTTTACTTTTAGGAACTTTTATTACTTTATTACCTTTTGTTGTTCGTGAAGTTTGTTCAATAGTATTGAATAACATTCGTTTAATTGTTCCAACTGATGTTAACATTGCATAAATATCATTACTATTACCACAAGCCATTCCTACCACTTCATCTTCTTCAGAATTAATTTTCAAAGCTTTAACACCTGTTGCGGTTTTAGTTAATAATGGAACTTTCGTTTCTAAATATTTTAAAGTCATACCCTTGCGAGTACTAATAACAATAAAATCATGACCGGTAGTACTATTAACACTAATAACACTATCGTTCTCTTTTAACTTAACATATTTGGCGGTTTTATTAAATCTAGTAGTTGCTAACTCTAAAAGTGGCATTCTTTTAATTAAACCATATCTAGTAGCGACTACTATATTTACATTTGACTGTTCAAAACTATTAACTTGCGCAACACTAATAATTTTTTCATTTCCTTCAAGTTTACATAACGTATTAACATGAATACCATTATCTTTTCATTTATTTTCTTCTAATTTAAAAATTGGTATTAAAAAATAATTACCTTTATTTGTAAAAAATAATAAATTATTAAAATTATTGAACATTGCTCCACCAATAATAACATCATTTGGCTTACGTCCAAAATCTTGATAATCAAGATTTTGTAAAAATACTTTACTACTTATTACCTTAATTCAACCATCATAACTAATACTAACAAATACATTTTCTTGTCGCAATGTTGCTTTTTCATCAATTATAATTTCAGAAATTTCACCTTGAATTTGTGATTTTCTTAATCCAGAAAAATGAGAATTAATTTGTTCTAACTCAGTAATAATAACTTGACGTAGTGAATTTTCATTATTAAGAATTTCTTGTAAAACAATAATTTTACTTTCAATATCTGCTTTTTCTAAAACTAATGATTGAATATCAGTAGCAGTTAAACGATATAAACGCAATTGTACAATTGCTTCTGCTTGAATATCAGTAAAATTAAAAGCTGATATTAAATTTAATTTTGCTTGCATACGGTCAGTTGATGTTCTAATAATTTTAATTACTTTATCAACTTCACTTAATGCAATAACTAAACCATTAACAATCTCTAATCTTCGTTCTAATTGTGCTAAGTCATATTGTGAACGCTTAGTAACAACATCAATTTGATGATTAATATAAAAATCTAACATATTAATTAAACTCATTTGTACTGGTTTTTTGTTAGCGATTGCTACTAAATTAAAGTTATAATAAATTTGTAAATTGGTATTTTTAAATAAATAATTTAAAATTTCTTGCGGTTTACTATCTTCTACTAAATCAATAACTATTCGTAAACCAAAACGATCCGTTTCATCACGTACTTCTTTAATACCATGAATTTTTGCTAATGTTTTAACATCATCAATTTTTTTAATCAAATCTTGTTTAATAACTTCAAATGGAATTTCGGTAATAATTATTTGTGGAATTTCACCTTCATTATTAATATGAGTTTTAGCACGAATTGCAATTCGCCCTTTACCAGAACGATAAGCTTCTTTAATACCTTTAATACCTTTAATAATTCCTCCGGTTGGAAAGTCAGGACCCTTAATAACACGCATTAATTCGCTTAAATTACATTGTGGATTATTAATTCTCATGACAATTGCATTAATTACTTCTTGTAAATTATGAGGTGGAATATTAGTTGCCATTCCAACAGCAATTCCAGAAGCACCATTTACTAATAAATTAGGAAAATAGGCAGGTAAAACTGTTGGTTCTGTTTCTGATTCATCAAAATTTTTAATTAAACTAACAGTATTTTTCTTAATATCCTTCAATAATAATTCTGAAATTAATGATAAACGTGCTTCTGTATATCGCATCGCAGCAGGATTATCACCATCAATTGAACCTTTATTACCATGCATTTGTACTAATGGTCATGCTACCTTTCACTCTTGTGCCATTCTACACATCGCAGCATAAACCGCTGTATCACCATGAGGATGATATTTACCAATTACTTCTCCAACAACACGAGCTGCTTTTTTATATGCTTTATCATTGGTTAAACCCAAATCATTCATAGCATGCAAAATTCGACGTTGAACTGGTTTCAAACCATCACGGATATCGGGCAATGCTCGTTCTAAAATAATATATTTGGCATATCGACCAAAACGTTCTGCAACAATATCATCAATAGGATAAGATAAAATTTGTTCATTATTTTGTTGAATCTCTTCTTTACTATTCATAACTTATAAACTCCTTTTTCTTAATAATCACTAGCTTCAAAAGAAATATTTTCTTCAATTCATTTTCGTCTTTTTTCTGGTTTATCACCCATTAATATTTGAATTTCTGTTTCTGCTGATAGAGCATCCTCAATAGTAATTTTAATTAATTGACGGACATTTGGATCCATAGTTGTTTCTCATAATTGTTCAGCATTCATTTCTCCTAAACCTTTATAACGTTGCAGGTCATATTTACCTTTAATTGTTTCAACTTTATCTTTTAATTCTAACTCATTTCAAACATATACATGTTTCTCTTGTTCTTCTTCTTTAAAAGAAATTTTAAATAAAGGCGGTAATGCAATATAAATATTACCCGAAGTAATTAAATCTCGCATATAACGATAGAAAAAAGTTAGTAATAAAATTTGAATATGGGCACCATCAGTATCGGCATCAGTCATAATAATGACTTTATTATAATTACAATTTTCAATACTAAATTCGTTACCAACACCAGCACCAATCGCATTAATAATCATACTAATTTCCTCATTATTAAAAAGATCAATTACTTTAGTTTTTTCGGCATTAATTACTTTTCCTTTTAACGGTAATATCGCTTGGAACTTACGATCACGACCTGACTTGGCACTGCCACCAGCGGAATCTCCTTCCACTAAAAATAATTCATTAATGTTAGGATTTTTACTTTGTGCAGGCACCAATTTACCTACTAAAAATTTTTGCGTATCTTTACTTTTATTACGCAATGATTCGCGTTCTTTTCTTAAAGCATTACGAATATCACGAGCCTTAATGGCTTTATCAATAATTTTTTTAGCAGCATCACTATTTTCGTGAAGTCAAAATGAAAATCTTTCATTAACAATATTATCAACAACAATTCTTGCTTCGGGAGTTCCTAATTTACCTTTTGTTTGACCTTCATATTGAATTAAATTTTCAGGAATACGCAACGAAACAATAGCAACCAAACCTTCTCGCAAATCATTACCTTCTAAATTTTTATCTTTTGCTTTTAATAATTCTTGTTTTCTTGCATATTCATTAATAGCTTTCGTTAAACCACTTTTAAAACCAACTAAATGACTTCCACCATCAACAGTTTTAACATTATTGGCAAACCCTACTAACGTTTCACTATAATCTTCAGTATATTGTAATACAATTTCAACGTCAATATTATTTTGTTTACCTTTTAAACTAACAATTGGTGATAAATTTTTTTTATCTTTATTTAAATATTGCATGAAAGCAACTAAGCCATTTTCATAATGAAAAGTTTCTTCAGTACCTGTCCTCTTATCAATTAATTGAATACTTAAATCATTAATTAAAAAAGCACTTTCACGTAAATGTTGTTCAAATAAATGAACATTTCAATCACAACCTAGAAAAACACAATGAAAATCAGGTAAAAATTGTACCCTAGTTCCTGTTTTATAAGTGCTACCAATCATTTTTAAACTTTGATCAATCTTACCACCATTTTTAAATTTAATTTCATGAATTTTTTTATCACGATGAATAGTAACAATCATTCAATTACTTAAAGCATTTACTACTGAAGCACCAACACCATGTAAACCACCCGATGTTTTATAACTATTAGTGTCAAATTTTCCACCAGCATGTAAAACCGTATAAATAACTTCGGGAGTACTTTTTTTTGAAGCATGCATACCAGTTGGAACACCACGACCATTGTCTTCAACAGTAACTGACTTATCAACATTAATAGTAACAACAATACTAGTACAAAAGCCAGCTAATGCTTCATCAATACCATTATCAACAATTTCTCAAACTAGATGATGAAGACCACGATTATCAGTAGAACCAATATACATTCCAGGTCTTTTTCTAACTGCTTCTAGACCTTCTAAAATTTGAATTGATGATTCATTATAAACACTGCTTTTTGGTTTATTTGCCATGAAAAAAACTCCTTACTACAATTTATTTCATTTTCATTTTATCATATATTTATTTATTTAAAGATAATGTCGATAAAAGAACTAAATCAATTTTATAATTTAAAGTTAAAGGTTTCTATATAAAATTTAATATAATACATTTAAAATAAATATTTATCTAATAATTTTTAATTATTAATAAAACAGTTATAAAATAAATATAAAAAAACTATTAACTTTTAATTAATTTAAAAGTTAATATTTGAATCATAAAAAAAATAAATATAATAATCTTATAAAGATTATAGAATTTTATCGCTTATTTATTTTAATATTTACAAAGTAAATGGGTTTTTATTGTTAAAGGAGTAAAAAAATGAATGACGATTTAAATGAAAAATTAATAAATAGTGCTTGAAATGGTGATTTAGATACAATTAATATTTTACTGACAAATAATGGTGCTGATGTTAATTATTTAACTATAAATAATTTTAGCGCTTTAACACTAGCCGCCTGAAATGGACACTTAAATATCGTTAAAACTTTACTAGAAAATGGTGCTAATATCAATCATGCTAATATATTTGGTAATACTGCTTTATTATTAGCTGCTGAAAATAATCATATTGAAATAGTTAATACACTAATAGAAAATAACGCTAATATTAATCATGAAAATAATGGTAATGAAACCGCTTTATTATTAGCTGCTAAAAATGGACACTTAAATATTGTTAATAGCTTAATAATGCAACATAATATTAATATTAATCATGAAAATATAGAAGGTTACACTGCTTTCAAGTGAGCCGCCAGAAACGGATATTTAGATATAGCTAATGTTATAATAGCGCATAATGCTAATGCTGATCATACAAATCAAATAAATAATAATGCTTTAGTATGAAGCGCGCGAAATGGTTATCTAAATATAGTTAATAGTTTAATAGTACATAGAACATATTCCGTAATTAAATTTAATTAATTGTCAATAAAATTGTTTTAAAACTATTTAGTGTTATTGAATATAGAAATAAATATTTTTTGAAAAAATAGTTTAAAAAATGAGTTTAAATTTTAAACAAAAAATTGTTAATAATATTTTTATATTAACTCGATAAAAATTTAAATTTTAAAAAAATATTTTTAATATTTTTTTTATTTTAATGGTTTTATTTTATTAAAAATTTCACAAAGTAAGTTAAATCTTAAGTACATAAGTCTAAATTTAGATTTTCTACATTTATTTACTAAAATTTTGAATCTTTTCAATCAAGCAAAGACATGTTCAACTTTAATTCTAATTTTAGATACAATCTTATTGTATTTTCTTTCTTGTTTAGTTAATTTTTTATTTTTAGTTCTTTTAATTGGTATTATTGTATTTTTATAAATATTTTGTATACCTTGATATCCTAAATCACCAATAATTATTGTTTTTTCTGAAAATTCAAGATTTGAATTTTTTAATATTTGAAAATCATGCACTTTACCATTATCAGCAAAAATATCAACAATTTTTTTATTAAAAAAATCATATACAATTTGAAATTTTATAGAATACATTCAACTTTTACCAGAAAAATATTCTAACTGTAGTTTTTTTAGTTGGTCTTTCAATTTCAATCTCAGTTGAATCAATTAAATAAAATTGAAATTCATTTGAATTTTCTTGTTTTTTATCAATTTTTAATTTATATCTTTCTTTTAAAAATTGGTAATCTTTGTGGTTACTAAGTTTATTTTCTACTCAAGTAATATTTCGAAAACAACTTGATGGGCTCATTTTAGATTTAATACTCATTTGAAAAAAAAGTATAATATTCTTTTCAGTATAATAAAGTCATCATTAATCTTTCTTCTACTGAAAGTTTATTTTTTCGACCTTTATTTTTTTCTAATTTTTCTATTTCAATTAATTTTTCTAACATTTCATTAAAATGAAAACGTTTTATACCAAAATATCTGTAAAATTCTTCATTTTTTAATTTTTTTAAATTTTCAAAAATCATTTTTATCAACACTTTTCTAAATTTATTGTTAATAACAAAATTATAAAATAAATTTTAAAATTATTAATTGACTTTTAAAAAATTTAATTACGGAATATGTCTATAGTAATTTTAAAGGTAAAAATTTAACTGATATATATAATTGAAATGTTAATGAAATATTTAAACGTTGTGGTATTCATATACCAAGTCAAAAGAAATCTGCACAACAATCAGTTCCCGAAAGTACAGCAGTTAATATTTCAACTATTAATTATATTGAACAAAAATTATGACAATTTAATATTGATATTCTTAAATGTATTCAAATATTAGTAAGCGGTGGTTGGCCCTTAATTACTGGACCATTTTGGTGGTTGGCCCTTAATTACTGGACCATTTTTGATATAAAATTCTAAATTTTAATTTGTAAAATTGGTGGTTTTAGAAATTTAGAATGTATTCTTTCATAATTATAAAACATAACATATTGATTTACATCATTTATAGCTTCATTGATGGATAAATATTGATTTGATCCTTTAGGTAGTCATTCTTGAGATAAATGAGAAAATCAGTTTTCAGATAATACATTACCACCAATATCATAAGGTTGTTTTTTGCTTAAAATTATTTGTTTATCCTCTGCTCATTTTGTGATATCCTGACAATAAAATTCGTTGGCGTTATCTGAATGTAAAATAACATTTTTTACTTGATTTCAAGAAAATTGTTTGTTGATTTTTTCAAGAGCAGGAAGAATTAAATCCTGATATGATTTATTAGGAGCAATATTATAACTAACAACATTATTTGAATAAAAATCAATAATTACAAAAAGATATAATCATCCTTCTTTAGTATTTATTTGTTTAGTGTCCATTGATCAAATTTGATTTGAAGAGGTTGTACTTTTATAATCTTTGTTTACTTTATCCATTGTAGGTATTCACTTATTTGGATTTTTTTTGTTTTTAGGATAGTTATTTTTAGTTTGTTTTAATCCTTGAATATTGTGTTCTTTCATAATTTTTCGCATTTGTTTTATTGATAATTCTATATTTAAAATGATATTTTTTTCTTGTTTTAATCACTCTTTAAAAGCTGAAAAAATTCTTAAATATCCATAAATTCTGCCTTTTCTTGTAGAATGAAATTCGATTAAAAGTTGGCATATTTTTTGATATTTATGATTGCATTTAATAATATGATTTTCTTCTTTTTTAATAGGTTTTTGTTTATTTTTTAAAAAGTAATATGTTGATCTGTTTAATTGAAGATATTGACATAGGTTTCTAATTGAATATTGATTTTTACAATCATCAATAATTTTAATTTTTTCTTTGATATTTAATTTGTTAATTACTAATGCTATTTGTTTAATTTTATCCATTAATAAAAATCCTTTCAGGTTAAAATTAGTGTTAATTATATAACACAATTGTTTTTAGAATACATTCAGGTTTTTTAAATTAATGGTCTAGTAAAAAGGGCTAAGTGGCAAGTGGCAAGTGGCAGCATAGATAAAGATTTATTAAATAGTAAAACATTTAATATTAATGATGAACAAGAAATTAATAATTTAACAGTTAAATTAAAATTATTTAATCCCGAAAATAACCAATTAATAGGAGAGAACAATGGAAAACAACAACAAACCACAAACGAAGTTTCCACAGAAACAGACTAAACTTAATCAAGCAGAAGTAGAAAATGATTATTTAATTGATAATATTCCTTATGATTTTACAAATATGATGGGTGCTACTAGTGACCCAGATATTAATAGAGCATATGATGAATTTAAAAAAAGAACAATATATATTTATGAAATTGAACGTTTATTTAAAAATAATGAAAATAATAGTTTAAGATTTTCAGCAAATACTATTAAAATTGGTTTTATTGATATTGATAAAGTATTAAAAACTACTGCTGTTGAAACATCTGATTTTACTATGCAATTAAATCAAAGAGTAAGTACTAATATTAATGATAATACAATTGAATATAGTATGACTGATATTAAAAATTTAATATTTCAAGAAATAAATTTACTAAATCAATTTAAATTATATGCAGTATCTATTAATGAACCATTAATTGAAAATAATATTGATAATTTATATATCATTAATAACTATTCACAACCTTATCAAAATCCAAAAACAAGAAGTACTAAAAGCATTACTATTATTAAAATTAAAGATTTTAAAACAAGAGATGGTTATCCCAATATTATTAAATTACAAAAACCATTAGACAAAGATACCAAAGTAACTGGTTTAAAAATTAAAGCCCCTAGAAGCATGATTTTTGGCAATATAAAGGTACTTGGTGAAGTTGACAATATGGAAGTATACCCAAAGTTATTTGTCAAGGATAAGATAGCATTTCCGCTGTTATCAATGCCTATTGAAACTCAACCAAAAGTTAGAATATTACAACAGTGATTTAGTGAACAAATATTACCTTGAAATTTAGCAAAACAATTTATTGGACAAGAAAAATCAGTTTTAGATTTAATTGCTATTAGTGGTGGCAAAGAAACAAGAAAAGAAGTTATTAATAATGCAAGAGTAACTGATACTTGACTAGGTTGAGAAATGGGTGCTGTTTGAGATGGTAATTGACCATTAAAACACGAAATACATTTAGAAGATAAAAAAGTTTTATCTTATAGTAATGAAGGATGATATGTTTATCTTGCAACTAATAATAGATTTAAAAGTATAGAAATTGAAATAAAAGATGCACCAACAATTGATAGTTTACAAAAATTATTATTAGATATGTTAAGTTATACATATAACTACAATAGAAATTTCGAAGGTGCAGATTATGATGATAAAGGTAAACCAAAAAATAAAATAACAGAATTAAGAAAAAAATTTGAAGGTCAAAAACCCGATGAAGTGATTACCAACTTATTTAGGCAGTGAGAGTTAGATTATCCAAATTATGTTAATTTATCACAAGTTAAAATATTTAAACAAATATTTACTATGTTATCAAAATATATTTATTCTTCTTTATCAATAAACAAAGGTTTAAATGATGATAATAAAATTTTATTACCATATTATTTTGAATTAAAATCAAGTCCAATACAACCTAGTGAAAATGATATTTGACAGTATAAAGATGTAAAAGTAATATTAAAATCTGTATATTTTGATTTTACAAATATTAATAATATTAAATTAAAAAATAATGATATTAGTCAAAATGAATTATTTAAACTTGATGATAATCAATTTAATTGATTATCAATAACAAATGAATTAGAAAGTAATAACATACCTTCATTAATTCCTGCCGATTGAACATTAACTAATGGTGAATATGGAAAATATTTTACAAAATTAATTATTAATAATAATAAAATTGAAAATGCTTTAAATTTATATGGTTCAAATAAATCACAATTATTTTCAAAGTTAGAATTTTATAAAGAAATTGCACAAATTGATAATGTTAATGAATTTGAATTAAAAATTGAAAATCCGATTAATAATTTAAATCGGATTGAAATCAGTGGTATTTTTGGTGCTGGTAACTATGATTTAATTTTAATAACTGATAAACAAGAAATAAATTTAAAAAATATTAATTTATTTGATAAATATAATGAAAATATTTCTTATATTAACTTAGAGATATAAATTATTTATTAAAATATTCATTAGGATACTTACCATTTCATACTATATCTGTACTGTAGTATCAATTTTGAAAAGATATATCAAATTTTCTTCTTAATGGTTCATCTGCAAAATATAACTCAAATTTATAATCTTTTTTTAAAGTATCATTAGGATTAGTTGTCCAAATAGTTTGAACACCCATTATAGGTTCTTTATATGAATTTAAATAATATTTAAGTCCACTAAGATTATGGGTAAGCACCCCCCATGATTAATCCTATTGTTCCGGTTGTAGCACCAGTTAGTGCTAATGCTAATGTTATTTTACTTAAATTTGTTTTTATTCATGTTTTCATATTAAATTACTCCTTTTTTTCTTGATTTTACTTATAAATTGTACTATTTTTGATTATTTTTACAAGTATGCTTTTAAATGCAAAATAACGCCTAAATTAAAGGCGTTTATTTTGTGAGACCTATAACTATTAATTATATTGAACTTGTTTATTATATTTTAAATATGAAAGTATTTTTTTAAATAATTTTGATTTTAGTCAAAATTACACTTATATATGTTTATAATATTAAAGTAAATTATTTTTTTAAATATATTTACAATAAATTTAGATTTTTTTTAAAATAGTTAGGAGAAGTAAATGTGAATTTTAATTACAAATGAACTTATAAAGAACAATATCCTAAAATTGATAATTTAATTTTAGAACATATAACAAAGAAATGAGAAAAATGAGATTGAAGAATAAAAAATACAAGAGATAAAAAGAAATATAAAATTGTTGATTATGAATATCGAACAAGAAAAACAATGTATGGATTAGTAACTTATAAAAGAAGAATTTATGAATATTTTGATGAAAAATTACAAAAATTAGTTCGTGTTTGTTTAGTTGATGAAAAAATGGAACTTCCAAAATATAAAAGAATTGGTGAAGATATCGAAGATACTATTATCGAAAATTTTGCTGATGGAAAAAGATATCATGATATTTGTGCGATTTGTAAAAAAGCAGGTATTAGTGTTAGTAGTATTCATAGAGTTTTTAAAAATTTTGAAATAGTTGAAGCAAATCCAGTAAAAGTAAAATTAGAAAAAAATAAACCTATTTTTGTTGCAATTGATGATGGTCATCGAAAATTTTGAAATTTTAAACGTAAAGGTATAAAACATTCTATGAGATTAATAGTAACATATACAGATAATATTAATCACAAAGTACAAAATAAAAGAGTAAAAGCAATTATTAGACCAACAAAAACAAAAATTGGAGTTAAAAAGACTGCTGAATTTGTTAAAGAGCATTGTCAAAAATTTTATGAAAATATTGAACAAGCAAGAATTATTATTTGTGGTGATAGTGCAGGATGAATTAAAGAAGTGGCAGATTATTTAGGTGCACAGTTTGTTTTAGATAAATTTCATTTAATTAGAACATTATATCTTGGAATAATGGCTGGAAATAAAGAAAAATATTTAAATGAATATAATCACTGTAAAAATTTAATTAATAATGGTCAATATGAACAATTAATTGATTATTTGGACATATTCCGTAATTAAATTTAATTAATTGTCAATAAAATTGTTTTAAAACTATTTAGTGTTATTGAATATAGAAATAAATATTTTTTGAAAAAATAGTTTAAAAAATGAGTTTACATTTTAAACAAAAAATTGTTAATAATATTTTTATATTAACTCGATAAAAATTTAAATTTTAAAAAAATATTTTTAATATTTTTTTTATTTTAATGGTTTTATTTTATTAAAAATTTCACAAAGTAAGTTAAATCTTAAGTACATAAGTCTAAATTTAGATTTTCTACATTTATTTACTAAAATTTTGAATCTTTTCAATCAAGCAAAGACATGTTCAACTTTAATTCTAATTTTAGATACAATCTTATTGTATTTTCTTTCTTGTTTAGTTAATTTTTTATTTTTAGTTCTTTTAATTGGTATTATTGTATTTTTATAAATATTTTGTATACCTTGATATCCTAAATCACCAATAATTATTGTTTTTTCTGAAAATTCAAGATTTGAATTTTTTAATATTTGAAAATCATGCACTTTACCATTATCAGCAAAAATATCAACAATTTTTTTATTAAAAAAATCATATACAATTTGAAATTTTATAGAATACATTCAACTTTTACCAAAAAAATATTCTAACTGTAGTTTTTTTTAGTTGGTCTTTCAATTTCAATCTCAGTTGAATCAATTAAATAAAATTGAAATTCATTTGAATTTTCTTGTTTTTTATCAATTTTTAATTTATATCTTTCTTTTAAAAATTGGTAATCTTTGTGGTTACTAAGTTTATTTTCTACTCAAGTAATATTTCGAAAACAACTTGATGGGCTCATTTTAGATTTAATACTCATTTGAAAAAAAGTATAATATTCTTTTCAGTATAATAAAGTCATCATTAATCTTTCTTCTACTGAAAGTTTATTTTTTCGACCTTTATTTTTTTCTAATTTTTCTATTTCAATTAATTTTTCTAACATTTCATTAAAATGAAAACGTTTTATACCAAAATATCTGTAAAATTCTTCATTTTTTAATTTTTTTAAATTTTCAAAAATCATTTTTATCAACACTTTTCTAAATTTATTGTTAATAACAAAATTATAAAATAAATTTTAAAATTATTAATTGACTTTTAAAAAATTTAATTACGGAATATGTCTTTTATATAAAGAATTGGATAATCATAAAAAATTAAAGAAACAATATTTTAAAAATAATAAACAAGGTATTGAAAATCAAGGTGCAAAGTGGAATATAGGTTGTTTTACTGAAACTAATATTTGACATGTTTTAAAAGAAATGCTTGGTAATAGAACATATAATATTTTAATTTATATTAAAATGGTTATTTTTAAATGTAATAAGATAAATTTAGAAACATAATTTTAATGAATGTAATAATTATTGATTATTTCACAATTTGCAATAGCATCTCAAAAATTATTATTTTTTAATTTTGTTTTGAAACCAATAATAAAAAAAGTTAATGATATAGTTATAAAAAATAATATTGGAAGTAAAAATAAAAGCAAAAAAATTCCACTTCGTAATTCAGTTCATTCATAATAATTTTCTTTAATATGATGAGTTCCAAGATTATAAAAATATTTTGCAGAATGCTCTATGATAAAACTTAATCGAAAGTGTTTTAACATATCAAATCCATCAATACAATTTAAATTTTTGTTTAAATAAAAAAAATTAAAATGACTAAAATCTATTAATATTAATCCTATAATTAAAGTTAAAATAGTTAAAATAAATAATGATACAGTTAATAACTGTAATTTTTTAAGTGTTTTAATTTTCATTTTTAAATTCTCCTTAACTTTATTCCATAAGTTTAGCACTTACTAAACTTAATTATAAGTATTTTAGTTGAAATATCTTTTAAAAAATAGTAAGATGAATGTACAATTTCATAAAAATCCTAATTATTTCTTGTCTAACATAATAATAAGACTATATGAATTAATTTATTCCAGATTTTTGACAATCTCCCAGATATTACATATATCAATTATGTTATACTATTTTTATAAGTTATTTTGTGGAGAATGTTAAGAGGTGATGTTCTTATGATTAAAAATGGCATCAAAATATCAAAATCTCAATCTCGTGGTGATGAAGTTGGATTACTTTTTTTCTTATTAGTAATCTTCTTTTTCCTAATAGTTAGTTTAACTAGATTTTCAATAATTGGTAAAGTACTTGATGATTTTCTTTTTTCTTTTTTATTTGGGTGAATAAAATATGCTGTTTATTTCTTTCTTTTTTTAATGATTATTCCTTTAGCTTTTGGTTATCGCATGCAATTTAAATTGAAGTATATTTTTGTTTATTTTTTATTTTTAGTGATTATTTGTTGGACAACGCAAACTTTAACTTTAATAATTTTAGGAAAGAGTAATTTATGAACTAGTTATTATAATTTAAACCTATTAAATATTAGTGAAATATACGTTAAAACATGATGAAATACAAATGGTATAAATAATTATCTAGGTTTTTTTGCTTCACCAATTTCTTTTAAAGATTTTAGTGTTGAAACCTTTTTTCCAGCATATGCTACTGGTGGCATTATTAGTAATGTTTTAATAGGTATTTTTAATTATGGTTTTTTTGTTACTAATTTAATTGCAAACTTTATTAGTATTTTTTCTTTAACTTGTTTATTTATTTTTAATAAACCTTTTATTTTCTTTAGCAAAATGAAACAAATTATTAAACAAATTATTATTAATAATAAAAATAAAAAGCAAAAAAATAAAATAAATGCTAATTTAAAACAAAAACATATTGAGTTAAAACAAGAAAAATTATTAATTGATAAACAAGTTAAAAAATCTTTTAGAAAAGAAAATAGTTTTAATAAGGAATCAAAGAAGGAACCGCCTATATCACCAGTAAAAAAAGCAGAAATAAAACAAAATGAAATAAAACAAAATGATAATAGTGACATTATCAATAAACCTTCTTCGCCTATTGTTTATTTTAATGAAAATAGTTATTTAACTCCTTTTGGTAAAATTGACCCTGAAAAACAAAAAGATGTAATGAGTAATAGCAAAGGTACTCTGGTAGTTAAAAAAAGTTTAGAAGATAGTATTTTAAATCGTGAAATTCTTAATGATAACGAAACTATTATTAATAACGAATCATAAGTAATTAATAATGAATAAAATTAAGAATTTACTTTAGGATAAAACATTATATTAATGTTAAAATCAAAGTATCTTTTAATTTGTTAATAAATTTAGGTGAACTAATGGCAGAAAAATCTTTACTACAAATGAAAATTAAACTTTTACCTAATATTGCTGGATGTTATTTATTTAAAGATATACATAATAATTTAATTTATGTTGGTAAAGCTAATTCATTAAAAAAACGAGTAACTTCATATTTAAATAAAGCCAGTAATTTTAAAACAATGTTATTAGTTAATGATATTCATGATGTTGAATACATTACGACATCTAATGAAAAAGAGGCTTTAATTTTAGAACAAACATTGATTAAAAAACATCATCCTAAATATAATATTTTGTTAGCAGATGATAAAAAATATCCTTATATTCAAATTACTACTAATAATCGTGATCCACAATATCGTTATGTACGTAGTGCTACTAAAAAAGAGGGACATTATTATGGACCATTTCCCGATGGTACTGGTGCGCGTGAAATTTTAAAGTTATTGGAACGAATTTTTCCATTACGAAAATGTGCTGGTAATCTTGGTAAACCTTGTTTATATTATCATTTACAGCAATGTTCTGGTGCTTGTTTTAAATCAGTACCTATTACTTATTATGAAGATATGATTAGTAAAATTGATCAATTTTTCAAAGGGAATGTTACTGCTGTTAAAAAAATATTAATTAATAATATGAATATTAGTGTTGAAAACTTACAATTTGAAAATGCTAATCGTATTAAAATTTTGTTATCAAAAATAGATTTATTTTTATCACAACAAGTTGTTGAGTTTCAAGATTATGGAAATCGCGATTTTATTAATTTTTTAATTGAAGATGAAATGGTTGTTTTAATTACTTTATTTTATCGTAATGGTAAATTGCAAGCTAAAGATGAACAAATAGTTCAAAATAATTACTTAGAAATTCAAGATTTAATTCGTAATTATTGTCAACAACTATATAGTAAAAATACATTGCCAAATGAAATATATTTACCATCAAATATTGATTTAAAACAATTAAAATTATTATTTCCACAAATAAAATTTATTAATCCAATTAAAGGAACAAAAGAACATATTTTAACATTGGCAAAAACCAATGCCATTTACGCATGAAATAATTATTTACAAACTAATCAATTTAATGCACCGTTAAATATGATGAAAGTATTATCACAATGATTAAAAATTCCTAATTTAAATCATTTAGAGGTTTTTGATGTTTCTAATCTTCAACAAAGTGCTAGTGTTGGCGGTATGATTGTTTATAAGAATGGTAATCCTAGTTTTAATGATTATCGTAAATTTTTATTAGATCCAAAAATTATTGACGATTATCATCGTTTTTGTGAAATGATTTATCGTAGATATCATCACTTAGTTATTAATAAATTGCCACTTCCTGATTTAATTATTGTTGATGGTGGAAAACCACAAATTAGTGCTACATTAGAACAACTAACATTATTAAACTTAACAATTCCTATTATTGGATTAGTTAAAAATAAAAAACATCAAACTGATAAAATTATAAATGAAAAAATGCAAATTATTAATATTCCTAAAACTGATGCTTGTTTTTTATTTTTGAGTAAATTACAAGATCAAGTTCATAATTATGCAATTAAATATCATAAAACAAAACGAAGTCAATCAATGATAAGTAGTGTTTTATCATCAGTACCAGGAATTGGTTTACAATTACAAAATAAAATATTACAGCAATTTCCAACTTGACAATTATTGCAAAATGCTACAAAAACAGAACTTTCATCATTAGTTAAATCAAAAGTAATTTTAGAAAAACTATGAAAAGAATTACATAGTTTTGAATAATATATTATTAAGAAATAAATAATAACGTAAATAAGATATTTATCTAAGTTACTAATGTAAAAATATCAAAAATTAGATAAAAAATATCTTAATGTTTTAAGATATTGAAAATTTTAAGGTATTGCTTTCGTTTGTGAAAGAATTTTGCATTTGTAAATCGATATTACTAATATGTTCTCAACTTTCAATACTATTTTTATCTTTTGGCATATAATAGTTAATAATTTTTTTCTATTTTCACTGGCATTTTTATTAATTTCTTTTTTTTCAATTGGATTTCAATTTGGAGATGAAGGAATTAATTGTTTTATAAATACTTTATTTTTATAAGTTAATTGATGTTCTTTTTTAATAGTCAAAGTATTTTTTGATTGTAATAACATACAAGCATGATTTCATGCCGAATTTCCTGAATTATCTTTATAATCAATATCAACTGGTCATTCATTTATTAAATAAGTTACTAATTTTTGTCAATCATTTAATACTGCTATATGTAATAATGAAGAATTTTCTTTTCCAAACTTGATAATATTAATAAAATCTTTTTTTTAGAGAATAGACATATTCCGTAATTAAATTTTTTAAAAGTCAATTGATAATTTTAAAATTTATTTTATAATTTTGTTATTAACAATAAATTTAGAAAAGTGTTGATAAAAATGATTTTTGAAAATTTAAAAAAATTAAAAAATGAAGAATTTTACAGATATTTTGGTATAAAACGTTTTCATTTTAATGAAATGTTAGAAAAATTAATTGAAATAGAAAAATTAGAAAAAAATAAAGGTCGAAAAAATAAACTTTCAGTAGAAGAAAGATTAATGATGACTTTATTATACTGAAAAGAATATTATACGTTTTTTCAAATGAGTATTAAATCTAAAATGAGCCCATCAAGTTGTTTTCGAAATATTACTTGAGTAGAAAATAAACTTAGTAACCACAAAGATTACCAATTTTTAAAAGAAAGATATAAATTAAAAATTGATAAAAAACAAGAAAATTCAAATGAATTTCAATTTTATTTAATTGATTCAACTGAGATTGAAATTGAAAGACCAACTAAAAAAAACTACAGTTAGAATATTTTTCTGGTAAAAGTTGAATGTATTCTATAAAATTTCAAATTGTATATGATTTTTTTAATAAAAAAATTGTTGATATTTTTGCTGATAATGGTAAAGTGCATGATTTTCAAATATTAAAAAATTCAAATCTTGAATTTTCAGAAAAAACAATAATTATTGGTGATTTAGGATATCAAGGTATACAAAATATTTATAAAAATACAATAATACCAATTAAAAGAACTAAAAATAAAAAATTAACTAAACAAGAAAGAAAATACAATAAGATTGTATCTAAAATTAGAATTAAAGTTGAACATGTCTTTGCTTGATTGAAAAGATTCAAAATTTTAGTAAATAAATGTAGAAAATCTAAATTTAGACTTATGTACTTAAGATTTAACTTACTTTGTGAAATTTTTAATAAAATAAAACCATTAAAATAAAAAAAATATTAAAAATATTTTTTTAAAATTTAAATTTTTATCGAGTTAATATAAAAATATTATTAACAATTTTTTGTTTAAAATGTAAACTCATTTTTTAAACTATTTTTTCAAAAAATATTTATTTCTATATTCAATAACACTAAATAGTTTTAAAACAATTTTATTGACAATTAATTAAATTTAATTACGGAATATGTCCTATTTGTCATATTGATATTTTCGTTTTGTTCATTATTATCTCCACCACTTTTAAATATGTAGTTTTTAGTAACCAATGTTCTTACTGCTTCTTCTAATGTTGATTGAACATTACCATAAGTTTGATTAAAAATAAATTTAGGTGAATTTAAAATGGTATCTAAAACAATTTGTTCATAAATAACATCTAATCCTTTAATTTTATCCATTACTTTATCACAATCTGCTAACTCATTTGCTTTATTTCGCATAATTGATATTGGTATATAATTAATATTTAGTGTTTGTTCTTGTAATAGATTAGGATTATTAATAAATGATTTAAAATCTAATGGAAATTGTTTTTTTATTATCACTAATACTATAAATTGCACGATTAATAGTTACTTGTTCATTATTTAATGTATAAATTTCAAATAATCTTACCATTTGTGCATTTTGTTCATAACTATCATAAAAAATAGTACATTGAATTAATTTACCAGTAATATCATAAACTCTTTGTTGTATATCTACTACTTGAAAATATAAATTATCATTTGCAATATAAATTAAATAACCACTAATTCCTAATTTACTTAATTTAAAAATAGAATTTCAATTTTTTCTATAAAATTCTTGTTGAATTAAATATTGTTTAATAGTTTCATTATTTATTTCCAATGGAGCATTATATAAATTAGCATTATTTTCTGCTACAAAATCAGTAAAATAAGTTTCATGATTAAAATCATTAAAACCAAAATAATTTAAAATTGAAGCATGAGTACTTTTATTTTTATTAGTTAAAATTTTACTTTTTCATTTTGATTATCACTAATATTACTTTTATCTTTTCTAAAAAATCTACCTAACATAATATTCACCACCTTTCTAAAATATTTGATTAATTTTTAATATTATTTTTACAATAATAAATATAATTAAACCCGCTATTGCTGATGATAAAATTACTCCAATTAAACCTAAAATAATCTTTATAATTTTAAAAAACATAATATTATTCCTGTAATTCTTCTAATTTTTTAAAAATATAATCTCTACCCATACCCCACATTATTCTATTGTTATAAATATTAATTTCAGTTTGTTGGTTATTGTTATTATTCGCTATTCATAAACTACTTTTTACAACGCTTGTATCTAATTGATAATAAAAATTAATTATTTGTCAACTATAATTTTTATTATTTTCTTTACTTGTATAATCACCATAACTTATATATATTCTATAATGTGTTTTATCTTTAAATATATATTTTATAAAATTTTGATTATTATTTTTTTTATCTGTTATAACTTCTCCTACTTCTTTTCATTGTGAAATATTTGGAGTTGGTGTTGGAGTATTTGGTAATTCAATATTAATCTCATTATTTTTTAATTCATTTATTTTTAAAGTATGACTTGTAATTTTTATAGGTTGAATAATATCTACTTTAACTGTATTTTGTAATTCTTCTAATGAAAAAATATTTGCATATTTTTCATTTCCACCTTCTAAAATTAATTGTCATTTATTAATATCTAATAATTGTAAATATAAAATACCTTCTTCATTATTAATTAAACCTTTTGTAAGAAATATTTTACTTCCATGTATTCCACCTAAATAATTACCTGTTTTAAATTCTACTGTTATTCTTGTATTTACTTGATGAAATGGTGGAGATTCCCATGTAATAATTACTCTATAAAGAGTATTAAAAGCAAGATTAAAATCACCATATTTACGATTATTTATACTTTTACCTATTACTTTTCAATTTTCTTTAACTTGTTTTTTATTTATTTCATTAACAGCACTAGCGACAGTTTTATTATTAGTTTCTAAATTAGGAATTTCTTGACTTAGAGCATTTATTTGAAATGCAATCGGAAATTGTGCTTTTGTATCTTCTAATTTTTTATCTACTTCTTCTTTTTTATAATAATCAGATAAATCTACTTTACCACCAGTAGCACTAATTTTATTATTTTCATCAATAGTTATATTAGTACCAGCAATTAATTTGTTTTGTTTTTTATCTAATAAATTATTAGTTTCTATTTTTGTATAATAATCACGTTCAGTACTATCTTCTGCTATAAATTCAGTTGGTGCACCTTTTCCTATATATTGATATATTTCTTCTACTAATCCACTAAAAAATATTTTCCTTTTTGGTTGGGGTATTCTTGACCACTAATAATAAATTTTTTAGTTTCGGTATTATAAACAAGTCCCGCTATATATAATACAGATTCATTTGTTGAAATATATTCCATGAAAGAAATTGAATCAAAAGAGGGAAAATTTATATCATTTGTTTTTAAATAAAACTTAACTTGTTTATTAAAATTTGTATATTTATCACTTGGTTGTTTTTTCAAACTAATCGAATATTTAACTTTAACACTATATCAAGTTAATAATGAAATATTTTCATTATTAATTTTTTTTCATAAAGGACTAGTTTCAATATTAAATCAATTATTTTTAATATCAAGGATATCATCTCTATTTTTAAATATATAATTTGAAATTTGATTTATAGTATTTTCATTTGTAGTAATTCGTTTTTGTTGTTTAGCAGAAAAATCACAAGTTGGTGCATGCGTATAATCACCAATTTGTGGATTATTTTGTAATGCTTCGGGGGGTAATGTACCAATTTCATCAGGTCAATCTAAAATCATTGTTTCAGTTTCTTTATCATAATCAGTTGCAACATAACCTTTATTAATAAATTTACTAACAGGACCTCTATATATTTCATTTTCATTATCATCAACTAAATCATCATATAATTTAATTTGTTTTGATAATGTAAATTCTTTTTGTTGTTCAATTAATTCATCAACTTGATTTCTAGTATAAAATGCTTTTAAGTCAATTTTTTCAACATCTATTTCATCATCATTATAACTTGAAAATATTTGTTTTAATTCTGTTAATCTTGCTCATATTTTCATTCAACTAGGTGCTAAATCTCAAACATTAATTGTAGGAGTACTATTTGCACTAAATTGAGTACCATTATTAAATTGAATAGTAGCATCAACATTAAATTCAATTGGTGTACGATTAAATACTCAATGTTCAACCATAACATAAACCATATCTCTTAATGTTTCTTTAATTAATTCATCTTTAAAACTATCAAAAGGAAATTTAGATAAAATAAAATCAAGATAAGCATTAATATCATTTTGCGCGCGAATATCAAAAGTTTTAAATCAATCATTAACATTAGGTCATGTTTGTATATACTGCTGTGGTGTTTCTGTAATTGTTCCAGTTAATGGATATCAGTTATTATAATTTTCAAGACGGTGGTTGGCCCTTAATTACTGGACCATTTTTGATATAAAATTCTAAATTTTAATTTGTAAAATTGGTGGTTTTAGAAATTTAGAATGTATTCTTTCATAATTATAAAACATAACATATTGATTTACATCATTTATAGCTTCATTGATGGATAAATATTGATTTGATCCTTTAGGTAGTCATTCTTGAGATAAATGAGAAAATCAGTTTTCAGATAATACATTACCACCAATATCATAAGGTTGTTTTTTGCTTAAAATTATTTGTTTATCCTCTGCTCATTTTGTGATATCCTGACAATAAAATTCGTTGGCGTTATCTGAATGTAAAATAACATTTTTTACTTGATTTCAAGAAAATTGTTTGTTGATTTTTTCAAGAGCAGGAAGAATTAAATCCTGATATGATTTATTAGGAGCAATATTATAACTAACAACATTATTTGAATAAAAATCAATAATTACAAAAAGATATAATCATCCTTCTTTAGTATTTATTTGTTTAGTGTCCATTGATCAAATTTGATTTGAAGAGGTTGTACTTTTATAATCTTTGTTTACTTTATCCATTGTAGGTATTCACTTATTTGGATTTTTTTTGTTTTTAGGATAGTTATTTTTAGTTTGTTTTAATCCTTGAATATTGTGTTCTTTCATAATTTTTCGCATTTGTTTTATTGATAATTCTATATTTAAAATGATATTTTTTTCTTGTTTTAATCACTCTTTAAAAGCTGAAAAAATTCTTAAATATCCATAAATTCTGCCTTTTCTTGTAGAATGAAATTCGATTAAAAGTTGGCATATTTTTTGATATTTATGATTGCATTTAATAATATGATTTTCTTCTTTTTTAATAGGTTTTTGTTTATTTTTTAAAAAGTAATATGTTGATCTGTTTAATTGAAGATATTGACATAGGTTTCTAATTGAATATTGATTTTTACAATCATCAATAATTTTAATTTTTTCTTTGATATTTAATTTGTTAATTACTAATGCTATTTGTTTAATTTTATCCATTAATAAAAATCCTTTCAGGTTAAAATTAGTGTTAATTATATAACACAATTGTTTTTAGAATACATTCAGGTTTTTTAAATTAATGGTCTAGTAAAAAGGGCTAAGTGGCAAGTGGCAAGTGGCGTTTGAACTTAAAAAGAAATTTTCTACAATAACTAATATTTTTTTATCAATAAATTTTTCTTTAATTAATTGCATTTTTTCTTTATACATATTTTTAGTTCATAAAACAGTTAATGTATTAAATGTTTCATTAAAAACAATATTATTAGTTTCACTTGAATATATAACCATTCCATTATTACCAATTCCAGCAGGGTCAATCCCAATAATTAAGTCATATTGCATTATTAATCAAATATTCCTTGTTCAATTTTAATTATTATATTTTTTAAACATATTTTTTCTCATATATAAAATTCTATTTGTTTAAAATGTTTAACATTAGATATTTCATTTGTAAGTCACGTTATTCGTTCATCTAAATCTTCTCTTAATTTTTCTTTATATTCATTAATAACTTCTTTTTTAAAATCTTCTCTTAATTTTTCTATATTATTTAAATGTTCTTCTGTTATTTCTTGATTACGTTTTTTATTATATTCATTAATAATTTCTTGGTCTTTATAAGAAAATAGTTTTTGTTTATTCATATTTATGTTCTAGCTACTATTTTTAACAACTGTGTTGTAGTTCACTTTTTTAGTTCCCTAACACGTGTTGATAATAGCGTTAAAGAGGTTTATTAAAAATTTTAAAATTTTACAATTACAAAAAAAGACAAGATTATTTCTTGTCTTTTTCCTTGATAATAATTTTAATTTAACTTACAAAATGTATCTTTTATTTTTTTTAAAATACGTCGAATATAAATTTAAATTTAAGGGTTAAAGAGAGTAATTTTGTCTAATTTTCATTATTTTTCAAATAATTCATTTTTGGAAATAAGTTACTAATATGATAATAAATTATTTCGTAAATTTGACAACCACCCGAAAAATTAAAAGAAGATCGAGTTAAAGAATTAAGAGAACGCGCCAGAGCAGCTGAAGAAGATGAAAGACAAAAAAGAGAACGTGCAGAAGCAGAAAATGCAGCAAAAATAAAAGGTAAAGGACATTATAATCCATGAAATTTTTAAATTTTAAATTTTTCTATTAATTTATATAATGTAGTTTACAAAGTTATTAGATTTTTAATTAATAAAATAAAAAATTTCTTCAACCAAAACTAATATACCAGTTGAAGAAATTTTTTTATTACTTTCAAATTCTCCAGCAATAATTTTCATGTTTTTTTACTAAATGCACTATAAATTATTTTAAATTGATTTTCAATAGTTTTTAGTAATTTTCTAAACTAGTTCTAATTTACTAAACATTATATAAATTTTAAAATTAGTTTAAATATGAAAAATTATATAAGTTAAGGTTAATGATAATATCATTAACCTTAAATTTCATTAACAACTGTTAAAATCATAGGTAACTTACCAGTTTCTTTTTTAATATAATCTTGTAAGTCATTTTTCATTTTAGTCTTAACTTCACTAAGACTAAAAGCATTATTAGTTTTATATTTTTCAATAACATTAATAATAATGTTTTGCAATTTTTTCAACATTTCTTCATTATTAGTTAAATAAACAACACCACGCATTTGTGCATCAATTAAAGAAACAATTTCTTTAGTTTTACGATTTATTGTCACTCCTGTAATTAAAATACCATCACGTTGTAATTGTTTTCTTTCACTAATAACAATGGAACCAATATCACCAACACCAATACCATCTACATATACATCACCAGTTTTTATTAAGTTATTTGTTGTTTTATTAGTAGCATTTTTATCATTAAAACGAGAAGGACGTGCAACATACTGTTTAACAAAATTATCAATTAATTTACCATTTTCAAAAGTAATAACTTCACCATTATCATGAATTAAAGCATTGTTATGTAATACACCAGCATCAATGGCTGCTGCTTGTGCTGCTACAAAATCTTTATATAAACCTTTAACTGGTAAAAAATATTTTGGTTCAATAATATTAACCATTAACTTAATATCTTCATAAGAAGCATTTAAACTTCAAGCTTGTTTTTCTGATATATTAATAACTTTAACATCAGTACGTGCTAAGTCATCTAATAAGGCTGCATGAGCCAATTCATTTCCTGGAATTGGTGGAGTTGCTAAAATTATTGTATCTTGGGATTCAAGTTTTAAATAATCATCATTACCAATAGCAATTTTATTCATTCTAGTAAATAAACGCTCACCACTACCAGTAACAATAATTACTGTATCTTTAGTACCAATTGTTTGTGCTAAATTAATAATTTGTGATTTATCAATATTGAAAGCATTTAAATCATTAACTTTTAATAAAATATCATATAAAGTTGCACCATAAACTGCAATTTTACTTTTAGAGTCAGTTTCTTTAATAGCATTAAGAATTTCACTAACACGATATAAATCTTGATCATAACATGCAAGAATAACCCTTCCTGGTGCTTCTTTTAATACTGGCTCAATAATAGTTTGAATTTTATGCTTAGGAGCTGTAAAAGCTTTTCTATTGGCGCATGTTGCTTCACTAATTAATAATAAAACATCATTTTTAGAAACACTAGCTAAATGTTGAATATCAGTAGTAAAATCACTACGATGTTCACCATCAAAAATATAATCACCCGTATAAACAATTGTTTCATTTAATTTAATATTTTCACCATTATTTACAGTTAGAACAAAACCTAAACTACCTGGAATTGAAGTAGTTGTTTTAAATGTTTTAACAACAACATTACCAAATGATACTTTTTGTTCAGGCTCAATAGTTTTAATTATAATTTCATTTTGATTAATAAAACGAAAACGTTCTAATTTCTGCTTAATCATAAAATCAGTTAGTTTACTAGTAAAGATTGGAACTTTATACTCGGGTTTTATTTTATTAAAATCTTTTAAAATATAAGGTAGTGCTCCAAAAGCATCATCAGATGGTTTTGAAATAAATATACCTTGAATACGATGTTTATTTTCTTTTAAATATGTATAATCTGGAATAATAATATCAATTCCTAAAATTTCTCTTTCTGGGAGTCTAATGCCGGCATCAAATACAAATATCTTATCATTTACTTCAACAACATATAAGTTTTTACCACGTTCATCTAATCCACCCAGAGCAAATACTTTTATCTTTGCCATGTTTTCACCAGTTTTCTACTTTCTTTATTTTTATTTTATAAAATTTAATATCTTAGAAGAACATAAAAATTAAAACTTTAACTTAAATTCCCAAGATGCTGCTATATTATATTATTAGTATTTTAACACTAATTTAATAATAAAACTGTAATTAATTTTCATTAAAAATAGTTTCAAATTATTTATCAATAATTTCTAAGCTAAGCTTACTATTATCTTCAACTTTAATTACTCGAACTTTAATTATATCATTGATTTTAACGACATTATTTAAATTATCAATACGTTTATTAAATTTTTTTGAAAATTCTGAAATATGAATTAAACCATCAATCTTATCTTGTAAATTAACAAAAACACCAAAATTAACAATTTTTACAACTTTACTATCAAATTCAGAACCGATTTTAATTTGAACAGGATTAACAATACTTTCAATAATTTGTCAAGCTTTATCAATGGCTGATTGTTCATTATGATAAATCATCAATCGTCCATCATCTTCAATATCAATTTTAACATTATCACAGTCGGTAATAATTTTATTAATAACTTTCCCACCAACACCAATAATATCACGAATTTTATCAATTGGAATTAACTTTTGAATAATTTTTGGAGCATTAGGTGCCAATGTAGTTCTAGGTTTTTTAATTACTTCATTCATGTTTGCTAATACTTGTAATCTCGCAATTCTGGCTTTTTCTAAAGCTTGTGTAATAATATTAAAATCAATACCAGTAATTTTAATATCCATTTGTAAAGCACAAATACCATTAGCTGTTCCTGCCACTTTAAAATCCATATCACCTAAGTGATCTTCTAATCCTTGAATGTCAGTTAAAATTGTAAAATCTTTTTCTTCTTTAATTAAACCCATGGCAATACCAGCAATTGCAGCTCTAATTGGTACACCACCAGCCATTAATGCCATTGATGAAGCACAAATTGCTGCTTGTGAAGTTGAACCATTTGATGCTAATACTTCTGATACTAATCTAATTGTATAAGGAAAATCTTTTTCAAGAGGAATAATTTGTAATAATGCTTTTTCACCAAGGGCGCCATGACCAATCTCACGTCGTGAAGGAACACCCATTCTTCCGGTTTCACCAACAGAAAATGGAGGAAAATTATAATGATGAATAAAACGTTTATACTCTTCTTTACCTAATCCATCAATAATTTGATGTTCCGCAAGTGCACCCAAAGTTAAAACTGATAAAACTTGTGTTTCACCACGAGTAAACATTGCACTACCATGAACAATAGGTAAAACATCAATCATACTTGTTAATTTTCTAATATCATCTGCTTTTCGTCCATCAACTCGTACATTATTTTTTAAAATCATAGTACGCATTGCTTTTTGTAATAATTGATCAATACTTTTGCGTAAATTATGAATAGTTGTTTCTTCACCAACATTTAAAACTTCTTGATTAAATTTATTTTTAAAACTTTGAAATGTTTCTTCAACTAAATTTTTAATCAAGTTGCTTCGACTTTTTTTATCAACAGTAGTACTAATTTTACTAATTTGTGATTGACAATTTGTTTCTACAAATTGTTCAATATTAACAGGAATTAATGCTAACTGTGGTTTAAATTTATTTGGTTTTAATTTTTCAATGATACTTTCTTGAAAAATTATTAATTTAATAATATGTTCATGTGCAAATTTTAATGCTTTAATCATATCTTTTTCTAAAATATCATGACATCCAGCTTCAACCATATTGATGGCATCTTTTGTTCCACCAACAATCAATTCCATTTTTGAATTTAATAATTGCTCTTGTGTTGGATTAAGGACAAGTTCATCATTTATTTTACCAACAACAACAGTAGCACTAGGACCCTGAAATGGCAAACTACTTAATCCTAAAGCAAGTGAAGTACCAAAAGCTGCATTTACTCTAACATCACAAGCATCATCTAACGCAAAAACATTATTTACAACTTGCACTTCATTAACAAAACCTTTTGGAAATAATGGACGGATTGAACGATCAATTAATCTAGCACATAGTGTTGCATATTCACTAGGTCGACCTTCACGCTTTAAAAAACCACCTGGAATCTTACCAACTGAATATAACTTTTCTTGAAAAACTATTTGTAATGGAAAAAAATCTTGATTATTAATAACTTCATTATATGATACAGTTGTTAATACAACTGTATTTCCATAAGTAATTTTTACTGATTTTTCTGCTAAATTAGCCATTGTACCTAATTCAACAATTAATTCATATTTTCCTTCTTTAAAAAGGAATTTTTCTTTTAACATTATTTACTCCTTAGCTTCCATTTTTTATCGCAACTATGAGCATTATAGCATAATAAAATGTTAAAATAAGTTATAGAACAATTTTATTTTAGGAGGTCATAACTTATGTTTAAACATAAAATACAAAATGAAATTTCAATTTCAAATAAAGACTTTGATAAAATTAAAAATAAAGCTTTAATTATTGATGTTCGTGATGTTGCTGAATATCAAATTTTAAAAAAAATAACAAATGATAATGGTGAACTTAATATTGTTAATATTCCTTACTATGATTTGATTAAAAATCCTAGTAAATATATTGAAAACAAAAATCAAGTGATTATAACTATTTGTAATGCAGGAAATCGTTCAACTGCTGCTGCACTAACACTCAGAGAATTGGGCTATACTAACACTTATGTTTTAATTAATGGTATTTATGGATATTACAAAAAATAACTTATTTCTCATTATTTAATTTAATAAGATCATTAATAGCAATACTTAAATTATTACAATAAGTTCCTAAGACTAAACTAACACTATCGTCTTGGTCTAAAATACCACGATTTTTAATTTTTTTAAGATTATTAAAATTAATTTTTGAATGATCAATAATCTCTACCTTAATTTTATTTGCTGTTGCTGTTGTCTCTTTAATATTATCAATTCCCCCTAAATCAACAATAAAATTTTGTAATTTAAATGGGAATTTTTGTGGTTTATTAATAGGTTTTGAACTACTTTCTTGTTGATTGCGTAATTTTTTAGCTGTACTAACATTTCATATTCAAATCCCAATACTAGCCACAGCAAATAACAATGCAATAACTAATAATACTATTTGTCAAATTGGCATGATTACCTTCCTTAATTAATATATTTTTAAATATTTTCTTAATCTTCTTGAATAAAAGCTTTTTTTACTTTAGCAAGTAAAGAATAATGATTAAGTCGATATTCTAAAACTTGTAACGTTAATTCTGATAATTTAATTGTTACCTTATCATTTAGTTTATCATTAAAATCAAAAGTATCAACAATTAATTTTCCAAAATCGCTCAATTTACTATCTTTTTGAATATTTTTCAAAGTAATTTCATGATTTTCATCCAAAATTAGTGGTGAATTTAAACTGCGATAACTATTATTAGCTACTGGAGCAATTTCATGAAATTGCATTAAGTTATGATTTGAAATTAAAACAGCACCACCAAGTGATTTCATTAAACCCGTCGAACCAGTTCTTGTTGCAATAACTAAACCAGAACCACGAAAGTTTTCAAATAATTGATTATTAATTAACACTTGACATGAAAGAGTTGTTGTTAAATTAACAAATTTAACTTCATTAATAGCATATAAAATCTTATTATTAATATTTACTTCTAATAATGAAAATTTATTTACTATTAAATTATTATCATTTTTATCAATTCACATTAATACTTTGTCAACTTCTGTGTTTAAAAAATTTTCATAAAAACCAAGATTACCACATTTAAAACTAACAAACTTAACAGTATTGAGCATATTATTATAATCATGAACAGCTTTTAAAAATGTTCCATCACCGCCAATAATAAAAACAATATCTGGAAAAGAAGTATCTTCAAGTGCTTTAAGGGCCAATAACTTGGCCCTTAATTCCTTAGCTAATGATTGAGAATTCTCATATTTATTAGCAATAATTGTAAATTTATAATTTTTCATCATGTATTCCAATCATATTTCAATTAAAATATTTCACAAGAATCTTCAAATTCGTTTTCAATAGAACCACGTAAAAATAATTCAATCTCGTCTTCATTATAACCAATTTGAATACGTTGTTTATTTTCTTGAACAATAATTGGACGTTTTAAAACAGTTGGTGAAGTTTTAATTAAATCAAAAACTTGTAACATTGTTAACTTTTCAATATTAATAGCATGTGTTTTAATAAACTTTGCTCTTGTTGAAATAATATCACCAACACCATTTGGTACAAATCTTAATAATAATTTAATTTCAGTATCGGTCAATGGATTATGGATAATATTACGTTTAATATATGGAATTTTATGTTTATCAAAAAATTGAATAACTTTTTTTGAAGACAAACAACTTGGCGAAACATATATTTTAATCATGACAATACCCCTCTTTGCTTTTAGACTACATTTGATTTAAATACTCTTTTTTAAAATTAATATTTTTTTATCTTTAAAAAATAAAAGTTAATAAACTCTACATTACTATAATAATATATATTTCCACACTATCTTTGAACAAACTTAGAAAATAAGTACATGAAAGACCTTTTCCGCTATATCCTTCACCCACATATTATATCATATTATTTTTTGAAAAATAGATACTTTTATTCCTTAAATTTTTTTATAAAAAAATTTAACATATATTTTACTATCAAATTTTATTAATAATTTGAATTATAATATAATGAAATTATAAAATTAAATTTTCTTTATTTTAAAGTAAATAATTAAAAATAAATAATTTTTATGCGTAAAAAAACAAGGAGTTAACTAAACATGCCTATTCAAAATAATAACAGTAAATATTTTAAAGAATTCATAATTGGAACTATAATTAGTTCCACCGGAATATTATTAACTGGTCTTAGTTTATCAACTATTTTATTTTTTTATGATAATACAAGAAATGGAAAATCAATAAAAGATAAATTAAATATTATTTTAAATCCAAATAATTTAGTAGTATGCATAATGGGTTCTGTACCTTTAATTCATAGTTTAAACATAACACAAGTTGGTAATAAAAAAATAACAAATGCCACTAAAGGATTAGTAGAAAATATGCTAGTATCATTTTCAAAATCTAAAATAGAACTCCTTTATTAGCAAATAATGATGTAACGAACATCAATAACTTTGAATCACAAAACCCAGTCAATAATATAAATAATAAAGTAACAATTAATACTTTATAAATATTTATCTTTTAAAGACAAATAAAAAAAACTTAGTATTTTTACTAAGTCTTTTTATTTTATGAATAAAATTTAATTTAAATACCTTAATAAATTAAACTGATCTTATCATTTTAATTGATTCTGTTGTTATATCAATACCAGAATCGTTAGTGTGTCATTATTTAGTGATAATTTCCTATTAGTTATCGAGTAAAAATTTCCCAAAAAGTGAAGTTAAATATACTTGGTGATAAATATGGAAAGAAGCATGACTATGAAAGAAAAATATAAGTATAAAATTATAAATGACATTACTATTAAAAAATTATCTAAACATCAAGCCAAAAATAAACTTAACCTAACTATTAGAAGAATTAATCAATTAATTCAAATTTTTAATAAAAGACATATTCCGTAATTAAATTTTTTAAAAGTCAATTAATAATTTTAAAATTTATTTTATAATTTTGTTATTAACAATAAATTTAGAAAAGTGTTGATAAAAATGATTTTTGAAAATTTAAAAAAATTAAAAAATGAAGAATTTTACAGATATTTTGGTATAAAACGTTTTCATTTTAATGAAATGTTAGAAAAATTAATTGAAATAGAAAAATTAGAAAAAAATAAAGGTCGAAAAAATAAACTTTCAGTAGAAGAAAGATTAATGATGACTTTATTATACTGAAAAGAATATTATACTTTTTTTCAAATGAGTATTAAATCTAAAATGAGCCCATCAAGTTGTTTTCAAAATATTACTTGAGTAGAAAATAAACTTAGTAACCACAAAGATTACCAATTTTTAAAAGAAAGATATAAATTAAAAATTGATAAAAAACAAGAAAATTCAAATGAATTTCAATTTTATTTAATTGATTCAACTGAGATTGAAATTGAAAGACCAACTAAAAAAAACTACAGTTAGAATATTTTTCTGGTAAAAGTTGAATGTATTCTATAAAATTTCAAATTGTATATGATTTTTTTAATAAAAAAATTGTTGATATTTTTGCTGATAATGGTAAAGTGCATGATTTTCAAATATTAAAAAATTCAAATCTTGAATTTTCAGAAAAAACAATAATTATTGGTGATTTAGGATATCAAGGTATACAAAATATTTATAAAAATACAATAATACCAATTAAAAGAACTAAAAATAAAAAATTAACTAAACAAGAAAGAAAATACAATAAGATTGTATCTAAAATTAGAATTAAAGTTGAACATGTCTTTGCTTGATTGAAAAGATTCAAAATTTTAGTAAATAAATGTAGAAAATCTAAATTTAGACTTATGTACTTAAGATTTAACTTACTTTGTGAAATTTTTAATAAAATAAAACCATTAAAATAAAAAAAATATTAAAAATATTTTTTTAAAATTTAAATTTTTATCGAGTTAATATAAAAATATTATTAACAATTTTTTGTTTAAAATGTAAACTCATTTTTTAAACTATTTTTTCAAAAAATATTTATTTCTATATTCAATAACACTAAATAGTTTTAAAACAATTTTATTGACAATTAATTAAATTTAATTACGGAATATGTCCATAATATTTACTCCAAATTTTTATTATTTAATAAAATTTAATAAATAAATCTTAACATTTTTACTAATATTTGAAAATATTTTAAAAAAATGTCTAATCTTTGATAAGCAGAATATATAGGAGATTGATATCAATATAAGAACAAATTAGTATTGAAAAGCAATTTAGTTCCCATTGATTTTAAAAAATAGAAACTTTAAAATGAATGTTATATCTTTCAATGATAATAGAACAAAAACAATTACTACTATATAAATAATTATATTTAATCAACTTAAAACTTGAAAATTACCATTAAGATAATGAAAGATATTTCTACAATATAATCTACGATAATAAAACTCTATCATTTAATAAATTTCTATTGTTTTCAAATTAATAATATTGTATAATGAACAATGAATTAGAATTATAGCAAGACAGCTACCAGCTGTCTTTATTATTTCTAGTGTAATATATTTTATTTTTTTATTTAAGTATATTTTCATTTTGAAATAAATCTATTTCAAATACTATTAAATAATAAACAACAATGTTTATAAAAAACAAGGAGGAGAAAAAGTGGACAAAGAAATTAGTCAAATCATTTTAAATGCCATAAATGAAATTGCTGAAGAAAAACAAATAGCAAAAGAAGATATCATTGAAGCTTTAAAAGAAGGACTAAAAAAAGCATATGAATATCAAAGTCATCGTGATGATAGTACAAATATCAGAATTGAAATTGATCAAAATAAAGGTACTATTAAAATTTTAAAGGATTTAATTGTTGTTCCAAAAGTTGAAGATCCTGAATTAGAAATTGCACTTTCAACTATTAAAACAAAGAATCCTGGCTTAACAATTGGTGATACATATACGCAAATAATTCCTAGTGATCAATTCTCTCGTTTATCAATTTTTAAAGCTATTCAAGTAGTGAAACAATCAATTCGTGAAGCAGAAAAAACATCAATTTATGATGAATTTATTGATAAAAAAGATCACATATTAATTGGTACTATTGAAAGCGTTGAAGAAACTTATATGTTAATTAAAATTGGTAGAGCCTATGCTTTCTTACCAAAACAAAATCAAATCCCTAGTGAGATCTTACCAAAAAATAAACCAATCGCTAATAATACTTATATCAAATTTTATGTTGAAGATATTATTAAAAATAAAAACTATGGTCAAATTTTAGCATCAAGAACTCACGTTAATTTTTTACGTTGTTTACTAGAATTAGAAGTTCCTGAAATAGCACAAGGTGTAATCGAAGTTAAAGATATTGCTCGTATTCCTGGAATTAGAGCTAAGGTTGCAATTGTTAGTCATGATCCAAGCATTGATGGTATTGGTGCATGTATTGGTCCAAAAGGCGAAAGAACAAAATTAATTACGCAAGAATTAAGTGGCGAAAAAATTGACATTATTGCCTGAAATCCTAATATAAAAGAATATATAATTAACGCTTTAACACCAGCTAAAGTTATTTCAATTGATATTAATGAAGAAGAAAAACAAGCAAATATTATTGTTCCTACTGAACAATTATCATTAGCTATTGGTAAAAATGGTATGGCTGCTAAATTAGTTGCCGGTGTAACTCACTGAAATATTAATATTACTTCATTAGAACAAGCAAATGAAAATAATATTAAATTTACTTGAAATGGTAATATTAAAGAAAGTGAATATGAAAAGTTTATATCTGAATTATTAAAAAAAACACAATGAAAAAATAAAAATCAATAAACAATAAAGTAGGTCGTTATGAATAAAATACCTTTAATTAAACGTAAAAAAATACCAATGCGTAAATGTATAGTTACAAATACTATTTTACCTAAACGTGAATTAATTAGAATTGTTATTAATAAAGAAGGACAATTATTCATTGATAAAACTGGCAAACAAAATGGTCGAGGTGCCTATATCCAACCTAAACTTGAATTAATACCTTTGCTTATTAAAAACAAGGCATTAGAACGAGCATTAAAAACAAAAATTCCAAATGAATTTTATGAACAATTAATTAATGAAATTAAAAAAAATTGAGATTAATTTTCCCAAGCGAAAGGCGGGATGCAAATGGCAAAAAAACGAATATCTCAACAAACACAAAATATTAATCAACAACTAAAACAAAAAACATCTCAAATTAATGAAAAAGGAGTATTTTTATATAACGAACCTTTAACTATTTCAGAATTTGCTAAAGCATTGCATCATCCAGTAACTGACATTATTAAATACTTCATGAAACAAGGCAAACTATTTAATCAAAATCAAATATTAACTCAAGAATTAATGCTTGAACTTTGTTTGGAATGAAATATTGATTTTGAAAAAGCTAAAGTGGTAACATATGAAAACTTATTAGAAAATATTAATCTCGAAGATGATAAAAAAAATTTAGTAACTCGACCACCTGTTGTTACAATTATGGGCCATGTTGATCATGGAAAAACAACACTATTAGATACTATCCGTAATTCTAAAGTTACTAATCAAGAACACGGTGGTATTACTCAACATATTGGTGCTTATCAAATTAAAACTAATAATAAATTAATTACTTTTATTGATACCCCAGGTCATGAAGCATTTACTGAAATGCGTTCACGTGGTTCTAAAATTACTGATATTGTTGTTCTAGTAGTTGCTGGTGATGATGGTGTGATGCCGCAAACTCGTGAAGCAATTGACCATGCAAAAGTAGCTGGTGTTTCAATTATTGTTTTTGTTAATAAAATGGATAAACCAAATGTTAATACTGATCGCATTATGAATGAACTAGCTAATTGTGATTTAACTAGTGAAGAATGAGGTGGCGATACTATTTTTGTTTATGGTAGTGCTTTAAAAAATCAAGGAATTGATGAATTATTAGAAGCCATATTAGTAATTGCTGAATTAAAAGAACTAAATGCTAATCCAAATCGATTTGCTAATGGAACTGTTATCGAATCTCATCATGATAAAAATGTTGGTTCAATTTGTACTTTATTAATACAAGGTGGAACACTAAAAGTTACTGATATTGTAGTTGCTGGTAGTGTTAAAGGAAAAATTAAACGCCTTATTAATGATACTGGTAAAATAATTACTAAAGCTGGACCTTCAATGCCTGTTCAAGTTTTAGGATTTGAAACAGCCCCTACTCCTGGTGAATCTTTTATTGTTTTTAATGATGATAAATTAGCAAGAAAAGTAGCACTAGTACGACAAACAGAAGAAACAAATAAAATTAGAAATAATCGACAAATTAGTTTAGGTAATTTAACACAAGATGTTGCTACAGGTGAATTAAAACAAATTAATGTTATTTTACGAGCAGATACTCAAGGTTCAGTGCAAGCAATCGTTCAAGCAGTAAATAAAATTAATGTTAATGATATTACTGTTAAGTTTATTAGAGCAACTATTGGTGGTATTAGTGAATCAGATATTAAACTTGCTCAAACTTCAGGAAGTATTATTTATGGTTTCAATGTTCGTCCCAATCATGTTATTCGTGAAGCTGCTAACAATGCCGGTGTTGAAATTAGATTACATAATATCATTTATAAAATAACTGAAGAATTAGAATTGGCTGCTAAAGGTTTATTAGAACCAACTTATGAAGATAAAATTCTTGGTCAAGCACGAGTTATTAAAACTTTTCATTTTTCAAAAGTAGGAACAATTGCTGGTTGTGTTGTCATTAATGGTTTCATTCAACGTAATAGCAAAGTTCATATCATTCGTGATGATGTTGTTATTTATAACGGTGAAATCAGTGGTTTAAAACATGAAAAAAATGATTTAAAAATTGCTAAAAAAGAAACTCAATGCGGTATTACTATTAAAAATTTTAATGACTTAAAAGAAAATGATATTATTGAATCATATTTAGTAGAAGAAGTGGAGACAAAATAGGATGTCTATCATTAAATTTGAACAACAAGAAAGTTTCTTAAAAAAAGAAATTACTAATATATTAAAAAAAGAATCAAAAAATATTCTTTTCAAAGATATCACTATTACTAATGTAAAAATAACAAAAGATAACAGTTATGCTACCATTTATTGAACAGTTTACTTAGAAAATTTAGATATTAAAACCATTAGTAATGCTTTAGAAAAAGCGAAAGGTTTTTGTCGAAGCGCACTTGCCAAAACAAGTAATAAATATAAAGTTCCAGAATTACGCTTTAAATATGATAATACCAACACTAGAGTTAAAAACATTGAAGAAATATTAAAAAATATCAAAAATAATATTTCTTCAAATGAATAAAAAAAATTAAAATTTTTTTATAGTAATTATTAAATAATTACTATAAAACACTATTTAAAAAAATAAAATTATTAGTATAATAAAAAAGGAATCATCAATAAAATAAGGGAATTATTCAGTAGCTACTAAGTAAGAAAGGAAAGCTACTATTAATGGCACAAAAAATTTATTCAACACCAAATAGTGATGATTTTTATGTTATTCCTGAATTTTTAGAACATCAACAATGTTGAATGGTATGACCAGAAAGAACGGTGGTTGGCCCTTAATTACTGGACCATTTTTGATATAAAATTCTAAATTTTAATTTGTAAAATTGGTGGTTTTAGAAATTTAGAATGTATTCTTTCATAATTATAAAACATAACATATTGATTTACATCATTTATAGCTTCATTGATGGATAAATATTGATTTGATCCTTTAGGTAGTCATTCTTGAGATAAATGAGAAAATCAGTTTTCAGATAATACATTACCACCAATATCATAAGGTTGTTTTTTGCTTAAAATTATTTGTTTATCCTCTGCTCATTTTGTGATATCCTGACAATAAAATTCGTTGGCGTTATCTGAATGTAAAATAACATTTTTTACTTGATTTCAAGAAAATTGTTTGTTGATTTTTTCAAGAGCAGGAAGAATTAAATCCTGATATGATTTATTAGGAGCAATATTATAACTAACAACATTATTTGAATAAAAATCAATAATTACAAAAAGATATAATCATCCTTCTTTAGTATTTATTTGTTTAGTGTCCATTGATCAAATTTGATTTGAAGAGGTTGTACTTTTATAATCTTTGTTTACTTTATCCATTGTAGGTATTCACTTATTTGGATTTTTTTTGTTTTTAGGATAGTTATTTTTAGTTTGTTTTAATCCTTGAATATTGTGTTCTTTCATAATTTTTCGCATTTGTTTTATTGATAATTCTATATTTAAAATGATATTTTTTTCTTGTTTTAATCACTCTTTAAAAGCTGAAAAAATTCTTAAATATCCATAAATTCTGCCTTTTCTTGTAGAATGAAATTCGATTAAAAGTTGGCATATTTTTTGATATTTATGATTGCATTTAATAATATGATTTTCTTCTTTTTTAATAGGTTTTTGTTTATTTTTTAAAAAGTAATATGTTGATCTGTTTAATTGAAGATATTGACATAGGTTTCTAATTGAATATTGATTTTTACAATCATCAATAATTTTAATTTTTTCTTTGATATTTAATTTGTTAATTACTAATGCTATTTGTTTAATTTTATCCATTAATAAAAATCCTTTCAGGTTAAAATTAGTGTTAATTATATAACACAATTGTTTTTAGAATACATTCAGGTTTTTTAAATTAATGGTCTAGTAAAAAGGGCTAAGTGGCAAGTGGCAAATAAAGAAACAAAGAATATTAGAGGCTTAAAAATTTAATTTTAATGCTTGAGATGGAGAAATAGTAGGTATTTATTCACCTTGAAATGATGATGATATGGTAGCATACAAAATATTTGAACTACAAAAAATTGATTACTATTTTCTACCAATCATTTTAGAATCTAGCATGATTATGTTAGATGGTGAAGGTACTTGTTTTGCTAGTTATGAAGGTATTTTATGCCAAGAACGTAATCCTAATTTATCACAAGAACAAATAGAAATATATTTAAAAGACTATCTAAATGTTGTAAATATTATTTGAATACCTTATAGGAAGATTAGATAATATCATGTGTATAGTTGATAGTAATACTATTTTATTAAGTTGAACAGAAAATACTATTGATGATCGTTATCTTGCTGTTAAAAATTGTTGAGATGTATTATCAAAATCAATAAATGTTCATGGCAAAAAATATAAAATTATAAAAATTCCTTTACCAAAAAATGACGTTCGTAATAGTGATGATATTAAAATGATTGATTTTAACATTTATCATAATCGTATCCTAGCAAATCAAAAACTTGTCACTAGTTATCTTAACTTATATATAAGTAACAAAGTTGTTATTATTCCTACTTTCAATGATGAAGAAAGTGAAACTAAACTTCTAGATATTTTATCAAAAACAAATGTATTTAATAATAAACAAATTGTTTTATTTGATGCTCGAGAACTTATTCTTGGTAAAAGTGGTATTCATAGTTTAATTTGTCATCAACCAGCTTTAATATCTACTACATAATTTTATAAAGTTTTATCATATTTTTTATCTTTAAATTAAAAAAATTAACTAGTTAAAACTTAATTATTTTAACTAGTTATTTCTATTTAAAAAATATAAAATTTATTAAATTTAATTTAAATTTTTAAAGATACTAAAACTAGAAAATAACTTTCAATCCTAATATAAATTATGAAAAAATGGTTGTTACCATTTTTTCATAATTTATATTAAACTTGTTCATAAATAAAACTCTAGTAAATATTATAAATTCTTTTTAGTTTCATTTTTCTTTCTATACTGTTCTTCTCGCATCTTCATCTCGTTTTCTATTTTTTTACATTCTTCTCTTCATTTCTTTGCTTCTTCTCCATGTTTTTTTTCTTCTTCTATTCTTTTGTTATCCATAATAATACTCCTTTCAAGTATAAAATTTTAAATTATTTTTTTCTAACTCTTAAAAAATATCTAAGAAAAGTATATATTTTTTTAAAAAAATAAAATATATAATCATAAAAAATCACTCTTATAAAAAGAGTGATTAATATTAATTTAAACTAAACTATATCACAGTATATCGTGAATCTGAAAAATGCTCACTTACTGATGGTTGTGTTTCATTGATTTCATTTATATTAAATGAATTAAATTTTTTAAATAAACCATTTAAATTTGTTTTTTTGCTTCAGTTATTGCTTGTTGTTCTAATAAATCTTTTATATCATTTTTAGGATTATTAATAACAACTCCATCTTCAACATTATCATTATTTATAGAACCATATCCATTATCATTTTCATTATTTATACAACATGATTTTGTTTTAGTTCAAATTCATTTTGCTCCATTTAGAATTGGTTGTAATAGTGGTTTTTTATAATTATCTAACTGTAAATTTAAACCATCTGTTATTGACATTGCTGTAGCTGTTCCCAACATTCCTAAAGTAAAAAATTTATTAGGGAATATCAAACAACCATCTGTAAACCCATTTTCAGCAACAAGTGATGCTAAAGTTTTAAGTGCATTACTACTAAATGTAATTATACCAAAACTAACAAGTGCAATAAAACCTTTTAAAGGGTAACATAATTCATTAATAAAATTAACTATTTTACTAAAATATTTAAACAACAATTAAACTTATCAGATAATTGAAACTCATTATTTAATGTACTTAATGATCATTTAAAACCATTATTAATAGTTGTCATAGCATAAAGTCTAGCAATAGTAGATAAGATATTAAATTTATCAATTAATTTTAAACCATAATTTGGTCAAGTAAAACTATCAAGAGTATACATTAGACATATTCCGTAATTAAATTTTTTAAAAGTCAATTAATAATTTTAAAATTTATTTTATAATTTTGTTATTAACAATAAATTTAGAAAAGTGTTGATAAAAATGATTTTTGAAAATTTAAAAAAATTAAAAAATGAAGAATTTTACAGATATTTTGGTATAAAACGTTTTCATTTTAATGAAATGTTAGAAAAATTAATTGAAATAGAAAAATTAGAAAAAAATAAAGGTCGAAAAAATAAACTTTCAGTAGAAAAAAGATTAATGATGACTTTATTATACTGAAAAGAATATTATACTTTTTTTTCAAATGAGTATTAAATCTAAAATGAGCCCATCAAGTTGTTTTCAAAATATTACTTGAGTAGAAAATAAACTTAGTAACCACAAAGATTACCAATTTTTAAAAGAAAGATATAAATTAAAAATTGATAAAAAACAAGAAAATTCAAATGAATTTCAATTTTATTTAATTGATTCAACTGAGATTGAAATTGAAAAACCAACTAAAAAAAACTACAGTTAGAATATTTTTCTGGTAAAAGTTGAATGTATTCTATAAAATTTCAAATTGTATATGATTTTTTTAATAAAAAAATTGTTGATATTTTTGCTGATAATGGTAAAGTGCATGATTTTCAAATATTAAAAAATTCAAATCTTGAATTTTCAGAAAAAACAATAATTATTGGTGATTTAGGATATCAAGGTATACAAAATATTTATAAAAATACAATAATACCAATTAAAAGAACTAAAAATAAAAAATTAACTAAACAAGAAAGAAAATACAATAAGATTGTATCTAAAATTAGAATTAAAGTTGAACATGTCTTTGCTTGATTGAAAAGATTCAAAATTTTAGTAAATAAATGTAGAAAATCTAAATTTAGACTTATGTACTTAAGATTTAACTTACTTTGTGAAATTTTTAATAAAATAAAACCATTAAAATAAAAAAAATATTAAAAATATTTTTTAAAAATTTAAATTTTTATCGAGTTAATATAAAAATATTATTAACAATTTTTTGTTTAAAATGTAAACTCATTTTTTAAACTATTTTTTCAAAAAATATTTATTTCTATATTCAATAACACTAAATAGTTTTAAAACAATTTTATTGACAATTAATTAAATTTAATTACGGAATATGTCCATTGCAGCAGCAGTAACAACTACATGATTACTAAATGTTGATCAAAGATGAATTAATGATGTAATAAAGTATGAATTATTAACAGGTGAATTAGCAACACTTATAGTTTGACAACAAGGACTAATAACCTTACGCGATCATTTAAAAATTTCACCAGTAAGAAGACTAAAAATAATATCAGCACTTGCCATCATAAGATTATGTTGTGTTTTTTCATTAGTAACGTCAAGAATATTAGTTATTCAATCATTAGATGGATGAAGTTTATTATCTGTAATATTAACTGAAAATACTCTTTGTGTAGTTCGTGCAAACACAACAATAGGAATAATTCCTAATGCAGCGATAATAAAATATCAATTAATAGGTGTTTTTTGTTTTATTTCTGTAAAAGTACTTAAATCTAATGATTTTAAATCACTAAGGTATGCATTTTCATTTTCATATATTTTAAATTTTTGTTCAAATTGATTATTTTCATCTAAATTTGATAATTCTAAAATCACTCTACCGTTTTTCAAACGAATAGTTTTCTGTCATTTTAAATCATTAGAAATATCAATAACATTTTCATGAATCATTATACCAGAATATACTACACCAGGTTCAAATCTCGTACGATATTTTCAACGTTCATTAATATCCAATCTTTTTTGTGTTATTCCACCATAACGACTATTAGTATCATCTATTCACTCTTCTTCATCGCTTGTTGAAAATTGATCTTGACTTTCTGTTCTTGTGTAATTAATATTGTCTTTATTTCTAACTTCTAAATTTTCTTGATGATATCCATTAACATGTTCTTGACTTGTTGAAGGCTGATCTTGATTTTTGATTGCATTGTAATTATTGTTATTTTTATTTAATAAAGGTGTTTGTTCTGAATTCTTTTTTGTTTTCATTTTTCCCCCTTTTAATTATAAAAGTCCTGCTTTACTTTTAATAAGTAAAATAGGACTACTTAAACATACATTTCAATTGAATGACATTCTCTTTTAATACTTATAAATAAAAATTATAATTAATAAACTAGATTGTTACTAAATTATTTTTATTTTTTTACAATAAAAGAGTGTAAATAAAAATTAGAAATTTTAAAAAAATTTAATAGTAACTAATACTAACTATGATATATAATTTTTATGATTTAACTTTACCATATTTAAGTTAAAAAAAATAGAAAAATAATAATATCAGTATGGTTATTAAAATGGTTCAATATATATTTTATTAAAGAAGATTTTGTTGTGAATTTGAACAACTGTTTAAAAAGGGATTATTTAATTCTTCATCATTTGCTGATTGTTTATCAAATTTTTTTCATCAGTTACTTTTTGATCTTGTAATAATGGCATAGTTTCCGTTGAAATTAATGGTGAATGTGGTGTTTCATTATTTTTTATCTCTAACAACAAATTTTTAATTTCAATATTTTTAGCATTTATTATTTCTTTAATTTCTTTATTTTTATTAATACATCCAAAACTAAAAACTTTAATAACAAAATTTAAAATTGGATTTATCTTTTTTTCTCTAACTTGACAATATCACTTTTTAATTTTGTTATTTTTTCTTGTTTTAATGATAATTTATCTTCTAAATGTCTTTCTTCTTGTTTTATTTTATATTCTTCTTCAGTTATGAATATAATAAATGAAGATCCTAAACATGAGTTTATTTCATTTATTTTTTCTAATATTTGTTTTTGTTTATTAGGTGGATGAGTATCAAATTCCGCTTTTGATAAGCAAATTTGTTTTATATCACGTGCAAATAAGATTCTAGAATAAATATGAGCCTCTATATAATTTCCTTCACTTTTACCATAATTACGATGAGGAACAAAATTTTTTCCATTAGCTTTATTAATTAAACTTTCTAAACAATTATATCCAAATAAATCATTTTGACAATATCTTATAAATCTTGGGAAGTGTAAAAAAGTAGATATTTTATCTTTTAATTTCCCACCACTGAACGTAGGTGGTGAATACGTATCATAAGGACTATATGTACAATTATGTTTTACATAATCTTTTAGTATAATAAAAGATTTTCCATACATAGGAGCTCCACCCATAGGATTTTCCAAAAAATCTAATGCTGCATAGCAAGGTCTACTTGTTCACTGAAAATTAGCACTTCTTTTTGTTTGATCGCCAGTAGGGGTTGAAAAACGTCCAAATTTTTCATACTTACTATTTTATCAAATAATTGATTTAGATAAAATGCAACTTCCTCTATACTTGCTCGACCTACATTATAGTTAGAAATTTCATTTAGTTTTTCCTTATAAGCAAAACAGTTTAAAACCTCTGGTCATTTATTATTAATATCGTATATTTTTGAAAAATCAAAATTAATTGTTAACCTTGATGATTGTAATATTTTAGTAATCTTTTCTAATAAATCTTTTGCATTTTCTTGACTCATCTTGCATTTTTTAGATAATATTTTTAAAGCAGATTCATAATCTTCTTGTTGAGAGGATTCGCATAGTTCATAAATTTGATGTAAAATTTCACTTCTAAACAATTGACCATAAATCTCTTTTTTTAATCTTTCTTCATCTTTTGAATTATTTGATGAAGTTGAAGGCAAACCACCATTAATATGTGATAAATCAGATTGTTTGTTATATGCCATAATATTTATCTCCTCTATACTTAAGATGGACATTTGATATCTATTTTATTGGTTTAAGCAATAGAGTATTTCTAATACACCTATTGTATTTTTTATGTTTTTTATTTATTAAATACAATAAAAACTCATTTATTTTTAAATTAAAATAATGAGTTAAAAAACCAATATTTAGTTTACACTTAGTTATTTTATTAAATTTTAGAAAAAATACAAGTTATTAATTAAAAAATGTATTTTTTCTAAAATTATTATCACTACTATTTTTCTATATTTCATCAATAAGAAATTATAAAAGATTATGCAATTACTATAATAATGTTATATATGATTGTAAAACATTATTGATGTTGAACATATATTATTGTATATCATATAATATTTATATAAATTAATACATATAAGCATTAAGTTTAATATATAATTTTATTAATTTCTTTTTCTGTAATAAACTTATCAATCTTCCCTTGCGCTAAGATTGGGCTACCGCCACCCTTACCATTATATGTTTTTAATATTTTTTGTAAAATATTATTACTTTGATACTGTTTATTATTATGCAATTCTTTACTTGAAGCAACTAATACTAAATATTCTTGATTATTAATTTTATTAATAAAAATAATAATAATATTTTGATATTGATTACGATAATGTTCAATTATTTCTCTTAATGTTTTAATATCTAAATTTTCAAAATTTGCAATTAATAGTTTATAATTATTTTCATTTTTTGGAACTAAAGTTAAATATTTTTTCACTATCTTCTGACGATTTAATTCTTCAAAATTAATTTGTCATTTTTTAAATAAACTATGTAATTCTAGTAATAACATTTTTCCTTTTCTTCAATCAGCAGCTACCACTTTTAAATTATTAATAGCATCATATATTTTTTCAATTTCTTCTTCTTGCATACGGTTATCTTTATTTTTTTGATATTGAATAAATAAACTATTGCTTTGTTCTTTAATCATCATTATTTGTTGTGTTAAGTATTCATTAATAGTTTTTAATGATGTTAAAGCATGAATTCGATAAGAACCAGATCCTTTTGACTCAACATTAGTTATTAATAATTGTTCTACTTCTTGTGAATTATAACAATGAGTACCCCCACAAAGTTCAATTGAAAAATCACCAAACTTAATTACTCGAACTTTTTCTTCATATTTTTCACCAAAAAAAGCTAAAGCTCCAATTTTGATTGCTTCTTCATATGTACAATAAATAATTTCACAAGGATATTTACCTTTAATTCATTTACTTACTTGTTGTTCTATGCTTATAATTTGTTCTAAAGTTAACATTTCATAATGACTAAAATCTAATCGTAAATATTGATAATTATTAAAACTTCCAGATTGCATAACATGTAAACCTAATAATTTTCTTAAAGCAGCATGTAATAAATGAGTTCCTGAATGATTTTTTCTTGTATAAAAACGATGTGAACTATTAATTTGTGCTTCAACAATTTCTGTTTGTGTTAATTCACCTTTTACTTCCACTTGATGAATATGCTGTTTTTGTGGTCCTTGTTGTACATCAATAACAGAGGCCGTTCCATTTTCTCCTTTGATAATACCATCATCAGATGCTTGCCCCCCCTTTTCTGCATAAAAAGGTGTTTCATTTAAAATTAAATAACCTTTTTCATTTTTTAAAAATTTTACCTCATGCTCTGATTTAAACATAAAAACAATATTTGTATTTATTTGTTCTTTATCATAACCAACAAAGGTTGAAGGAACTTTTAAATTAGTTAGTAATGAAGATTGAATTGTTAATGCTTGATGATTAATTCTTACTTTTCTTGTATTATCTTTAGTGTTATCCAATAACTTTTGAAAACCTTTTAAATCAACAGTCGCATTTTCTTCATTTGCAATCTCTAATGTTAATTCAATAGGATAACCATAGGTATCAAATAATTTAAAAGCCGCAGTTGCATCTACTTTTTTATTATCTTTAATAACTTGTAATAATAATTGTTTTCCTGTTATCAATGTTGTTCAAAATTTTAATTCTTCGATTTTAATAATATTAGTTACTAAATCGACTTTTTTATGTAATTCTTGATAATGTTGACCCATAACTTTGATAATAATTGAAACTAACTTAAACAAAAATGGTTCATTAATATTAAGTTTTTGTCCATATACAACAGCTCTTCTAATCAATCTTCGTAATACATAACCACGATCTTTATTACTAGGAAAAACACCATCACTAATTGCAAAAACTAAGCAACGAATATGATCAGCAATAATTTTAAATGCAGTATTAATAGTTTTTTGCTTAATCTCTTGTGTAAAATAATTATTAATATCATAACGAAAATTTGTCAATTTTTCACATTCATGAATAATATTTTGAAATAAATCAGTATCAAAGTTAGTTGGCACATCTTGTAAAATTGCTACTAGTCTTTCTAATCCTGCACCAGTATCAATATTTTTTCTTGGTAAATCAGTATAATTATTTTTGCCATCATTATTAAATTGTGAAAAAACAATATTTCAAATTTCAATATAACGATCATTTTCAATATCATCTTTTAATAATTTAATACCAATATTTTTAGGATCATATTTAATACCACGATCATAATAAATTTCAGTATTAGGACCACAAGGACCTTGACCCATATCTCAAAAGTTAGTAGATCTTGTACCTTTAATAATACGCTCTTTTGGTAATTTAATAATATTTAATCATAAATTATATGTTTCTTCATCTTCATTAAAAACTGTTACATATAATAAATTAGCATCTAAATTTAATCACTTTTTACTAGTTAAAAATTCTCATCCTCAAACAATAGCTTCTTTTTTAAAATAATCACCAATTGAAAAATTACCTAACATTTCAAAAAAAGTTTGATGTCTTGCTGTAATACCAATATTTTCAATATCATTAGTTCTAATTGCTTTTTGTGAATTTGCTAATCTTTTAGCAATTGGGGTTTGTCGTCCATCAAAATATGGTTTTAATGTAGCAACTCCAGAATTAATCCACAATAGTGAAGGATCATCATTTGGAACAAGTGATGCACTTTCTAAAATGTGATGATCATAACTTTTAAAAAAATTTAATCAAGTTGTTCTAACTTTATCTGTTGTTCATTTTATTGACATAATAATTTCTCCTCAAAATAATAAAAATTCCTATCAAAATAGGAACGTTTTTTAACGCGGTACCATCCTAATTCATTTACAAAGTAAATGCACTTAATTAATGATTAAAATTGTTAAATTAGGAGCTTCTAATTAATAATGGTTAAGTGCTTACACTATTCACTCTCGCTGAAAACTAATTATTATTAATTATACTTATCTAATTTAGATTAATATAAATATTAATTTTAATATTAACCATAAATATTAGTTATTACAAGCAAAAAGATAAAATTATGAAATATTTTTATAAATTAAAAAGAAAAAAAATATTAATTATTAACTTTATAGAATAAAAATTACAAGAAAGATTTTTTCTATTTAATCAAAAATATAATTTAACTGGTATTTTTTTTATTGTATATTCATTTTTTCAGATATAAACTTTAGTTAAGATTTGCTTAGAGTAATTTTAAAAAAACAAGTATATAGGGACTACGTCCCTCGCCACTACGTGGCTCACCCAAATTATAGTCCCAGTAGGTTCACTGGGACTATAATCATTTTTATTTATCTTTATTTTTAGGTTTATCTTTTTTCTTTAAAATATTATCCAATTTATCCAAACCAGCAGACTTAATATCACTATAAGTCATATCAATACTACTTGCTTCTTTAAGGTATTTCTTAGGTGACAATTCACTTTTAAGTTCATGCACATAATGTAAAGCACGTGAATTATACCTTTTTAACCAGTGTCTAGGAAAAAATAAAGTCATAGCCATTGCTTCACCACTATAACTTGGAGGCATAATACCTCTTTTAATCATTTTCTTTGTTCTGCGACGTGAAAATACTACTTTATTATAATCCTCAATATTAGTATATAAATTAATATTAAATACAACAAAAAATAATAAAACACGCATTCTTTTAACTTGAACTATATATTCTACTTTTTCTCTTGCTTGTACTGGTATTCTATTAGGGTGTTGTTCAATCAAATACATTGTACCATTAAACATGTGACCTATTAACTTACAAAATTGTCCTAAACTTTCTTGTTGATTTTTAAACTGTACTCCTAAATCATTAGAATTTATTTTTAATGCTAATTCATCTAAAATTATTAAATCTTGTTCCTCAAAAGCATAATTACTTGCTAACTGATTAAAAGTAAAAACATCGTTATAATTAACCAAATAAGAATAACCAGTCTTTAACTTAATAGGGAAAGGACTAACTACTCGTTTCTTATGAGTTTGTGCTAAACAACAAGCAAGGGCAGATTTGCCAGTTCTTGGAGGTGCTGAAATAATATAACTACCAACTCGTTTTAAAATTTTAACATTACGAATAGTTATAAGAATGGGATAAATAATTATAATCAAACCTATAACTAACAACACATAACCATATCAAGGCATAATAAACTCCTAACCTATAATTAAACTAATTGCTCTAACAAATAATCATAAAGGTATAATATTTTCTATTCCACTAACAATATCAACATTTAAAGCAGTACTAATCGTATCTGAAAAAATATGTCGTAATAAACTATCTGTTGTAAAAAGAAATTGTCTTAATGGTTCAACTGGTAAAACTTTACCAACAACACCATAAAGTACTCATCTAAAAGCATTACGTAAATGTCCAAAGACATCATATCAACTTGGTCTTTCATATTTGGGATTAGGTGGTTGGCCCTTAATTACTGGACCATTTTTGATATAAAATTCTAAATTTTAATTTGTAAAATTGGTGGTTTTAGAAATTTAAAATGTATTCTTTCATAATTATAAAACATAACATATTGATTTACATCATTTATAGCTTCATTGATGGATAAATATTGATTTGATCCTTTAGGTAGTCATTCTTGAGATAAATGAGAAAATCAGTTTTCAGATAATACATTACCACCAATATCATAAGGTTGTTTTTTGCTTAAAATTATTTGTTTATCCTCTGCTCATTTTGTGATATCCTGACAATAAAATTCGTTGGCGTTATCTGAATGTAAAATAACATTTTTTACTTGATTTCAAGAAAATTGTTTGTTGATTTTTTCAAGAGCAGGAAGAATTAAATCCTGATATGATTTATTAGGAGCAATATTATAACTAACAACATTATTTGAATAAAAATCAATAATTACAAAAAGATATAATCATCCTTCTTTAGTATTTATTTGTTTAGTGTCCATTGATCAAATTTGATTTGAAGAGGTTGTACTTTTATAATCTTTGTTTACTTTATCCATTGTAGGTATTCACTTATTTGGATTTTTTTTGTTTTTAGGATAGTTATTTTTAGTTTGTTTTAATCCTTGAATATTGTGTTCTTTCATAATTTTTCGCATTTGTTTTATTGATAATTCTATATTTAAAATGATATTTTTTTCTTGTTTTAATCACTCTTTAAAAGCTGAAAAAATTCTTAAATATCCATAAATTCTGCCTTTTCTTGTAGAATGAAATTCGATTAAAAGTTGGCATATTTTTTGATATTTATGATTGCATTTAATAATATGATTTTCTTCTTTTTTAATAGGTTTTTGTTTATTTTTTAAAAAGTAATATGTTGATCTGTTTAATTGAAGATATTGACATAGGTTTCTAATTGAATATTGATTTTTACAATCATCAATAATTTTAATTTTTTCTTTGATATTTAATTTGTTAATTACTAATGCTATTTGTTTAATTTTATCCATTAATAAAAATCCTTTCAGGTTAAAATTAGTGTTAATTATATAACACAATTGTTTTTAGAATACATTCAGGTTTTTTAAATTAATGGTCTAGTAAAAAGGGCTAAGTGGCTTAAAAGGACTATTTGGTGGCACTGGCGTTATATTTTCACTTGAAAAATATTAACTTGACCAAAATTTAACTGTGGTGACATATAAGAATATGAATCACCGTGAACGTCAAAAAATACTGTTAAATGTTTTAAACTTGGTACACGAATAGGCAAAGTAACAAAATTATATAAATCTTGTTGATAAATATCATTATCCACTTTACCTTTAAAAACATACTTTGTATTACCAACATAATCTAAAAAACTAAAAGTAAAATTAGCAGTAAAAGTTTTAAAACGTTCATATTCAAAATAAAACATAAATCCTTGAATATAAAAACTCAAAGGTTTATCAATTTCAAAATTTAACTGTGTTTGAAAATTTATAACTCTCCTATCGTTATTAACAAAATTCAAATGATTAGTATTCTTTTCTGAAACATAATTATGATTAAACATAATACGTGAAAATTCATCCAATTGTTTTCTATTAAAAGTATAAACGCCAGACCCCATATTTATCTGTTGTTTTGGAACACCAACTGTATCACTATAATAAGAACATATATAAGTACCCTGATTACCAATATATTCACCACTAACTAATTTTAATTATCAAAATGGTTATCAATTTGATGATAATATTAAAACTAACTTTATTAATAACGAAAATAAATTAATGTATCAATTTAATAGTGTTGATAATATTAAAAGCAAAATTTCATGGTATTGTTGCTCAATCATCAAAATTATGATACTTAACATGTTTAACCATTTCTTTTGTAATATCATAATTAACAACATTATGGTCATTTGAAGCAATTAAACTAGTTGGTGCTTGAACAGAAGTATTTACAACAAAAAACAATTTAGCAAATTTAAATCACATAATTATTTACCAAACAAACATCTTAAAACTCATCATAAACCATAAAATATAATAAATCCAATAAAAAACTGCGTTCCATAAACGGTGGTTGCCACTTAGCCCTTTTTACTAGACCATTAATTTAAAAAACCTGAATGTATTCTAAAAACAATTGTGTTATATAATTAACACTAATTTTAACCTGAAAGGATTTTTATTAATGGATAAAATTAAACAAATAGCATTAGTAATTAACAAATTAAATATCAAAGAAAAAATTAAAATTATTGATGATTGTAAAAATCAATATTCAATTAGAAACCTATGTCAATATCTTCAATTAAACAGATCAACATATTACTTTTTAAAAAATAAACAAAAACCTATTAAAAAAGAAGAAAATCATATTATTAAATGCAATCATAAATATCAAAAAATATGCCAACTTTTAATCGAATTTCATTCTACAAGAAAAGGCAGAATTTATGGATATTTAAGAATTTTTTCAGCTTTTAAAGAGTGATTAAAACAAGAAAAAAATATCATTTTAAATATAGAATTATCAATAAAACAAATGCGAAAAATTATGAAAGAACACAATATTCAAGGATTAAAACAAACTAAAAATAACTATCCTAAAAACAAAAAAAATCCAAATAAGTGAATACCTACAATGGATAAAGTAAACAAAGATTATAAAAGTACAACCTCTTCAAATCAAATTTGATCAATGGACACTAAACAAATAAATACTAAAGAAGGATGATTATATCTTTTTGTAATTATTGATTTTTATTCAAATAATGTTGTTAGTTATAATATTGCTCCTAATAAATCATATCAGGATTTAATTCTTCCTGCTCTTGAAAAAATCAACAAACAATTTTCTTGAAATCAAGTAAAAAATGTTATTTTACATTCAGATAACGCCAACGAATTTTATTGTCAGGATATCACAAAATGAGCAGAGGATAAACAAATAATTTTAAGCAAAAAACAACCTTATGATATTGGTGGTAATGTATTATCTGAAAACTGATTTTCTCATTTATCTCAAGAATGACTACCTAAAGGATCAAATCAATATTTATCCATCAATGAAGCTATAAATGATGTAAATCAATATGTTATGTTTTATAATTATGAAAGAATACATTCTAAATTTCTAAAACCACCAATTTTACAAATTAAAATTTAGAATTTTATATCAAAAATGGTCCAGTAATTAAGGGCCAACCACCTTTTAAAAATTGGTAATCTTTGTGGTTACTAAGTTTATTTTCTACTCAAGTAATATTTCGAAAACAACTTGATGGGTTCATTTTAGATTTAATACTCATTTGAAAAAAAGTATAATATTCTTTTCAGTATAATAAAGTCATCATTAATCTTTCTTCTACTGAAAGTTTATTTTTTCGACCTTTATTTTTTTCTAATTTTTCTATTTCAATTAATTTTTCTAACATTTCATTAAAATGAAAACGTTTTATACCAAAATATCTGTAAAATTCTTCATTTTTTAATTTTTTTAAATTTTCAAAAATCATTTTTATCAACACTTTTCTAAATTTATTGTTAATAACAAAATTATAAAATAAATTTTAAAATTATTAATTGACTTTTAAAAAATTTAATTACGGAATATGTCTTTAGTTTTTTTTCTAACATTGCATTTTCTCTTATTAAAATACTAATGTTTTCTTTAAAAAAATCAATTTCTTGTTCCTTGGCTCTTAGCATATCTAAAGTTGTAAACTTACTAACATTTTTTCATTACGTTCATTCTGAACTTTTTTATATTCGTTATTTTCAAAATCTAATTCTTTAATTCTCTCTTCATTTTTTTCTAAAATTAGTTTCAATTCTTTAATTTTAGTCTTATTTTTATCTATTTTTTGCTTTATTTTTTCATATTTTTCGTTCATATCTTGCAAAGTTTTTTCCTTACTTTGTAACTCTTTTTTTAATTGTTTAGTTTCATTTCTTAATACTTCATTTTCTGTTCGTAAATTTTTTTCTTTATCAATCATTTTTGCAAGTTCTTGAATATGATTTTTTATCTTATCTCTTTCTGTTGATAATTGCACAACTTTTTTAAAGTTAATTTCAAAATTATTCATTAATTTTTTAGTAATTTTTCTCTTGTAAAAACCAAATGTTAAAATGTTTAATCATTTTCTACTTTTTCTTGCATTTTCTAATGATTTACGTTCAATTACTAAAGCATCAATGTCTTTTTCTAATTTTGATAAGTTATCAATACAACTTTTAAATTCATTATTGAATGAATTTCTAACAAAAATTGAATATTCTAATTTTTCAAGTTCCTCTAATTTACTTGTAAATTGCTTATATAATTGTCTATTAGCACTATTTATATTTTCAAAACTAAATAATGATAATAATAAAGAAATTATAAATACTATTTCTTTATGATCCTTCTTTTCGGCAATTTCTAAAGGAGTATCACCATTTTTATTTTTAATATCTATACTAGTACTAATACCACTTGCTTTAATGAGCAGTTTTACCATTTCAATATCTTGTTTTATAACTGCCAAATGTAAAGGGGTATTACCATCTATATCTTCAATATCTAATTTTGCACCAAGTGAAATCAGCTTTTTAACACTTCTTATTTGCCCTTTTCAAACAGCGATATGTAATAATGTTTCTTTATTTTGATTTTGCATATCTAAGGGAACACCTTTATTAATTAAATAATCAAAATCCCTATCATATCTAATAATATCATTATCAGTATTACTTTGTGAGTTTTTTTCATTTTTTAAAAATTCATTTTTAAGTGCAATTTTATATTCCTCCTAACAAAAAAACTCATTTACCTTAAAATTAAAGTAATGAGTTAAATTAAAGTAATGAGTTAAATTAAAACTTATATTAAATAAATATTTTCGTTAATACTAACATATTTTAAAACTTTTGCAATATATAATTTATTATTTTACTAACAAATTATACATTTCAATAATTTCATTAACTTGTATTCAATCTTGAAAAGTGGCTCCTGCATAATGATCATGTCCACCACCACCAAATTGTTGAGCAACAGTATTAACTTTTATATAATTACTACGAAAAATACCAATAATTGGCCCATTAATTTCAGTTTGTGAAAACATCATTCAAATTTTACTATCATTAATATTTGCTAATAAATCAACATGTTCATTAGCAGTAAAAGCAGATACTACTAGTGGTTTTAATAGTTCTGCTTTTAAACAACAAGATATTACTTTATTATTTGAAATATAATTTTTAAATATTAATGATTTTAACTTTAAAGTATCTACTGTTTGTTCATAATATTTATTATAAATACTAGTTAAATTAATATTATAACTACTTAAAAATGATAAAACTTGGAAAGTAGTACTATTTACAACTGGATAATGAAAACGATTAGTATCACTAACAATACCAATATAAAGAATTTCTGCAATTGTTTCATCAATTTTTAATTCTAAAATTTTAATTAAAAAAGCAATCATTTCTGATGTTGAACTTGCTTTTTCATCTATTCATTCTAACGAACCATACTTATCACTATTAGGATGATGATCAATTTTAATAATGGAGTGTGCTTGCTCTTTAAATTCACTATTAATTCTAGAAAATGTTGCAGTATCAGTCACAATTACTAAACTATCTGTAATCATATTTACTGTTTCTTGATGTAGATATTGATTTCATCATGAAAAACGTTTTGATTTTTCATTAACACAATAAACTTCTTTCTTGGGAAACATTTTTTTTATTAACAAATATAAAGCAATTGAACTAGCATAAGCATCACCATCAGGATTAATATGTGCTAAACACACTATTTTTTTATGCTCTTTAATTTTTGTTCAAATTTGATCTATAATTTTCATTTTTTCAAGCCTTTAATATTTATAATAAATTTTCTAAAGCTTTTACTAGTTTATTAAAATCATTTTGACTTCACACTTTACATCCAGCAGCACTATTATGTCCACCACCACCAAATTGTTGAGCAACAGTATTAACTTTAATCATATTATCACTTGTTCTTAATTCACATCTAATATGTTGATCTGGATATTCAATACCAACAACCCAAATTGGATGATTAATAACATTATTAAATATATTTACATGAAAAGCCGCTTTATCAGCACTAATATTTAATTTATTTAAATATTTATTACTAATAACCAAATTAATAATACCTTGCGGTGATATTTGATAATTACTATAACAATATTTTAAAAGTTCAACTTCATTACTATTTTTATAATCAAGTTTTTCATAAATAGTAGTAATATTTTGTTTATAACTTTCTAGTAATTTGCTAGTAATAAGAAAAGTACGACTACTTATTTGTCTTAACATAAATCTTGTAGTATCAGTAATTATTCCAGTTAATAAACACTTAGCAATTAATTCATTACAAATTAAATTATTAGCAAACATAAAATCAGCAATCATTTCACAAGCAGCAGGATAAGTAGTATCTACTCACTGATAATCACCATATTCGTCATTATTGGGATGATGATCAATTTTAATTATTGTTTTGGCCAAATTATAACGTTGATCATCAATTCTTTCTGTATTGGCTGTATCAGTCACTATTACTAATGCATCTTTATACAGATCATCATTAATAACATCCATAGTACCTAAAAATGTTAAGTATTCCACCATTGTTCCAACAGCATAAACATTTTTCTTTGGAAAATTTAAGTTTATTAATTGCTTTAATGCTAATTGCGAACCAATAGCATCACCATCTGGTAAAATATGACGATGTAAAATAATGATATCATTTGCTTTAATAGCAGCAATAATTGACTTTCATACTTCCATATTTAATTCCCCACTTTTATTATTCATGACGTAATTTTACACTTTTTCATAAATTTTTAACAATATTAATATCATTATTTAAATCAACTTTTAAAATCTTTTGATCATTTTTATTTTTTTTAAGTAAAAATCCATATTCTTTTTTTAAATTATCAATTCTTAATTTATTATTATATTGTTCATTTGTATTTAAAGTATTATTTATTTTTTTAAGTTGCATAATTTCATTATTAAGTTTTATTTTTAATAATTTGTAATCTTTTTTTAGTTTTTTAGAAGCAATTTTATATTCTTTTTTTAATGTTTTTATTTTTAAAACGTTATTCTTTGCAGATTTTTTTAAATATTTTTTACGACTTTCAATTAAATTTCTAACTGCTGCAACATATTGTAAATTATGTTCTTTCATTGTTATTATTGAATTATCAGTAGTTAAATTAAAATAGTGACAATAGTTATTTGCATAGGTTTCACTCCATGAAATTCTACTTTTAGATTTAAATTTATAACATTGTTTTATTCATTTTTTAAAACTTGTTCTAAATATAATAACATTTGTATATTTAAATAATGCTTTTAATTCTTCAAATGACATACTAACTGTGTTTTTGTCTAAAACTCGACCATTAATAACATACCAAGGTGATTGATATCTTTTAATAAGTTTATTAAATTTATAAATAAAACGTGGATCCAAACCATTTTTAATTTTATTTCTCAACATATTAATAATCAATTCTAAAATTACAGTTGTAAATATCATACCAAATAATAGTGCACCAAATTCATGATAATAAGAACTTGTTCAATATCCACTTAAAACAAAACCAAAGTTACCAGCACCAACAACTCCTAAAATTGCTGCCTCAGTAATATTAATACTAAAACGATAAATTCCTCATGAAACAATATTTGCTGAAACTTGTGGTAATATTCCATAACGGAAACGTTGTAAATAATTTGCACCAGATGCTGTTAATGTTTCTAATATTGTAGTGTCAATATCATTAAATGACTCTCGAATATATTTAGAAAGCATTCCCGTTGTTGCAATAGCTAAGGCAAGAGCACCTGTAAAGGGACCAAGCCCCACTAGAGAAATCAAAATAATAGCATAAATATATGAAGGAATTGGACGAATGATTGTAGCAATTATTCAGAAAAAATTAGCAATGTATTTATTTGTAACTTTATTTGAACTTAACATTCCTAAAATAAAAGCACAAATAAATCCTAAAAAGGTACCAACAATAGCAATAATTATAGTTTCAAAAATCAAATATACAACAGAAAAAGGAATAGAATTACCATTTCAACCAGTAGTTGTAAATAAAGAACTTCAAGAAATATTGAACATATCTTTAATATGTTGTCATGTATCGCTAATTTGAGCATTATTTGCTAAAACAAAATCAATTTGTGAAAAACTGTAAATAAAAAATCCTAAAATAATTATTACAAAAATAATTCTTTTAATATAAGATAATGGTTTTCTTTTATAAACCTCATTCACTGTTAAATTATTTTTAAATTGTTGATGATATTCATTAGCAAGATTTTGTTTTTCCTTTAAAGTTGTCAATTTAGTATTAGTAACCATAACTTGATAATGAATTTTGCTTACTTTATCTAATCTAATTTTTTGTAATAATTGTTGATCAAAAATATATGTATCTTGATTATTTAATTTTGCATTTTTAAAAGCTAATTTATCATTTTTAATATTATTTTTTAACTCTTTAATTTTTGTTTTTAATATTACTTTTTTTTGTGTTTTTAACTTTTTCAATTGTTTAATAATATCATTTCTTTCAGAAATATTATTAGTATTTTGTAATTTTAATTTTAATTCTCGATTTTGTTGTTTTCAATCAGATAAAATAATTTGTGTTTTTCAATAAAAAAAATTAGGTAATTTATTTAATAAAATAGTTTTTTTAGTAAATTTCTGTAATTGTTTTTTATCAAGAATTTTATCATTATCATTCATAATTCATTTTTTAGTAATAAAGGATGCTAATTCAATTATAACAATTGTTATAATTAATAAAAATAATAATCATCCAACTTGTGGTCATTGTTTACTATCAATTTTATTTTTAATCATAGAACCAATACCAACTTTTGCTACTAATCCAATAATAGCGCTATAACGAATATTAACTTCTAATGCATATCATCATGTTGAAACAATGTGTTTCATTACTTGTGGAAAAGCGGCCGCTTGAAAACAAGTAAATTTATTAGCACCAGTTGCTGATAATACTTCATAGGGTCCCATATCAATTTGTTCAATACGATCATAAATCATTTTTGCTGTCATACCAAAAGTAAAAATAATAATTGCAACTGTTACTGTTAACATATTGGGTCCAAAGATACCTACAAATAACAATGAAAAAACAAACGCAGGAATTGTTCTAAAAATTGCTAAAATAGTTTTTAATATACCATTAATTATCTTATTATGAAAAATATTTTTTGAAGCAAAAATAGCTACTGGTAAAGCAATTGTTGTTCCAATAATAGTACCAGCAAAGGTCATAATAAAAGTTTGTCAAATACTTGCAAATGATAAGTACATAAAACTATGAGGTTCAATATCAGGAAAAGGAACAGAATTAAATTCACTAAAATTTCAATTTATAAGTTGTTTAATTCTATCTCCTAAAGTACTAAAACCACTAAAAAACTCATTTCAATCTGGATTAATAAAGTTAAAACCAATAATGCCACTTAGCCCTTTTTACTAGACCATTAATTTAAAAAACCTGAATGTATTCTAAAAACAATTGTGTTATATAATTAACACTAATTTTAACCTGAAAGGATTTTTATTAATGGATAAAATTAAACAAATAGCATTAGTAATTAACAAATTAAATATCAAAGAAAAAATTAAAATTATTGATGATTGTAAAAATCAATATTCAATTAGAAACCTATGTCAATATCTTCAATTAAACAGATCAACATATTACTTTTTAAAAAATAAACAAAAACCTATTAAAAAAGAAGAAAATCATATTATTAAATGCAATCATAAATATCAAAAAATATGCCAACTTTTAATCGAATTTCATTCTACAAGAAAAGGCAGAATTTATGGATATTTAAGAATTTTTTCAGCTTTTAAAGAGTGATTAAAACAAGAAAAAAATATCATTTTAAATATAGAATTATCAATAAAACAAATGCGAAAAATTATGAAAGAACACAATATTCAAGGATTAAAACAAACTAAAAATAACTATCCTAAAAACAAAAAAAATCCAAATAAGTGAATACCTACAATGGATAAAGTAAACAAAGATTATAAAAGTACAACCTCTTCAAATCAAATTTGATCAATGGACACTAAACAAATAAATACTAAAGAAGGATGATTATATCTTTTTGTAATTATTGATTTTTATTCAAATAATGTTGTTAGTTATAATATTGCTCCTAATAAATCATATCAGGATTTAATTCTTCCTGCTCTTGAAAAAATCAACAAACAATTTTCTTGAAATCAAGTAAAAAATGTTATTTTACATTCAGATAACGCCAACGAATTTTATTGTCAGGATATCACAAAATGAGCAGAGGATAAACAAATAATTTTAAGCAAAAAACAACCTTATGATATTGGTGGTAATGTATTATCTGAAAACTGATTTTCTCATTTATCTCAAGAATGACTACCTAAAGGATCAAATCAATATTTATCCATCAATGAAGCTATAAATGATGTAAATCAATATGTTATGTTTTATAATTATGAAAGAATACATTCTAAATTTCTAAAACCACCAATTTTACAAATTAAAATTTAGAATTTTATATCAAAAATGGTCCAGTAATTAAGGGCCAACCACCAATTACTAATGTAATAACAACTATTAAAAATGACCAAAAGAAAATCTTTTTTGGAGGACTAGAATGATGATTATTAATAACAAATGGTTTTTTTGAAGTAAGCCCACTTAATTTTCTAATCATTTTTAATATCTACTTTCTCATATTTATTCCCATAAATATTTTTTAAAATTGTTGGTGTAACATCTTTTGAAGAACCATCATATACAATTTGACCATCTTTAATGCCAATAATTCTAGTTGCATACTTTAACGCCAACTCTACATGGTGAATATTAATAATAACTGTTAAATTATTATTAATGTTAATTTTTTTAAAATCCAACATAACTTGATTTGCTAAAATTGGATCAAGAGCTGAAACAGGTTCATCTGCAATAATTAAATCAGGTTGTTGTGTCAAAGTTCTAGCTAACGCTACACGTTGTTGTTGACCACCAGAAAGATTACCACAACGAACATATGCCTTATCTAAAATATCTAATTGTTCTAAAGCACTTAAGGCAATCATTTTATCTTTTTTAGAAAAAAAACCAAAGAATCGATAAAAAAATGGTAATTTTGCAACTCTAGCATTTAAAGTATTTTTTAATACACTTTGTGTACCAATATTATTATAACTTTGAAAAATCAAACCAATTCTCATTCTTAATCTTCTTAATTTACGACCTATTAATTTATTTACAACAAATTTTTTAGTTTCTTTATTATTATCTAATAATTCAATCGTAATTTTTCCTGAAGAAATAGTATTCATTTTATTTATTGTTCTTAATAATGTGGTTTTACCAGCACCAGAAAGACCAATAACACCTACAAATTCACCAGGGTAAATTTGTAAATTAACATCCTTTAAAGCATGAACACCATTAGGTCAAACTTTATTGACATTTTCAAATTTAATCATTTATTTATAAACTCCTTATTTTTATATATGTAATAAAAAGAAATAAAGTACTAATCTACTTTATTTCAAAATTTATCATTTATTGACTAGCTTTTATCAAATCAATAGCATCTTTTATTTCGTTAGTTGCTTGATTATACTTATCATTTTGCTCAGTTTCTCAAGTTACTGCTTGCTCTGGAGTTGCATCTTTACTTGGAGTAATATAGTCAGTATGTGAATAAACATCAAAAATTTCAGCATTTTTTGGATCATTAATTAACTCTTTAAATGCTTCACGAATTGCAGCAAGTAATTTTTGATCTTTAATTGCTTTTTTAGAATAACTAATTCCATCATTAGGAACACCACTTGTTAAACCAATCATTGTTGTATTTTCATAATCTTTTTTTACTTGTTCTGCATCAGCGCGAATATCAGTATAACCAAAAGTAATATCAGAAGCACCATTAGCAACATTTTGTGCTGCTGCAGTAAAAGATTCAACGCGAGATTGATTTTTTAAAATATCAGCAATTTCTGTTTTTTCAACACCATTATCTAACATTCATTGTACAGGATAAATAACACCTGCTCCTGATGTATTAGATGTTAATAATTGAATTTTGTCTTTTCCTTCGGCTTTAGCATCTTTTATTAACTGTTGAATTTTTGTTTTATAAGTAGTTGCATCATCAAATAAATGGTCAATATCAACTTTACTTTTTTCTCTAACTAAAAAATTGTTATTAACAATAATTTCAGCACGGTAAAATGAGGTTGATTTATGCTCATCAGTTTGATGATAAAGTTCTTTATAAGCATCCTCATGACTTTTTATACCCTTAGCAGCAATCTCATTATAATTTTTAACAATTGACATTTGTTCATTAGTGTCAATAATTCTTTTCTCACTTGTTTTATTATTAGTTTCTGGTCTCATTGCATTTCTTTGTGCAATTACTAATGGCGCTGCATCAGCATAGTTTCCAGGATTAATTGCTCTACCACGATAATCAATGTAAGTACCCATTGGTAAAAATGCTAATGCTGTTTTGCCATCCTGTAAAGCTTGTCCAGCTGCTTGATAATCAGTTGTTGTTGTAATCTTAACACTTCGATTAAATTCTGGGTCTAATTCTTTAATTTTATTTTTCAATAAACCTTCTAATGGTTTTACAATATTCATTACTTTAATTGCATCTTTTGAAGGTACAAAAGCAATTTTTAATGAATCATCTGGTGAACACGCGATTAATGGCAAAGCAGCACTACTTGTTAAAGCAAATGTTGCAATGGTAGAAATCAGTTTTTTCATGAAAAATAATTTCCTCCTTGAAATTAAAATAAAATACTACTTTTTTTCACAAAATAGAATTACACGAACATTATAGCATAGAACTTTTAAATAATTTTAAAAACTTTTTTCCTTATCTTATAACTAAAAAGAAAAAATACTATTTTTGAAAAATTATAATATTATTGTAATACTTTTTAAATAATGATAAGAGGCATTAATTTACTATTTATTGTATCTTGTTGACAGCTATCACTTACATTTATCTTCTTAACATTTAATCATTCTTGAGTATCTAAAGCATCATAAAATTCTTCCTCTTCATCAATCTGTTGTTCTATAAGAGTATTTTCAACATAATATCTTCTTCTTGAACTTTCAGCAATAATAGTTTCTGCTTCAGCAATACGCTGATTTGCTTTTAACATCTCTTTTCTATTTTTTGCTTGTAACTCATTTAATTGTTCTAATAATGGTCGAGTTTCATTATTATTTTTTTCATTTATTAAATGGTTTAAACATCCTAGACTAATAATTTTAAAAATATGATTTTTAAAATTTATTTTTTTATTCTTTTAATATAAAAAAATTCTGTTTTTTCTTCTTCGTTGATGGTTTCTGTTGAATTTTTTAAAAGTTTTATTTCAATTGTAGAATCTTTATTATCTTTTCTATTTTGTTCTAAACATTGCTTAGTTTTTCTAAATACTAATTGACATTCTCTATCCATAATTATTCTCCTTTTTAAAAAATAAAACTCATTTACTTTGTATAAAAGTAGTGAGTTAAAAACTTATCTAAGTTTAAATTAATTATAATTAATAATTTAATTACTATTAAAATAGTGCTAAAATCATACTTATCTTTACAATTAATGTAAAAAAATTATTAATAATTACATTAAATCTTGTAATTTTGTTATATTAAATTAAAAAATAAGAAGTATTTGAAATAATACTTCTTATTTTTAACTAAATACTTATTTTATATATTTGAGAAATTAGGATTAGTTCTGTTTGTTGATCGTTGCTAAAATATTAAACGTTAATATTCTTCGTAAATTAAATATATTTTCACATATTTATTAATTAAAATTTATACTAATATCAAATTTTAATTATTAACTCATTGTATTAGTCAGTGTTACATTATTTAAAGAAATATCATAACCAGGGCCAACACTATAGTGAATACAAATAGCCGCTATACAATCAAGTCTACAATAAATATAATTATCATCATGTCATAAATATAATGCTGTGTTTGTTCAACCGTCATCAGAAAAAACACCTGCTTGTGCATAAATTTTATAATAATCAGAAGAATTAAATGAATTTACTACATCATCAATACTATTTAATGAAACAGCTTTATCTTTAATATCACCTATATTAGCATTTAAATTATTATTTGTATCTCAGTTGCCTGTAATACCATTTTTAGCTTTTAAATAAGAATTTGAATCAAATGATAATTTAGAATATACTGATTTAAATTGTTCTCAACTATTAGTATACTGTTTTCAGTTTATTAATTTTATTGGATCACTTCAACACGCATCATAACCTCATCAATCATCACCAAAATTATTACTATCATGTCAATTAACATTACTTTCAATATTATCATTATTTCAATTATTATAATATACTTCAACTAACTTATCATTATTAAAAATATAATCTAATGAATAATTTTTATATAAATTACTTGTACCATCACACATTGGAGTTTGATTAATAAAATTATAAAAAACATTATTAGTGATAATTAAATTAATAATATTATTTACTATTCCATATGTTTTTTTTAAACTACTATGTTCCATAAAATAACTTGCTAATGAATCAGCAATTTTTTCATCAATTCCTCCTGTTTGTCGCACTGCTTTAGCAATATAATATAATCCCAATGTTTCACTTAAATTATCACTATGTTCAACTTTGTGACCACCGGCTTGTTGTGAAATATCAATATGATTTTCAATTCCACCTTCTTGAAAAAAAATTCACTTATTACTATTAAAACCAGTAAAATAATTTGTTGAATAAAAATTATCATTATTATTGATTGTTACTTGACAATTAGTTATCATTTCTTGTTTAGTATTATTAACATCAACTTTATCTTTTTCTGGTATTATAATATCTTTTTTATAAACTAATTCACCTTTATCATCAACAGTAAATAATGTTCGTGCTAATGTCTTACCATCACTTAATAAATAATCAGCATGACTAGTATCATAACTATAATACTTATGATCTATTGTTGATTGATTAGTAATTCAATCATCATCACTTAAGTAACCATATTGATTATTAAATAATGAAGTTGAAATATTATTTATTGATGATTTGTTTGTTAATCTACTGCTAATAACAGTATTATCATTAATACTATTAATAATAGTATTACTTGTTAAAGTTAATGTTGTTAATGTACTTAAAGTTATTAATAATTGTTTCATTTTATATTCTCTTTTCTTTATTAACTCATTAATTGGTAATTAAAATTAAAATCAGGGAATGTTAAAGTAGCGCGTTCACTAACAGTTTCACCTTTAAATCTGTCTGATAAATCAAAAATATAAAGTGTATTATCTTTGGTTGGTTGTATTTCATCATTAGTAAATATTAATTTTACATTATTTAAAGCTCAATCTGAACTTACTGAAACATCAGTTTCTAAAAAAATACTTTTTGTTTTAGTAATTAAATCTCAAAAATTAGTTACCTTATCGCTAGTAATATCTTTACTAATATCAGCTGTCATACTACCTTTATTTTTACCATCTAATATATAATTAATAATAAAGTTTCCACCAAAACTATCAGCAATTGGATAATAAGAATTATTAACAATTGTATTTAATAAACTATCTTTATTAGAAATTCATTTATCTAATAATTTGTTTTGTTCATAAAAATGTTGACCTTCCTGTAAAACGTTTGTATCTTTACCATCTTTTAACCAAATACCATCTAAATCAAAAGGTGTTCTTGAAAAATTACCAGCAATACTTTTTTTATTATGACCATGAATAGTAACGTTAATATTCTCTAAACTATTTTTTAATTTATAAGTAGAACCGTTATCTTTAATGCTAATTGTAAAATCTTTACCTAATTTATTATTAAAAATATTATCACCCACCGCTAAAGTAGTTGTTACATCATAATCTGTTTCATCAATAATAAGTTCAGTATCATGAGTTTTAAAATAATTTTGAACAATAACTTTAATAGTAGTACTAATATTAGTATTAATTAAATCTAAAGTAGTTTGTGTTAATTTAGTGTCAACATTTTTATTATAAATAGTATTATCAACATCAACATTTAATCATTTAGATTTATCATTTTGATGATAGTAAGCATTTTCAATAATATTTTTTAAATCTGTTTCATTACTTAAATCAACGCACTTATTAATTACACTAACTTGTCCTTGATAAGTACCTGCAAAATTTAATTGATTAGCATTTTTTCAAGAACTAGTTATTTTGTAATCAATATTTACTGCGTTAGTAAAATCTTGATTTTCTTTATTATCTTTAATAAAAATATTGTAATATTTATCATTAATGTCTTCTGAATTAATTTTTAATTGTTGACTTAATTTTTGTTTAAATTCTGTTTGAATTTTACTAACTAAATTAGCTTTTATATCAGTAATTGGAGTTGCTTCTGGTGTTTTTACTGATATTACTTGTTGTGGAATTATTAATGACAAAGTTGAAAGATCAAAAGCTTTATCATAATAACTGTAATAAATTTGAATGATATTGTTAAACTCATCAAAAATGTAATTAATTGTATACTTACTATTATCATTAGTTAAAAACGGAACATTAGTCATATAATCATAAGCATTATCATTTGTAATCAATAAATGAATAATCTTGTCAATTAAAACATCACTTAAACTACCGTTTAGACTACTTTGAGTAATAAAATAGTGTGCTAAAATATCAGCATCTTGTTCTTTAAAAGAACCATCTGATTCTCTTACTGCCTTAGCAATATAATATAGCCCTAAACCTTCACTTAAACTATTATTATTTTCAACATTATTAGCATTTTCTTGTTGTGAAATATCAATATGAGTTTCCACTTCACTTTGTTGAACATATTTTCAATTAATACCGTCACCAGCAAAATAATTAATAGCATATTGGCTACCACTATAACTGTTAGTTGGATTATTAATAGTAGCAACTTTACGATGAAATATCATTTCTTGTTTAGTATTATTAACGTCAACTTTATCTTTGTCTGGTATCATAGCATCTTTTTTGTAAATTAATTCACCTTTATTATCAATAATAAATAATGTTCGTGCTAATGTATTACCATCACTTAATAAATAATCAGCATGATTAGTATCATAACTATAATATTTATTGTCTATTATTGATTGATTAGTAATTCAATCATTATTATTTAAATAACCATATTGATTATTAAATAATGATTTATTTTGATTTATTGGAATGACAGGTAGTATTTTCTTTTTACTAGAAATATTGTTTTTTTGAACTACTATCATCATACTATTAAACATTGTATTACTTGCTATTGTTAATGTTGTTACTGTACTTAGAGTTAATAAAAACTGTTTCATTTACAAGACATATTCCGTAATTATTTTTTTGAAAAATCAAGTAATAATTTTAAAATTTATTTTATAATTTTGTTATTAACAATAAATTTAGAAAAGTGTTGATAAAAATGATTTTTGAAAATTTAAAAAAATTAAAAAATGAAGAATTTTACAGATATTTTGGTATAAAACGTTTTCATTTTAATGAAATGTTAGAAAAATTAATTGAAATAGAAAAATTAGAAAAAAATAAAGGTCGAAAAAATAAACTTTCAGTAGAAGAAAGATTAATGATGACTTTATTATACTGAAAAGAATATTATACTTTTTTTCAAATGAGTATTAAATCTAAAATGAGCCCATCAAGTTGTTTTCGAAATATTACTTGAGTAGAAAATAAACTTAGTAACCACAAAGATTACCAATTTTTAAAAGAAAGATATAAATTAAAAATTGATAAAAAACAAGAAAATTCAAATGAATTTCAATTTTATTTAATTGATTCAACTGAGATTGAAATTGAAAGACCAACTAAAAAAAACTACAGTTAGAATATTTTTCTGGTAAAAGTTGAATGTATTCTATAAAATTTCAAATTGTATATGATTTTTTTAATAAAAAAATTGTTGATATTTTTGCTGATAATGGTAAAGTGCATGATTTTCAAATATTAAAAAATTCAAATCTTGAATTTTCAGAAAAAACAATAATTATTGGTGATTTAGGATATCAAGGTATACAAAATATTTATAAAAATACAATAATACCAATTAAAAGAACTAAAAATAAAAAATTAACTAAACAAGAAAGAAAATACAATAAGATTGTATCTAAAATTAGAATTAAAGTTGAACATGTCTTTGCTTGATTGAAAAGATTCAAAATTTTAGTAAATAAATGTAGAAAATCTAAATTTAGACTTATGTACTTAAGATTTAACTTACTTTGTGAAATTTTTAATAAAATAAAACCATTAAAATAAAAAAAATATTAAAAATATTTTTTTAAAATTTAAATTTTTATCGAGTTAATATAAAAATATTATTAACAATTTTTTGTTTAAAATGTAAACTCATTTTTTAAACTATTTTTTCAAAAAATATTTATTTCTATATTCAATAACACTAAATAGTTTTAAAACAATTTTATTGACAATTAATTAAATTTAATTACGGAATATGTCTACAATACCTTCTTTTACTTTTTACCATTTTTAAAATCATAATTAAATTTAATAATAAATAATTAATTTGAAAAAACATATTTATTTAATTCATAATATTATTAAATGTTATATTATTTAATTTAATATCAGAATATGAAGTTGATCCTAAAAAAGTAGCTGTCATTATATGTCATTTTCAATAAATATTATTATCATCATGTCAAAGTTCTAAATAAATGGTGGTCACGTACTAATATTGACTTGAAAAATTGAATTATCAATATCTTTTTGTTGATTAGTTTTTATATTTGTTGTTGTGACTTGAGAATTTAGAGATTTATAGTCTTCTTTACCACTTCCCGTTGAAACTTTTAAATATGAATTAGCATCAAAATTAAAAGTTGGATATTTATTAGTAAAAGTATTTCAATCACTTGCATAGTCAGTTCATTTTACTATTGTATATGTATTAGAATAATCACTATAATTTGAACTAAATCAATTATATGAGTCATTTCATTTATAATTTAAGTTATTTTCTATATTTGATTTATCAAATTCAGTATAATAAACTTCAATTAAATTATTATCTTTATCAAAAATATAATTAATTGAATAATTTTTATCATTTACGTTCATTGGTGCACTATATATAAAATTAAAAACATTATTATTGCTACTAATTAAATTAATAATAATATTAATTAAATTATCATTAATTTGCCCTTTTAAACTACTTTGTGTCATAAAATATTGACCTATTTTATTAGCAATAGTATTATCAATTAAATTATTTTTTGCTGCTTTTGCAATATAATATAAACCTAATGTTTCACTTAAACTACTACTATGTTCAACTTTATCAGCAGCTACTTGTTGGGAAATATCAATATGTTTTTCAACTCCACCAAATTGAATATATTGTCAATCAGTATTATCACCACTAAAATATTTGTTAGAATATTCACTTTTACTATATGGATTATAAATATTATTAATACTATCAATTTTTTTATGACTAATCATTTCTTGTTTAGTATTATTAACATCAACTTTATCTTTTGCTGGTATTATAGCATCTTTTTTATAAACTAATTCACCTTTATCATTAACAATAAATAATGTTCGTGCTGATGTCTTACCATCACTTAATAAATAATTAGCATGACTAGTATCATAACTATAATATTTATGTTCTATTATTGATTGATTAGTTATTATATCACTATCATTTAAATAGCCATATTGATTATTGAATAATGAAGTTACAGAATCACTTATTGATGATTTATTTACTAATAATTTATTAATGGTAGTATTAGTATCATCAATAGTATTAATAATACTATTACTTGCCAAAGTTAATGTTGTTAATGTACTTAAAATGATTAATAATTGTTTCATATTACTTTTTCCTTTTTTTAACTTACTAACTGGTAATTAAAATTAAAATTAAAATCAGGGAATGTTAAAGTAGCACGATCACTAATAGTTTTGCCAGCAAACCTTTCTGATAAATCAAGAGTATAAAGTGTATTATCTTTAGTTGGTTGTGTTTCGCTGTCAGTAAATACTAGTTTTACAATATTTAACTCTCAACCCGATTTTGTTGTTACTGCAACATCGGTTTCTAGAAAAATACTTTTTGTTTGAGTAATTAAATCTCAGAAATTATTTACCTTACCACCTTTAATATCTTTACTAATATCAACTGACATACCACTTGGTTTTGTGTCACCATCTAATAAATAATTCATAGTGAACTGTCCAGTAAATGCATTCTCAACTGGACGATAAGAATTGTTATTAATTGTATTTAATAAACTATCTTTATTAGTAATTCAATTACCTAATAAATTATCTTGTTCATAAAAATGTTGACCTTCTTGTAAAATATTTGCATCTTGACCATCTTTTAATCAAATACCTTTTAATGCAAAATTTTTTGGTGAAGGATAATTACCAGTAATATTATTTTTATTATGACCATGAACAATAGCTTTAGCACTTAAAGAACCAACTAATTTATAACTATTATCAGCAGCTTTTATTGTTATTTCAATATTTTTACCTAATTTATTATTAAAAATATTATTACCAACATTTAAATTTGTTGATATTGTATAATCACTATCTTTAATATTAAGATCTGAATAATTTTTTTGGAAATAAGATTGACAAATCTTCTTTACACTCTCAATAATTTGACTATTAACAAATTTAACATCTTCTTCTGATAATTTACTATCGGCATTAATAAAATTACCATTTTTATCTTTTTGATTATCTAAAGTAATTTGAAAGTTTTTATTATCTTTATCATTATTATATTGTGTTTCAATTTCATTAGTTAATTCTTTCATGCTACTTAAATCAGCAATATCATTTTTAACATTTATAGTGCAATTATCTTTTTTTCCTGTAAAGTTTCAAGGATTATTATCTAAAGACGTAATTGAAAATTGAACAGGAACAGATGTAGTAAAATTTTTTGGTTCTGAACTATTTTGAAATTCAATTTCGTAATAATTATGTTTAATTTCTTTTTTGGGTACATTTAATGCTTTACTTAAAGTTGTTTCAAATTGATCTTGAATTGTTGGAATTAATCATTTATCTTTTATTGAATCAATAGTAGCATTTTCAGGATTAGTAATATTAATAATTTTATCAGGAAAGTTAACTGGTAAACTAGCAATATTAATTGCAACTTGATTTATAATATTAATATTAATTTCGATATTAACGTTAGTATTTTCAATACCAAAAATTGATACTTGATCATTAGTTGTTAAATTTAAAACATAACTTTTAGACTCATTAAAGTTCTTTGGCAAAATAAAAGAAGTATTAGTTATCGGCTTTTTATCCTTACCAACAGTAAACTTAACTGCTGGATTATAATTAGCATTTAAGAAAAAATTAATTGGTAATAAAGTTGAATTATCATTATCAATATCACTTTCAATTTTAGGATCAGTTTTTTGTAAATTATTATCAATACTACTTAAAACATTTGTAAAATCAATATTACCATTATCAGCAGCATTTTCAATAACATTAAAATTAACAATATTTGTTGATTTACCAAAATAAGCAATAGTAGAATTTAAACTAATAGGTTTAGAGTTACGATGATGCTTTTGATAATAATCATCTCATAATTTATTATTAGAATTCGGATTAAATTCAGAATTATTGAAAGCAGCAGTAGTATGTAAGAGTAATATCGTAGTAACTGTTGTAGAACCAAATGCTAATAAATACAACGAAAATAATAAGATTCTTTTCTTCTTATTTTTTTTAAGATTAATTGTATATATTGAATTAGATCCTGTTTTTATTTTTTTATGTTTATCCTGATTAACCATATCTTTACTCGTGCTATTACTATTTATTTTATATTTCATTTTAACAATCCTTTCCTAGCATTATTTTTAAAATAATCTAAAGTGAAAAATATAGCTTAACGCTTTAACTTGCTATTTTTAACTAAAATATTAAAATAGGAAAAAATATTAAAATAGTTTAAACCTTAGTTTTAATAAAATAAAACTAAGGTTTAAAGTAAACCAATTAAATTTAGTTTTTATATTTTAATATTAATAATTTTAATAATCATATAAACTTTGCTATACACCTATTAAAATTATAAGGAAAGAAATACTCTGTCCTTAAAAATAATATTACACTTATTATAAAAAAAGACAATATTCTTTTTAAAAAAAGATTGAATATTTTTAATTAAAAAGAACACTAATAGTAAAATAATTTTCAAAATAATTTTTCTTAATTAAGATAAAAATTAAATTAAAAATTCAATGATTAAATTAAATATTCATTGAATTTTTAAATTATGATTAATTTTTTTTAATATTACATTCAACATGCATTGGTTGTAAATTTTCTAAACTATTATTATTTGGATCACCATCAATGTGATCAATATTTCAAGCAAATGCTGAAGTTGGTTGTTCACCTTGATAAGCACCTTTTATCATTGGCAAACAACACCACGGACAAGGAGCTTGCACATTCAATGTTCAAAATTCAGATAATCCTTTAAAATATTTCTCCATTTTTTGAATAGAATAGTTTCATATTTTTTCTTTGTCTTCTTTTTCTCACTTTTTACGACGTGCCACAATGAATTAACCCCTTTCGTATTAAATTATACTATAAGTTACAATATTTTTTTATATTTTTTTAAACTTAATATTACAATGGGCGCATCACTTTAACCCTTAGATTCATAATTGGATAACAAAGAACGATATAACTATCGTTCTTTTTTTGTTAAAAGATTAAAACTTCATAAAACTGTCGTAGAAGTCTAATAGTGAGTACTTTATGTAAATACTTCTATATCAGTATAAAAGAGCATTTAATGTTAAGCAAGTTAAAATGTTACACTGTATCGCTTAATGTAATTATAGATTAATTTGAATAGCCTTATTATGGCTCAGTAAATAACCCATTAATCTATATTAATAATTACATTTGTATTATTTAAAAAAATAGGGGGTTTATATATAAATACATACCTCATTAACAATATCATAACACAATATAAAAAATAAAGGAGAAAAATAAATATGAAATATGTTTACTTATTAAAATATGAAGTTAATTATACTGGTCAAATAAAATACAAAGTCTTTTCTACAATTGAAAATGCTAATAATTATCATCGAAATTATAAACATCATTTAATCAAAGATGCTTTTATTGAAAAATATGAAATATTAGTAATGGAATTAGACATAAATTTAAATAATGATGATTATATTGCAAAAAAGCCACTAAATAAAAAACTTAATTAATGAAAGGAAAAAATATTTATGGAATATAGAGAATATAGAATGGTTGGTTCTTGTGATAAATGTAGAAAACAATCTTCTTTTGGTAATAGATTATGTAATAAATGTTTTTGAATATTAATAGGTAGAAATAAATATGAGTAAATTAATTTTTAAAAAAGAAACACATCAATATTTTTTAGAAGATAAAGAATTAATTTCAGTTTCTAGAATTATTGATAATTATTTAGGTTTTGGATATAGTCATATAGCACCAGAAGTATTAAAAAATGCTTCAGTTCGTGGTAAATGAGTTCATAAACTTAATGAATTATATTTACAAAATATTAATCAAGAAAATATTATTAATAATTTATTAAAAAAATTAAAACCAGTAACTAATAATATAAATTATTCTTATTGTAAAAAATCACTTATTTTTTTAAAAGAAAAATTTAAAGATAAAAATAATTATGAATTTATTATTGAAAAACCTATTAATGATAATTTAATTGCAGGAACTCCAGATTTAGTTTATTTAAATAAAAAAGAAAATAAATATTATTTAGTAGATTATAAAACTTATGCTTCTATTGATGAAGATAAATTAAAAAGAATTAAATTACAATTAACTGCTTATTATTGTATGTTACTTGCTAAGGGTATATGACCATCTAATAAAACTTATGTTTATTTAACTAATAAAAATATTCAAAAAGAAATAGAAATTGAAATAACTAATGAATTATTACTTGAATGATTTAAGGTAAAAACAAAATATTTTAAAGGAGAAAATAAAAATGATTAAAAAAATACCTGAGAATAAAGAAAAAATGAGAATTTTAAAACAAGATTTAAAATATAAAGAAATGTGTTTACATAAATATTTTTTATTTACTTTTCAAGATAATGAACCAGAACAAAATATATTTATTTGAAATATGATTAAAGATTTACAAAAAGATATTAAGTTTATTAAAAGTCAAATAAACCTTTATAGAGAAAGAATATTTATAGACTTTAATAATGATTGTGAAGATTTAAATTGACTTAAATTCAAAGAAATGCAAAAAGAAGAAAATAATGAATAAATGTAAATATTGTAATAAAAGAATTTTATTAAGTAAATATTGATGTCTGAAATGTTTAGAAAAAATAGTTAATGAACTAATTAAGGAGAAATAAAATGATTAATGAAAAAACAATTAAAAAAACTATTTATTCTTGTAATTCAATTGAATTTGATAAATTACCTAAAAAATTAGACAGTAATCTAAATAATTGAATTGAGATTAATAGTCATTTAATAGTTAATCCTAGTAAAAATATTGAAGTACATTTAGATAATAGATTTAAAACAATTAAAAAATGATAGGAGTAACTTATGGATAAGAAAAGTTCTGGTATGGATAAATCAATTTTAATTTTATTAAAACATATAGGAAAAATTAATAAAAAATTAGATGAAATTTTAGAATTATTAAATAAAAAAGGAGAAGAAAATAATGAGTAATAATAGTAAAAATGAATTAAAAATTCCTAATTTTATTAAAAGTAATAAAAGACATATTCCGTAATTATTTTTTTGAAAAATCAAGTAATAATTTTAAAATTTATTTTATAATTTTGTTATTAACAATAAATTTAGAAAAGTGTTGATAAAAATGATTTTTGAAAATTTAAAAAAATTAAAAAATGAAGAATTTTACAGATATTTTGGTATAAAACGTTTTCATTTTAATGAAATGTTAGAAAAATTAATTGAAATAGAAAAATTAGAAAAAAATAAAGGTCGAAAAAATAAACTTTCAGTAGAAGAAAGATTAATGATGACTTTATTATACTGAAAAGAATATTATACTTTTTTTCAAATGAGTATTAAATCTAAAATGAGCCCATCAAGTTGTTTTCGAAATATTACTTGAGTAGAAAATAAACTTAGTAACCACAAAGATTACCAATTTTTAAAAGAAAGATATAAATTAAAAATTGATAAAAAACAAGAAAATTCAAATGAATTTCAATTTTATTTAATTGATTCAACTGAGATTGAAATTGAAAGACCAACTAAAAAAAACTACAGTTAGAATATTTTTCTGGTAAAAGTTGAATGTATTCTATAAAATTTCAAATTGTATATGATTTTTTTAATAAAAAAATTGTTGATATTTTTGCTGATAATGGTAAAGTGCATGATTTTCAAATATTAAAAAATTCAAATCTTGAATTTTCAGAAAAAACAATAATTATTGGTGATTTAGGATATCAAGGTATACAAAATATTTATAAAAATACAATAATACCAATTAAAAGAACTAAAAATAAAAAATTAACTAAACAAGAAAGAAAATACAATAAGATTGTATCTAAAATTAGAATTAAAGTTGAACATGTCTTTGCTTGATTGAAAAGATTCAAAATTTTAGTAAATAAATGTAGAAAATCTAAATTTAGACTTATGTACTTAAGATTTAACTTACTTTGTGAAATTTTTAATAAAATAAAACCATTAAAATAAAAAAAATATTAAAAATATTTTTTTAAAATTTAAATTTTTATCGAGTTAATATAAAAATATTATTAACAATTTTTTGTTTAAAATGTAAACTCATTTTTTAAACTATTTTTTCAAAAAATATTTATTTCTATATTCAATAACACTAAATAGTTTTAAAACAATTTTATTGACAATTAATTAAATTTAATTACGGAATATGTCCAAAGAAGAATTATTAAAATTTAGAAATTATTATGAAATGATTAGAAATTCTAGTAAAGATTTAAGAAATATGAATCAACAAAGTTTATTTAATGCTTTATTTAATTTATATAAATTAAATCTTTCAATTAATCCTATTAAAAAAGAATTAGCATTAATACCTTATGGTGATGAATTACAAGTGCAAATTCAAGAAGATGGTTGATTAACATTATTACAAAGAACTGGATTAGTAGTTGATTTTCAAAGAGAAAAAATAACAACTGCACATAAATTTAATCAAGAAAATAATAAATGAGAAATAAATCCAGCATTAATTTTTGAAAGAAAAACTATTAATACAATTGGTTATTATTGTTATATTTCACTTTTAGATAAAAATGGAAAAATTAATAATTTTTATAAAGGAATGACTGTTGAAGAATGTCAAGAATGAAGAAAAAAATTTAGTAAAACTAAGCGTGAAGATAGTCCTTGAAATACTAGTTTTGACCAAATGGCATTAAAAACAGTTGTAAAAGCATTAATTCGTGAAATTAATAAAACACCAATTATAGTATTAAATAATCAAGATGATATTAATTTAGCACTTCAATTAGACCAAAGTGTAGTAATTGATGAAGAAACAATTGCTTATAAAGATAATACTGGTGATGAAGTTAAAATTATTAATTCAAATAATAATATTGATAATACTGATATAAATTCTACTTTATCTAAATTAAAAGAATTAGAAAAAGAAGAAGAAATAATAGAAAATTTTGAAGTTTAATAAGGAGTAAAAAATAATGAATAATCATGAAAATTGTATTAATAAAGAAAAATTACTTGAATATATTAATGAAAGATTAAAAAATGCTGAAGAACAATATAATGATGAATTTTATTTGCAAGCTAAAATATTTGAAATAGAAGATTGAATTGAAAAAATAGAAAAAGGTGAATTTGATAATGAATAATTCTAAACAGAAAAATATAAATTTAGGAATTAATTATAAAAATGCATAATGACTAAATGAGATTTAGCAAAATGATTAATGGAACAATGATTAGAAGCCAGAAAAAATAATGATAAAGAATATATGCGAATAATACAAGATAGTTTTAATGAATTTGATTGAGAATAAAAGGATGTGAAATAATGAGAAATATTAGAACTGAATGATTTTATAATGAAAAAAGTCCAAAAGAAATAAAATGTCCAACAGTTGGATTATTAAAAAATAAAGAAGATGCTTTATGTTATTTATTAGCATTAAATTTATATCCAAAATTATATCCACAAGATATTTTTTATTCATGAATATTAGAAAATAATCAAACTGGATATTTAATTATAGTTGGTAATAATAGAGATACTATTGGAAATATGCAATTTAAATTTATAAAAGGAGAATAGAAAATGCCAAGTATAGAAAATACACAATCAAATTATACTTTAACTAAATTAATTAGAACTGGTATAAGTCCTATTTGTGCAATGATTGGTACAAGTGCTTATTATGGTCAAGTGATTTCAAATCCAGTATTAGGTTCAATTAATAGTTTATTATTTGGTAAAAAATTAGGTTTAGATATTTGAAATTTAAATCAAAGACCAAATACTAAAACTAAATTAATTAATAGTAGTAAAAAAATCTTATTAGGATTAGGAACAATTGGCTTAGCAAATTATGCTAAATTTACTAATTCTTCAATTAACCCTAATCCAACTGAAAGTCCAATAACTACTACTATTGACCCATTTCCACCAGATTTGAGACAAAACATAATTTTTATGGGACAAAATAGTGAATTTATGGGACAAATGGATTGAGATACATATATTAGTTTAAATGCTTATGGTATTTCAAATCTTATTAATGGAATTCTAGAATTAATACCTAATAAATTTGAAGCAATAAGAAAGATTTGTAATATGGCAACTGGTGGATGTTTAATATCAAGTGGTGTAGCAATGGGTATTAATAATGATTTTAATAATGCTTATGCAGTACCTACCATAATTGCTGGTGCTAGTGAAATAATCCATAATTTACTTCCAATAGAAACAAATCATAGTAGAGAAATGCAAGAAACTTCATTTACAAATGAAACTGCAAGATTAATTAATGATAATAGATTTACTATTAATAGTGAAACAAGTAGTCAATATGGAACTAATATGAGTGATGTAATTTTAGATAATGCTTCATTAAATTGAGATTATAATCACATGAGTTTATAAATAAGTAAAAATGCCTATTAAAGGTATTTTTTTATTATTAATAAATACTTTTTACTTCTGGTTGTTTATTAATAGAATTTAATTTAGTTTGTAATTTATTAATTTTATTTTGTTTTTTAAGTGCTTTTTTATTAGGGTCTGTTAAAGATTTACCAAAAGCAATAAATGCTTTTCCTAATTTAATTAAAACATAACCCCCATTAATACATAAATTAGCAACTATAATAATTGTTGTAGTATCCATATTAAATCACCACCTTTCTAAAATATTTGATTAATTTTTAATACAATTTTTACAATAATAAATATAATTAAACCAGCAGTTGCAGAAGATAATAAAACTCCAATTAAACCTAAAATAATTTTTATAATTTTAAAAAACATAATATTATTCCTGTAATTCTTCTAATTTTTTAAAAATATAATCTCTACCCATACCCCACATTATTCTATTGTTATAAATATTAATTTCAGTTTGTTGGTTATTGTTATTATTCGCTATTCATAAACTACTTTTTACAACGCTTGTATCTAATTGATAATAAAAATTAATTATTTGTCAACTATAATTTTTATTATTTTCTTTACTTGTATAATCACCATAACTTATATATATTCTATAATGTGTTTTATCTTTAAATATATATTTTATAAAATTTTGATTATTATTATTTTTATCTGTTATAACTTCTCCTACTTCTTTTCATTGTGGAATACTTGGACTTGGTGTTGGAGTATTTGGTAATTCAATATTAATCTCATTATTTTTTAATTCATTTATTTTTAAAGTATGACTTGTAATTTTTATAGGTTGAATAATATCTACTTTAACTGTATTTTGTAATTCTTCTAATGAAAAAATATTTGCATATTTTTCATTTCCACCTTCTAAAATTAATTGTCATTTATTAATATCTAATAATTGTAAATATAAAATACCTTCTTCATTATTAATTAAACCTTTTGTAAGAAATATTTTACTTCCATGTATTCCACCTAAATAATTACCTGTTTTAAATTCTACTGTTATTCTTGTATTTACTTGATGAAATGGTGGAGATTCCCATGTAATAATTACTCTATAAAGAGTATTAAAAGCAAGATTAAAATCACCATATTTACGATTATTTATACTTTTACCTATTATTTTTCAATTTTCTTTAACTTGTTTTTTATTTATTTCATTAATAGCACCAACAATATTTTTATTATTAGTTTCTAATCTTCCATAAGTATTATTAAGCAATAATGAGATAGCAAGAGAACTATTTGAACTATCATTTATTCATAATTGGTCTCTATCATCTTTATATGTAAAATATCCTTTCATAAAAACAGATTTTTTATAATAATTAGTTAAATCTGGTATTTTATTATCAACATATTCTTTGTTAGTTGCATCAGTTTCAAAAGTAGGTGTTCCAACATCAATAATTCTTTTATTATTAGCAATAATACCTTTATCATCTTTTAATTTAACAAAATTAATATTATCTTTATCAACTTCTCATAATGAATCAATATTACTATCAACATGAATTTTTAATTTAGGTATAGTATCACTAACATTATCTATTTTTATACCAGTACCTTCAATTAAACTCATTTTTTGTAAAAATGTTTTATTACCAGAATCTCAAGTAATTAGTTTAGTATCACTTTCATCAAAAATACTAGGAGTATTAAAATTATCTGTATTACATGAAATAGGATTATTAATTGCTTTTCTTGGAGTATGTAAATTTGCTTGTTGTAATAAATTATATACTTCCATTAAAACATAATCTGGTTCACTTGGTGGACTAATACTACTTGATAAACCATTACCACTAATAGATACTGAACTTCTTATAAATGCCATTCCATCAGTTAAATAATATATAGTCATTCTTGCAGTTGCTCTTTTAACTAATTGTTGTTGAGTTTCATTAAGATTTTTAAATCCTATTACTTCAATTTGATTACCAGTAATAGTATTAATTCTTTCACTTGATATAGCAATAGCCATAATAGTAAAATCAGTTTTAGTATTATCAGTAGTAGTTTGGTCAGCATCTGGTATAAAACCATATATAGTTTTTAAATCATCTTTTGTAATATAATTTAAATTTACATTTCAATCAATATTATTTTTGTTTTCCATAATCTTTATACCTTCCATATCCTTGTACTACTTGTGATTTATTAACTACAAACTTATTAAGTTTTTTATCAGTTGCTCTTTCATTTAAAAGGTTGACTGAATATCTTGTTCTTTCTTGTCTTTGTGGTTTTTTAACTTTTCTAAGTCCGCCATAATAATAATCTCCAAGAATACTTCATGCACCATGACCATCTATTGTTTTAGTTTTTACCATTTCTTCTCATACTCTTAAAGGTATATTAAAAAAATCATAAGTTTTACTTGATGTTTTAAATTCTACTGTGGCAATTCCATAAGTTTCACCTTTTAATTGAATAATTGGTACTCACATTCCACCCGATAATGCTAAACTTGTTAAATTAACATGAACACCAATTATTTTTTGATAGTCTTGTTCAGTTAAATCTTCCATAATAATTTCTTTACCTTGTTGCATAAATTTTTGACCAGTTAAATATTGCTTTTGTAATTGTTGAATTTTAGCAATATTTTTACTAGTAATATGTGTCATTATTTTTTTATGAATTACTGGTAAATTAGTAAGTGTTTGAAGATTTTTATTAAAAGTATTTAATTCTTCTTGTAACTTTCCTTTTCCTAAAGTTTTAGAAAAAATTCTAGTTTTTAATATTCCTGCTGGTTTTTTTAAAAAACTATTAAATAATGAATTATTTTTTTTAAATTTTTCTATTAATTCAGCAGTTTGAATATCACTAACAGCAGTTTCTAATATTATTCTTAAAAGTAAAATAATAGGCATTTAAATTACTTCTTTGTAAAAGTTACTTGTAAAGAACCATCATATAAATTTTTACCTTCAACATTAGCACTTGTTGCTGTTAAATCTGAAAAATTAGCATTACCTTTTCGATAATTAGGATTTTTAGCAATAACTGCTTTTTCTACTTCATCTGCAGTTGGTGTTGCACCAGCCATAGTAATAGCACCTAAATTAGTAAATTCAATTGCTGTTGCAATATCTATACTTGAAGTAACTGTAAATCCTTTAACTAAATCTGGTCTTAATGCTTTACCATCACTTACTAAAAACTTATGAAAGTTTTTAATATTACCATTAGTTTGTAAAATAAATGTATTATCAAGACCACGATTAAACGGAAATGCCAATGCTTCTTTATGCACTAATACAGCATCACAACCCCTAAAGTCAAATCCTTCTTGTTTATCAATAACTCCAGCTGGATAATTTCTTCCTAATCATGGACATTCTATAATTTTAATACCACCAATTTCTAATACTTTACCACTAGCTAATGCTTCACTAGAACTTTCACTACCTAAATTAGCATTTGCTAATAAAACTAACGGTTTAAAAAACTAGATACTCATAATGTATAATCTTCTTCATTTGTACCAATATATTCATCAGTAATTCTTGCTTTTAAAGTTGCTAATGTAGTTGAGATTTTTAATCATAATAATGCTCTATAATCATCTGTTTTAGGATTAGTTGGTAATGCTATATTAATAATGCCATTATCTTTTGCTGTTTTAACTGCTAATTGAAGTAATTTAGCAACTAAATATACTTCTACTGATTTGGCTTTTGCATCAATTCAACCAGAAACATAACTATCACCCATAATAATGCCACCATCTTCAAATTTAGCACCTAATCTTTTTAAATCTAATGTTTCAATTTCATAATTAATTTCTTTTGATTTATTTAAAAGAATTTGTTCTGTTCTAATTGCTGTTACATCATTTTCACCAGCACCACGTTTATAATCTTGTGTAATATTACGTTTTGTAACATCATAAATAGCAGTACCAGCATCTAATTGCTCTCTATTTTCTACTGTTGCATTAATTAATGCTACTCTTTTTGATAATAAAACTTTTAAATTTTTAAGATATTTAATTGATAAATCTGCTTTACCACTAGGTGTACTAGGGTCATTAATTGTTGTTGATTGTGTTGTAATAATTGCCATTTTATTTTTCTCCCTCTATATTAGCCTAATAGTCAATCTTTAACTAATTGTGGCATTTCATTTAATAATGTTTGATAATCATTAATTGCATTTTGTAATATATTAATATCAGTAAATTTAAAACAATTATCAATATGTAATTCAAAATCCCTATCAATTCTGATATCTTGTTTTCTATATTTTTCATTAAATTCAATTTTTGTCATATTAACCACCTACCATTCCAAATTTATTAGTATCTACATCTTCTTTTTTTTCTTTAAATTTATCTTTTACATCTAAAGAATTACTAATATTTGTATCTTTATTTTTATTAAATAAATGTGGAAAATCTTTATTTAATAATGATAATTCTTCTTCAATATCATCTTTATCTCCAAGATATCTTTTTAATAAATTAATATTTTCTTGTGATAAATCATATTTTTTATAACTTTCTGAATGTCTAATTTCTCTATCTTTATCAGTTTTTTCTTTATATAAAGCATTATATTTTTCTTCTAATTCTTTATATTTTTCTTCTAAAGTTGGTTCTTTAGACTCTTCAGTTTCATTGTCTTTTGATTCACTTTCTACTGGTTTTGATTCATTTTCTTCGGGTTTTGATTCACTTTTTGGCTCTTTTGATTCATTATCTGTTGAATTTGATTCACTTTCTTGTTCATCTTTTTCTTTTTCTTCCATAGTATTACCTTCTTTCATTTCATTTTCATTTAACATAATTATCACCACCTTTCTAAGTTGAACTTTTTGGATTAATCACCAATGACGTAGTTTGAAGATTTCAATTAGCAGATGAGGCTGCCATATAAAGTTTTGGTACTAATGTTGTTATAAATTGGTATTGAACTACGATTAAGTTATAATCTTGACTTTTATATGCTTTTGTTTTAAAAGCCATTATTTTAAATCAAATACTATTTGGTAAATTTTTACCACTAGTTGTTTGATTATCATTAGTTCATATTAAATCATTAATATATATATTATTTAATCTTTCTGCATTTGTTAAAGAAGCAGTTTGATTAATTCCTGTACCACCATAATCTTCATTTTTTATATTAAATGTTCAATTATTATTACTATCATTATGATTTCCAGAATCATTGTTATAAGTATTATCATTATCTTGAAAAAGAGCAGTATCATTTTGGTTATCTGGTAAATTACCAATATCAGTTAAATTAATTTTTATAGGTGTAAATCAATTTTTATTATTTATATATTTTTCTGCAAATGGTCTATCATCATATATTGCATTCATATTAAAATTAAAATTAAATGTTAAACTTTCATAATCTTCTTTAAATTTATCAACATTATCATAACCATATTGATTTACATAAATACCAATACTATTATGAAATTTACCTTTAACATCTTCTAAAATATGGGGTCTCATTTGATAATTTAAACTTGCATTTTCTAATGGAGAATTAATATTATTATTAATTCCATATTGACTTTGATTACTTAAATCAATAAATATAGGATGTGCTCTTTCTATTAATGGTGGTGGTTGTATTGCTTGTGGATAATTAAATGGTTGGTCAAATTTAAAAGTATTATTTGCTAAAATAAATGTATTTTGAATTAATCTACTATTATTACTTGCTTTACCAACTGTTTGATAAGTACCACTTCAAATACTAAAATTATCATTAACAGCACCATTTCTATTATCTGGCATACTATAAAATGTTATTTTAAAATTACTTTTACCAACAACCTTAATATCAATCATATCAATTGCTCATTTAACAATATTTGTATCAGTAAATTTAGGTTCATTTAATAATGGAATTAAACTATTTTCTTTTGGTAATAATGAAACTGTATCTTTACCACCAGCACCATTTAATTGACCTAAATTTACAGTATCATAAATTCCTTGTGAAGAAATACTTGCATCATTAATATTAAAATTTTGTAAATTAATCTTATCTGTTAAATTAAATGTAAATGATGTCATATGACTTGCTGTACCTAATACAGATTGAATAGTATCTGGTGTTTCATTTCTAAATACATCTAATGGAATTAATGCTGGATTAGTACTTTGTGAACTATATAATAATGTTGTATAAAAATTATATAATTCAGCAGATATTAAGCCATTTATATAAGGAAATTGTGGTATTAATAAATTACTTGATAATTTAGCACCAATATCTAATCCACCAACAAAAGCATTCATAAATGAGCCAAATACAGGTATAGTATTAAGATTAATTTTAATAGTTTCTCTAACTGTTAAAGGTATTTCACTAATAGGATTATAAATAAAATAATGTAAAGCATTAATAGTATTTAATTGCTTAAATTTATTATTATTCATATTATAATGAGTATTACCAATAAATTTTTTATTATTTTTATTATAATATTGAAAATATGGATTACCAGCAGTTGCATAATTATAATCTTCTATTTCAGCACCATTTAAAAAATTATTATCTCAATAATTTACTAATCTATTTGATACATCAACTTTATTAGTATTTTTAGTTTTTTCAACATTAGTTCTTAAATGACCTTCATAATGTTTTGTTGCACCATCATCATAATTTGGAGAAATTACTTTTTGTCAATCTTGATAACTATCAATTGTACTTTCACCACGTACAGTTAATACATAATTTGTTTCTGGTAATGCTTGAAAACTTACTGGGTCATAAGTTGAACATTGATATTGTCATGGAAATAATAATTTACTTGGATATTGTCTATATTTATGTTGTTTAGTATTAATAGGATTATTATCAATATCTCTACCTCATAATGCTATTGAAATAGGTTTAACTGAACCATAAAAAGATATTTGACAATGTGTTACTGGTAATGGAGTTAAATAATTATCATCTAAAATAATATTATTATTTTCATCTAATGCTGGTAATGCAACTGGGTCGCCCGGGGCACCTAATTGTACATATTGATTAATTGCTAATCCACTATGTGCTAATTTATCATTTAACGAACTAAAAGTACATTGAATAAAAGCAAGTTCTTTATTTTCGGGATTATAAGTTTTAGTTGCTACTTCAAGAATATATCATTGTCTATCAACTTTAATTGATTTATCAGTATTTATAACTTTATTAATTTCTGGAATCATATATAACTTATATAAATTTGAAACAATATTATTAATAAAATTAAAATTCTTTTTTTCATTTGGAATATTAATAACTACATTTTTAATTGCTTGTTCTTGAATAAAAGCATTATTTGCTGGAGTTGCTGAATAAGTAATACCTAATTGGTCACTTACAATATTTCCATAAAATACATCTCCAACTTGTAAATCTTTATATGCTTCATCTGGATTATCTTTTTCTTGACTGGGATAATAAGAATGGTCTCAAACTGCTTGTATTGCTTCTCTTCCAGTAAAGATTTTACTAAATGAAGTATAATCATTAGGAATTGAAGTTGGTGGTTTATATCCAGTTTCCGTTGAATTTATAGCACCTAAAATAATAGTAAAAGGACATACACGAAATTGTAAATCTTTATTTTGTGTAAAATCTTTTTCAATTTCACCTGTACTTTTTCATACAGTTTTAATTAATTGATGATTTATTTTCGGTATCATTCCCATTTTTAGTTTCTCCTAAAAAAGTATTATTAAATTCAATTTCTTCTTTTTGATATTTTCTATTTTCATTAATAATTTGTTGTGCTTCTTCTTCACTAACACCATATCTTTTAACAATAATTCTTTTAATATTAGTAATTCCTAATCTTAATTCTGCTTCATCAATTTCAAGTGATTTTAATCTATCTGTAATAGTATTTTCTTTAATTTCAAATGTTCATTTAGATTTATCACCATCTAATCCCATTAATATAAAACATCTTTGAAATATTTCATTTCAATCACTTTGATTTAAAGTTCTTTTAATTCTTGTAGTTTCCATATCACGAGAATTAGTAATTAATACTTCTGCTTCAGTTTTTTGACTTGTAGTATCATTTACTGGACTATATCCATTTGCTTCAAAATATTTATCAATAATAAATTGTATAAATTCAACATATTTATCTAATATTGGTGTTCCTTGAATTACTGCAATTGGTAATGTACCACTAGTACTTCCTACACTTCTTAAATTTGTTTGTAATATAAAATCACCAAATAATTTTTTAAAATCAAATGCAGTTTTAGATTGATTTACTTCTTGTTGAGTAATATTAGCAAATACTCTTGTACGATTATATTCAAGTTCTTTTCATACTATTTCAAAAGTATGATTTAATAATTTTTGTAAACCTTTACAAGCAGTATTATCTGGATAATAATCACCAATAACTCCACCAAAGAAATTCTTCTTAGGTAAATTTTGCATAAATTTAACTGGAATAATACCTAAATTATGATTTTCTATTAATGGTAATTTTAAATCATCACTTATTTCTTTTTGTAAACCATCTAAAGTAACAGTATCACTAGTAAAATATCTAATTATTTGATTTGGAGTATATGTTGTTTTAACATAAATACTTTGGTCATCATATTGTAATCTTGACCAAGTACTAGCACTATATTCAGTTTCCAATACTCTTGCAACTCTTGATTGAGCATATGGTTGAGCAAAATTTAATGCTATTCTTCCAGCTTTACTTTTATCAATTTGAATAATACTATAACCATAACCAGATTTAATATGACAATCTTGATAAAATAAACTATCAAAATTATTTCATTCTTTTAATTTTTCAATTGCTCTTTTATAATCATCATCTTCACTTGTTAAAGTATAACCATTACCTCATAATAATTTACTCCCATGATTTGCAACCATTTCTGATAAATTTACCAAACATCATTTAGATGATAATAATTCAGTATTATTAGATTCAGATATTAATGTTTCATTATTATTCATATGTTACTTCCTTTCAAAATAAGGATTTATATCTGCACTTAAATTTCTAATATATGGTTCTATAGCATAATCAAAAGCATCTCGTAAATGGTCATTACCCGCTAATGGTATTTGTTTAATACTTTTAGGGTCTCATACAGCCAATCTAAATTCATCTAATAATGATTGTGCATTCATACTAATATTTAAGCGTTCTGATGCCATTAAAGCAACATTCTTACCTATTCTAAACTCAAGTCTTAATTTCACACAATCTTTAAAATATAGTTATGAATTAACTTGATATTTAATTGCTGTATCATTTAACATTTCAATAAATGTATAATTACTAAAATCACAATATACAGTTAAACCATATTCATATAACAAATTATTTTCTTTTGCTAATTTAATATAAAACTCTACTACTAATCTTGCTAATTGCTTATTATCATAACGTATTAATTTATTTTCTATTTTTAAACAATCAATAACATTAACAAATTTAAAATTATAATCAAAACCTATTAATACACATGCTAAAGCATCATCTTTAAACCCATAATCTAATCCAGCACTAAATCTATAACTTGGTTGTAATAATCTACTAATCTTATGAATTAAATGTGAATATATTCCACCAGATTCATAACCTACTAATCCATGACTTCTTACTCTTGCAGATATTGGGTCTAATTTTTCTATTTCTAATAATTGATGCTTATCACTATCTTTTAAATGAGTATTTAATTTTCAATTTTGATAATGATAAATAGTATTATCAATAATAGTAAATTGTTCATATTCATTAATAATTTGTTTTTCATTTTGTGGACAAGCATTTATAGTTTTTTTAATAAATTCATTTAAAATACTTCAAGGATTACAACTTTCAATTTCTAATAATTGATTTGCACCACGAATTGCATCTTTTAAATCTTGATAATCATTTTCAGTAATTTCATATCTTTCATCACTTCATATAATTACATAATCATATAAATAATTACTTGCTAATCCAGTTAATTTAACATTACTATTATCTTGTGAATGTAAATATTTACAAGTTATTTTACTACCATTAAATTCAATAGTTTTTTTAGTTTCACTAATAATAAAATTAATACTAGGATATGTTGCTTTAATAATTTGTTTTAATTCTTGTCAACTATCATTTAATTGTTTTGACATATTACGAATTAAATAAGCATGAATATTAATATTTTCTAACATTAATAAAATACCAAGAAATTCAATATCACTAAATGTTTTACCAGATTTACGACTACCTAATTGTTTAATTTTAGTAATATTTAAAGGTTGTTTTAAATACATTCTTTTAGCAATATCTAATAAATAACCAAAATTACTTAACATTTATTCTTACCTTTATTTTCTAAACTAATTGCTATAGGGGCTGTATTATCACTACTTTTTATATCAATTTTTGTAGATAAATGATATTCTTTCACAAATGCTCTTTCTAAATATCATGCAGTATTATTTGCATTTGCTTTTAAATATCTTTGTGTATTAATATGACGTATTTGTAAATATGCTCAATTAATTTGTTGTAAAAAAGTATTTCTCTTTTTTTGTTTTCAACTATAAAGAGTATTTTCTGTAATATCTAAATAAACTAACATACCAATTTTAGTTGGTACTTCTTCAGTTTGTTTACAATGATTAAAATATTCTTCTAATTTTTCTCTTAATGCTTTTGCATCATTAAAAATTGTTCTTATTTTTATTTTTTCTTCTTGCACATAAAAATCTCCTTTCATATGCTTTAAAAACACAAAAATTTATGATATAATTAATATAATCTTTAAGTTAAGTGACCGAAAAAAACTAACTTATTAACTTTATTAATTACTTCATATATTCTTTTATTTAATTTTTATAATATAATTATAACAAAAAATAGCATTATACTGCTATTTTTTTATTTCTTTTTTTAAATTTAAAAATTTTACTACATTTATTTTTTCAAAATTTAAATTCTGGATTTTGTTTTTTGTATATAATCATGCAACCAATAAAAGCGCCAATTATATTTAAAGAAATTGTTAATCTTAAAATACCAAAAATATTATTTTTTTGACATTGTTTTATACCATCAAAAGCAAGTAATCCCAAAACAATAGTAATTGGTAAACAAATACCAAATATAATTACTCAAATGTCCATTTTTATTTTCCTTTTCTATTTCTATTTTTCTTTATTGTACATTATTTTATTAAAAAAGAAAAGATAACTAATAAAAGTTATCTTTTAAACGTAAATAGAATTTGCAGTTTATTTTATCGTTCACTAATATTATACTCTAAAACCAAACATTTTTCAACAATATTTTAATAAATTTGATACAATTTTTGAGTTAAAAAATAAATAGAAAGGTGTTAAAAAATGTTTAGTTTTAAAGGATTTCTAAAATCTGAAATCAGTAACATTTTAGCAAAATATTTTCAAAAAATCCATAATTTTGATGAATATTTTTTTCTAAATAGAGATAAAAATCAATATAAAGTTGCTTGAACATGTAATAGAACAGTAAATACTCCAATTGGAATGGATACTTTTAGACAAAGAGTTTATTGAGATAAAATTAATAAAAAAACTAATTATCCAATTTATGAAGAATTTGGTATTAAAAAAAGAGCAAGAATTACTAATGATTTATATTTTAGACATATTCCGTAATTAAATTTTTTAAAAGTCAATTAATAATTTTAAAATTTATTTTATAATTTTGTTATTAACAATAAATTTAGAAAAGTGTTGATAAAAATGATTTTTGAAAATTTAAAAAAATTAAAAAATGAAGAATTTTACAGATATTTTGGTATAAAACGTTTTCATTTTAATGAAATGTTAGAAAAATTAATTGAAATAGAAAAATTAGAAAAAAATAAAGGTCGAAAAAATAAACTTTCAGTAGAAGAAAGATTAATGATGACTTTATTATACTGAAAAGAATATTATACTTTTTTTCAAATGAGTATTAAATCTAAAATGAGCCCATCAAGTTGTTTTCGAAATATTACTTGAGTAGAAAATAAACTTAGTAACCACAAAGATTACCAATTTTTAAAAGAAAGATATAAATTAAAAATTGATAAAAAACAAGAAAATTCAAATGAATTTCAATTTTATTTAATTGATTCAACTGAGATTGAAATTGAAAGACCAACTAAAAAAACTACAGTTAGAATATTTTTCTGGTAAAAGTTGAATGTATTCTATAAAATTTCAAATTGTATATGATTTTTTTAATAAAAAAATTGTTGATATTTTTGCTGATAATGGTAAAGTGCATGATTTTCAAATATTAAAAAATTCAAATCTTGAATTTTCAGAAAAAACAATAATTATTGGTGATTTAGGATATCAAGGTATACAAAATATTTATAAAAATACAATAATACCAATTAAAAGAACTAAAAATAAAAAATTAACTAAACAAGAAAGAAAATACAATAAGATTGTATCTAAAATTAGAATTAAAGTTGAACATGTCTTTGCTTGATTGAAAAGATTCAAAATTTTAGTAAATAAATGTAGAAAATCTAAATTTAGACTTATGTACTTAAGATTTAACTTACTTTGTGAAATTTTTAATAAAATAAAACCATTAAAATAAAAAAAATATTAAAAATATTTTTTTAAAATTTAAATTTTTATCGAGTTAATATAAAAATATTATTAACAATTTTTTGTTTAAAATGTAAACTCATTTTTTAAACTATTTTTTCAAAAAATATTTATTTCTATATTCAATAACACTAAATTGTTTTAAAACAATTTTATTGACAATTAATTAAATTTAATTACGGAATATGTCCTTTGATATATTAGATAATTTAATTGAAAATTTAATAAGTAAAAAAGGTTATTTTAATATTCAATCAGAATTTAAATATACTTCTTTTTCTAAAAATCTTATTTCAAGGATTTTTAAAGAAGCAAAAATTGAAAAATGAATACCAGAAGAAAAATTTAAAGTATTAGATAATCAAAAATTAAATATATGTGCAGATGATGCTTTTGTTACTTGTTGAGATGAAAATGGTATAAAACAACAATATTGTTGTAGACTTTTAACTTTTAATTTAGGTAAAAAAGAAATTTATTCATATAGAAATAAATTAGATAAAAAAATAACTTCATTTATGTTATTTAAAACTGGTAATGGTTTAAATCAACATGAATTATATCAATTTACAACACAAACTATTCTTAATCATTATGATATTAATTTAAATATATTAGGTGTTCAATGAGATTATCATAATTATAATTTAGTTGCTGCTGGTGATGGTGCATTGTGAATTAAAGCAATGGCAAGTTGATTGGGATGTTATTATATTTTAGATAAGTTTCATGCTTTAAATTATTTATGAAAATCTTTTGTTGGAGTTCGTGGTAAGAAAAAAGAAACTCATGATTGAACTAAATATATTGAAGGTGCTACTACTTTTTCAAGTGGTGATTGTAATCAATTACTTAATTTTTTAAAACCTAATGTTAATGAAAAAACTTATAATTATTTTAAAAATAATGCTCATGGTATTGTAAATCAAAATGCTTCTTGAAATATTGGTTGTAGTGCTGAAAGTGATGTTTATCATTTTTTAAAATCTTTAACTAATGGAGCAAAAATATATAATTATCAAACATTAAATAATATGTTAATTGCAAAAGCAAATTATTTAAACACTAGAAGTTATATTAATAGTACTTAATAAGTTAAAACTTCATATTTTTTAATTCTAATTTTAAGATTAGGATTTTTGTGTTATTTAAATGTAATTTTGAAATTATATTTTTAACTATTTATACATTTTATGATATAATTTAATTAACAAATCATAGAATTTGCAGTTATATTGTTAATGTTACTCATAATTCTAAGGGTTAATCTCATACGTCCACTAAATCATTGTTGTAATATTCTAACTTTTGGTTGAGTTTCAATAGGCATTGATAATAGCGGAAATGCTATCTTATCTTTAACAAATAACTTTGGGTATACTTCCATATTGTCAACTTCACCAAGTACCTTTATATTGCCAAAAATCATGCTTCTAGGGGCTTTAATTTTTAAACCAATTACTTTTGTATCTTTATCTAATGGTTTTTATAATTTAATAATAATTGGATAACCATCTCTTGTTTTAAAATCTTTAATTTTAATAATAGTTATACTTTTAGTACTTCTTGTTTTTGGATTTTGATAAGGTTGTGAATAATTATTAATGATATATAAATTATCAATATTATTTTCAGTTAATGGTTCATTTATACTAACTGCATATAATTTAAATTGATTTAATAAATTTATTTCTTGAAAAATTTAATTTTTAATATCAGTCATACTATATTCAATTGTATTATCATTAATATTAGTACTTGCTCTTTGATTTAATTGCATAGTAAAGTCTGATGTTTCAACTGCAATAGTTTTTAATACTTTATCAACATCAATAAATCCAATTTTAATAGTATTTGCTGAAAATTTTAAACTATTATTTTCATTATTTTTAAATAAACGTTCAATTTCATAAATATAAATTGTTCTTTTTTTAAATTCATCATATGCTCTATTAATATCGGGGTCACTAGTAGCAGCCATCATATTAGTAAAGTCATAAGGAATATTATCGATTAAATAATCATTTTCTACTTCTGCTTGATTAAGTTTAGTTTGTTTCTGTGGAAATTTCGTTTGTGGTTTGTTGTTGTTTTCCATTGTTCTCTCCTATTAATTGGTTATTTTCGGGATTAAATAATTTTAATTTAACTATTAAATTATTAATTTCTTGTTCATCATTAATATTAAATGTTTTACTATTTAATAAGTCTTTATCTAAACGTACTAATATTTGAATAAATTTAATAATATCAATATTAAATTGTCATAACTTTTGTTCAATAGACATATTCCGTAATTATTTTTTTGAAAAATCAAGTAATAATTTTAAAATTTATTTTATAATTTTGTTATTAACAATAAATTTAGAAAAGTGTTGATAAAAATGATTTTTGAAAATTTAAAAAAATTAAAAAATGAAGAATTTTACAGATATTTTGGTATAAAACGTTTTCATTTTAATGAAATGTTAGAAAAATTAATTGAAATAGAAAAATTAGAAAAAAATAAAGGTCGAAAAAATAAACTTTCAGTAGAAGAAAGATTAATGATGACTTTATTATACTGAAAAGAATATTATACTTTTTTTCAAATGAGTATTAAATCTAAAATGAGCCCATCAAGTTGTTTTCGAAATATTACTTGAGTAGAAAATAAACTTAGTAACCACAAAGATTACCAATTTTTAAAAGAAAGATATAAATTAAAAATTGATAAAAAACAAGAAAATTCAAATGAATTTCAATTTTATTTAATTGATTCAACTGAGATTGAAATTGAAAGACCAACTAAAAAAAACTACAGTTAGAATATTTTTCTGGTAAAAGTTGAATGTATTCTATAAAATTTCAAATTGTATATGATTTTTTTAATAAAAAAATTGTTGATATTTTTGCTGATAATGGTAAAGTGCATGATTTTCAAATATTAAAAAATTCAAATCTTGAATTTTCAGAAAAAACAATAATTATTGGTGATTTAGGATATCAAGGTATACAAAATATTTATAAAAATACAATAATACCAATTAAAAGAACTAAAAATAAAAAATTAACTAAACAAGAAAGAAAATACAATAAGATTGTATCTAAAATTAGAATTAAAGTTGAACATGTCTTTGCTTGATTGAAAAGATTCAAAATTTTAGTAAATAAATGTAGAAAATCTAAATTTAGACTTATGTACTTAAGATTTAACTTACTTTGTGAAATTTTTAATAAAATAAAACCATTAAAATAAAAAAAATATTAAAAATATTTTTTTAAAATTTAAATTTTTATCGAGTTAATATAAAAATATTATTAACAATTTTTTGTTTAAAATGTAAACTCATTTTTTAAACTATTTTTTCAAAAAATATTTATTTCTATATTCAATAACACTAAATAGTTTTAAAACAATTTTATTGACAATTAATTAAATTTAATTACGGAATATGTCTAATATAATTAATAGTTGAAATATTTACAGCTGTACTTTCGGGTACTGATTGTTGTGCAGATTTCTTTTGACTTGGTATATGAATACCACAACGTTTAAATATTTCATTAACATTTCAATCGTATATATCAGTTAAGTTTTTACCTTTAAAGTTGCTATTTGTCATATTGATATTTTCGTTTTGTTCATTATTATCTCCACCGCTTTTAAATATGTAATTTTTAGTAACTAATGTTCTTACTGCTTCTTCTAATGTTGATTGAACATTACCATAAGTTTGACTAAATATAAATTTAGGTGAATTTAAAATGGTATCTAAAACAATTTGTTCATAAATGACATCTAATGCTTTAATTTTATCCATTACTTTATTACAATCTGCTAATTCATTTGCTTTATTTCGCATAATTGCTATTGGTATATAATTAATATTTAGTGTTTGTTCTTGTTCTAAATTTGGATTATTAATGTATGATTGAAAATCTAATGGAAATTGTTTTTTATTATTACTAATACTATAATTGGTGCTATTAATAAAATTTTTCATAATATCATTTTTTACTCTTTTCATTTTTTAAATCATTTAACATTGATTGAACAAAATGCACGATTTTTAGTCATATTTCAATTATTAAAAATTTGACCAGTTACTAAAATTTCATCATTTTTGTTTAATAAAATACATCGATTATAAAGTTTTGGGTTATTAAAAATTAAAGTAACATAGTTTAAACCATTTCATTGACCACGAACACTATAATATAATTCTTTATTACCTTTTTCGTAATATTTTGCTTCAATAGTGTTACTTAGTTTTACTGTTAATTTGACATAATTTGCTTTATCTTTCATGTTTATAATTTCCTTAAATAATTATCAAAAATTAATATTTTTTTATGATTTTTTAAATAATATTGAATATGCTTATAAGCATCTTGTTCATGTTTTGTTAATTTTATATTTCCTTTATAATTTGTTATTTTATTTTTATTTTTTGGGTGGTTTTCTAGATAATCTCAGTTGAAAACATCTTGTACTAATACCATTAATGCACCAATAATTTTAGGTGTTGCTAATGGATTAGTTAATAATTGTTTTGAACTTAAAAAGAAATTTTCTACAATAACTAATATTTTTTTATCAATAAATTTTTCTTTAATTAATTGCATTTTTTCTTTATACATATTTTTAGTTCATAAAACAGTTAATGTATTAAATGTTTCATTAAAAACAATATTATTAGTTTCACTTGAATATATAACAATTCCATTACTACCTATTCCTGCTGGGTCAATACCAATAATTAAGTCATATTGCATTATTAATCAAAATCTTTGGATTTTATTTTATTAATTAATAATTCAATAGTATTAACTGAACCTTGTAATTGATTTCGATAAAATGTTTCTTTTTCTTTTTTGTATTGTTCTATATAATGACCTAAAAATATATTTAATGAACAAATTAAATTTTTCTTATATTCATTAATTATTTCTTTTTTAAAATCTTCTTTTAATTTTTCTATATTATTTAAATGTTCTTCTGTTATTTCTTGATTACGTTTTTTATTATATTTATTAATAATTTCTTGGTCTTTATAAGAAAATATTTTTTGTTTATTCATATTTATATCTCCTACTTAATCTAACATTTAAAATACAGTCATAACAAATTGCTTTATTATTTTTGTCTCTTAAAAAGTTTTGTCTTGTTTTTATATCATTAGTATTAAAGAAGCCACTTGCCACTTAGCCCTTTTTACTAGACCATTAATTTAAAAAACCTGAATGTATTCTAAAAACAATTGTGTTATATAATTAACACTAATTTTAACCTGAAAGGATTTTTATTAATGGATAAAATTAAACAAATAGCATTAGTAATTAACAAATTAAATATCAAAGAAAAAATTAAAATTATTGATGATTGTAAAAATCAATATTCAATTAGAAACCTATGTCAATATCTTCAATTAAACAGATCAACATATTACTTTTTAAAAAATAAACAAAAACCTATTAAAAAAGAAGAAAATCATATTATTAAATGCAATCATAAATATCAAAAAATATGCCAACTTTTAATCGAATTTCATTCTACAAGAAAAGGCAGAATTTATGGATATTTAAGAATTTTTTCAGCTTTTAAAGAGTGATTAAAACAAGAAAAAAATATCATTTTAAATATAGAATTATCAATAAAACAAATGCGAAAAATTATGAAAGAACACAATATTCAAGGATTAAAACAAACTAAAAATAACTATCCTAAAAACAAAAAAAATCCAAATAAGTGAATACCTACAATGGATAAAGTAAACAAAGATTATAAAAGTACAACCTCTTCAAATCAAATTTGATCAATGGACACTAAACAAATAAATACTAAAGAAGGATGATTATATCTTTTTGTAATTATTGATTTTTATTCAAATAATGTTGTTAGTTATAATATTGCTCCTAATAAATCATATCAGGATTTAATTCTTCCTGCTCTTGAAAAAATCAACAAACAATTTTCTTGAAATCAAGTAAAAAATGTTATTTTACATTCAGATAACGCCAACGAATTTTATTGTCAGGATATCACAAAATGAGCAGAGGATAAACAAATAATTTTAAGCAAAAAACAACCTTATGATATTGGTGGTAATGTATTATCTGAAAACTGATTTTCTCATTTATCTCAAGAATGACTACCTAAAGGATCAAATCAATATTTATCCATCAATGAAGCTATAAATGATGTAAATCAATATGTTATGTTTTATAATTATGAAAGAATACATTCTAAATTTCTAAAACCACCAATTTTACAAATTAAAATTTAGAATTTTATATCAAAAATGGTCCAGTAATTAAGGGCCAACCACCATTAAGGGCCAACCACCATTTATTTACTAAAATTTTGAATCTTTTCAATCAAGCAAAGACATGTTCAACTTTAATTCTAATTTTAGATACAATCTTATTGTATTTTCTTTCTTGTTTAGTTAATTTTTTATTTTTAGTTCTTTTAATTGGTATTATTGTATTTTTATAAATATTTTGTATACCTTGATATCCTAAATCACCAATAATTATTGTTTTTTCTGAAAATTCAAGATTTGAATTTTCTTGTTTTTTATCAATTTTTAATTTATATCTTTCTTTTAAAAATTGGTAATCTTTGTGGTTACTAAGTTTATTTTCTACTCAAGTAATATTTCGAAAACAACTTGATGGGCTCATTTTAGATTTAATACTCATTTGAAAAAAAGTATAATATTCTTTTCAGTATAATAAAGTCATCATTAATCTTTCTTCTACTGAAAGTTTATTTTTTCGACCTTTAGTTTTTTCTAATTTTTCTATTTCAATTAATTTTTCTAACATTTCATTAAAATGAAAACGTTTTATACCAAAATATCTGTAAAATTCTTCATTTTTTAATTTTTTTAAATTTTCAAAAATCATTTTTATCAACACTTTTCTAAATTTATTGTTAATAACAAAATTATAAAATAAATTTTAAAATTATTAATTGACTTTTAAAAAATTTAATTACGGAATATGTCTATATTATTTTTTTCATATACAATATGTAAAATAACTATAATCAATTATTAAATTAAATTTTATTTTTACATTCTTGACCAGATAAAATTACTTTTAAATTTTCATAAGTAATTTCAATCATATTTTTAACAGCTTCATCAGTATACGATCCAATATGTGGTGTCACAATAACACGTGGATATAATGATAATAATTTATTTGTAATATTATCAGGAGTTGGTTTTCCAACAAAATCTTTAAAAAAAACTTTGCTTTCATTTTCTAAAACATCCAAACCAACACCTTTTAAATGACCACTTTTAACTGCATCATAAACTGCTTGTAAATCCATTAATTCACCACGAGCTACATTAATTAAAACTGATCCAGGTTTCATTTTTGCTAAAAAATTCTTGTCAACTAAATGGTAATTTTCTTCTTTAATATATGGACAATGTAATGAAATTAAATCCGATTCTTTAAATAAAGTTTTTAAATCACAATAAGTTAGAATACTTTTTGCTTGATCACTTTCATAAATATCATATCCTAATACCTTTGCTCCCATTCCATGTCATGCCTTAGCTGCTTGATAACCAATGCGGCCAGTTCCAATAATTCCTATTGTTGAATTACGAATTTCTTTGGCAAACATAAAATCATCAATTTTAAAATTATGATTTTGTTGATGATTAGCACTATAAAATAAATTTCGAAGTAAGCCGTTTCCCATACTTACTGCTAATTCACTAACAGCATTGGGCGAATAACAAGGTACATATGCCATTTCGAAACCTAATTCATGAGCTTTTTTTAAATCAATATGATTATAACCAACAGTTCTAGTTAATAAATATTTAACGCCATATTCTTTCATTTTTAATAAATTTTGCTCATAACAGTCACAATTAGCACGAACCATTACTGCTTCATGTCCCTTTGCCGTTTCAATATTATCCTTTGTTAAATACTCTTCAATTAATGTTAAATCATATCCATAATTTTTATTTAATGTTTCAAAAAAAAGCTTTTCTGTTTTACGAACACCATAACAAACCATTTTAATTTTTTTTGCCATATTTTTATTCCCTTTCTTTTGTTTATATTTTAACTAAATAACGGTGTTGCGCCAATCGCTGTAGTAATAATTACTCAAAATGGTAATGAAATAATTGAAAATAATGTAGCAATTAATGTTAAATTACTTGTTAACAATGGCTGTTTTTTGTAAGCAATTGAATAGGCAACAATAACTGATGCTGGGGGGGCTGCTAACATAATTACAATAACGCCTAATCCAACAGTATCTAATTTTCATGCTCCGGTTTCTTTTCCAATTGCCGCAACTGCACAAACTAATGCTAATCCAAATAATGGTGCAAAAATAATTTTCATTACCATTCCAAATCATACTTTTTTATCTTGTGCAGCATCTTTAAAATTACCTTTTGCTAAAGTAATTCCAATTGCCAATCATGCTAATGGCGTACATAATGCCTCTAAAGTTTTTGTTACTTTAAACAATGGTGGAAATGTATTATCTAATCGTAATGGTGAAAAATATTGACCACTAGTAATATCATTTTGATCAGGAACAATAGCAATTCCAGGAATTAATTGTGTAACTCAAAAAATAAATCCAACCATAGTTGCAATTAAAATTGGATTTAAAAAAATCTGTTTTACATTCTTTATTAAATTTTCTCTTTTTATTACTTTCATTTCTGATCTAATTTGTGCATATCCATCAGTATTTAGTTTTGTATCAACAATAAAATCAGCACCAGTTTGTCCTTTTGTTACTACTGCTGCTTTAATAGGTTTGCTCATTACAATAAACCCTAATGAATATAAAAATATTCGATATGGAATATTAAAAATATTAGCTGGTAAGGTGGCAGCTCCATTATCAAATAGTGCTGTTACTACAGGAATTCCAAAAAATGTTGTTGAAGCAAATACAGTACACATTGCTAATGTATCTTGAATATCCTTATCATATTTAATATAAAAATATTTAGCAACTATTCCCAGTATCATATAGAATAAAAAACCAACTAGTAAAATTGCAACTTGCGTTTTAACTTGCTCTGTTGTTGTATTTGTCATAAAACCATCAAAAGCTAAAGATGGTAAACCAACAACCATAACAATTTTAATTAAAACTGCTTCTCAGTCTTTTTTAAATATCCCTCTCTTCGTTAAAAATCAACCTAAAAAAATTACAAATATCGTTGCTAAAATTGCACTTCAAAATCCTCAAGCTTTTAATGTATTTATAACAGCTTGACCAACATCAGCTTGTAAATAAAATTGCATATTTCTTTCTATTTCTCCCTTCTTTAATACTTTCTCCTTTCTCTAAAATCTAAGTATTTTGTAACTACTTATGTGTTATTATATAACTTTCAAATAAAAAATAAAACTAATTTACCAAATTTTCAATATTGTGTATAGAGTAATAAATTTGGTAAATTAAAATTATAATATTTTTTTTAAAGTTATAGACCCATTCTTTTCATAGTTCTAGCTGGTGATTTTTGTCTATTATCTTCTTCTGGAATAAATCCATTTACTCTAGTTTCACTAGCTTCTTTTTCTAACTCTTTTAGTTTATTTTTTCATTCTTGAAATTCTGATCATATTTCTTTTGTTTTTTCTTCGGATTCAATTTGATACTTTTCTTTTTTATTTTCAGTAAAAACATCTTTTATTTTTTTTATATGTTTAGGTTCTAAATATTTTGAAAATGCAATATTTTCTTGTCATTTTTCGTTTCATTGATTAATTGATTGGTAATATTTTTTTGAAAACTTATTTCTTTTAAACTTTCGATTTAATTCTTTTTTTAAAGTTTTAAAAGTTTTTGGTTCATTTTTTTCTCTAGTTTGTTGCAAACAATTTAAAATTCTTTTTTCTATTGCTTCTTTTGAATTTAAAGATATGTCTTTTAAAAATTGAACTTCTTCTTCTAAATTATTTGATCTATTTTCTAGTTTTTTTATTTTCTGTTCTAATTCAAGTTGATACTTGTCTTTTACATTTGAAAACATTACTGTTCTTAATTTTTTAGCACATTCACATAAAATTTTGTAACAAATACCAGCAACAATACCAGCAATAGTAAAAGGTAATCAACCCATAATAGCACTTGACACAACAAATGTACTAATTATCGGTGTGATAATTATTTTAGCAATAGGAGATGTAGCACCCCACGCAATAAAAAATATTAAACCATGAAAAATCTTTCATATAAACCTTTTAAAAATTCAATATTTATCTTGTACTTCTTCTATAATATTTTCTTGTTTTTGATTTGTAATAGTTCTTACAAATTCTAAAAATGGTGTTCTAATGATAGTTGTATGTTTAGATTCTTTTTTTATAAGCTCTTCATTATTTTTAATTTCATTTAAAAATTGCTTATAACGTAAATGTCTAATTTGTTGAACAATTTCATTATTTTCAAAATAAATTAATAATTCTCAAACTTTTTTTCTTTTATCATCATGTAATCTTAATAAAAAAAAGGTTTTATCTTTTATTTTTACTATTTCATCATAAATAAAATAGTTTTCATTATTTGGTTTTTCGATAATTGTTCTAAATTGAAAACATTTTTTATCTTTTTCATCAAAATGATTTTCAAATTTACATGTTTCACCATGATGTCAATTTTTATGACACCTAATAAAATTTTTAGTAAATCATGTTAAATCTTCTATATTTCTTAATTCTTCTTCAATAATAGTTTTTGTTTGTAAACTCATTTTGATTCCCCCTTATTTAAATAAAAACCCATTATTTTAAAAATAAAAAACAATAGGTTTATTTAGTTTACACTTATTTTTGCTAAAGTTTTAAAATTATGCAATAAACTTTTTAATATTTTACAAATATGGAAAAAAGATTTCAATTGAAATCTTTTTTCCATATAATATTTTTTACAAGTTTGGTAAGTTTAATTTAGATTTAACTGTTGATGATTGAGTTTGTAAATCAATTGCACTAATTTCTTTTTTTTCGATGTCATCAAAATCACTATCACATTCTAAATTACTTTCTAATTCATTAATTTTGTATTTTAATCTTTCTGCCAAATTCATATTGGAACTTTCAATATCATTTATTTTAAATCATTTTCCATCAAATAATAATTCATATACTATTGTTTCTTCAGATTTATCATTTGTATTTAATAAACCAGAATAATTAGATTCCTCTTTATTTGGATTTTTCAAAGTAACACTTAATTTATACATACCAAATGATAAACATAGTTCATCAAGGGGTAAAGAAATATTTTTAGTTCAAATTATTTGCTTAGAATCTTTATTAATACAGTTCAATACTACTGATTGTAAACATTCTTTTTCTAATCCTAATAATTGCTTTGAAATAGTTATTTCTGTTGTTAATTCTTTACGAAATACTTTTGTTGCTGCTACTCAAAGTATTTTTAACGCAGCCGCTTTTTTATTAGGTGATGTTTTTAACTTTAATCTATCTAAATGACTAATCTTTGGACATATTCCGTAATTAAATTTAATTAATTGTCAATAAAATTGTTTTAAAACTATTTAGTGTTATTGAATATAGAAATAAATATTTTTTGAAAAAATAGTTTAAAAAATGAGTTTACATTTTAAACAAAAAAATGTTAATAATATTTTTATATTAACTCGATAAAAATTTAAATTTTAAAAAAATATTTTTAATATTTTTTTATTTTAATGATTTTATTTTATTAAAAATTTCACAAAGTAAGTTAAATCTTAAGTACATAAGTCTAAATTTAGATTTTCTACATTTATTTACTAAAATTTTGAATCTTTTCAATCAAGCAAAGACATGTTCAACTTTAATTCTAATTTTAGATACAATCTTATTGTATTTTTATAAATATTTTGTATACCTTGATATCCTAAATCACCAATAATTATTGTTTTTTCTGAAAATTCAAGATTTGAATTTTTTAATATTTGAAAATCATGCACTTTACCATTATCAGCAAAAATATCAACAATTTTTTTATTAAAAAAATCATATACAATTTGAAATTTTATAGAATACATTCAACTTTTACCAGAAAAATATTCTAACTGTAGTTTTTTTTAGTTGGTCTTTCAATTTCAATCTCAGTTGAATCAATTAAATAAAATTGAAATTCATTTGAATTTTCTTGTTTTTTATCAATTTTTAATTTATATCTTTCTTTTAAAAATTGGTAATCTTTGTGATTACTAAGTTTATTTTCTACTCAAGTAATATTTCGAAAACAACTTGATGGGCTCATTTTAGATTTAATACTCATTTGAAAAAAAGTATAATATTCTTTTCAGTATAATAAAGTCATCATTAATCTTTCTTCTACTGAAAGTTTATTTTTTCGACCTTTATTTTTTTCTAATTTTTCTATTTCAATTAATTTTTCTAACATTTCATTAAAATGAAAACGTTTTATACCAAAATATCTGTAAAATTCTTCATTTTTTAATTTTTTTAAATTTTCAAAAATCATTTTTATCAACACTTTTCTAAATTTATTGTTAATAACAAAATTATAAAATAAATTTTAAAATTATTAATTGACTTTTAAAAAATTTAATTACGGAATATGTCTTTTGTTTGACTTTTTTCTTTATTCATAAATTTTCTCCATTCAAATTAATAATCTTATTTAATTTTATTATATGACCAAGTTCTCCATTAATGCCTAATATTTTAACTTTTAATAAATTCATTATTTAAATAACATAGTTATTCGAAAATTATTATTTTTATTTATTTTACTGTTTTATTTAACATATCTTTTTATCTTCCTTTTCTCTAAAACTTTAATTTAATAAAAACACTTTCATTTTATTTAAAAACTAATATTAATAGTCAATAATATATTAATATTATTCATTTTTCCAGTCCAATTAATTACACGACACTATCTTAATTTTTAATTTGATATAATTATAAAAAGAGTAAGTATATTAAAAATAGATTGGGGTATTTTTATGATAGAGGAAATAAATTCTAGTTCAATGAAAGAACCAAAAATTTATCGTATTGGTCTATATAGCAAATTAACAATTCTTATTAATGGCCTTCTAATTACTACGAGTTTAATGATAGGTTGGGCTTTATGAGCAACTATTGGTCGAGATGCAATTGATAACTATATTAAATGATTCAATAATCCACAACAACCTAATTCTAATTTACAAATTAGTTTCAATATAATAAGTATTATTGTTTTCATAGTCTCTGGTTTATCTTTAGCATTAGTAGTCGTACCTTTTATTTTTTTAAAAACTAAAAATAGTGTATCAGCACTTTTTTGTTTAATAAGTTTTATTTTTTCAGCAATATTTGTTATCTTTCTTATTGTATTTTTTATTTTTAGATTTAAAACTTTTACTTTCTTAGCTAATAAAAAAGACGGCGAAAAAATAAATACAACTGGTAACTTTCTAATAGCTTTTTTACCATGAATGTTGGCTGAACTATTTGCAATACTTTTATTAATCCACAGTCTCTGATTAATTATTAATATTACCTCTAAATACAAATCAAATACACTATTAATGCCTATTGCTAAACCAAAAGCAAAACAAGAAACAGTAATAGCAAAACAAGAAGTTGATGATACGATAACGCTTCCTAACGTCGTACCAATACCAGTACCTCAAAATAATGAAGAACAACAAGTAGCAAACCAAGAAACTAACAATACTGTTCTTAAGCAAGATCTAACACAAGAAAAAATAATCACTAACCCTTCAACATCAACTGTCCATTATACTAATCATGAACTATCACAAACACCAACGCAAGGTGCCTATCATGCCGAAACTGTTTCGCCAACCCCAGGTACTCTTACTAATCTTAAATCCGAATCTATTACAAATGAAGAAGAAATAAATGATAATATCGAAAATGCAACAATATATTCAGAACCAACAGTTGAAAAAACAAGTGTAGAAGATACAACAATATATTCAAAATCACCAACAACAGAAAGTAATATTAATAGCGAAACTAATTACCAACCAAAAAATCAAGGTGGTTTTGATGTTAAAGACAGTAGTTATTGTGAATCTGAAACATCTAATTTTAATGAACAAGCAACAACAATAACTGTTGAAGAAACACAACCAATAATAGAAAAAACAAATACAAAAAAAGAAACAATCGAAGTGCAAAAAGTTACTACTCACCATTGAACATTAGAACAAATTGAAGCTGTTTGAGAAAAAGCGGAAATAATTGATGGTGTTAGTGATAAATTATATCGTAAAGATTATGGTGGTGCTTGAATGTTTCGTGATTCATTTACCACTGATTATAGCGCAGCAGATAACTTAGAAACTTACTCTTGAACTATTGTTCTACATCGTCCTACTAGTCAACAAGGAACAACTGAATTATATAATCTAGATCCAATGAATATTGTTAATGCAAAAAGTAAAGGTGAAAATTACCCTTCTTGAAAAACTAAAATTTCTTCAAAAGGAAATAAAAATATTGCAAAAGAACAACATTGAAAAGCACGAACATAAATATAATAAAAAAGATTTATTTTAAAATAAATCTTTTTTATTATATTTAATATTTAATAGTAATTTAAAATAAATATAGTATCATTTATTTATGAATACACAAACTACCATTGAACATTTATATATAGAAATACCTAATTTTAAACATGAAGTAAATACTAACTATTCTTATTTTATAGAAAGTATTAAAAAAGAATTAACAAAAATAATAAATAAATACCAATTAAACTTAAAAACAATTTATCTTGCTAACAAAAATAAGTCAGTTTTACCAATTAATTTTTTAGAGCAATTATTAATAATACTTAAACCATTGACAACCACTATCAAAGAATACAACTTTGAATGTACTATTAATAATACCAATTTCACAACTCTACAATTATTTTCCAAATTTCAAATTAATCGTTTAATTTGAAAAATAATTAGTTTTCAAAATCAATTAAATAACAAATTTAATTATCAACAAAGTATAAAAATTATTAATGATGCTATTAACTTAAAAATTAATAATTTCTCAATTGATTTAAAATATAATCTTCCTCATCAAACAGTAATTGATGTTAATAATGATTTACAAATATGTATGCAATTAAAAACACCTCATATTAGCTATGATAGTTATAATCACAAACAAAATCTTACTATTAAAAGATACATTAATAATTTCTTAAAAAAGCACAAATATGATAACTATGAATACTATAGTTATAGTAAAAATACTAATAATCAATCAAAATATATTATTGCATATTGTTTATTAGAAAACTATTATGGAATTGGTCCAAATGCTGTTTCATATATTAAAACAGAAGATAAAGCAATAATAATTACTAATAGCAATAACATTAATAATAACAATCAAAAAAATAGTATTTTATCAACAAATGAAATTTTAATCCAAAAATTAATACAAGGTTTATTACTAAAAAAGGGAATAAAATTTAACAAAAATGATAATATTCTAGAGCAGCCACTGATTAGTAAATTAATCAAAAATAAACAAATAAAAATAAAAAATAATCATTTATCTTGCACAAATAGTTCCTGATTATTGTTAAATGATTTAATAGTTGATATTATAACTAATACTACTATTTAAATTTATATATCAAGGAGTGAATAAATATGGAATTCAATGAAAAATTGCTAAAAGAAAAATATTTTCCGCAAGCACTAACAAAAATAAAAGAAATTGTTAAAATTCAATCATATGCTCAACCACCCACAACAGCAGCACCTTATGGGCCTGGTGTTAAGGAAGTATTAGATTATGCTATTAATTTAGGACAAGAATTAGGTTTTAAAACTTATCGTGATAAAAACAATAAGTATGGATATTTAGAATATGGTGATGGTAAAGAAATATTTGCCATGTTAGGTCATCTTGATGTTGTACCACCAGGTAATTTAGAAGAATGAAAAATTCCACCTTTTTCGCCAGAAATTATTAATGATATTTTATATGGACGAGGTGTATTAGATGATAAAGGTCCAACAATTATTATTCTATACTGTTTAAAATATTTAAAAGATCATGGCTATCAACCAAATCGTCGAATTAGAGTTATCTTTGGTTTAACTGAAGAAACAACATGAGATTCAATTAACACATATATGAAGCAAGAAGGTACTCCAACTTTTGGTTTTACTCCTGATGGTATGTTTCCGCTAGTATATGCTGAAAAAGGAATTATTAACTTAGCTATTATTGGTACAGGTCATAAATCCATTGTTATTAATGCAGGTGATGCTTACAATGTCACTTGTTCTACTAGTAATATTAATGGTGTTGATATTGAATCATTTGTTAAAATTGGGAAAAATAAGAAATATCGAATTGAAAATAATAATCAACAAATTACCATTCATGGTAAACCAGCACATGGGTCACGACCAGATGAAGGAATTAATGCAGGATTAAGAAGTTTATTAATTTTAAATGAACTTAAAGTTGAACATAATCTAATTAAATTTGTTGGTGATATTTTACAAGAAGATACTGCTTTAACAAAATATTTTGGTGATTTAGATGATGAATCTGGAAGTTTTACTATTAATGTTGGCATTGTTGAAATTAATAGCAAAAGTTCAAAATTAGGATGTAATATCCGTATTCCAGTTAAAACTGATTTACAAGAAATTTTAAATAGATTAACAAAAATATTAAAACCTTATAATTTAACAATAAAACAACAACATTATGATAAACCATTATATATGCCACAAGAATCAACAATTGTTATTAAATTAATGGAAATTTATCAAGAAGTTACTGGTGATAAAAAAGCAAAACCAATTGCAATTGGTGGTGGAACTTATGCTAGAGCAATGCCAAATTGTGTAGCATTTGGTGCGATATTTGATCATACTAACTCAACTGAACATCAATATAATGAATGTATTAAAGTTGACGAATTATGAAAATCAATGTTAATTTATGTACGTGCTATTAGTACACTGGGAAGTTTAGAAATTGGTAAATTATAAAAAAAGTTAGAATAAACTATTCTAACTTTTTATATTTTCATTCAAATAAATTTTATGCAATTGAAGGAGTTCTAGGACAACCAACAAAAGCAGGACCATTAATACTATTAATAACACTTACCAATTCATCATTAAAGTTATTACTTAATTGTCGTTCATCACTACTATTAATACTCATATAATTACTATTAGTTACTATTTCCTCTAATTCATTATTTGGAGTAGACGTAAAAAATTTCTGTCATTGTTTTTTAGCATATTTATTTAATACTTTATTACCAATAGTATCATTGATAATTAAACCAAACATAATAGCAAACATTGGAACTTGAAAAAATGTAGATTCAAATTCTGGTAATCTATCAGCAGTATACATAACAGCTGCAGTTTTAATTGCATTATCTATTATAGTTGCTATTACCATTGCTGTTAAATAACCACCACTTTTTAAAAGACTCATACATTTTGATTGTTGAGAAAGTAATGATTCTAACTCATCATTTTCATTATTATTATTTAAACAATTAAAATATCTTTTGAAAGCAAACCACATATGTGTTTTTGTTAAATATTCTATACCCTTATCTATTAAGATAGAAGTATAACATAAAACTTCTGCTCGTATAATTGTTGATAAAATATTTGGGCCATAAATAATTTTACTTCAATATTCAGCTAAACTAGTTAAAGAACCAACTGAATACATACTAGAAGCCGTAATCATAAAATGATTCGAAATTCAATATCCAGCTTTTGCTATTAGCATTTTTCCAAAGATAGCTGTTTTTGAAAGACATGAATAACCTTCTTCAACACCAATTTCGGGATATAAAGATAAAAGTGGACTCATTTCTTGATCAGCAGTTCTATTAAATATTGCTCTTCCCTCTTGTCAAATTTTTTCTGCGCCCCATTTTCATAAATTCATTGCTTGTGTACTAATTACCAATTGTACTGGAGTTACTCCAAAATCAACTAAATTATTTAAAGGATTTACTTTATTTCAATCAATTGATCCAATACTAGTAACTGCTACCTGAAATACTCGTTGTACAGTTTTCAAACCAACTGCTGCTGTTAATAAACTAGCTGTTCCAATTATTTTTTTAGTATCTGATCATATTAAACTACTTCAACTATTATTAATAGTATTTGCTTCTATATTGCTATCTATATCATTATTTATTAATAACTCTTCTTCTTGTGGCATTTTTTCTCTTCTCTCTATTTCTTTATTAAAACATAAAAAACACATTAGTAACAAACTTTACAAAAGTGGTTATAAACCATATTTTGTTAAATTGCTTTTATGTGTTTTAACAATAGTATAAAGGATTATCACTTAATAATCAATATATAAATTCAATAATTTAAAAATATTTATTTGGGTATTTATTATATATTTGTTACAATTATTAAGCATTTATGAAAAGTATTAAGGAGTAAAAAATGACAGAAAAAAAACGCATTGTTGTTGGTATGAGTGGTGGTGTTGATTCATCAGTAACAGCAGCACTTTTACAAGCAGAAGGCCATGAAGTTATTGGTCTTTTTATGCGTAATTGAGATTCACTTTTAAATAATGATTTACAAGGTAACAATAATCAAGATATTTGTCCACAAGAACAAGATTATCTTGATGCTTTAGCTGTTTGCCAAAAATTAAATATTAAATTAGAAAGAATTGATTTTGTTAAGGAATATTGAGATAATGTTTTTACTTATTTTCTTGAAGAATTTAAAAAAAGTCGTACTCCTAATCCCGATATTCTATGTAACAAATATATTAAATTCGATGCTTTTTTAAAATATGCACAAAAAAATTTACAAGCAGATTATATTGCAATGGGGCACTATGCACGAATTAACTACAATCCAATTACTAAACAATATCAGTTATTAAAAGGAATTGATGATAATAAAGATCAAAGTTATTTTTTATGTCAATTAACACAAAAACAATTAAAATATAGTTTATTTCCTTTAGGTAATAAAACTAAAACTGAAGTTAGGGAATTAGCAAAAAAATATAATTTACCAACAGCAACAAAAAAAGATTCTACTGGCATATGTTTTATTGGTAATCGTAATTTTCAAACATTTTTAACAAATTATTTACCAGCTAATCCTGGCAAAATTGTTGATATTAATACCAAAACTACTATTGGTAATCACAATGGTGTTTACTACTATACACTTGGTCAAAGAAAAGGTATTAATCTTTCAGGAATGAAAGTTCCATATTTTGTTGTTGAAAAAGATGTTACTAATAATATCCTTTATGTTGCTAATGATAATGAAAATAAATGACTAATGAATAGCGGTTGTACTGTTAAATCATTGAATTGAATTAATAATAGTACATTAAAAAACTCTTTAAAATGTAATGCAAAATTTCGCTATCGTCAATCTGATATTGCTGTTATTATTAATTTTATTAATAATGATGAAATTAAGGTTGAATTTTCAGAAAAGATACGCGCTATTACGCCCGGTCAAACTGCTATTTTTTATGATGGTGATATTTGTCTTGGTGGTGGAGTTATTGATCAAATATTTCGCTAATCAATTATTAAAAAACTAATATAAATAATAAAATTTTTAATTGCATATTTTTTTATAATTTTCAAGATTCAAAAATTACTATTAAACTATTTTTTTAGTTTTTAGATACTTTTATTGCATTTTCTTTTTTACGTTTTTAAAATATAAAACAACCAATTGTTATAAAAGTTATAGAAAAAAACAAAAAGAGATTTTAATGAAAAAAATATTAACAATATTAACTATCTTAGCATTTACAATAACTATTGAAAATTGTATTAGTAATTTTAACTTAAGCACAATCACATTACAAAATGATTGTTTAAAAAAAATAATGTTCATCAAAGCAATAATGATTTTATTTTTTCTGATTTATATAAAAATAATAAAGGCAAAATATATGTAATAACTAATGATGGTATTTATAAATATACTAATGATAAAAATACATTCATAAAAATGAAAGGCATAAATGGATTAATAATAAGTTTAAAATTTGATGCAAAAGATAAGATTAATGCTTTAAAAACTAATGACATTTATAAATGTCTAGTCAATAAAAATGATAATATGGGAATATTTAATCAGTAAAACCTAATTATAATTAAGCAATATTTAGTTTTTATTTTGATATTTTTTTCTAAAATTAAATTTTAAAAAAATATTAATTTAAAATTCGTGGTTTAGATTGAAAAGTATTACTAATACCATTATTACTACTATTACTATCAACAGTATTATTTATAATTGGCTTAATACGCATATCAAATATAGTAATAGCAACATTTTTAATACTAATAAAAAATTGCTTTAAAAAATCTAATTGTTCAAATGTAAAATTTAGTTCTTGATTAGTAATCAAATCATTAATTTTTTTAATATCATAATTATTTTCATAATACACAGCAAAATTATCACATTGATTTTGTTTGATCAACATAAAAAAAGAATTAATAGTATTATTATCCAACTCTTCAATTGGTAATGCTTTTAAAATTTTAGGTTCAGTATCATTATAAGTTGTTGTTACTTTATATAAAATTTTTAAATCATTATCAATTTTATATTTTTCTAATTTATAATTTTTTAATTGATTGTTATCATTAACATAATATGATTTGTTTGCCATTTGATTACCACCTTTAAATAAAATAAATCCTTTTTCAATTTAAATAAATGAAAAGAGATTTAAAAAATCAAGTATTAGTTCTTATTTAATTTTACAACTAAATTATTTAGAAATAAAGTAAATCTATAATAAAATAATATATTTTATTATAGATTTAAATTTAATTTATATTAATTAGAAAATTTATTATTTACTTGGAGTTCCAACAGCCATTTTTTGTGCAAGAATAACACTATCAAAATGTAACTGTAAAAATGCGGGTTCACCATCATTAAAAGTTTTTATTTCTTCTGTGCCGGTAGGTGAACTAAAAAAATGAGTTGTAAAAGATGTATTTAATACTTTAAGTAAAGACTCAAACTTTGTTTTGTTTAATTCATCAGTAAACTCTAATTTAAAACCAGAAGTTGGCTGATCGGCCTTGAATCCTTGATCAGCAGTTAGTTTTAAATCAGTTAAAGGTTCTTTTATAATATTACTTGTTATTACCTTTGAAACATTTAAATTTGCTGCCTTTATATTAATATTATAAGATTTAACAAGCTTAGCAGCAGTTTTGCTACTCATAATATCAATTTGACAAATACCATCCGCTACTTTAAAGTCAGTTGTGTCAGCAACTGATATTTCACTTGGAGCAGCAGTTTTAATTGTTACAATTAAATTGGTAATAGCATCAACATCGGATTCTGAATAATCATTATCTTGATTACCGGATGTAAATCCCAATTCCCTTAAAAAGGTTGCAGCATCAATATCTTTTGCTTTCCATTTACCAGCAGCAGAACCTTCAACTAATAACTTTTCTTTAAACAAATTATCTTTAATAAGATTAGTAGAGTCAGCAGTGATAATACAAGTTCCAAGATTATCAAAATTTATTACTTCATCAATTATACTTGTATTTTCATCACTATATCATCCTAATAATTCTGCATATTTCCCATTTAATTGCGGATTATTAGGAATATTTGAACCATTATTACCACACGCAACAACTGAAGGAGTTGCTCCTACTGTTAATGCAAGGGCACCCATTAATCTTAATATATTTTTCATATTCACATATACCTCCAATAATATTCTTTAAATTTATTATAATAACTATAAATCAATAACTTAGTTACTTTTTTTAATATAACATAGTATAATAAGTTCTCCAATATTTATTATATACTAGACATATTCCGTAATTAAATTTTTTAAAAGTCAATTAATAATTTTAAAATTTATTTTATAATTTTATTATTAACAATAAATTTAGAAAAGTGTTGATAAAAATGATTTTTGAAAATTTAAAAAAATTAAAAAATGAAGAATTTTACAGATATTTTGTGGTATAAAACGTTTTCATTTTAATGAAATGTTAGAAAAATTAATTGAAATAGAAAAATTAGAAAAAAATAAAGGTCGAAAAAATAAACTTTCAGTAGAAGAAAGATTAATGATGACTTTATTATACTGAAAAGAATATTATACTTTTTTTCAAATGAGTATTAAATCTAAAATGAGCCCATCAAGTTGTTTTCGAAATATTACTTGAGTTGAAAATAAACTTAGTAACCACAAAGATTACCAATTTTTAAAAGAAAGATATAAATTAAAAATTGATAAAAAACAAGAAAATTCAAATGAATTTCAATTTTATTTAATTGATTCAACTGAGATTGAAATTGAAAGACCAACTAAAAAAAACTACAGTTAGAATATTTTTCTGGTAAAAGTTGAATGTATTCTATAAAATTTCAAATTGTATATGATTTTTTTAATAAAAAAATTGTTGATATTTTTGCTGATAATGGTAAAGTGCATGATTTTCAAATATTAAAAAATTCAAATCTTGAATTTTCAGAAAAAACAATAATTATTGGTGATGCCACTTGCCACTTGCCACTTGCCACTTAGCCCTTTTTACTAGACCATTAATTTAAAAAACCTGAATGTATTCTAAAAACAATTGTGTTATATAATTAACACTAATTTTAACCTGAAAGGATTTTTATTAATGGATAAAATTAAACAAATAGCATTAGTAATTAACAAATTAAATATCAAAGAAAAAATTAAAATTATTGATGATTGTAAAAATCAATATTCAATTAGAAACCTATGTCAATATCTTCAATTAAACAGATCAACATATTACTTTTTAAAAAATAAACAAAAACCTATTAAAAAAGAAGAAAATCATATTATTAAATGCAATCATAAATATCAAAAAATATGCCAACTTTTAATCGAATTTCATTCTACAAGAAAAGGCAGAATTTATGGATATTTAAGAATTTTTTCAGCTTTTAAAGAGTGATTAAAACAAGAAAAAAATATCATTTTAAATATAGAATTATCAATAAAACAAATGCGAAAAATTATGAAAGAACACAATATTCAAGGATTAAAACAAACTAAAAATAACTATCCTAAAAACAAAAAAAATCCAAATAAGTGAATACCTACAATGGATAAAGTAAACAAAGATTATAAAAGTACAACCTCTTCAAATCAAATTTGATCAATGGACACTAAACAAATAAATACTAAAGAAGGATGATTATATCTTTTTGTAATTATTGATTTTTATTCAAATAATGTTGTTAGTTATAATATTGCTCCTAATAAATCATATCAGGATTTAATTCTTCCTGCTCTTGAAAAAATCAACAAACAATTTTCTTGAAATCAAGTAAAAAATGTTATTTTACATTCAGATAACGCCAACGAATTTTATTGTCAGGATATCACAAAATGAGCAGAGGATAAACAAATAATTTTAAGCAAAAAACAACCTTATGATATTGGTGGTAATGTATTATCTGAAAACTGATTTTCTCATTTATCTCAAGAATGACTACCTAAAGGATCAAATCAATATTTATCCATCAATGAAGCTATAAATGATGTAAATCAATATGTTATGTTTTATAATTATGAAAGAATACATTCTAAATTTCTAAAACCACCAATTTTACAAATTAAAATTTAGAATTTTATATCAAAAATGGTCCAGTAATTAAGGGCCAACCACCCTCTTGAAAAAATCAACAAACAATTTTCTTGAAATCAAGTAAAAAATGTTATTTTACATTCAGATAACGCCAACGAATTTTATTGTCAGGATATCACAAAATGAGCAGAGGATAAACAAATAATTTTAAGCAAAAAACAACCTTATGATATTGGTGGTAATGTATTATCTGAAAACTGATTTTCTCATTTATCTCAAGAATGACTACCTAAAGGATCAAATCAATATTTATCCATCAATGAAGCTATAAATGATGTAAATCAATATGTTATGTTTTATAATTATGAAAGAATACATTCTAAATTTCTAAAACCACCAATTTTACAAATTAAAATTTAGAATTTTATATCAAAAATGGTCCAGTAATTAAGGGCCAACCACCTGTTTAAAAATATGAAAAAATAAACATTTTTTAAAAATAAATTACTCCTTTTAATTTAAAAGGAGTAATAATATTATTTTTATTTTATAAAATTATGCAACTGTTAATGTAGTTTTTACAGTAGTAGGATCAAAATTAACATCACCTGTTTTATAACTTATTTCTAATTTTTTACCTTCTGCTCATGTTCCTTCAGCATCAGTCGATTCCATTTGCGCAGAAATTTTTAAGCCAGTTAACGTATTTAAAACCATAAATTGTTTTCCATTATCTGTTTTATCAACAATATTTATTGTTGCTCCTTGTTTAGCACCTGGTGGAATAGTTCCATCTTTTACAAATAAAATATTTGAATTTGTAACAACATCAGTATCTGCTATTGTAATTTTACCAGCTATTGCAGTAAGACCAGCAGCAATAACACCTTTTGTTTTATCAGCTTTTAACTTAATGCCATAAACATCACCAAGTGCCTCTTCACCTTTTTTAAATTGGAAGTTAAAAGTACCACCAGTAATAGCATAATCTTTACCATCATCCATTTTAGCTAATTCTGGTTTAATATTAGTAACTTCAGCAGTTATTGCATCTAATACAGCTTTATCAAAAACTCCATCAGCTAAAGTAGTTCCCTCTTTTGGTTTAACTTTTAATACATTAGTAATAAAATCAAAACATGCTTGATTTGCCGCTTTATCTCCCTCTCCTAATAATTTATCAGCTTTAATTGCTGATGCTTCAGCAACAGCTCAACTAACATTATCATTGACAGCTGTATCAAGTGAAGCTGTTTGTACACCTTCTCCTTTATTATCTGTTAACCCTAATTGTTTTGATACTTCTACGTTCATGGCTACACCAGCTTTATCACCACAAGCAACAACTGAAGTAGTAGTTGCTGTTGTTAATGTTAATGCACCCATTAATCTTAATATATTTTTCATATTCATATATAGTACCTCCAATAATATGACTTTTGAACTACAAATACAATAACCACAATTTAGAATTACTTCTAAACATAATATTGAAATGAATCCAATTAACATTATACATCATATTTTACTTTCTACCATCAATATACTTTATAATAATATAAAAAAATATTCATTATTAACACCTTTAATATTACTATAAAAAATTTTCAAAAATAATAAATACTAAAAATGTATTAGTTATAATAACCAATACATTTTTAAACTTTTTTTATTCTTCGTCTTCACGCCATTCGCCTTCTGACATCAATAATTCTTTACGTACATTTTTAGCAATCGTATAATTAGGGTTTTTATCATCACCATTAATTAAAACATTACGTACTAAATAATTTTCAATTTCATTTTGTAGATTTTTTGCAACAAAAGGTCAATCATCTTTCACTCTAAATTCGCTATCCAATTCTTCTTGTAATTTAGGATTTGTAAGCATTCTTTTTCTTTGAATTGGTTTATAATAAGCAAAGTATCAAATTAGAGCAAACGCAATGCTAGCAATTAAATAAACTAATTGTAAAACATTAGAAGTTATATCAGATATTCCTTTTGTAGTATCAGTTCCACCTTTACCAATAAGACTTGCACCCGAAATTAAACCATTGATTAAAGATCTTAATCATTCTTCAAATTGTCAAACTAAGAAAAGTGTTGCTGCAAGTCAAATAATAATTTCAAAAATATTTTTTTTCAATTTCTTTTCTATAGACAGTTTAATTGCAATGGAAAGTACAAAAACATAAATAATAACCATAATAATACCGGCTTCAGCAGTTAATGTTCCATAATTAACAATCGAACTTAAAACTAATTGTTCATCCTTATAAACAGGATGTAACGTATCAACTATTACTCCAATAATATCAGGTAAAATTAATCATACAAAAGCTGAAGAAAAAGTAATAATTAAATTTAATCTAGAAGCTTTAAATGGAATGTTATCTTTTGATAATTCTTTATATTTAGGTGAAATATACCCCTCAACAGATAATGGTTCTAAAATAGCACCACTATATAAAGCATTTTGCATTCCAGCATTAGACTTTAATGAAATAGTACAAATTAACATTACAAGGATACCAATTATTCCTAATCATTGTGCATGAGCTTTATCACCTAAAATTTTAAAAATACTTAAGTTGGGATTATCTGAAAAATTACCAGCAACAGCACCAATCATAAGGATTGTTACTGCCATATAAAAAATAGTAGATAAAATCATAACAATAACTAATGAACGACTAATATTTTTTTCAGGATTTCTAACATTTTTACCAATTGTTGAATAGGTTTCAAATCCTAAAAAGAAAAAGAAACACATGGCAAAAGCTTGTGAAAAGTTATTGGCAGTTAATTGTTGATGAGAAGTAGTCATATCTCAATTTGAAGTTCCTGCCATCACAAATAATATAATAGTTGCTATGATTAATAAAAAAGTTGTTCCTCATTTTAAATAACTAGAAATATTAACAAATTTTTTAAATGCAGCCATTCCTAAAAATAATACACAAGAAGCTAAACCATAAATTAGAATTCCAATCAAATCTAATCCTAAATGTTGTCATACTCCTCAATTAGCATATAAAAAAGAAGATGGATCAGTAAAGTTAATTCTAATCATTGATACAATTTGTGAACTAACTATAACAGGTAAAGTAGCATACTGTAAAAAAGAAATTAATCAACCTCAGAAGCGACCATAACTACTTCTAACATAAATATAAGCAGCACCATTATTACCCGGATGTACTCTTGAAAGTCTTGAGAAAGCTCAAGCACAAGTTCCTGCAATTAATCCTTCTACTAAAAAAATTCAAATCATATGAGAACCTAAATTTAAACTATCTTTATTAATTAAAATTGCAAAGTTAGCAGTAAAAGTAATTCCAACAGTATAATTAAAACCAAACCAGACTAATTCTGATAAAGTTAATTTATGATTTGTCCTTTCTTTTTTCTTAAAAAGTTTTAACATAATATTCTCCTTTCAATTATAATAATTATATACCTTTAAAGTGATTTCATTAATTAATGAAATAGTCAATAAAATCAAAAAAATAAAAAAATATATGTAATTTATAATAACTAATTTTATTTTAAAATACTACTAATATTTAATTAAATTTTCAAATAGTACTAATAAAAAAATAACATTTTTTTAAAAACTATTATTATAATAATGTTACTTAAATAAAAATACTACTTTTTTAATAAGTTATTTTAAAAAATAAGCTTAAACATCTTTTATTCTACATGATAAATAGTGTATTATATAATAATACTTTTAAAAAAATAAAGAAGGAGGTATTAATCATATATGGGAATTACCAAAAAGAAAAAATTTCGTTTATTTCCATTTAAAATGCCAACAGCAATTACAGTCTTATTCTTTATTATTGCTCTAATTATTATTATTTCTTGGATTCCAGGAACAACAGGTAAATGATTAGAAGATGAATCAAAGCCTGTAAGCACTGATAACCCCTGACAAGACGGTGGGCCATTAGGTATCATGGACTTATTTTTGGCTCCAATTAAAGGTTTCATTGGTAGCAGTGATATTATTGTTTTTGTTTTAGTAATTGGTGGATATATTGGCATAGTTATGAAATCAGGTGCACTAGATGCAGGAATTGGTCGTTTAGTTAAACGTCTAAACGGAAAAGAAATTTGAATTATTCCTTCAATTATGACTATCCTATCGATTGGTGGAACAGTTGAAGGAATGTGTGAAGAAACTATTCCTTACTATTTAATTATTATTCCAGCAATGTTAGCTGCTGGTTTTGATGTTGTTACAGCTGTATTAATGATTTTATTGGGTGCTGGTGTTGGTGTTATGTTTTCAACACTTAATCCCTTTGCTATTGCCACAGCTTCACAAGCTAGTGGTTTAAATCCCGGTGATGGAATCATCTGACGTTTAATTTGTTGATTTTTAGCAACTATCGGTACTATTGCTTTTGTTATGTGATATGCAATCCGTGTTAAACGTAATCCTGAAAAATCAGTTGTTTTTCACTTACATAGTGAGCATCATGAAGAATTTATTAATAAAGAAGAAATACCTGAATTTACTAAACGTCGTAAAATTATTTTAGCACTATTTGGATTAACATTTTTAATTATGGTGCTTTGTATTATTCCATGAGGTAAAATTACAGGAACAACTATTTTTGATGATTTTCACAATACATTAATTAAATATTTTCCATATTTCACAAGTCAAATTAATGCATTTGGTGACTGAAATATTGAAATGTTAGCTTTCTTATTTTTCTTTGTTTCAATTATCATTGCAGCAATTGATTGAAAAGGCGAAGAACAATATGTTCGTAATTTTATTAGTGGTTCTTCAGAATTATTAGGTGTTGCTTTAATAATTGCTGTTGCTGGTGGAATTGGCTGATCATTACAACATTCAGGAATGCAACATGTTGTTGTTGGTCAATTGCAAAGTATTGATAAATTGCCAAGATTTGCTATTGTTATTATTGGTTTTTTTGCTTTTCTTTTGATTGCCTTTGTTATTCCTTCAACATCAGGATTTGCAAAAGCTGTTTTCCCTATTGTTTCAAAAATAGTAATTCCTTTAGGATTAGGTTCAGGAATGATTACTACTTTTGTTATGGCTAGTGGTTGAATTAATTTATTTGCACCAAGTGCAGGTGTAATGATGGCAGGACTTGCCATTGCTAAAGTTCCCCTAACAAGTTTTTATCGAGCAATCTGACCATATACTATTGGTATTACTGTCTTTGCCTTAATAATGTTAAGTATTGGAACTTTATTACCTCAATCAATATTTTAGTAGAATTTAAAGCACTATGTTAATTAAAAAACTTTTGGGAAAACATTCACTTTCACGATCTGTTTGCGTTTGTTCATTATTTAGTAGACTTAATTGATCATCTGCTAATTCTGAAATTTCTACAACTTCATCTTCTGGTAAAAAAATTTGTTCTAATATTTTATTAATATTATTTCAATCATTTACAAAATTTTCACTCATTTTACTGTCTCTAATTATTTTTCCAGTAGCAGGATCATATTCTGTTGATTGACAAGAATTTAACAACATTTCTTCAACAAAAGCAGAAACTTTATAAATAATTAATAATTTTTGGTTAATATTATCATCACTTTTTTCTTTCTGTAATTGCTGTTTATACTTACTTAATTCATCTCATAATGATTTAATATTTTCCTTTTTTGCTTCTATTTTTCTAAAAATTTCTATAATTTCTTTATAATCAACTTTTATTTCAGATAGTAAAGATTTTAAATTTATATTTTTCCCCTTTCAAAATAAAAAACCTACTTGCTTAAAACTTAAACAATAGGTCAAAAACTTATATTTTTTTATTTATAGAAATATTATACTTTATTATTTTTATTTTTTTCAGATATTACTTTATAACAATAAATACTAATATAATTTTAATTTTTAATTAAAATCTTAAATATTTTTAATATATTTTGATTATATTAAAAATTAAAATTATAAGTGTTTTTTATTTAATTTTACTATTAATAATTTACAAATACACTCTTAAAGGTTTAAAAAAACCATAAAATTTTTTTATGTATTATAATAGTGTTAGTGAGTTATTTAAAATAATATGTTTTACATAAGATTATTGAAGATAATTTCTCACATCTATTCTAGATTTAACTGAGGAGGTTAAGAGAAAAATGAGGAATATGAGAACATTATTAAAGTTATTAGGTGCTAGTGTCATAACAACAGTACCAGTAACTACTGTTATAGCTTGTGGTAACAACAAAGAAGATCAAGTAAAAGTATTACTAGATCAAGTATCAATAAATTTAGGTTTAACAAATGATGAAGGAAACGGTTTAAAAACTATTAGACTTGATTGAGAAAAAGATACATCCTTTTTCTTAATTGATAATTCCGATATTTTGGTTACTAAATTATTAGAAAAAGAGGCAACTACTGGTCAAGCCAAAGCTAAAGATAAAGACAGTTTCTATTTTTTAAAATCTGTTTTACAACAGAAATTAACATCAGGAACAACACCTGAAGATGGTACTTTTGATGCAGCGGAAGTTGCTAAAATTAAAAATAAAATATCTAATATAAAAGTTTCTGCTAGTAAATTTGTAGAACCAAATGATGATGAAAAACTTGTAGTTGGTGATGGGACATATAATTTACAATTCTTTAAAGAAGATGGTAAAACAAATTTAGGGGATAAATATACAGTAAAAGTAATGACTGGAACTGATGCTTTATTTAATATTTTTGCAAGTGATAGTCCTGCTAAGTTAAGTTATAATGAATTTGTTTATGAAGGAAGTTCTATTGAGCATTTCCAAGCGGGTTATAAATTAGAAGAAACTGTTAATAAATGATTAAAAGATAAAACAGAAGTACCATTAATAAGCAAAAGCAGAACTGAAAAAGCTATTAAATTTAATAACTTTGAACAATTAGTTGGTTGAAAAGCAAAATTTAATGTTATAAGTTTTGAAAGAAGGGGAGCATTCCCTCGTCCAAATGATTTAACAGACGGAGATGAACTAACACTTTCTATTGCTTTAGTAAAAAACCAAGAAACTATTTCTTTAAAGTCAACAATAATAATAAGAATAAACAATTAATAGTAAAATAATAATGATATGATTAGCATAAAATCATTATTCAATTTTTCTAAAATATATTAATTAAGGTAATACTAGTCTAGTATTACCTTATTTTTTACTTCAAAATAATATATATTATTTTAATTCTTCGCTATTAACTTTCATTGCTGAAATTTGTTTTAATTGAAATTGTTCATGCACTACTGCTTCAAATTCTAAAACAACACCTACTTTAAACTTAAGAAAAGCATCATTAACATATTTTTTATTATTAAAAATTAAAACTGCCAATTGTTCAAAAGCATAATTTAAAATTTTATCAGAATTTGGCTCTAAAGAAAGATAACAAAATATTTGTTCATTCCTTAAATATTGCGATATCTCAAAACTATTATTTAATTTATCTAATTGTTTTCATAAACATGGTGTTAAAATAATTTTAGCAATACCATTAGCACTATACTTAATATCATCTCTTTCGTAAGAAAAACGGTGGTTGGCCCTTAATTACTGGACCATTTTTGATATAAAATTCTAAATTTTAATTTGTAAAATTGGTGGTTTTAGAAATTTAGAATGTATTCTTTCATAATTATAAAACATAACATATTGATTTACATCATTTATAGCTTCATTGATGGATAAATATTGATTTGATCCTTTAGGTAGTCATTCTTGAGATAAATGAGAAAATCAGTTTTCAGATAATACATTACCACCAATATCATAAGGTTGTTTTTTGCTTAAAATTATTTGTTTATCCTCTGCTCATTTTGTGATATCCTGACAATAAAATTCGTTGGCGTTATCTGAATGTAAAATAACATTTTTTACTTGATTTCAAGAAAATTGTTTGTTGATTTTTTCAAGAGCAGGAAGAATTAAATCCTGATATGATTTATTAGGAGCAATATTATAACTAACAACATTATTTGAAGGTGGTTGGCCCTTAATTACTGGACCATTTTTGATATAAAATTCTAAATTTTAATTTGTAAAATTGGTGGTTTTAGAAATTTAGAATGTATTCTTTCATAATTATAAAACATAACATATTGATTTACATCATTTATAGCTTCATTGATGGATAAATATTGATTTGATCCTTTAGGTAGTCATTCTTGAGATAAATGAGAAAATCAGTTTTCAGATAATACATTACCACCAATATCATAAGGTTGTTTTTTGCTTAAAATTATTTGTTTATCCTCTGCTCATTTTGTGATATCCTGACAATAAAATTCGTTGGCGTTATCTGAATGTAAAATAACATTTTTTACTTGATTTCAAGAAAATTGTTTGTTGATTTTTTCAAGAGCAGGAAGAATTAAATCCTGATATGATTTATTAGGAGCAATATTATAACTAACAACATTATTTGAATAAAAATCAATAATTACAAAAAGATATAATCATCCTTCTTTAGTATTTATTTGTTTAGTGTCCATTGATCAAATTTGATTTGAAGAGGTTGTACTTTTATAATCTTTGTTTACTTTATCCATTGTAGGTATTCACTTATTTGGATTTTTTTTGTTTTTAGGATAGTTATTTTTAGTTTGTTTTAATCCTTGAATATTGTGTTCTTTCATAATTTTTCGCATTTGTTTTATTGATAATTCTATATTTAAAATGATATTTTTTTCTTGTTTTAATCACTCTTTAAAAGCTGAAAAAATTCTTAAATATCCATAAATTCTGCCTTTTCTTGTAGAATGAAATTCGATTAAAAGTTGGCATATTTTTTGATATTTATGATTGCATTTAATAATATGATTTTCTTCTTTTTTAATAGGTTTTTGTTTATTTTTTAAAAAGTAATATGTTGATCTGTTTAATTGAAGATATTGACATAGGTTTCTAATTGAATATTGATTTTTACAATCATCAATAATTTTAATTTTTTCTTTGATATTTAATTTGTTAATTACTAATGCTATTTGTTTAATTTTATCCATTAATAAAAATCCTTTCAGGTTAAAATTAGTGTTAATTATATAACACAATTGTTTTTAGAATACATTCAGGTTTTTTAAATTAATGGTCTAGTAAAAAGGGCTAAGTGGCTAAGTGGCTAAGTGGCAAGTGGCATCTGTGGACAAATCACTAACTCGCCTATCAAAATTACCTACAACATCAGAATGAAATTGAATTGAATAAGGAGTAACAGTAGTTTTATGAACAACAGCAGAAACTAATTTTAAATCTGGTTGACCAACATCAAAATAAGCAGAATTTCAAGGAATAGTTGCTCAATCATTAAAATCATTATATTTAACGGGTTTAACCATATCGCTAGTTATAGTGTAATTACTTTCACTAGGTGCATTAGAAACAATTAAACTAGTGGGTGCTTGAACAGTACTATTTACAACAAAAAATAATTTAGCAAACTTAAATCACATAATTATTTACCAAATAAACATTTTAAAATTTACCATGAACCATAAAATATAATAAATCCAATAAAAAACTGTGTTCCATAAACTACTAAATTTCATAAAATAGTAGTAAATTGGTCAACTGGACTTCCTATAAACATGGTTCAATAATCAACTATACATTGATGTATTTTATTGTAAATATCTCAAACACTCATACTTAACACCTACCCAAACAATGACCTAAAAATAAATTTAATACTACGATAAATAAAATTAAAAAATACACCTAATACCAATCAAAAAGTCAAATTAAACAAAATATAAATTTCATCAGTAATATTAGTTTGATTTAAAAATATACCAATATCATTACTAGAAAATATAAAAATTAAATGCAATATACTATTCACAAAATCACTCATAATTAAGTACCTACAAACTTCCCTTTTTTATTTTCAACACCCTTAGCCTTATTTCTTAAACGTTTTCTTTCATGTTGTTTAGCAATTTGCTTACCAACAAATTTCGAACTACCTTTAATATTTCTATAACTTTGCTTTACAGTACCCGATGTAGAAACTGGCTGAATATCAATATTTAAAAAAACTGACATAGCAAACTTTATTAAAAGAATAAAAACAACAAAAGTTCCCAAATTAAAACCTAAATCTGCCATTGGCAAATTTCAAAATTTCATAAAAATTTGTCCAAATAGTTCTAAAACTTTTGAAATAAAAGCAACACCCATAATAAACTACTCCTATATTATTTTTAATAATTTTAAAATTAATGAAAAAATAAAAAGCACTAAAATAATTGCTAACAATGGTGCTGGCATTGAAACTATTTGTTGTGAACTATCACCAAAAATAAAACTTTTAATAACCAAAGACAAATTATGTAAACCAGAAAAATCAGTAATATAACTTTGCAAAATATTTTGCACAATATTATTTAAAGAAGGTAAAAGTTTACCTAATAAAGGAAAAACAAAAATTATTGCAAAAAATAATTTAATCATAACCATTACCTCCTAAAAATAAATTTAATTTTTTCTATCTAAATCCACGAATAATATGTCCTATGAATTCTTTAATAAATACTAAGACCATCATAAATATTGGAATTAATACAGGTCAGTTGGTCATAATTGAGTCACCAGCAAATACTCAATCAAATACATAACTAAAAGATTCTAATAATTTTTGGCCAATACCTCCAATCATTTCTATTAAAGCACTTAATCCTTTTGGCATACTAATCACCTCCCTCCTCTAATTCTTTTCTTGCTCTTTCTTTACGTTTTTGTTCTTTACAATATTAACAATCTGGGTCAACTACATTGTGTTTTTTATGTTTAAATTTTCAAACTAACTTTTTAATAGTACCTTTAAAAGCCCAAGAAGTACCAACCACAGCAATTATCACAACTATTCACTTAACCATTATTTTTTACCCCCTAATAAAAAATCATCATAATTCATATTTTCACTTAATCTTTGGTCAAAATTTCTTTTTGCCTTTTTCTTATGCAACTTTTGTCTTGGCATATTTTTTCATTTATCTTTTTTCATAAAATTAATTCACTCCTTATAAAATAAACATTTTTATTGTTTTATTTTGTTCATTAATCTTTGGAATTTCATTATTAATTTCCAATAATTTATTTTGAAATTCTAATGTTTGTTTTAATTCTTTTACTTGATTATTTAAATTTTCAAACTTTCTTTTTAATTTTTGTTTTTCATATCTTTTTCTTTCAACTTTTAAATCATTTTTTTTAATAAATTTATTTTCTTTTCTCTTAAAAACTCAATCTGTTATTTTATTTTTCATTTTATTTCATGGAATACCAATGTAACCTACAACAATACCAATTAAAATAGATACTGGTTTAATTGCAACAATTCCTAAAAGTATAATGCTAGGAATTAATCCTAAAAATATACTAAATGTAATACATCCAGTTAATGCCATAAATTTTAAAATTCATCACATATATATTTTCACTTTAAACACCACCACCTAATGTATAAGCATAAGAATAATCTCAATTAAAACTTGCTCTATCTAAATTAATCTCAGACATACTATCATCATTTAAATCAACATCAACCATATCATCATCTATACTTTGATAATCATTAACACTACCATTAATTAATCTTGCTCTTTCATCAGTAAATACTTCTTGTAACTCTGTATTATTATGTGTATTTCCTAATGGCAACAATAAAGTATTTATAATCTCACTTGCTCCGGCAATAATCGTAGGAATAGCAAAATAATTATTAAAATTATTATTAATTCCCATAGCAACACCACTACTAATCAAACAACCACCAGTACCCATATTTGCTATTTTACGTATAGTTTCAAATCTATTAGGTATTAACTCAGTTAAACCACTAATAACATTCGCTATACCAAAACTATTTAAAGATATATAAGTATCTCAATCTACAAAAGGATTATCAACTACTGGCTTAGGTGTTGGTATTGTAGTAGGAATTGGTGGCTCAGTAGGACATGGTGGTCAAAAACAAGGTTCATCTCTTAATAAAGAAACTGATTTATCTACATACTGAACAAACTTAGCATAATTTATTAAACCAATTGTTCCTAAACCTAAAAATATCTTTTTATAACTATTAATAACTTTATTTCTAGTAGTAAGTCTTTGATTAATATTCCACATATCAATTCCTAACTTTTTACTAAATAATAATGAATTAATAGAACCTAATATTGGGTCTTTTAAATATTGACCATAATAAGCACTAACTCCTACCATAGCACTTAATGGACTTAATCCAGTTCTTAAAATTTTAGTTAAAGTATAATTACTAGTTTGTTCTAAATCATTAGGCATAAATAAAACTCCTTACTTTATATACTAATAAGGAGCTTATTTATGAAATATAATCTAATCCATTGGGGCTTAATGAAAAATATATAATCCATATATAAGCCCCTTATTTAATTTTTACTTTTTTTCTTTTATTCTCTTTTCTTATTCGTTCCATTTCATTAGCAACTCTGTAACACATTTCACAACCAAATACTCTTTCATAAGTTCAATCACTACACTTATGTCTCATAATTTAACTTACTTTCTTGTTGTCTCATTGATTTATTTAAAGCAATATCTAATATACAATTTGGACAATAATATTTTCTAGTATATAAGTTTTGTAAAACTCTTTTAGGACAAATAACTTGGTCACAAAGTTTACACATATAAATCGCTAAATGAAATGCTTGTTCACATGAACAATTATCATTTTTAGCCATAATTTAATTAACTCCTAACATAAATAATTATTTAAATTACCCTTTTAATAAATAACTATTTTCAATTAGAAAGTTTTTTAATATTACCGCTTAAATCAAGTTCAAGAGAATAAAAATTACCAACTTTTAAATCAACAGTAGATAAACAATTATTAAAATCACTAGCAAATTCCGGATTATATCATTTATCACGTGTTTGACCAGTTGGCAAGCTTGTTTGTTTATTTCTACAAACTTCAAAACATCAAACTTTAATGTTTGACCTTTATTATTTTTATCGGGAATAACACGCCCTTTTTCAATATTAACTAACTGTACTTTAAACATAAAAAAATACTTAACCTCCTGAATTCATTAAATTAAAAATTTAATAAGTTAAGCATAGTAGGGTAACCTATACTTACAAATTAAGTATAACACAAAAAATAAAAATCAAATAAAAAAAAGCACTAATAAGAATTCAGGTAATTATTAGTGCCATTAACCATTATATATACATATATACATACATACAAGTAAAATTATAGAAAAATAATAAATTATTGTTTAAGTACATTAGTAACTAAAAAATCTGCTTGATTAAAACCTATTTCAATTTTTATACCTCTAATAGATTGTTTATTTACCATATAAATTTTTGAAAAATTATTATAAATAACAGTTGATAATTTTTCATAATCCGCTTCTTTAAATAACAAATCTTTTTCTTTATAAAAAGTTTTAAATAAATTATTAAATTGTTTAATTGCTTTCAAAGGTAAATTTTGTAAATAAATATCTTCAATCTTTAAAAAAGTATTATGATTAATATAATCATAAAATTTAATATCATATATTTTATCACCAATATAATCTTTGCCGTCAATATTTATAGTATTTACTTTAGAATTATTTAATTGAAATAAATTTACTCCCGAGACAGTTACCATTGTTGTAGTTGTTAAAATGGTTAGTAATGGTTTCATATTTATATTTATCTCCTTAATAAATTTTAATTCTCATTAACCCTAATAAAATTATAATATACAACACAAAATAAATAAAATAATATTTTAATGTAAAACTCTTTTCTTAAAATCTATTTTTTCAACTTTATTACCAAAAACTCTATCAGCCCAAGTCAAAACATCTTTATCTCTTTGAATTAAATGCCACTTACCACTTAGCCACTTAGCCCTTTTTACTAGACCATTAATTTAAAAAACCTGAATGTATTCTAAAAACAATTGTGTTATATAATTAACACTAATTTTAACCTGAAAGGATTTTTATTAATGGATAAAATTAAACAAATAGCATTAGTAATTAACAAATTAAATATCAAAGAAAAAATTAAAATTATTGATGATTGTAAAAATCAATATTCAATTAGAAACCTATGTCAATATCTTCAATTAAACAGATCAACATATTACTTTTTAAAAAATAAACAAAAACCTATTAAAAAAGAAGAAAATCATATTATTAAATGCAATCATAAATATCAAAAAATATGCCAACTTTTAATCGAATTTCATTCTACAAGAAAAGGCAGAATTTATGGATATTTAAGAATTTTTTCAGCTTTTAAAGAGTGATTAAAACAAGAAAAAAATATCATTTTAAATATAGAATTATCAATAAAACAAATGCGAAAAATTATGAAAGAACACAATATTCAAGGATTAAAACAAACTAAAAATAACTATCCTAAAAACAAAAAAAATCCAAATAAGTGAATACCTACAATGGATAAAGTAAACAAAGATTATAAAAGTACAACCTCTTCAAATCAAATTTGATCAATGGACACTAAACAAATAAATACTAAAGAAGGATGATTATATCTTTTTGTAATTATTGATTTTTATTCAAATAATGTTGTTAGTTATAATATTGCTCCTAATAAATCATATCAGGATTTAATTCTTCCTGCTCTTGAAAAAATCAACAAACAATTTTCTTGAAATCAAGTAAAAAATGTTATTTTACATTCAGATAACGCCAACGAATTTTATTGTCAGGATATCACAAAATGAGCAGAGGATAAACAAATAATTTTAAGCAAAAAACAACCTTATGATATTGGTGGTAATGTATTATCTGAAAACTGATTTTCTCATTTATCTCAAGAATGACTACCTAAAGGATCAAATCAATATTTATCCATCAATGAAGCTATAAATGATGTAAATCAATATGTTATGTTTTATAATTATGAAAGAATACATTCTAAATTTCTAAAACCACCAATTTTACAAATTAAAATTTAGAATTTTATATCAAAAATGGTCCAGTAATTAAGGGCCAACCACCATAAAAAATAAACCAATATCTTTTTTTGCTTTTTTAACATCTTGCATATTATCTTTATAAGTTAAAGTAACAAAACTTAACATTTTACTATTATAAAAATTATGTAATGTTTTTTGAATTAAATTAGTTTTAGTACGAACAGTACTATTTCTTAATTTTTGTTTATTACCAACATAACATTTACCTTTTTTATTTCCAATATTAGTCAAAAATGAAATAGGTAATACTATATTTTTAACATAACAAGCATAAAAAACTTTTTTAATATAAAAATCTTGTTGCATATATAAAATTCCTGAATTCTAGGTTTAAAAACCAATTTTATACATTTTAATAACAAACAAATCTTAACATAAAAAATTATAAAAACAAACAATAAAAGAAAAACGTTACTTAATTTAATATACTTTAATTATAACAGAACTAGAAAATTTAATAAACATATAAGTTTATTTCAAAAAAATTAAATTAAAAATCTCAATAAGATTTGTTCATAATTATTAAGAAAAGCAATAATAAAAAATAAATAGTATTATTTCATATTTTTAGATATAATTATTCTAATTTAATAAATGTATATACCTAATATAGCTATTTTTCTATATTAGGATTTTTATTAAATTAAATATCCAAATAAAAAAGGAAAAATAAAATGTTAAAAAAAATATATAAAGAAATATTTTCAACTATGTTAGTAATTGATAATAAAGATAATAAGTTTTGTTTTAAAATAAATATAATTAAAACTTCTAATAAAATTAGACAAAAATACAATATTAAAAAAGAAATAATCAATGATTTATTATTACCATATAAAAATGTTACTAGTTATTCTACTGAATTATTTCCACTACACTATTTATTAGAAAATATTAGCAAAGACATTATTAACAATAATGCCTTTCAAAAAATATTAAATAAAAATATAATAAATAAAATAGAAAAAATCTATAAAAAATATCAAGATTTTGACCATGATTTTCAAAAAAGATTCTTTTATTTAGAAGTTGCCTATAATATTAAAACACCTACAAGCCAATTAGAAAAGAATTTACAAAAACTTGGACTTCAATCATTTAAAAATATTTTAATAAATCAAGGAACTAAACCAATTAAAGAAATTTTTAATATTCAAAATAATAAATTATTAGCAACAGATATAAATAAATTAGATAATAACTTATTACCAGTAAATAATTGTAATAATAAAAGTTTCTCTATTATATAATTCCGCTATATTTTTTAACGGGCGCACAACTAATACGATGAATATCACAAATACCATAATTTTGTAATGCTATCTGATGATTTTTTGTATAATACCCTTTATGATTTTTAAACCCATAATTAGGATATTGAGTATCATAATCAATCATAATTTTATCTCTTACTACTTTAGCAATAATCGAAGCGCTAGCAATATTAAGTGATTTTTGATCACCTTTAACTATTGCTTCAACTTTTCCTAGAAAATTAGGAAATTGCGGTTTTTCAAAATCAACTAAACACACATCAGGTACTATTTTTAATTTATTAAATGCTTCTATCATTGCTAAAATACTAGTCTGCTTAGGATTATGAATATTAACAAATTGATGACTTTTAATACTAACAGTTGCTGTTAGTGCATTATCAATTATAATTTGATACATTGCTATTCGTTGTTTTGCTGATAATTGTTTTGAATCTTTAATTAAAGGATGATTAAAGTTTGGTTTAAGAATAACGCTTGCAACAACAATTGGTCCTGCAATAGCTCCCCTTCCCACTTCATCAAAACCAGCAATTAATGTTCCTGATGAATAATTATCAATTTCGTATCGTAAACTACTTTTCATGTTTTAAAATCTTAGGTGGTATTTCAAATGAAATTAATCCTAGTTTCCCTACTTGTAAATCATTAATAAATAAATTCATGGCACGATGAGTATTATCTTCATCATTAGCCAATTTTAAATGATATTTTTGTGCTAATTTCTTAAAATAAAGAAATAATGTTTCATCATTAATATTTTTAATTTCAAAATTAATATTATAATATTTTACTAATCTTTCATAATAATTCTCAAGTAAAAATGTTAAAGCAAAATTAGCCATTTCTTCTAAAAATAAATGTTTAACAGGAATTGCTTTAATTAAAGCTAAAATCATTACTACTTTTTGATCATTCATTTTTGGTGGTAAAATACCAGGACTATCTAACAAATCAATCGTTGGATTTAATTTAATTCATTGTTGACCTCTAGTAACACCAGGTATATTAGCAGTTTGTGTTACTTTACGTTGCAATAAATTATTGATAAATGTTGATTTACCCGTATTTGGTAATCCCATAATTAATACCTTAATTTTTGGATTAACAATACCTTTTGCCAATTCTTTTTCCATTTGTTGTTCCATTAATTTAGTAATTAAATTTAACAACTGCGGTTTCATTTTTGTAGTTAATGATTTTGCCAATAAAACAGAAAAACCTTGATTTTCAAAAAAAGTAACTCATTCTTTAGTAAAATTATCATCTGCTAAATCAACTTTGTTAAGAACAATAATTCTTATTTTTTTCTCTAATAAACGATCTAATAAAGTACTTTTTGTTGCTAATGGTGCTCGTGCATCTAAAACTTCAATTGCAACATCAATAATTGGTAACTTAGTTTCAATTGCTTTAATGGCTTTCATCATATGACCAGGGAATCAATGAATTTGATTATGGGTACTTTCATTAGGCATTTTTTTAACTCCTTTAATACATTTTATTATTATTTTATATCAATTTAGAAAACCACCATTGATTTTAATAACGGTGGTTTAATTATTATTTAACGGGTTTTACTGTTTTAATTTCTTTAATTCTAGCAGCTTTACCGCTTAATTTACGTAAGTAGAAAATACGTGCTCTTCTTACTTTACCCTTACGAATAACATTAATTTTATCAATTAATGGTGAATGTAAAGCAAATGTTTTTTCGACACCTTTACCACCAACAGTTTTACGAACAATAACATTTTGCGTAATTCCTGAACCTTTGCGAGCAATAACTACTCCTTCAAACATTTGAATACGTTCTTTTTTTTCTTCTTTAATTTTAGAAAAAACTTGGATTGTATCTCCAGATTTAAAATTAGGAAGATTATGATTTAGTTGACTTTCGCTAACTAATTTAATAATTGCATTTTGCATGTTTTATTTCTCCTTTCGTTTATTTTTTTTAAGTGAAGATTTATATTCTTCAATTATTATTTTATCTTTTGCAGATAATTGATATTTTTTAAATAAATCAATTCTTTTTTTATAAGTATTAATTAATGCTTGTTGATGACGATATTCTGCTATCTTTTCATGGTGACCACCAATTAGAACTTCTGGAACTTTCATACCTAGTACTTCTTCTGGTCTTGTATATGTTGGATAATCCAATAATGAGTTATTAAAAGAATCATTAAGATGAGATTGATGTTGAATAACATTAGGAATTAACCTAGTAATACAATCAATAATAACCATTGCTGGTAATTCACCACCAGTTAATACATAATCACCAATTGAAATCTCTTCATCAATATAAGACATAATGCGTTCATCAATACCTTCGTAATGACCACAAACTAAAATATAATTAATATTTTTTTGACTATATTTATAAGCTAATTGTTGATTTCATTGTTGACCTTGTGGACTAAGTAAAATTGTTTTAGCCTCAGGATATTTAAGTTTTACGCTATTAATAGCATTAATTACTGGCATTGCTTGTAAAACCATACCATTGCCACCACCATAAGGAGCATCATCAACTTGTTGGTGTTTATTATTAGCAAAACTTCTAATATCAATAATATCAATGCTAATTTGTTTTTTAGTAATAGCTCGTTTGATGATTGATGTTTGCATAAAATCATTAAAAGCATTGGGAAATAAAGTTATAATTGTGAATTGGTTTTTAGTCATTATTAATTAATCCTTCAATAATATTAAAATAAACTTTTTGTTCTTCTTTATTAATTTTATTAATAAATACTTTATTATTAGGAATAAAAAAGGTTTTTTTATTAGTCATTTTTATTTCTCATAAACCTTGATGATTATTATCTAAGAAAGCAATAACTTTTCCTAAAAAAGCATTATTATTAGCATCAAATGCTTCATAATTTAGAATATCTTCATAAAATCAAGGTAAGTTGTCATTAATTATTTCTTCAGTATTAATAACTAAATTTTTATTTTTCATACCTTCTACTAACTCAATAGTATTATAATTTTCAAATGTTAATAATAAAAACTGCTTATGATTTCTTACTCTTGAAATAATTAAAGATGTTAGTTGTTTAGTTTCTTCTAAATAAACTGTTGTTTTTTCTTTTCATGAAAATTTATTACCATAATAATTACATAAAACCTTAACTTCACCAATAAGACCATGAGTATTAACAATAGTACCTAATTCTAAATATTTCATCTTAAAACTCATTAATTACTAATTTAATAGTATTGTTTTCTAAATATGCTTTGCTTTCAATAATTGTTGATAATGCACGAATAGTACTTCCTTTTTTACCAATCAATACTGATATTAATGATTTTGGTACCATTAATATTAAATCATAGTGATTTTTTTCTACTAATTCGCGAATCTCAACTTTACAAATTTTATCAAGTAAAATTGGTTCAATTAAACGTTCTAACAATGTTACATACATATTAATTAATCACTTGTAGCATATTTTAATATTAAGTAGCGGGTGCTTCTTCTTTTTTAATAGAATCAGTAGTAGCAGTTTTTTTATTTTTTACAGTAACTTTTTTTGTTATTTTTTTAGGTTTGCTACTTTTTCTCTCTTGTCTTAAATTATGAAATTTAGTCATAATTCCTTCTGCTGATAATAAACTACGAACAGTTTCTGTTGGTTGAGCACCATTTGATAAAAATTTTAATGCTTTTACTTCATCGATAGTTACTTGTTTTTCTTTGCTTGTTGGATTATAAGTACCTAATTTATCAATATATCTACCATTAAGTTTTGTTCTTGCATCAATCGCAACAATTCTGTAACTAGGTTGCACTGATTTACTTTTTCCTGTTGGTATTAAGCGTAATTTAACCATAAATTACCTCCTTCTATTAATTTGTGGCAAATAAACCTTTTTAATAATATCTTATTCACATAATGATGTCAAGTTAAAATACTTAACAGATAAAAAGATTTTAAAATAATAATTTCTTTATTTTTACTAAGTTACATATTTTTTCTAAATAAATAAGTTTTTCTATTAAAAACACTTACTGATGTAAGTATTTAAATAATTTATTTATTAATATTTAATTATTAAAATTAACAATTATTTTAATAACTATATTTATCTATTTACATTTTTGGCAAAATTGGTTTACTAAAAATACTGGTTGATTGACAACTTACATCATCATCATTAATAAATGGATTTAATTTTTCTGGATAAGAAGATTCTTCACTATCGCTACTTGCATTTGAATCAAAACCACTATCTTGTGAACAAAATGAACTTCTTTTTTTACTTAGTACTTCAATTGCTTCCTCTGCAATTTCACATTCAGGTTCATTATTAGTTTTTTCACTGAGCATTTTTTTAAATTCTTCTTCTAAAATGTCAACTTCTGCAAGAACACTAGTTATTTCAAACATATTTTTCTTTAGTTTTTCAATCAAAATAGTAGTTTTTTCTTGTTTTAGTTTTTCATTTTCTAATTTTTTCACTTTTATCAATTCTTCATTATTAATTTTATAATTTTCTAATTCTTCTTGTTGAACTGTTATTTTTTTATTTCAATCTCAAAAACCAAAAGTAATAATTTTTAAAAAATTATTTTTTCATTTAGTAATTTTTTTATTATTTAAACTTGCAATAATAATACTATATTTATTATTGACTACTAAATAATTATCAATAGTCTGTTGATTTTGATCTAAAATTTTGGCAATTTGTTCTATTTCATATTTATAATTTTCCTGATATTTTTTCTTAGTTTTTATTATTTCTTCTTTTAAAAAAATAAAAAAATTGTTATATTTTTGTTCTTCTTCTATAGTTATATTAAATAATGAAAAAATATTGTCTAATTTTTCAATTAATTCATTATATATTTCTATATTTTCTCTTATTTCATGATAATAATATTGTTGCATCAAATCTATACTATTAATATTATTTGTATTTAAACTTTTTATAAACTTATTTATATTAACTAAATCATTTGCCATTCTTCTTTACCTCTTATTTTTTTTATTAATAAACCCATTTACTTAAAAAAAGCAATGGGTTAAAAACTTATATTAAACTTAATAATTATATTGTACATATTATTTTTTGTTTTACAAAATTTATTTATTTTTCATAAAATTAGTTTTTTTACTCTTATTAAAGTCAAAATACTATAATTTTAATAATCTATTTTATAATTAATTTATAGTAAAAAATGCTTTTAATTAATAATTATCGCTAATACTAAAGTTTTTTATTACAATTAATAATAATTTCCAAAAAGAAGAAGTTTCAAATATTATGTGTTAGAATAAGAATACAAGATTCACACTATCACATCTTGTCCCATAAGTGTTTAACTAAGTTTTTGATTATAAAATTAATATTTAAAAAATTAGAAAAAATATAAAAGTTTATAAAAAACTTGCATAACAAATTATACTTATTTAAAAATTATTAGACTCCCTTGTATAAAGAATTTGAGATAAAATATGAGCATTACTTCAATTTTAAAGTATATGTTGATGTTATATAAATATAATAATAGTAACCTACTTTAAAATCATTAAATAATTTTAAAAATAACATTTTAGAATTTAAAGTTAATAATATTTTTTAACTTGTTTAAAAAATTATTAAAATTGGTAATTTTTACTAAAATTTAAAAAAGTCATTTATAATGATATGATAGAATATTAAAGAAGATAGTTGACCTTAAAACACTTTTTAATTAAATTATTAAAACTACAAAAAAGAAAGTTAGGTGCCAAATAATGTTAATTAACAAAACAGCTGATGAGTGTATCATTGAAACTGGTGGTGCTTTATTCCAATGTTTCGTTGATACAAATTTAACTGTTGATCAAAAAAAAATGTGTATAAATTGAATTGTTTTATTTTTAAACTATCAAGATGCAGTTATTCTTTGTGATGAAGAAAAAATTAATAGTTTACAAAAAGAACTTTCAGAAACATTCACAACAGATTATTATAAAAATGCTTTAAAAGAATTTAATAATGCAAATCTTATATATAAAAAAACTATACTTACCAATTTTAAAAACGTATGTTTGGAAAATACTTCACAAGATATTATTAATATTATCACTCAATTCCATCAGTCATTTATTAAAACAATAGATGAACATAAAAAATCACTTACCTTTTTGAATTTAAATAAAATATATGAAAATCTTTTATTATTATTTTTTATAATTCACTACCATTTAGGCTATCAATTTAAACAAGAATTAATTCCAATCATTAGAAGTTTCACTAATATGATTAAAATTCCTATTTATATTGAACAAAATGATAGTCATGTTAAAATGTTATTAATGAAAAAAATTTTGCAAGATAATGAACAATTATTTGAAGATCTCGAATTAATTCAATTGAGAAATTTTATTCATAGTTTAGATGATATATTTGCTAATGGTCTTAATATTAGTAGTGCTATTGAAAAATTAATATTAACTAGACCACATAAAATAAAACATTCAATGAATATGTTATTTAAAAAACACGGTATTAAACTACAAGAAATACTTTGAAAAAATAATAAAGAAAGTAATCCTACCATTGGTAATATGATTATGCACTTATTTGCTTATGAAACATATTATGTGCAAAGAAATCACAACTATGAAACATATGAACAACTAGTATTAAATAATGTTTTAACAGATCCTCTTTTTCAAAAAATATTTATTGAATATAAAACAAAAAATCAAATCAATAAGGTTATTTAAAAATAGTGATTACTTTAATTTTTTACTTAGGACATATTCCGTAATTAAATTTAATTAATTGTCAATAAAATTGTTTTAAAACTATTTAGTGTTATTGAATATAGAAATAAATATTTTTTGAAAAAATAGTTTAAAAAATGAGTTTACATTTTAAACAAAAAATTGTTAATAATATTTTTATATTAACTCGATAAAAATTTAAATTTTAAAAAAATATTTTTAATATTTTTTTATTTTAATGATTTTATTTTATTAAAAATTTCACAAAGTAAGTTAAATCTTAAGTACATAAGTCTAAATTTAGATTTTCTACATTTATTTACTAAAATTTTGAATCTTTTCAATCAAGCAAAGACATGTTCAACTTTAATTCTAATTTTAGATACAATCTTATTGTATTTTCTTTCTTGTTTAGTTAATTTTTTATTTTTAGTTCTTTTAATTGGTATTATTGTATTTTTATAAATATTTTGTATACCTTGATATCCTAAATCACCAATAATTATTGTTTTTTCTGAAAATTCAAGATTTGAATTTTTTAATATTTGAAAATCATGCACTTTACCATTATCAGCAAAAATATCAACAATTTTTTTATTAAAAAAATCATATACAATTTGAAATTTTATAGAATACATTCAACTTTTACCAGAAAAATATTCTAACTGTAGTTTTTTTTAGTTGGTCTTCCAATTTCAATCTCAGTTGAATCAATTAAATAAAATTGAAATTCATTTGAATTTTCTTGTTTTTTATCAATTTTTAATTTATATCTTTCTTTTAAAAATTGGTAATCTTTGTGGTTACTAAGTTTATTTTCTACTCAAGTAATATTTCGAAAACAACTTGATGGGCTCATTTTAGATTTAATACTCATTTGAAAAAAAAGTATAATATTCTTTTCAGTATAATAAAGTCATCATTAATCTTTCTTCTACTGAAAGTTTATTTTTTCGACCTTTATTTTTTTCTAATTTTTCTATTTCAATTAATTTTTCTATTTCAATTAATTTTTCTAACATTTCATTAAAATGAAAACGTTTTATACCAAAATATCTGTAAAATTCTTCATTTTTTAATTTTTTTAAATTTTCAAAAATCATTTTTATCAACACTTTTCTAAATTTATTGTTAATAACAAAATTATAAAATAAATTTTAAAATTATTACTTGATTTTTCAAAAAAATAATTACGGAATATGTCTTTAGAAAATTAAAGTAATTTTTTTACACTTTTTTTATTTATAGATCATATATAAATATTTTTAAATATCATTATAAAATTAACTTGTCACTACTATTGGTTTTTTATCCAAAGTGACATAATTAACATTTTTATCTCGAAAGGAACAATAATAAAATGTCAACAAATAAATATGATTTTGATATTGAAAAAGATAAAAATTGAGAACAAGCAGTGAAATGTAAAGAAAATATTTTTATTAAATGCCGAACAGAAAAAAATACTATTATATGCAAATTATTAGAAGATAAAGATAAAACAGAAATGCAACAAAATGAAGTAAAAACATTTCAAACACTATTTAAAAAAAGAACGTCAGAAAATAATAATTTATGTAATGAAAATTTAGAAAATATACAATTTGAACAAATAACTACATGAAATAAATATTTACAAAAAGAAATTAACAGTAATACCACTAATTATTTTTTTGATAAAAAAAGAAGAAGCAATACTTTTTAATCAATATTATATTAATTTTACAATAAAAATGTACCTTTAAATTTTTAGGTACATTTTTATTATTTTCTATTTTTTATTAACTTTGTATCATTCTAATTCTAAATCTTGTGCAACATCCATAACTACTTCTGACATTGTTGGATGTGGATGACAAGAAGAGGCTAATTCAACAATAGTACCTTCCGTTTGCATAATATTAACAATTTCAGCAATTATATCAGTAGCCGTTGAACATAAAATATGAGCACCTAGGATTTCTCCATATTTTTTATCAATAATTATTTTAACAAAACCATCAGTCTCACCATCAGCCAATGCCTTACCATTAATAGTAAATGGTATTTTCTTCATCAAATATTCTTTACCTAAAGATTTACATTCAGTTTCAGTTAAACCAACACTTGCCACTTCAGGGAATGAATAAATACAACTAGGCATTTTATTATAATCTACTTCTTGCTCTTTCAATGGCTGATTATCAGCATCCGTTCTACCTTCTTTAACTAAAATATTATTAAGTGCTGCTAATCCTTGTGTTGACGCAACGTGAGCAAGCATTCTTTGACCATTAGCATCTCCAATTACATATATATTATCAATAACATTATTATTAGCATCTAAAGCTTCCAATTTATTATTTACGGCAAATGCTTGATTAGGTTTAATTTGAATTCCCAAATTAGTAAAACCTTCAGTAATTGGCGTTCTTCCAGTACTTAATAAACAATAGTCGCTAGTTACTGTTAATGGTTTTTTATGTTCTTTATCGGTTGCAGCATAATAAGTTAAAGTTTTATCCTTTAATTCATTAACACTATGACCAGTAATAATATTAACACCATTTTTTTCAAGAATTTTAGTTAAAGTTGTACTAATATCTTCATCTAGTAATGCTAAAATACGATCTAAATATTCAATAATAGTAACTTTAGTACCAAGTGTACTAAATAAACAAGCAAACTCAATTCCAATAACACCACCACCAATAATAGTTAGTGTTTTTGGAACTTCTTTTAAAGAAAGAATTTCAGTCGAAGTTAATAATGTTTGGTTTGTTTTTAAATCTTTTTCACTTAAACCTTGTGGACCATTAGGATTATCAAACATTTTTACTTTTGAACCAGTAGCAATTATCATATATTTAGTAGTATATTTCTTTTCTTTACCGTCTTTAGCTTTCACTAAAATCGTATTTTTATCAATAGCACTTCCAATCCCTAATAATTGTTCAACTTTATTAGATTTCATTAAAAAGCCAACACCACCAGTTAAACCTTTAACAACACCAGCTTTACGATCTTGCATTACTTTTCAATTAATTTCAATATTTTTTTTATCTTTAATAGCAACACCATATTTATCAGCATTTTCAATATAATGAAAAACTTTTGCGCCCTTTAGTAACGTCTTAGTAGGAATACATCCAACATTTAAACAGACTCCACCTCAGTTATCTTTTTCAACAATTGCAGTTTTTAAACCCATCTTTGCTGCTCGAGCCGCTGTTACATAACCACCAGGACCTGCCCCGATAATTATTAAATCAAAATCATAGTTAGACATCTTTTAAATTTTCTCCTTAAGCTAAAATTAATGTTGGATTTTCTAATAACTCTTTAAGTCGAGAAAGGAAATAACCAGCAGGTGCACCATCAATAACACGATGATCAATTGAAAGTGATAATGGAAAGAACTTATGTTCAACAATTTTACCATCAGCAATAATTAGTTTTTTTTGCATCATTCCTAGACCCAAAATTGCTACTTCTGGATAATTAATAACTGGTGTTCCCATTTCAATTCCTGCTGAACCAAAATTAGTAATAGTAAATGATCCACCTTGCATTTCATCACCTTTTAATAGCCCCTTACGAGCTTTATCACCCAATGAATTAACTTGTCTTGCTATTTCAAATAATGAAAGTTGATCAGCATTTTTAATAACAGGAACTACTAAACCCTTTTCAGTATCAGCTGCCATACCAATGTTATAATATTTTTTAACAAGAATTTCATTATTAGCCATGTTCAAAGTTGAATTAAGTAATTTAAATCGTTCTTCTTTTAACGCTTTAGCAACAGCCTTTACAAAGAATGGCATAAATGTTAATTTAGCACTACCATCTGGATCTTTTTCCGCTGGTTCTTTTAAAGTTGCACGTAATTGTACTAAGTTTTCAGCATCAACATTAATCATTAAACTAACATGTGGTGCTGTATAAACTGATAATGACATTTGATTAGCAACAGCCTTACGAATTCCTGATAATGGTAAATGTTCAACATTACCAAAACTTTCGATTTTAGTAGCATTAATACCTTGTGAACTAATAGTTGTAGCAGAAACTGAAGATATTGAATTAATAGGTGTTGTTGATGCAGTAGCACTAGTTGTTGTACCACCATTCTTGGCATTTAATAAATCATCTTTTAAAATTCTACCACGAGGACCAGTTCCTTTAATTGTTCCCATATCAACACCTAAGTCACGAGCCATTCTACGTGCTAATGGTGTTGCTAATACTTTACCCGTTTGTTGAATAGGTTGCACATTTTGTTTTGGTAATTCAACTGGTGATACTGTAGATGTACTAGCACTAGCAACTGATTCAGATTTTGGTGAAGAATTTGTTGATGAAGGACTTTTATTATCACTAATTGTCCCACCAAACTCAACAATAACAGCACCTGACTTAATACTATCTCCTTCTTTAACAAGAATCTTAGAAACTTTACCATCTGCTTCGGCTTTAATACTATCTGAAGCTTTATCTGCTTCGATATCAACAACATTATCACCTTTTTTTACATTATCTCCAACTTTAACATGAATTTGAGTTACAGTAACTTCATCGATTCCATCCATATCTTTAAACTTCAATTCCATCTTTTCACTTTCCTTTCTTTAAACAACTAACTAAACTGGATAATTCATCATTAGTTTAACTTTTTCCATAATTTTATCTGGACTAATTATAAATCATTTTTCACCTTTAGACAGTGGAACAGTAATATCATAACCCGTTAATCTTGTTGGAGGACATTCTAAATATTCAAAACACTTTTCATTAACAACGGTAATAATTTCTGAGGCAACTGAAAATGAACGAACCGCTTCTGAAACAACTAATAATCTTCCTGTTTTTTTAACAGAATTAACAACTGTTTCTTCATCTCATGGTTGTAATGTTTGTAAATCAATTAATTCAATTTTAAAATTTTCTTTTTCTTCTAAAATTTTAACAGCAGCTTCACAATCATAAACTTTTGAACCATAAGTTACAATCGTTAAATCAGGTTTTTCTTCAGCCTTATATTCTTTAAGAACTTTAGCTTTACCAAGAACAGCCACTTCATAAGCATCACTAACTTCTTCTCTAACATCATATGTATAATTATTGCTAGTATAACTATTGAAATAAGTTCCTAAACATTCTAAAACAATAACAGGATCTGGACTTTCAATTGCTGCCAATAATAATTTTTTAGTATCATTAGGTTTTGAAGTCATAACTACTTTTAAACCTGGAATATGACAAAATAAAGCTTCAATTGCTTCTGAATGATGCTCCAAAGCACCATTATTACCATTATTTCAATCATATGAAGGCATACGTACTACCATTGGACAAGTGAATCTACCACGAGAACGATTTCTCATTCGTGCAGCATGACATAACAATTGTTGAAAAGCAGGGAAAGCAAATCCTGAAAATTGCATTTCAATAATTGGATTTAAACCATTAATTGCCATTCCAACGGCACTACCAGCAATAACTGCTTCAGCAATTGGTGCATCAAAACAACGATTAACGCCAAATTTTGCTTGTAAACCTTTAGTTGCTCGAAAAACACCACCAACATTACCGGCATCTTCACCATAAACAACAACATTAGGATTTTTTTTCATTGCTAATTCTAAGGCTAAAGTAATAGCTTGCACATTATTTCTTTTCATAATTATTTTTTCTCTCCTTCATTGAAGAAAGCTTTTGCTTCTGCTTTTTGTTCTATTAATTGTGGTGTTAATTTTTCATATGTATAATCAAATATTTCATCAATTGAAACACTTTCATTTTTTAATGCTCAAGTAATTGCATCATTAACCTTTTTAGTAATTTGTTTATCTAATTCTGCTTGTTTGTTGTCATCTCAAAGTTTAATTGATTTTAAATATTCTCTAATACGATCGATTGGATCTTTTTTTAATCATTCTTGTTCAATTTTATAATCTTCAGCAGAAAAATAATCTTTTTTAATATCAAAAGCAGAATGCGCATTTTGACGATAAGTAACAGCTTCAATTAATGAAGGACCATTACCTTTTTTTGCTCTTTCAATTGCTTCTTGTGTAGCATAATAAACAGCAAAAAAATCATTACCATCAACACGAATATTAGGTACACCAAATGCTGTTCCTTTTTGTGCAAAAGTTGGACTCATTGTTGCTTTAGCAGTTGGTGTATCTAATGATCACTGATTATTTTCAACAAAGAAAACAACAGCTAATTTATGGATAGCAGCAAAATTAATTGCTTCAGAAAACTCACCTTCAGAAGTACCACCATCACCAATCGTAGTAATAACAATTCCTTTATCTTTTTTATATTTTTCAGCAAAAGCAATACCTGTTGCATGTGAATATTGAGTAGCAATTGGAATATTAACTGGTAAAATATTAACACCTTTCGGCATTTGACTTCCCATTTCATTTCCTAATCAATATTGAATTACTTTTTCAACTGGATATCCAGCAGTAATTCATGCTGCATTATTACGATAAGCTGGTACTAATCAATCAATACCTGGTCGTAAGCAACTAGCATAAGCAACTTCAACACCTTCTTGACCTTTTGAAGATAAAAAGTTAATAACTTTTCCGATTACTTTTGGAATTCCATTTACTAATTTAACTTGTCCTTTTTCATCTTTTTCATAGTTTAATTCCATTTGCATTTGTTCTTGTATTCGTGAAAAACACATGTTTTCATATGCTTTTAATAAAACCTTACTATCAAATTTTTTTAAATAATCAACAAAATTAGGATTAATTACTCCTTTTTCATTTAATATTTGAAAAATTTCTTTTTGGGGATTATCAAATTTCTCAACTCACATTTAAATTTTCCTCCTAAATATTTTAGTTAATTGCAGTTACACTTTTAATTATACTAATTTTTAAAATAATGAATGAACATACCTTTTCATTATACTACTAATAATTGTTGGTTCAAGATAATTTGTACTAAAATATTAATTTATCTCCGGTTTTATTAATATACTATTTTTTTTATTTCCTATTATCATGTAAAAATGAAAAATATATTCTAACAATAAACAAAACAGAAAAAATAATTTAAATCATAGGACATATTCCGTAATTAAATTTAATTAATTGTCAATAAAATTGTTTTAAAACTATTTAGTGTTATTGAATATAGAAATAAATATTTTTTGAAAAAATAGTTTAAAAAATGAGTTTACATTTTAAACAAAAAATTGTTAATAATATTTTTATATTAACTCGATAAAAATTTAAATTTTAAAAAAATATTTTTAATATTTTTTTTATTTTAATGGTTTTATTTTATTAAAAATTTCACAAAAGACATATTCCGTAATTAAATTTTTTAAAAGTCAATTAATAATTTTAAAATTTATTTTATAATTTTGTTATTAACAATAAATTTAGAAAAGTGTTGATAAAAATGATTTTTGAAAATTTAAAAAAATTAAAAAATGAAGAATTTTACAGATATTTTGGTATAAAACGTTTTCATTTTAATGAAATGTTAGAAAAATTAATTGAAATAGAAAAATTAGAAAAAAATAAAGGTCGAAAAAATAAACTTTCAGTAGAAGAAAGATTAATGATGACTTTATTATGGTGGTTGGCCCTTAATTACTGGACCATTTTTGATATAAAATTCTAAATTTTAATTTGTAAAATTGGTGGTTTTAGAAATTTAGAATGTATTCTTTCATAATTATAAAACATAACATATTGATTTACATCATTTATAGCTTCATTGATGGATAAATATTGATTTGATCCTTTAGGTAGTCATTCTTGAGATAAATGAGAAAATCAGTTTTCAGATAATACATTACCACCAATATCATAAGGTTGTTTTTTGCTTAAAATTATTTGTTTATCCTCTGCTCATTTTGTGATATCCTGACAATAAAATTCGTTGGCGTTATCTGAATGTAAAATAACATTTTTTACTTGATTTCAAGAAAATTGTTTGTTGATTTTTTCAAGAGCAGGAAGAATTAAATCCTGATATGATTTATTAGGAGCAATATTATAACTAACAACATTATTTGAATAAAAATCAATAATTACAAAAAGATATAATCATCCTTCTTTAGTATTTATTTGTTTAGTGTCCATTGATCAAATTTGATTTGAAGAGGTTGTACTTTTATAATCTTTGTTTACTTTATCCATTGTAGGTATTCACTTATTTGGATTTTTTTTGTTTTTAGGATAGTTATTTTTAGTTTGTTTTAATCCTTGAATATTGTGTTCTTTCATAATTTTTCGCATTTGTTTTATTGATAATTCTATATTTAAAATGATATTTTTTTCTTGTTTTAATCACTCTTTAAAAGCTGAAAAAATTCTTAAATATCCATAAATTCTGCCTTTTCTTGTAGAATGAAATTCGATTAAAAGTTGGCATATTTTTTGATATTTATGATTGCATTTAATAATATGATTTTCTTCTTTTTTAATAGGTTTTTGTTTATTTTTTAAAAAGTAATATGTTGATCTGTTTAATTGAAGATATTGACATAGGTTTCTAATTGAATATTGATTTTTACAATCATCAATAATTTTAATTTTTTCTTTGATATTTAATTTGTTAATTACTAATGCTATTTGTTTAATTTTATCCATTAATAAAAATCCTTTCAGGTTAAAATTAGTGTTAATTATATAACACAATTGTTTTTAGAATACATTCAGGTTTTTTAAATTAATGGTCTAGTAAAAAGGGCTAAGTGGCAAGTGGCAAGTGGCCAATGAGAATTAGATTATCCAAATTATATTGATTTATTACAAGTTAAAATATTTAAACAATTATTTATTATGTTGTCAAAATATATTTATTCATCTTTATCAATAAATAAAGGATTAAATGATGATAATAAGATTTTATTACCTTACTATTTTGAATTAAAATCAAGTCCAATAAAACCTAATAAAAATGATATTTGGCAATTTAAAGATGTAAAGGTAATATTAAAATCTCCATATTTTGATTTTACTGATATTAATAACATTAAATTAAAAAATAATGATATTAGTCAAAATGAATTATTCAAGTTAGATGACAATCAATTTAATTGATTATCAATTACCAATGAATTAGAAAGTAATAATATTCCGTCATTAATTCCTGCTGATTGAACATTAGCTAACGGTGAATATGGAAAATATTTTACAAGAGTAATTATTGAAAAAAACAAAATTGAAAATGCTTTAAATTTATATGGTTCAAATAAATCTCAATTATTTTCAAAATTAGAATTTTATAAAGAAATTTCACAAATTGATAATGATATTGAATTCGAATTACAAATTGAAAATCCGATTAATAACTTAAATCGGATTGAAATTAGTGGTATTTTTGGTGCTGGTAATTATGATTTGATTTTAGTAGTAGATAAACAAGAAGTAAATTTAACTAATATTAATTTATTTGATAAATATAATGAGAATATTTCTTATATAAATATAGAAATTTAATTATCAAAAATATCCATCAGGATAATAATCTTTAACTCATGGTATATCTATTCTTTCAACAGAATCTCCATCATTATAAAATTTGGTTTTTTTAGGAGTATCAGCAAAATAAATTTTAAATTCACTTTTAATATCAACTGATATATTATGAATATCAGACATTCATATTTTTTGAACTCCCATTATAGGTTCCTTATTTGATGCTAAAAAATATTTAAGTCCACTAAGATTATGGGTAAGCACCCCCCATGATTAAACCTATTGTTCCGGTTGTAGCACCAGTTAGTGCTAATGCTAATGTTATTTTACTTAAATTTGTTTTTATTCATGTTTTCATAATAAATTACTCCTTTTTTATAAATGAGGTGCAGTTGAATTTATTTCATAAATTTCTGGAACTGAATAATATTCATCACCTAATTTATTTATTTCTTCAGATTCTTGAAAAATATTTTTATTTTTATGGTAAAATTTATGAGCTTGTAATTTCAAATCTTCATGTAAATTTGATGAATGTGAAATTAACATTTCATCACTTAATCTTTGCAGTTTATCAAATATACTATTGTCTAAATCTTCTTCAAGTTTCAAAAATTCTTGTCGATTTTCTATAGGTAAAAAATCCTTTATTAATTCTGGGTTTTCTTCGTCAATTTCATTAATATGAATTCCAGTTAAAAACTTATGAGATAATATGTCATTTTTAAAATTAAATAGTTGTTTTGCTTTTTCTTTTATTGTTTTTTTTCTAGAAGTTCATTTACCTAAAATTGCTAAACATAAAGAATCATTAGATTTGCAAATTTTTTCATAACTTATAAATTTTGCAATGATGTCTTTTTCTGCTTCTGTTCCATCACCATTACCTTTGTATGTTTTTGTTAAATCCAAATTCAACATTGTTAAATCTATAGAAAAAAAATAGAATATTTTTGTACTTGATTTATTTGCATAATGTTTACCTAAATAATAAATTTTTGATTTATCATTTTTAACATCAATTCCAGTTTCTTCTAACATTTCATTAATTACTGTTTGATAAGGGTCAAGATTTTCAAGACCTCCAGTGATAGTACCATATTCACTAATTTCTTTATCTTTAAATAATGGATTATTTTCTTTAACTAGTAAATAATAATATTCATTGTTTTTAATAACATGAGGTAAAATAGCAACTCCTTGGTTATTGCATCAAGGTTCTTCTACACCATGCATAAACTCAACTTTAATAATTTTTAAATATTCTGGATTCATTAAATTACTCCTTTTTTCCTTGATTTTACGTTTTAATTGTACTATTTTTGATTATTTTTACAAGTATGCTTTTAAATGCAAAATAACGCCTAAATAAAAGGTGTTTATTTTGTGAGACCTATACTATTAATTATATTGAAATTGTTTATTATATTTTAAATATGAAAGTGGTTTTTTTATTGAATTTTAAATTACACTTATATATGTATATAATAAACAAGTAAATTAATATTTTAAATTATTTACAATAAATTTTGATTTTTTTAAAATAGTTAGGAGAAGTAAATTTGAATTTTAATTATAAATGAAATTTTAGAGAACAAAATGCAAAAATTGATAAATTAGTTTTAAAACATATAACAAATAAATGAGAAAAAATAGATTGAAGAATAAAAAATACAAGAGATAAAAAGAAATATAAAATTGTTGATTATCAATATCGAACAAGAAAAATAATGTATGGATTAGTAACTTATAAAAGAAGAATTTATGAATACTTTGATGAAAAATTGCAAAAATGAGTTCGTATTTGTTTAGTTGATGAAATACTAGAACTGCCAAAATATAAAAGAATAGGTGAAGATATTGAACAAACTATTATTGAATATTTTGCTGATGGAAAAAGATACAGAGATATTTGAGATATTATAAAAAAAGCAAATATTAGTCTTAGTTCTATTCATAGAGTTTTTAAAAATTTAGAAGTAATTGAAGCAAATCCAGTAAAAGTAAAATTAGAAAAAAATCAACCTATTTTTGTAGCAATTGATGATGGCCACCGAAAATTTTGAAATTTTAAACGTAAAGGTACAAAACATTCTATGCGATTAATAGTAACATATACAGATAATATTAATCACAAAGTACAAAATAAAAGAGTAAAAGCAATTATTAGACCAACAAAAACAGCAATTGGAGTTAAAAAAACTTCTGAATTTGTTAAAGAACATTGTCAAAAATTTTATGAAAATATTGAGCAAGCAAAAATTATTATTTGTGGTGATAGTGCAGGATGAATTAAAGAAGTTGCTAATTATTTAGGTGCACAGTTTGTTTTAGATAAATTCCATTTAATTAGAACATTATATCTTGGTATAATGGCGGGAAATAAAGGAAAATATTTAAAAGAATATAATTACTGTAAAAATTTAATTAATAATGGTCAATATGAACAATTAATTGATTATTTATATAAAGAATTAGAAAATCATAAAAAATTAAAGAAAAAATATTTTAAAAATAATAAACAAGGTATTGAAAATCAAGGTAAGAAATGAAATATTGGTTGCTTTACTGAAACTAATATTTGACATGTTTTAAAAGAAATGCTTGGTAATAGAACTTATAATATTTCAATTTATATTAAAATGGTTATTTTTAAATGTAATAAGATAAATACAGAGATACAATTATTATAAATTAAAATTTAACTTTTTTTTAAAAATCAAAATAGAATAAAACTTATTAAATACGCTTTAATAAGAATTTTTGTTGTGTATAAATATTAAATTTATTTTTTAATTTTTTAGTAATTTTTAAAAATAAGTATTTTAGTTGCATTTAAGTTAAAAAAATTATATTATTTAAATACAATTTCATAAAAATCCAAATTATTTCTTGTCTAACAAAATAATAAGACTATATAAGATTTAATTTATTCCGGATTTTTGACAATCTCCCTAATGTTTTTTATCAAATTTTAACTCAATACGGTATACCAAAAACATTTTATACTGATAACAGAACAGTTTTTGGATATAAGAAAAAAGTTGATGCAGGAAAAATAAATCCGGAAAATGACACTTATACTCAATTTCAAAAGTGCTGTAATGATTTAGGTGTTGAAATAATTAGAACTTCAATTCCACAAGCTAAAGGTAGAATAGAACGCTTATTTGGAACACTGCAAAGTCGATTAATTAGTGAATTACGACTTAATAAAATTAAAACATTAAATGAAGCTAATCAATTTCTTAAAACATACATAAACGTTTTTAATAAACAGTTTGCCTTTCCTATTGATGATAATAAATCTGCTATGGTTAAAGCTCCCACACAAAAAGAAATAAATATTTATCTTTCAAGATTTTCTAAAAGAAAAACAGATAGTGGTTCAACTATAACATATTATAGTAAAAAATATTTTCCTTATAAAAATAACAAAGTTCAATATATAAAACCTAGAACTGATGTAATTGTACTTAAATCATTTATTAATGACTTATATATTAGTTACAATAATCAAATATATGAACTAAAAGAAATAACGTTAAAACCAATTATCAAATAAAATTTAATAAAAACTAAAAAAGTTTATATACCCAATAAAAAACATCCTTGAAGATATGGATATCAATAATTCCTAATTAAAGTTATATAAGATTTATATTTTTTGAATACTAAACCATATAAATTTTTAAAATGTTTGTCTATGAGCAAATTTGGTGCCTTAAAATTGATTTTAAAGATATAAAATAATTAGAATTATATACCAGCAATAGCACAAGTACCAGAAGTAATTGCTGAAAGTTTAGAACCAACAGTTCCAATTACAGGCATGTAAGAAATTAATTCACCAACTAAATTTACTGTATTAGCACAATTTCAATTTGATTCATTTTCCAAATTAGAAACTCTTGTTTCTAATTCATTAACTGTTTTATTTAAAATTTTAAAATCATTTTTTAATCCTTGCAAATTTTTGCTTAATTCATCAATTTTCATCTTATCATCTATTATTTTTATTATTAAAATTTTTCATCTTGATACATAACCTTGAATATTTATACGTTCTTGTCTTTTTCAATTATATAGCTGTTCAGGAGTAAATGTTTTAGCATTATTTATTGCTTGTGGCAAAGTAGAATTTCAATATCTTATATCTTCTATTCAATCTTGGAATAATACGTTATTTGTTATATTATAGTTTATTTCATTAAGTTTATTTTGTGTTATATAAGTAAAAATTGGTTTTGTTGAACCATAGGAATAACAATCATCAAGTTCTCTAGCATAATTTTTTGCTAATAATTGAAATTTAAAACATTTATCAAAATATGAATAATCTTTTCAATTTATAATTTCGATATTTTCTTTTTTAATAGAAAGATATTTTCTTTTTATTGCAGTTTTAATGCTATCATCTTTTTTTCCAGATCAATATTCATAATTTTTATTAATATTAATTTTTCCTAAATTAATTTCGATATTTTTATTTCAATCTGGAAAATCTCTTTTTAAATTATCAAAACATTTATTTGGATAACCCAATATATCTTCTGTTATTATTCTTACTGATTTAAAATTATAATACTCAAAATTAATTTCTATGCGTTCTTGTTTAGAACTATTTGCATATGTTTTTTCAATTTCCAAAAAATTATCAAAAATAAGTTCACCAAATTTATTTACAGTTGACCAATTAATTTGAAAATTAATTTTAATTTCACCGTTATTGTACATATCTTTTATTTTTTCTTTAAATATTTCACCAAATTTCTTTTTAGGATTATCAAAATTTAAGTCTTTTCAATAATAATAATCATCTATTATTCCTTCAAAAATTATTGGTACAAATGAAACAGTAATTGGAGAAGAAAAAGAAAATGGAACATTTGTAATTTCATTTCCTTTGATTGATGTTATATCAAAAAAATTCTCTCTTTTTAGTCTATTTCTGTGTTTTTCATGACGATGTTTATGAGTATTTGTTTGTAGTTTTATTTGATAAAAAAGGTCAATATTTTGATTTGGTAATTGTTGATTTAAATTATATCGTTGATAATTAGTATTTAAATTTGTAAAGCTAATATCTTGGTTTATTGATTGTAAATTAGTATTGTTGCTAGCTCAATTTTTAATCTTTTCATTATTATCAATTCATTTACCATTAATACCTTGGTTTTTATTTTGAAAAAATGGGACAGTTAGCATTCATAACTTAAATCAATAACTTGGATTAAAATATTTCATATTTATTGTTCTCCTTTGAAAGTAAATATAAAAATATTTACTTTCAAAACAAAGCAATTTTTTATTTTTCTAAATTTTACTACTTTTTTAAAATAAAAAAAGTTTTTGTATAAAATAAGGAACTAAATTTTTAGAGGTTATTTAGAATTTATGTAGTTTATTGAATAGTTTAACTTTCCAAAATAATTTATTTTTTTATAAATATTTTTGGGAAATTTTCACTCAATATTGACATAATAAATTATTAATAATATTTTCTTGATTAATATTTTGTAAATATAATTCATTAAGTTTATGAACTCATTTACCACGAACTGCTGCATTTTTTAATATTTCTGGTGATATATGACTATAGCCAAAACCTAAATAATTATCAATAATTCTAGAAACTGATATTAATTCTTTATCATCTAAAAAATATTGATGAGTTTCTTTTTTAAAAATTAATTTACTCATATTTATTTTTACCTATTAATATTCAAAAACATTTATTACATAATCTATTACCAAAAGAAGATTGTTTTCTACATTTATCACAAGAACCATTCATTCTATATTCTCTATATTCCATAAATATTTTTACCTTTCATTAATGTTTAGAAGCAATAATTATTAATGTTAAAATCATAATAATAATTCCAATTGTTAAAAATATAATTCTACTTTTTCATGATTTTTTATAAAATTCTTTTTGTTCTTCAATTAATTCAATTTGTTCTTTTAATAATTTATTTTGTAATTCTTCATTTTCTTTTTCTTCCATATTTAATATTTCCTTTAATTAAGTTTTTTATTTAATTCCTTATTATTTAAATTTATGTCTAATTCCATTACTAATATTTCATATTTCTCAATAAAAGCATCTTTGATTAAATGATGTTTATAATTTTTATGATAATTATTAGCATGCTCTACAGTTGAAAATGCCTTAAATTTTATTTGATTAGTATAATTAACTTCATATTTTAATAAGTAAACATATTTCATATTTATTTTTCTCCTTTTAATTTTTTATTGTGTTATGATATTGTTAATGAGGTATGTATTTATATATAAAACCCCCTATTTTCTTAAATAATACAAATGTAATTATTAATATAGATTAATGGGGTATTTACTGAGCCATAATAAGGCTATTCAAAATTAATCTATAATTACATTAAGCGATACAGTGTAACATTTTAACTTGCTTAACATTAAATGCTCTTTTATACTGATATAGAAGTATTTACATAAAGTACTCACTATTAGACTTCTACGACAGTTTTATTAAGTTTTAATCTTTTAACAAAAAAAGAACGATAGTTATATCGTTCTTTGTTATTTCTAAATCTATCTATTAAATTAATGCGCCCCATTGTTAGATATATATCTTGGTGTTAAAAAGTATAGTAAATTAGCACCAGATGTTATTAAACAAATTTTAAAATATTTTGCTGATGGTAAAAAGTATCGTGATGTTTGTGATACTTTTATTGAAGATTTAATAAGTACTAGTACGGTTTGTAGAACATATAAAAAGTTTGAATTACCAAAAGCCAATATCCCCGAAATACCATTGCAACCATATCAAAATTTATATGTAAATATTGATGATGGACATAGAAAATTTAAGTTTAATGAAAAACACAATACTAAGAATTGTAAAAAATGTTCTATGAGATTATTAGTATTTTGTACTGGTAAAAAGAAAAATGGAAAATTAATTAATAAAAGAGCAGTATGCAAAATAAGAATATCAAAAACAGAAATTGGTGCAGAAAAAACAGCACAATTAATTAAAAAATATGGTAATTTATTTTTTGAAAATTTTGACAAAGCAAATTTAATAGTTTGTGGAGATAGTGCAAAATGAATTAGAAAAACTGCTACAATTTTAAATGCTAAATTTATTTTAGATAAATTCCATGCTTTTCATGTTTTATTTCTTGGGATAATGGCAGGAAGAAAAAAAGATAAAATTGCTAATTTACACTATCAAAATGCAATAAATTTATTTGCAAAAGGTCAATATTATGAATTAATTGATTTTTTACAGTTATTAACTTTAAAATATAAAAAATTAAAAGTTGGTTATTTTATTAATGCAAAAGATGGTGTATTAAACCAAGCATTAGTTGAGAATATTGGTTGCTTTACTGAAACTAATATTAAACAAATTTTAAAGCATATGATTGGCGATAGAACTTATAACATTGATATGTATACAAAAATGGTTAATTTTAAATGCTATCAAATAAATACAGCCATACAGTTATTATAAATTAAAACTAAAATTTACTTTAATAAGAATTTTTGAGTTATAAAAGTAAGTATTATTATTAACTAATATTTTTCAAGTGTTAAGATTAACATACAATTGCATATTGAAGTCAAAATTATTCTCGTCTAACTTTATAATTTTAAGACAAATTTGAATATTATTGACAACATCGGTACGCTCCCATTTTATTCATTATTTTATGATACTTTTTATGATTTCTTCAGCAAGAAAATTTTCACCAAAAATTTCGTTAATATTAGCATTTTCAATGATATTAGTAATAGTTGCTACATTATATTTTTGTTTTTCTAGTTTTTTTTCTAAACTAGTAGTACCTGCTGACCCTAGGAAATCACCATATATTTTAATATTTTCAATAATTCCTGCCTTAACATTCATTCAAACGTGAATAGTTCCTTTACTAGGAAAAAGTGTTTTATGTTTTAAATCAAAATCTGGAGATTTACCATAAACTCAATCTCAAGTTCGATATTTAGTATTTGCTAATGATTCAATATCAGCAATCATTTTTTCAGAAAATTCCATAATCTTTGTATTTTTTGTACTTTTTAATTGTTCAATAATTAAATTTTGAAATTCTTCAATTGTTATTGGTGGATTTAATAATGGTAAAATATTTGTTACTCGTGCTTGTACTGATTTAATACCTTTTGATTTTAATTTATCCAAATCAGGTTTTAATACTTTTGGTAACATTTGCATATCAACATTAAAAAGAATAGTACCATGATGTAAAATTCGATTTTTATATGTATATTGGGCATTACCCGATATTTTTTTATCATCAACTAAAATATCATTTTTACCACTAAATTGAGCATTTAAACCTAGATTTTGTAAAACATTAACTATTGGTTTTGTAAAAAGACCATAATTACGAGCATTATCTTTATTTTTATCAAGAATAAAAGTAAAATTTAAATTTCCTAAATCTTGATAAACAGCTCCACCACCAGATAATCTTCGTACAACATTAACTTTTTTTGTTCTCACATATTCATTATTAATTTCTTCAATTGTATTTTGGTTTCTACCAACAACAATAGTATTATTATTTTGTCATAATAATAAGATTTCATCAGTTATATAAGGATTAGTAATCAAATATTCTTCGGCTGCTAAATTAAAATATGGGTCTTTGCTATTATTAATATAATAAATCATTATTAACTTAATCTCCTTTATCTTCGATTTTAAAATTTGTTCATTTATTAACAAATTTTAAAGTAGTTTTGCAATATGTATCATAATCGGTAGTGACGGCTCTTATATGTTTAGCAGATGGCATAATTAATAATTCACTTATTGTTTCTTCTTCATAATTTATTTTCTCTTCATACATTTTTTGTGCCATTGTTGCTGGTACAGTTTCATCATCATTACCATGAATAAATAATACAGGAATTGAAGAACAATATTTTAATTTATTAATAGGATCAATACTATTAATATTAAATTTATCTTTTAACCTAAAGAAAAATTTAACACCATAATAAAATCAAAATCAATGAAGGTTAAAGTATTGTTTACCCATAATTTTAATAATATGACTAAAACTATCAAATCCACAATCAGAAATTGCACATTTAACACCAAATTTACCAGTATCAAATCGAGATATTTTTTCCAAAACAGTACTGGCACCCATACTATTACCAATTAAAGTAATATTAGGAGGTTGTTTAAAATCTGTTTCTGCTAAATAATTATTAAGACTTAAAATAACAGCATATAAATCATCTGCTTCTTTATTACCAAAAGTAATTGCATCATGGATATTATTACTACCATGACCTCTTGTATCATAAGTAACAATACTATATCCCTGTTCATAAAAATGTTTAACTAAATATAAAATGCTATAGCGATTTTGTTGTCAACCATGAGTTGCAATTATTCATTTATGATTTTTATTAGATTGATGATTATTAATGAAAAAAGCTGATAACAAGCGATTATCATAAGTAGTTATCGTCATATCTTGTGCTTCCATCATATCCCAATTACTATCATCAATCATTAGTTGTAGAGAATTTTGTAATTCCATATCTCGATTATAAAAACTCAAAGTATTGAGATCAATTTTAGCAAAATTTGGATTAGTACTTCGTCCAATTCGTTGAAAATTTTCCATAACATTTCGCATCATCAAACCAATAAAAAAATTAGTAATTAAAAAAGGAATAATCCATAATGGAAAAGTAAATATCAAAATAATTTTTAATCATCAAGCAATTTTATATTTACTTTCTTTAACTGGTAAAGTCATTCTTGCTCTAAGTTTTAAATATTTTTCATTACTAACCATTATATTTTATTCCTCTCAAAATTAATTTGATAAGGCAATCTATTTTTTCTTACCTTTTAAATATGGATCAGGATATGTAACATCTTCTTTTGTTAAAATTCCTGTTGCTAAAAGTGCTGCCGCAGTAACAAAGTTATAAGGCTTATTAAAGTGTGGTAAGAAATACATATCAATTAATGGAATTTCATCAATAGTAACCTTTTTCAATATTGCTAATGAAAACATTGCAATTGTTTCTGTATGATCATGAGTTGAACCAATTTCAGCCCCAACAATACGACGAGAACTCTTTTCTCATATAATTTTAATTTTTACTTCATGATTTTCACTCATAAAAGGTGGAAACACTGTATCTTGATAAAAATATGCTTCTACATTATTAGATCCTAAAATTGCTTTTGCAGAAACTTCTGATAAACCAGTAGCACATAGTTTTCAACCAAAAACAGCAATTGCATTTGTTCCTTGAACACCAGGAAAGGCGATTCTTGTTTTAGGATCTGTTTTTGCAACATTTAATCCAGCAATTAAACCACTACGTACAGCATTAGTTGCTAAGGCAATATTAACATTTTTATTTCAAGCATTTGAACGAATATTAATACAATCACCAATTGCATAAACATTAGGATCTGAAGTTTGAAAATATTCATTAACTTCAATTGCACCACGGGGATCTAAGCTAAGTTGAACTTTACCATTCTCATCTTTCAAGATAGCAGTATTTGGTAAGAAACCAACAGCCATAATTACTAAATCAGCTTTATATGTTCCTTTATTAGTTTTTACTTCACTCACTTTATCATCTTTAATAATAAATTCTTGTAAAGTTTCTCCTAATTGTAATTTTACTCCTACTTTTTTCATATCTGCTTCAACATCATTTGTAAATTCTTCATCATAATAACGAGGCATAATACGATTTTCAAAATCAATTAAAGTAACTTCTTTTTTATCTTTATAAAAAGCTTCCACTAATTCAATACCAATATAACCTGCACCAATTACTACTACTTTTTTTACTTCTGGTTTACTCAAATCAGAAATAATTTCTTGAGCATGTTGGTATAGTTTTGATAAATGAATGCCATTTGTTAATTTAACACCATTTAAAGTATCTTTAACAACTACGCCATCTTTATGAACAATTAAACCAGGAATTTCTTTACCACCTGGATTTAAGATTGGTCATGAACCAATCCCTAATACTAACTTATCATAACTTTCAGTAAATACTTCATTAGTATCTAAATTTTTAATAGTAACAATTTTAGCTTTACTATCATATTTAATCATTTCATGTTTTTCTTTAATTTTAACACCTAATGCTCTTAACTTTTCAATTGTGGCATAAAATAATCCTTTTGGATCAGTAAATTCTTTACCAACTCAAAGCGCAATTCCACATCCTAAAAATGAAATATTATCATTACGATCATATGCTACTACTTCACTATTTGGATTAGACCTCATAATTGCCTTTAGTGCTGTTGTTCCGGCATGATTAACACCTATAACAACTATCTTTTGTTTTCTTTCCATGCTAAAATCCTCTCTTACTTATTACTTTTTTTTCAATTTCTTTTATTGTGTAATCACAAATACAAATATATATTATTTTATCACTTTTTATTTAATAGTTACAACTCTTTCTTTCGGTAGACAATATACCATTCATTTTAAAAACCTAAAATTGCAATTGGTCAATTTCCATCATGATAATTATCTTTATTACTTTCTTCTTTTCAATCACGACAAGTAACCCTACTACGACTTGATGATGACTTCTTAGTTAATTTATTAATTTCATTTATCATATTTTTATCAAAATTTTTATATTGATTTTCCTCACTAATTTTATGATTATTTTTTTCTTTAATGTATTTAAATTCCATACTTTTTTCTCCTTGAATCTTTAAAGTATTTATTTTTAATTAAAATTTGATAATTATTAAGTATTTTCACTTAATTTAAACATTATATATCAAAATAAAAAACCTTAATATATTTTTTTATTTTTTAAATATTTTTTAATAAATTATATGTATCTTGACAAATCATTAATTCTTCAAAAGTATTTATTTTTAATTAAAATTTGATAATTATTAAGTATTTTCACTTAATTTAAACATTATATATCAAAATAAAAAACCTTAATATATTTTTTTATTTTTTAAATATTTTTTAATAAATTATATGTATCTTGACAAATCATTAATTCTTCATTTGTTCTAATTTTAAAAATAGGAACTTCTGATTGTTTATCACTAATTTCTAAGTAATCATTATACTTATCATTATTTTTATTAGTTACTAATTTTAAAGTAAACACTTTAATTTCCTCAATAACTAATTGACGAATAATTGCAGAATTTTCGCCAATACCTGCAGTAAATACTAATGCATCAATATTACTATCTAAGTCATTACCATATTGAACAATATAATTAGCAATTCTTTGCACAAACATTTTTATTGCTAATTGTGATTGTAAATGATACTTATGGTTTTTATCATTACTACTTGCAAGAACATCACGTAAATCAGAAGAATGTCCACTAATTCCTAATAAACCCGAACTTTTATTTAAATCATTAGTAACGGTTTCAATAGTTGCTTCTGCTTTAACATTACACATATAACCATGAATAGAAGGGTCAATGATACCACTTCTAGAACCCATAATTAAACCATCTAACGGTGTTAATCCCATGCTAGTATTAAAACTTTTACCATTTTTAATAGCACAAATACTAGCACCATTACCTAAATGACAAATAATAGCATTAATCTTATCTTTTGGTTTATTTAAAATATTAGTTAATTTATCTAAAATATAACGATAACTAGTACCATGAAATCCATATCTTCTTACCTCATATGTTTTATATCAATCATATGGAACTGAGTAAAGATACTTTTCTTCAGGAATAGTACTATGAAATGAAGTATCAAATACTGCCACATGTTTAGCATGTGGAACTAATTTTTGAAAAGATGATAATCCTTTTAAAGCTGGTGGATTATGTAATGGTGCTAAAGGAATACATGCTTTGATACCAGCAATGACTTTCTCATCAATAACAATTGAGTTATTAAATTTTTGACCACCGTGAACCATACGATGACCAATTCGTTTAATATCATCAAAATTATTAATGACCTTATACTCAATTAATGCATCAATTACTGTTTGCGCTCCTATAACATGATCAGCAATATCTTTTGTTACTTCATGTTTAATAAAGTTATCACCATTAGCAATTTCAATAATAAAATTACTATTTTTAATAGCTATCCTTTCAACTAAACCTTTACAAAGAATAGTAAAATGAGGTTGTTTATCATTATTAATAGCATTAAAAAGTTGAAATTTAATAGAACTACTTCCGGCATTAATAACTAAAATTTTATTTTGTTCTGACATATTTGTTTTATCTCCTTATTAATTTTTAATTAATGTTTGAATAGCAGTGATCAATGCTGTGTAATAAATGTCATCAATAGTAGCACCACGAGAAAGATCATTAACTGGCTGATTTAAACCCAAAACAATAGGACCAATAGCTTTATAATCACCTAATCTTTGGGCAATTTTATAACCAATATTAGCAGCATCTAAAGTTGGGAAAATAAATGCATTACAATGATTTTTAATTGTTAATTCTGGGAATTTTTTATTTCGCACTTCTTGATCTCAAGCAGCATCAAATTGAATTGGTCCTGCTACTTGCACGTTTTTTAATTTTAATTGTTGAACAAAGTTAGTAGCATTACGTACTTTATCAACACTTTCACCACTACCACTAGTATTAGTAGAATAAGATAACATTGCTAATTTAATTGGATTAAATTCTAAAAGTTCACCAAAGTGAATTGTAGATTTTGCAATATCTGCTAATTGTTCAGCTGTTGGATTTAAATTAATTGAACCATCACTAAATAAAAATATTTCTTCATTTTTATTCATAATAAATGTACTTGAAACAGTTTTAGTACCTGCTTTTGGTCCAATAATTTGCAAAGCTGGACGTAAAATATCAGCAGTAGTAAAAGTAATACCACCAACAAAACCATTAACCTCTTTATTATTTAATAACATCATTCCATAGTAATTACGACTTAATACCAATTTATTAGCCGCTTCTAAAGTTAAACCCTTTGCTTTTCTTAATTCATATAATTGATTAGTAAAATTTGTTACTTGATTTTCTTCAATAGATAATGTTTTAATATTAGAATTTTTAATATTACTAGGAATTTCTTTATCATTATTAAATAATAAAACCGGTGTAATAAAATTTTTAACAGGTGAATTATCATTAATAATTTTTAAAGCTACTGCCTGTACTTTTTCATTATCTCCTTCTGGAAATAAAATTCTGATTGATGTTTTGCTTTTTTGTAAAATAGATAAAATAAAATCTAATAGTTTCATATTATCTTCTCTCCTTTAATTTGTTAATTTTGATTGCTAATAATAGTTGCAATTGCTTTATTTTGTACTGCTTTAATGATATTGTTTTCAACCTTAATATCAAATACCATAATTTTCAAGTTAGCTTCCATGCACATTGTTGAAGCAGTTAAATCCATTACTTTTAATTGTTTATTAGTAATATCTTGATATGATAAATGTGAATAACGAATAGCATTTTTGTTAATGTTTGGATCTTTATCATAAACACCATCAACGCCATTTTTTGCCATTAATAATATATCCGCATTAATTTCAGTAGCACGAAGTGCTGCTGCAGTATCCGTTGTAAAGTATGGTGAACCAGTACCACCAGCAAAAATACAAACATAGCCTTTTTCAAAACTACTAATAGCTTTTTTGTAATAAAAAGGTTCAGCAACTTGATTAATCTCTAATGATGTTTGCACAATAACTTTTACGTTAAGCGCTTTTAACTTTGATTCAATTACCAAAGCATTCATAATAGTCGCTAACATTCCCATATAATCAGCATTAATTCTTTTTAAACCAATCTTTTCTCCTTGTTTAGCACCACGTCAAATATTACCACCGCCAATTACTAAACCAACTTCTACCTTTGCCTTAACTAGGGTTTGAATTTGTTGACAAACATTATCAATACTTTCATTATTATATAATTCATTACTACCATCACCTAAAGCTTCACCACTAATTTTTAATAATATTCGTTTATATTTAAATTGTTCCATTTTTGATCATCCTCCTTAAATTTAATATTATAAAAAGCCACAGATTGCTTTGTGGCTTTTTATTTATTTACTGTTATCACTAGATAATGAATCATTATTTGCGCTTTCAGCGACAGTTTCTAATTCAACGTTAGCAATAACTTTTTGTGCTAAATGATCTTTAACAAAAAGTTGTGCTTGTGGAGTAATAATTGTTAAACGTTTTTTAATTTTTTTAATACCCTGTTCATAAACAATTTTTAAAACATTTTTCTTTTGTTCCAATGCAACAATTTTACTAGTATTAACGCTTTGTCCAAAGAAATAAATATTATGTTCATCAACTGCGATACCAAAATCAAAACTAAAAATATATGCTAATCCTAACATGATAACTAAAAATATATATTCTACTATTAATAAAGTTAAAAAAGCAGGATCAGATTTAATATATTCTGGTTCAAATGTTCAAACTTGCATTCCAATTGGAACAATCGAGATAACTAAACCAATTACACCAACTATTAATGTTGCTACTAATAATTTTAAATTCAAAAATTTAATAGTTGTTTTTGGTTTATTAAAACTATATCATCCTCAACCAAGAATAACTAATAATAATATAAACATTACTAATGCAATATAATATATAATTTGAAAATTCACTTTATTTACCTCCTAAATGTTTATTTGGCAGAACTATCAATTTTTTCACCTAATTGATAACGTATCATAGCTATAATTGTAGCATGATTTTTAGTTAAATACTCTTTAACCTTAATTGTATTATCTTTAATATAAAGTTGATCAACAATAGTTAATTCAGATAATACTTTTTCAAAACGACCTCTTATAATATTTTCAAGAATATTATCAGGACGTTTTTTTGCTTTCAATTTTTCTTCTTCTTTTGTTTTTTCACTAATAATTGATAATTCTTTATCACGAACTGTTGCAGGTATGTGATCAATATCAATGTATTTAGCATCTGCTGATACTAATTGCATAGCAACATTATTTGGAATATCACTTTCCTTATCAACACCTTTGATAATAACTAAACCACTATATTTACCACCACCATGGACATATGAACCAAAAACTTCATCACTATTTTTACTTAAATATTGAAAACGATTTAAAACAATATTTTCACCTAATTTAGCGATAGCAAATCTTATCTCATCATTTAAACTTTCACTACTTCCATCAGCTTTTAACATTAAAGCTTCTTCAATAGTTTTAGGTTGATGTTTTAAAATTGTTTCTAAAATCTTAGTAAATAAATCATTAAAATCTTCTAAATCAGCAACTTGTTCAGTTTGACAATTTAATTCACCAATAATTGCATTATTACCACTAATAACAACTTTAGTAACCCCTTCAGTAGCTTTATTAATACTTTTTTTCTCTGCTTTTGCTAAACCTTTAATTTTTAATAGGGAAAGTGCTGCTTCAAAAATATTATTTTTTTCCATCAAAGCTTCTTTACAATCAGTAATTGGTAAATCGGTTGTATCTCTTAATTTTTTCAATAATTTAACATCTACTTTAACTTCTGACATATAAACTATTCTCCTTTATTCTTTATTTTTTTCAATTACATTTTCAGTTTTATTTTCATCAAGACTAATAGTTTCTTCTACTACTATTTCTTTTTTATCAATAACTGGTTTTACACTTTGTCCTTCATTAATAGCTTCAGCAATTTTCTTTGTAATTAAAGTAATTGATTTTGTAGCATCATCATTACCAGGAATAATATAATCAATATTATCTGGATTTGAATTACTATCACAAATCGCAATAATTTTGATACCAAGTTTAACTGCTTCTTCGACAGCAATTTTATTAGTAATAGTATCAGTAACAAAAATAGCTTCTGGTAATTTATACATATTTCTAATACCACCAAGGTTACGTTCTAAACGTGCTTTTTCTTTAATTACTAACATTTGCTCTTTTTTTGTTAAAAGTTTAATTTCTCCACTTTTTTCTTTATTTTCAATATCAATTAACTTTTTAATACTTGATTTAATAGTTTTAAAATTAGTTAAATTACCACCTAATCAACGTTCTGTTACATAAGGTGAATTACAACTAATTGCAAGTTCTTGCACAGCTTCTTTGGCTTGTTTTTTTGTACCTACAAATAAAACTTTTCCACCATTTTCACTAGTTTCTTTAACAAAGTGACAAGCTTCATCTAATTTACGCATTGATTTTTGTAAATCAATAATATGAATACCATTTCTTTGACCAAAAATATATTTACGCATCTTTGGATCTCATCTTTTAGTTTGGTGACCAAACTGAACTCCCGCTTCAAGGAGTTGTTCACGTGTTACAACTGACATATTGTCTCCTTCTAATTTGTTTTTCTTCCATTTATTTCTAACATTGGCCACTTTTTAATTAAAAAGCACTAGGCAATGAATTCACAAATGTGTTGCTTATTTTCATTAAATTAAGCCTGTATATTGTAGCATATTTTTTATATTTTAAACAAATTATTTTTAAACATAAAAATAGAATTGTATTTTAATAAACTATATTATAAAAATATTTTTTAGTTTTCTTAAAAAAATAATACCAATAAAAACACACAATATATTATAAAAATAAAAAGTAAATTACACATATAAAATATTCATTTATGATATAAAATACTAAAAACTTAATATTAAGTTTTTTTAAACTAATTACTTTAATTTTAAAAGTAAATAGTTTTTTTATATTTAAAAGGGAAGATGAAAGAAAAATGTTTAAATCTAAAACTCAAGAAAGACAACAACTTAAATATCATTTGCAAAATCAACAAAATAGATTAAAAGAAACTGTACTAGAAGAACAAACAATATGTGGAGTTACAGAATCATTTGTGAAACTTACTGAACAACAATTAAAAAAGCACAACTATGCTAATAGAAATGAGATAACTAATTTAGAAATAGATCAAAGATTAAGAAATAGATTTGCCATAGAAACAAAGACTAAAGGAACAACAAATGCTGGCATTTGTTCTAGTGATATTTTATATGATAAAGAAATAAAAGCAAGTAAAAGTAAAATAGCACAAAACATAAGAACTGTTTATTATGCTCCACCTTCTACACATTCAATGTGAAGCCCTAAAAAACAAGTTAGACAATGAAATGAAGAAATGAAAAATAAAAGTAATCAAGATGCTGGAAGTTCTCATTGAGATAGAAAACAAAATAGTAATCCTTTTAGTTCTCCATTTAAATAAAATTAAATATAACTATATAAAAAGAAGAGTGAAATTTCACTCTTCTTTGTTATATTTATTAATTTTAATAATTAAGATATAAATAAAGTCTCTTCAGTAGCAAATTGAATATCACCAATTGATATTTTTACTTTTATGGTATTTCCTTTAACAAAATTTCCTGTACCTTCTGCAGCTTCACTAACTTTAATTTTTAAAGCACCTTGTTTAATAAGGTCAGCAATACTTTTTACTGTTTTACCTTCAAGTTCAGTAGTTTTAAAATATTGTGTTAAATCTGTATCAACTGGAAATTTTGATTTTGGTTCCCCAGCTACAAATCCAGGAATAGATTCAAAATTAGCATTTGATATTGTAGTTGGTAAAATTGATGTAACTAATCCTTGATCTGATTGACCCAAAATATCTAATGAGAAATTATCACCTAATGATTTATCATTTTTTTGAAAATTAAAAATTAGTGTTCCACCAGTAACTACATAATCAGCATTACCTGCCTTCTTAGAAATTGCAGGTGAATATGATTGAACATTGATACTAATTTCATTTGTTTTTTTAACCTCAAATATTCTGTTTTCACCTTCACCGGTTTTTGCTTCAATTTTTAAAACATTAACTAAAAAATTCGCAGCATCATTTGACTTAGCTTTTTGCTCACCAGTATTACCTTTTAATAAAGCTGTCGCAGTAATTGCTAATTGTTCAGATTTTCATGATGCTAATTTACTAGTTGCATTAATATCAATACTTAATTTAACTAGTGAATTAGCATTTGTATCTAAAAAACCAAAATCTTTTTTAACTTGAACATCCATTTCTTTAGTTGGTGTAGGATTTGGATTTGCTCCTCCTCCACAAGCCACAACTGAACTTGCTGCAACAGTACTTAAACTAACTGCTCCTAATAATTTTAACAACGTTTTTATATTTCTCATAATTGTTCCTCCTCAAAAATTTTTTTCCAAAAATAAAAATTATTTTCTGTTATTATTGTATTTATATAATTAAAAAAAATACTTCTAAGAGTTTTTCCAAAAACAACTTTTACTTTATTTTCATTAACTACTATTTGTTTATTAACATTATTAGCATTTAAAAATAATTTAAAATCAAAGTCATAAAAATTATTAATAGTTTTTAAATCTTTAGTTTGACCTTTAAAAAAAGTGTATCATCTAATTGGGCATTAATAGTATACTGCATATTATTAATATAATAATGTGATAATAAATAATATTTTTTTCATCCTTCTTGTACTATCAAATAATTTGGATGGGTTTCTACTACTTTCAAATTAACATTTTCAATATTTATATGTTCATCTTTTTTAAAGTTAATGTTAACTAAGGAAGTAAAAGTAAATACTAATAATAAAAAGAAATACTTATAAAATGATTGCTTTTTAAAAAAAATAAAATACAAAATAATTATTATTATTAATAATAAAACTAAACCACTAAATATCGTAAAACTTGATAAAAAGAAAACTAAAAATATTAGAAATAAAACTAATAAAGCATGATAAGTAAACATCATTAAAAACTAATAAATTTATGCATCAATTGTATATATTTTCTTTTTGTAGTTATTAATAATTTTTCTAAATTCTCTAACAACTGTTTTGCATTTAAATTTTTTTTATTAAATAATAATACTTTTTTGGCATCTTGACTATTTAAACCTAAATTAATTAAAGGCTCTAAAGTAATAGTATAACGGGAATAATATTTAATAGCATTATTTCTTGGTGATAATATTAATTTATAATTTTCACTAATATTTTGATTTAGATTTAATGCTAAAATGTCAAAATAAACATTAGAAATATTTAAAGTATTAATTAAATTAATAATACTTATTTTTGAATTAAGAATTTTAACATAATATTTATTTCGTATACATAAATCTTCTCTAATTGGTAAATGTTCTTTAATTTCAACAGTAATAGTAATAATTTTTGTATCATTTTTTTCCTTACTAACTATTTCATTTTCATTAAAATTTTTAATCAACTTTAATACAACTAATCCATTACTTGCAAGAAAAAGAATTGTCAATGTTATAATTAATAATCTCATTTAATTTCACCTCAATAATTATTAAAAATGAGATAAGCAATTTCCTTTTTTTATTTTTTTTAATATAATAAAATAAAAAAGATAATGCAAAGGCTGATAATAATGACAAAAATAAAAACTGACGGTAAGAAATGAGAAAATAATTTTATAAAAATAATTAAAAATAAAACATTTATTAAATGATGCAAATATAATTCTATTATATTAATATTAGGAACTTCATTAATACTAAATATTATTTATATCCCAAAATTCTTAAATGGTACTACTAATATTGAAATTACAGCTATCAACGGCAAGGAAACTATTCTTGAAAAAACTAATTATATTACTACTTTTAATACACTTGGTAATTTACTAAGTGCTTGTTCTAATGATTTTACTGTTGAAAAAAGTCAAATTGGAAGATTTTTGGTTGCTGTAAAAGGTAAAAAAGGTACTCAAGAAGATAAAAAATTTTGATACATTGAACACTGAAATGGTAAAGAATTTATTGATTTTTCAGTAGTTATCGATGATATTAAATTGGAAAATAATGAAATTTTTCAACTTGAATTAAAATAAAAGTTTTTTATAATTCTTTAATCTTGGCATTGATTAAAATTTTTTGATTTTGATACTTTTCTAATTTCTGCTTTTCTATTTCAACTTTTATTGGTGGTGCCTTTGCTAAAAATTGTTGGTTACTTAAAATATCTTTACTACGTTTTATTTCATTTTCAATATAAACTAAGTCCTCTTTTAATTTTGCTAATTGTTCTTCTTTATTAAATAAATTTGAAACATTAATTTCTATTACTGCTGAATTAATAATTTTAATTATTTTATTATTAACAGACAACGGACTATCACTAATAGTAACAATTTGACTATTAGTTAATTGTAATAAATAAGGATTTAAAGTATTTTTTTCTACTTCAAAAAAAGAATTAGTCGTATTGATATGAATAGTTAACGGTAATTTTAAAGATAAATTAAGTTCTTTACGAATTTCTCGAATATTACCAATAATTTCAATTAATATTTCAACAAATTGTGTTACATCTTTTGTTTTTTTCATAACTTTAACTTTAGGAAACTTATTTGTTAAAATGCTATTTTTATACCCCATTTCTTCATAAATTGCTTCTGTGATAAAGGGAATAAAGGGATGAACCATAATAATAATTTGTTGTAAAACATAATATAATGTTTGTAATGAGTTACTTTGTTGCTCTTGATTTTGTAAATTAACTTTATTTAATTCAATATATCAAGAGCAATATTTATTTCATATAAAATTTGATAGTGCTTTAACTACTAAAACAAATTCATATTTTTCCATATATTGCTCTACATAAATAATCAATTGATTAAGTTCTTGTAAAATTCATTGATCAATAAATGATAATGAATTATTATAGACAATATTTTCATCCAATTGAAACTTATCATCAATATTCATTAGTACATAACGTGCAGCGTTTCATAACTTATTATTGAAATTTCAAGCTGACTCAACTTTAGTAATACTAAATCTTAAATCTTGACCCGGAGCACAATTGCTAACTAAAAAGTAACGTAAAGCATCCGCACCATACTTTTTAATAACTTCCATTGGATCAATTCCATTATTTAATGATTTTGACATTTTTCTACCTTGTTCATCACGAATTAAACCATGAATTAAAACATTAGTAAATGGTTTTTGATTAGTAAATTTTCAACCCATAAACATCATTCGTGCAACTCAAAAAAATAAAATATCATAAGCAGTAACTAATACTGATATTGGATAATATTTTTGCAAATCAACATTTTTTTGTGGTCAACCCAAGGTTACAAAAGGTCATAAACCGCTAGAAAATCATGTATCTAATACGTCTGATTCTTGAATATAATCGTTAATTGGTGATGGTGGGTTAGTATCAACATAAATTTTCTTAGTTTTTTTATGATATCAAACTGGAAGCGAATGACCTCATCACAATTGACGAGAAATACATCAATCTTGAATATTATTTAATCACTGCAAAAGTTGTTGTTCAAATAATATTGGATGAAAATCAATCTTTGTTTTCTTATTTTTTTGTTTATCAATAATCATTTCAACTAATGGTTTCATTTTTATGAATCATTGTTGTGATAAATATGGTTCAATAATAGCGTTACTTCTTTCTGAATAACCAACTTGATGAAGATGGTCTTCAACCTTTACAACTAAATTTTCTTTTCTTAATTGTTCAACTAATTGTTTACGACATACCATTCGATCTTGATTAATATATGATTGTGCTAATTCATTCATAGTTCCATCAATATTCATACAAATAGGCATTGCTAAATTGTGACGTAATGCAATTTCATAGTCATTAGCATCATGTGCTGGTGTGCATTTCATAGCACCTGTTCCAAAATTCATATCAACATAATCATCAGCAATGACTTTAATTAACATTTTATTAGCCGGATTAACAACCATTTTACCAATAAATTGTAAATAACGTTTATCTTTACTATTTACAACTATACACTGATCAGCAAACATTGTTTCTGGTCTGGTAGTAGCAATAGTAATAAATTCACTACTATTTTCTATAAAATATTTTAAATAATACATTTTTCCTTTTGTTTCATGATAATTTACTTCAATATTAGAAATAGCGGTTTTTAATTCTGGATCTCAATTTACTATCTTTTTTCCTCGATAAACTAAACCTTCTTTATATAACTTTACAAATACTTCATTAACTGCTTGCTTAACATTTTCATCTAAAGTAAATACTTCATGCGAATAATCTAATACTAAACCAAGTTTTGCTCACTGTTTTCTTATGTTTTGTGCATATTCTGTTTTTCATTTTCATGCTTGTTGTAAAAATTTATCTTTACCTAATTCTTGCAAATTAAGTTTTTGTTCTTCTTTAATACGTTGTGCAACTTTAACTTGCGTGGCAATGCCAGCATGATCCATACCAGGTATAAATAAAGTATTAAATCCTTGTAAACGTTTATAACGAATTAATAAATCTTGGATAGTACTATCTCAAGCATGACCTAAATGTAAAAGTCCGGTTACATTAGGTGGTGGTAAGATAATAGAAAATGTAGGATTAATAGAACTAACATTTACCTTAAATAATCCAGATTTTACTCATTGTTCATAACGATCCTTTTCAATTTCAATATGATTATATTTTTTGTTTAAATTTCTATTCATTTGTTATACTCCTTTTTAAAATAAAAAAACATTCCACAAATAGGAACGTTTTTTAACGCGGTACCATCCTAATTCATTTACAAAGTAAATGCACTTAATTATTATTTAAATTACTAATAATATAAGTTACCTTCAAATTAAACTTGCTTAGTTTACAGCAACCACTAAGTCTCTAAATTACCATTTAATTTTACTCTTTTATATTTTAAATTAATTATGTATTTTATTTTACATTGTTAATTTTAAAAAACAAGACATTTGAGAAAAGAAAAAATCTAAATATTAAAATTATCTTTTTTAAAAACAGGAGTTGATGTTTTCATAGACTGCATGCAGTCTAATTTATTTTTTATATTTTGATCAAAATCACACAATAAAGGAGTATCATCTTTTTTTATTGTCTTTTTTTGATATGCTTGTTTTTCTAATAATTTTATTTTTCTTTGTTCTGGTGTTAAGTTATTTCATCATTTTTTTGCCTCATTTTTAACAACATCTACTTGTTTGGGGGTTAAAGTATTTCATCATTGTTTTGGATTTTTGATTATTTGTTCTCTTTGTTGATTAAATCAATCAATAACTTTTTGATAATCTTCCTTGAAAATTGATTCTTCATGTATTAAAACTTCATCTAAAATACTAGATAATATTTCACTATCCTCTAATATCTTTTGTTCATCATTTATAGCTTTTGATTTTGACTTATCAAAATCAATAAAAATTTCTTTTATTTTAATATTTTTTCACTTTTCAATTTCATCTCTTTTATTAAAAATTGCATGAGGTATATTAATTTCATAATCATAAAAAAAAGTTTTTTTATTTCATGCATAAGTGAATCCTAATTTTTCATAAAATTCACCGACAGTAACATTAGTTGGATCTGATAATAAAATAAGGCTTTCGATATTATTGCTATGACATATCTCAAAAATTTTGTAAATAAGTAAACTACCATATTGTTGCTTACGATATTTTTCTTCAATAAATATACTTTCTAAAATAGCTTCTTTTTTTTCTAAATCAATAATAAGTATTGCGTCACCGATTTTATTATTAAATTCATCAATTAATAATAAACTTTTTATACTTGGATTATTTAAATTATTCGTAATAATAACTTCTCTGCCGTTTGCCATATTTTAACTTCTTTCTAATAAACTCAATATAAAACTTGACTTTAAACGCAATAAACCCAATATATAATATTTTTTTTAATTAAATTAATTTAATAAAAACAAAAAAACTAGTATAGATAAAACTATCTATACTAGTAATTAACAGTTATTAAATTAATTTAATAATATCATAAAATATCTTTGTTTTTAAAAAAAATAAACAAATTGTATGTAAATTAAAATATATTACATAACTCTTACAGTAGATTTAAGTTTGCTAGTTGTTGATTGAAATAAAAATAGTTACCAAAATGGTAACTATTTTTATTATTATAGATTAATTTATTTACGTCGATATTTATAAGCCATAATTGCTCCAAATATTAATGCTCCAATTCAAAGTAAACTAACTAAAATCGGTATTCAGTAATTATCAAAAAGTGCTGCATTGATTAAATCATTTGGAGTACCATAATTATTTCATCCTCTATTCATAATAGAAACAGGATAAGAAAAAGGAATAATTTTAGCAATAATAACTAAAACTGGTTGTCCTTTAATGGCTACATACGCGGAATATATTGACTCGATAAAAATGATGTTGACAAATATAATAATAAAGCAAAAGCATTAGCAATTTTAAAGTCAGAAGCAAGAATACCAACCATTATTCCTACTGCTGAACACATAATTGATGAAAGCAGAATTGCTAGTAATATATAACCTCAATTAATTAGTTCTCAATTAATCTGATTATGATATAAAGCTGCACCAATTCCTAATGTTCAAAAACTACCAATAAAAATTAAAATAACATGAAATATTAAAATACTACTAATAAATTGTCATGGTTTTAATGGTGTTGCACCAATTCTTTTAATAATTATTGATTGTTTAAAATCAGAATATGTCATTGATAAAGTAACAATTCCTAATACTGGTGAAGCTGACATCACTAACCCCGGTAATACTGTTTGTGCAGCATTTGGGTTACTGGGTGTTAATACAGCAACTAAAATTGTTAACATAATAATAGGGAAAATAAAACCAAAGAAAATACTATGGAAAGATTTCTTAAAATAACCAAATAATAATTGAAACATTGCTAGCATTATTTTTTTTCCTTTCTCGTAGTTATTTCTAATGGTGTTTCTGTTTTTTCTAAATAATATTTTAATAATGAACCATATTTTTTAGTAACTTCAACAACAGTAGTATCATCAATAATTTGACCAACCTTTAAAAAATAATACGTTTACATAAAGCTTGGATTTCATCTAAGTTATGACTAACTAAAATTAAAGTAATGTTATTCAAACTAATTTGTTCTTGTAAAAAATTAATAATATCAATTCTTGTTTTAACATCTAAACCAGTTGAAATCTCATCACCAATATAAATTTTTGGTTGATGAAATAATGATAAAAATAAATTAACTCTTTGTCTTTGACCACCCGATAAACTATTTACTTTACGTTTGTATAATTCTTTTAATTGAAACTTATCTAACATACTATTAAAAATTTCGGGTTTTATTTTATCTAAATAAATCTTATGATAAAAATTTATTAATTCTTTAACTGTTATAAAGTTAGGATAAACTTGATCTTGAAAATTTATTCCAACAACATATGGAATATCTTTTTTATTAAAGTTATATTCAATTTCTCCTGTACTTGCATTTTTAGTATTACTAATAATCTCACATAATGTAGTTTTACCAGCACCATTAGCACCAAAAATAGCAACAGAACTACCACTCTCAATTTCTAAATTAATAGGTCCGAGTACAACATTACCATTATACGACTTTGTAATATTTTTAACCTTAATTACTTTCATAATTGCTTCCTTTCATATTATTTTAAACTTTATAAATAAGTATAGCATTAAAAAAATCTAATTTTATATCATAAGAACCAACATTTTTTTTAATTAAAATTTTTTTAATATATTTAATTTTAAGTAACATTTTAAATGTTACTTAAAATTTTTATTTGAATACAAAATTCCTTCAGTTCCTGCAGCATATAAAGTATTTTCTGAATTAATTGTTAAGGCAAGAATATGTTCATTATCATTATCTATTCCTAACATATTGCAAAAAATAGATGATTTTTTTACTTTTTTATATATTTGATTTGAATCAACACCAGCGAACAAAACACCATCTCTATCAATAATTAATCGTTTAATTTCATGACCTGTATTTAAAATTTTAGAATACATACTTCCACTATTAATTTGATAAATATTACCATTATCAGAACCAGCAAAAATAGTTCCAATAGTATCTACGACTAAACTTTTTATTGACCCAGCATCATTTTGTTCTTTAATTAATTGAAAATCATTTACACCATTACTTTTATAATTTTTACCATGATTATTAGCTCCAGCAAAAACAGAACCATCTTCACCTATTGCTAAACTATTAATATAATCATGTGTTCCTAACATATGATTAACGTTACTATTTTTATCAATGCTATACACACCATCATCATTCCCAACATAAACAATGCCGGTTTTTTTATTAATCGCTAAAGCTCATATTCAATTTGTTGAATCTGGCAATAAAATTTTTTCAAATTTATGTATTTCATCACTTTTATAAACAGAACCAGAATCAGTTCCAACATAAACATTATCTTCATTATCAATTACTATATTTCTGGCAGTTTTACCGGCATCTAATCCTTCTATTAAAGTTTCTACTCCTGTAGTACTAAGTTTATAAACTCTATCTTCTTGTGTTCAAAAAATATTACTTTGTGAATCAACACCCAAAGCATAAATTTTTTCATTTGCTATTTTTTTATTTAATAAAACAGATGAATCAGATAAATTATGAAATGTAATAGAATCTAATTTTATATCATAAGAACTACCGTTAGCACAAAACTGAGAAGAATTATGACCTGCATATTGACAATAAATATTATTATCATCGTGCCATATACATAAATATATATGAATTCGATTTTGAGCCATAAAAATTCAAAAATTATTTTCAAACTTAAAATTAAAAGTATCATTATTTAATACTACAGGATCATTAAATGGAGGAGCAATATACTCAGGAATAGATTTATTAATTTTATTAGTCATTAAACTTAGATGCCACTTAGCCACTTGCCACTTAGCCCTTTTTACTAGACCATTAATTTAAAAAACCTGAATGTATTCTAAAAACAATTGTGTTATATAATTAACACTAATTTTAACCTGAAAGGATTTTTATTAATGGATAAAATTAAACAAATAGCATTAGTAATTAACAAATTAAATATCAAAGAAAAAATTAAAATTATTGATGATTGTAAAAATCAATATTCAATTAGAAACCTATGTCAATATCTTCAATTAAACAGATCAACATATTACTTTTTAAAAAATAAACAAAAACCTATTAAAAAAGAAGAAAATCATATTATTAAATGCAATCATAAATATCAAAAAATATGCCAACTTTTAATCGAATTTCATTCTACAAGAAAAGGCAGAATTTATGGATATTTAAGAATTTTTTCAGCTTTTAAAGAGTGATTAAAACAAGAAAAAAATATCATTTTAAATATAGAATTATCAATAAAACAAATGCGAAAAATTATGAAAGAACACAATATTCAAGGATTAAAACAAACTAAAAATAACTATCCTAAAAACAAAAAAAATCCAAATAAGTGAATACCTACAATGGATAAAGTAAACAAAGATTATAAAAGTACAACCTCTTCAAATCAAATTTGATCAATGGACACTAAACAAATAAATACTAAAGAAGGATGATTATATCTTTTTGTAATTATTGATTTTTATTCAAATAATGTTGTTAGTTATAATATTGCTCCTAATAAATCATATCAGGATTTAATTCTTCCTGCTCTTGAAAAAATCAACAAACAATTTTCTTGAAATCAAGTAAAAAATGTTATTTTACATTCAGATAACGCCAACGAATTTTATTGTCAGGATATCACAAAATGAGCAGAGGATAAACAAATAATTTTAAGCAAAAAACAACCTTATGATATTGGTGGTAATGTATTATCTGAAAACTGATTTTCTCATTTATCTCAAGAATGACTACCTAAAGGATCAAATCAATATTTATCCATCAATGAAGCTATAAATGATGTAAATCAATATGTTATGTTTTATAATTATGAAAGAATACATTCTAAATTTCTAAAACCACCAATTTTACAAATTAAAATTTAGAATTTTATATCAAAAATGGTCCAGTAATTAAGGGCCAACCACCTAACAGGACCATTAGAATTAGTTAATTTAATATAAGAATTATTAAATGAAAGGCTAGGTCATAATAGACAAAACTCTTCTCATCTTTTTGCATATTTTGTTCAATTAATTAAAGTGTAGTTTTCTGATTTAAAATCTTCTCAACTATTAGTTCCATCAAATGATTGAAAATTAAATATATTAATATTTTTACTTAAATTCGTATTATTAAATTTATGATAATAAATTTCAATTACATTATTATCTTTATCAAAAATATAATTAATTGAATAATCTCTTGCATCATTAGAAAAGGGCAATTCATTAATTAGTTTATAAACTTTTTCTTTATCAACAATTAAATTAATAATCTCATTAGTTAAACTTTTATTAAAACTATTTTTAATACTAATTTTACTAATAAAATCCTTTCCTAAACTATCAGCTACACCTTTAGTAATTTTATTTTCGTGTACTGCTTTAACTATATAATATAAACCTAATGTTTCATTTATATTATTACTGTGTTCAACTTTATCAGCACCTACTTGATTTGAAATATCAATATGACTATTTAATCCTCCAAATTGAATATATTGTCAATCATTATTATCACCTTCAAAATAATTATTATCATAAATACTTTCATTAGATATATTTTTTTATCTTTAGTTTTTGTCACTTTTTTATAGTTAATCATTTCTTGTTTTGTATTTTCAATATTTAACTTATCCTTTTCTAAAATAAGTGTAGAATCATAATTTAAATTACCATCATTATCAACAAAAAAAACTTCTCTAGCATTAATATCATTGCTCAACTTATAATTAGCATGATTTGTATCATAACTGTAAAATTTTTGATCTAAATTTGATTGATTAGTAATTCAATTACTATTTGTTAAATAATTATATTGATTATTAAATAAATGAGTTAAGAGCTCATTTGTTGATTCTTTTTTTGGTAGTAAGGAATTTTTTTTAACAACATTATTATCCATTTTATTACTATCATTATTAATAATGTTACTATTAATAATGTTACTATTAATAATGTTACTTGTGAAAAGTAATGATGCTAAAGTACTTATTGTAAATATACTTAATATTTTTTTCATAGTTTTGCCCTCCTAAGAAATAGAACAACAAAATGGTTTAACATTTGATTTAACTTCATCATAAATTGGATCGGTATTTATTTTTTCATAAATAGGTTGTTCTTCTACTTTTTTTGTAATATTTGATGGTTTAATTTCATTAGTTTCTTCGGTCGTTACTTTCATATTATTTTCACTTGTTTTATTTCTTGGTGGTAATTGTGGAGGAACATTATTACCAACTGAACTCAATGAAGTTGTTTCATCTTTTACATTTTCATAAATAAATTTTTCAAAAATAGTTTTTTCTTTTATTTCTTCATAAATATGATCATCTTGATTAAAATATAAAGGATTATCAATTGAACTATTTTGATAATTTAAAAACATTTTAATAGTCTTAAATAAAAAAATATTGTCTTCTTTTAGTTTTTTCATCTCTTCTTCTATATCAAGAATTTCTTTTCTTAATTTTTGTAATTCTTTATTTTTCTTTTTAAAGTACTTTTTAAGATACTTATTATAAAATTTTCTTATAAACTTTAACATTTTCTTTCTCCTTTTTATAAAAAAATAAAAAAATTTTAAAACAATCATGCTTTTTTTATTTTTTTATTATTTCTTAATTTCTTTTTTAATTCCAAAATGATTTTATTAGTTCTGGTGTTATTACTATTTTTATATATTTACTTAAACTTATTTTTAAAATTCTTTCAAAAAATAAAAATTTCTTATAATAAAGGTATGTCAAAATTTTTAATGTCCGTATTTATTTAGTTATTTAAAATTTAATTATTATAAAAGTTTAATTATAACTAAAAATAAAAAAATCATTACTTCTACCATCCTCTAAAATCACACCAGTAACTATAATAATTGTATATTAAATACAATAAAAATAAAACGATAAATATGAATTTATTTGCTAAAATATAATAGAATTTTTTTAACATTTTTTAAACAAAATTTATTAAAATAAAATCTATTATTAAAAAGGGATTTTTATATTATCCATGTGGTTCAAATGTCGGATGAGTTACATTTTCTACTTTAGAATTAATAATATTTTTATTTCAAGGAATTACTTTATAAAATACATAAGCACAAATAAAATCAGCTGATTTACTTAAACACGAAATCATAATTACCATTTTAATACTTAAGTCAGTTCACTGCAATAAAGCAAAAGTAATAAAAATATCAATAAATCAAATTAAAAATAGATCAGCAATACTAATAATTAAAGTATAGCCACCAGCATAAAGAAAACTAAATAATGGTTGCATCATATTAATGAAAAAATAAGTTATTGCTGAAAAAGCCATATATCAAACTGCAAGTTTCATAGCATTATTAGATAAATTTGGAAATAATACTTTTGGAACTCAAAAAGCACTACCCAAAATAATTAAAGCAATAACAGTTGAAATAGCAAAACTCAATTTTAATATCTTGTTAGCATTTTCTTTAGCCAGTACTAGTTCTCCTGAACCTAACTTGCTACCAACAGCATATCCAACTAAAGCATTATATCCCCTAAAAGTAGAATAAAAAATAGCAACAACACTACCAACAATTTGCACAGCGGCAACAACTTCAGTATCACCAAAATGAGAATATAAAGCCGTTAACATTACTACTGAAACACCAAATAATACTTGACTAGCAAATAAAGGAATAAAAGTAATAATATATTTTTTATGTAAATCTTTTGTAAATTTAAAAATATTTCAATTAGGAGCATAAATTGGTTTTTTATAAATTAAATAACCTAACAATATAAAACATTCTACTGCTCTTGAAATAATTAAACTTATTGCTAATCCTTCAATACCTAATTGTGGTCCCCCACTATATGGTAATGATAAAATACAAACTAAAAATGTATTTAAGAGTAATGAGCAAATAGAAGTTATCAATGGTGTTTTAACATTACCACATGTATTCATAGTAATTGACATAATAAAAGCAAAACCTAACAATGGGTAATTTCAAGCAATTAATTTACTATATTCTTCAGCAATACCAATAGCATTTTGATGAGAATTATCTTCAGCACCAAGAATTACTCCCATAATTTGTTTGCTAAATAATTCTAATATTACAACAAAAAATATTGAAAAAATTAAAGTATAAAATAATTTTATATTAGTAGTTTCTTGAATTTTCTTCTTATCTTTAATACCTAAATATTGAGCAGTAAAAATATTACCGGTAGCAACGATAGCAAAAAAGATATATCAAACCATATCATAAATATTACTTGATGATGCAACTCCAGCAATAGCATCATCATTTCCAAATTGACCAACCACAAAATTATTCATTAAGTTTATTAATGTTTCAATTAAAGATTGTGCACAAATTGGAATCATAAATAATAATGCCATTTTATAAAAGTTTAAATTATCTTTGTTTAATGTTTTCATATTATCTCACCCAATTTAAAAATTTAATATAATAAAAAAATATATTAATGTTATTATTTAATATTTTGTTATATTTTTAACGAATAATTGCTTGAAATTTTTTCTTTAATATTTCTTGAATAATACTTATTTGTCCACTTACTTTTGTTTCATCTAATTGTTCTTCTTGACTATTAAATTTCAAATTAAAAGTTAATGAGTGTTGATGTTGTGATTTTAATTTTTCATCATTATAAAAATCTACCAAAGATATTTGTTCTAAAAAATCAATATTTGCAAATATTATAGCATTTTTTACATCAGAAAATTGAATATCGCTATTAACAATAATTGATATATCACGACTTAAAGCATTAAATTTTGATCAAAGCTTAAATTTAGAAACTACTTTTTGTTGTTCTTCTATGATTTTAACTAACTTACTACAATTAATTTCTGCTAAGAATATTTTTTCAACATTCATTATTTTTTCAGTTTGTGGATGCAGTGCGCCAATAGTAGCAATATGTTCTTGCTCATAAAAAATATCTGCGCTTAAATACGGATGCATTAAAGAATTATTATTTGTTTTATAAACAATAGAGTTAAATAAATTTGGCATAACTTTTGCTAAAAAACCATCTAAAAAACCTTTAATAAAATAATACGTACTATTAGTAACTTTATTAGTATTAATTTTTGGTCAAAAATTATCCATAATCATAAAAGCTAAATGATGATTATCATCAGTTTCATCACCTGTATAAATAGTTTCATCAGTAAAAATTTTTAATTGTGTTTCTTTACGTGCATAATTATATTGACAAATTCTTAATAAACTATCTGTCAAACTAAAACGCATAACTTCTCTTGTTAATGTCAAAGGTGCTTCTAATTTTACAGGTATTTTATATTTAAAAAAATTAAAATCATTTAATCTCTGCATACTTGTTAAGCTATATGTTTTTACTTGATTAAAACCATAACTTGTTAAATGTTGTCTTCACTTCATCATTAAATTTTCCATTGCCATTGGTGACTTAAATGATACATTAAATTGTGGTTTAATAACTGGTAATTTATCATATCCAAATACTCTTGCAACTTCTTCACTAAAATCATTAGCATTATTTAAATCACTACGATGATTAGGAACTGTTACTTTTAAAATTTCTTGATTTTTTGCATCAATTTCAATTTGACAACCAATAATAGTCAAATAATTAATTATTTCATTAACCCCAAAATTTGTACCTAAAATTTTATTAATAAAATTAAAATTAAAATTGATCACTTTTGTTTTAACTTGATAAGGAACATCATTACTAAAACCAGTAATTTCATATTTAACTTGTAATTGTCCTAAAATAAACAAATAACGTTGTAAAGCAATTAAATAATAATCAGGAACAACTGGTCTTGTTAAACGTTCTAATAATGTATTAATAAGAGCACCATGTCGCTTTGCTTGTTTACTCATTAAGGTAACATCAGGATTAATTGAAAATATAAAAACTTCTTTGGAACTTGGTTTAACTTCATATTCAATATTATGACTAACTCCTAAAACACTAAAAGCCAAATATTTATCGTGTAATAAAATATCACCCTCTTTAATTTGCAAATTACCTTCTGGGTATGATTTAGGTGAAATATTTAAAGATGGTTTTTTTAAAACATCGGCACTAAAAGTAATTAAGGGTTGACCCAATTCTAACATTACTAAATGAATAATATCTTCTGATAAAGTTTTGGGTACAATATTTGCAAGTTGTAGTGTTCTTCTAATTCAAATTGGTGTTATTACAGATTTATCATCAAATTCAATCTTTAATGTTGCTAAAGCTTGAATTTTACCATTAAGAACACTAACTTGATTTTTATTATCAAATTTTCCTATACTACTAACTTCCATGTTTTTTAAAGGAATTTTAAAATAACCGCTTAATTCTCTAGCAATACTATAAATCCCCAAACAATCACTACGATTTACTGTTAAATCAATAAAAAAAATTGTATCATCTAAATTTAAATATTGTAATGGATTAATATTACCAACCATTGCATCATCTGGTAAATGAATAATACCACTTAATTCTGCTTTATTCTGAACAATACCGCTTAATCCTAATTCTGTTAATGAACAAAGCATTCCTGAAGAAACAACGTCTTGAATTGTTCTTTCAACAATAGTAAGACCATTACCTAAAGTACTTCCTATCCTTGCTACAACAACTTTAATACCAATAACTACATTTGCTGCACCACAAACTATAGTTAACATTTCAGTGCCTACTGTTACTTCACAAATATTTAATTTATTTGATTTAGGATGTTTAGTAATTTTAGTAATTTGACCAACAACTAAGTTTGTATTACTGAACATTAAATTTTTTACTTGATCAACCTCAAAACCTAAACTATTTAAAGCATCAACGATTTCATAATCTTTAATGCTATTAATATTCAATCACTGCGAAATGATTTTACGTGAAACTATCATTTTATTTTATACTCCTTTTAATTTTTAAAATTGTTTTAAGAATCGAAAATCATTATTATAAAATAATCTGATATCGTCAATGCCATATTTAATCATAGTAATTCTTTCAATGCCTACACCAAAGGCAAAACCTGCTGTTGTTTCATCTAAACCAGCAGCAATAAAAACATTTGGATGAATCATACCAGCACCTAAAACTTCAATTCAACCAGTATACTTACATAATGAACAACCTTCTGTATTACATTTTGGGCAACTTACATCTACTTCAACTGAAGGCTCCGTAAATGGGAAATAACTAGGACGTAATCTTGTTTTAGTTTCCATGCCAAAAAATTGCTGACAAAAATAATTTAATGTTCATTTTAAATTTGCAAAAGTAATATTAGATCCAACTAAAAACCCATCAACTTGCATAAATTGGTGAGAATGAGTAACATCATCATCATCTTTTCGATAAACATTTCCTAAACTAATAATAGCCGTGGTTTCTTTTGAATTTTTATCTTGCTCGCTAAGAATGCGTGCAGTCATATTTGTAGCGTGTGTTCTTAATAATCAACGATTAAGTTTGTCATTATTATTTTCAAGATAAAAAGTATCTTGCATATCTCTTGCTGGATGATCAAATGGTAAATTTAAGCGATTAAAATTATATTCTTCATTTTCTACTTCATTACCACTAATGATTTGATAACCCAAATTTTTAAAAATTTCAGATATTTCGGTAACAGTTTTTAATAAAGGATTGGTGTGACCAATATTAAAATCAATACCCGGTAGTGTTAAATCAATTTCTGAAGATTTAAGACGCTCATTAATGTTATCTTTCTCAATTTCATTAAATTTTTTTATTATATATTCATTAATTTCTTTTTTTAATTTATTAGCTGCTTGACCAATTTCAATTCTAAAATTATGAGGAAACTTTTCTAAAGATTTTAATATATTATTAATATCCGAATTTTTACCTAAATATTGTGATTTTAAAACTTGCAATTTATGTAAATCAGCAACTTCATCAATATTATTAAATGCTTGCTGTCTAATAATTTCTAATCTTTTTTTTAAATCGTTAACCGCTAACATTCTATTCCTCCATTAATTTATTAATATGTATAATTAAATTTTTATAATTCAAAATAAGTATAATTTATTTTAATATATTACTAGTAAATAAGCAATACGTTACTATTGCTACACTTGTTGCTAAATTTAATGATTCAACATTAAAAGAAGTTGGAATAAAAATATTACTATTAATTTTATCTTTATACTTTTTATTAATACCTTGTCCTTCATTGCCAAATAAAAAAGCATTCTTTTGCTTAAAGGTAATTTCAGATAAATTAGTACTATTATCTTCATGTAGAAATGTACCATAAATCATATAATTTGCATTTTTTACTTTTAATAAAAATTGATCAAAATTTTCATAATACACATTAGTATAAAAAATAGCTCCTTGACTTGCACTAATTACTTTGTGATTATATAAATCAACGCTTTCATTTGATAAATATACTTCAGAAATATTAAAAGCAGTAACACTGCGTAAAATATTTCCTAAATTACCTGGATCTTGAATTGTATCAATTAGAATAATATGAGAAGAATAAAAATAATTTAAAGGTTTAACAATATTACAAACGCCAATTATTGGTTGTGGTGTTTTTTGTTGTGAAATTTTTTTAATAATCATACTATTTACAACAATAACTTCAATATTATTACAAGTTTTTAATAAATTTGCATATTTGTCTAAATACTTCTCATCAACATATACTGCAAGTAATCTTTTTTTTAATAATGCAATACTAATTAAATGTTCTCCTTCAATTAAAAACTTTTTTTTAACATTGCGATGTTTTCTTTCATGTAATAAAACTAATTCTTGAATTATTGGATTTTTAAGTGAGGTTATTTGTTTCATCCATAACTCCTTGTTTTAATATTTTTTGACAATCTTGAAAATCTGGACAATATTGAGCAACAAAATTTCAAAATGTTTTTTTATGATGAGCATGAATTATATGCGTTAACTCATGAATTATAACATAATCAATTACAGCATAATCAAAATGAATTAATTTATAATTAAGTGTAATGATTTTAGTATTTGGTTGACAAACACCTCATTTATTTAACATCGAACGAATTTTTAGTACTGAAAACTCAATATTCATAATTTCTGATCAATATTGTAAGCGACTCATAAAAATATTTTTTGACTCTTCTTTTAAAAATTTTTGAATTTTAATTAATATTTGCTTATCATCTTGAATATTTGTGCATACTACCAAATTATTAAATTCAAAATAAATAATGGTTTTTTTTGAATGATACTTAGTAATTAATTTATATTTTTTACTTAAAAAATAAAGATAACTGTCATTATTATTAATAACAATATTAGGTTTTAATATAGTTTTCTTTTTTAAAATTTTAGGTAAACTTTTTAAAATGAAATCTTCAATTAATTTTTCTTGCATAAAAAATGGAGCACTAATAATAATTTGATCGTTGCGCACTTTTAAATACATATGTTTTTGTTGTTTATATGTAATAATGTACTCTCATTTTGTATTATTATAATTGAAAATTTTAACATTAGTCATTTTAATCTCCTAAATAAAACGATCACTTATTTCCATTAATAATTTTGTGATTGTCGTAAATGATTTATTTCATTTTTATAAATATAACAAGAAATAATATCTTCACTATTAAAATTACATTTTTTACCAATTGTAAAATAAATATTTAATAATTCAAAAAAATCATTACTTGATTTTGATTTAAAAAGAGTTGTAACAAAAGCAAATAAATCAATGAATGCAAGATTAAGATCTTGATAATTTGTTTTTTCTGAAAAACTAAAATTTTGAAAATCAATATTAAGGCTATTACCGATACTAAGAATAAAATGAAGACTATCAATATATTCTTCAAGCATTACTGATTTTTCACTACTTGGTTTTGAACTTCAATATTTAAAACATCTTTGTTCATTTGCAAATTCACCTAATTCAACTAAAAGTGCTAAAAATCTAGAATTTAATGTTTTAATATCGCTAACACCACGATTAATAATTATTTTTTTATCTAACTCATTTTGAAGCTGGATAATTGTTGAAAATTGTTTTGAATTTAACATAATTAACTCACTTTCTTTTTTTAATTATTAATTAAGATTTCATTATTTTTTTATCTTTTAAATTTAATTTTTTATAAAATTTTGTAATTAATGATTTTTTATCTTTATAAATAGGATTAATTTTTGTTCCTTTTTCTAAATAAAAAGGAGATAAAGTTTTTATAATAAAAATATATGTTAAAACTAGTAATGAAATACCAACAACAGACATAAATGTAAAACGTAAAATTGGTAACCACACTGAAGTGTCTAATACTTTTTTACCAAAACTTGCTGTATAACCAGCATTACCAATAAATAAGTAATTAGTACCAAAAGAAGTATTAAAAATAAAAACACCACTACCAAATAAAGTTAAATATAATATACTTTTTTTGATATATATTTTGTCATATTCAATATGACCATATAAATATAAAAGTAAATAAGAAAAAAGAATAATAATATGAATAAAATAATAATTTCAATAAAGAAAATGTTGTGGACCAAAAACTCATTTTGTTTTATCTGGTAATAAAAATGCCAAAATAACAGGACCAATTAAAGGAAAAGTAATATTAAATAAACTTTTATTAGGAATAATTAATAGTATACCACTAGTAATATTTAATACCGAACATAATTGAAAAGGAAAATAATCATACCATTGATAATTATCACCATTCAATCCATGAACAATATAAAAACTAATATATAAAAGTATTTGAAAAATACCTAAACTACATTTAAAACTATAGCACTTACTTAAATTAGCATAAAACCTTTTAAAAATAAATAAACTAATTATCAAGAATAATGATATAGATAAGCCAATTCAATAATACATACCAAATAAAGGATTAATAACTGCTTGTGGATTACCATCAAAAAATCCAAGAAAAACAAATTGCATAATGGCCCCCTCTTTTTTTAAATTTCTTTCTTATTTTTATACTAAGAAGCGAATTTATTTTTTAATTTTACCATTAAATATATTATAAAATAAAGTTTGTGATAAAAAAATATTCTTTGAAATTTATATTAAATACATTTCTAAAACTTATCATAATTTTATATAAATTAAAAACACTTGAAATAAATTAAATTTATTATAAGTGTTTTTAATTTATATAAAATTTTGCAATTAATTATTTTGCTAAAGCAGATTTTGATGCCAAAACTAATTTTTCAAATTCTTCTGGTTGATTAATTGATAACTCAGACAATATTTTACGATTAAGATTAATATTAACTTTATTTAAGCCATCAATAAAACGTGAATATGATAAATCATAATTACGAACAGCTGCATTAATTCTTTGAATTCATAACTTGCGAAACTCACGTTTACAATTTTTACGATCACGATAAGCATATGCTAATGAGTTCATTACTTGTTCATTTGCTGTACGATATAAACTATGTTTTGCTCCATAATATCCTTTTGCTGCTTTTAGTATTTTTTTACGGCGATGATTAGTTGTATAACCGCCTTTAACTCTAGCCATTTATTTTGTCACCTTCCTAAATTAAATCTTTTAAACGCTTATAGTCAGAAGCAGATACTTCACTTCACCCACGTAATTGACGTTTTTGTTTTGTTGTTTTATTTTGAGCTAAGTGAGAAACAAAAGCACCACTACGTATTCATTTACCACTTCCTGTTACTTTAATTCTTTTTTTTAAAGCTTTTTTTGTTTTCATTTTTGGCATATTTTACCTCCTATTGTTAATTTTCTTGATTTTTCTTTTTTGGAAAAAGATAAATAGTTTGTATATTTTTTTCTTTTTTATCAAAGTTTTTATCATAAATACAAATATCTTCTAATTCTTTATAAAATTTTGTAATTACTTCAAATCCTGCTTCAGGATTATGTAATTCACGACCACGATATTTTAATGTAACTTTTACTTTGTTACCATTACTTAGAAATTTACGAGCCTTATTTGCCTTTGTTTTAATGTCATTGTTATCAATAACAACACTTAGTCGAATTTCTTTTTCTTCAACAATTGTTAATTTTTGTGCTTTTTTAACTTCTTTTTCCTTTTTTTGTTGTTCAAAACGATATGTATCAAATTTAAACATTTTACAAACAGGTGGTTTAGCATTTGGTGATATACATAATAGGTCATATCCTAAATCTTCTACTTTTTTTAAAGCATCATTTTTTTTCATTAAACCATAATTAGTACCATCATTACCAATTAATAAAAATTCATAAAAGGGAATATTACTATTTCATAAATTATCATTATTTTTAAAAGCCATACATACCTCCTTTAATTTGCATAAATAAAAGTGTGCTAAAACGCACACTCACCACTACAAAACTTTATTTTAAAAATAAAAATTTAAAGCATTGAACCTATAACAACTTAGCTATCAGGTGAGCGTAAAAACTACTTTCTTTATGTCAAGTATTATTATATTAGATTTTTAATAAATTACAAGATTTTTTTAATATGTTAATACATAAATTTAAATAAAAATAAAAAAACTTACTATATAATTAGCCAGCAAGTCTTTTATTTTTATTAATTTTAATACTAATTACTTATATATAACCTATCTTTTATTAAAATTTTTAACTGTATATAAGATTCCTTGCGATCCAGCAGCATAAATTGAATCATCTGGACCAACTGCTAAAGCAAAAATATGATCATCAGTATTTTTTATTCCAGATAATTCAGAACATAAATCTGTACCTTCTATTTTTTTATATACTTTATTGGAGTCAATACCAACAAATAAATTATTATCTCTATCAATGACTAAACGTTTAACCTCGTGGTTTGGATTTGTTTCTAAGATTACCTCATATATTCCATTCTTTGGACATATTCCGTAATTAAATTTAATTAATTGTCAATAAAATTGTTTTAAAACTATTTAGTGTTATTGAATATAGAAATAAATATTTTTTGAAAAAATAGTTTAAAAAATGAGTTTACATTTTAAACAAAAAATTGTTAATAATATTTTTATATTACTCGATAAAAATTTAAATTTTAAAAAAATATTTTTAATATTTTTTTATTTTAATGGTTTTATTTTATTAAAAATTTCACAAAGTAAGTTAAATCTTAAGTACATAAGTCTAAATTTAGATTTTCTACATTTATTTACTAAAATTTTGAATCTTTTCAATCAAGCAAAGACATGTTCAACTTTAATTCTAATTTTAGATACAATCTTATTGTATTTTCTTTCTTGTTTAGTTAATTTTTTTAATTGGTATTATTGTATTTTTATAAATATTTTGTATACCTTGATATCCTAAATCACCAATAATTATTGTTTTTTCTGAAAATTCAAGATTTGAATTTTTTAATATTTGAAAATCATGCACTTTACCATTATCAGCAAAAATATCAACAATTTTTTTATTAAAAAAATCATATACAATTTGAAATTTTATAGAATACATTCAACTTTTACCAGAAAAATATTCTAACTGTAGTTTTTTTTAGTTGGTCTTTCAATTTCAATCTCAGTTGAATCAATTAAATAAAATTGAAATTCATTTGAATTTTCTTGTTTTTTATCAATTTTTAATTTATATCTTTCTTTTAAAAATTGGTAATCTTTGTGGTTACTAAGTTTATTTTCTACTCAAGTAATATTTCGAAAACAACTTGATGGGCTCATTTTAGATTTAATACTCATTTGAAAAAAAGTATAATATTCTTTTCAGTATAATAAAGTCATCATTAATCTTTCTTCTACTGAAAGTTTATTTTTTCGACCTTTATTTTTTTCTAATTTTTCTATTTCAATTAATTTTTCTAACATTTCATTAAAATGAAAACGTTTTATACCAAAATATCTGTAAAATTCTTCATTTTTTAATTTTTTTAAATTTTCAAAAATCATTTTTATCAACACTTTTCTAAATTTATTGTTAATAACAAAATTATAAAATAAATTTTAAAATTATTAATTGACTTTTAAAAAATTTAATTACGGAATATGTCTTTTATCTTATAAAGACGACCATTTCAAGAACCAGCAAAAACAGTATTATCCTTGTCAACTACTAAACTATCAATTTTATGTCCAACGTTTATTTGTTGAAATATTCCAAAAGTTTGACTTATTTTATCAGTTTTATAAATTATTCCACGATCATCATCACCAGCAAAAACAGAACCATCTTCACCTATTGCTAAACTATTAATATGATCACCATTTGTTCCTTGCATTAAACTGGTGCTTCCATTTTTACTGATTTTGCATACACCAGTATCACTACCAACATAAACGGTTTCAGTATTTTTATCAAATGTTAAAGCTCAAATTCAGTTTTTTGGTCCTGGTATTATAATTTTTTCAAAACTACGTACACCATCGTTCTTATAAACAAAACCATTATCACTACCAACATAAACATTATCTTCATTATCAATTACTAAGGCTCTAACTGCCCAATATCCTTCTAATCCTGCCAATAAAATCTAATCCTGTTGGAGTAATCTTATAAACCTTATCTTCTTGTGCTCTAAAAATATTACCTTGTGAATCAACACCTAAAGCATAAATGTTTCCATTTGTTAATTTTTGAGAAACAAAATTAGTAATACTATAATACAAATTAACTGTTCCTATATAATCACCTTTGCCAATAATTGTAGCAATACTAGTATCTTGTCTTTTAATATCAAAATCATTAATAGTTAATGATTTAATTGCATGATTTGCTTCAATAATACCTATTAGTAAACTCATTTTAGATGGTGCTAAATCCTTACCACTATTAATAAGTCCTAAATTATTATTTACTATTATATCTGCTAAGTTAATTGCACTATGTTTATTTTCTAAACGTTTTTTATTTTGCATATAATTAGTTGTAATATTAGTTTTTTCCTCAATTCTGCTTAATAAATTAGTTAAATTTCCTGTGGTTGTTGCAAGTGTTAAAACACTTAATGTTTTTATTTTTTTTCATAAAGACCCCCTTTTTGATACTAATAATAGTTTTTTACACTATACAATATATATTAAATCTTTTAAAATAAAAAACAAATCTTTTAATTTTCCAATTTTGTAATCTAATAAAATCGATATTTAGGTTAATCAAATAATTAGTTACACTATCTAATAGCCAATATCTTAAAATCTAATGTATCTCAATCAGTACCATTCACAATAAGTGTAATTGAATGAATTCCTGGGTAATGTTTCCTTGTACTTATATCTGCAAAACAATGTTTTTTTGCGTAAAATTTCTTCATATTTTCCTTTAAATATATCTCTGATATTTGGAATATTTTACGATTCCGTTTACCACTCGCTTTCACATAATCAATACCATATTCTAATCGTACCTTGATTGCTTTTTTTGTCTCAATCTTAAAAGAAAAAGTCATATTTTCTCCAATAGAAACAAATTCAGCACCTAAAGCAAAATCAATCACATTTACACAATCAATATTGGTAAAACCAAAGATTTTCATTACCTCCATATTGCCTTTTTTCAAAAGGGTCCTACAACCGTGCTTTACAATCCAATCAGACTGATTGTTTTTACCATATCATTCCTTTGCAATTTTTGTAACCAAGTCAGGATGTGTTTTAGAAATATCATTTAGATTATTTGCTACACTTTTACGAACATAAAAAGACGGATCGGCTTTTAATTGTTCTAAAATTTTAAGGATTGGATATGGATTTTTTTTGAAATTTGTTAATACTTGTCCTCATGGTAATTGGGGACGACAACCTTCACTAGCAAGTCGTCGCACATGCTCATTATCATGCTTAGATCAAACAAGCATTTGCTGCATCATACGCTTTTCATGTTTTATAATAAATTGTCTCACTGCAAATTCAGAAGATGAAAATTGTGTATACCTTTCTAATGCAGCTATTGACAAATCCCAATGATGTTCATTTTGTCCATAGATTTCAACAAAATCTGGAAAATACATTAGTGAAAAATCATTAAATCCTACAGGATAAAGATCAATGATCTTATCAATGATAGCAAGTGCCTGTTCATAACTGGTTGGTAAATATCTTCCTAAATTAATAGCAATTTTCCTCATACGGGCTTTCAATTCTAACTTATCTCATGTTTCATCTATAATGTCATTGATAAACTCATCAATTTTAAATAAAGGGTATATGGTTCTAATAGTTACAGCCAGATCTTGGAGTGACTGGTAATTATACCTATTTTTTAATAATTTTGGCATACTATTTTCCTTTTAATTTTTATTAATAAAAAATTATTAATAATATTTTATCATTGTTTTTCCTTCTTTTTTATATAGGACATATTCCGTAATTAAATTTAATTAATTGTCAATAAAATTGTTTTAAAACTATTTAGTGTTATTGAATATAGAAATAAATATTTTTTGAAAAAATAGTTTAAAAAATGAGTTTACATTTTAAACAAAAAATTGTTAATAATATTTTTATATTAACTCGATAAAAATTTAAATTTTAAAAAAATATTTTTAATATTTTTTTTATTTTAATGGTTTTATTTTATTAAAAATTTCACAAAGTAAGTTAAATCTTAAGTACATAAGTCTAAATTTAGATTTTCTACATTTATTTACTAAAATTTTGAATCTTTTCAATCAAGCAAAGACATGTTCAACTTTAATTCTAATTTTAGATACAATCTTATTGTATTTTCTTTCTTGTTTAGTTAATTTTTTATTTTTAGTTCTTTTAATTGGTATTATTGTATTTTTATAAATATTTTGTATACCTTGATATCCTAAATCACCAATAATTATTGTTTTTTCTGAAAATTCAAGATTTGAATTTTTTAATATTTGAAAATCATGCACTTTACCATTATCAGCAAAAATATCAACAATTTTTTTATTAAAAAAATCATATACAATTTGAAATTTTATAGAATACATTCAACTTTTACCAGAAAAATATTCTAACTGTAGTTTTTTTTAGTTGGTCTTTCAATTTCAATCTCAGTTGAATCAATTAAATAAAATTGAAATTCATTTGAATTTTCTTGTTTTTTATCAATTTTTAATTTATATCTTTCTTTTAAAAATTGGTAATCTTTGTGGTTACTAAGTTTATTTTCTACTCAAGTAATATTTCGAAAACAACTTGATGGGCTCATTTTAGATTTAATACTCATTTGAAAAAAAGTATAATATTCTTTTCAGTATAATAAAGTCATCATTAATCTTTCTTCTACTGAAAGTTTATTTTTTCGACCTTTATTTTTTTCTAATTTTTCTATTTCAATTAATTTTTCTAACATTTCATTAAAATGAAAACGTTTTATACCAAAATATCTGTAAAATTCTTCATTTTTTAATTTTTTTAAATTTTCAAAAATCATTTTTATCAACACTTTTCTAAATTTATTGTTAATAACAAAATTATAAAATAAATTTTAAAATTATTAATTAATTGACTTTTAAAAAATTTAATTATGGAATATGTCTATATAAAAAACCAATGAAAAAATAATTAATATCAATTTCCTTTACATTAATATTTGTTACATTTCTTATGATAAAGCATCAAGATTATTTTTAATTTAATATTATTTTAATATCAATAATAAAGGTAATCTTTAAAATAATATATTTTATAGTTAAAATGTTAAAATTATTATTATTAATATTTTTAGTTTAAAGGAGAATAATATGCAAACAAAACGTTTAATTAAAAGTTTAATTAATAATTTTTTATTTATTATTAATGCTATTTTATGAATTTTTAATATTAGATCCGTTGGTGAAATCGTCACCGGAATTAATGTTGGATCAAATCGTAAAGAAAAACTAATCTATGGACTTTGCAGTTTACTACAATAGACATATTCCGTAATTAAATTTAATTAATTGTCAATAAAATTGTTTTAAAACAATTTAGTGTTATTGAATATAGAAATAAATATTTTTTGAAAAAATAGTTTAAAAAATGAGTTTACATTTTAAACAAAAAATTGTTAATAATATTTTTATATTAACTCGATAAAAATTTAAATTTTAAAAAAATATTTTTAATATTTTTTTTATTTTAATGGTTTTATTTTATTAAAAATTTCACAAAGTAAGTTAAATCTTAAGTACATAAGTCTAAATTTAGATTTTCTACATTTATTTACTAAAATTTTGAATCTTTTCAATCAAGCAAAGACATGTTCAACTTTAATTCTAATTTTAGATACAATCTTATTGTATTTTCTTTCTTGTTTAGTTAATTTTTTATTTTTAGTTCTTTTAATTGGTATTATTGTATTTTTATAAATATTTTGTATACCTTGATATCCTAAATCACCAATAATTATTGTTTTTTCTGAAAATTCAAGATTTGAATTTTTTAATATTTGAAAATCATGCACTTTACCATTATCAGCAAAAATATCAACAATTTTTTTATTAAAAAAATCATATACAATTTGAAATTTTATAGAATACATTCAACTTTTACCAGAAAAATATTCTAACTGTAGTTTTTTTAGTTGGTCTTTCAATTTCAATCTCAGTTGAATCAATTAAATAAAATTGAAATTCATTTGAATTTTCTTGTTTTTTATCAATTTTTAATTTATATCTTTCTTTTAAAAATTGGTAATCTTTGTGGTTACTAAGTTTATTTTCTACTCAAGTAATATTTCGAAAACAACTTGATGGGCTCATTTTAGATTTAATACTCATTTGAAAAAAAGTATAATATTCTTTTCAGTATAATAAAGTCATCATTAATCTTTCTTCTACTGAAAGTTTATTTTTTCGACCTTTATTTTTTTCTAATTTTTCTATTTCAATTAATTTTTCTAACATTTCATTAAAATGAAAACGTTTTATACCAAAATATCTGTAAAATTCTTCATTTTTTAATTTTTTTAAATTTTCAAAAATCATTTTTATCAACACTTTTCTAAATTTATTGTTAATAACAAAATTATAAAATAAATTTTAAAATTATTAATTGACTTTTAAAAAATTTAATTACGGAATATGTCTTTTATATAACTTATATATCATTAATTGGATTTATTATTACTATTTATTGATGAATAAAAAATGATTTATCAATAGCAGAGCGTATAAGTGGTTTAAAACAATCATAAATTAAAAATAAAATTTTTTACTTATTTTAATGTAAAAATTAAAAAAATCTTAATTTTTACATTAAGATTAACAATAAAAAAAATTTGGCATCGTGCTATTTTCCCATTGCTGGTATTTTCGCCGCTGGAGTGCTTAACTGCTGTGTTCGAGATGGGAACAGGTGTGACCACTCCGCCATGGACACCAAATAGTTTAGCAATTGCTCCCTAAAAACTAGAAACAGACATCTTTAAATTTGATTACTTTTGATTTGCAATAGAGAATATATTCTTCAATAAATCCTCGATCTATTAGTATCAGTAAGCTGAACATATCACTATGCTTACACACCTGACCTATCAACCTTGTAGTATTCAAGGGATCTTACTTCTTTCGAATGAGAAATCTCATCTTGGAACTGACTTCGCGCTTAGATGCTTTCAGCGCTTATTCATGCCCTACATAGCTACCCAGCTGTGCCACTGGCGTGACAACTGGTGCACCAGAGGTAGGTCCATTCCGGTCCTCTCGTACTAGGAACAGCTTTCCTCAAATTTCTTGCGCCCACGACAGATAGGGACCAAACTGTCTCACGACGTTCTGAACCCAGCTCGCGTACCGCTTTAATGGGCGAACAGCCCAACCCTTGGAAGCGACTACACCTCCAGGATGCGATGAGCCGACATCGAGGTGCCAAACCTCCCCGTCTATATGAACTATTGGGAGAGATTAGCCTGTTATCCCCGGGGTAACTTTTATCCGTTGAGCGACGGCCTTTCCACACAGCACCGCCGGATCACTAAGCCCAACTTTCGTTCCTGCTCGACTTGTATGTCTCGCAGTCAAGCACCCTTTTACCTTTGCGCTCTACATATGATTTCCATTCATATTGAGGGTACCTTTGGGCGCCTCCGTTACTTTTTAGGAGGCGACCGCCCCAGTCAAACTACCCACCAGACACTGTCCTTAGACCAGATTATGGTCTCAAGTTAGAATTTCAATATAGCAAGGGTGGTATCCCAATGGTGACTCCATGCCTACTAGCGTCTGCATATCAACGTCTCCCACCTATGCTGTACAAACTACACCAAAATTCAATATCAAGTTGTAGTAAAGCTCCACGGGGTCTTTCCGTCTAATCGCGGGTAACCTGCATCTTCACAGGTACTAAGATTTCACCGAGTCTATAGCCGAGACAGCGTCCGGATCGTTACGCCTTTCGTGCGGGTCAGAACTTACCTGACAAGGAATTTCGCTACCTTAGGACCGTTATAGTTACGGCCGCCGTTCACTGGGGCTTCAGTTCAAAGCTTCGCTTACGCTAACAAATCTCTTTAACCTTCCAGCACTGGGCAGGCGTCACCCCCTATACATCGTCTTACGACTTAGCAGAGAGCTGTGTTTTTGCTAAACAGTCGCCCGGACCTCTTCACTGCGACTCATATTGCTATGAGCTCCCCTTCTCGCTAACTTACGGGGTTATTTTGCAGAGTTCCTTAGCTATAGTTATCTCGCTTGCCTTAGGATATTTTCCTTGACCACGTGTGTCCGTTCTCGGTACAGGCACCATGGTGATGTCTTTAGAAACTTTTCTTGGAAGTATGGCATCAAATGCTTCGTTACTAAGCGAACCGTTCACTCCCCATCGTACTTCAAGGTTAACGCTGTGCGGATTTGCCTACACAACCCTCTTTGTACTTAGCCCAGCACTACCAATCACTGGGACATTTTAGCCTTCTCCGTCATTCCATCAGTCACCATGGTGGTACAGGAATATCAACCTGTTATCCATCGACTACGCCTTTCGGCCTCGCCTTAGGTCCTGACTAACCCTGGGTGGACGAACCTAGCCCAGGAAACCTTGGTCAATCGGCATGAAGGATTCTCACCTTCAATCGTTACTCACGCCGGCATTCTCACTTCTAAACGCTCCACTAGTCCTTCCGGTCTAACTTCGTCGCAGATTAGAACGCTCCCCTACCGCCCACAATATATGTAAACATATATATAGACCCATAGCTTCGGTACAATGCTTAGCCCCGGTACATTTTCCGCGCAGAATCATTCGACTAGTGAGCTGTTACGCACTCTTTAAAGGATGACTGCTTCTAAGCCAACCTCCTAGCTGTCTGAACAATTCCACATCGTTTTCCACTTAGCATTGATTTGGGGACCTTAGCTGATGATCTGGGCTGTTTCCCTCACGTCCATGGACCTTATCACCCATAGACTGACTGCCAGATATGTAACAATGGCATTCGCAGTTTAATTGCATTCAGTACCCCGAGGTGGGGCCATCATACATTCAGAGCTTTACCTCCATTGCACTAATTCTGACGCTAGTCCTAAAACTATATCGGGGAGAACCAGCTATCTCCAGGTTCGATTGGAATTTCACCGCTAGCCACAAGTCATCCACGGTCTTTTCAACGAACGTTGGTTCGGTCCTCCATTAACTGTTACATTAACTTCAACCTGCTCATGGCTAGATCACCTGGTTTCGGGTCTACGACCACATACTAAACGCCCTATTCAGGCTCGCTTTCACTTCGGCTCCGTCTTTTCAACTTAACCTTGCATGTAATCATAACTCGCCGGCTCATTCTACAAAAGGCACGCCGTCACCCATTAACGGGCTCCGACTTGTTGTAAGCATATGGTTTCAGAAACTATTTCACTCCCCACTCGGGGTACTTTTCACCTTTCCCTCACGGTACTGGTTCACTATCGGTAATTGGTTAGTATTTAGCCTTACGCAGTGGTCTGCGCAAATTCCGACAAGGTTCCACGTGCCTCGCCGTACTCAGGATACTGTCAAGAGATTTATACATTTCGCATACTGGGCTTTCACCATCTATGGCGTTGCTTCCCAACAACTTCTGCTATATATAAATTTTGTAACTCTTCATAGGTCGAACCTAATAGACAGTCCTATAACCCCAGTCTGACGACTGGTTTAGGCTGCTCCCTTTTCGCTCGCCGCTACTAAGGGAATCGCATTCGCTTTCTTTTCCTCTAGGTACTAAGATGTTTCAATTCTCTAGGTATCACTCTGCACAACTATGAATTCATTGTACAGTACTATCTGATTAAAGATAGTGGGTTTCCCCATTCGGACATCTCCGGATCAAAGCTTATTTCCAGCTCCCCGAAGCTTATCGCAGGTAATCGCGTCCTTCATCGTCTTCCAATTCCAAGGCATCCACCATACGCTCTTAATAATTTATTTTTAGAATATCCTATTGCAAGATAAAAATTATCTTATTTTTTTAAAAGATGTCTATTATCCAGTTTTTAAAGAACAATTGCTCAGAGAAAACAATCCCTGAAAACTAAACAGAACAAAAAGAAGTAATCCAATAAATCATCCATCTATTTTTTCTTGTTGTCTTGGTTTCTTATTAGAAACTAAACTCCATAGAAAGGAGGTGATCCATCCCCACCTTCCGGTAGGGATACCTTGTTACGACTTAACCCCAATCATCAACCCTGCCTTTGGCAGCTCCCTCCTTACGGTTAGGACACCGACTTCTGGCATTGCCAACTCTCGTGGTTTGACGGGCGGTGTGTACAAGACCCGAGAACGTATTCACCGCGACATTGCTGATTCGCGATTACTAGCGATTCCGACTTCATGAAGTCGAGTTGCAGACTTCAATCCGGACTGAGACTGACTTTTTGAGATTTGCTTGACCTCGCGGTTTAGCGACTCTTTGTATCAGCCATTGTAGCACGTGTGTAGCCCAGGTCATAAGGGGCATGATGATTTGACGTCGTCCCCACCTTCCTCTAGCTTACACTAGCAGTCTCCTTAGAGTCCCCAACTTAATGCTGGCAACTAAGGACAAGGGTTGCGTTCGTTGCTGAACTTAACCAAACATCTCACGACACGAACTGACGACAACCATGCACCACCTGTATCCTTGTTAACCTCTACTATATCTCTATAGCTTCGCAAGGTATGTCAAGACCTGGTAAGGTTCTTCGCGTTGCTTCGAATTAAACCACATGCTCCACCGCTTGTGCGGGTCCCCGTCAATTCCTTTGAGTTTCACTCTTGCGAGCATACTACTCAGGCGGAGTACTTAATGCGTTAGCTACAGCACTGCCTCATGGCAACACTTAGTACTCATCGTTTACGGCGTGGACTACTAGGGTATCTAATCCTATTTGCTCCCCACGCTTTCGTGCCACAACGTCAGTAATAGGCCAGTTAGCCGCCTTCGCCACTGGTGTTCCTTCATATATCTACGCATTCCACCGCTACACATGAAATTCCACTAACCTCTCCTATACTCTAGTAATGTAGTTTCCAAGGCGGTTAGGGGTTGAGCCCCTAAATTTAACCTCAGACTTGCAAAACCGTCTACGCACGCTTTACGCCCAATAAATCCGGATAACGCTTGCCACCTATGTATTACCGCGGCTGCTGGCACATAGTTAGCCGTGGCTTTCTGGTAAGGTATGGTCGATACTAAAATCATTTCCTATTCTAGCACTTCTTCCCTTACAACAGACCTTTACAATCCGAAGACCTTCATCAGTCACGCGTCATTGCTCCATCAGGCTTTCGCCCATTGTGAAAAATTCCCTACTGCTGCCTTCCGTAGAAGTTTGGGCCGTGTCTCAGTCCCAATGTGGCCGTTCATCCTCTCAGATCGGCTACGCATCGTTACCTTGGTAAGCCATTACCTTACCAACTAGTTAATGCGCCGCATCCCCAACAATTAGCGAAGCAAATGCTCCTTTCATTATTTATTATTGCAAATAAATAACATATGCGGTATTAGCTGTCGTTTCCAACAGTTATTCCCCACTAAATGGTAGGTTAGATACGTGTTACTCACCCGTTCGCCACTAAAGTATTGCTACTTTCGTTCGACTTGCATGTATTAGGCATGCCGCCAGCGTTAATCCTGAGCCAGGATCAAACTCTCAATAAAATTGTTTTTGTTAAAAGATGATGTCTGACTTATTTAATTTTTAATAAAAAATTGACGGATTAATTCTTGTTCTATTTAGTTTTCAAAGATCGTTTTTTCTAGTTTGTAACCCATTTATTTTCGGGCACAATAAGTATCTTACAGAAAACAAAACCCAATGTCAATGAAAATAATACTAAAAATATAAATATTTTTTTCGTATAAAAAATGGTTTAAATTTTACTAAGTATATTAGTAAAATTAAATTGCTTAATTAACTAAAAAACCATTTAAGAATTAGAACCTTAAATGGTTTTTTAATTTTTATAATTATATTTTATTATCAACTTGTTTTGTTAATAATTTTAAAAATTCTGATAAAGTAACAATTTTACTTTCTTTTTGACCATACTGACGATAACTTAAATTATTATTTTCTATTTCCTTATCACCAATAATAATTTGATAAGGAATTTTTTGAGTTTGTGTTTCAACAATACGTTTGCCAATAGTTCCACTGCTAATAATTTCAGTTCGTAAATTATGTTGTTTACAAGTTTGCAATAATTTATTAGCATATTCTAAGGTTTTTTCTTTTTCATTTATTGGTAAAATTGCAATTTGCCTTGGTGCTAATCATAGTGGAAAAACACCTTTATTTTGTTCTAATAATGTGGCAATAAAACGTTCATATGTACCAATTAATCCTCGATGAACAATAACTGGATTTATTTCATTATTATTTTCATCAATATAAGTTAAATTAAACTTTTTCGGTAATAAGAAATCGAATTGAATAGTAGATATTGTAATTTCATGACCTAATGCTGTTTTAATTTGAACATCAAATTTTGGTCCATAAAAAGCAGCCTCACCAATCATTGGTTTATACTCTAATTGTAATTTATCTAATACTTCACGTAATGCTGTTTCTGCTTGATTTCACATTTTATCATCATTAAAATATTTTTCTTTATCAGCAGGATCTCGTAAAGATAATGATAAATAATCAATTTTAATATTTAAAGTTTTTAAAACCTCAGCAATTAACTGATAACAACGTTTAAACTCTGTTTTCATTTGATCAAATCTAACAAAAATATGAGAATCAGTTAATTCCATACTTCTTACTCGTTCTAAACCAGTTAAAGCCCCACTTGCTTCATAACGATATAATAAAGCATGTTCACTTAAACGCAAAGGCAAATCTTTATAACTACGAAGAGCACTTTTATAAATCATACAGTGATGAGGACAAGTCATTGGTCTTAATACCAATTGTTCTTCTTCTTTTTTAATTGGAGTAAACATATTTTCACGATAATGATCTCAATGACCACTTTTTTTATATAATTCAACAGAACCTAAAACTGGTGTCGCTACTTCTTGATAATCTCACATAAATTCTTGTTTTCTCAAATATTCCTGCAAAACTTTTTTAATAACCATACCATTTGGTAAAAATATAGGTAATCCTTTACCACAATCATCATTAAAAGTAAAAATACTTAATTCTTTACCTAGTTTACGATGATCACGATTTTTTTGTTCTTCAAGTTCATTAAGTTTATCTACTAATTTTACTTTTGAATAATCACAAATTCCAGAAATGCGCTGTAATTGTTTATTTTTATCATTTCCTAATCAATATGCACCAGTAATACTTAATAATTTAAAATCTTTTATTGATGAAGAATTATTAATAGCAACACCCGATGCTACTACTAAAGTCTTATTATCAACTAAATAAGAGCATTTTAATCCATTAACATGATTTAATTTAATATATTCTAAAGCAAAAGGATTGTCTTTATGAGTTTTTAAAGATTCTTCTTTAGTTTGACAAACTCTTTTAATTTCAATATTTTTTATTAAAATTTCACGCATTTTCTCTTCAATTTTAATTAATTCATCATTAGAAAGTCGTTTTTCATAATCAAAATCTAAATAAAAACCATTATCATTAGTATTAGCAATCGTAATTAACGCTTGTGGATACATTAATTTAATAGTATGAGCTAAAATCATAGCACATCCATAATTTAAAATAGTTCATCCTAAAGCATCATCTTTTTTAATAAACTTGATTTCAGCATCTTCTTTAATTTCTCAATATAAATCTTTTAATTGTCCATTCAGAGTAAAAGCAATAATTGAAGAATCTATATTTTCATTTTCCTGTTTTAATAATTGATAACCAGTAATTGGATTTTCAATATTATAAGTCATCGTTTTGCCATTTAATTTAATTACATTAATTTTCATGTTTTACCTAATTCCTTTTCTAATTTACCTCAGTAGTACTAGGTTATTTAACAATAAAAGTTGTAAAAGGATTAGTATTATTATTAATATCTACTACTAATACTTTTGATTTAGTAGGGATTATATAAGTGCTACTAATGCTTTTAACTAATTGCGAAGAATTACTTAATTCTACTGGAATTCCTTCAGTTGCTAAAAAAGTATAAATTCCAAAGTTTATTGCAAATTTATTATAATCAATAACATTATTAACAATAGGAATTATATAAACTGGCAAATGAGCATTAGCAATAGTTCTAATATAATTACTATCTTGACTATTAGTAATTAAATATTGTGGTTTTTCTTCAATAATTTTTTTAATAGTTTTAGTAACTAATTGATCTTTTGTATGCAATAAATCAGTAGCAATTTTACTCTGTTCTTGATGACTTTCAGCATCAACAAGAATTTTACTCATTGTTGCAATTGATAACACAGGATAGTTACCATTAGCAGATTCACCCGATAACATTGTACATGTTGCTCCCCAATCCATAGCAACCCAAACATCAGTAACTTCAGCACGTGTTGGATGAGGGTTATCTATCATTGAATCTAGCATTTGCGTAGCAACAATTATTGGTTTGTTAACAGTACGACATTTTTTAATTCATTCACGTTCTAAAAAAGGAACTTTTTCAAAAGGAATTTCAACTCCTAAATCACCACGAGCAACCATAATAGCATCTGATTCTTTTAAAATTTCATCAAAATTATTAACTGCTAATTGTGATTCAATTTTAGCAATGATTTGAATATGTTTACCATCATTATCATCTAAAACTTTGCGGATTTCTTTAATATCAGCTGCTGAACAAACAAATGATGCAGCAACATAATCTACTTTTTGCTGACAACCAAAAATTAAATCTGCTCTATCTTTTTCAGAAATAAAAGGTAAAGACAATTTAACATTTGGAATATTAATAGCACGACGATCTTTAATAGTATGTGTATTTAAAGCTTGACAAATAACAGTATGGTCTTTAACCGCTGTAACCTTTAATGTTAATTTACCATCATCTACTAGTAAATTATCATTAACTTTAATATCCTTTGCTAAATTACCATAATTTACAGAAAACTTATCCGCAGTACCAATAATCTCTTTATTATCAATTATCGTAATAATTTCATTTTTTTTGATTTCTACACTACCCTTTGTAAAGGTATGTGTTCTAACTTCCGGACCTCTAGTATCTAACATAATAGCAACTGGTACATTTAATTGTTTAGATACTTCTCTAATCATTAAAACCCTTGCTAAATGTTCATCATGAGTACCATGAGAAAAATTTAAACGCCCACAAATTGAGCCATTTTCTATTAGTTGTTTAATAACATCAGCAGAATTTGAAGCAGGTCCTAAAGTAGTTACACATTTAGTTCTTTTTATAATTGATATCAAATTATTCACCTCTTTTTATTAAGTATTTTTTTTAAAAATAACTCCTGACAAACGTAAAATTTTATTAGCAACGTTATTTTTATTTATTGAAGGTGTGTTTAATGCATCTTGAATTTCAATAGCTACTAATTTATTATCTTGTAATCCAATACAAATACTAGATTTATTACTATTTGCAAATCTTTCAGCAGCAAAAATACCCATCATTGTTGCTAAATAACGATCAAATGCACTTGGTGTTCCCCCACGTTGAATTTGACCCAATATTACTGCTCTTGTTTCACAATCAGTATCCTTTTCAATGATTTTAGCTATTTTATTAACATCATATTGACGTTCAGTTACTACTATTACTAATGAACGACGTTGTTTTTTAGTGTACAACTGTTTAATAATATCAATCAATGACTGTTCTCCAATTCCTAAATCTTTAGTTGCAACTAAATCACAATTTGCAGCAGCAGCACTGTGAAGAGCAAGGTCACCACAATTACGACCCATTACTTCAACAATCATAATTCTTCCGTGAGAATTAGCAGTTTGACGAATTTTATCAAGATTTTCAACAATTGTATTAAGAGCGGTATCAAAACCAATAGTAAACTCACTTGAACTAATATCATTATCAATAGTACCTGGAATACCCACACATTGAATAGCTGCTTCATTACTTAATTTTTGCAAACCATTATATGTGCCATCACCACCAATAGCAATTAAACCTTCAATTTTTTTAGATTTTAAAATTTCAATACATTTTTTACGAGTTTCTTCTTGCTCAAATTCTCTAAAACGAGCAGACCCAATGATTGTTCCCCCCATCTCAGTTCCTAGATCAATTAAATTTGCTCAATTGTTATCAATAACGTGAATGTCATTTGTCATTATTCCTTTATAACCATTTTTTATTAAAACTAATTCAAATGGTCTTTTATCAGCAGTAGCAATTTTACTATTTTCATGATTTATACCACGAAAAGTCTTATATACTGCATTAATAACATTATTCATACCTGGTGAATCACCACCAGAAGTTAAGATTCCAATTCTTCTTTTATTTAATTCTTGCATATTTAGTCATCCTCTCTTCTAATTACATTATTTTAGTGATAATTATTATAATTTGTTTAAAATTAAAAAGGATATCAGTAAATTTAACCATAAAATATGATTTTAATTAATTAATATTATAAAATACATCGTCACCTAAAAATTTAGCTTGATCTGCTAAATCGGCTTCAATTGTTAATAAACGATTATATTTTGCAACACGATCAGTTCTTGACATTGAACCTGTTTTAATTTGTCCAGTATTAAAAGCTACTGCTAAGTCAGCAATCGTTGTATCTTCAGTTTCCCCAGAACGATGAGATACTACTGCTGTTCACCCAGCTTTTTGACACATTTCAATAGCCTCCATAGTTTCAGTTAATGTTCCAATTTGATTTAGTTTAATTAATACTGAATTAGCAACGTTTTTAATAATTCCTTCTTTAATAATTTTTGGATTAGTAACGAATAAATCATCACCAACAACTTGGAATTTACCTTCTGATTTTTCTAATAATAATTTAAATCCTTCTCAATCACCTTCAGCCAAACCATCTTCAATTGAAATAATTGGATATTTTTTAGTTAAATCAACTAAATAATCTACTAGTTGCGCTGAAGTTAATAATTTTTCAGTATTTTTACTTTTACCATCTTTATTGCCAAAAACATATTTACCATTTTGATAAATCTCTGATGATGCACAGTCCATAGCAATTTTTATATCTTTATTTGGAGTGTAACCCGCTTTTTTAATAGCTTCGACAATTAAATCTAATGCTTCTTCAGTTGATTTTAAATTAGGAGCAAAACCACCTTCATCACCAACTGCAGTAACTAAACCCTTACCTTTTAAAATACTTTTTAAAGCATGAAAAGTTTCAGCAGCCATTTGGATTGCCTTTGAAAATGTTTTAGCACCAACTGGCATTATTAAAAATTCTTGAAAATCAATATTATTATCAGCATGAGCACCACCATTAATTACATTTAACATTGGGACTGGCAACTGACAAGCATTAGTACCACCTAAGTATGTATATAAGGGCACATATAATTCATCAGCGGCAGCTTTAGCAACTGCTAATGATACCCCTAAAATAGCATTGGCACCTAATTTTGTTTTATTTTCTGTTCCATCTAACTTAATCATTGTTTGATCAATTAATCTTTGATTAGTAACTTCCAAACCAATAATGGCTTCGGCAATATTTTCATTAATATTTTTAATAGCTTTCATAACACCAAGTCCACCATAAACTTTAGTATCTTTGTCTCGTAGTTCTAAAGCTTCTCTAGTACCTGTTGAAGCACCTGATGGCACTAAAGCAATCCCGTATCCACCATCTTCAGTTCAACATTCAACTTGAATAGTTGGATTTCCTCTTGAGTCTATTACTTGTAGTGCTCTAATATCAATAATGCAAGACATATTTGTTAATTCCTTCTTTCTTTAATATTTCACTAATTATTATACAGAAAAAAATATTGTTTAGAATCAAAAAAGCACAAATATTTTTTATTTGTGCTTCTAAAATAATGATGATTTAATTACATTTGTTGTTGTTGTGAATGTTGAGTTGTACTACTTGGTGATGATGTATCATTAACTTTAGCAGCAGTATCACTATTTCATGGTTTTGGAGTTACTCCATCATCCTCTGGTATTAAACTTTCAGGATTATTAAGAGCAGTAATTATTGCTTTCATTAATTCATCAGTTTCAATCGTTTTTTGATTAAAATTATTACCATTAGATAAATCTTTTCTGTTAATAGTTACATTTTGTTTTACTTCATCTCTATAAAAGATATAACTTATACTTTTAAAATTATCATCTTTATCAAAAGTTAAAGAAAAATCAACTTCATTTTTAGTTAAATATGATAATGCACGAATTTGTTTAGGACTAAGTTTCACTTCTGCTTTTAATGGAATTCCAAGTTCATCATTACATAAAACATAACATTTTCCATTAAAAATATTAAAATTAAAAGTTTTAATATTTTTTGAAAATAAGTTTGATTTTAAATCAGGTATTGGTCTTACTGTTCTTGTTTCTGATACTCTTACTTTTGCTTTCTGATTTATGATACTAAGTTGTTCTTTATCTTCATCACTTAACTTATTAGAGCAATTTACTTTTTTATTATTTTCATCAAAATAATATGCTCTTAAAAATTTTCCATCATACTTATTAAATAAAATAACAGTATTTGCATTATTATTTTTATCTATTAAATTTTTCAAAATATCATTTTCATCTTTTTCTAATTTTAATTTTTTATCCAATGTTTGCTCATCAGTTGTTATGTTTAAATCTCATAATTCTCTACTATCATCTCATTTTAAATTAATAACATTTTTAACGATAACTGGAGATAATTTTGTAGCTGATGGTTTTGGTGATATTACCTGTTCAGCAGCAGCTCTTGCCACTTTAACTTGTGATCCATTTTCTCCACAGTGAATACCCTTTAATCCATTAGGAAATAAATTATTATTTGCAAAACTTTTTCTTAACTCTAATAAAGAAAGTGTTCCAATACATTGTAGTTGATTTTGATCAGCAATAACTACTCATTTTTCTACTAAATTATTACTTGGGTTTTTTGCAAAGTATACTTTTTGATACTTACCAGCAACTTCTATATCATTTCATATTTTTTTATTATCCCGAGAAAGTTCTTGTTCAAAAGTTACATTTTCTGGATCTGATTTAGCATCTGATATTTTTATTTTACCATCTTCTATTACTAAACTATACAAACCTTCTATGCTATTATTTTGTAATGTTTCAGTGATATTATTTGTAATCGGTAAAAGTTCAGGTAAATCTTCTGGTAATACTTCTGGTGCAATAACTAAAAAACGCATAGCAACTAAATCAATTTCTTCTTGTTCTTCTTTAACAACAGATGCTAATCCAATATTAATTGTTGGTTCTATAGTAAATCCTAATTGTGGAGGAGTACTTAATGCTTTTAAATCATCAAATTGCTGGTCGGTTAAAGATTTAACTTTATGTGCTTGATATTTTATATTATCATATAATCATCCTAGAACAGGTTTTTTTGTTATTTTATAGGTTTCTCAAAAAATTTCTCCATTTTCGTTAATCTTTTTATTTAAATAAAAAATATCATTATCAGTAATACTTTGAGCAGTTGTTGAGATTATAAAAGTATCATTTGGATCAGTAACATTTTTAATAAAAATTTCATTTCCTTGACGATAAATAAAATAGTCTTTTTCAACATTCACTAAGTTTAAATGTTTTTTAAAATCTTCGATCATTGTACTATTTGAAGAATAATCATTAATTTTATACTGTTCCACATCTCAAACCGGGTTTGATTGTTCAAATGGATTTCGCAACTGTGGAGTATCTAATAAATTTTTAATCTTTTGATTAATTAAAACATCATTTTCTTTAAACAGTCCAGAATTTATAAAAATTTCATTAAATTTTAATAAATTTATACTTCCTAATAATCCTAATTCAGGTCTTATTTCACCTTCAGATTCATCAAATAAAATTTTATATACTTTAATTTTAGTATTGTCAGTTTCATCCTCAACGAAAACTAATTGGTCTTTTTTAAATATACTTTGATCATTTTGAATTAATGATTCATCACTAATAAATATAGTATTAACTAATGAACCACTATCAACAACAAATTTTCCATCTTGATTTAAACTAACTATTTTTTTTACTTTTAATGGATTAATATTGAAAGAAGAATTCTTCAAAATATTAAGTGTATTCTTTTTTGAATATAGGTCATCCTCTACTTCAATAGCAATATCTTCAACATCACTTATTTCTGATTGATATATACTTCTCATAATGTTTGTAAATCATTTAAAATTTTCCATTAGTGGCATTTTTATATTTTCTCCTTTAATTATTACATTTATGGTGTTGGTGTAGATAAAACTGACTTAACATTTTGTTCTACTGGTTTTGATGGTGCTTCAGTACCATTAATTTCCTTTGCAAGAAAAGAATTATTACTTTGTACTTCTTTTTTAGGTGCAACAGAATTATTTTGTGAATGTTGTGAATGTAAAGAAGAGGCTGTACTAATTACTCTTTCAAGAGTATCAATTAATTTTTCATCAATTTTTATATCTTTCCTCTTATGAGTCTGGTTATCAATAATATATGCAAACAAAATCTTTCCATTTTTATCAACTTCAATATTTATACTACCATTACGAGGACATTTTTTGGCTACAAAGTTTTTAAATTCCTTAGCATCATTTACATCTACAGGAACAATTGTTTTGTTTTTATTATCAATAAATAAATAACACGTTCCATTTTCAGCAAATGATAATTTCATAGGCTCTTCAGATCTTTTTATAATATTAACATTAAGATCATCTAACTCTTCTTTATATTCTTCATTATTTAAATTATTGGATTCTGATTGAGTTTTTAATAATAATGCCGGTAATTCTTTTTTACCTAAATATTCAAGAATAATCTTATCATTTTCTTTTTTAGTTCGATATAAATGTACTAGAGAACTATCTAATTTTTCTTTTACTATTACTAGTTGTTGTAATTGATCACTATTAATTGCTAAAGCTGGTTGTTGAATAATACTAACATTTTCATCATTAGTATTTTTTACTAAACGTCCCTTTTCATCTACATATACAAGTTCAATAATATATTCTTTTAAACTACTATCTAATTGTGTTTTTATATCATCAATCTTAACTTCCAAACTATTTAAAGTTATATTGGGTGATGATTCATCTTTTTTAGAACTTAATGATTTTTGTAGAAAGTCATTAAGTTCTCAATATTCTACTGTTTCTGATAATTGCATACTTTACCTCCATAATTTTTAATAAATGTATAGATTTCTAAAATAATATAGGAACTAAATATAATAAACCCCTTATATTTATTTAAAAAAATAAAAGGGGAAACACTATATTTAATTCATATGCCTATATTTTAATACTTTTATATTCTTAAAACAAGCACTTATCAATAAAAAGAAAAATCAATATATTTTTATTTAATAATTAAAGACTCACTGGTCATAACAGTTGGTTTAACTAAGCCCAAAACGTCTAATAGCGTTGGAGCAATATTTGCTAAGCAACCACCTGATTTTAATTTTAATCCTGTTTTACAAATAATAAATGGTACTGGTTGCGATGTATGTTTTTTATTAGGATTACCCTCTTTATCAATCATGATTTCAGCATTACCATGATCAGCAGTAATCATTAAAATACCATTCACTTGTTTTATTGCTTGATACAATTTTCCAATACATTCATCAATAACATCAATCGCATCAATGGCAGCATTTAAAACACCAGTATGACCAACCATATCAGGATTAGCAAAATTTAAAACCATAACATCATATATGTTTTTAGAAATTTCACTTTCTAAACGAGTAGTAATTTCGCGAGCACTCATTTCTGGTTTTAAGTCATAAGTTGCTACTTTTGGTGAAGGAATTAAAATTCTTGTTGATAGTGGATATTCAACATCAACACCACCATCAAAAAAATAAGTTACGTGTGCATATTTTTCAGTTTCAGCAATTCGTAATTGATGATATTGATTTTTACTTAATCATTCCCCTAAAGCATCAAGCATTGATATAGGTGGAAAAATAACACCTTGTGGTTTAACACTTTTAGCATATTCCATCATTGAAATAAAAAAAGTATTTTTTAATGTTGGTATTTTCATACTAATATTAAAATCATATTTATTATTTGTTAATGCTGATGCTAATTGAATTGCACGATCAGGACGGAAATTAGCAAAAATAATGCTATCGTTATTCTTAATATTACCATTATTAATTTCAGAATTATAAGCAGGCATAATAAATTCATCATTACGACCAGCACTATATTCTGCATTAACATAAGCAATAGGATCAATAAATGAAGCACCTTCATGATTAACTATTACATCATATGCTATTTTTAAACGATCTCAACGTTTATCGCGATCCATAGCATAATATCTTCCTGAAATAGTAGCAAGCATACCAATGCCTAATTGTTTCATAGTTTTTAATAACTGTTCAATATAAATTTTAGAAATATCAGCTTTTGTATCACGACCATCTAAAATAGCATGAACATAAACATTCTTAAAATTTTGTTGTTTAGCAATTTCTAATAATGCTAAAATATGATTAATATGAGCATGTACTCCACCATCACTTAGTAAACCAATAATATGAACATTACTATTATTCTTTTTGGCATGATTAATTGCTGACAATATTGTTTCATTTTTAAAAAATGTTTTATCATTTATTGACTTATTAATTAATGTTAATGACTGATAAATTACTCTACCGGCACCAATTTGTAAATGTCCAACTTCAGAGTTGCCCATTTGTCCTTCTGGTAAACCAACTGCAAGGCCAGAAGCTGAAACTTCAGTATGCGGATAAGTTTTTAATAAATAATCCAAATTAGGTTTTGTTGCAGAACTAATAGCATTAGTTGAACTAGATTTTGCAATACCAAAACCATCTAAAATACATAGTAATATTGGTTGTTTTGTTTTCATAAATTTCACCTCATTTTTTATTTAATAACTTGTAACTGATGTTTAAAATTATCAGATTTAAAAATAGTAATCATTTTAGTAATAAAATCAGTAATACATTGATAATGAACAGTACTCAAAATAACAATATCTTTTTTAAAAACTATTTTAATAGATTGCTTTTTAGTAATTTTAGTAATTATTGTTTTTAAATCACAAATTGATTTTAAATCTTCACTTAATAAAATAACCATACTAGGATTATCACTAATATTATTAGAAAGAAATAAAATAGTATTACTACTATTAGCTAATAAATTGTGTCCTTTAATTTCCATTAAATTATAATCTAATAAATCATTATTAAAAGAATAATGAGTAATTTTCAAATTATCAATGACTTCTGAATAATAACCATAAGCAAAAGTCTGTGATAAATTTTCTAATATATCTTGAGATACTATCCGCCATTTTGAAAATGACTTCAATAGTTCTTTATGAATTTTTTGTAATTGTCATAAATCTTGATAATTAGTAATATTAGTTATCGGTGCTATTGGTTGAATATTTTCGGGCTGATTAATTGCTCTAATTTTTTTATTAATAGCATTAATAGCAATAATGATTGGTTTTTTAGCATTAATAAAAAAGTTTTCAATTCGTTGTTTATTACCTGCTATTAATGTTATTTTTCGCTGATCTTTATTAGTTTTAATAGCAACAACTGCTATTTTTTGCAAATTAATAATTTCTTGTAATTCAACTTCATTAAATTTTTTTAAATAACTATATTCTTTTTTATTTTGCAAAAAAATTAACTGTTCTAATGATAATTTTTGTTCTAATAAAGAATTAATGATAAATTCACTTTGCAATATTTGTTTTCTATTTATCTTTAAATTATTAAGAGCAACAATAAAATTTTGTTCAGTAATAGAAATAGAACTAAAATTAGAAGTTTTATAATTTAATTGTTTCATCAAACTATTTGTAAATAATTTAGCACCAATTTTATTATTAACTAATGATTGATGATGACTTTCATTGATAGTTAAATACAATGGAATATCGTTAATAACGATTGGTCCACTATTAACCTTAACTAAATGAATATAAGTATTAGGAATAAGAGTATTATTAACATCAATTACTTCACCAGTAAAATATTCATTAGTAATAATACCTTTGTCACTAACAATACTATCACTACTAGGAGCAAAAATAGTTTTAGTACAAATAATAAAGCCAATTTGTTCTAATTGATTAGTGTCTTCACCATTTTTACTAAACAATGCTAAAATTTCTGACTTATTCCTAAAAGCATTGACAAAAGTGGTTGCCGGAAAGGCACGATGTTTAATTTTTTTTGTTAGTTTTGTTCACATACTTTTAATTTGTATCTTTGATAATTCCATGTTTAGTTAACTCCTTATTTTTATTAGTAATTTAAATAGAGTTAAATTAGTAAATCAAAAAAAGATTGTGGTACTAATGAAGCACCTCCAACTAATGCACCATCAATGTCGGGTTCAGAAAGTATTAATTTAATATTATCGGGTTTTACTGAACCACCATACTGAATACGTACTTGTTCTGCAACATTTTTATTATATAATTCACTAATAAATTCACGAATCATTTTACAAACCGTTTGGGCTTGTTGAGCTGTTGCTGTTTTACCAGTACCAATTGCTCATATTGGCTCATAGGCAATTACTAACTTAGCAATATTTTCTGCTTTAATATTTTTTAATGCTAACTTAATTTGATTTTTAATTACTTCATTAGTTTCTTTATTTTCATATTGGTTTAAAGTTTCACCACAACATAAAATTGGTATAATATTAGCATTAAATAGTGAATGTATTTTTTTATTTATTGTTTCATCTACTTCATTAAAATACATTCTGCGTTCACAATGACCAATAATAACATGACTAACCATCATATCTTTTAGCATCTTAATTGAAATTTCACCAGTATATGCACCTTCGGTTTCATAATGACAATTTTGAGCCGCAATAATTAAAGCAGAAGTTTTATTCATTTTTAGTAAGGGTAAATTAGTAAAACTAGCTGCTATTCCATAATCATATTTAATATTTTTAGTTTTTATTAATTTATTAAATTCATTTAAAAAAAATTGAGTTTCTTCTATATTTTTATACATTTTTCAATTTCCAATAATAATCTTTTTACGTTCCATTTGTTTCTCCTTTAAGTTAATTTTTTTTTGATATAGTTGGTTTTAATAATGCTGCTGCTTCTTCATCAATAATAATTGTAACATCATCATGATTTTGTAAAAAAGTACATGGATAATTCGGAGAAACTTTACCTTCAACTAACTCTCGAATAGCTTGTGCTTTATTAGTTCCTGTAGCAATTAAAACAATCAATTTAGCTTGTAAAATAGTATGAATGCCCATCGTAACAGCTTTGGTTGGTACATCTTCAACTTTAGAAAAAAATCTTTTATTAGCTTCAATTGTTTCTTTAGTTAAATTAACAACATGTGTTTTACTACTTGCAAGAGTACCTGGTTCATTAAAAGCAATATGACCATTAGTACCTAAGCCCAATATTTGTAAATCAATTGGTCCTTTTTCTTTTAATAATTTTTCATATTCTTCCACATTTTGGTCTAAATCACCAATACCTTTAGGAACATACGTATTTTTTAAATTAAGACTTTTAATATGATTAAATAATTGATGATTCATAAAATAACGATAACTTTTTACATGATCTGGAGTTAAACCAACATATTCGTCTAAATTAAATGTTACAACTTTTGATCAATCTCTTTTGTTATTTTTTGCATCTGCTATTAATAAATTATATGTTTCAATTGGACTACTTCCTGTTGCTAATCCTAAAATAGCATTTGGTTTAACTTTAATAATATCAATAATAATTTTACTTAATAATTGAGCAACCTCAGTTTTATCTTTTAAAATAATTAATTTCATAATTTAAAAACCCCTTACATTACTTACTTATTCTTGTTGATACGCAATTTTTCCTTCGCATATTGTTAAAAAAATATCATTATTCTTAGTTAATACAATAATATCTGCTAATTTACCAATAACAATATCACCCGTTTTATTTGCAATTCCTACTTGTTTAGCACTATTATAAGAGGCCATTTTGATGCAATCTTGTCAATTATTATTAGTAATTTTTAATAAATTTTTAAAACCAGCAATCATTGTTGCAATGCTGCCTGCTAATTTTCCGGTTGCTTCAACAGTAACCTTATTATTACTTTTAATGACAGGTAATGGTCCCAATAAATACTTACCATCAGGTTGTCCCTTTGCACTCATGGCATCAGTAATCATACAAATTCCATCGGCACCTTTAATTTTATATGTTATTGCTAAAATATCAATATCAACATGAATTCCATCACAAATTAACTCAGTAACTAATTGATCATAATATAATGATGCTGGAACAACACCAGGATCGCGATGATTATAGGGGCTCATTGCATTATAAAGATGGGTAATATGCGTTAAACCATATTCAACAGTTTTAGTTATTTCTTTAAAAGTAGCATTACTATGACCAACACTAGGAATAATATTATTTTTAATTAATGAAAAAATAAAATTTGAATTTTTATTATTTAAATTAGGATCTATCTCAGGAGCATAAACAATAAATTTTAAATTTTTGTTACTAATTATATTTCAAGATTTTACTAAATTAAGATCAGGAACATGAAGTAATGACGGAGTATGTGCTCCTTTTTGTAATTCTGAGATAAAAGGTCCTTCTAAATATGCACCAATAATTCGTGCCTTGTTACCTTTATTTTCTGTTTTCATATACTTAGCAAATACTGAAAGAATATTATCAATTTCTTTTTTACTGGCAGTAACTGTTGCATAACAAAACTTTGTTACTCCCTCTTTTGGAACTAATTTTGCAAAATTATTAATTGATTCAATGGTACCATCCATTAAACTATAGCCATAACCTCCATGTACATGTAAATCAATAAAACCAGGTATTATTGTTTGATTATGACATTCAATAACCTGAGCATCTTGAAATTCATAATTATACTTTCCTTCATTAATTTGGAAAATTAAATTATCTTTAATTACTAAAAAACCATTATTTATTATTTTCTTAATGCTAATTATTTTCGCATTATTTAAAACTAAAATTTTAGACACTAATACCCTTCTTTCTAGAATTATTAATTGTTTAAAATTGCTAATGACACTATTATACCTAAAATTTTAACTTAAACCTAAATCTAAGAAAAATAATTAAAAAAAAGGCTTAATTGCCTATATTTTAAATAATGGTGGCTCGAAGCGGATTCGAACCACTGACACTTCGCTCTTCAGGCGAATGCTCTACCAACTGAGCTACCGAGCCGTTACCTATACAATAATAGCATATAAAAGTAAAAAATAACAAGGGGTTAAAACTTATTTTTTAATTTATTTAAATATATATTTATTTTTTACTAATTATCTTCTAATTACATATCTTCTTCAACAAGGTTTTTCAGTTTTTGGCGTTAAGTGATTTGAGTCTCTTCTAATTTCTTCTTTTCAATTATTATTTGATAAATCAGTAGACCCATTTTCTTTAGCAATATTTGCTTGTAAAAATATATTATTACCAATAATATTTAATGATTCACTTCTTTGAAATTCATGATCACTACATACATCATTTACTAAACTTTTGACAATCTCACATAATTTTTTACAAGTATCTAATATCAATTTATATTTTTCTTTACCTTTTCATTTTTCAATTAATGATTCACAATTTTTAATAAATTTATCCTGTCATTCTTTAAACTCTTCGGAATTAATTGTCTTAGTTAAATCACCATCACAATAATAAGTTAATATTTCTTTTCAAACATTACGTCATACTTTTCTCATATTATTATGAGGAGTTTTAACTTTCAATTTTTTAATCAAAAATCAAAATCTTGAATTTTATTTCTTCTTCAACAATTTAATAATGCAGTAATAATTGGAATTACTAATTGTTTATTATTTATTTTTTCTATTATTTCTTGTTTTTTATTTTCAAGATCTTCTAATCTAGTTATACGTTCTTTTTCTAATTCTTGTAAAATATTAAAATACTCTTGATATTCTCTCATTGCTCGTGAATATATTATTAATTTAATTATTACTTCTCATTTGTTTATAAGTTTAATATCCATTTTAATCATTCTTTCCATTAGTTCAAATATATATCTTATAACCCACTATTTAATCCGATAATTTATTTATGTTTTATAAAATTCAATATCTATAATTTTAATAATTTATTTTATTAATAACTTATGCTACAACTGTTTGTTTAGGAGAATGAAAGTTAATATTCATATCAATATTAATACTTTCACCAAAACTATCACTTCATTCACTAATACCACTTTCAGAAACAAGACATGTATCAGAATCTAATTGAGATGATAAATCATTATCATCATTAATAACTTTAATTTCGTATTTTTTTTAAAGTTCAATATTTTTTAAAACATCTTTAGACATATTCCGTAATTATTTTTTTGAAAAATCAAGTAATAATTTTAAAATTTATTTTATAATTTTGTTATTAACAATAAATTTAGAAAAGTGTTGATAAAAATGATTTTTGAAAATTTAAAAAAATTAAAAAATGAAGAATTTTACAGATATTTTGGTATAAAACGTTTTCATTTTAATGAAATGTTAGAAAAATTAATTGAAATAGAAAAATTAGAAAAAAATAAAGGTCGAAAAAATAAACTTTCAGTAGAAGAAAGATTAATGATGACTTTATTATACTGAAAAGAATATTATACTTTTTTTCAAATGAGTATTAAATCTAAAATGAGCCCATCAAGTTGTTTTCGAAATATTACTTGAGTAGAAAATAAACTTAGTAACCACAAAGATTACCAATTTTTAAAAGAAAGATATAAATTAAAAATTGATAAAAAACAAGAAAATTCAAATGAATTTCAATTTTATTTAATTGATTCAACTAAGATTGAAATTGAAAGACCAACTAAAAAAAACTACAGTTAGAATATTTTTCTGGTAAAAGTTGAATGTATTCTATAAAATTTCAAATTGTATATGATTTTTTTAATAAAAAAATTGTTGATATTTTTGCTGATAATGGTAAAGTGCATGATTTTCAAATATTAAAAAATTCAAATCTTGAATTTTCAGAAAAAACAATAATTATTGGTGATTTAGGATATCAAGGTATACAAAATATTTATAAAAATACAATAATACCAATTAAAAGAACTAAAAATAAAAAATTAACTAAACAAGAAAGAAAATACAATAAGATTGTATCTAAAATTAGAATTAAAGTTGAACATGTCTTTGCTTGATTGAAAAGATTCAAAATTTTAGTAAATAAATGTAGAAAATCTAAATTTAGACTTATGTACTTAAGATTTAACTTACTTTGTGAAATTTTTAATAAAATAAAACCATTAAAATAAAAAAAATATTAAAAATATTTTTTTAAAATTTAAATTTTTATCGAGTTAATATAAAAATATTATTAACAATTTTTTGTTTAAAATGTAAACTCATTTTTTAAACTATTTTTTCAAAAAATATTTATTTCTATATTCAATAACACTAAATAGTTTTAAAACAATTTTATTGACAATTAATTAAATTTAATTACGGAATATGTCTTTAGAAAAAATTAAACTTTTATTACTAAATAATGCTAATGTCAACTATACAAATTCAGATATTTTTACTTATACTTATAGAATCAAAGAAAATTATTTTCAAAAAAATATAAAAATTGGTAGTGGTAATAGCGCTTTAACAAAAGCCGCCAAAAAAGGATATTTAAATATAATTAAATTTTTAGTTGAAAACGATGCCGATGTTAACCATATAATTAATTATAATAAAGAAAGTGCTTTAACACGAGCTGCTCAAAATAATCACTTAGATGTTATTAAATTTTTAGTAGAAAATAACGCTGATATTAATCATACAAATCAAAATGGTAAAACTGCCTTAATTCTAATTGCTGATAATAATAATATAGAGGGAGTTAAGTTTCTAATAGAAAATGGTGCTAAAATTGAATGTATAGATAATTTTTGAGAATCAATAAATAAAGTGAATCTAGAAGTGAAAGAATATTTACAATCATGAATTTTAAACTCAAGTAAAAATGAAAAAAATTTACCTAACTCTAGTAATCAATCAACAACAAATATCAAAAAACAAAGTTTGCTAATGATCTAATTAAAAATCTAAAATAACTTTTATTATTTCTTACCTTTAATATTTCTAACTTCTTTTAATTGTTTTTTTAACATTTTTAATTGTAATTGTAAATCTTCATATGATGGTAAATCATCACTTTTAATTTCTTCTTGTTTGTTTTTACTATAATCATTACTTTTTTTTGATAACTGTGGAGGATTAACTCATAAATTTTTTAAGCCATATCAAAAAATAGTAAGTAAACTTAAACCAATACCTGCTCAAGGAATTGTTCATAAATCTTTAAAAGGAATAGTTTGAAAATTTCTAATATTAAAGTAATTAAAAAGTACTAATACAAAAAGTATCAATACTAAGGTTATTAATAACATGTGTATAGCAAAAACTGATCTTGAAAAAGGTTTTTTAATAAAAATTAATGGTATTAAATAAGTTAAATTAAAAATCAATAATGTTCCAAAAGTATATAAAGAAACTATACTATCACTAGTCATTAATTGTTTATAAAAACTACTAGTAATTGGTTCTTTATTAACGATTAAAGTAATAATAATAGCAATATTGTTTTTTAATGGAACACCTCAATTAAATAATGGAAAAATTGATAAACTAATTGTTACTGTTAAAACACTAATAATAACTAATGTTTTGCTTAAAATTAAATTATTTTTTTCATATTATCCATCTCTCATTATCAGTTTACTTTTTCACTCTAATAATATTTTATCATTATTAAAGCAAAAAAATAACTATCAAAATTAAGATTAAGATTTATTTTTAGTTTTAGCTAAATTTATCATAAGAAAATTATAAACAAATCCCTATTAAAATTCATAACATAAAAAAGTTCTAACAAATATATTTAGCCTAATAATAAAAATCCATTAATATACCTAAATATTTTTTCCCTGTGATATTTTATATATTCTTTTTGTTCATTATTAAATCTTAACTGTTTATTTTTAATAATTTTTTTAAGCTTATACACATCATTATTTGGTAATAAATCAGAAAATATAATATAACCATTAATATCAAATGTAATTAATCCACGATCAAAAAGTTTATCAAATATAGCACTAAGTAATAAAACATTATTTAAATCTATTTTTTCTTTCTCTTCAGAAAAAAACCAAGGTTTTATATGTGATGCTATTAATAATTCATTATATTCCAATTCTGTGATTTGACATACACTGTATTTTTTAATTATTTTTTTTCTTAATTCATCTTGACCTTTTCTTGCTGTTACTATTCTTTTATTTGAATTTTTCCTTAGTTCATTTTGTTGTTTAAATAAAATACTATTCTTTATTAAAGAAAAATCTAAACCAAATGAAATAAAAACGTGATTATCTTTCGTTTTTTTTATTTCTAAAAAAGTTTCAAAAGGTATTGCAATATAAAATATTATTTTACTAAAAATAGGAATTTCTAAGGCATATCTATTTTTACTAAATGGGTCATAATATACTCTTCATTAAAATTATCATTTTCTAATAACATACTATTATATTTACTATAAAACATATTAATCATTTCGTTAATTTTTTTAATATCAGGACTTTTAAAATCATGACTAGTTTTTAAAATTGTTACTCATCTAATTCTTAAAGATTCAATAAAATTTTCTAAATTGTGTAATGAAAAATAAATATTTCCCTTAATCTCTTTACCAAATATTTCTAAAAATTGATTTTCTGAAAATTTTATTTTAGCTTGACCATTAGTTCTAGAGATTTTATGTTTATTATTAGCACAAAAATATTCATTAGATAAAGTAATTACCTTGTTTAATATGATATCATTACTACTTATAACAATATTTCCCATGATTTATTTCCTTTTTTTTCTTTTATAGAAGTATCAATGTTAGAACTTTCTAATGAAAATAATATTTCTTTTAATAAATGTTCAAAAACATTTACTACAATACTATTACCAGATTGTCTATAAATCTGAGTATTAGAAACTACTATTTTAAAAGAATCAGGAAAACCCATTAATCTTAAACACTCCTTTGGCGTTAATCTTCTTATCCTATCAGTATCATAATTAACATAATTGTCAGTACTTGCATAATGATATTTAAAAGAAGAACTTAAGATTGTTTTTGCTATTTGAGGATTTGCCTTACCTTTTTTTAAAACTGTATTTTTTGTAACTTTTCTGACAAAATAAATTTTTTAATATACCCTTCTGAAACAAAATCACCAATAAAATTTGACTGTTGATTTCTAACTTGACAAAGCATTATTTCACCATTAACTTGTGTTATCTTCTTTTTCATTCTTTCTTCATTTAAAACGTATTTTTTAGCTTTTTCTGATATTTCTTGTTCATCTAAAAATACTTTTTCTAAAAAAAACTCATTTTATATTTTAATTCAATAGGTTTTGGAAATTTAAAATCAGTTTCATTTAAAAATCCAACAACAAAAAGTCGATTTCTACTTTGTGGAATACCATAATCTTTAGCATTTAAGAGTTTATAGTGAATATTATAACCCGTTTCTTTAAATTTTTGTTCAATTATTTTTCAAGTCTGACCTTTATTATTTGTTAGTAACCCTTTAACATTTTCAAAAATAAAAACTTTGGGTTTTATTTCATTTACAAGTCTAATAAATTCAAAAATTAATAAACCTCTAGTATCTTCCAACCCTTTTTGAAAACCAATCGAACTAAAACTTTGACATGGAGAACCACCTACAAATATATCAACTTTATTTTTAAACTTACTACCATCAATATTATATACATCATCATATCATTGATTATCATTTATTTTATAATTTGCAAAGTATGTTTCTTTAACATATTTATCATTATCACAAGCAAATAATATTTCATGTTCAATATCCATTTTTTTAAGCGCTTGTTCAAATGAACCAATACCACTAAAAGAGGTTGCTACTTTTAATTTCATATTCTTACCTCCATTAATTTATATTCAAAAAGAATTATAACAAAATAAACTTATATTTTAGTTTATTTTTATTTTTTATAATATTTATATTTTAGACATATTCCGTAATTAAATTTAATTAATTGTCAATAAAATTGTTTTAAAACTATTTAGTGTTATTGAATATAGAAATAAATATTTTTTGAAAAAATAGTTTAAAAAATGAGTTTACATTTTAAACAAAAAATTGTTAATAATATTTTTATATTAACTCGATAAAAATTTAAATTTTAAAAAAATATTTTTAATATTTTTTTTGTTTTAATGGTTTTATTTTATTAAAAATTTCACAAAGTAAGTTAAATCTTAAGTACATAAGTCTAAATTTAGATTTTCTACATTTATTTACTAAAATTTTGAATCTTTTCAATCAAGCAAAGACATGTTCAACTTTAATTCTAATTTTAGATACAATCTTATTGTATTTTCTTTCTTGTTTAGTTAATTTTTTATTTTTAGTTCTTTTAATTGGTATTATTGTATTTTTATAAATATTTTGTATACCTTGATATCCTAAATCACCAATAATTATTGTTTTTTCTGAAAATTCAAGATTTGAATTTTTTAATATTTGAAAATCATGCACTTTACCATTATCAGCAAAAATATCAACAATTTTTTTAATAAAAAAATCATATACAATTTGAAATTTTATAGAATACATTCAACTTTTACCAGAAAAATATTCTAACTGTAGTTTTTTTTAGTTGGTCTTTCAATTTCAATCTCAGTTGAATCAATTAAATAAAATTGAAATTCATTTGAATTTTCTTGTTTTTTATCAATTTTTAATTTATATCTTTCTTTTAAAAATTGGTAATCTTTGTGGTTACTAAGTTTATTTTCTACTCAAGTAATATTTCGAAAACAACTTGATGGGCTCATTTTAGATTTAATACTCATTTGAAAAAAAAGTATAATATTCTTTTCAGTATAATAAAGTCATCATTAATCTTTCTTCTACTGAAAGTTTATTTTTTCGACCTTTATTTTTTTCTAATTTTTCTATTTCAATTAATTTTTCTAACATTTCATTAAAATGAAAACGTTTTATACCAAAATATCTGTAAAATTCTTCATTTTTTAATTTTTTTAAATTTTCAAAAATCATTTTTATCAACACTTTTCTAAATTTATTGCTAATAACAAAATTATAAAATAAATTTTAAAATTATTAATTGACTTTTAAAAAATTTAATTACGGAATATGTCTTTTATATAAAAATTATTTTTAAACGAAATGCATTATTTTATTTTTTTAGTTTTAGCTAAATTTAATGCAATTTTTCGCGCAGCAAATGGATCGCGAGGATCATAATGTCAATAATTAGTAAAATATTTTTTAAAATTATTAGACAATGTTGAAGAAGCAATATTAATAGCATGAAAGCGATTAGCTTTTGCTTTTAGTTGCAACATTAAATTAATATTATTTTTAGTAATATTAGCAGATAAAAAATCAGAAACTACCAATAAGTCTGCATTATGATATGTTTTAGATTGCATAATTTTTAAAGCATGACTAATAGCTGGATTAATATTAGTATGTCCTTTAAAACTATGACCTAAAAAATGAATTAGATTGGGAATTGATGAAACTAAATTAGATAAATCATAAGTTTCAAATTTACCAGAAAAATTGATCATATAGCATGGTCTTTTTTCTTGTAAAGCAATTTTACTAATAGCAAGCGCAATTGATTTTGCAATAATTTCTGGACTATGACTCATCGATTTAGATGTATCAATGCATAAGATAAAAGGGCCTTCACTTTCGGGAATTGGTACTTCTACAACTTCTTCAACAAGATGTTCAGTGGCAACTAAATCCATTGATTCAAACTCTGTAATTGCTAACTTTTCTTCAACAAATTTTTTATAAAAAATAGCATTTAACTCTGGAATAGCAAGATTAACTAATTCTAATGGTAATAAATGTTCTAAAACTTTACCCTCGGTAATTCCTACTATTTCTTCAGGCCATTTTCCTAATGGCTTTAATTGATATTCAATTTGTACTTTTTGATGAACCTGCTTTTCTGTTAAACCCGAAATTCCTTTTCAACGACCAAGTAGTCTAGCAATTTCAATAATAGCTGGATTCTTATTTAAAATTTCACCATATTGTATAATAGTATTTAAATTAATTTTTTTAAAATCATTTAAATCTCCTTCTCAAAATCGTCCAAAAAAATTTCAAGCAAAACCAACTATATGTCTTACTTCATTAATAATTTTAATATTATTACTTCACATTGTTAAATATTTTTGACGCATTTGCATAGTTTCAAATAATTTATAATTTACAATTCTTTGAACAATTAAACTTTCTCAATGTCTTATAAAATTATCAAAAGTTAATTTACTATTAAGTTTACGATCCTTAAATTTTTCTTGAAAATAATGAAAATAATTAATCATTGGTGAATCAAGAATTTTTGCCCTAGTGTAAATTTCTTGTCAATTATTTTTTAATCTATCAATACCATTAATCATAACTCAGAAATATAATCGTAATTCTCTTTTAATGATGGGACTAATAACAATATTTTTACTTTTTTCTAAAACTTCATTTAAATAAAAATGACTAATTTGTTGATCAAATTCTGGAGCTAATCAAGCAAAATTTTTTTTAAATCAAGTAAAACTACTTAAATTTGTTTCTGATAAAGACATTTTTTTCAATTTAGTTTCTAAAATTTGTGAAACATGGGATTCAATTAATTGTTCCATAATAATCACCTATCTTAATTAATATCAGAATTATTATTAGTATCATTAACATTTGGAATAGTTATTGGTGAATCTTCAGTTAGTGATTCTGATGAAAGAGTCGTTTCGGTTTCTGCTTCTGGTATTTGTGAAATTTTATCAAAAAATGCCATTTCTAATAGTGATTTAAATTGTTCATCAAAAAATATAGAATCGGTTTTACTTAAACGATGATATTCTTGTTCAAAATGTACTTTTAATTCATTAATTTGTTGCTTTAAATCTTTCATTTGACTATTAATATTTCCAAATTGTGATTTACTATCAGTATTAGTTAATTCAACTTGAATTATAGAATTATTTGTAATATTTATTAATTCACTAGAATTCTTTAATTGCAACTCAAACTTCTGATTACCTTCCATTTTACTTAAACTTTTACCATAAAATAATTGAATATTATGACTCTTTTTATTACGTCGTAATAATAACTGAAAATCCTTTCTACTAATAAAACAAATTGGAAACTCATCACTATGTCATAATAAACGATAATATATGCCTTTAATTTGTTCAGAAAATGGATTGGAGTAAATAGATGGTTGATTTTGACTATCTTTAATGTTTTCGGCATTATTACTTAATGTTTCCAACTCACTTTCCAGTTCAATCTGATTTTGTTTCAATGTGTAAGTTAAATCTTCACAATATGCTTCATTGAAAAGTTTTGTATACTCTTTTTCTTGATCTTCATTATCTCAAATACAGTAAGGAATAATCAATAAATCAGGCTTATCAGTAGTTGTTCTACCATTATAATAAGCTGAAGCTTTTATTAATTTAGCAATTTTTTTTCATCTTCGATCGGAAATGTAAGCTTTACCATTAGTTGCTTCTGTTAAAATTTTACGAAAACGAGAAATAAAATTTAATGTTTCTTTGCTTAAAGTAACAGTAGTTTCCAATTCTTTTAATCACTTTTCATATTCAGAAGTTTTAATTTGTAATTCAAGTGGAACTTTTACTTCTAAACTAGTAATACTTTCTAACATATCATTAAAATTTTCTTCATTAGTTAAACCATAAACTATCATTCTAATAATAAAACGATCAAATAAAGCTTCTAAACCTTTACCACTTTCTGGTAACTCATTAGAAGCTGAAATTAATAGTTTTAATGGTACTTTGATATCAACACCACCATTACGAAAGATTTTTTCATTAATAATAGTTAGTAATGTATTTTGAATTGAAGGGCCTGCTTTTCAAATTTCATCCAAAAAAGCAATATCAACAGCAGGCAAATATTGATCAATAATTCTTACATAGTTACCTTTTAATAAATCTTTGATTGAGATTGGTCCAAAAATTTCTTCTGGAGTAGAAAAACGATTCATTAAATATTCAAAATTTCGCCCATCATGGAGCGCATATTTAATTCGTCGTGAAATTAATGATTTAGCAATTCCTGGTAATCCTAATAAAAATATTGATTCTCCTGATAATAACGCCAAAATAGCAAGTTTAAAAACAGTTTCTTTTTCATAAACATCAGCGCTAATTACTTTAATTAATTGTTCAATTCGCTTAGAAAGTAAACTATCTGTACTCATTTATATTCTCCTTTACTTATTATTTATTCGACACTTAATTCTCTTCTTACATCATCACTTTTAACAATTAATAAACAAGCAGCAATTAATCATAAAACAGTTATTAGTAAAACAATAATCATAAATATTGGAACTTCTCCAGAAACAGTTTCATTTACTAATCCATTAACCACTAACAAAATTGTACAAAATACTTCTAAAACTATAAAATAAGCAATTGCTAAAATAATATAAACAATTGATCATCCAAACATAGCACTAGCAGTGCGACCAATCGCTACTGGTAAATAAAATATAAAATTAAATCCCAGAGTTATAATTAAAAATATATAAATTATATAAGTTGGGTTCATGTTACTACCTTTATTACTCAAAATTTGATTAACCAAATTGTTAGCTAAAAAATAAGAAAAAATTAAATGAAAACATGAAACTGTAAGTAACAAAATACGAGCAATATTTTCCATTTTTGAACTTCAATACATTCTTTTAAATTTAATACTATCACTTAATAACGGATTATAAGTAGTAAAACGTTGTTCTTCAATATCTTTAAATGATGGATTATCATTATTTGGTTTGATAATACTATTATCAACATTTGACAATGGAGTATTTTTTAAGTCATCTTTTTTTTCTTCCATATATCTAACACCCCTTATTTTTTATTTATATTATAACTTATTTTAGGTATTAAAACTTAATAATAGTATTTGATATAAATCAAAATTATAAGTGTTTAATTTTACAAAATTATCAAATTTAAATTTATTTTTTTAAAATATAATATGGCAAAATTAAAAACAAAAAAATAATTTTTAAATAAATAAGAAATTATAAATCATTATAAATCATTATATAAAATAAAACATTTTGTTGATTCACTAAAAATAATACTTAATATATTTTAAAAACAAAATACCTAATGAACATAATAACTGTTAATTATTTCACATTTTTGGATTGCATCTCAAAAATTATTATTTTTTATTTTTACTTTTAAACCAATAATTAAAAAAGTTAATGCAATAGTAAAAAATCCAAAAATTGGAGTTAAAATTATACAAAAAATAACTCCAATTTGTAATTGAACTCAATCATAATAACCATCATAATTATGAACTACTGATGAACATATATTTTCTGCAGAATGATTTAAAATATAATTTACACTCATATAATTTAATAAACTAAATCCATTTGTTATTTCTATTGTTATTTCTATAATAAGTCTTTTTTCTTTATATAATTTAAGATGTTCAAAAAAACTTTTATTAAAATTAGAAAAACCAATTAACATTAAACCAATTACCATAATTAAAATAGTTAAAATAAATAAAAATAAGGTTACTAATTTTAATTTTTTATACTTTTGCAATATCATTTATAATTTTCCTTTCAAAATAAAAACCCATTTGCTTTTATCTCAACAAACAATGGGTTAAAAACTACTATATTATTTATATTTTTTATACACAAGAATAATAACAAATTTATATTAATTTTACAATTAATAACCTATATAATTAAAACAATTTTATATAAGTAGTATGAATATTAAATTATAGTTATCAAAATTTAACCCATTTTCATAAAATCAATACTTATTTTTAAGTATTTAAATTCACTTTACTTTAAAAGTAAAATTAAAACTATGGGGCTTGGGAACATAGTCACTGCTTATCAAATCTTTTCCAATATGAAATCTAATTTTTTTAATATCATTAGTCTTAATAATATCAGTTGCCTTTAATGATAAATTATCACCATCAATATCTAAAAAACTAAAAGCACTTAACTCATTAATTTGCACCTTTAAAGCTTTAACAAAATATCCTTTAAAAGTAGCAAGTGATTTAATAACAAGATTTCAATTAATATTTGGATCAACCGTCGAATCAGGATAATCTAATAAGAAAAAAGTAGAATTATTTTTTGCAAATTGATACATTTCTTGTCAATATTTATTTTCTAAAAAAGTTTCTAAATCACCAATATTAATATAATCATTAACATTAATATTTTCAATACTATTATTTATTGAATTTGAAAAGCCAAAATAATAACTCAATTCCTTATATTTAAAATGATTACCACTATTATCACTAGTCAATAATACATGTGGAGGACTATATTTTATTAATGATTCATCACTATCTACTGCTTCTTGTACCATACTAAAAGGAACAAAATCAATAGGATTAACTTTAAGATAATCAATAACCTCTTCAATACTTGTTGGTTTTAAATCAATGAAATCATAAACAACATTTGGATTAGAAACATATGTTATATAAAAAGGTTTTAATGGAAAATTTGAAGAATATGAATAAAGATTAACATATTCTTTGGAACTATTCACAGCATTACCAACATAATTTAATTCGGGATTATGAACTAATTCGAAATATGGTTTAATAGTAGCTACATCATTAAAATCAATATCTGCTAAAGGAATTGTTGATATTATTGGATAAAGATGAGTATCACTAGCAAATTCTTCTTTATAATCATTAATAAATTTATTAATTTCATCTTCGATTGTTTTATAAATAACAGTATTATCAATTTTATCCGCATAATAAAAATTAGTTGGTAAATAACCATGTGTTCATTGTTCTTGCAAATAATCACTACCATTTGGAAATTTTCCTGAAATATGTTTACTAAATTTTCCTTCAAATTGATTAAACATCATAAATTTTTCATAAAATTTAGCAGTATTTTTAATTAATGCAATTACTGGTATTTTAAATTCAATAAATGAAGATTGTAACTTTAATTTTAAATCAAATTTAGTAACACCATCAGTTTGAATTAAACTCTTATCTAATTCATCATTACTATTGGGTTTATAAAAAGTGAAATCATAATTAGTAATATTAGTTGGAAAAAAACTATCTCATCAAGATTCTTTTATTAATAAATCAAAAACTTGTTTTTTTGATTCTTCTTCAAAAAATGGCAAACGTAAATTTTTATTACTACTATCAATTGGAACATCATTCATATCAACAATAATTGATTCTTCTGGAATATTTTGTTTAAAATCACCAATATTAAAAGCACTCTGCATAGCAAGAGCAATAAAAAAGGTGCTAATTGCTAAACCAATTATCATAATTAAAGAAATAGTTATTGTCAGAAAAGTTTTTTTTACTTTTACTGGTTCTACTTTACCAGTAACGTATTTAGTAATATTATTTAGTTTTCTTCAATAATCATTATCTTTCTTTTTAGCCATATATTATTCACCTAAATTTCCATTATCTAAAACTTAATTCATACATTTTAATAATACTTTTAATTAAATATTTTTTATTTTCAATAGTATTTAATCATCAATGCAAAATAGCAATTCATCATAATAAGAGTGCTATAACCGCGAAAATCAATACTGTGATTCGATAAGGACTGTCACTATAAGAAAACATAAAAAAACTAATACCAATAATTATTAAATTAACAATAGAACCAAATATTAAAAAAAATAAACAACTTAAACCAATACCTCTAATAGTTTTAGATAAAAAAACGGGTAAAATCATAATTAAAATTATAAAAGCAAATAAAACAGTAACTAACATTGCTACTACTTTTAATATTGCACTTTGAAAAACTGGTGCTGATGGTATACCAGGAAGATTAGCAACCAATTGACCAAAACCAATGCCATTAAAAAAAATCAAACCAATTCAAAAAATTTGAATAATTAAAATAAATATTCGCGAAAAACCATCACCAAGACTAGTAAAGTAAACTCTTGTTAAATTTAAATCTAATAATGAAGGTAAAGGAGTTTCCTTTAATTTCTTTAACTCTTTTTGACCAATAAGATTACTTGTAGTTAAAAATTGTTTATCTAATGATTTATCCATATCTTTCACCCATCCTATAAAATAATTATAATGCATTTTGGACATATTCCGTAATTAAATTTAATTAATTGTCAATAAAATTGTTTTAAAACTATTTAGTGTTATTGAATATAGAAATAAATATTTTTTGAAAAAATAGTTTAAAAAATGAGTTTACATTTTAAACAAAAAATTGTTAATAATATTTTTATATTAACTCGATAAAAATTTAAATTTTAAAAAAATATTTTTAATATTTTTTTTATTTTAATGGTTTTATTTTATTAAAAATTTCACAAAGTAAGTTAAATCTTAAGTACATAAGTCTAAATTTAGATTTTCTACATTTATTTACTAAAATTTTGAATCTTTTCAATCAAGCAAAGACATGTTCAACTTTAATTCTAATTTTAGATACAATCTTATTGTATTTTCTTTCTTGTTTAGTTAATTTTTTATTTTTAGTTCTTTTAATTGGTATTATTGTATTTTTATAAATATTTTGTATACCTTGATATCCTAAATCACCAATAATTATTGTTTTTTCTGAAAATTCAAGATTTGAATTTTTTAATATTTGAAAATCATGCACTTTACCATTATCAGCAAAAATATCAACAATTTTTTTATTAAAAAAATCATATACAATTTGAAATTTTATAGAATACATTCAACTTTTACCAGAAAAATATTCTAACTGTAGTTTTTTTTAGTTGGTCTTTCAATTTCAATCTCAGTTGAATCAATTAAATAAAATTGAAATTCATTTGAATTTTCTTGTTTTTTATCAATTTTTAATTTATATCTTTCTTTTAAAAATTGGTAATCTTTGTGGTTACTAAGTTTATTTTCTACTCAAGTAATATTTCGAAAACAACTTGATGGGCTCATTTTAGATTTAATACTCATTTGAAAAAAAGTATAATATTCTTTTCAGTATAATAAAGTCATCATTAATCTTTCTTCTACTGAAAGTTTATTTTTTCGACCTTTATTTTTTTCTAATTTTTCTATTTCAATTAATTTTTCTAACATTTCATTAAAATGAAAACGTTTTATACCAAAATATCTGTAAAATTCTTCATTTTTTAATTTTTTTAAATTTTCAAAAATCATTTTTATCAACACTTTTCTAAATTTATTGTTAATAACAAAATTATAAAATAAATTTTAAAATTATTAATTGACTTTTAAAAAATTTAATTACGGAATATGTCTTTAGTAAAATCTCGAATCTGACTTGGTGTAAATCATGAAAATTGTTGTAAAGTAAATGCTTGAATTTGTTCTTTTGTGAAATGTGGTATTTGTTTGGCTGTAAATATTTGAAGTTGTTCTTCTGTAAAAGATTGAATCTGACTTGGTGTAAATCATGAAATTTGGTTTTTAGTAAAATCTCGAATCTGACTTGGTGTAAATCATGAAATTTGGTCAAATGCAAAAGAATCAATGTCTGCACGACTGAATATTTGAATTTGTTCTTTGGTAAAAGATTGAATTTGTTCAACTGTAAATTTTTCTATTTGTTCAATTGTAAATGCTTGTATTTGTTCAACTGTAAATGCTTGAATTTGTTCTTCGGTGGTTGGCCCTTAATTACTGGACCATTTTTGATATAAAATTCTAAATTTTAATTTGTAAAATTGGTGGTTTTAGAAATTTAGAATGTATTCTTTCATAATTATAAAACATAACATATTGATTTACATCATTTATAGCTTCATTGATGGATAAATATTGATTTGATCCTTTAGGTAGTCATTCTTGAGATAAATGAGAAAATCAGTTTTCAGATAATACATTACCACCAATATCATAAGGTTGTTTTTTGCTTAAAATTATTTGTTTATCCTCTGCTCATTTTGTGATATCCTGACAATAAAATTCGTTGGCGTTATCTGAATGTAAAATAACATTTTTTACTTGATTTCAAGAAAATTGTTTGTTGATTTTTTCAAGAGCAGGAAGAATTAAATCCTGATATGATTTATTAGGAGCAATATTATAACTAACAACATTATTTGAATAAAAATCAATAATTACAAAAAGATATAATCATCCTTCTTTAGTATTTATTTGTTTAGTGTCCATTGATCAAATTTGATTTGAAGAGGTTGTACTTTTATAATCTTTGTTTACTTTATCCATTGTAGGTATTCACTTATTTGGATTTTTTTTGTTTTTAGGATAGTTATTTTTAGTTTGTTTTAATCCTTGAATATTGTGTTCTTTCATAATTTTTCGCATTTGTTTTATTAGACATATTCCGTAATTAAATTTTTTAAAAGTCAATTAATAATTTTAAAATTTATTTTATAATTTTGTTATTAACAATAAATTTAGAAAAGTGTTGATAAAAATGATTTTTGAAAATTTAAAAAAATTAAAAAATGAAGAATTTTACAGATATTTTGGTATAAAACGTTTTCATTTTAATGAAATGTTAGAAAAATTAATTGAAATAGAAAAATTAGAAAAAAATAAAGGTCGAAAAAATAAACTTTCAGTAGAAGAAAGATTAATGATGACTTTATTATACTGAAAAGAATATTATACTTTTTTTCAAATGAGTATTAAATCTAAAATGAGCCCATCAAGTTGTTTTCGAAATATTACTTGAGTAGAAAATAAACTTAGTAACCACAAAGATTACCAATTTTTAAAAGAAAGATATAAATTAAAAATTGATAAAAAACAAGAAAATTCAAATGAATTTCAATTTTATTTAATTGATTCAACTGAGATTGAAATTGAAAGACCAACTAAAAAAAACTACAGTTAGAATATTTTTCTGGTAAAAGTTGAATGTATTCTATAAAATTTCAAATTGTATATGATTTTTTTAATAAAAAAATTGTTGATATTTTTGCTGATAATGGTAAAGTGCATGATTTTCAAATATTAAAAAATTCAAATCTTGAATTTTCAGAAAAAACAATAATTATTGGTGATTTAGGATATCAAGGTATACAAAATATTTATAAAAATACAATAATACCAATTAAAAGAACTAAAAATAAAAAATTAACTAAACAAGAAAGAAAATACAATAAGATTGTATCTAAAATTAGAATTAAAATTGAACATGTCTTTGCTTGATTGAAAAGATTCAAAATTTTAGTAAATAAATGTAGAAAATCTAAATTTAGACTTATGTACTTAAGATTTAACTTACTTTGTGAAATTTTTAATAAAATAAAACCATTAAAATAAAAAAAATATTAAAAATATTTTTTTAAAATTTAAATTTTTATCGAGTTAATATAAAAATATTATTAACAATTTTTTGTTTAAAATGTAAACTCATTTTTTAAACTATTTTTTCAAAAAATATTTATTTCTATATTCAATAACACTAAATAGTTTTAAAACAATTTTATTGACAATTAATTAAATTTAATTACGGAATATGTCTATTGATAATTCTATATTTAAAATGATATTTTTTTCTTGGGTGGTTGGCCCTTAATTACTGGACCATTTTTGATATAAAATTCTAAATTTTAATTTGTAAAATTGGTGGTTTTAGAAATTTAGAATGTATTCTTTCATAATTATAAAACATAACATATTGATTTACATCATTTATAGCTTCATTGATGGATAAATATTGATTTGATCCTTTAGGTAGTCATTCTTGAGATAAATGAGAAAATCAGTTTTCAGATAATACATTACCACCAATATCATAAGGTTGTTTTTTGCTTAAAATTATTTGTTTATCCTCTGCTCATTTTGTGATATCCTGACAATAAAATTCGTTGGCGTTATCTGAATGTAAAATAACATTTTTTACTTGATTTCAAGAAAATTGTTTGTTGATTTTTTCAAGAGCAGGAAGAATTAAATCCTGATATGATTTATTAGGAGCAATATTATAACTAACAACATTATTTGAATAAAAATCAATAATTACAAAAAGATATAATCATCCTTCTTTAGTATTTATTTGTTTAGTGTCCATTGATCAAATTTGATTTGAAGAGGTTGTACTTTTATAATCTTTGTTTACTTTATCCATTGTAGGTATTCACTTATTTGGATTTTTTTTGTTTTTAGGATAGTTATTTTTAGTTTGTTTTAATCCTTGAATATTGTGTTCTTTCATAATTTTTCGCATTTGTTTTATTGATAATTCTATATTTAAAATGATATTTTTTTCTTGTTTTAATCACTCTTTAAAAGCTGAAAAAATTCTTAAATATCCATAAATTCTGCCTTTTCTTGTAGAATGAAATTCGATTAAAAGTTGGCATATTTTTTGATATTTATGATTGCATTTAATAATATGATTTTCTTCTTTTTTAATAGGTTTTTGTTTATTTTTTAAAAAGTAATATGTTGATCTGTTTAATTGAAGATATTGACATAGGTTTCTAATTGAATATTGATTTTTACAATCATCAATAATTTTAATTTTTTCTTTGATATTTAATTTGTTAATTACTAATGCTATTTGTTTAATTTTATCCATTAATAAAAATCCTTTCAGGTTAAAATTAGTGTTAATTATATAACACAATTGTTTTTAGAATACATTCAGGTTTTTTAAATTAATGGTCTAGTAAAAAGGGCTAAGTGGCAAGTGGCAAGTGGCTTCTGTAAAAGATTAAATTTGTTCTGGTTTAAATTTTGGTATTTGTTCGTTTGTGAAATATGGTATTTGTTCTTCTGTAAAAAATTGAATTTGTTCTGGTTCAAATTTTGGTATTTGTTCGTTTGTGAATGCTTGAATTTGCATTTTAGTAAAATTTGTAATCTGACTTGGTATAAATCATAAAATTTGGTCAGATGTAAATAATCTAATCTGTCATGGTGCAAACGCTCGAATTTGTTCTAATGATAATGATTGAATTTCCTTTTCTGTTAATGATTTAATTTTCTGACTAGTATACATTTCTAAATTCGAACGAGTCGAACGTTTTTTTCTATTTAAACTTAATGAAGTTACTTTTATTGGTTTTAATGTAAATGTTTGAAATTGTTCTCTTTGAATTATTTTTTTGATTCTTTTATTCTTAAACTTTAAAACTTGTGCTGGTGTAAAGGCTGCAAGTTGTTTTTTAGTAAATCATGAATTCTGCTCTTTAGTAAATCATGAAACTTGTTGTAAAGTAAATACTTGAATTTGTTTTTTATTAAACATTTTAATGTGTTTTTGTGTTAATAATTGTAATTGTTCTGCCATTAGTAATTGTAGTTGTTCTTTAGAACTCATTTCAATATTATATAAAAATTTAATGATAATATATTTTTTAAAATTGGTTCATTGATACCATTTTCTAATGTTAATGCATTATTCGCTGGTATCAATGTCTCAACATTATTGCTACTTACGATACTTGAAGATGAGTTATTAAAGATTAATAAATTATTTAGCATATTTTCGCTCCTTTTTAAAAATTAAAAACTATTATTTAATAATAGTTAAATTTAAATAAAATTATACTTATTATTTAAACTATACGTGTATTTTAATATTCTTAATTTACTTAATCAATCAAAAACTTTCTTCCATAATGAGTAAAATAATTATTCATTATACCAATAAAAAAAGAGTAAGACCTTTTACTTACTCTCTAAATTAATACTGCTTATGTTTTATTTTCTAAATGGCGGTCTTGACGGGGATCGAACCCGCGATCTCCTCCGTGACAGGGAGGCGTATTAACCACTTTACCACAAGACCGTGGTTGCGGAGACTGGATTTGAACCAATGATCTTCGGATTATGAGCCCGACGGGATACCACTTCCCCACTCCGCGATGTATAAAATTTAATAATAATGGAGGAGGCTGAGGGATTCGAACCCTCGAGCACTTGCGCACTGACAGTTTTCAAGACTGTTCCCTTCAACCGGACTTGGGTAAGCCTCCGAGTATTTAAGTATGGTGGACCCTATCGGATTCGAACCAATGCTCGCCCGGTTATGAGCCGGGAGCTTTAACCAACTAAGCTAAGGGTCCTAGACTATGGTAGCGGGGATGGGACTCAAACCCATGGCCTCTCGGGTATGAACCGAACGCTCTAATCAACTGAGCTACCTCGCCAGTTTTAGTTTAAATGTTTAACCGATATATAATGGTGGACCCTATCGGGATCGAACCGACCACCTCCTGCGTGCAAGGCAGGCGCTCTACCAAATGAGCTAAGGGCCCTTATTTAATAATGGTCGGGAAGACAGGATTCGAACCTGCGACCTCTCGGTCCCAAACCGAGCGCTCTACCAAGCTGAGCCACATCCCGATGGTGCGCCTGGCAGGACTTGAACCCACAACCTTTTGATCCGTAGTCAAACGATCTATCCAATTGATCTACAGGCGCATTTAATTACTAAAATTTATAGTAACTCATTAAATCATTAAACCTAATCAATTATAACTTATTAAAAGTAATATTTACAAGTATATTTGCAAATATTATTAATATTTTGGAGGAGCCGATCGGATTCGAACCGACGATCAAAGTTTTGCAGACTTATGCCTTAAACCACTTGGCCACGGCTCCAAATATAATTAAAAAAATTTAAAGACTTTTCAATATTACCAAGACTAGTTACTATTTGCAACTTGTTTTACAATATTATTCATAAAATATTTAAATATTTTTTTATTATTTATTTCACTAGTTAAAATTTTATAAAGGTACTTAGGACATATTCCGTAATTAAATTTAATTAATTGTCAATAAAATTGTTTTAAAACTATTTAGTGTTATTGAATATAGAAATAAATATTTTTTGAAAAAATAGTTTAAAAAATGAGTTTACATTTTAAACAAAAAATTGTTAATAATATTTTTATATTAACTCGATAAAAATTTAAATTTTAAAAAAATATTTTTAATATTTTTTTTATTTTAATGGTTTTATTTTATTAAAAATTTCACAAAGTAAGTTAAATCTTAAGTACATAAGTCTAAATTTAGATTTTCTACATTTATTTACTAAAATTTTGAATCTTTTCAATCAAGCAAAGACATGTTCAACTTTAATTCTAATTTTAGATACAATCTTATTGTATTTTCTTTCTTGTTTAGTTAATTTTTTATTTTTAGTTCTTTTAATTGGTATTATTGTATTTTTATAAATATTTTGTATACCTTGATATCCTAAATCACCAATAATTATTGTTTTTTCTGAAAATTCAAGATTTGAATTTTTTAATATTTGAAAATCATGCACTTTACCATTATCAGCAAAAATATCAACAATTTTTTTATTAAAAAAATCATATACAATTTGAAATTTTATAGAATACATTCAACTTTTACCAGAAAAATATTCTAACTGTAGTTTTTTTTAGTTGGTCTTTCAATTTCAATCTCAGTTGAATCAATTAAATAAAATTGAAATTCATTTGAATTTTCTTGTTTTTTATCAATTTTTAATTTATATCTTTCTTTTAAAAATTGGTAATCTTTGTGGTTACTAAGTTTATTTTCTACTCAAGTAATATTTCGAAAACAACTTGATGGGCTCATTTTAGATTTAATACTCATTTGAAAAAAAAGTATAATATTCTTTTCAGTATAATAAAGTCATCATTAATCTTTCTTCTACTGAAAGTTTATTTTTTCGACCTTTATTTTTTTCTAATTTTTCTATTTCAATTAATTTTTCTAACATTTCATTAAAATGAAAACGTTTTATACCAAAATATCTGTAAAATTCTTCATTTTTTAATTTTTTTAAATTTTCAAAAATCATTTTTATCAACACTTTTCTAAATTTATTGTTAATAACAAAATTATAAAATAAATTTTAAAATTATTAATTGACTTTTAAAAAATTTAATTACGGAATATGTCTTTATAATTAATTATTAAATTAAATAATAAAAAAAGCACAATTGTGCATTTAATTTATGGTGGAGATGGCGGGGATCGAACCCGCGTCCAAAAGTTAACTGACTAACTGTATCTACAGTTTAGTATAATTTAGAAAAATCACTATTTAATAATAAATTATACGAAATTATGAATAGCTAGTTAATGGAAATTCGAAAAAATTTATTAACATCATTTTTTCTAGTTTATCCTATGATACGTTACTAATAATGATAAACTTGCTATTAGTAACGGTAGTATTTACTTCTTAAGTAATTAAGCAGGTAAAACTGCTTGATTTCCTAAACCAAATCCAAAGTTGTTTAACTTTGTTGTGAATCAGTTAGGTACTACGGTTTTAGTTTGTTTTCCGGTTATGAAACCTCGTAGTATTATGGTCTACCAAACCACTGCCACAATTAGTTGTTCACTCCTGTCGAAACCAGAACATCCCCGCTAATATTATACATTACTTTCTACTATAAAGCAATTTTTGGTTTTCTTAAAAATTACTAATAATTCTTTCATGCACCGGCAAACATAGAATGCATAGTTATTACATTTGAAACATCTCAACCCGAAATATCTTGATTAAATTTTCTTGCACCAGCAAACATACCATGCATATCTGTCACTTTATTTACATTTCAACTTGAAATATTTTGATCAAAAGCATGTGCATTAAAAAACATACCTCTCATAATTTTTACTTTTTCTACTCTTCAAACTGAAATATTCTGATTAAATGAAGTTGCATATGCAAACATATCACTCATATCTGTAACATTTGAAACATCTCAACCCGAAATATCTTGATCAAATGATGAAGCACTTTGAAACATCTGTTTTGTACTTGTTATTTCTGATGGTAACTGATCTGGCACTTTTTGAATTGTTTTTGGCATTTTAACAGCTTGAATTTCTCCAATTTTATTTTCATAAAATCCAATTTGAACAATTTCAATAGTTTTTATATCTGATAAGTCTATTTTACTAGTTGTTTGCTCTTCTCCATTACTATCAACGTAAATTGTATCTTGTTGTTGTATTATTGTATATTTATATATATTTATAACGATTTGATTGTCTATTTGAATTTGGTGGTTTAGGTAATAAAATCTTTGGATTAGATTGTGATTTTATTTTTTTCTTTTTCATTTTCTTCCTCGTTTTTTGCTTCTATATCAAAAGTATACAAAATACCAGCAGTGGCTCCACCAACTAAAGTAGTACCACCAACAATTGCAGTAATAATTTTCTTTTTTTTACTTTTTTCAGACATAAAAAAACCTCTCTTAAATTCTTATTTTTTTATAATATCATGACCATATTTTATATAATTTTATGTAGTAAAGTATTTAATATACTTAAATTTTATTTCAATTGTGATTTGTTAAAACATGATGCTTTTCTGTCACTCAATAATTTGAAGAAAATAACGTAATAAATATTAAACTAATAACAGTTAATAACGCAATAATATTACCAATATAAAACATTATTTCATTATTTAAAGTAATTAAATTATAATTAATAAAACTATCGAGTAAATCAACACTACAAGTTAAAATAGCTATACATGATGCATAAATTCCTGTGATAGGCATTAATTGTCGATAATTTCAATCTAAAACCAAACTATATAGGACATATTCCGTAATTAAATTTAATTAATTGTCAATAAAATTGTTTTAAAACTATTTAGTGTTATTGAATATAGAAATAAATATTTTTTGAAAAAATAGTTTAAAAAATGAGTTTACATTTTAAACAAAAAATTGTTAATAATATTTTTATATTAACTCGATAAAAATTTAAATTTTAAAAAAATATTTTTAATATTTTTTTTATTTTAATGGTTTTATTTTATTAAAAATTTCACAAAGTAAGTTAAATCTTAAGTACATAAGTCTAAATTTAGATTTTCTACATTTATTTACTAAAATTTTGAATCTTTTCAATCAAGCAAAGACATGTTCAACTTTAATTCTAATTTTAGATACAATCTTATTGTATTTTCTTTCTTGTTTAGTTAATTTTTTATTTTTAGTTCTTTTAATTGGTATTATTGTATTTTTATAAATATTTTGTATACCTTGATATCCTAAATCACCAATAATTATTGTTTTTTCTGAAAATTCAAGATTTGAATTTTTTAATATTTGAAAATCATGCACTTTACCATTATCAGCAAAAATATCAACAATTTTTTTATTAAAAAAATCATATACAATTTGAAATTTTATAGAATACATTCAACTTTTACCAGAAAAATATTCTAACTGTAGTTTTTTTAGTTGGTCTTTCAATTTCAATCTCAGTTGAATCAATTAAATAAAATTGAAATTCATTTGAATTTTCTTGTTTTTTATCAATTTTTAATTTATATCTTTCTTTTAAAAATTGGTAATCTTTGTGGTTACTAAGTTTATTTTCTACTCAAGTAATATTTCGAAAACAACTTGATGGGCTCATTTTAGATTTAATACTCATTTGAAAAAAAGTATAATATTCTTTTCAGTATAATAAAGTCATCATTAATCTTTCTTCTACTGAAAGTTTATTTTTTCGACCTTTATTTTTTTCTAATTTTTCTATTTCAATTAATTTTTCTAACATTTCATTAAAATGAAAACGTTTTATACCAAAATATCTGTAAAATTCTTCATTTTTTAATTTTTTTAAATTTTCAAAAATCATTTTTATCAACACTTTTCTAAATTTATTGTTAATAACAAAATTATAAAATAAATTTTAAAATTATTAATTGACTTTTAAAAAATTTAATTACGGAATATGTCTATATAACAAAACTGCAAATGCCAAAAGCAATATTGGATAAAATTTGTGAAATCAAAACTGCGTAAATATTAATAGTTACTAAACTAATCATAATACTTACTATATAGATTCCAAAACCAAAATATAAAGCAATATTAGCACTGAAAAAATAATATAATCATCATCCCAATAAAAAAACACCAATTACTTGTGGCAAAGTAGTAAATAAAGTTTTATAAACATGCCATCTTTGATCAATATTACTTATTTTATAATTAAAAAATTGAGAATTCATTAAATAATAAATTAAATAAATAGTTAATCCAAAGATAATTAAAATTATTATTTTTCATTGAGAAAAAGTTTTAATTTTTTTTAAAACCATTTCATCATGCATACCCATATTTTTTGGATCTTCTCGCAAAAGAAAAGACATGAAAAAAGTCAAAATGAAAAAACACAAAGCAGCAATAATAAAATAACTGATTTTTGAAATTGTAATAGTTGAAATATTAAGCGTAAGCATATTAATTGGTATAATAATTAAACTTGCCAATAATCCCGGAACAATAAGTATAGTAAAAGTTAAAAAAGCATGTGATTTTACAAAATATTGTTCATTGAACATTAATTCATGAACTCCCAATGATGCAGTACTCATTCCTAACGCAATATTTAACAAAATCAAAGATCAAAAATTTGGTACAATTAAAACTAAACAGCAAGTAACCAAAAGTCAACTATGCATTCATCAAATATACAACTTTCTTTTTTTAAATTTTGCAGTAAAAAGTAGTTGGTATAGCAAAAATAATTACAGTAAGCGAAATAATCACTGTAATACTAATTGCTTCAGTTACTAAATTAGTTAATGATAAAACTAAAAAATTATTAATAACTTTTAAACTATTAATACCAAGATAAAGAAAAAAATAATAACTAATAAATAATCATTGCCACTTATTTATCTTTTGCTTAAAAAGAAAAAATAAATAAAAACTTGTAAATAAACAAAAGATTATTAAGAAAGGTAATCATATTATCATAGTTTTTTTCCTTTCTTAATTAAATTATTATTTTTTGATTTGTCTTACTGCATCACGATTTTTAATGGTCTCTCTTTTATCATAATTTTTTTTACCACGAGCCAATGCTATTTCTAACTTTGCTCTACTTTTACTATTTAAATATATCATTGTTGGAACAACAGTTAAGTTTTTTTGCTTTTGTTCTTGTTGAATTTTTTTAATTTCACGAGCATTTAAAAGTAATTTTCTTTTTCTTAATGGATCAAGTATATAACTAGTAGTAAATTTATAAGTAGTAATGTTCATATTAATAATATAAGCTTCATTATTACTAAAAGTTACATAACTATCCTGTAAAGATACATTACCTAAACGAATTGATTTAATTTCAGAACCAGTCAAAACAATTCCCACTTCTAATTTTTCTAATAATTCATAATTAAAGTACGCTTTTTTATTTTTTGCAATTATTTTCATTGTTTCCACCATTATTTTCATAAACTTTATAATTAGATTATATAATAATAATTTCATAAATACTGAAATACTTACTTAAATTTGTTTTTTATTAAGAACATGCTATAATCTAATGAAGGTTAGATTAATCAATAGTTTTTCTAGCAATGATTAATGTAAAATTAAACATAAAATTAATATTTGTTGTATAGCGACCCAAGAAATAGATTTTATATTTGTTTTACGAGTTTTTGTTAATTTTATATATTAATAAACAACTGAAAGGAGTCTAAGGACATGGCAGGAGAGTTAAATACTAAACCAACAGCAGTAAAAAATAGTCAATTTTATCAAGGCGATTTGGGTTTTGATAAAAATAATAATGATAAAGTAATTATTTATAAGATTTTAACTGGTAAAAAACTTGAGGTTTGCAAAATTATTATTGATGAACAAAATCATATTTTAAAAATTTCTACGAAAACGGAAATTATTAATGAAGATGAATTTGAAATTTACACATTTGCTTTAGAAGCAGATACTGCTGATTTTATTTTAAAACTTATTGCTAAAAATCAAATTAATGCTGAAATTAATTATGCATTTATAAATAATATTGAAGATTCTTATAATATATCTGAATCAGACTCATTAGAAGAAAAAAAGAAAAAAATTAGGAAACTCTTTTAACTATTTATAAATTTCTTCTCAATTATAAACTGAACCATAACACAAAGCTTTAATTTTAAAATCATTGTTATTATTGATAATTTCTAAAATAGTTTGGGCAATAAAATTATTATTGATGAACAAAATCATATTTTAAAAATTTCTACGAAAACGGAAATTATTAATGAAGATGAATTTGAAATTTACACATTTGCTTTAGAAGCAGATACTGCTGATTTTATTTTAAAACTTATTGCTAAAAATCAAATTAATGCTGAAATTAATTATGCATTTATAAATAATATTGAAGATTCTTATAATATATCTGAATCAGACTCATTAGAAGAAAAAAAGAAAAAAATTAGGAAACTCTTTTAACTATTTATAAATTTCTTCTCAATTATAAACTGAACCATAACACAAAGCTTTAATTTTAAAATCATTGTTATTATTGATAATTTCTAAAATAGTTTGGGCAATAGAAATCCCTGAGGCAACTATATCATCAATAATAATAATGTTTTTTTTATTAAAAAAATTAATATATTTAGGTAATAAATGAATTTTATTAGTAATTTCCATTTGTCTTTCGCTAACTTTTAATTTATTTTCTCAAAATTTACGGTAGTTATCAACTTGGAAAATATTATTAATAAATAATATCTCATAATTTAATTTTTTTTTAATAATTTTAACTAATTCAATTATTACTAATTCTAAACTACTAACTGAAGTAGGTTTTTTTGGCATCATAATAAAATAATCTAAATTTTCAAACAAATTAAATTTTTGACCAACTTCAAATAAATTAGTTGCTAATCTTATTACAGTATCTTGTTCAATATTTACTTGCTTAATTAAGTTATAATCTTCATTAACTCATAATAAATCCGGATATTGTTTTAAGCCTGGCGATTTAAAATAATTATAATAATAGCATTCAATGTTAAGATTGCTTTGTTGAATTAATCTTTTTTGCCCTTGTATTTTCATTTTTTTACTCCATTTTTCTTTTCACTTTTATTTTTTTTAACTTTACCATTTAGTTTTATCTTTTTTCTATATTTAAAATTATTTGCTTTATACATTTTTGATGATTGATTATTATTATTTTTATCACGGTTTTTATTTTGCTGACCATTTTCTTCTAAAATAAAATCAATAGTTCTAGCAACTTTATTTGCACTTTTAACAAGAACACTGACCTTTTGACCAAGAGCATACTGTTTTCGTTTTCTTTCACCAAACAAAATCATTGCTTTTTCATTAAAAATATAATAATCATCAGTCATGTCTGCAATTCTAATTAAACCTTCAATTGTATTATCTAACTCAACAAATAATCCAAAGCCAGTTACACTAGAAATTATACCTTCAAATTTATGACCAATAAATTGCATCATGTATTCTGTTTTTTTCATTTGATCTACAGCTCGTTCACACTCTAATGCTTTTAATTCCATATTACTAGATTGCTCAGCAGCTCAATTAGTAAAACTTTGATATTTCTCAATTATTTTAGCATTTATTTCTCTTTTAACTATATATTGGTGCAATAAACGATGAACTATTAAATCAGGATAACGTCTAATTGGCGAAGTAAAATGTGTATAATAATCACTAGCAAGTCCAAAATGGCCAATACATTTATTAGTATACTGTGCTTTTTCCATACTTCTTAATAATAAAGTTGATAAAACTTGAAATGTTGGTAATTGTTTTAAAGAATTTAATAATAATTGTAAATCTTTTGAACTAATATTTGTGATTTTTGGATTTAATTTAATGCCCATTAATTTCAGAATTGTAACCATTTGATGCATTTTTTTAGAACGAGGATGTTCATGAACACGATAAATAAAAGGTAATTTCATATCAAATACAGTTTTAGCAACTACTTCATTAGCTCTAATCATAAAACTTTCAATTAATTTTTCAGCGATATCACGAGTTCTTAAAATAATATCAGTTACTTCTCCATTGTCATTAATAATTGTTTTTGCTTCATTAATTTCAAAATCAATTACTCCAGCATCTTGTTTAAACTTTCATAAAATTTGGTGCAATTCTTTTGCTTTTAGTAACATTTCTCAAATTTGTGGATGTGTTTTAATAAAATTTGGATTTTTACCATTATATCCATCATTTACTTCATCATAATTCATTCTTCTTGCTGATTTCATAAATGCCTGATAAATTTTATGTTTTACTGTTAAACCATTCTTATCAATCTCCATATCACAAACCATACATAAACGTTCTACTTGTTCATTTAAAGAACAAATACCATTTGATAACTGCGTTGGTAACATAGGAATAACACGATCTGCCAAGTAAACAGATGTACCGCGAGTAAATGCCTCTTCATCTAAAGGACTATTTTCTGTTACATAATGACTAACATCAGCAATAGCTACAATTAAACGATAATTACCATTAGCTAGTTTAGTAACACAAATAGCATCATCAAAATCTTTAGAATCTTTACCATCAATTGTAACTAATAACTCTTTAGTCAAATCAATACGACCAATTTTATCTGATTCTAAAACTGTTAATGGCACCTTATCTGTTGCTGCTAATGTTTCAACATCAAATTGTGCTTTAATGCCAATTTCATAAATAACAGCTAAAATATCAACACCAGGATCATTAATATTACCCAATATTTTAGTAATAGTAACATTAAAAATATTCTGTTCAAAATTTTTAATTTTTGCAACAACAATATTATTTTCTAACGCTTTATCAGGATTTAAAATATTAACTTCATACTGTTGTAACTTTGCATTTTGAATTAATAATGTTTTTACTTTCGTATCTGCATTAACAATAACAGTACCAACAAGAAGATTAGTATCACGTTTAATAATTTTTAATACTACAGCCTCATCATTCTGATTATTAATTTTCACTAACTTACATAATACTTCATCATTATTTAACGCATTATTTATGTTTTTTATATTAACGTAATATTCTTCTTCACTATTTAATAATTTAACAAATCCAAATCCTTTTTTAGTAATTTGAATTTTGCCAATAAATAAATTATTATTTTTTAGCATATAAAATTGTTGTTCTTTATTTTCCAAAATAATTTCACTATTTTTCAATTCTTCTAAATCAGCAATAAGTTCTTGCTGTTGATGATGATTAGTAATATTAAGTTTCACTGTTAAATCAACCGTTGATAAAGGTGTAATACTATTTTGTAACTCATTAATAATCTCTTGCTTCATTTCAATCAATCCCAACTTTATCCTAATTATATAATTAATTATAATCTATCTTTTAAAATTTATAAAAAGGCACATTTTAGTGTGCCTTTTTATAAAATAATTATCATTAATTTATAACTCCAATAGTATTAATAAGAATTCTTACTATTATTGCCATAGTAAATAACGATATACCTAATACTAAAGTGGCAATAGAAAATAACTTACTTCAACCACGTTCTTTAGTACTAGCAAATAATTCTTGATTACCCCCACTTAAAGCACCAAGTCCATTATGATTTTTTTTACCTTGTAATAAACCTAAAATTACTAATAATATAGCGATAATTAAGGCAATAATTTCAAAAGCAAAAATAATGTTTTGACTCATTTTGTCACTTCCACTTCTTTATAATATTATTAATTTTACACTTAATTTTACTAAAAATAAAAAAATTTTCATAATTATTATTATGACTTATTCCAAAATTAAAATTTTAATTATGAAATAAGCCTAATATGTTATGTTTTATAATTCTTTTATAGGAAAATTTATTAACTTTATTCTGGTTCAATTTCTAAGTAATTTCCAACAGCATTTGTTACAATCTTTCATCCATGTTGATTGGTCATCATATAAAAAATGTTTATTTCTGAAAAATTATTATACATAACTTTAACCAAAGTTTTTAAATTACTATCACTTAAACTATTTGCTAAGGTTCCTATCAATTGTGGAAATTTAGTAATTTCACTTAAAATTTTTTTTTCAAAAAGTTGATAGTCATCTTTATTATCTTGATAAATTTCTGCTAATTTTATTCACATATCATTACTAATACCTAATTTAATTTTATTTTACTTGATTCTGTATATTGTGGAGTTTTATTGTCTAAAGGTATGTAATATTTTTCTATTTTATTATATTGATTATGGGAATTGATATCAGCATTATGAGCATGCGATCAATTATACACTAAATATGCTATTCCACCAACTATAATTACTCCACCCACAACTTATCCAATAGGTCCTCCTTCAATCATAACAGATGCACCACCTTCAACAACCTCTTCGCCAATAGCAATCGCACCTTCTTCACCAACCTCTAATAAAGGCACTGCTTCTTCTGTTTCAACTACTGTTGTAGCTTGTGGAGAACTTATTCATTTAACAACTTTATATGCAGGTGGAATACTCATAGTTGTGGTAGTGGCTAGACCTTTTAATAAATATTCATTTTTATTAGGTGTTATAAAAACGATTCCATATTTATGCAATTCAACAATTTTTTCAAATTGTGTTCAACTAGCATCAGTAAAATGTTGTCCATAAATTTCTGTTAGTTTTTTTCTTACATTATTTTTACTTTCTGTAGATGTGGTGTGATAAATATCTAATAATTTTTGATCAATAATTTGTGTTTTTAAAATATCACACTTTGGTTTCTGATTTATTCTAGAGCCTGTACTTTGATTACTTTGTTGATTTCTATTTCTAGAACTAGTTCCAATGTTAAAAGATTGTTCAGATGTTGATGGCAAAACAGCGCTTCCACCTGCTGAAGGTGAAGGGGTTGTTGTTGTAGTGGTGTGCAAATTACTTGGTCTATAATTTGATATATCTTCAAGTGTAGTAAAAGTAACACTAAAATCACAATCATAAATAATATTCAAATTTTCTGTAAATATTATACTGTTTGGACGAAACATATGTGATAGCGGAATTATTAATGTAGTTGAAGTTAAAAATGGAGAGAAATCTATACCCGACACAAAGTCGAAATGAAAAACTAAATCAGGATTTAATTCTCATAACCTTTCCATAATAGTACTCGGATCATTACGTCTAATTTGTCCTAAATTAGTATTTCTAAGTAAAGTCGATAATCTTACGCTTTGTTCATTAATAGTAACAGTTACATTTAAATCACTATCAAAAACAATATGAGGATTATTCTGTTGAAAATCATAAACATTTTCTGATAAAATTTGAAAATTATTTATGCCTATAGGATGTCTATTTGTAAAACTAGGATAACGTAAATGCAAATCGGGATTTAAAAAATTTAATCTCTCTATTATTGTTAATGGTGCATTATCTAACAATTCTCCTAACTCAGTTCTAATAAGAATACTTGATAATGTTAATCTTCTAGGTGTAAAGTTAATAGTAAAATTTAAATTTTTTGGAATATTTCTTGCGGGATTTTGATCGTAAATGTTAATACCAGCATGCACTGTTGCATTAATATTTGTAATGTTTTCAAATTCAATATTTTCTAAAAATCTTCTCTAGATAAAATTGGATGATTAATTTCTCTTAATCTTTGAATAATATGTTGTTTATCATTCGCTTCAATTTGACCAATATTAATTGTTGTCATTGTTTTTTGTAAACTTGGTGGAGTTTGCCTTTTAACTCTTTTTTTTGTAGAATTTACTCTTTCATCTTTTTCTTCTAATTCATTTTCTGTTTCAGTTTCTATTTTAGTTAAAGTACCACTTTCAGCAGGAATACCACTAGTTAATGCAGTTGATGCAATAATTGTTTTAATAATTTTCTTTTTCATAATATAACCCTCTCTTTAAATCTCTAAATTTTTCATAATGTAATCATTTTATATGATTTATGAAATAAAACAGATTTGATATAAAAATATCGGGGTTTTAGAAATTTAAAATATATTCTTTGATAATTAGAAAAACACAACATATTGATTTACATCATTAATATTTTCATCAATATTTCAATATTGATTTGAGTTTTTAAGTGGTCATTCATTTATTTGGATTTTTTTATTTTTATTACTTAATGAGTTTTATTTTTTTGACTTATTTATATAAATTTTTCTTGATTTTTAAAAAAGTAATATGCTGATAGTTTTGATTTAATATATTTTGTTAGATATCTAATTGAAAAATATTTTTTCCGTCTTTAATAATTTTTAATTTTGAAAAAATATTTAACTTATTAATAAAATCCTTTCATGTCAAAATTAGTGTTAATTATATAACACAATTGTTTTTAGAATACATTCAGTTTTTTAAAATTAATGTTCTAATAAAAAATCTAAGAAACAAGAATCAACCATTCCAAAAACAACATATTAACTATTTTATATATCTTTCAACGATGAAAGTCCATTTTTAAGTAAAAAATATATGTTATAATTTAATAAATAAGTAAAAAATATTATAGTTAGGGTGAGAAAATTGAAAAAAAAAATTGGTATTGTCGCTGATTCCTCTTCAGGATTTTCAATTAAAGATTTAAAAGAAATGAATATTGGATTTTGTCCATTATTAATCACTTTTAGTGATGATACAACTATTACTGATGACCCTAACATTCTAGAGGATGAAGAATTCTATAATAGAATAGTTCATAAAAAACAATCTGCCAAAACTTCGCAAACACCACTTGGTCAAATGAGTATAATTTGAGAAGATGCTTTAACTAAATTTGAAAAGATTATTTTTATTCCTTTATCAAAGGGGTTATCGGGTCAATATAACACTGCTACTATGTTATCAAAAGAATCTAATTTTAAAGATAAAGTTTTTGTTTTTGATAGTAATGGTGTTTCAGTTATTAACTGACTATTAGTTAAAAAAGCATATCAAATGTCACTTAACGAAAAAAATAATGTTAATGATATTATAGAAGCACTAAAATTAATAAGAGATAACTATATAGCATTTATTTTACCTTATGATTTAAATTATTTAGTTCGTGGTGGTAGAATTTCAAAATCAGCAGCAGCCTTAGCTACTATGTTAAAAATAACTCCAATTTTATCTTTTGACGGAACCATTGATAAATTTGATAAAACAAGAACATGAGATAAAGCTATTAAAAATACTCTTAAAGAAATTAATAAAAGTAAAAAAATAGAAAGCATTACTCTCTTTTACATTATTCATGCTTTTGCTGAGGCAAAAGAAATAGAAAAAATTACAAAATTTGTTAAAGATTATGGCATTAAAAACGTCAAAACTATTAATTTAGCAAACGTAATTTGTGCTCATACAGGAATTGGAACCTTCAGTTTTGTTGCTTTTAATTTAGATAAAGATAAGTTACCAAAATTATAATAATAAAAAATTCACTTTTATGAGAAACATTTAAAAGTGATTTTTAATAATGGCAGGGGTGGCAGGACTCGAACCCACAACACTCGGATCTGAAGGCCGATGTTCTACCATTGAACTACACCCCTAAAATATTTAATTTAAATAGTACATGTTCAATTTTACGCGAAAGAAGTTTTAAGTTCAATTAAAATTTCATTTTTTTTATTTTTAATTCACATTTATCACAAATTCCATGAATTTCTAACTTATAATGTGAAAAATAAAAATTATTTTTAGTTGCTAATTTTTCAAGTTTTTCTTCTTGTAATGGTGAAATTTGTTGTTTATCTTCGAAAGAGGCATGAATAATTTTATTACAAAAATTACAAATAATATGAACGGTATTTTCTGATAGTTCATAAATTATTTGTTTTCCTTCAAAAACATTAGCATGAATAATATGTTCTGTCATTAATAAATCAATAGTATTATAAATACTCATAATATTAATATTATCATTACCTTCTTTTGTTAAAAAACTAATAATATCATTAATACTAACATGTTGCTTAAGCGTTAATACTTTAATAACTGCTTTACGAACATCAGTTAAACGATAGTCTTTATCTTTCAACTTTTGGATAATATTTTCAAAATTTTTATTCATACTAATCTCCTGATAAAATATAATATTACTTTTTTTTATTTTTTTTCAATTGCTACTAATCTTTCAATTTCATTTATTAAATCTTGAACTGTTTTTGTTTGTAAATCCAGTAATTTATTATCATTAATTTTTACATTATGTTTTTCTTCTATTTTAATAACAATCATTACTAATTTAAGAGAGTCAATTTTTACATCTTTAAATTTAGTTTTGGGTGTAATTTTTTCTTTAATTTCTGGATAATCTTTTTTAATAATTTGATGAATTTCACTTAAAATATCCATAAATTCACTCCTAATTTAAATCATTTTTATTAATAGTTATACTTAGTATAACATAGAGCATTAAATTTTATTTGTTATTTTAAAATATCATTCTAAATAATCTAGTTTTAAATTAATATTATATTCAACTCATACAGCATTATTTAAAATATTAAAATGAAAAATAAAATTATTAATTTTTCATTGTGGAAATGTTTTAATAATTAACTTTAAAAATATGTATTGAAATAAATCTTGATTAAATTGTATTTTATATATAATCTGTGACTGATTTGCTAAGATAGTACTATTTTTATCTAAAATAATTGTAATACTTTCATTTAATTTTTTAATATCAATAGCTTCTACAACTATGTCTGGATTTAAATTTTCTTTTTTATCATCTACGGTCTCTAATTCTACATCATATTCTTTTACCATTTCATTTAAATTTTTATTAGTTGAAAAATTTTTGATAATAAAAAATAACATAATACTTAATGTAATAGTGATAGTAATAAGTAAAATGCTAATTTGTAACCTACGTATAAACATTGGACATATTCCGTAATTAAATTTAATTAATTGTCAATAAAATTGTTTTAAAACTATTTAGTGTTATTGAATATAGAAATAAATATTTTTTGAAAAAATAGTTTAAAAAATGAGTTTACATTTTAAACAAAAAATTGTTAATAATATTTTTATATTAACTCGATAAAAATTTAAATTTTAAAAAAATATTTTTAATATTTTTTTTATTTTAATGGTTTTATTTTATTAAAAATTTCACAAAGTAAGTTAAATCTTAAGTACATAAGTCTAAATTTAGATTTTCTACATTTATTTACTAAAATTTTGAATCTTTTCAATCAAGCAAAGACATGTTCAACTTTAATTCTAATTTTAGATACAATCTTATTGTATTTTCTTTCTTGTTTAGTTAATTTTTTATTTTTAGTTCTTTTAATTGGTATTATTGTATTTTTATAAATATTTTGTATACCTTGATATCCTAAATCACCAATAATTATTGTTTTTTCTGAAAATTCAAGATTTGAATTTTTTAATATTTGAAAATCATGCACTTTACCATTATCAGCAAAAATATCAACAATTTTTTTATTAAAAAAATCATATACAATTTGAAATTTTATAGAATACATTCAACTTTTACCAGAAAAATATTCTAACTGTAGTTTTTTTTAGTTGGTCTTTCAATTTCAATCTCAGTTGAATCAATTAAATAAAATTGAAATTCATTTGAATTTTCTTGTTTTTTATCAATTTTTAATTTATATCTTTCTTTTAAAAATTGGTAATCTTTGTGGTTACTAAGTTTATTTTCTACTCAAGTAATATTTCGAAAACAACTTGATGGGCTCATTTTAGATTTAATACTCATTTGAAAAAAAGTATAATATTCTTTTCAGTATAATAAAGTCATCATTAATCTTTCTTCTACTGAAAGTTTATTTTTTCGACCTTTATTTTTTTCTAATTTTTCTATTTCAATTAATTTTTCTAACATTTCATTAAAATGAAAACGTTTTATACCAAAATATCTGTAAAATTCTTCATTTTTTAATTTTTTTAAATTTTCAAAAATCATTTTTATCAACACTTTTCTAAATTTATTGTTAATAACAAAATTATAAAATAAATTTTAAAATTATTAATTGACTTTTAAAAAATTTAATTACGGAATATGTCTATTTTATACCTTTATTTGACTATGAATTAAATACTTATAATCAATAAAACTAAAGTTATCACTACTATAAAATTTTAATATTTCATTGTAAGTTAAACTAAAATTAGTGGTTGTCACTCAATTTTCACTATTATTTCTTATTAATTTTTTAATAAAAATAGAATGATATGGACCACCAATAATTGGTTCACTACTTTCTTCAATAAATTTTAAATTAATATCATATTTAAAAAAGGTTTGAAAATTAAATGGAATATTTATATTAAAGTGAAAACATTCAAATCTTGGTAAATCAAATTGATTTTTTCCTATTTCATCATTCAATACTATTTTATTTACAATGCTATTATAAATAGTACTATAAAATTCTAAATACTAAATAATATTCATCAATATTTTTTTTATTACGTAATAAAAAAGCTGGTATTTTATTATTTTGATAAAATTTTGATAGATTTTCATTAATATTTAATGATGTATTTTGTTGTAAATCAAAATTATTATTAAATATTAATATTTTACGTAATATTGTTTCTTTATCATCATAATAATAATCTTTTACTTTTGGAAAATGTGATACTAGATAACGTTTTATTCTTATTGGCACTATATTTGCAGTATTAATATTATTACCAGAAAACTTAAAAACCTCATCTAATCTTGATTTTCCACCAACTATCATGTTCTTCATGATCTTTTTAGAAAAAATATGATAAAATCCTTTATCAGAGAAATTTATCGTTAAAATAATGGGATTTTTAATTTCCAAATTAAAATTTGTTGTAATAAACATTTTTGGTTTAATTTGTAATTGATACTGTGGATTACTATTAAAGTAAAAACTAAGTGTTCCATAATTATGTTTATTATTAATATGACGAACTTGCTTTAAATTACTAGGTTTTTTACAATTAAAACTATAATTTAAAATATTTATATTATCTTTTTTAATTGCTATTGCTGGTAAAATTATCTTATAAGTTTTCATAACCATATGTAAAAAAGAAATATCAGCATATGGACCAAGTTTATTATTTTCAAGTAATTCTAAATATGAAAAAGTAAGAAATACTCACTTAATTGATTTAGATATCACAAGTTGTCCACTTGCCTGCTTAATATTACTATAATTCAAATCATATTGAAACGTTACATCGTCAAGTAATCCTTCACTTGGTTCTTTGTTAATATCAAAATCACAACTATATGCTTCTACAATTTGAAGTTCAATATAATAATAACTGCTTTTTTGCAAAGTTTGGATTGGAAAACCAACCACTGTAAATCTTGGAATTAAAAATAATTCTTTTTCATAAATGGGGCTGTTTTTTACATCACTCGTTAAATTCATCTTTTGTTCTAAAAAACTACGCGAATTCAATAAATCAATGCTATTAATATTCATTTTATATCCTTAAATTAAATATAAGTATAAAAAACGCTTAATAGTCGTTTTTTCTAATTTTTCATATTCTTTGATATTATAATATTTTTTTCATCAATTTTTATTTGATTTAACTAAGAACGTTCTAACAATATAACTATATTCATTTTTTGGTAATAATGCTAAAACTGTATCAACAATTTGCACATGTTTCTCATAATTTTTTAAATCTTTATTTATCGCTATCTTATTAGCATAGTGAACACTATCCTCTTTCAAAACATAATTTTCTTTAAAATTATTATTTGCTAATGTTAATTTTGCTTGTTCATATTTAACAAAAATAGCAGCAATTAGTTGCTTATCAGCACTTATTTGTTCTTTCATTATTATCACCTCAATAATAATGAAAGAACAAATAATTATCTTTCCTCTATTTTATTTCTATTTAACTGACTAATTTTAATATGATCTTGCAAAATAAGTTCAGACACTATTAGGAGTTTGACACTTAAAACAATTACTTGGTTTTTTATACGGTTCTAAAGGAATACAACGTGATGTTGTACCAGTTAAACTTTTAATTTCTTCTTCACACTTTATTTGATCACAAAAAGGTACAATAAAGAAACCTTTATGAATTTTAACTAATTTATGATATTCATTGAAATCTGTTAACTCTTTTAAACTTGTATTTAATTTTTTTTGTGAATTATTAAATAAATCTTTATTTAATTTATTTAATTGATTAATAATAGTTGTTACTAATAGTTTTTCATTATTAATTTCAACATCAATAGTATCTAAATTATGACGTAAAATTAATTTAATTACTTGGTTTTCAATTTCTTGCTCACCAATTGCAATAGTAATTGGAATACCTTTAATTTGACTTTCACTTTTCTTATAAGAAAAACTTTTATTATCTTCATTTATTAATACTCGGAAATGAGAACTTAAAATTTTAAATATTCTTTCAACAATTATTTTAACTTTATCACTTTTAGGTGATAAAGTTAAAAGCATAATCTGATGCGGTGCAATTGTAGATGGCAATACTAAACCCAGATCATCGCTATGCGCCATAATTAAAGCACCAATTAATCTTGTCGATACACCTCATGATGTTTGATATCCTAATTCTTGTTTATTGTCTTTATTACTAAATTTAATATTAAATACCTTTGTGAACTCTTGACCAAAATAATGACTAGTACCAACTTGTAATGCTTGTCCATCTTGCATCATAGTTTCAATTGTATATGTCATTTTTGCCCCAGCAAAACGTTCGTGAATTGTTTTTGCACCAACAATAACTTTAATTGCTAATTGTTTTTCAACAAAATCAGCATACAACTTAATCATTTTTAATGTAAAGTTTTTTGCTTCTTCATCGTTATTATGCATTGTATGTCCTTCTTGTCATAAAAATTCACTAGTTCTTAAAAATGGTTTTGTATTTTTTTCTCATCTAACAACATTACATCATTGATTATATAATAATGGTAATTGTTTATATGAACTAATTATTTTTGAAAAATGACGACAAAATAAAACTTCTGAAGTAGGACGAATAATTAGTTCCTCTGATAATTGATTATTTCCAACTTTAGTTACAGTTGCACATTCTGGTGCAAAACCCTCAATATGATCTTTTTCAACTTGAAATGCTTTTTGACTAATTAAAAGTGGTAACATTACATTTTCAATATTTAAAATTTTAAATCTTTGATTTAATAAATGTTGAATATTTTCTCAAATTGCATATCCGCGAGGACGAAAAATAATGGTACCGGCTGCTGAACCATTTTCTGCACCATAATCACAAAGTTCTGCTTGCTTAATAACATCAGTATATCATTTGGCAAAATCAATCTCTCTTGCTGTAATATTTTTATTCTTTGCATTATTCATAATGATCTATTCACCTTTCGTTGATTGACTTTTATGTCACTTCCAATAATTTGGGTAATTTAAAGCATCTAGCACTTTATTTGCTTGTTCTGATTCTAATACTTTTCCTAGTAAATAGTCAACCTTTAATCCTTTTAAAACAATAATTTCAGGAACGTTAATAATACCACGAGCTAAAATATTTTTAATACCTAAAATTCTTAAATAATGCAAACAAATAATAACATCAATATATTTACTAAAACTAAAAGTAACTTGTTCTAATAAATTAGAAGTTAAAACTACATAATCAGGCTTAAAATGATTAATTAATTTAAAATTATCAATATGACGTAAATCATGAGTAAAAGAAATTTTTATCTTATTACTACGAATAGTTTTAATAATTGAATCATACTTATTCCAACTATTAATTTCACCAATATCTTGAAAATCAAAAATTAAATCACAATTTTCAAAAAGATTTTTTCTCTTATTAACAAGAGCAATTAACTTTGTTAAAATAGTTTTATCTTGTAACTCAATTAAACTAACAGGAAGAATAAGGTTTTTTTCTTGTTTTAATTTCGCAAATTTTTCAAATGTTTGAATAAATAAAGGCTCATTTACTTTTCATCACAATCCTGAATCTTGAATATTACGCATCAAAACAATAAACGAAACATAATAAGAATTTTTAACAAAATTTCATCAAGCATAGTAACAATTTGGCTCATTTGAATTATCACTTTTATATACTGGTCTAATACTAACACTTAATAGTTTTTCCATTTGTTCTGATTGTAGAAGTGAATAATGATTATAATCGGGATAATTTAAAATATCATTTGTCTTCAATTTGATTTCAATTAAGTCTCTACTTTGTACTACTTCTAATTGATTCTTATCAATAATTTTATTATATAATATATAGACATTTGAAGCATCAGTTTTTACTGAAGCATAAACACATAATATTTGACTTTGAATCTGCAAATAACTACTTTTTTCTACTAAATTACGTTTAATATAACTATTTATTTTTTTTTGGAATCGATATAAATTTATTTTCTTATTTCTAGAATAAATTAAAAACTGACCATCATAATATTTACAAATAATAGTATTATCTAATCCTAAAGTTATTTTACTATAATATGAAATTAATAATTCCATTCGTTCAATATTATTAACAGTTAAAATATTTTCTAATGCTAAATAATTCTTTATTTTTATTAAAATCATATATTCAAATTGACTATTTATTTTTTTATTATATTTTTTTTGACTAAAATTATCTAAAATAGTTTGTACAAAAACTGACTTTACCACTGTTAACTCATTTTGTTGTAAAATAATTGCTTGTGAAATAGCAAAACGATTATAACGAATATTACTTTGCATTTGACCATACAAAACTTTATTATTATTATCAAAATAATCAATTGATAAATCATAAACAATAACTTTACTTCCTAATTGAAAGGAAACCGAAAAATGACACGGCTCAAATGGAACTTTATTCACTAATAAATCTTGAATAAAAATTTCAATTTTTACTTTAGTTTTACGATTCATCATTGATTTAAATACAAACAATGAAATTCGTTTTTTACGATTTAAAACTTCTAAGCGTTCAGAAAAAGTAATGATTTCATTTTTTAAATCAATTTTCAATGGAACTAAACTTAACAAATCACCATGGATAACATTATAATATTGATTATTACGATGATTTAAACGTATAAATAAAATAATTATTATTGTCATAAAAGGAATTAAAGCAATAATTACAATTGCAGATCAACGCATAATTTTACCTCCATTTAATCAGAGCCTAAAGTAATATTACCATTATTTCCTTGGAAAAGTTTTAACTTTAGTCTTTGATTATCAATATATAATTTAGCTAAACGAAACATTTTGCGATCTTTAACCAAAATTCAATCAATAGCTTCAACAGGAATTGTTTCGTATATTTGAACACGATTAGTATCAACATTTAAACCTCAATCTTTAGTAGTGCTTTGAAATAGTTTATGAATATCAACAGAAATAATAGCTATTTTATTAACATCAACATTTTGCTCTGCACATCACTTTCAAAAAAAATGACGTGTTGAATTACCTAACTCTAATTCTAAATAAGTAGCATGTTCTAAATAAGTTCAAACAATATATTCTTGCTTTGGCAATAATTTAATTTGTGAAGAAGGTTTAATTCCTTGTTCTAATATTAAAGTAATATTACTAACATCAGTATAAAAAAATAAGTTAAAAATATTTTTATTTTCTAAATGTTTAATAATTTGAATAGTTGATCTTCTTCTAAAATTTAAAAAAATATTATTACGTTTTTTATTATTCGTTGAAGTAGAAGATTTATTAGATTTTTTTTGTTTTTTAAACCTATTAAAAAAAGGAGTTTTTTTTTCATTGTCTTCTGATAATTTAGAAATATCCAAATTAGGTTGATTTTCATCACTAAAATATTCTTTAATTTTTTTAATTCGTCGACTTCAACCCATAAATTATGACCACCTTATTATTAATATTTACCTAATTATACTAAATTTTTTTAAAATAATGGTGCTAAAATTCTAAGCAATAATAAAAATACACCCCGATAGGTAAAACTACGATGTAGTAGTGGATTACTAATAATTAAACTAGAATGAATAAAATCTTTTTCAAATGAAGCAGATAAATCACTATTTGTTTTACTATCATAAACAATTACTAAAGTTTGATGATCTGAATAAAGACTACGATAATCAAGATTAGTTGAACCAATAATAGTAATATCATCATCAAAAATACCAGACTTAGAATGGTTAAAAACATTATTATATTCGTAAATTTTAACACCTGACTCAATCAATGAATCATAATAAGTTCTTGACATGTCTAATGATAAAAATTTATCAGTAATTCCGGGTAATGATAATCTAACATCAACACCAGAATAAGCACTATTACGCAATGCAGTAATTAAATCGCTAGTTGGAATTAAATAAGGAGTACTAATTCAAACTCGCTTTTTAGCATTACTAATAAATTTAATAAATAAATCTTTTTGAATTGTTTCTTTAGTAATAGGTCCATCATCAATTACTTGAACAATAATATTATTTTTAATTTTTATTTCAGATTTTTCAGCACTAATATCAAGAATATTACCAGTAATAAAATGCCAATCTTGTCTAAATATTAAATCAATTGATTTAACAGCTTCCCCAACAATTCTAATTTGGGTATCTCTTCAAAAACCATACTTTGCAGAAAGATAAATATAGTTATCTGCTAAGTTAACTCCACCAGCATAACCAATATTCCCATCAATAATAATATCTTTACGATGATTACGAAAATTATAATTTCCTGTCATAAATGGTAATCTAACTGGTGAAAATTTATAAATAATAATTCCCATTTTTTTCATTTTTCATATTTTATATTTTGATAAACTAAAATATGAACCAACAGCATCATAAATCATATAAACTTTAACTCCTGCTTCAATCCTTGCTTTTAAAACATTAATAATTACTTCTAATAGTTCCCCTTCACCAAGAATAAAATAATTAATAAAAATATAACTTTTTGCTTGTTTTAAATCTTCAATTAATTTAACAAATTTATTAGGACCATTATTTAAAATTTGAACATCAGTATTATTATAAAATGGTCGATGAGAAATTCTTGTTGTATAGTTAAATAAAGATAAAGTATCTTCACTCAAAGTTATTTTTTTTGATTCTAAAATTGAATTAGCAAAAGTTCAATCTTCTTGGGTATAAAAATAACTATTTGTTTTTAAATAAGCTTTTTGTTTTCGTCGATAACGATAAGGACGACCAAAAGTTCAATATAAAAAAATACCGATGATTGGCAAACATAAGGTAACCATAATTCATGATAGTTTTGCATCTTGCATACGATTGGTAATGAAAATAATAATACCAGTTAAAATAGTTAAAGTAATAATTATCATCAAAATAATTCATGAATATTTAATATAATTAAATATAACAAAAACTATTGTTGCAATCAAAGCAATATATAAGATTAATGATAAAAGTAAGTTTACTCGTTTACGCATGATTTCTCCTTAATATAAAGAGTTCTTTATTAAATTATATCTAATTATTAATAAATTTATTATTTAAAAGTAAAAAAAGCAATTAATGCTTTTTAAATAATGGCGGAATGGGAGAGATTCGAACTCTCGCGACAGTTTCCCGTCCTAACTGATTAGCAATCAGTCCTCTTCAGCCTCTTGAGTACCACTCCAAAGTTATAATAATTATTTTTTTTACAATTATTATTATAACTTTAATTTTAAAATTTACTATGTATTTTTTAATTTTTTTTAAAAATCCTATATTCCAAAATAAAATTTCACTATTTTTTAAATTAAATAAATAATATATTACTAAATTTGTTACAAATTTATTTTTTTACTTGAAACTACTATTTAATTTATACAACACAAACATTGCATTGATAATTTTCACTATCCTCTAAAACCTCTTGACGAATACGAACATAATAAATTGATGAACAACCTTTTTTAAAGGCTCTAATATAAGCTTTATTTAAATCACGAGTTGTCGCTTTATCAGTAATAAATAAAGTTAAAGAAATTGCTTGATCAACGTGCTGTTGTGCAGCTGCTACAATATCAATAATTGGATTAGGACCTAATTCATATCCACCTTCAGTGTAATATGATAAATTATTATCATCAATCTTATAAGCAGGAACATAAACACGACCTAATTTCCCTTCTTTTCGTACCTCAACAGGAGCGACTACCGGTTGTAGACTTGGTGTACACGAAGATAAATAACTAATTGAACCAGTGGGTGCTACTGCCATTAAATGTGAATTAGCCAATCCCGTTTCTTTAATTTTTATTACTAATTCTTTCCATTGCTTCTGAGTTGGAATCATAATGTTATATTTTGTAAATAATTCTTGTATTTTTTTTGTTTCAGGAGTTCATTTATCTGACTGACATTTTATATATTTATCAAAATATGAACCATCAGCAAATTTTGAATTTTTAAATCCACCAAAGCTTCCAAATTTTAATGCTAATTTATTTGAAGCACTAAAAGCATGATAAGCCATAACATAAAAGAAAATATTAGTAAAATCAATTGCTTCTTTTGAATCATAAAAAATATGATTTGTTGCTAAAAATCCATGTAAATTCATAGCACCTAAACCCAAAGCATGATTTTTTTTATTTCCATATGCAACTGACGGAGCACTAGAAAAATCACTACTTCTTGATACGTGGTCTAATGAATGAATTGCTTGAAAAATAACCTCACCAAATTCACTTCCACTTTCCATTACTTTTGCAATATTAATACTTCCTAAATTACAACTAATATCTTCACCAATTTCTTTAAAACTTAAATCACTATTAAATTCACTAGCTGTACTTACTTGAATAATTTCACTGCACAAATTACTCATAACAATTCTACCGGGATGAGCATTATTTTTATTTACTGTATCATCAAATAATAAATAAGGATATCCACTTTCAAAATGTAATTCAGCAATCATTTGAAATAATTTGCGAGCACTAATAAAATTTTTACTAATTTCAGGGTTTTTTAACATATTATAATACTCTTTAGTAATAGAAATATCTGTCATTGCTTTACCATAAACTTTTGCAATATCATAAGGACTAAAAAGTGCCATCTGTTCATTGTTTTTTGCTAATTCAAAAGTAATATCAGGAATAACTACTCCTAAAGACATTGATTTAATACGAATTTTTTCATCTGCATTTTCACGCTTTGAATCTAAAAATAACATAATATCTGGATGATGAACATTTAAATAAACTGCCCCAGCACCTTGTCTTTGACCTAGTTGATTAGCATATGAAAATGAATCTTCAAGAATTTTCATAACTGGGATAACACCTGTTGCTTGATTTTTAATATTTTTAATTGGAGCTCCAAATTCTCTTAAATTTGTTAAACACAAAGCAACTCCACCACCACGTTTTGATAACTGTAATGAAGTAGTAATAGCGCGAGCAATTGATTCCATGTTATCTTCAATTCGTAAAAGATAACATGAAGTGTATTCACCTCTTTGTTTTTTCCCTGCATTTAAAAATGTGGGAGTAGCTGGTTGAAATCTACCAGACATAATTTGTCTTAAAATTTTACTAGCATGTTCAATATTACCATCAGCGAAAAATAAACTATTCATAACAACTCTATCTTCATAATTTTCTAAATATTGTTTACCATTAAAACTTTTTAAAGCATAAGAATTATAAAATTTTAAAATACCCATAAAACTCGTAAACTGATAATTAAAACTGTATGCTTCATTTGTTAATCGTTCAATTTCCGTAATTGAATATTTATTAATTATTGTTTCATCATAATATTGATTTTTTACTAAATATTCTATTCTTTCTTTAACGGTTTTAAAAAGCAATAAATTTGGTTTAATATGATTTTTCATATAAGATTGTGCTGCTTGCAAATCAAATTGTGCATTATTAGTAGTTTTTGCTCTAGCATTTAAAGTAACATATTCATCACTTTCTAAAGTTCCAGATAAAGTATTTATTTCATTGGTATTTTTTTTATTTTTATCTCAAAAATCTACTAATATATTTTTTATTGTTGATACATCATTATTAGTTCCTAATAATTCAAATTGAAATAATAGTGGGACATTTAATTTTTTTGAAAGAATTGGCCCAGCAATTGCAAAAGTATCACCAAAATTAGTATTCCCCGACGCAATAACACCACGACAAAAATTACGATTTTGCTTATTATTTAAAAATTTAATTACCTGTTTAGGAACCGCCCCTTCTTTAATATCACCACCCCCACTATATGTTGGTGTTATTAACACATAATCTTTATCAACTAAAATTTCCTCTTGTAAATCGTGAGGAATTCTTGAATTTAAAACCTCTAATTTTTGAATAAAACGATGAGTATTATTTGACAAAGAAGAAAAATAAACAACATGAATTTTTCCCTCTGGCTTTAATATTTTTTGGTTTGAAACTTTTACAACATCATTATGCATTTTTTTTCTCCTTTAAAATTAAAATTCTCAATCTTCATCTTGCGTTTCTACAGTAATGCCCATTACATAAGATGAACCATTACCTGAAAAGAAATCGTGATTTTCATCAGCTCGAGCTGATAATTGATTAAAAATTTCTGCCTTAATTCTTGTTTGTTCTTCACTAAAAGGTGAATCATATCCTAAATTTTGTAAAAACTTACCAGCATTATATAAACTAAACTTAATAGCATCTTCAGCTAAATTAAATTCTTGATATAATTCTGTTAAATATTGCTTTTCTAAATCAATTAATTTAAACAATAAATCAAATACAAATTTTTTCATTTCTTCTTGTTTTTCTTTTGGTAACTTTTCAACTTTTCTTTGATATTTATAGCCACTATAATAATTATGAATAACTTTATCACGTAAAATTAATCTAATAATATCTGAAGTATTAGGTAATTTACTACGAGCAGATAAATAAAATGGTAAATAAAAACCACCATATAATAAAAAACCTGGCATTAAAGCGGCAGCTACTTTGGATTTTAAAGGATCATCACTTGTATAATAAGGAATTAGTGCACGTGCTCTGGCTTGTAAACTTTCATTATTAATTACTCATTCATGAGCAGATTCAATCTGCTCACTAGAACATAAAGTTGAAAAAATTGTTCCGTATGATCGAGCATGAACTGCTACCATAAAAGCAAAATTTGTGTAAATAACTTGTTCATGATCAGTTAAAGAATTAGGTATTTGTGCGATATCACCAACTGTTGCCTGAATTGTATCTAATAAAGTTAAACCTGTAAATGTTCTTGTTATTAACTCTTGTCATTTTGGATTTAATGTTTTTCAAGAAGTTAAGTCATTAGAAACAGGAATTTTTTCTGGTAACCAAAAATTTTGAGTAATACGGTTTCAAACCTCTAAATCTTTTTCATCATTGATTACATTTCAATTTACAGACCGCATTTTTCCATTAAAATTTTTCATAATATATTCTAATGGTGACTGTGATTGTTGAAAATATTTGTTATCTTTTGCCATTTATTATTACTCCTCTACTTAATTACACAACTAAAACATCCCCTATATTATATAAAGGATGTTGTCATTATTAAAAATTACTTTATTAAAATTACAAATATTAAAAAATAAAAGTAATTATTAAAAATAATCATTAATTCACACCCAGGAATATAATATTACTTAAAAAATTAGACCGGTCTACTGGCTTAGCTTCATTTTACTTGTTACCCTTCTGAAAGTTTTATCTTCAATGGTTTTGTAACGTTCATCAACATCACAGTTGCTGGGGCAGCAAAGAATTCTCATCTTTTTCCCGAACATCTAAAGTTCCTTGTTATTTAGTTGTATAAATATTCTACTACAAGAAAAACAATTTTGGTAATTTATAAATACATTACTATGTATTTTTTTAACCTCAACTATTTTAAAATTATTCTTAATTTTTTTATTATGAAAATTTTCATTTTAATATACAAAAATAATTTAATATATTTTACTATTGTTTTTTAAAGTAAAAAAACATTAATCTCTATACTTTATTTGTTAATAATTTTTTTTCAACTTTTTGTAATTGTTTAATAAAATCATTAATAGTACCGTTATTTTTAACAATAAAATCAATATCTTTATTTAAAATTAAATATTTTTTTTGTTGATTTAATAATGAAATAACTTGTAAATCATTAACATTATCACGTTCTTTTATTCGTTGGATTTTTTTATCTTCCTCAGCCTCAATTAAAAGAATTTTATCAACTAATAAATTTAAATTTGCATTAAATAATACTGCACAATCAATAACAATTAATTCTTGGTGTATTTTATTACGAATAATATCTTCTTCAACAATTTTTATCATTTTTGGTCAAATAATATTTTCTAATTTACGTAAAATATGAGGGTGTTGAAATGCTTCATACCGTAATTTTATTTTATTAATTGTTTTATCATTATTAATAAAAGTATCACCGAATTCATTAATTAATGCTTTTTTTGTTTCTTTTAGTGTATAAATATGTTTAACAACTTTATCAACAAAAATAACATACGCACCTTTATTTTGAAAAAAATTTGTAGCAGTTGTCTTACCTACTCCCGCTTCACCAATAATACCAATAATCATGAGTTCACCCTTACTTATGTTCAATTTGATAACTTGCAAGAATACCAATCATTGCTGCATTATCAGTACAGTATTCTAATTTTGGAACAATTATTTTTAAATTTGGATATTTAATTTTTAAATCTAATACTGCTAATCTTAATTGCTGATTAGCACTAACTCCTCCTGCTAAAACTAAAGTTTTTGGATTATGTTTTTTTAATGCTAATTCAATTTTATTAATCAATACTTGAATAACTGTTGTTTGAAAAGAAGTTGCAAAATTATTAAATTGTAACTTACCTTTTTCTTTATTTATCAAATTAGCACAGGCTGATTTTAAACCACTAAAACTAAAATCTAAACTATTATCATTTTTAGGTAATGGCAATTTATAAGTTGGCTTTCCCAATTTAGCACTTCGTTCAATTTCAGGACCACCCGGATATTTTAAACCTAACATTCTTGCAACTTTATCATAACATTCACCAACAGCATCATCTAATGTTTGACCAAGTATAGTGAAATTTAAATGTTCATTTGCCAACATCAACTGTGTATGACCACCACTAACTAATAAACCAAGTACTGGAAATTCTCATTCATTATTAATTAAAGAAGCATACAAATGTCCATACAAATGATTACACGGAAGCAATGGCTTTTCTAAATAAGCAGCAATAGTTTCTGCTATAATTTTACCTACGTGTAAACAACTAGCCAGACCAGGAGTATTAGTATAAGCAACAAAATCAATATCCATAATTGAAATGTTAGATTTTTCAATTGCTGTTTGTAAGACAGTAGCAATATTTTCACTATGAGCTCGTGCTGCTAATTCTGGAACAACACCACCATATTGTTGATGAAGCTTAATTTGTGAAGCAATAATATTACTTAAAACCTTTTTATCTTTAATAACAGCAACACTAGTTTCATCACAACTAGTTTCTATCGCTAAGATTATCATCAATATCCTCTTCTTTATAATAAGCAACTGCTGATTCTAAAGCTAAAATCATCATTTTTTTAAAACTAGTTTCGCGTAATGCTGCTGAAATTGATTCACCGGTAATAAAAGAATCAGAAATTGTTAATAAACAAGCCGCATTTTTTTCTAAATGTTTTGCATTAGCAAATAAGGCAAAAGATTCCATTTCTACTGCTAAGCATTTACTAATTAAAGGATTAGTTTTATAATCATTATCATTAATACGATAAAATACATCACTTGAATGAATTAAACCCGATCTTAAATTTATTTTTTCACTTACTATATACGAAGAATTTTCATTTTTTTGCTGATCAAATTCATTATCAATTTTTTGTGCCACTTTATTAATAATTTTGCTAATATTACCAACAGATTCAATTTGATTTTCATCAATATTAGCAGCATATTTAGCGAAAGTAGATTCACTATATACTTTAGCAGTATTAATAATATCATAAACTTTAACATCTTTTTGATATGAACCAGCGCTACCAACACGAATAATACAGTCAACATCATAAAATTTAAATAACTCATATGAATATATACCAATTGAAGGCATACCCATACCACTAGCAGCAATAGTAATATTATATCCTTTATATTTTCCAGTAAACATTAACATATTACGAACATTATTTACTTGTTTTCAATCTTGTAAAAAATTAGAAGCAATAAATTGAGCACGTAATGGATCACCTGGCATAATTACTACTTTTGCAATTTGATCACGAGCAGCTTTGATATGAGCTGTTGGAATTTTTTCTTTATTTTCCATATATTCTCCTTTTTTTAAATAATAATAGTTATTATAATATATTGTTAATTTAGTAACAACATTAATATTTTTAATGACTAGTTTTTTATTTTAAAAATTAAATTTAATTTTATAACTTTTCATACTAATTAAAGAAAATAAAAAATATTCTAAAAAAAGTTTAATCAACACCTTTTTTAGTTTTTTAGTATAATTTATTAAAACTAAATAATGTTTAGTTTATAAAAAACTCATTACTTTATTTTAAAGTAAATGAGTTTTTATTTTAAAAAGGTGGGAAACATAAATGTTTAAAAATTTAACTAAAGGAAATAAAAAAGAAATAGAAGAATGCCAAAGAAAAATGAAAAGTTCTTCTGAAAATCGGAAATATTTACAACAAAAAATATATTTTGAATGAGAAAAATTAGATCAAATAAATTGAAGAACAGAAGCAGAACGAGTAATTGAAACAAATGATACTATAAGACCATTAGAACAAAAATTGCGAAAAGAAGAAAAAATATGAATAAATAATTATAAACAAATAGAAGTAATAAAAAATAGACCATATTGTCAAGAAGAAAGAAAACAACGAGAAGCATTAAAAAGTCAAGAATTTGAAAAATTAAAGCATGTACGTATGAATGAACCATCTGTTTATCATGATGGAACTTTTGGTATACTTTTTGATACAGTTTTAAAAACTGGTGAAAAGTTAAAAAGTTCATGGAATGAAACTAATAAAATCAAAATTAATGAAACACCTAGTTGTTCTCATTGAGAAAGAAGGGCAAATAGCAATCCATATAGTTCTCCATTTAAATAAATTTTTATATTTAAAAATAACTAATTTCATTAATGAAATTAGTTATTTTTTATTTCTATCATAAACTAAACACTTATTGAATTTATTTTTAAACAACTTAAATTATAATTAACTTCTTAAACTTAAGAAGTTATTAGGGAAAACAAAAAAAGGAGATCTTAATGAAAACATTAATCAAAACATTAAGTGTTTTAACACTTGCAACAACCACAGGTAATTTAACTAGTTTATTCAAAAAATAATATTATAACTAATTATATTGAAAATAAAACACAACAAGACACAATTTATATTGATAAAAACGGAAAACAAATAACAACTAATGAAAAAAGATTTATTAAAGATAAATAGTAAAGAAATTAGTCAAATTGGATTTTTTAAAAATATATCAGGAGAAATTCAAGTTGTTAATATGCCAAGAACAATTGAAAAAATACCTAATTAATTACCACCAGAAATAACTTCTTTGAGAAAAATGTTCATAGAAGACAAATCATTTAATCAAGATATTTCAAAATGAAATGTAAATAAAGTAACAAGTTATGAAAAATTTGCTATTGGTTCACAAATTGATAATTCTAATAAATTACCAAAATTTAAAAACTAAAATCAAAAATTTTAATAAAAAGGTAATATCTTATTGACATTAAATAAATAAAAATATCTTTAAAACTTTAAAGATATTTTTATTAAACTCATTTATTAAACAATATTATCAATTTACAAAGATAAATCTTTTTTAATAAGAAAATAATTTCCTAATGGAAATAAACCAAAAGGTACTATTAACATTATTGGATATTGTCAAGCAAAATCTAATGCTCTAATAGAAAAAAGCGGTGCTTTTGCTACTTCTGTAACACCAGGAGCGGGTGTTATATTTGGAATATCACCAAACTTAAATGGAGAATTAAATAAAGAAGCAATTGTCATATATTTAAAATATTTAAGGTACTCAAGTCCAGGCATAGAAGAGAATAATGTCATTGTTTGAAACAAAATAAATACTGTTGAAATACATGTTGCTACTGAAAGAGAAATAACTAACTTATTAAAGTAACTAATAAAAGTTCAATTAATTGATGCTCAAAGTAAAGCCAATAATATTAAACCCAAATTATATAAAACAAGATATCCAAATTCTTGAAGTTTAAAATCTTGAAATCTAATTGGAAAAATAATTAATTGAAAAACAAAAACTGAACCATATAATATTAATATTGAAGAAAGCAAAACAAAAAGTTTTGAATTTAAAATAGTTTTTCTAGACATTGGCATTGTTAATCATGAAGCTAAATAACCTTTATCAATTTCTTTAGAAACCAAAATATGATTTAAAATTAAACTAAAAGAAAAAATTAATATTAACCCCAGAATACCAAAAAAAACAAAATTAAGATAATTCATGCCACCTAATCCACCTAAACCTGATACTCCATGTTCTTCACCAATTAATGTCATAGTTGGAGCAAGATAATCTTGTGTTAAAATGGGAGCTATTAAAATACATAAAATTATAAAAAATAATATTAATGGAATTTTAATATTTTTAAATTGTGATTTAACAAATCTAAAATTAATCATTAAAATTTACCTCATCCTTATAAAATTTAATAAAATATTCTTCTAAACTAAATGGTAATTCTTTAAAATTATCAACTTTATAAAGTGATAATTCTTTTAAAAACTTATCAACATTAGTACTTAAAACATTCAGTTTAATAACTTTTGTTATATTATTTTTTTCAATAATATCTCATTTTTTATTTAAGAAATCATTATAATCTTTCACTGTTGAAAATTTAATTTCATAATTTTTCTTAGCAGAATTTTGTATTTCCTTAATTGATATTTCAGAAATTATTTTCCCTTTTTTAATAACAGCAACTTTATCACATATATTTTCAATTTCGCCAAAAATATGGGAACTCATAAATATTGTTGCACCTTCATTTTTAGAATTTCTAATTAAAGTATTAAACCTTTCTTGCATTAAAGGATCTAAACCTGAAGTTGGTTCATCTAAAACCAAAACTTTTGGTTTATGCATAAAAGCTGAAATAATCGCTACTTTTTGTTTCATACCCTTAGACATTTTTTTAATTTTTCTTTTTGCATCAAGTTCAAAATAATTAATTAATTTTTCAACATATGCCCAAGAAATATTTTTTCTAATATTAGCTACTGTCTTTAAATAAGCAATTCCTGACATATAATCAGGCAATGTTACTTCACCAGCTAAATAGCCAAGAAATTCCATAATTTTTGCCGATTCTTTTCAATAATCATAATCTAAAATCTTTGCAAAGCCAGTATCAGATTTAATAAAACCTATCATTTGTCTAATAACAGTAGTTTTTCCAGCACCATTAGGGCCAATAAAACCATAAACTTTACCTTTGTTGATTGAAAGATTAATATCAAAACAACCAATATTTGGAGAATATTCTTTAGTTAAATTTTTTAATTGAATTATATTCATATTTTCCTCCAAACTAAACTAATTCAAGTATATAGGGACTACGGTCCCTCGCCACTACGTGGCTCACCCAAATTATAGTCCCAGTGAACCTACTGGGACTATAATCATTTTTATTTATCTTTATTTTTAGGTTTATCTTTTTTCTTTAAAATATTATCCAATTTATCCAAACCAGCAGACTTAATATCACTATAAGTCATATCAATACTACTTGCTTCTTTAAGGTATTTCTTAGGTGACAATTCACTTTTAAGTTCATGCACATAATGTAAAGCACGTGAATTATACCTTTTTAACCAGTGTCTAGGAAAAAATAAAGTCATAGCCATTGCTTCACCACTATAACTTGGAGGCATAATACCTCTTTTAATCATTACACGCATTCTTTTAACTTGAACTATATATTCTACTTTTTCTCTTGCTTGTACTGGTATTCTATTAGGGTGTTGTTCAATCAAATACATTGTACCATTAAACATGTGACCTATTAACTTACAAAATTGTCCTAAACTTTCTTGTTGATTTTTAAACTGTACTCCTAAATCATTAGAATTTATTTTTAATGCTAATTCATCTAAAATTATTAAATCTTGTTCCTCAAAAGCATAATTACTTGCTAACTGATTAAAAGTAAAAACATCGTTATAATTAACCAAATAAGAATAACCAGTCTTTAACTTAATAGGGAAAGGACTAACTACTCGTTTCTTATGAGTTTGTGCTAAACAACAAGCAAGGGCAGATTTGCCAGTTCTTGGAGGTGCTGAAATAATATAACTACCAACTCGTTTTAAAATTTTAACATTACGAATAGTTATAAGAATGGGATAAATAATTATAATCAAACCTATAACTAATAACACATAACCATATCAAGGCATAATAAACTCCTAACCTATAATTAAACTAATTGCTCTAACAAATAATCATAAAGGTATAATATTTTCTATTCCACTAACAATATCAACATTTAAAGCAGTACTAATCGTATCTGAAAAAATATGTCGTAATAAACTATCTGTTGTAAAAAGAAATTGTCTTAATGGTTCAACTGGTAAAACTTTACCAACAACACCATAAAGTACTCATCTAAAAGCATTACGTAAATGTCCAAAGACATCATATCAACTTGGTCTTTCATATTCGGGATTAAAAGGACTATTTGGTGGCACTGGCGTTATATTTTCACTTGAAAAAATATTAACTTGACCAAGATTTAACTGTGGTGACATATAAGAATATGAATCACCGTGAACGTCAAAAAATACTGTTAAATGTTTTAAATTTGGTACACGAATAGGCAAAGTAACAAAATTATATAAATCTTGTTGCCACTTAGCCCTTTTTACTAGACCATTAATTTAAAAAACCTGAATGTATTCTAAAAACAATTGTGTTATATAATTAACACTAATTTTAACCTGAAAGGATTTTTATTAATGGATAAAATTAAACAAATAGCATTAGTAATTAACAAATTAAATATCAAAGAAAAAATTAAAATTATTGATGATTGTAAAAATCAATATTCAATTAGAAACCTATGTCAATATCTTCAATTAAACAGATCAACATATTACTTTTTAAAAAATAAACAAAAACCTATTAAAAAAGAAGAAAATCATATTATTAAATGCAATCATAAATATCAAAAAATATGCCAACTTTTAATCGAATTTCATTCTACAAGAAAAGGCAGAATTTATGGATATTTAAGAATTTTTTCAGCTTTTAAAGAGTGATTAAAACAAGAAAAAAATATCATTTTAAATATAGAATTATCAATAAAACAAATGCGAAAAATTATGAAAGAACACAATATTCAAGGATTAAAACAAACTAAAAATAACTATCCTAAAAACAAAAAAAATCCAAATAAGTGAATACCTACAATGGATAAAGTAAACAAAGATTATAAAAGTACAACCTCTTCAAATCAAATTTGATCAATGGACACTAAACAAATAAATACTAAAGAAGGATGATTATATCTTTTTGTAATTATTGATTTTTATTCAAATAATGTTGTTAGTTATAATATTGCTCCTAATAAATCATATCAGGATTTAATTCTTCCTGCTCTTGAAAAAATCAACAAACAATTTTCTTGAAATCAAGTAAAAAATGTTATTTTACATTCAGATAACGCCAACGAATTTTATTGTCAGGATATCACAAAATGAGCAGAGGATAAACAAATAATTTTAAGCAAAAAACAACCTTATGATATTGGTGGTAATGTATTATCTGAAAACTGATTTTCTCATTTATCTCAAGAATGACTACCTAAAGGATCAAATCAATATTTATCCATCAATGAAGCTATAAATGATGTAAATCAATATGTTATGTTTTATAATTATGAAAGAATACATTCTAAATTTCTAAAACCACCAATTTTACAAATTAAAATTTAGAATTTTATATCAAAAATGGTCCAGTAATTAAGGGCCAACCACCGTTGATAAATATCATTATCCACTTTACCTTTAAAAACATACTTTGTATTACCAACATAATCTAAAAAACTAAAAGTAAAATTAGCAGTAAAAGTTTTAAAACGTTCATATTCAAAATAAAACATAAATCCTTGAATATAAAAACTCAAAGGTTTATCAATTTCAAAATTTAACTGTGTTTGAAAATTTATAACTCTCCTATCGTTATTAACAAAATTCAAATGATTAGTATTCTTTTCTGAAACATAATTATGATTAAACATAATACGTGAAAATTCATCCAATTGTTTTCTATTAAAAGTATAAACGCCAGACCCCATATTTATCTGTTGTTTTGGAACACCAACTGTATCACTATAATAAGAACATATATAAGTACCCTGATTACCAATATATTCACCACTAACTAATTTTAAATCCGGTTGGTCAATGTCAAAATAAGCAGAATTTCATGGTATTGTTGCTCAATCATCAAAATTATGATACTTAACATGTTTAACCATTTCTTTTGTAATATCATAATTAACAACATTATGGTCATTTGAAGCAATTAAACTAGTTGGTGCTTGAACAGAAGTATTTACAACAAAAAACAATTTAGCAAATTTAAATCACATAATTATTTACCAAACAAACATCTTAAAACTCATCATAAACCATAAAATATAATAAATCCAATAAAAAACTGCGTTCCATAAACTACTAAATTTCATAAAATAGTAGTAAATTGGTTAACTGGACTTCCTATAAACATAGTTCAATAATCAACTATACATTGATGTATTTTATTGTAAATATCTCAAACACTCATACTTAACACCTACCCAAACAATGACCTAAAAATAAATTTAATACTACGATAAATAAAATTAAAAAATACACCTAATACCAACCAAAAAGTCAAATTAAACAAAATATAAACTTCATCAGTAATATTAGTTTGATTTAAAAATATACCAATATCATTACTAGAAAATATAAAAATTAAATGCAATATACTATTCACAAAATCACTCATAATTAATTACCAACTCCTCAACCACTAGATGTTCCAGTAAATTTATTACCACCAGCACCACCTTTAAACTTACCTTGTTTTTTATTTTTTTCTTTTAATTTATCAATACGTTTACTATGAACCTTAGCAATTTTTTTACCAACAAATTTTGAACTACCTTTAATATTTCTATAACTTTGCTTTACAGTCCCCGATGTAGAAACTGGCTGAATGTCAATATTTAAAAAAACTGACATAGCAAACTTTATTAAAAGAATAAAAACAACAAAAGTCCCCAAATTAAAACCTAAATCTGCCATTGGTAAATTTCAAAATTTCATAAAAATTTGACCAAATAGTTCTAAAACTTTTGAAATAAAAGCAACACCCATAATAAACTACTCCTATATTATTTTTAATAATTTTAAAATTAATGAAAAAGTAAAAAGTACTAAAATAATTGCTAACAATGGTGCTGGCATTGAAACTATTTGTTGTGAACTATCAACAAAAATAAAACTTTTAATAACCAAAGACAAATTATGTAAACCAGAAAAATCAGTAATATAACTTTGCAAAATATTTTGCACAATATTATTTAAAGAAGGCAAAAGTTTACCTAATAAAGGAAAAACAAAAATTATTGCAAAAAATAATTTAATCATAACTATTACCTCCTAAAAACAATTTTAATTTTTTCTATCTAAATCCACGAATAATATGTCCAATAAATTCTTTAATAAATACTAAGACCATCATAAATATTGGAATTAATACCGGTCAATTTGTCATTATAGAATCACCCGCAAATACTCAGTTAAAAACATAACTAAAAGATTCTAATAATTTTTGGCCAATACCTCCAATCATTTCTATTAAAGCACTTAATCCTTTTGGCATACTAATCACCTCCCTCCTCTAACTCTTTTCTTGCTCTTTCTTTACGCTTTTGTTCTTTACAATATCAACAATCTGGGTCAACTATATTGTGTTTTCTATGTTTAAATTTTCAAACTAACTTTTTAATAGTACCTTTAAAAGCCCAAGAAGTACCAAGCACAGCAATTATCACAACTATTCATTTAACCATTATTTTCTACCTCCTAAAAAACTATCAAAACTCATATTTTCATATAATCTCTGTTCAAAATTTCTTTTTGCCTTTTTCTTATGCAACTTTTGTCTTGGCATATTTTTTCATTTATCTTTTTTCATAAAATTAATTCACTCCTTATAAAATAAATGTTCTTATAGTTTTATTTTGTTCATTATTTCTTACATTTTCATTATTAATTTCTAATAATTTACTTTGAAATTCTAATGTTTGTTTTAATTCTTTTACTTGATTATTTAAATTTTCAAATTTTCTTTCTAATTTTTGTTTTTCATATCTTTTTCTTTCAACTTTTAAATCATTTTTTTAATTAATTTATTTTCTTTTTTCTTAAACACTCAGTTTGTTATTTTATTTTTAATATTATTTCATGGAATACTAACATAACCTATAACAATACCAATTAAGATAGATACTGGTTTAATTGCAACAATTCCTAAAACTATAATGCTAGGAATTAATCCTAAAAATATACTAAATGTGCCACTTAGCCCTTTTTACTAGACCATTAATTTAAAAAACCTGAATGTATTCTAAAAACAATTGTGTTATATAATTAACACTAATTTTAACCTGAAAGGATTTTTATTAATGGATAAAATTAAACAAATAGCATTAGTAATTAACAAATTAAATATCAAAGAAAAAATTAAAATTATTGATGATTGTAAAAATCAATATTCAATTAGAAACCTATGTCAATATCTTCAATTAAACAGATCAACATATTACTTTTTAAAAAATAAACAAAAACCTATTAAAAAAGAAGAAAATCATATTATTAAATGCAATCATAAATATCAAAAAATATGCCAACTTTTAATCGAATTTCATTCTACAAGAAAAGGCAGAATTTATGGATATTTAAGAATTTTTTCAACTTTTAAAGAGTGATTAAAACAAGAAAAAAATATCATTTTAAATATAGAATTATCAATAAAACAAATGCGAAAAATTATGAAAGAACACAATATTCAAGGATTAAAACAAACTAAAAATAACTATCCTAAAAACAAAAAAAATCCAAATAAGTGAATACCTACAATGGATAAAGTAAACAAAGATTATAAAAGTACAACCTCTTCAAATCAAATTTGATCAATGGACACTAAACAAATAAATACTAAAGAAGGATGATTATATCTTTTTGTAATTATTGATTTTTATTCAAATAATGTTGTTAGTTATAATATTGCTCCTAATAAATCATATCAGGATTTAATTCTTCCTGCTCTTGAAAAAATCAACAAACAATTTTCTTGAAATCAAGTAAAAAATGTTATTTTACATTCAGATAACGCCAACGAATTTTATTGTCAGGATATCACAAAATAAGCAGAGGATAAACAAATAATTTTAAGCAAAAAACAACCTTATGATATTGGTGGTAATGTATTATCTGAAAACTGATTTTCTCATTTATCTCAAGAATGACTACCTAAAGGATCAAATCAATATTTATCCATCAATGAAGCTATAAATGATGTAAATCAATATGTTATGTTTTATAATTATGAAAGAATACATTCTAAATTTCTAAAACCACCAATTTTACAAATTAAAATTTAGAATTTTATATCAAAAATGGTCCAGTAATTAAGGGCCAACCACCTGTAATACATCCAGTTAATGCCATAAATTTTAAAATTCATCACATATATATTTTCAATTTAAACACCACCTAATGTATAAGCATAAGAATAATCCCAGTTTAAACTTGCTCTATCTAAATTAATCTCAGACATACTATCATCATTTAAATCAACATCAACCATACCGTCATCTATACTTTGATAATCATTAACACTACCATTAATTAATCTTGCTCTTTCATGTGTAAATACTTCTTGTAATTCTGTATTATTATTATTTGTATTTCCTAACGGTAATAATAAAGTATTAATAATCTCACTTGCTCCGGCAATAATTGTAGGAATAGCAAAATAATTATTAAAATTATTATTAATACCCATAGCAACACCACTACTAATCAAACATCCACCAGTACCCATATTTGCTATCTTTCTTATATTTTGAAATCTATTAGGGATTAACTCAGTTAAACCACTAATAAGATTTGAAATACCATAAGCATTTAATGAAATATAAGTATCTCAATCTACAAATGGAACATCAATTATCGGTTTAACAGTTGTAAATGGTGGATACGTTGGTTTAGGTGGTTCAGTAGGACATGGTGGTCAAAAACAAGGTTCATCTCTTAATAAAGAAACTGACTTATCTACATACTGAACAAATTTAGCATAATTTATTAAACCAATTGTTCCTAAACCTAAAAATATCTTTTTATAACTATTAATAACTTTATTTCTAGTAGTTAGTCTTTGATTAATATTCCATATATCAATTCCTAACTTTTTACTAAATAACAAAAAATTAATAGAACCTAAAATTGGGTTTTTTAAATATTGACCATAATAAGCACTAACTCCTACCATAGCACTTAATGGACTTAATCCAGTTCTTAAAATTTTAGTTAAAGTATAATTACTAGTTTGTTCTAACTCATTAGGCATAAATAAAACTCCTTACTTTATATACTAATAAGGAACTTATTTATGAATTATAATCTAATCCATTGGGGCTTAATGAAAATATATAATCCATATATAAGCCCCTTATTTAATTTTTACTTATTTCTTTTATTCTTTTTTCTTATTCATTCCATTTCATTAGCAACTCTGTAACACATTTCACAACCATATACTCATTCATAAGTTCAATCACTACATTTATGTCTCATAATTTAACTTACTTTCTTGCTGTCTCATTGCCTTACTTAAAGCAATATCTAATATACAATTTGGACAATAATATTTTCTAGTATATAAGTTTTGCAAAACTCTTTTAGGACAAATAACTTGGTCACAAAGTTTACACATATAAATCGCTAAATGAAATGCTTGTTCACATGAACAATTATCATTATTAGCCATAATTTAATTAACTCCTAATCTATAATAATTATTTAAAATTACCCTTTTATAAATAACTATTTTCAATTAGAAAGTTTTTTAATATTACCGCTTAAATCAAGTTCAAGTAAATAAAAATTACCAACTTTTAAATCAACAGTAGATAAGCAATTATTAAAATCACTAGCAAATTCCGGATTATATCATTTATCACGTGTTTGACCAGTTGGCACGCTTGTTTGTTTATTTATTTCTACAAACTTCAAAACATCAAACTTTAATGTTTGACCTTTATTATTTTTATCGGGAATAATACGCCCTTTTTCAATATTAACTAACTGTACTTTAAACACAAAAAAATACTTAACCTCCGTAATTCATTAAATTAAAAATTTAATAAGTTAAGCATAGTAGGGTAAACCTATACTTACAAAATTATTATAACATAAAAAATAAAAATACAATAAAAAAAACGAACACTAGTAAGAATTACGGTAATTACTAGTATTCATTAACCATTATATATATATATATATACATATACAAGTAAAAATATAGAAAAACTAGTTTTTTCTAATGTAAAACTTTTTTCTTAAAATCTATTTTTTCAACTTTATTACCAAAAATTTTCTCTGCCCAAGTCAAAACATCTTTAGACATATTCCGTAATTAAATTTTTTAAAAGTCAATTAATAATTTTAAAATTTATTTTATAATTTTGTTATTAACAATAAATTTAGAAAAGTGTTGATAAAAATGATTTTTGAAAATTTAAAAAAATTAAAAAATGAAGAATTTTACAGATATTTTGGTATAAAACGTTTTCATTTTAATGAAATGTTAGAAAAATTAATTGAAATAGAAAAATTAGAAAAAAATAAAGGTCGAAAAAATAAACTTTCAGTAGAAGAAAGATTAATGATGACTTTATTATACTGAAAAGAATATTATACTTTTTTTCAAATGAGTATTAAATCTAAAATGAGCCCATCAAGTTGTTTTCGAAATATTACTTGAGTAGAAAATAAACTTAGTAACCACAAAGATTACCAATTTTTAAAAGAAAGATATAAATTAAAAATTGATAAAAAACAAGAAAATTCAAATGAATTTCAATTTTATTTAATTGATTCAACTGAGATTGAAATTGAAAGACCAACTAAAAAAAACTACAGTTAGAATATTTTTCTGGTAAAAGTTGAATGTATTCTATAAAATTTCAAATTGTATATGTTTTTTTTAATAAAAAAATTATTGATATTTTTGCTGATAATGGTAAAGTGCATGATTTTCAAATATTAAAAAATTCAAATCTTGAATTTTCAGAAAAAACAATAATTATTGGTGATTTAGGATATCAAGGTATACAAAATATTTATAAAAATACAATAATACCAATTAAAAGAACTAAAAATAAAAAATTAACTAAACAAGAAAGAAAATACAATAAGATTGTATCTAAAATTAGAATTAAAGTTGAACATGTCTTTGCTTGATTGAAAAGATTCAAAATTTTAGTAAATAAATGTAGAAAATCTAAATTTAGACTTATGTACTTAAGATTTAACTTACTTTGTGAAATTTTTAATAAAATAAAACCATTAAAATAAAAAAATATTAAAAATATTTTTTTAAAATTTAAATTTTTATCGAGTTAATATAAAAATATTATTAACAATTTTTTGTTTAAAATGTAAACTCATTTTTTAAACTATTTTTTCAAAAAATATTTATTTCTATATTCAATAACACTAAATAGTTTTAAAACAATTTTATTGACAATTAATTAAATTTAATTACGGAATATGTCCTTTATCTTTTTGAATTAAGTAACCTATTTCACTAGTCCGTAAATAATGCTTATGGGACAAAGCACTTAAATATACATATCTTTCGTAATCTTCATATTCTTTAAAATAATCATTTACAACAATACTTTCAATAATACCACCAATCATAACAGTATCACCACTACTATCTCTTTGAGTTTTAAAATAAAATACATTTGTAGCATTAAAACTTGCTTTAATTATATCTCCAATTGTCAATTTCTTAATACCACGAACCACAATAGGATTTTTACAATTACGACTAAAAGCATAAGCCTTTACACCTACATCTGTTTGATTTATAGATTTAACATCATCTATTGCTTTTGTAACATATTTTCCTAAATATTTAATAACAAATTCATTTGTACCTTTTTTAACTACTTTTAAATCATTAAAACCGTAAGTTCATCATTCTGCTAACATACTTTTATGTATCTTTCTATTAAAAATTATATGAAAATGAATAGCACCACGAGATTAATATTCATAAACATAAAAATATTTTAATTCTCCTAAATGTTCAAAACGTTTAGGGTCATTTCATCATTTCTTTAATTTAATAAAAAATAAACGAATATCTTTTTTTGCTTTTTTAATATCTTGTATATTATCTTTATAAGTTAAAGTAACAAAACTCAACATTTTACTATCATAAAAATTATGTAATGCTTTTTGAATTAAATTAGTTTTAGTACGAACAGTATTATTTCTTAACTTTTGTTTATTACCAAGAATAACATTTACCTTTTTTATTTCCAATATTATTTAAAAATGAAATAGGTAAAACTACATTTTTAACATAACAAGCATAAAAAATCTTTTTAACATAAAAAATCTTGCTGAATATCCATATATAAAACTCCGTAATTCTAGTTTTTAAAACTAATTCTATATATTTTAATAACAAACAAATCTTAACATAAAAAATTATAAAAGCAAACATAAACAAAAACGATACTTAATTTATTATAAACCAAAAAGAAGAAAATATAAATAATGGTATGTTTCTTTTTATAAAAGAATCTTTAATATACTATTTTCAAGTTTTATAAAATATTATCATTTAATTAAATTAAATAATTAAACGTTTCCTAACTCACGAAAACGAAATGAAGTTTTATTTAGTTTCTTTAACTCTCGTTTATTTAAAATATAAATAATTATTCCGGCAATTAAACCAACTAAAACACAAACGATAGCAATAATTAATAAAATTTGAATTCCCTGCAATGAATAATTTCGATGACCATCAACCACATAAGAATTATTTGGCAATTTTCCAATGGCTGAAGCAACATAATTAAATCAAGCATCTGGAGTAAAAGCAATTCAAGAAATTAATGATATTGTACTAGCATAACTATTTTTTTCCATTGGTAATTCTCCAACTTGAACAAATCTTAACGTCAATAATGCTCAACCTACACAACCAATAAACATAAAAAGTAAACACATTATAACTTGAAATAAAATTTGAACTGCTTTTGATGAATGTAAAAATCAAGCATTACCTCAACCAGGGATAACTACATATAAAGAACATGCAATCATTCCAACTAATAATAAAAATATTAAACCCAAAACGTAAGACTTTCACTTATCAGCTCAACGACCAATTGGACTAGCAACTAAAAATCTTAAACCATATGAACGAATTCCACCAATAATAGTTACTACACCAACAGTAACACCAACTTCTGTTAAAGCATCTTTCATATAATATGCAAAAGTAGACTGGAACATGTACATTCCAAAAACAAAAATACCACAAAGTCAAACTCGCAAAAATTTCATTGGTTGAAATAGTGAAATTATTTTTTCTTTTCAAATAATTTCTGTTTCTTCACGTTTTTTATTAGGAATAAATATTCAAACTAATAATGCCATTATAAGTACCATACCACAAATAAAATAAGCAAAAACTAAAAATGGTATTTTTGTAATAAAATCATTTTGACCATACTGATTTTGTAAATTTTTAGTTAAAATTGTTATTCCTGTTGCAATTCCAGCAATAAAAATTAAACCAAATAATCCCAAAACTGTGCCTTCAAGACCATAAGCAACACCTTGTTGTTCTTTTGTTACATTCTGTGATACTAATTTTCAAAGTGGTGCTCAAAAAAGTCCGGCAATCGAAATACCCCATATTGTATAAATAATATACAATTGAATCATTCGTATATTTTTATCCATATTAAGTTGAATTATTAATGTTCATCATAAACCACATAATCCAGTTATTATAAGTGACACTATCATTATTTTTTTTGCACTAAAACGATCAGTAAGTCAACCGCCTGGAATTCTAGAAATAAGAGCAACAAAACCATAAATAGCAACAACAAAATCAAACTCATCTTGATTTAAATTAATATACTGATTAAAGTTAGGAATAATATATCGTAAATAAAGTACTCCACTAAAAACAAATAAATCAGATAAAGCTAAAATGCTAATAATCAAAATAGTTTTATTATCCAAGTCGTGCGTAAAACTTTTTCAACATTTACTTAAAAATATCTTCATTATTTATTTTTCTGCTTTCATAATAATTTAGGATTATCACTAATATAGCCAGCTACTTGATTACCATAGATTTCATTTATCTTCACAGCTTCTTCATCACTCTTAAATGTTCATATATTTAACGGTTTTTTTAATTTTTTTAACTTACTAATCATTTCAAAATCTAAAACTACGGAAATTGAAGGATGCAAATAATCAAAGTTTTTAATATACCTTTCATTAAAATCATTTTTATTTTCAAATAAATAACCTTTTTTCATAGGATATTTAATTCTTTTAACAATTTCGTTTAATAACTGGTGATTAAATGAAGAAACAATAATTTCAGCTTTACTTTTTTTTTCTAATTTTTTAATTTCTGAAAAAATAACCATTAATTGATTTGAGGTATATTTACGATTAATTTCTTCTTTAATTTCAACATTAATCATTTGATAATTTTTACTTAATTTTTCAATAAAATCATTAAATAATGGTGGAATTCATTCTTTATTATTTTTAAAAAATTCCAAATTAATAATTTCTTCATATAATAAACTACTAACCTCACTTTTATTATTGGCAATTCTTTCAAATGTATCATCATGAAAAATAATTACTTTATTATCTTTTGTTAATCGAATATCAAACTCTACTGCTTGGCAAATTTTCAAAGCATTTTGGAAATCAATGATTCGATTTTCACCTTCTGTAGAACGAAATCCACGATGTGCCACTAATAATGCCATAAAATAAACACCCCCAATATTCCTATACCTAATTATTTTACACTAGACTTGTTTTGTAATTAAAAAAGTACTTTGTGTTTCCCAAAAATTCAACTATAAAATTTTATTTTTTTAAGTTTAAGTAAAAATTAACAATTAAAAATAAATTTAATTAAGGAATAAGTGTCGTTACTGAATTATAATCATAAATATCACTATCTAAATTACTTACAAATAGAATACTATTATTTCATTCAAAGTTTTGTTCTGCTATTTTTTCACTAAGTAACAATTGTTCAATAGATTTATCTAATAAATTTAATTGATCTAATTCTAAATTATTTAATACATCTTTTATAACTCGTTCACCACACATATCATCAAAAATTAAATTAGATGACAAATTTTCACTACTTAGTACCGAACTTTGTTCTTCATTAGCCATATATTCAAATTCTATTTCCTCTAACAACTTATCTACTTCTGTTTCTTGTGTTTCTGAATAAAGTTGTGATTCTAAAACATCTCATGCAATATTTTTTATTTGTTCACTACACATATCATCACAATTAAAACTGCTTAAATCAAAATTTTGTTTTAAAGTAGAAACATGACTAGATTGCAATTCTATTTGTTTTTGCTTTTTTTCTTTATTGCGTTGATATCTTTTTTTATCATATTCTCGTTTTTTTTCTTTTACTTCAGGTCTTTGTTTATATTCTTGTCTTTTTTCTTTATTTTTTTGAAATAAATAAGGTACATTAATAACTATACTTTCATTATCCATATGTTTTGCTCCTCCTATAAACATAATTAATTAAATTTAATTTAAACTTTTACCACATTTTTTCTATCTATCAAAAATTATATTTATTTTTTTTGATAAATAAAACTGTATTATTGCAATTTCTTTCAAATTCTTAATAACTAATTTTATCGTTTAGATTTATTGAAAGCAATACCCAATGCTTTTGGTGTTTTACTTCATTTTGATGTAAACACTAAAACTAATAAAGATGTTACAAAAGGCAATATATTCCATATATCAGAATTACTTGATATTCATTGAGGAATATTTGGTAAAAACGTAATTCTGGCACCTGTTGTTTCAACAATAGCAAATAAGGCAGCACCAATTGTAATCAACGGTACTCTTCATTGTCCAAAAATTAAAATAGCTAAAGCAATAAAACCATTTCCACTAACTGTCCCACGAAAAGTTTGACTAGCATACATTGGAAAAATACCACCAGCAATTCCTGCTAAAAAACCAGATAATAATACAGCAACATATCGTTGTTTAATAACATTAATTCCTGCAGCATCAACCGCATTGGGATTTTCACCAGTCGCAACATGATGTAATCCTCATTTAGTATATTTTAGAATAATAGCAATACTTACTAAAACTATAATCGCTAAAAATAAATATAAATTAAAAAATTCATTATTACCAATTTTTGGTAATTGATAAATATTTGTTAATGAAATAAAACCATTATTCCCTGGTAACTGAACAACAAAAACTGCAATTGCTGCTGCTAAAATATTAATTGCAACGCCAGAAATAATTTGATCAGATTTTAAAGTAACTGATGCAAAAGCATGGAAACAAGCAAATCCCATTCCCGCTAATCCAGCTACTAATAAAGCAACAATTTGTGATCAATTACCTCAATTAACACCTATATTTTTTCCAAATGAAGAAAAAGCAAGTGCACCAATTGTCATCATTCCTTCAATACCAATATTAACAACACCAGCACGTTCTGAAATTAATCCAGATAATGCACCAAGTACTAAAACAACAAAAATTAAACTAGAATGTTCAAGAATTATTTTGAGTGCTTCCATTAACTTTTTCCTCCTGTTCTTTCGGTTTTTATTTTCATAATTGCTTGTTGTTCATTTTTAAAGATATCAGTAAATTTATTAATAAAAGTTGTTTTTTCAATTTCCGCTTTTTTAGTAAATTGTTTAGTTAATATATTAATATTACTATTAATTGGGATAATTTGACTTTTTAATTGCTGTTTGTCAATTTTATAATTTTTAATTAAGTCTTTAACATTATTTTTATAATTAGTTTGAAGTTGATGTTTTGCTAAAATTAATTGTTTTTTTATTTTTTTATCGTCAGTGTTAATTGTTTGATTTTTTAATGACTTTAATTCATCACTTAATTCTTGTTTCAATTTATTAATTTCTCGATAAAGATTTAATTTTAAATCTTTTACTCTTGACTTATCTAATATTGCTTTTTGTTTTTTTAATAATACTATTTCTCGAAGTAAATCTTGCTTATAGTTATAAACATTATTTTCATATTTCATTTTTTCATTAATATACATATTTAAACTTTCACCATAAATCGTTTTTATTTCTTGTTGAAAATTATTTCAATTACCAATTTTACCTTTTTTTCAAATTGCATTATATTGTTTATATATATAATGATTTAAAGCTTTATTTTCTTGGAAAAATTGTGCTCAATTAACACCAACTTTATCATTTTTATTACTAATAACTGCTTGTAACTGTAAGTTGATATCACTATTAACTTTATTAATTTCTTGTGAAAGATTTTGTTTTAAATTTTTAAGTACTGACTTATCATCTCATAGTATTTTATTATATTTTCCTTTTAATTGTTCTTTATCAATTTTATATTTTTTAATTAATTCCTTAGTTTCAATTTTATAAGTAATTTGAAGTTGACATTTTTTTAAAATTAATTGTTCTTTTAATTTTTTAACATTAGTTTTAACTAATTCATTTTTTAATGACTTTAATTGATCACTTAATTCTTGTTTCAATTTATTAATTTCTTGTGAAAGATTTTGTTTTAAATTTTTAAGTACTGACTTATCATCTCATAGTATTTTATTATATTTTCCTTTTAATTGTTCTTTATCAATTTTATATTTTTTAATTAATTCCTTAGTTTCAATTTTATAAGTAATTTGAAGTTGACATTTTTTTAAAATTAATTGTTCTTTTAATTTTTTATCATTAGTTTTAACTAATTCATTTTTTAATGACTTTAATTGATCACTTAATTCTTGTTTCAATTTATTAATTTCTTGTGAAAGATTTTGTTTTAAATTTTTAAGTACTGACTTATCATCTCATAGTATTTTATTATATTTTCCTTTTAATTGTTCTTTATCAATTTTATATTTTTTAATTAATTCCTTAGTTTCAATTTTATAAGTAATTTGAAGTTGACATTTTTTTAAAATTAATTGTTCTTTTAATTTTTTAACATTAGTTTTAACTAATTCATTTTTTAATGACTTTAATTGATCACTTAATTCTTGTTTCAATTTATTAATTTCTTGTGAAAGATTTTGTTTTAAATTTTTAACTTTTGACTCATAATCTGATAATGACTTATTATATTCTATCTTTAAGTGATTAATTTTATTATTTTTTTCTTTAATTAAATCTGATTTTAACTTATTATATTGTCTCTTTATTTTAAAATTTTCAATAAAATGATAGTACATCTTGGCAATAAAACTATTTGTAACTTTTCGTTTTTCTCCATCAAAGGCTATATTTAAATAACGAATTAAAAATTTAATTGGCTGTAAACGAGATAATAAAACTGCACAAGCAGCTGAATAAATAATAACACCAAAAATAATATCACCAGTTGCTGTTGGTAATGTTAATACTGAACCAATTGAACCACCACTCTTAATTAAGCCCCAAAGAAAAGCAGAACCCACAACACCTATTGGATTAATTTGACCAACTAAGGCAACAGCTATACTATCAAAACCAATAGTTGGTAAATCATCAGTTAAAAAACTAATTGAAGGATTTTTGGCAATATAATAAATAACAGCCATTACTCCTGCTAATGCTCCTGAAATAACAAATGATGTTATGCAATAATGTTTATGATTAATACCACTATAAACCGCAGCAAATGGATTTAAACCTACTGTTCGAATTTTATAACCTAAAGTTGTTTTTTTCAATAAGAATCAAACTGTTATTATTAAAATAATAGAAATTAATAATGGTAGTATACAATTATAACCATTAATACTCATACTCATACTATCATGAATAGTTGCTGATGTTCCATGATCAGCATCATATAAATCTTTATTGATTTTAAATAGTCATTTTACTAAATATCAAATTGTTCAATTTAATAAAATAGAAGTAACAACCTCATGAACATTAAAAAAAACTTTTAATAACACTGTTACCAACGCCACCAATATTGCTGCTAATACTCCAGCAAAAAGCGCGCTAATTATAGCTAATGGTTGTGATAAGTCATAACGGACACCAATTGCGATAACAACAGCTCCTGCTGCTAACATTTGACCCGCAACTCCAATATTAAACATTCCTGAGCGGAAAGAAATAACTAGTGCTAATCCTGCTACAATATAAATTGCTCATCAAACTAAAGTATTATCTCAATTATTAGCTGGCCAACTTGTAAAAGCATATGTTAATAACAACTGAAAATAAGTAAAAGCATTTTGACCTGAACCAATTATAACAAAACAAGCAATAATTAATCCAAAAATAATGGCAAAAATTGAACCCTTAAATTTAGTAAGACTACTATTCATTTCTTTTGAACCAAGATATAAACGACTTCGTCGTTTTAAAAATCATGTTTTTTGTTTAAACATTATCTTCATTTCCTTCCATTAACATTTTTTGTCCCGCCATCATTAATCCTAATTGTTCACGAGTAACATTTTTAGCACTAACATTACCAGTAATTTTACCAGCATGTAAAACAACAATTCGATCTGCTAATGACATAACTTCTGATAATTCATAAGAAATTAATAATACTGCATTACCTTCATTTTTTTCATCAAGAATACGACTATGAATATATTCAATAGCACCAATATCCAAGCCACGTGTTGGCTGAGCAACAACTAAAATTTTATGTTTTCTTGTTAATTCTCTACCAACAACCGCTTTTTGTTGATTACCACCTGACAAACCTCTAACTAAAGCAAAACCACTTTTACTACCACGAACATCATAATTATTAATAATATTTTGTGCATAAGATTGAATAGCTTTACTGCGAATCAAACCATGCTTAGAAAAAGGATATTCGCTAATATTTTGTAAAATCATATTATCAATAACATTATAATCTAAAACAAGTCCATATTTATGACGATCTTCAGGAATATGACTTAAACCACTTTTATATAAACTTTGAATTGAACTGTGTTTCATATTCTTATTACCAAAAAAAATATCACCTTTTTCTGGCTTAATCAAACCAGTAATTGCTGAAATTAATTCAGTTTGACCATTACCTTCAATACCAGCAATAGCCACAATTTCTCGTGACTTAACTTCTAAACTAAAATCAGAAAGACCCATTATTGATTTCCTATTACCAATTTTATGAACAAATAAATTATCAATTTTTAATAATACTGGCCCTAATACAACATTACCTTGATTTCTAATATCAACTAAATCTCTACCAACCATCAAAGTAGCAATTTCTTCTTTAGTTTTACTCTTAGATTCAAAAGTTTCAATAACTTTACCTAAACGAATTACTGTAACATTATCAGCAACTTGTTTAACCTCTTCTAATTTATGACTAATAAAAATAATAGTTTTACCATCACGTCTAAGTTCTTCAATAATTGTTAATAAACTAGTAATTTCTTGTGGTGTTAAAACCGCGGTTGGTTCATCAAGTACAATAATACTAGCACCACGATAAAGAACTTTTAAAATTTCAACACGTTGTTGCATACCAACACTAGCATTCTCAATTTTTAAATTAAGTTTAATGTCTAATTTATATTTTTTTGAAATTTCTAAAATTTTAGATTTAGCTTTTTTATAATTAATTCACTGTCATTTATGAACTGGTTCACTACCTAAAATAATATTTTGTAAAATAGTGAAGTTATCAACTAATTTAAAATGTTGATGTACCATTCCAATACCTAATTCGCCTGCTCTAATTGGTCCTGATATTACTACTTCTTTACCATTAATTTTAATAATACCTTTTGTTGGTTGATATAGTCCAAATAAGATTGACATTAGTGTCGATTTACCTGCACCATTCTCGCCAACCAAAGCGTGAATTTCTCCTTTTTTAATTTTAATAGAAATATTATTGTTAGCAATAATAGTATCTAAAAAAACTTTAGTAATACCTTCCATTTCAACAGCATATTGTAAGTTCTGTTTTTCAATATTTACTTGCATTTTATCACCCCTCTTAATTATTTAAATGGATCATATTCTTTTTTAATACCATTAATTCAATAATGATCTTTTAAATTGAGTACTTTTTGTCATCCAGCAGAAATTTTATCTAATCAATTAGTAGTTTCTGTCATTAATGGTGTGTAAATATCTTTATCACCATCTTTAATTGCTTTATTTGGTGCTATTCCAGTAAAATTAGGTCCACCTCTGTATGGTGCATCATCAATAAATGTTTGATCGGCAGTTGGATCAGTTGGATGCTCTGGATTCTGATCAGTTTTACCAACTGATTTTCAGAGCATAAGTTTAATTGAACTAATTAAATCTTTTTCTGCAGAAGTAATAAACCTATCTGCAGATTGTGGGTATTGAAGTTGTTGATCTGTATCAACACCAATAATTTTACCTTGACCAGATTTTTTTAATGATGATAAAGTATCTTCGGTTTGTGGTCCTGCTACCGGAAAAATAATATTAGTTTTTTGTCGAGCAAGATCATCATTAATTGCTTGTGAACCTTTTGAACCTTGAGTAAAATCACCACTAAATTGAGTACCTGAAGTTATAAATTTAATATTTGGTAATGATTCTTTAAAATCTGAATTTAAAATTTTAACTCATGATATTAATTTTTCTTCATCTTCTTTATTTTTAAATTTATTATTAAAAAACTGTATGGCTCAATAATAACCATACATATAATTAGTAACTGCTGGAATATCAAGTCCACCATAGGTTGACATTTTTAAATTATCAAGTCCACCATATTGATTAGCATGAGCAGTTAACCATATTGCCCCTGCCAATCCGGCTAAAAAGCCTGATTGTTCTGCTTTGTAAAGTAAACCAACCAATTGCTTATTAGATTTTGGTACTTCTTTATTTGGAGTATCACCATCAATAAAAATAAATTTCACTTTATGTTTTAAAATAGTATTTTGTGCTTTAACCAAAGCATTATGATGTAAAAATCCTGAAGCAATAATTACTTTACTGTTTATGAAAACGGCTTTATTATATGATGTCATTAAATCATCAGTATTAGTTAATTGGGGATTATCTCAAGAAACCTCAACTCTTTTATTTTTATATTGAGGATCAACATAATCACTATGTGTTCAATCATTAAACTCTTGTTTAAACTTGAGGGCAGCATTATATGATGATTCATTAAAAGAAGCATCATTAATAGTATGTCCATCAGTTACAACAGTTATTCGATAAATATTTGGATCATTAAACTGACTATTGCAAGCAATGATTGGTAATATCATTATTACTGACAATGATATTGCACTAAATACAGTAAAAATTTTACGCATACTATTATATTCCTCCTACAATTATATATAAATATTTATATAAAAAAAATATAAAAAAAGAAAGCAAAAACATTGCTTTCTTAATTCAATTATTCAAAATAAAATAAAACTGTGTATAAATAAATTTTGAAAATAAATGGGTGGGAATAACTTACTATTAAAAAATACAGTATATATGTATTTAATATTAATTATTTTCTTATTTTCACAATTAACTCTAAACACTAGTTTCTCCTTTTAATGGCATAACTACCATTATATAAGATAATAAAACTTATTCTTTAAAAATTCAAGAATAATTATAATTTTTTTAAAATATATAGTAAAGTTTTATTAAAACTGTGGTTTATACTTTTCAACACTTTCATCAACATAATTTTTTCAAGCATTTTCTCACTTATCACGAGTAGAATCATTAGCTAAATCAGCAACTAATTTATTATAAGCATCAGTTACTTTTTGTGCTAAATGTCAATAATCATTACTATCAATAATTAAGTTATTATAAATAACACTAATAGAATCATTATTAGCAATTCCAAGATATTGCTGACCACCTAATGCTGGTTGTGGTATGCTACCATCAAAGTATTGTTCACCATTAATAGGTTTAATACCATCCTCATTATAATCTAAATTAAAAGAATGTCATAATCAAGTATTAACTGACTTATGAATTCCTTTTAAAGCTGATGTAATAAAAATATCTTTAGCATAACTATATTGAACACTTTGATCAACATCGACACCAATAATTTTTGCTTTGCTATTAGTAGTAGAGTTTTTAACAGCTGATACTAAATCAATTGTTTGTGCTCCTGCAACAGGCATTACAATATCATCTTTATATCCATCAATTAATTGTGAAGTTATCGCTTTTGATGATTTTGTACCAGATTCAAAACTACCTGTAAATTGTTTAGCAATTTTATCAAAATGAATATCAAATTTATTAGTTCATTTTTCATTTTTTTCCTTACCCTCTTTAATTCTAATGGCATTAGTCATTTCCAATAAATTATCATTGCTATTACGATATTTATTAAAATAATATACACCTCAATAATAACCCATCATATAACTAACAATAGTATCAGCTGGTAAACCACCAAAAGTTGACATTTTTAAACCATTATCATCATATGTTTCATGATTAGCAGCTAATCATATTGCTCCTGCTAATCCTGATAAAAACCCTGATTGTTCTGCTGAATAACTTAAACACGCTACATCAACTGGCTTTTCTAATTTAGCATCAACTAAAATAAAACGAACACCTAACTTTTTATATTGATTTTGAATAGCTGGTGTTAATGCACCAAGATGATTAAAGCCAACAACAATAATTGTTTTAGCACCAGCAAATGTTGCTAAATTATAATTATTTTGTAAAGTTGAAACGGTACTATCTCGTGAAATAATTCAACACGTTTTCATTTTTTTATTTTTTCAAACTTCATTACCGGGTAAATTACTAATCATAATACGATTATCATTAAATGTTTTAGTAAACTCTTTTGAACCTTCTAATACTTGCTGATTAAAAGCTTTATCGAATAAATCACCACCATCAGTAATTATTCAAATATCACCAACACTAGGAATACTACATCCAATTAATCCTACTGATGAACTATTTATTAACAAAGTAATAATTAATAATTTTAAAAAATATTTCATAAATTTCTCCTATAAATAAAAAAATGTACTACAGTAAAAATATTAATATTTATTTACAATTTTTTTATACTTTATTTTTACCATATTTTTCATCAAAATTAATAATTCCTCTATTATATGCATCAAGAATAATTCGCGCACAATGAACAGGATTATATAAAATATTAGTTTTTAATTGTGAATTAGCCATTAACAGTTTAATAAATAGTTCAAAATCATTTTCTTTTAATACAAAATCATGCGTAAAACCTTTTATATCATTCATATCTACTAATAATGCTAAAAGAATTTTATGAATTATTCCTCATGAAGAATTTTTAGCATTACTCTCAATTCTACTAATTGTTGCTTGACGAACACCTACTAATTTCCCCAAATATGCTTGCGTTCAACCAAGTCTTAGACGTATACGCCTAATTTCTACTTCAATTGCCATTTTATTTCTCTCTCTAATTTTAGTTATTCCCAAACTTATTATGTTATGAAAAATTATAAAAAGATAAATTTTATTCTATATTTGCATAAAATATACTAAAATTAATATGGTGATACAAAATGGAAAATGAATTAATTAAATACTGAACAAAAAAAAGTTTTTTTTATGTTAGCATTTTGTGATTAATTGTTCAAATTATATTTATAATAATAGGTTCAATTTTAATAAATACTACTAGTGAAAAAATAATTAATATTTTATTAATAGTTGGCATAAATAGTTTAATTCTATTAATTTTGTTTGCTTTTTCTATTAATCATTATACTTATGAAACAGTTTATCAAATTAAAGTCAAAGGTAGTACTTTTCAAACTAAATTTTATCGTTATCTAATTATTCTATTTAGTTTTGGTTGATTAATTTTTTTCATTTTAAATGCATTATTTATGTTAGTTGAAACTGCCGTTTTTAAAAGCAAACTTGATTATTTTAATACTTTAAACGATCATTGATGAATTTTACTTATTGTAACAATATTTAACGTTTTAATTATTAGCATACATCGACAATTAATGCATTATACATTAACAAATTTACAATTACCATGAAGTAAATACATAAATAACAAATAGTAGATTATATCTACTTTTTCTTTGCATCTCATAAATTTATAATATTTTTTGCACTAATTAAACCGCCACTTAGCCCTTTTTACTAGACCATTAATTTAAAAAACCTGAATGTATTCTAAAAACAATTGTGTTATATAATTAACACTAATTTTAACCTGAAAGGATTTTTATTAATGGATAAAATTAAACAAATAGCATTAGTAATTAACAAATTAAATATCAAAGAAAAAATTAAAATTATTGATGATTGTAAAAATCAATATTCAATTAGAAACCTATGTCAATATCTTCAATTAAACAGATCAACATATTACTTTTTAAAAAATAAACAAAAACCTATTAAAAAAGAAGAAAATCATATTATTAAATGCAATCATAAATATCAAAAAATATGCCAACTTTTAATCGAATTTCATTCTACAAGAAAAGGCAGAATTTATGGATATTTAAGAATTTTTTCAGCTTTTAAAGAGTGATTAAAACAAGAAAAAAATATCATTTTAAATATAGAATTATCAATAAAACAAATGCGAAAAATTATGAAAGAACACAATATTCAAGGATTAAAACAAACTAAAAATAACTATCCTAAAAACAAAAAAAATCCAAATAAGTGAATACCTACAATGGATAAAGTAAACAAAGATTATAAAAGTACAACCTCTTCAAATCAAATTTGATCAATGGACACTAAACAAATAAATACTAAAGAAGGATGATTATATCTTTTTGTAATTATTGATTTTTATTCAAATAATGTTGTTAGTTATAATATTGCTCCTAATAAATCATATCAGGATTTAATTCTTCCTGCTCTTGAAAAAATCAACAAACAATTTTCTTGAAATCAAGTAAAAAATGTTATTTTACATTCAGATAACGCCAACGAATTTTATTGTCAGGATATCACAAAATGAGCAGAGGATAAACAAATAATTTTAAGCAAAAAACAACCTTATGATATTGGTGGTAATGTATTATCTGAAAACTGATTTTCTCATTTATCTCAAGAATGACTACCTAAAGGATCAAATCAATATTTATCCATCAATGAAGCTATAAATGATGTAAATCAATATGTTATGTTTTATAATTATGAAAGAATACATTCTAAATTTCTAAAACCACCAATTTTACAAATTAAAATTTAGAATTTTATATCAAAAATGGTCCAGTAATTAAGGGCCAACCACCCTAATACTAAAGTTATTACTCCATTGCCAAGACTGGCAATACTAACAATAATTAATAGTAATAATGTAACACCAATTGTACCAACTCCAATTACTAAACCAAGAATATAACCAATTCTTTGTTCAAATGCTTTTCTTGAATTTATCATAACTAAAATAAATATAAGAATACCATAAGTTGTTAGACAAGCTATCAATATAATTCATCCTAATCATTGAATAGTACTTAATCCAGAATCAAAAACTTCTTGTAATCATTCTCCAAACTTCCATAATAATTCATAAGAACTTTCCATTAATCCTTTTAAAGAAATCATAATTATAGAAATAACCATTACCGGCATTAATGTTGTCAAAAGTAGATAAATACCAATGTTAGATAATGTTTTTGAAAATTTTAACATCCTTTTACCTCTTTATAATTATTATTTCGCAATATTTCTAGTAAACAATTCGTACTTTATTTTTAACATCTTATGCAAAAAAAATTTAAAATCTATAAACAATAATTTTATTTATCAATCATTTTTAAATTAAATTTTCAATTAAATTATCTAATATATCAAAAGACATATTCCGTAATTAAATTTTTTAAAAGTCAATTAATAATTTTAAAATTTATTTTATAATTTTGTTATTAACAATAAATTTAGAAAAGTGTTGATAAAAATGATTTTTGAAAATTTAAAAAAATTAAAAAATGAAGAATTTTACAGATATTTTGGTATAAAACGTTTTCATTTTAATGAAATGTTAGAAAAATTAATTGAAATAGAAAAATTAGAAAAAAATAAAGGTCGAAAAAATAAACTTTCAGTAGAAGAAAGATTAATGATGACTTTATTATACTGAAAAGAATATTATACTTTTTTTCAAATGAGTATTAAATCTAAAATGAGCCCATCAAGTTGTTTTCGAAATATTACTTGAGTAGAAAATAAACTTAGTAACCACAAAGATTACCAATTTTTAAAAGAAAGATATAAATTAAAAATTGATAAAAAACAAGAAAATTCAAATGAATTTCAATTTTATTTAATTGATTCAACTAAGATTGAAATTGAAAGACCAACTAAAAAAAACTACAGTTAGAATATTTTTCTGGTAAAAGTTGAATGTATTCTATAAAATTTCAAATTGTATATGATTTTTTTAATAAAAAAATTGTTGATATTTTTGCTGATAATGGTAAAGTGCATGATTTTCAAATATTAAAAAATTCAAATCTTGAATTTTCAGAAAAAACAATAATTATTGGTGATTTAGGATATCAAGGTATACAAAATATTTATAAAAATACAATAATACCAATTAAAAGAACTAAAAATAAAAAATTAACTAAACAAGAAAGAAAATACAATAAGATTGTATCTAAAATTAGAATTAAAGTTGAACATGTCTTTGCTTGATTGAAAAGATTCAAAATTTTAGTAAATAAATGTAGAAAATCTAAATTTAGACTTATGTACTTAAGATTTAACTTACTTTGTGAAATTTTTAATAAAATAAAACCATTAAAATAAAAAAAATATTAAAAATATTTTTTTAAAATTTAAATTTTTATCGAGTTAATATAAAAATATTATTAACAATTTTTTGTTTAAAATGTAAACTCATTTTTTAAACTATTTTTTCAAAAAATATTTATTTCTATATTCAATAACACTAAATAGTTTTAAAACAATTTTATTGACAATTAATTAAATTTAATTACGGAATATGTCCAAAATATAAATCATTAATAATTATTCACAACCTTATCAAAATCCAAAAACAAGAAGTACTAAAAGTATTACTATTATTAAAATTAAAGATTTTAAAACAAGAGATGGTTATCCAATTATTATTAAATTACAAAAACCATTAGACAAAGATACCAAAGTAATTGGTTTAAAAATTAAAGCGCCTAGAAGCATGATTTTTGGGAATATAAAGGTACTTGGTGAAGTTGACAATATGGAAGTATACCCAAAGTTATTTGTTAAAGATAAGATAGCATTTCCGCTGTTATCAATGCCTATTGAAACTCAACCAAAAGTTAGAATATTACAACAGTGATTTAGTGAACAAATATTACCTTGAAATCTTGCAAAACAATTTATAGGACAAGAAAAATCAGTTTTAGATTTAATTGCTATTGGTGGGGGTAAAGAAACAAGAAAAGAAATTATTAATAATGCAAGAGTAACTAATGCTAAAATTGGTTATGATGTTACTAAAAATTTAAAAGTATGACCATTATCCGATGAAATAGAATTAAAAGATAAAAAATTAGAATCATGATTTTTAGTAGATAACTATAATTTATTTATTTCTACAACTAATAAATTTCATGATGTTGAATTAGAAATAAAAGATAGACCACCAATTGATAGTTTACAAAAAGTATTATTAGATATGCTAACTTATACATATAGTTATAATAGAAATTTTGATGGTGCAAGTTTAAACCCAAATCAATTAAATGATTTAGATAGATTACGTAGTAAATTTGAAGGACAAAAACCAAGTGATGTTATTACTAATTTATTTAAACAATGAGAATTAGATTATCCTAACTATACAAATTTACCACAAGTTAAAATATTAAAACAAATAGTTATAATGTTATCAAAAAATATTTATTCAACCATGTCTATTAATAATAATTTAAATGATGACTATAAATTATTATTGCCTTATTATTTTGAATTAAAATCAAATCCTATACATTCCACTCCTGATAAAGTTTGAGAATTTAAAGATGTAAAAGTAGTATTAAAATCTGCATATTTTGATTTTACGGATATAAATAATATTAAATTAAAAAACAATGACATTAGTCAAAATGAATTATTCAAATTAGATGATAACCAATTTAATTGATTATCCATAACTAATGAACTAGAAAGCAATAATATTCCTTCATTAATTCCTGCTGATTGAACGCTTGGTAATGGAGAATATGGTAAATATTTTACAAGATTAATTATTGATAAAGTTAAAATTGAAAATGCTTTAAATTTATATGGTTCAAATAAATCACAATTATTTTCAAAACTAGAATTTTATAAAGAAATATTGCAAATTGTTAACAATAATGAATTTGAATTACAAATTGAAAATCCGATTAATAACTTAAATCGGATTGAAATTAGTGGTATATTTGGTGCTGGTAATTATGAATTAATTTTAATAACTGATAAACAAGAAATAAACTTACAAAATATTAATTTATTTGATAAATATAATGAAAATATTTCTTATATAAATTTAGAGATTTAATCTTTAAAATATCCCTTGGGATAAGTACCATCTCATTTGAAGTCACTACTTCCACTAGCTGGTTTATTAGCAAAATATAAATATATATCATAATTATTTTTATGTTCTCAAATTGTAGTGTCTCCAAAAACTCATTCATGATTTGGTTTTAAAAATTTATTAAGTTTATTACTTTCATGGATAAGCACCCCCCATGATTAATCCAATTATTGCTAAAAATAATGCTAAAATTGATGTTATTTTATAAAAATTTGTTTTTATTCATGTTTTCATATTAAATTACTCCTTACTTATATTTTTATAAAATTGTACAACGTTTTGAACAACATTTACTTTTTTTGATATTTTGTTTTTGTTTATTGTTTTTTATTTTTTTATCTTCTACTACTTCATTTAAATTTATATGTTCTCATACTTCTTCATTATAAGTGATTGATTGTCTAACTCCGTTTATATTATCTACATATCATGTTGTTGTATTATTTTTAGATGTTTTCATATTAAATTACTCCTTTTTTCCTTGATTTTACTTATAAATTGTACTTAATTTATATTATTTTTACAATATTCCTTTTAAACACAAAATAACGCCTAAATTAAAGACATTTATTTTATGAGACCTATAGACCTATACTATTAATTATATTGAAATTGTTTATTATATTTTAAATATGAAAGTTGTTTTTTTATTTAATTTTAAATTACACTTATATATTTATATAATAAACAAGTAAATTAATATTTTAAATTATTTACAATAAATTTTGATTTTTTTAAAATAGTTAGGAGAAGTAAATTTGAATTTTAATTATAAATGAAATTTTACAGAACAAAATGCAAAAATTGATAAATTAGTTTTAAAACATATAACAAATAAATGAGAAAAAATAGATTGAAGAATAAAAAATACAAGAGATAAAAAGAAATATAAAATTGTTGATTATCAATATCGAATGAGAAAAACTATACATGGATTAGTAACTTATAAAAGAAGAATTTATGAATACTTTGATGAAAAATTGCAAAAATGAGTTCGTATTTGTTTAGTTGATGAAATACTAGAACTGCCAAAATATAAAAGAATAGGTGAAGATATTGAACAAACTATTATTGAATATTTTGCTGATGGAAAAAGATACAGAGATATTTGAGATATTATAAAAAAAGCAAATATTAGTCTTAGTTCTATTCATAGAGTTTTTAAAAATTTAGAAGTAATTGAAGCAAATCCAGTAAAAGTAAAGTTAGAAAAAAATCAGCCTATTTTTGTTGCTATTGATGATGGTCACCGAAAATTTTGAAATTTTAAACGTAAAGGTACAAAACATTCTATGCGATTAATAGTAACATATACAGATAATATTAATCATAAAGTACAAAATAAAAGAGTAAAGGCAATTATAAGACCAACAAAAACAGCAATTGGCGTTAAAAAAACTGCTGAATTTGTTAAAGAACATTGTCAAAAATTTTATGAAAACATTGAACAAGCAAAAATTATTATTTGTGGTGATAGTGCAGGATGAATTAAAGATGTTGCTGATTATTTAGGTGCACAGTTTGTTTTAGATAAATTCCATTTAATTAGAACATTGGACATATTCCGTAATTAAATTTAATTAATTGTCAATAAAATTGTTTTAAAACTATTTAGTGTTATTGAATATAGAAATAAATATTTTTTGAAAAAATAGTTTAAAAAATGAGTTTACATTTTAAACAAAAAATTGTTAATAATATTTTTATATTAACTCGATAAAAATTTAAATTTTAAAAAAATATTTTTAATATTTTTTTTATTTTAATGGTTTTATTTTATTAAAAATTTCACAAAGTAAGTTAAATCTTAAGTACATAAGTCTAAATTTAGATTTTCTACATTTATTTACTAAAATTTTGAATCTTTTCAATCAAGCAAAGACATGTTCAACTTTAATTCTAATTTTAGATACAATCTTATTGTATTTTCTTTCTTGTTTAGTTAATTTTTTATTTTTAGTTCTTTTAATTGGTATTATTGTATTTTTATAAATATTTTGTATACCTTGATATCCTAAATCACCAATAATTATTGTTTTTTCTGAAAATTCAAGATTTGAATTTTTTAATATTTGAAAATCATGCACTTTACCATTATCAGCAAAAATATCAACAATTTTTTTATTAAAAAAATCATATACAATTTGAAATTTTATAGAATACATTCAACTTTTACCAGAAAAATATTCTAACTGTAGTTTTTTTTAGTTGGTCTTTCAATTTCAATCTCAGTTGAATCAATTAAATAAAATTGAAATTCATTTGAATTTTCTTGTTTTTTATCAATTTTTAATTTATATCTTTCTTTTAAAAATTGGTAATCTTTGTGGTTACTAAGTTTATTTTCTACTCAAGTAATATTTCGAAAACAACTTGATGGACTCATTTTAGATTTAATACTCATTTGAAAAAAGTATAATATTCTTTTCAGTATAATAAAGTCATCATTAATCTTTCTTCTACTGAAAGTTTATTTTTTCGACCTTTATTTTTTTCTAATTTTTCTATTTCAATTAATTTTTCTAACATTTCATTAAAATGAAAACGTTTTATACCAAAATATCTGTAAAATTCTTCATTTTTTAATTTTTTTAAATTTTCAAAAATCATTTTTATCAACACTTTTCTAAATTTATTGTTAATAACAAAATTATAAAATAAATTTTAAAATTATTAATTGACTTTTAAAAAATTTAATTACGGAATATGTCTATTATATCGGGCGCATCACTTTAACCCTTAGATTCATAATTGGATAACAAAGAACGATATAACTATCGTTCTTTTTTTGTTAAAAGATTAAAACTTAATAAAACTGTCGTAGAAGTCTAATAGTGAGTACTTTATGTAAATACTTCTATATCAGAATAAAAGAGCATTTAATGTTAAGCAAGTTAAAATGTTACACTGTATCGCTTAATGTAATTATAGATTAATTTGAATAGCCTTATGATGGCTCAGTAAAGAACCCATTAATCTAATTAATAATTACATTTGTATTATGTAAGAAAATAGGGGGTTTTATATATAAATACATACCTCATTAACAATATCATAACACAATAACAAAAATAAAGGAGAAAAATAAATATGTCATACATTTATTTAGTAAAATACAAAGTTAATTATACAGATGAAACAAAATATAAAGTTTTTTGTACTTTTATAGATGCTAATAATTTTCATAGAAATTATAAACATCATTTATTAGAAAATGCTTTTATTACACATTATGAAATATTAGTATTGGAAGTTTATATTTCAAAAGAAGAATCAGACATGATAAATAAAAAACTTAATTAATGAAAGGAAAAAATATTTATGGAATATAGAGAATATAGAATGGTTGGTTCTTGTGATAATTGTAGAAAAAAATCTTCTTTTGGTAATAGATTATGTAATAAATGTTTTTGAATATTAATAGGTAGAAAGGAAAGTTATAAATATGAAAATTAATGGTAAAGAATATGATGGTTTTAAATTTGTTAATAGTTTTTATAGAGATAGATATAAAGAATGTAAAGAAAAAAATATCTCAGATGATTTAATAAATTATGGAATGTTAAAAATATTAGAAAAACTTATTAAAGAAGAAAAAGATATTGATTATGCATTAAAAATTATTGAAGGTTGATATGCTTTTTTAGAAGCCAAACGTGATGGATATGCCTAAATTAATTTTTAAAAAAGAAACACATCAATATTTTTTAGAAGATAAAGAATTAATTTCAGTTTCTAGAATTATTGATAATTATTTAGGTTTTGGATATAGTCATATAGCACCAGAAGTATTAAAAAATGCTTCAGTTCGTGGTAAATGAGTTCATAAACTTAATGAATTATATTTACAAAATATTAATCAAGAAAATATTATTAATAATTTATTAAAAAAATTAAAACCAGTAACTAATAATATAAATTATTCTTATTGTAAAAAATCACTTATTTTTTTAAAAGAAAAATTTAAAGATAAAAATAATTATGAATTTATTATTGAAAAACCTATTACTGATACTTTAGTTGCAGGAACACCAGATTTAGTTTATTTAGATAAAAAAGAAAATAAATATTATTTAGTTGATTATAAAACATATGCTTGTATTGATGAAGATAAATTCAAAAGAATTAAATTACAATTAACTGCTTATTATTGTATGTTACTTGAAAATGGCATAACTCCATCTTATAAAACTTATGTTTATTTAACTAATAAAAATACTCAACAAGAATTAGAAATTGAAATATCAAATGAATTAATAAATGAATGATTTAAAGCAAAAATAAAATATTTTAAAGGAGAAGATAAAAATGGAATATAAATTGGAATATTGTAAAAATAAAAAATGTAATTTTAATGAATTATTAGTTAAAAATCTTAATGCTAGAATTGAATTTTTAGAATATCAAATTGAAGAAATTAATTTAAATCAATTAAATTTATGAGAATTAGATGTTTTAAGAGGTCAAATTAAAGAATTAAATATTTTGAAAAATAATATTAAAGAATGATTAAGAAGAAATAAAAATGATTAATGAAAAAACAATTAAAGAAAAAACTATTTATTCTTGTAATTCAATTGAATTTGATAAGTTACCTAAAAAATTAGATAGTAATCTAAATAATTGAATTGAGATTAATAGTCATTTAATAGTTAATCCTAGTAAAAATATTGAAATACATTTAGATAATAGATTTAAAACAATTAAAAAATGATAGGAGAAAATTATGGATAAGAAAAGTTCTGGTAAGAAAAGTTCTGGTATGGATAAATCAATTTTAATTTTATTAAAACATATAGGAAAAATTAATAAAAAATTAGATGAAATTTTAGAATTATTAAATAAAAAAGGAGAAGAAAATAATGAGTAATAATAGTAAAAATGAATTAAAAATTCCTAATTTTATTAAAAGTAATAAAGAAGAATTATTAAAATTTAGAAATTATTATGAAATGATTAGAAATTCTAGTAAAGATTTAAGAAATATGAATCAACAAAGTTTATTTAATGCTTTATTTAATTTATACAAATTAAATCTTTCAATTAATCCTATTAAAAAAGAATTAGCATTAATTCCTTATGGTGATGAATTACAAGTTCAAATTCAAGAAGATGGTTGATTAACATTATTACAAAGAACTGGATTAGTAGTTGATTTTCAAAGAGAAAAAATAACAACTGCACATAAATTTAATCAAGAAAATAATAAATGAGAAATAAATCCAGCATTAATTTTTGAAAGAAAAACTATTAATACAATTGGTTATTATTGTTATATTTCACTTTTAGATAAAAATGGAAAAATTAATAATTTTTATAAAGGAATGACTGTTGAAGAATGTCAAGAATGAAGAAAAAAATTTAGTAAAACTAAGCGTGAAGATAGTCCTTGAAATACTAGTTTTGACCAAATGGCATTAAAAACAGTTGTAAAAGCATTAATTCGTGAAATTAATAAAACACCAATTATAGTATTAAATAATCAAGATGATATTAATTTAGCACTTCAATTAGACCAAAGTGTAGTAATTGATGAAGAAACAATTGCTTATAAAGATAATACTGGTGATGAAGTTAAAATTATTAATTCAAATAATAATATTGATAATACTGATATAAATTCTACTTTATCTAAATTAAAAGAATTAGAAAAAGAAGAAGAAATAATAGAAAATTTTGAAGTTTAATAAGGAGAATAAATAATGGAAATTACTACTGAAGATATTATTGATGAATATAAAAACGAATATAAACAAAAATTAATTATTTGATTAAATAAACAAATTAGTATTTGTTTATGTGATTCTTTAAAAGAAGCAGGTAAACTTACTGCTTATTATAAAGTACTTGAATTTATAGAAAATGGAGAATTTGATAATGAATAAATGTGAACATGAAGATGTAAGTATTGAATTAATATTTAGATTAAAATTAGGAGATTTTGAATAATGAATAAAGAAAAATTACTTAAATATTTAAAAAATTTATTTATGGAAACTGATAATTGGGAAAAACAAATAATTATTTCAATGAATTTAATAATACGTCAAGAACTTATTAAAAAAATAGAAAATGGAGACTTTGATTAATGAATAAAGATAATTTAAAACCATGCAAACATTATATATATTATAACGTAGAATATTATTATTTTGGAGAATGTGATATGTGTGATGAAGAAAAGGATGTGAAATAATGACTAAATGAGATTTAGCAAAATGATTAATGGAACAATGATTAGAAGCCAGAAAAAATAATGATAAAGAATATATGCGAATAATACAAGATAGTTTTAATGAATTTGATTGAGAATAAAAGGATGTGAAATAATGAGAAATATTAGAACTGAATGATTTTATAATGAAAAAAGTCCAAAAGAAATAAAATGTCCAACAGTTGGATTATTAAAAAATAAAGAAGATGCTTTATGTTATTTATTAGCATTAAATTTATATCCAAAATTATATCCACAAGATATTTTTTATTCATGAATATTAGAAAATAATCAAACTGGATATTTAATTATAGTTGGTAATAATAGAGATACAGTAGGAAATATGCAATTTAAATTTATAAAAGGAGAATAAAAAAATGCCAAATACAGAAAACCAAAACTCAAATTATACTTTATTAAAATTAATAAGAACTGGAATATCACCATTATCAGCAATGATAGGTACCAGTGCTTATTATGGGCAATTAATAGGAAATCCTATTCTAGGTAGTATAAATGCTTTATTATTTTCAAAAAAATTAGGAATTGATATATGAAATTTAAATCAAATGCCAAGTTCAAAAACTAAATTATTAAATAGTTCTAAAAAAATAGCATTAGGATTAGGAACAATTGGCTTAGCAAATTATGCTAAATTTACTAATTCTTCAATTAACCCTAATCCAACTGAAAGTCCAATAACTACTACTACTATTGACCCATTTCCACCAGATTTGAGACAAAACATAATTTTTATGGGACAAAATAGTGAATTTATGGGACAAATGGATTGAGATACTTATATTTCATTAAATGCTTATGGTATATCAAATCTTATTAATGGAATTCTAGAATTAATACCTAATAAATTTGAAGCAATAAGAAAAATATGTAATATGGCAACTGGTGGTTGTTTGATTAGTAGTGGTGTTGCTATGGGGATAAATAATGATTTTAATAATGCTTATGCAGTACCTACCATAATTGCTGGTGCAAGTGAAATAATCCATAATTTACTTCCAATAGAAACAAATCATAGTAGAGAAATGCAAGAAACTTCATTTACAAATGAAACTGCAAGATTAATTAATGATAATAGATTTACTATTAATAGTGAAACAAGTAGTCAATATGGAACTAATATGAGTGATGTAATTTTAGATAATGCTTCATTAAATTGAGATTATAATCACATGAGTTTATAAATAAGTAAAAATGCCTATTAAAGGCATTTTTTTATTATTAATAAATACTTTTTACTTCTGGTTGTTTATTAATAGAATTTAATTTAGTTTGTAATTTATTAATTTTATTTTGTTTTTTAAGTGCTTTTTTATTAGGGTCTGTTAAAGATTTACCAAAAGCAATAAATGCTTTTCCTAATTTAATTAAAACATAACCCCCATTAATACATAAATTAGCAACTATAATAATTGTTGTAGTATCCATATTAAATCACCACCTTTCTAAAATATTTGATTAATTTTTAATACAATTTTTACAATAATAAATATAATTAAACCAGCAGTTGCAGAAGATAATAAAACTCCAATTAAACCTAAAATAATCTTTATAATTTTAAAAAACATAATATTATTCCTGTAATTCTTCTAATTTTAAAAGTTGTCCAAATGTAAAAGGATATGGAACAGTAGTCATGAATATACTATTTTGATTTACTTGTAATCACGTATATGAACCATCTGTATATATAAAACTATCTAAATATTCTGTATTATTATTTCCACTATATATAAATTCTTTATATATTCATGAATATTCTGTTTTATCATTAGTAGCACAATAATTGTAATAAATACGATATATTTTATTTTTAATAAAATTAAATTGAATAGTTTTATTATCTTTTTTTGTTCCTACTTCTTTTCATTGTGGAATACTTGGACTTGGTGTTGGAGTATTTGGTAATTCAATATCTCAATAATTTTCTTCTATTTCATTAGTTTCTAAACTTCTTGAATTAATTTTTAATTTTGGTGTAACATCAACTTTAACTGTATTTTGTAATTCTTCTAATGAAAAAATATTTGCATATTTTTCATTTCCACCTTCTAAAATTAATTGTCATTTATTAATATCTAATAATTGTAAATATAAAATACCTTCTTCATTATTAATTAAACCTTTTGTAAGAAATATTTTAATTCCATGATTTCCACCTAAATAATTACCTGTTTTAAATTCTACTGTTATTCTTGTATTTACTTGATGAAATGGTGGAGATTCCCATGTAATAATTACTCTATAAAGAGTATTAAAAGCAAGATTAAAATCACCATATTTACGATTATTTATACTTTTACCTATTATTTTTCAATTTTCTTTATCTTGTTTTTTATTTATTTCATTAATAGCACCAACAATATTTTTATTATTAGTTTCTAATCTTCCATAAGTATTATTAAGCAATAATGAGATAGCAAGAGAACTATTTGAACTATCATTTATTCATAATTGGTCTCTATCATCTTTATATGTAAAATATCCTTTCATAAAAACAGATTTTTTATAATAATTAGTTAAATCTGGTATTTTATTATCAACATATTCTTTGTTAGTTGCATCAGTTTCAAAAGTAGGTGTTCCAACATCAATAATTCTTTTATTATTAGCAATAATACCTTTATCATCTTTTAATTTAACAAAATTAATATTATCTTTATCAACTTCTCATAATGAATCAATATTACTATCAACATGAATTTTTAATTTAGGTATAGTATCACTAACATTATCTATTTTTATACCAGTACCTTCAATTAAACTCATTTTTTGTAAAAATGTTTTATTACCAGAATCTCAAGTAATTAGTTTAGTATCACTTTCATCAAAAATACTAGGAGTATTAAAATTATCTGTATTACATGAAATAGGATTATTAATTGCTTTTCTTGGAGTATGTAAATTTGCTTGTTGTAATAAATTATATACTTCCATTAAAACATAATCTGGTTCACTTGGTGGACTAATACTACTTGATAAACCATTACCACTAATTGAAACACTACTTCTTATAAATGCCATTCCAACAGTTAAATAATATATAGTCATTCTTGCGGTTGCTCTTTTAACTAATTGTTTTTGAGTAGTATTAAGATTATCAAATCCAGTTTGTTCAATTAAATTACCAGTAATAGTATTAATTCTTTCACTTGATATAGCAATTGCCATAATAGTAAAATCAGTTTTAGTATTATCAGTAGTAGTTTGGTCAGCATCTGGTATAAAACCATATATAGTTTTTAAATCATCTTTTGTAATATAATTTAAATTTACATTTCAATCAATATTATTTTTGTTTTCCATAATTTTTAAACCTTTCATATCCATGTACTGCTTGTGATTTATTAACTACACCAATAACTGATTTATATTTCTTTTGTTGAATTACTTTTTTACCTATATTTTTAGAATTCCTACGTGCTAAATATTCTTTATCTTCTTTATCTAATCCACCATGATAATATTGCCTTATAAGTATTGAATTAGCCCCAGTACCATAAGCACCAGTTGCTTTACACATATCAATTCACATTTCTTTTGATATCATAAAGTAATCATATGATTTACTTAAATTAGTTCTATATGTTAATGTAGCAATACCATAAGTACTAGACTGTTGTTGTATTACTGGAGTTCATATACCACCTGCTAATGCACTACTAGAAAGATTTACATAAACTCCAATCATACTGTCATAATCTTCTTGTGTTAAAGAATTCATTATTATTTCTTTACCTTTATCCATTAATGACTTACCATTTAAATATTGTTTTTGAATATGTTGTAATTTTGCAATATTATTATTAGTAATATGTGTCATTATTTTTTTATGAATTACTGGTAAATTTGTTAATTTTTGTAAAACTTGTTGAAATTCTGATAATTCTTTTTGTGATTTACCTTGTCCTAAAATTTTTGACATTAATTGATTTTTTAATATTCCTGCTGGATTTTTTAAAAAACTATTAAATAATGAATTACTTTTTTTAAATTTTTCTATATATTCAGCAGTTTGTATATCAGTAACAGCAGTTTCTAATATTATTCTTAATAATAATATAATAGGCATTTAAATTACTTCTTTGTAAAAGTTACTTGTAAAGAACCATCATATAAAGTTTTACCTTCAACATTAGCACTTGTTGCTGTTAAATCTGAAAAATTAGCATTACCTTTTCGATAATTAGGATTTTTAGCAATAACTGCTTTTTCTACTTCATCTGCAGTTGGTGTTGCACCAGCCATAGTAATAGCACCTAAATTAGTAAATTCAATTGCTGTTGCAATATCTATACTTGAAGTAACTGTAAATCCTTTAACTAAATCTGGTCTTAATGCTTTACCTTCTGAAACTAAAAACTTATGAAAGTTTTTAATATTACCATTAGTTTGTAAAATAAATGTATTATCAAGACCACGATTAAAAGGAAATGCTAATGCTTCTTTATGCACTAATACAGCATCACAACCCCTAAAGTCAAATCCTTCTTGTTTATCAATAACTCCAGCTGGATAATTTCTTCCTAATCATGGACATTCTATAATTTTAATACCACCAATTTCTAATACTTTACCACTAGCTAATGCTTCACTAGAACTTTCACTACCTAAATTAGCATTTGCTAATAAAACTAACGGTTTAAAAAAACTAGATACTCATAATGTATAATCTTCTTCATTTGTACCAATATATTCATCAGTAATTCTTGCTTTTAAAGTTGCTAATGTAGTTGAGATTTTTAATCATAATAATGCTCTATAATCATCTGTTTTAGGATTAGTTGGTAATGTAATATTAATAATGCCATTTTCGTTTGCTGTTTTAACTGCTAATTGAAGTAATTTAGCAACTAAATATACTTCTACTGATTTTGCTTTTGCATCAATTCAACCAGAAACATAACTATCACCCATAGTAATTCCACCATCTTCAAATTTAGCACCTAATCTTTTTAAATCTAATGTTTCAATTTCATAATTAATTTCTTTTGATTTATTTAAAAGAATTTGTTCTGTTCTAATTGCTGTTACATCATTTTCACCAGCACCACGTTTATAATCTTGTGTAATATTACGTTTTGTAACATCATAAATAGCAGTACCAGCATCTAATTGTTCTCTATTCTCTACTGTTGCATTAATTAATGCAACTCTTTTTGATAATAAAACTTTTAAATTTTTAAGATATTTAACTGATAAATCTGCTTTACCACTAGGTGTACTAGGGTCATTAATTGTTGTTGATTGTGTTGTAATAATTGCCATATTTATTCTCCTTTAATTTGTTTTAAATCATTTAATACTTGTTTTTCAAAATTAAGTATTTTTTCTAAACAATTGATACTTTTTTCATATCCTTTAATACTTTCTAAAGTATTTATTATTTCTATACGAGTACTTCTAGTAATATTAAAAATATCAGGATAATCACTTTGAATATTTTCATATTTTTTATTAAATTCTTTAATAGTCATATTTAACCTACCATTCCTAATTTACTAGTATCTACATCTTCTTTTTTATTTTCTTTAAATTTATCTTTTACATCTAAAGAATTACTAATATTTGTATCTTTATTTTTATTAAATAAATGTGGAAAATCTTTATTTAATAATGATAATTCTTCTTCAATATCATCTTTATCTCCAAGATATCTTTTTAATAAATTAATATTTTCTTGTGATAAATCATATTTTTTATAACTTTCTGAATGTCTAATTTCTCTATCTTTATCAGTTTTTTCTTTATATAAAGCATTATATTTTTCTTCTAATTCTTTATATTTATCTTCTAAAGTTGGTTCTTTAGACTCTTCTTTTTCGGGCTCTTTTTTATCCTCAGATTCAGATTCTTTTTCAGTATTTTCTTCTGATTTTACTTCTTCTTTAGTTTCTTCTTGTTCATCTTTTTCTTTTTCTTCCATACTATTACCTTCTTTCATTTCATTTTCATTTAACATAATTACCACCACCTTTCTAAGTTGAACTTTTTGGATTAATTACCAATGATGTAGTTTGTAAGTTTCAATTGGCATTAGTTTTAATATGAGGTAATCCCATGCTAAATGTAAAAGTTACAATAAATTGATATCTTAGTACTATATATTTATCAAAACTAATATAAGCCACTATTTTAAATCAAATTGATGAAGCAATTGTATTTTCTCGACTTAAATTATCATTTGTTCATAATAAATCATTAACATAAGTGCTATTAATATTATCTGTTGCTTTTAAAGTTGCTGATTGACGAGGATATTTATCGTGGGATTTTTTTTCATTAATAATATTAAATGTTCAATTATCTGTAGCATCATTATGATTCCCAGAATTATTATCATAATAATTAACATGTGATTCAAATTGTGAATTATTTTCATTAATATCTTTTAATTCACTTAAATTAATTTTTATAGGTGTAAACCAATTTTTTGAATTTGTTACTGTTTCATAAATTGCGTTCATATTAAAATTAAAATTAAATGTTATACTTTCATAATCTTCTTTAAATTTATCAAAACTATCATAACCATAATCTTGATATGAAAATAATATTGCTTTACCATAACCACTTAATTCATCATTTATATCAGGTCTCATCTGATAAGGATAATTTGGTCTTATATCATATGAACCTTTAATACTATTATTAATGCCATATTGACTTTGATTACTTAAATCAATAAATATAGGATGTGCTCTTTCTATTAATGGTGGAGGTTGTATTGCTTGTGGATAATTAAATGGTTGGTCAAATTTAAAAGTATTATTTGCTAAAATAAATGTATTTTGAATTAATCTACTATTATTACTTGCTTTACCTACTGTTTGATAAGTACCACTTCAAATACTAAAATTATCATTAACAGCACCACTTCTATTATCTGGCATTGAATAAAATGTTATTTTAAAATTACTTTTTCCTACAACTTTAATATCAATCATATCAATTGCTCATTTTAATATATTAGTATTAGTAAATTTAGGTTCATTTAATAATGGAATTAAACTATTTTCTTTTGGTAATAACGAAATTGTATCTTTGCCACCAGCACCATTTAATTGACCTAAATTTACACTATCATAAATTCCTTGTGAAGAAATACTTCCATCATTAATGTTAAAATTTTGTAAATTAATCCTATCTGTTAAATTAAATGTAAATGATGTCATATGACTTGCTGAACCTAATCCTGCTTGAATTGAATCTGGTGTATCATTTCTAAACATATCAAGTGGTATAGGACTACCACTAGGTGGTGTTGAATATAGTAATTTTGTATAAAAAGTATATAATTCAGCAGATATTAAACCATTTATGTAATTAAATTGTGGAATTAACAAGTTACTACTTAACTTTGCTCCAATATCTAATCCACCAACAAAAGCATTCATAAATGACCCGAATATAGGTATAGTATTAAGATTAATTTTAATTGTTTCTCTTATTGTTAAAGGTATTTCACTAATAGGATTATAAATAAAATAATGTAAAGCATTTATAGTATTTAATTGCTTAAATTTATTATTATTCATATTATAATGAGTATTACCAATAAATTTTTTATTATTTTTATTATAATATTGAAAATATGGATTACCAGCAGTTGCATAATTATAATCTTCTATTTCAGCACCATTTAAAAAATTATTATCTCAATAATTTACTAATCTATTTGATACATCAACTTTATTAGTATTTTTAGTTTTTTCTAAATTAGTAAGTAAATGACCTTCATAATGTTGAGTTGCACCATCATCATATAATGGTAGTACTTCTTTTCTTCATTCTGTATAACCATCCATAGTTGATTGTCCTTGAACAGTTAAAACATAATTAGTTTCTGGTAATGCTTGAAAACTTACTGGGTCATAAGTTGAACATTGATATTGTCATGGAAATAATAATTTACTTGGATATTGTCTATATTTATGTTGTTTAGTATTTTCAGGATTATTATCAATATCTCTACCTCATAATGCTATTGAAATAGGTTTTACTGAACCATAAAAAGATATTTGACAATGTGTTACTGGTAATGGAGTTAAATAATTATCATCTAAAATAATATTATTATTTTCATCTAATGCTGGTAATGCTACTGGGTCAGCAGGTGCACCTAATTGTACATATTGATTAATTGCTAATCCACTATGTGCTAATTTATCATTTAATGAACTAAAAGTACATTGAATATATGCAAGTTCTTTATTTTCATTATTATAAGTTTTACTAGCAACTTCAAGAATATATCATTGTCTATCAACTTTAATAGATTTATCAGTATTTATAACTTTATTAATTTCTGGAATCATATATAACTTATATAAATTTGAAACAATATTATTAATAAAATTAAAATTCTTTTTTTCATTTGGAATATTAATAACTACATTTTTAATTGCTTGTTCTTGAATAAAAGCATTATTTGCTGGAGTTGCTGAATAAGTAATACCTAATTGGTCACTTAAAATATTTCCATAAAATACATCACCAACTTGTAATTGTTTATATGCTTCATCTGGATTATCTTTATTTTGAATAGGATAATAAGAATGGTCTCAAACTGCTTGTATTGCTTCTCTACCAGTAAAGATTTTACTAAATGAAGTATAATCATTAGGAATACTAGTTGGTGGTTTATAACCGGTTTCTGTTGAATTTATAGCACCTAAAATAATAGTAAAAGGACATACACGAAATTGTAAATCTTTATTTTGTGTAAAATCTTTTTCAATTTCACCAGTTGATTTTCAAACTGTTTTAATTAATTGATGATTTATTTTCGGTATCATTTTTAGTTTCTCCATCAATATCTTTTACTAATTTATTATCAAAATCAATTTCTTCTTTTCTCATTCTTCTATTTTCTTCAAGAATGTTCATTGCTTCTTCTTCACTAACACCTTCTTCTTGCACAAGAATACGTTTTCTATTAGTTAAATCTAATGCTAATTTTCTCTCATTAATTTCTAATGATTTTAATCTATCTATAATAGTATTTTCTTTAATTTCAAATGTTCATTTAGATTTATCACCATCTAATCCCATTAATATAAAACATCTTTGAAATATTTCATTTCAATCACTTTGATTTAAAGTTCTTTTAATTCTTGTAGTTTCCATATCTCTTGAATTAGTAATTAATACTTCTGCTTCAGTTTTTTGACTAGTAGTATCATTTACTGGACTATATCCACTACCTTCAAATGCTTTATCAATAATAAATTGTATAAATTCTGCATATTTATCTAATATTGGACTACCTTGTAAAATAGCAATTGGTGGTGTTCCACTAGTACTTCCTAAACTTCTTAAATTTGCTTGTAAAATAAACTTACCTATTAATTTTTTTAAATCAAAAGCAGTTTTAGATTTATTTATCTCTTGTTCAGTAATATCTAAAAATACACGAGTAACATTATATTCAAGTTCATGTTCAATTGATTCAAATGTTTTATTTAATAATTTTTGTAATTTTTTAATTGGAGTCATATCTGGATAATAATCACCAATAACTCCACCAAAGAAATTCTTTTTAGGTAAATTTTGCATAAATTTAACTGGAATAATACCTAAATTATGATTTTCTATTAAAGGTAATTGTAAATCTTTACTTATTTTTTCTTGTAAACCATCTAAAGTAATAAAATCACTAGTAAAATATCTAATTATTTGATTTTGAGTATATGTTGTTTTAACATAAATACTTTGGTCATCATATTGTAACCTTGACCATGTTGATGCACTATATTCAGTTTCTAATACTCTTGCTACTCTTGATTGAGCATATGGTTGAGCAAAATTTAATGAAATTCTACCAGTTTTACTTCTATCAATTTGAACAATACTATAACCATAACCAGATTTAATATGACAATCTTGATAAAATAATGAATCAAAATTATTTCATTCTTTTAATTTTTCAATTGCTCTTTTATAATCATCATCTTCACTTGTTAAAGTATAACCATTACCTCATAGTAATTTTGAAGCATGATTTGCTATAATTTCTTGAAGATTTATCATACATCACTTAGGAGTTAATATTTCAGTATTATGATTATTCATATGTTATTTCCTTTCAAAATAAGGATTTATATTTGCACTTAAATTTCTAATATATGGTTCTATAGCATAATCAAATGCATCTCGTAAATGGTCATTACCTGCTAATGGTATTTGTTTAATACTTTTAGGGTCTCATACAGCCAATCTAAACTCATCTAATAATGCTTGTGCATTCATACTAATATTTAAGCGTTCTGATGCCATTAAAGCGACATTTTTACCTATTCTAAACTCTAACCTTAACTTCACACAATCTTTAAAATATAATCATGAATTAACTTGATATTTAATTGCTGTATCATTTAACATTTCAATAAATGTATAATTACTAAAATCACAATATACAGTTAAACCATATTCATATAACAAATTATTTTCTTTTGCTAATTTGATATAAAATTCAACTACTAATCTTGCTAATTGTTTATTATCATAACGAATTAATTTATTCTCTATTTTTAAACAATCAATAACATTAACAAATTTAAAATTATAATCAAAACCTATTAATACACATGCTAAAGCATCATCTTTAAACCCATAATCTAATCCAGCACTAAATCTATAACTTGGTTGTAATAATCTACTAATCTTATGAATAAGATGTGAATATATTCCACCAGATTCATAACCTACTAAACCATGACTTCTTACTCTTGCAGATATTGGGTCTAATTTTTCTATTTCTAATAATTGATGCTTATCACTATCTTTTAAATGAGTATTTAATTTTCAATTTTGATAATGATAAATAGTATTATCAATAATAGTAAATTGTTCATATTCATTAATAATTTGTTTTTCATTTTGTGGACAAGCATTTATAGTTTTTTTAATAAATTCATTTAAAATACTTCAAGGATTACAACTTTCAATTTCTAATAATTGATTTGCACCACGAATTGCATCTTTTAAATCTTGATAATCATTTTCAGTAATTTCATATCTTTCATCACTTCATATAATTACATAATCATATAAATAATTACTTGCTAATCCAGTTAATTTAACATTACTATTATCTTGTGAATGTAAATATTTACAAGTTATTTTACTACCATTAAATTCAATAGTTTTTTTAGTTTCACTAATAATAAAATTAATACTAGGATAGGTTGCTCTAATAATTTGCTTTAATTCTTGTCAACTATCATTTAATTGTTTTGACATATTACGAATTAAATAAGCATGAATATTAATATTTTCTAACATTAATAAAATACCTAAGAATTCAATATCACTAAATGTTTTACCAGATTTACGACTACCTAATTGTTTAATTTTATTAATATTTAAAGGTTGTTTTAAATACATTCTTTTAGCAATATCTAATAAATAACCAAAATTACTTAACATTTATTCTTACCTTTATTTTCTAAACTAATTGCTATAGGGGCTGTATTATCACTACTTTTTATATCAATTTTTGTAGATAAATGATATTCTTTCACAAATGCTCTTTCTAAATATCATGCAGTATTATTTGCATTTGCTTTTAAATATCTTTGTGTATTAATATGGCGTATTTGTAAATATGCTCAATTAATTTGTTGTAAAAAAGTATTTCTCTTTTTTTGTTTTCAACTATAAAGAGTATTTTCTGTAATATCTAAATAAACTAACATACCAACTTTAGTCGGCACTTCTTCAGTTTTTTTACATTCCTTAAAATATTCTTCTAATTTTTCTCTTAATGCTTTTGCATCATTAAAAATTGTTCTTATTTTTATTTTTTCTTCTTGCACATAAAAATCTCCTTTCATATGCTTTAAAAAACGAAAAATTATGATATAATTAATATAATCTTTAAGTTAAACATCTCAAACTAACTTATTAACTTTATTAATTACTTCATATATTCTTTTATTTAATTTTTATAATATAATTATAACAAAAAATAGCATTTATAGTGCTATTTTTTTATTTTTTCTTCTTTTATTTTTGATTTTTTTTATTAAATAATCTATTAAACATCACATAATACCTAGTCCTATTACACCTACACCTATTAATAATCATTTAGGGTCTTGACCATGATGTTCAATATTTGTTAAGTACTGTCCTAGCATTTTTTATTTTCCTTTTCTATTTATATTTTTCTTTATTGTACATTATTTTATTAAAAAAGAAAAGATAACTAATAAAAGTTATCTTTTAAACGTAAATAGAATTTGCAGTTTATTTTATCGTTCTTTAATATTATACTCTAAAACCAAACATTTTTCAACAATATTTTAATAAATTTGATACAATGCTTGGAGTTAAATGTAATGGAAAGGTGTTAAAAAAATGTTTAGTTTTAAAGAATTTCTAAAATCTGAAATCACTAATATTTTAGCAAAATATTTTCAAAAAATCCATGATTATGATGAATATTTTTTTCTAAATAGAGATAAAAATCAATATAAAGTTGCTTGAACATGTAATAGAACAGTAAATACTCCAATTGGAATGGATACTTTTAGACAAAGAGTTTATTGAGATAAAATTAATAAAAAAACTTATTATCCAATTTATGAAGAATTTGGTATTAAAAAAAGAGCAAGAATTACTAATGATTTATATTTTGATATATTAGATAATTTAATTGAAAATTTAATAAGTAAAAAAGGTTATTTTAATATTCAATCAGAATTTAAATATACTTCTTTTTCTAAAAATCTTATTTCAAGAATTTTTAAAAATGCAAAAATTGAAAAATGAATACCAGAACAAAAATTTAAAGTATTAGATAATGAAAAATTAAATATATGTGCAGATGATGCTTTTGTTACTTGTTGAGATGAAAATGGTTTAAAACAACAATATTGTTGTAGACTTTTAACTTATAATTTAGGAAGAAAAGAAATTTATTCATATAGAAATAAATTAGATAAAAAAATAACTTCATTTATGTTATTTAAAACTGGTAATGGTTTAAATCAACATGAATTATATCAATTTACAACACAAACTATTCTTAATCATTATGATATTAATTTAAATATATTAGGTGTTCAATGAGATTATCATAATTATAATTTAGTTGTTGCTGGTGATGGTGCATTGTGAATTAAAGCAATGGCAAGTTGATTGGGATGTTATTATATTTTAGATAAGTTTCATGCTTTAAATTATTTATGAAAATTTTTTGTTGGAGTTCGTGGTAAGAAAAAAGAAACTCATGATTGAACTAAATATATTGAAGGTGCTACTACTTTTTCAAGTGGTGATTGTAATGAATTACTTTCTTTTTTAAAATCTAATGTTAATGAAAAAACTTATAATTATTTTAAAAATAATGCTCATGGTATTGTAAATCAAAATGCTTCTTGAAATATTGGTTGTAGTGCTGAAAGTGATGTTTATCATTTTTTAAAATCTTTAACTAATGGAGCAAAAATATATAATTATCAAACATTAAATAATATGTTAATTGCAAAAGCAAATTATTTAAACACTAGAAGTTATCTTAATAGTACTTAATAAGTTAAAATTTTATATTTTTAAAACCTAATTTTAAGATTAGGATTTTTGTGTTATTTAAATGTAATTTTGAAATTATATTTTTTAATATTTTTAAAATTTATGATATAATTTAATTAACAAATCATAGAATTTGCAGTTATATTGTTAATGTTACTCATAATTCTAAGGGTTAATCTCATACGTCCATTATATCTTGGTATAATGGCGGGAAATAAAGGAAAATATTTAAAAGAATATAATTACTGTAAAAATTTAATTAATAATGGTCAATATGAACAATTAATTGATTATTTATATAAAGAATTAGATAATCATAAAAAATTAAAGAAAAAATATTTTAAAAATAATAAACAAGGTATTGAAAATCAAGGTGCAAAATGAAATATTGGTTGCTTTACTGAAACTAATATTTGACATGTTTTAAAAGAAATGCTTGGTAATAGAACTTATAATATTTCAATTTATATTAAAATGGTTATTTTTAAATGTAATAAGATAAATACAGAGATACAATTATTATAAATTAAAATTTAACTTTTTTTTAAAAATCAAAATAGAATAAAACTTATTAAATGTGTTTTAATAAGAATTTTTGTTGTGTATAAATATTAAATTTATTTTTTAATTTTTTAGTAATTTTTAAAAATAAGTATTTTAGTTGCATTTAAGTTAAAAAAATTATATTATTTAAATACAATTTCATAAAAATCCAAATTATTTCTTGTCTAACATAATAATAAGACTATATGAATTAATTTATTCCGGATTTTTGACAATCTCTCGCCAAAAATGATAAAGAAGATAAAAATTACACTGTGCATTATAATGAATCAAAAATTGAAGCTAATAAATATGTACCTATTGTTATTACTGATTTGGATGAAACATTCATAAATAATATTGGTTTTTCAATTTATAAATTTTTTAATCCAAAAATGAAAGATATGGATTATGAATTTAAAAAATGAGTTGATCATCAAGTCAATTTTGAAGAACAACTTTATAATGGAGTTTTAGAATTTGTTAAACATGTATGAAAAAGTGGTGGTATTGTTTTATTTGATTCAAATCGTTTTCAAGGCGAAAATATCAAGTATGGAGATGAAGCAATACCAACTAAAAAACTACTAGAAAATAATTATTATCCAAAGGCATTTCTTGATAGTTATGTTTGATGAATGCAAGGAGTAACTAAATATAATTCAAGTAATTATAAAGATTTAATATCAAAAGAAAATCGTTTTAATTATATTAATAATAACAATTTTAAATTATCATCAAAAGATAAAAATAGTATGCAAATAAAAAATTGAGAAAATGATTTAGTACCAATAAAAAATGTACCATCACATATTGTAATGAGATTGGGTGATAACATTAATGATTTTCATTCTAATTTAACTAATTCAGAATTAATTGATAAAATATCATTAAAAAATGAATTAATAAATAATAAAAATTTTAATAACTTAATTGGTAAAGTGGGAGATGAATTTTGATTTACAAAAAATGAAAATGGAGAAATAATAGAACATTATTGAAAAGAAAATGAAAAAAATAGTTTAATTGATAGTGATCTAAAAAACCTTGGTTTTGTAAAAGAAATTAAACTAGAAGAAGGAAAAATTAGTTGAAAAGAAACTTATGTACTGGTTGGCGGTAATGATGTATATGGTAATTTTATGAGATTTAGAAAAAAAATATGGTTCTAATTTAGATAATTGATTAAATTTACTAAAACATTATTTCAAAAAATATGAAAATATATGAAAATAATTTACAAAGTTAATATATTTGATATATATGTTTATTAATTGTAAATTTTCAAAAAGATGTTAAAAATAACTATAAACTAAATATTGTTTTTAACCTATTTACTTTGAGAAACAAAGTAAATAGGTTTTTATTTTTAAAAGGAGTAAAAAATGAATAAAGAAATTGAATAAGAATTAAAAAACTTAATGTTTAAAGAAATAAAAAAATTAAAAACATATGCTATTAATTATCATAATTACAAAAAGAAAATACAATTTAATGATATAGATATTCAAAATATAAATAATAGTATTGAAGATAAAAGTAAAAAAAGTAATATAAACAGTATTATGAGAGAACATAATTATGCAAAAACATTACCTATTTTATAAAAAAATTTAATTTAGTTATAAAAAGTTTTAATATCAAAAATAGTAAGAACATATGTTCTTACTATTTTTGTAAACTTTGGTCTTGATAACTTTTTCAATAATTTAAAATTACATCATCATTAAATAAATTAATTTCATTTTTCTTAATTCCTTTTTTTAATTTATTTATATTTTGTCATAATATATTTTGTAAAGGTATTGGATACTTTCATATTCGACGATTAGTTTTAAATTCTTTCAAATCTAACAGTTTATAAGAACGATTAGGAAATACTTTAACATCTAAATCATAATCAATGTATTTAACTGTTTGCGAATCTAAAATAAAAGGACTGGCAATATTACAATAATAATGAACACCATCATTACGAATCATACAAATAATATTGTATCAATCATTTTTAAAAAATAACCAAATTGCTGGATCAACGGTTGTTCATTTACGACCATTAATTTCAGTAATTGTTACATTTTCATTTACTAAAACTAAATATTTTTCAGTATCTTCTAAAACAATTGAATTATTTCAACTACGATATAAATCGCCATTATGCTTATATGCATGAATTGAAAGTATTTGCCCTTCTTTAAGGTACATATACATTTAAACCTCAACTTTCTGCAAATCATAAAACATAATAATTATACCATTATTTATTTAGTAAATAAAAAGCGAAAATAAATTTATAATAATATTTATTTAAAAAAGAAAAAACTCCAAAAAGGAGTAGTAAAAAAACATAATTTTATTAAATGGGGCGACTGACGGGATTCGAACCCGCGAATGTCAGTTCCACAAACTGATGCGCTAGACCGCTACGCCACAGTCGCCATATTAGTTTCTATAAGTAAAACCGTTAAATATTATACAATAAATTTATGATTTTTTAATATTTTTTTTCATAAAACTACAAAAATAATCATCTAATTTTCGTATATAACAGTAATACTAATAAAAAACAATGTTACTATTAACAATTAGAACACAATTTAAAATTAATAATTAATCATAATAATTGATTTAAATACTCTTAATACCTTTTCTATGTGTGTATATCCTAATACACTTTTAAGCCATACTATATTTAGAAATTAGAAAGTTTACTAATTAAAACACTAGTCACAGTAATAGCTTTGTAATAGTGTTCCTATTGAAAATATTTTATTTAATAAAAATGAAAATAAAGAGAAAACTCTTGTAAAATTAACATATTTTATATCATAACAAATCAACACGATTGAAAAATTATCACAAATAATAATGGTATTTCTTTGAAATCAAACAAAAATAAATAATTATTCTAAAATAAGAAATATTACTAGTATTCTTAGGACATATTCCGTAATTAAATTTAATTAATTGTCAATAAAATTGTTTTAAAACTATTTAGTGTTATTGAATATAGAAATAAACATTTTTTGAAAAAATAGTTTAAAAAATGAGTTTACATTTTAAACAAAAAATTGTTAATAATATTTTTATATTAACTCGATAAAAATTTAAATTTTAAAAAAATATTTTTAATATTTTTTTTATTTTAATGGTTTTATTTTATTAAAAATTTCACAAAGTAAGTTAAATCTTAAGTACATAAGTCTAAATTTAGATTTTCTACATTTATTTACTAAAATTTTGAATCTTTTCAATCAAGCAAAGACATGTTCAACTTTAATTCTAATTTTAGATACAATCTTATTGTATTTTCTTTCTTGTTTAGTTAATTTTTTATTTTTAGTTCTTTTAATTGGTATTATTGTATTTTTATAAATATTTTGTATACCTTGATATCCTAAATCACCAATAATTATTGTTTTTTCTGAAAATTCAAGATTTGAATTTTTTAATATTTGAAAATCATGCACTTTACCATTATCAGCAAAAATATCAACAATTTTTTTATTAAAAAAATCATATACAATTTGAAATTTTATAGAATACATTCAACTTTTACCAGAAAAATATTCTAACTGTAGTTTTTTTTAGTTGGTCTTTCAATTTCAATCTCAGTTGAATCAATTAAATAAAATTGAAATTCATTTGAATTTTCTTGTTTTTTATCAATTTTTAATTTATATCTTTCTTTTAAAAATTGGTAATCTTTGTGGTTACTAAGTTTATTTTCTACTCAAGTAATATTTCGAAAACAACTTGATGGGCTCATTTTAGATTTAATACTCATTTGAAAAAAAGTATAATATTCTTTTCAGTATAATAAAGTCATCATTAATCTTTCTTCTACTGAAAGTTTATTTTTTCGACCTTTTATTTTTTTCTAATTTTTCTATTTCAATTAATTTTTCTAACATTTCATTAAAATGAAAACGTTTTATACCAAAATATCTGTAAAATTCTTCATTTTTTAATTTTTTTAAATTTTCAAAAATCATTTTTATCAACACTTTTCTAAATTTATTGTTAATAACAAAATTATAAAATAAATTTTAAAATTATTAATTGACTTTTAAAAAATTTAATTACAGAATATGTCTATTCTTCTTGTAAATTTTTTGCCTTTTCTAATTTTCTTTCTTCTTCATTTTGTTTTATTCTTTCTTGGATTTCTTTTTCAATACGTTTCTGATTTTCTTCAAAATCTCTTCTTTCAAATTTTCATTCTCTAGACATACTTAATTTCTCCTCTTTTAAAAAAATAAAAAACCCCATATACTTTAAAATAAGACAACGGGTTAAAAACTATATTAAGTTTATAAAATTATTATACTTAAGAAAAATATAATTACAAATATTTTCTAAATATATAAATAAAAATTTAATTATTTTTTTATATATTATTGTGAATAATAATCATCAATAAATGGAATTCTTCAAAATATTTCTGGATGATAAGTATAAGATATAAGAAATGCTAACAATCCTACACCAATAATAAAGAAAAATATATCTTTAAAATCAATATGGTATTGACGAAAACGTGTTCTTTTACCTTGCGGATCATAACCCCTTGAATCCATAGCGTATGCTAAATCTTCTGCTTTTTGAAATGAAGAAACTAATAAGGGAATAATTAATGATACTAACGATTTAACTTTTTCTTTAAAATGACCATTCTTTAAATCTACACCACGTGATGCTTGCGCTTTTAAAATTCTGCCCGCTTCATCTAATAATGTAGGAATTGAACGAAGAGCAATAGAAATAATCATTGAAATAATATGTACTGGAAATTTAATTAATTTTAGTGGTAACATTAAATCTTCTAATGCTAATGTTAAATCTAATGGTTGAGTTGTGGTTGTTAAAATTGTTGTAATTAAAATCATTAAATAAATTCTAAGAGCAATATAAATACTAACAAATATAGCTTTATACGATACTTTAATACCATGCCAACGTCAAATCATTCCAACATTAGGGCCATCAGTTAAAAAACAGTTAATTATAAATAAAATAAATGCCATAAATAAAATGGGGCGCATTAATTTTAATAACATCATAAAAGGTAATTTTGCACAAAAGAAAATTGTTATGACAGTAAAACCAATAAGAGCGTAACCTTCAAAACCAGTATGAAAAAAAAGTGAAGCAATTAAACAAATTAAAACTAGTAATTTAATTCTTGGATCTACACGATGAATGATTGAATTTAAAGGTAAATAACGACCAAAACTAACTTTCATTATTTATTACTCCTTACTTTTTATTGCTATTTTTTTTGGATAATATTTTTGACAACTGGTCAATTAATTCTGAATCACTTCTAGCAGTAATTTTTGATGTATCAAATCCTGCTGCTTCTAATTTATATAAAAAACTATAAATTTTTGGTGGTTCAATTCCGGTTTCGGTAATTAATTTTTTATCTCTAAAAATAGTAATTGGATCTGCTTTTTTATAAATCTGTGTATTATGTAATACAATAACTTCATCAGCAACCATTAGTACATGATTCATATTATGAGTTACTAAAATAATAGTTTTATTTTCTTTATGATTTAAATCATAAAATAAATTAATTAATTCTTTTTCACCATCGGGATCAAGTCCTGCTGTTGGTTCATCTAAAATTAAAGTATGACCTTGTAATGCCAAAATACCAGCAATAGCAACTCTTCGTTTTTGACCACCAGACAAATCAAATGGACTTCTTGATAAGTATGTTTCGTCTAATCCAACCAAATTAATATATTTTTTTGCTAACTCTCGTGCTTTATCTTTTTTCTCACCAAAATTAACTGGTCCAAACATAATATCTCGTTCAATAGTTTCTTCAAATAACTGATATTCGGGAAATTGAAAAACTAAACCAATTTGTTTACGTATTTTTTTAATATCACGAATTTTTTTTTGATTAGCCTTAATAATAAAATCATTAATAGCAACTGAACCTGCCATTGGAACTAATAAACCATTAATATGTTGAATCATAGTTGATTTACCACTACCAGTTTCACCAATAATAGCAACTATTTTTTGTTCAACAATTTCAATAGTAATATCTTTTAATGCTTGATATTGATAAGGAGTTTTTGGAGAATAAGTATAACTTACTTCTTTGAATTTAATTGACATAAGCTAGAAATCAGCTCCTCTTCACTTAATGTTTCATTAATATTAATTCCCTTATTTTTTAAACCTAACGATACTTTTAAAACAAAAGGAATATCTAAATAAATACTTTGTAAAAACTCTCATTCTTTTAATATTTCAGATGGAGTTCCATAACGAACTAATTTACCTTTATTCATAACAATAATTTTATCGGCATTAATAATTTCATCCATATCATGAGTAATAGAAATAATAGTTTTATTGCGTTGTTCTTGTAATTTTAACATAATTTCTTTAACTTCTCGTTTACCTTTTGGATCAAGCATACTAGTTGCCTCATCAAAAATAATAATATCAGGTTCTAAAGCTAAAACTGAAGCAATAGCTACACGTTGTTTTTGACCACCAGATAATCATAGTGGTTCATGATCTAAATATTTTTCCATACCCACTGCCCTAGAAACTCTGTCAATAATTGCTGGCATATCACTGGGCTCAACTAAATGATTTTCCAAGCCAAAAGCAATATCATCACGAACAGTTGAACCTATAAATTGGTTATCAGGATTTTGAAAAACAATACCTAAGTGACGACGTAATTGTTTAATGTTTTTATTAGTAATTGTTTCACCAAATAATTGAATTGTACCTTTTTGTTTGTGTAAAACACCAATAATAATTTTTGAAAGTGTTGACTTACCACTACCATTATGACCAATTATAGTAATATATTCACCATGATTAATATCAAAACTAACATTATCAACAGCGTTATTGTATTCTGGTTTATAACGAAATTCAACATTTTTTAAACTTAATGAAATTTTAGATTTACTCATATTACTTCTAACTCCATTTTAAATATTATGCTAGTAAAATTATAACAGTAATTTTATATATATCAATTTATAATTTATAAAAATTATAAAAAAAGAAAAAAATGAACAATATCTGTTCAAAATTGAAGTAAAATTATTGTTCATTTTCTAATAAAATTTAGTTTATAAATTAAAGTTATATAAATTTCTATTCTAGACATATTCCGTAATTAAATTTTTTAAAAGTCAATTAATTAATAATTTTAAAATTTATTTTATAATTTTGTTATTAACAATAAATTTAGAAAAGTGTTGATAAAAATGATTTTTGAAAATTTAAAAAAATTAAAAAATGAAGAATTTTACAGATATTTTGGTATAAAACGTTTTCATTTTAATGAAATGTTAGAAAAATTAATTGAAATAGAAAAATTAGAAAAAAATAAAGGTCGAAAAAATAAACTTTCAGTAGAAGAAAGATTAATGATGACTTTATTATACTGAAAAGAATATTATACTTTTTTTTCAAATGAGTATTAAATCTAAAATGAGCCCATCAAGTTGTTTTCGAAATATTACTTGAGTAGAAAATAAACTTAGTAACCACAAAGATTACCAATTTTTAAAAGAAAGATATAAATTAAAAATTGATAAAAAACAAGAAAATTCAAATGAATTTCAATTTTATTTAATTGATTCAACTGAGATTGAAATTGGAAGACCAACTAAAAAAAACTACAGTTAGAATATTTTTCTGGTAAAAGTTGAATGTATTCTATAAAATTTCAAATTGTATATGATTTTTTTAATAAAAAAATTGTTGATATTTTTGCTGATAATGGTAAAGTGCATGATTTTCAAATATTAAAAAATTCAAATCTTGAATTTTCAGAAAAAACAATAATTATTGGTGATTTAGGATATCAAGGTATACAAAATATTTATAAAAATATAATAATACCAATTAAAAGAACTAAAAATAAAAAATTAACTAAACAAGAAAGAAAATACAATAAGATTGTATCTAAAATTAGAATTAAAGTTGAATATGTCTTTGCTTGATTGAAAAGATTCAAAATTTTAGTAAATAAATGTAGAAAATCTAAATTTAGACTTATGTACTTAAGATTTAACTTACTTTGTGAAATTTTTAATAAAATAAAACCATTAAAATAAAAAAAATATTAAAAATATTTTTTTAAAATTTAAATTTTTATCGAGTTAATATAAAAATATTATTAACAATTTTTTGTTTAAAATGTAAACTCATTTTTTAAACTATTTTTTCAAAAAATATTTATTTCTATATTCAATAACACTAAATAGTTTTAAAACAATTTTATTGACAATTAATTAAATTTAATTACGGAATATGTCCACTGAAAAGAATATTATACTTTTTTTCAAATGAGTATTAAATCTAAAATGAGCCCATCAAGTTGTTTTCGAAATATTACTTGAGTAGAAAATAAACTTAGTAACCACAAAGATTACCAATTTTTAAAAGAAAGATATAAATTAAAAATTGATAAAAAACAAGAAAATTCAAATGAATTTCAATTTTATTTAATTGATTCAACTGAGGCCACTTAGGCCACTTGCCACTTAGCCCTTTTTACTAGACCATTAATTTAAAAAACCTGAATGTATTCTAAAAACAATTGTGTTATATAATTAACACTAATTTTAACCTGAAAGGATTTTTATTAATGGATAAAATTAAACAAATAGCATTAGTAATTAACAAATTAAATATCAAAGAAAAAATTAAAATTATTGATGATTGTAAAAATCAATATTCAATTAGAAACCTATGTCAATATCTTCAATTAAACAGATCAACATATTACTTTTTAAAAAATAAACAAAAACCTATTAAAAAAGAAGAAAATCATATTATTAAATGCAATCATAAATATCAAAAAATATGCCAACTTTTAATCGAATTTCATTCTACAAGAAAAGGCAGAATTTATGGATATTTAAGAATTTTTTCAGCTTTTAAAGAGTGATTAAAACAAGAAAAAAATATCATTTTAAATATAGAATTATCAATAAAACAAATGCGAAAAATTATGAAAGAACACAATATTCAAGGATTAAAACAAACTAAAAATAACTATCCTAAAAACAAAAAAAATCCAAATAAGTGAATACCTACAATGGATAAAGTAAACAAAGATTATAAAAGTACAACCTCTTCAAATCAAATTTGATCAATGGACACTAAACAAATAAATACTAAAGAAGGATGATTATATCTTTTTGTAATTATTGATTTTTATTCAAATAATGTTGTTAGTTATAATATTGCTCCTAATAAATCATATCAGGATTTAATTCTTCCTGCTCTTGAAAAAATCAACAAACAATTTTCTTGAAATCAAGTAAAAAATGTTATTTTACATTCAGATAACGCCAACGAATTTTATTGTCAGGATATCACAAAATGAGCAGAGGATAAACAAATAATTTTAAGCAAAAAACAACCTTATGATATTGGTGGTAATGTATTATCTGAAAACTGATTTTCTCATTTATCTCAAGAATGACTACCTAAAGGATCAAATCAATATTTATCCATCAATGAAGCTATAAATGATGTAAATCAATATGTTATGTTTTATAATTATGAAAGAATACATTCTAAATTTCTAAAACCACCAATTTTACAAATTAAAATTTAGAATTTTATATCAAAAATGGTCCAGTAATTAAGGACCAACCACCGATAAAGTAAACAAAGATTATAAAAGTACAACCTCTTCAAATCAAATTTGATCAATGGACACTAAACAAATAAATACTAAAGAAGGATGATTATATCTTTTTGTAATTATTGATTTTTATTCAAATAATGTTGTTAGTTATAATATTGCTCCTAATAAATCATATCAGGATTTAATTCTTCCTGCTCTTGAAAAAATCAACAAACAATTTTCTTGAAATCAAGTAAAAAATGTTATTTTACATTCAGATAACGCCAACGAATTTTATTGTCAGGATATCACAAAATGAGCAGAGGATAAACAAAGGACATATTCCGTAATTAAATTTAATTAATTGTCAATAAAATTGTTTTAAAACTATTTAGTGTTATTGAATATAGAAATAAATATTTTTTGAAAAAATAGTTTAAAAAATGAGTTTACATTTTAAACAAAAAATTGTTAATAATATTTTTATATTAACTCGATAAAAATTTAAATTTTAAAAAAATATTTTTAATATTTTTTTTATTTTAATGGTTTTATTTTATTAAAAATTTCACAAAGTAAGTTAAATCTTAAGTACATAAGTCTAAATTTAGATTTTCTACATTTATTTACTAAAATTTTGAATCTTTTCAATCAAGCAAAGACATGTTCAATTTTAATTCTAATTTTAGATACAATCTTATTGTATTTTCTTTCTTGTTTAGTTAATTTTTTATTTTTAGTTCTTTTAATTGGTATTATTATATTTTTATAAATATTTTGTATACCTTGATATCCTAAATCACCAATAATTATTGTTTTTTCTGAAAATTCAAGATTTGAATTTTTTAATATTTGAAAATCATGCACTTTACCATTATCAGCAAAAATATCAACAATTTTTTTATTAAAAAAATCATATACAATTTGAAATTTTATAGAATACATTCAACTTTTACCAGAAAAATATTCTAACTGTAGTTTTTTTTAGTTGGTCTTTCAATTTCAATCTCAGTTGAATCAATTAAATAAAATTGAAATTCATTTGAATTTTCTTGTTTTTTATCAATTTTTAATTTATATCTTTCTTTTAAAAATTGGTAATCTTTGTGGTTACTAAGTTTATTTTCTACTCAAGTAATATTTCGAAAACAACTTGATGGGCTCATTTTAGATTTAATACTCATTTGAAAAAAAGTATAATATTCTTTTCAGTATAATAAAGTCATCATTAATCTTTCTTCTACTGAAAGTTTATTTTTTCGACCTTTATTTTTTTCTAATTTTTCTATTTCAATTAATTTTTCTAACATTTCATTAAAATGAAAACGTTTTATACCAAAATATCTGTAAAATTCTTCATTTTTTAATTTTTTTAAATTTTCAAAAATCATTTTTATCAACACTTTTCTAAATTTATTGTTAATAACAAAATTATAAAATAAATTTTAAAATTATTAATTGACTTTTAAAAAATTTAATTACGGAATATGTCTAAATAATTTTAAGCAAAAAACAACCTTATGATATTGGTGGTAATGTATTATCTGAAAACTGATTTTCTCATTTATCTCAAGAATGACTACCTAAAGGATCAAATCAATATTTATCCATCAATGAAGCTATAAATGATGTAAATCAATATGTTATGTTTTATAATTATGAAAGAATACATTCTAAATTTCTAAAACCACCAATTTTACAAATTAAAATTTAGAATTTTATATCAAAAATGGTCCAGTAATTAAGGGCCAACCACCGTTAGGATCTAATGATTTTCATATTTCATTATTAGTAAACAATAAATTAACATTAGAATTATTAATTAAAAATTCAATAACTTCATTATCAAATTCACCATATTTGATAAAACGTTTGGCAGCATATTCGAAAGCACATTCAATAGGTGTTTTTCCTTTTTTATTTTTATTATTAATTAATTCTTTATTAATTGATAATAAATATTTTAAAATATCAATTTGACCATTATTTGCAGCAATATGAAAAAGATTACTCTCATTATCAATTATTTCTTCTAAACTAATAATATTAGTTAATAATTTTATACCTTTGATATTTCCTTCTTCAATTAATTTTTTTGCTAATGCAAAACTTAATTTACTTTTAAATAAAATTGAATTATTAACTTTAAATAAATTTACTAATTGTTCCTTTTCATCATTCATAATAAGAAAATTAGCACATTTATAACTAATATTAATATCATATTTATTTACTATTATATTTTCTAATTCTTCTAAAAGCAATTCTATCTTTTTTAATTCTGAAGAATCTTTTAAACTATCTCCATCTTTTTCATATTCATAGTTAATTAATCTTTCTTTTATTATTTCAAGATTATCTTGTAATTTTAATTTTATCTCTTCTATAATTTTAAAACTTTCTAGTTCTTTAAAAGATTCATCAATAAGTTGATAAGTATTAATTTTTTCTTGAAATAATTTTTTTACATTTTTAATAAATATCTCTATATCTAAATTATTAATATTTTCTATAGATATCATCTTTCATTTTCTCCTTTTTATTCAAATCAAAAGTAAAACTTAATAAACATAAAAGAAACTAATATAGATAAAATATCCATATTAGTACTAAACATTTATTAAAAAATGAATTAATAATATCATAAAGGTTTTCTAACTTTATATAATTTTAAAAAATATATAAAAAACTAAATTTTATTATATAAAAAATAAAACCAAAAAAATCAAAATTACTATGTCATAAAAATAGAATTTACTATTAATAGCAAATTCTATTTTTATTTTTTTTAACTTATATTATTTTTTAATTAGTTTATCATCACTATTAAATTAATAATTGCTCGATATTGTGTTAAGTCCTGTCCCATTCCTTCTAATAATATACTATTTGCAAAATTTAATTTCACTGGAATTTGATATTTATACTTCTTGCACTGGTTGATAACTTCGCAATTCATGTTCAACAATAGTATCATCATCATAATGACCATCAAAGATATTATTTCAAATCTCTTTTGTTAACTTTGGATATTTACTTACAATGTTTTCAGTATCTTCATCAGCTTTAATTCCTCATTTAGCAAAGAATGGAATTAGATTTCGATTAGCTATTTTTGAAGTCATTTGAATAAAAAATTGTTTTTTTAATTCATTATCAGTTGGTAATAACTTATTATCTAATAATCGACAAGTTTGATTTAAAGTTGAATAAAATCATTTTCCAAAGGCCTGATCTAATTGTCAAAACATACCTATTTTAACAAAAAGTGATTGTTTATCAAAATTTTTATCAGCATTTGAATTTAAAATAAATTCTTTAATATCTTTATCAGCATGTGATTTAATTAAGTTATTTTGAAATCCAAATTCTCTTTCAACTCAAAGCGCACTAATATTTACTGTAACTATAATAAAAATACCATAAAAAATATTTATCAATAATTGTATTAAAAAATACAATTTTATTTAAAATTGTCAACATATAAAAAAGAGAAAACATAAAAATGCTTTACTCTTTCCAAAATTTTCTTGCTTTAATATTTTTAATTAAACAAAAGTAATTAATACCATTGGTGCATTATCACCAGTTCTATTATCTACTTTAATTAACTTTGTATATCCACCTTTACGGTCTTTATATCTTTCAGCAATATTACCAAATAATGTTGGAATAACACCATCCTTTGGATGCTCTTTAGTTGTAATTTTACGCAATTTAGCAATTGCCATTCTTCTTGAATGCAAATCACCACGTTTAGCTAACGTTACTAAAGGTTCAATAAATGTTTGTAATCTTTTTGCTCTTTTTTCTAACAAAACTAATTTTCCATGAACAATTAATTCACTTGCTAAATTACGGATTTCAGCATCTACTTTAGCACTATTTCTTCCGATATCGTTAATATATGACATTTTTTCTTATCCTCCTTCTTAGTTTTTAATAGAAAACTCTAAATTATGTTTTGATACACAATCTTCAATTTCTTTAATTGATTTTGAACCTAAATGTTTAATTTGTTTAATTTCATCTAAACTTTTAGTTACAATATCACCCAAAGTTTTATAACCATCACGTTTTAAACAATTGTATGAACGAACAGTTAAATTCAATTCTTCTAAGGCTTTGTTTAAATCATTATTTTCTTGCTCATTAGTAATTGAAATAACTTCAAAGTTTTTAACATTATCATCTAAATTAACAAAAAACTCAATATGACTCATTAAAATTTTAGCTGCCATTGCAATAGCTGATGCTGCTTTAACTGAACCATTAGTTTGTACACCAAGAATTAATTTTTCATATTCAATACCCTTTAATGTTTTAGTTACAGGTTCAATTTTATAATCAACTTTTTCAACAGGTGAAAAGTTTGAATCAATAGCAATAATGCCTGAACTATTAGCAATTTCTTTTTTATTTTCCTCAAATGAAGAATAACCACGAGATTTCTTTACCATTAATTCCATTTCAAAAAGAACATTTCTTGAAGTTGTTCGAGCAATAATTAATTCTGGATTAACTACTCTAACATCAGTTGGACAAATAATATCTCCGGCAGTAATATCTTGTTCACCAGTAATACTAATTTTTAAATTAGCAATTTTTTCGTCCTTTTGAATATCACCATCAAAAGCTAAAACTAAGTTCTTAACATTTAAAATTATTTCAGAAACATTTTCAATTACACCTTTAACTGCAGTAAATTCATGAGATACACCACTTATTCTAATTGCATATACAGAAATACCTGGTACTGAAGATAATAATGTTCTTCTTAAGGCATTAGCTAAAGTTGTTCCATAACCACGTTCTAATTGACTCACAATAAATTCACTGTAATTAATAGCACTATTTTCACTGTTTAAACTAAATTTTGGTTTTAAAAATTGTTGTTCCATGTTTTATTTTCACCTACTTTATTTTCTTGGTTTTTTTGGTGGACGACAACCATTATGAGGGATTGGTGTCACATCATTTAAATCTTTGATTTCAAAACCTACTGCTTGTAAACTACGAATTGATGGTTCTCTTCCTGGTCCTGTTCCATTAACAAAAACACTTAAAATTTTAACTCCGTGTTCCATAGCAGTTTTACCTGCAGCTTCAGCTGCTAACTGTGCTGAGTGAGGAGTTGATTTACGAGTTCCTTTGAAACCTACTGCTCCAGCACTTGATCAAGCAATAACATTACCATTAAGATCAGTAATAGTAACAATAGTATTATTAAAACTTGCTTTAATAAATGCTTTTGCTTTAATAAAATTAGGATTAACTTTAATTTTTTTCTTTACTGTTGTTTTTATATTCATTATTTTTTTCCTCCTAATTAACTTGCTTTTTTCTTGTTAGCAACCGTTTTACGTGGTCCCTTGCAAGTTCTTGCATTAGTTTTTGTTGATTGTCCTCTGGCTGGTAATCCTTTACGATGACGAATACCACGATAACATCCAATTTCCATTAATCTCTTAATGTTTAAAGACACTTCACGTCTTAATTCACCTTCAGTTTTATATTTCTTTTCAATTAATTGACTAATTGAACTTAATTCTTTTTCTGTTAATTCATTAATTTTTTTAGTTTCTTCAATTTTTAGTTCTTTTAATATTTCTGAAGATTTGCTGCGACCAATTCCATAAATTCTTGTTAAACCAATTACTGTATGTTGATTTCCAGGAATATTTACTTGCGCAATTCTTCGACTTGCATTATTAGTATTTGATGTCATATTTATTTTTCCTCCTTAATATTTCTATCCTTGACGTTGCTTATGTTTAGGATTTTCACAAATGATTACATTACGTTTTTTACGTTTGATTGGTTGACATTTGTCACAAATTTTTTTAACTGATGCTTGTACTTTCATCATTTTCCTCCTGTTAAACTATTAGTTTTCTTTGTTTTCATCATCTTTATTTATCGGTAAATGTGTAGTAGCCATTCTGTTACGAAAAGTAATTCGTCCTTCAGTTAAATTATAAGTTGATAATTCAACTTTTACATGATCACCTTTGATAATTTTAATTTTATGTGTTTGCATACGACCAGATGGTCTTACAATAGGAGTAAAGTCATATTCATTCAACTTTACTTTAAATCTAGCATTAGGTAAGACTTCTATTACTATACCTTCACATTCAATAGTACTATCATTAGTTTTTTTTACTTTTTGAACTTTGGGTTTAACTACTTGTTTTGGTTTAGCCATTAATTACATTCCTCATTATTTTTTTGATTTTCATTAAGTATTGTTAGTACTTCACATCCATCATTAGTTACTAGGATAGTGTGTTCAAAGTGAGCAGTTTGCTGTTTATCAGCAGCAACTACTGTTCACTTATCACTTAAAACCAGAATTTTATCAGTTGTTGTTTGAACCATTGGTTCAATACAAATTGTCATTCCTGACTGCAATTTTATTCCAGTGTTGGGCTTACCAACATTAGGAATAGCTGGGTCTTCGTGGAGTTTTTTACCAATACCATGCCCAGTATATGATGTTGGTAAATAAAAGCCTTCGCTTTCTACATAAGTTTGAATGGCGTTACTAATATCACCAATTCTAACTCCTGGTGCAATAATTGCTATTGCTTTATTTAATGATTCTTTAGTCACATTAATAAGTTTTGCTTGTTCTGGTGTTGGTTTCCCACCAACACACATTGTAAAGGCAGCATCTGCATGATAACCATTAACAGCAGCACCAGCATCAATTTTCACAATATCATTCATTTTAAAAGGTCTATCATTAGGAATGCCATGAATTAATTGTTCATTAACTGAAACACAAATTGTGGCAGGAAACCCATGATAATTTAAAAAAGAAGGTACAGCATTATTTTCTTTAATAATTTGTGCTGCCACTTTATCAAGTATTTTACCCGTTATCCCAACTTTTATTATCTTTGCTAACTCTTTATGAATAAGTGCTACAACTTGACTAGCGGCTTTGATATTTTGAATTTCACTTTGACTTTTAATGCTAACCATTATTTTTATTTCCTTTTAATGATGATAAATATGATTTAATTTGTTTTTTAATATCACTATTATCTTGGTTGGCATCCACTGTTCTTAACAGTCCACGTTCTTGATAAGAATCTACCAATGGTGCCGTTGCTACTTTGTAAGTTTTTAAACGATTGATAATTGTCTTTTCATCACTATCATCAATTCGCTTAATTAATTTTACCCCATCATTATCACAAATACCAGTAATCTTTGGTGGTAGGAAATTAAGATTATAAATTGCTTTACATTGAGGACAAGTAACTCTTGAAGACAAACGTTTAATAACTGTTTCTTCATTAATATCTAGATACAATACCATTGAAAGCGTTTCATTCAAACTTGTTAATACTTTGTCTAATGATGCTACTTGTGAGATTGTTCTTGGATAACCATCAAGAATAAAATTATGTTTAATATTTTTTAAAGTATTACTAATAATCTCATTTGTAATCTCATCAGGAACATATTGACCCTTATTAACATAAGTTTGAGCTTTTTTACCTACTGGTGATTGTTTTGTGATTTCATCACGAAACAAATCACCAGTTGATAAATGCATTAAATTATATTGTTCTTTCAGAAACTGTGACTGTGTTCCTTTCCCTGATCCTGGTGGACCTAAAATAATTAAATTCATCGTTACCCCCTAAGACCATAAGTGTTCTTTAACATCTTTGTTGTCCTTATAATTTAAGAATGAATGTTGAGTAATTCGTCCCTTAATTTGTTTTGTTGTATCTAATGCTACTCCAATCATAATTATTAATCCAGTTCCACCAACTGCTAATGAAGAAGGTAGATTAGTAAATTTAGAAATCAAAAATGGAGTTACTGCAACAGCAGTTAAGAAAAAGGAACCAATCGTACTTAAACGATTTAACATTCTTTTAATATAAATTTCTGTTTCCTTTCCTGACTGAACGCCAGGAATATAAGTTCCTGATTTTTGAAAATTCTTAGCCATTTGTTCGGGATTAATTTGCACTTGTGCATATAAGAAAGTAAACATAATCGTCATTATAGCAAAAATACTAATTCCCGGCCACGACTGTAAAGATAAATAATTTCTAGCAAAATTAGCAAAACCACTATTTTGATCAACAATTTGTGCCACTGTCATTGGAGCAGTAATTAGTGCCGAAGAAAAAATAACAGGAATTACTCCGGCTGAGTTAACTTTTAAAGGTAAATAAGAACTTTTATCACCCTTTAAAGTTAAACCACTACCAGTTTGTTGAATTGGTAAGTGTCGCTCTGATTCACTAAAGAATACAACAACAAGAATAATCAGTAGGAAGGCTGCAAAATAAAGAGCAAATTTTAAAGCCCCTTGAAAAATAACACCATTATTAGTATCTGGTCCTACTCAATACTTAAAAGTTGAAGCTAAGTTAAATGGTAAATTAGCAGCAATTCCACCAAAAATAATTAGTGAAATTCCATTACCAATACCACGATTAGTAATCTGATCAGCCATTCATAATGATAACATTGTCCCTGCTAGTAAAATAGCCGGAATTAATACATAATAGAAAACTTCTGGTCCGGCTGCTCCCGATCCCGAACTTCAATCAACACTAATAATATGTTGAGATTGTAAGCCAAAGATAGTGGCAAAACCTTGCATAATAGCAAAGGGAACAGTTAATACTCGATTCATTAACTCTAATTTTTTCTTACCTTTTTCGCCTGATTTAGCCCATCTTGTTAAAGTAGGAACAACATCAGTTGATAATAACTGCACAATAATTGATGCAGTAATGTAAGGTGAGACTCCAAGTGCAAAAACAGAAAATCTGCTAATAGCACCACCACCTAACATTGAAATTAAATTAAAGAATTCAATACCACTACTATTACTGCTACTTAAATCTTCATTCAAAGTTACTCCTGGAACTGTAATAAATGCTCCAACACGAAAGATAAATAAAATAAAAATGGTAAATAAAATTCTAATTATAACTTCTTTATACTTTTTTATTAATTCACGGGTTGTTGTAAACACTTAGATCACCTGCGCTTTTCCTCCGGCTTGTTCAATAGCAGTAATTGCTGATTTTGAAAATTTATGAGCTTTAATTGTTTTTGGTGTTGTTAATTTACCTTTACCAAGAACTTTAATACCATCTTTTTTACTTCTAATCAATTTTAATTGAAATAAAAGTTCAGGTGTTATTTCATGCTCTTTAATTAAATCAATTTGTTCTAAGTTAATAATACTATAATTGGTTGTAGTAAAGTTAGTAAACCCTCGTTTTGAAATACGACGGTACAGTGGTGTTTGTCCTCCTTCAAATCCGGGTCTTGTTCCACCACCGGTACGGGCATTTTGTCCTTTTGTCCCTTTACCAGCCGTTTTACCATTTCCAGATGAAGTTCCTCTACCTAAACGTTTAATGTCTTTACGAGAACCTGGTGTTGGTTTTAAGTTATGTAATGTTGTTTCCATAATCCACCTCTAACCATTACTACGCTTAGTAGTAAGATTTTTATTTTTTATAAAATATTCTGCTGGTTTAACATTGCCAAGACCTGCAATTGTTGCTCTAGCTAAATTAATTTTATTTCTAGATCTAAATGCTTTTGAATAAATATTATGAATACCAGCTAATTCTAAAATATCACGAGCAGATCCACCAGCTTTAATTCCGATTCCTTCTTTAGCTGGTTTTAATAAAATTTCACTTCCACAATATTTACCTTTAACTTCATGAACAATAGAATTATTGTTTTTAGTTATCGTAATTGTTGTTAAATTTTTGTGAGCAGCTTCAATTGCCTTTTTAATTGCATCAGGAACTTCATTGGCTTTAGATATACCAAAACCAACTACTCCTTTACCATTACCAATAGCAACAGCAGCAGAGAAACGCAATCTTCTTCCCCCAGTTGTTACTTTGTTAATTTTTCTGATTCAAATCACTTTTTCAATAAATTCACTTGGAGTTTTTGGTTTACGTTCAAAATTTTTACGTGGTTCACGAACTTTATTTTCTTTTTTATCGTGGCTATTTCTTGGTTGTGATGAATTAGTATGTCTAATTTTATTTTCATTACCAGCAGGATTTTTTACTTCTGCTTTAACAGAAGGTTTTGCTACTGATTTTTGAACTTCAGTATTTTCTTTATCATCAATAATTGTTTTTTTATTTTCTAAACTCATACTTTTAATTCTCCTTTTTTAGAATTCTAATCCAGCACTACGCGCCGCTTCTGCGAATGCTTTCACTTTACCATGATATAAATATCCACCACGATCAAAAACCACTTTTTTAATTTTTTTCTTAATAGCTAAATTAGCAATTGTTTCTCCAAGTTTAGTAGCAGCATCTATATTGCTTTTTGATGCTAAATCTTTAAATGTTAATGTTGATACACCAATAATTGTATTTGAAGCAGTATCGTCAATAATTTGAGCATAAAAACTATTATTAGATTTAAAGATATTTAAGCGTGGTCTTTCACTAGTACCCATAATTTTACTACGAATACGATAATGACGAACTTTACGAGCTTGTTGTTTATTAATCATTTTCTATTCTCCTTAAGTGCCAGTATAAGATTATTTACCTTTACCAGCAGCTTTTCCTTCCTTACGACGAATGTGTTCATTTTTATATTTAATTCCTTTACCTTTATATGGTTCTGGTTTACGGAATTTACGAATTTTGGCTGCAACTTCTCCAATTAATTGTTTATCAATACCACTAATTTGTAATACTGTTGGTTTAGGAGCAACAATGGTAATTCCTTGCGGAATTTCAAACTTAATAGGATGAGAATATCCTAATGTTAAATTTAAGATATTAGCTTGAACAGCAGCACGATATCCAACACCATTTATTTCTAATTCTTTCATGAAACCTGTTGATACACCAACTAACATTCCATTAATTAATGAATTAGTTGTTCCGTGAAGTTGTTTATTTTTTTTGTTATCATCAGGTCTTGTTGTAGTAATTGTTTTTTTCTCTTCATCAACGTTAATTTTAATAACATTTGGTAATAGTTTTTTTAAAGAACCTTTTGCTCCTGTAACAGTTAACAAGTTACTTGCATCTAGCGTTATTGAAGTATTTACTGGAATGGTAAGGATACGGTTACCAATACGTGACATATAGTTTCCTCCTTATCATACATAAGCAAGAACTTCGCCACCAAGACCAAGTTTTTTTGCTTGTTTATTTGTCATAATACCTTTTGATGTAGAAATGATTGCAATTCCATAACCATTTAACACACTTGGTAAGTCTTCACATTTTGCATACATTCTTAATCCTGGTTTAGATATTCTTTTTAAACCAAGAATTGGACTTTTACCAGTATGAACTAATAAAAGTTCTAATTTAGGTTTGCTAGGATTTTCTTTAGTAACACGATATTTTTCAATATAACCATTTTTTTGCAAGATATCAGCTATCTTAACTAGTTGTTTTGAAGAAGGTACACTAACTACTCGATGTTTACTGCTATCCGCAGCGCTAATAGCATTACGAATAACTGTTAAAATATTACTTATTGGATCTGTCATCATAATTATATACCTCCTATCATGATGCTTTTCTAATACCAGGAATTTGTCCTTGGTATACTAAACCGCGAAAACAAATACGGCATAACATAAATTTACGAATAACCGCATGAGGACGGCCACACTTTTGACAGCGTGTATATGCTTGCGTACTAAACTTTGATTTACGGGCTTGTCTTACTTTTAATGAAGTTTTTGCCATCTTATGCCACCTGCTTTCCTTGTTTTTTAAACGGTAATCCTATTTTTTTTAATAACAATAATGCTGTTGCATTATTTGATGTTGTGGTAATAATTGAGATTTCCATACCACGAACTTTATCTACTTCTTCATAATTAATTTCAGGGAAAATAATTTGTTCTTTAATACCAACAGTGTAATTACCATTTTGATCAAATGCTTTAGCTGATAAACCTTGAAAATCACGAATTCTTGGTAAAGAAATTGAGATAAATTTATCAAGGAAATCATACATTTTTTCGCCACGTAATGTAACTTTACAACCAATTGGCATTCCTGCTCTTAATTTAAAGCCGGCAATTGATTTTTTTGCTTTAGTGATAATTGGTTTTTGACCAGTAATTTTTGATAATTCAGATACTGATTTATCAATGGCTTTTGGATTACTACTTGCATCTCCAACGCCAATATTAATAACAACTTTTTCAATTTTGGGTACTTGCATTATTGATGTAAAATTTAATTCTTTTTGCAATTGGGGAATAATAGTTTTATTATATTTTTCTTGTAAACGATTCATTTTTATGCTGTTACTCCTTTATTATCGTAATTCTGTTTCAGATCTTCGTGCAATACGAATTTTTTTGCCATCTTTATCAATTTTGTACCCAATTTTTGTTACTTTTTTATCTTTTTTACCATCAAGGATCATTACATTAGAAATGTGAACACTAGTTTTTACTTCCACAATTCCACCTTCTTGATCATTTTGGGTAGGTTTTTTATTTTTCTTAGCAGTAATACCTTCAATAATAACACGATTTTTTTCACGAAGTACTTGGATAATTGGTCCGGTATGACCTTTATGCTTTCCTGCAATGATTTTAATTTGGTCGCCTCTTTTTAATTTAGTATCAAGACTAATAACTGGTTTCTTTTTGCTTGCCATTTATTTCATCCTCCTAAACAATTTCTTCTGCTAAAGAAGCAATTTTATTATAACCACGCTCTTTAACTTCACGAGCCAAGACACCAAATACTCTAGTACCACGTGGCGTTTTATCTTCTTTAATAATTACTACTGCATTATCATCAAATTTTACACAAGAACCATCATTACGTTTTACACCAAATTTACTACGTACGACAACTGCTTTAACAACTTGTCCTTTTTTCATTGCACTATTAGGTGTTACTGATTTTGCTGAACAAACAACAATATCACCGATTTTAGCAAATTTTTTAGTACTACCACCCAAAACTCTAATAACCATAACTTCTTTAATACCAGTGTTGTCAGCCACATTGGCTCACGATAGATTTTGTAACATCTTTCTTATCCTCCTGGTTAATTAAGCTTTTTTATTTGTTTTAGATTCAATAATCTTTAACAAACGGAAGCGTTTTAGAGCTGAAAGTGGACGAGTTGAAATGATTTCAACCTTGTCACCAATTTTAGCTTGGTTAGTTTCATCATGGGCATGATACTTTTTAGTTGACTTAAAACTTTTATGGTACATTGGATGTCGTTTTGAAGTTTCAACAACAACAGTAATTGTTTTATCATTTTTGTCAGAACTTACAATTCCAACAAAAGTTTTACGTTGTTTGCTTGGAATAATATTTGTCATTATTCTTTGTCCTCCTTAGCTGGTGTCACAGTTTTCTTAACTGTAGGTTTTTTAGATGGTTTTTCTACTTTAGTAGTAGTAACTTTTTTAACTTCTTTGTTTGATGATTTTGCTTTAGTTGTTTTTTCAGTAACTTCTTTTTTAGCAATTTTATCTGATTTTTTAATAACTTCTGATTTAGTTATTGTTTTAACTTTAATATCTTTTTTATCATCAACTTTAGCAACTTTTTTAGTTTTTTTGCTTTCTTTATTTTCTTCTGGTAATACCATTTTATTAATATGTAATGGTTTGATTTTTTCACCATTATTAATTCTGATAGTTAATTCAGTTTTAATACGAGCAATATCCTTACGAAGATTATTTATCATATGCGGAGTTTCTAGTTTACCTAACGAACTTTGAATTCGTAAAGCAAACAATTGCGCACGAAGAGTTTCTTCATGTTGTTGTAATTCTAAAGTTGATTTATTTTTAATTACTTGCATTTCCATTTGCTTCACCCAATTCTGTTGTTAAATTTTTAGCAACCTTTACTTCTTCTGTTGGTTTTATTTCTCTAGTAACAATTTTACATTTGATTGGCAACTTGTGCATTGCAAGACGCAATGCTTCACGTGCTGTTGCTTCATTAGGATATGATACTTCAAACATAACTGTTTTTGCTTTTACTACTGAAACTCAATGATCAATTGAACCTTTTCCTGATCCCATACGTACTTCCGCTGGTTTTCTAGTAATTGGTAAATGTGGAAAGATTCTAATTCAAACTTTTCCACCACGTTTCATGTAACGTGTCATTGCTACTCTGGCTGCTTCAATTTGTCTTTCAGTAATGTAAGAACCTTCTTCAGCACGAAGTCCGTAAGTTCCAAAAGCAACTGTTTTACAACCTTTTGCAGTTCCTTCATAACTTAAACGGTGGACGCAAGAGTGTTTATATCTCTTAGGTATAGCCATCTTACTTTACCTCCTTACGTGGTTGTTGTGAGTAATTATTTCGGCGATTGTTATTATTTCTTTGATTATATTTTGAAATAATTTCAGGTTGAGTTGAGTCAGTTCCTGATAAAATTTCACCTTTATATACTCAAACTTTAATACCAATTTGACCAAAAGTTGTTTTTGCCTCAGCAGTAGCATAATCAATATTACTACGTAATGTTGCTAAAGGAACACTACTTTCTGAATAACCTTCAACACGTGCCATATCCGCTTCACCAAGTCTTCCTGAAACACGAGTTTTAATTCCCTTTGCTCCAGCACGAAGTGCTTTACGAATTGCTAATTTTTGTGTTGTACGATGTGACATACGATTGCTTATTTGTTGTGCTAATGTATTAGCAATTGTTTGCGCATCAATATCAGGATTTTTAATTTCAACAACATTAATTCTAATACCTATTTTACGATTTTTAATTGTTTTACGAACTAGTGTTGTTAATACTTCAATGTTTGAACCGCCTTGCCCTAAAACTGAACCAACACGAACACAGTGGATAAATAAGGTAATTTGTGATTTAGTTCTTTCAATTTCAATTTTAGAAACACCAGAAGTTTTTAAATGTGCAAATAGTGCTTTTCTAATTTTGTGGTCTTCTAAAATTCATTTTGCTAAATCTTCGTTACTAGTTGCATATCAACGTGATTGTCAATCTTTATTGATACCATATCTTAATCCATTTGGACTAACTTTGTGACCCATATTACTTATTTACCTCCTAATTATCGCTAACCACGATAGTGATTTTGCTTGTTCTTTTTAAGATTTGATATGCTCTACCATGAGCACGGGGCATAAATCTTTTCATAGTTGGACCTTCATTTACAAATATTTCCTTAATACGTAATTTGTTGGCTTCCATTCCATAGTTATTAGCAGCATTAGCAACTGCTGAATTAATTAATTTTATAATTGGCTGTGCTGCGCGTTTTTTTTCATGAGCTAGAATTACTAGAGCTTTGGCAACAGCATTATCACGAACTAAATCGGCTACTAAACGCACTTTTCTTGGACTAATGCGTAATTTATCTAAATGAGCTTTTGCTTCCATAATTTCTATCTCCTAACGCTTTTTCTTGTCAGAACCGTGACCACCAAACTTACGTGTGGGTGCGAATTCTCCTAATTTATGACCAACCATATCTTCTGTTACATATACAGGTAAATGTGTTTTGCCATTATGTACACCGAATGTATGTCCAACAAATTGTGGGAAAATTGTTGAACGACGAGATCAAGTTTGAATAATTTTTTTTGATTTATTTTTATTTTGAGTTTCCACTTTGTTTAATAAATGACTATCAGCAAAGGGTCCTTTTTTTAAAGATCTTGACATATATTACTTTCCTCCTACTTTGTTGCATTTCTTCTTCGTACAATTAATTTATTTGATGCTTTTTTACTATCACGAGTTTTTAAACCTAATGCTTTTTTACCTCATGGTGTTACTGGAGCTTTTCTTCCGATTGGAGCTTTACCTTCTCCTCCACCATGTGGGTGATCATTTGGATTCATAACACTACCACGAACAGTAGGTCTAATTCCTTTTCAACGATTTCTTCCCGCTTTACCAATGTTTACTAAGTTATGATCATCATTTCCAACTGTACCAATTGTAGCTCGACAATTACTTAATACTTTTCTAACTTCACCTGATGTTAATTTTAATAATGTATACTTAGCTGTTTCATCACGACCAAGAATTTGAACACTACCACCAGCACTCCGTGCCATTTGTCCACCTTTACCTGGTTTTAATTCAACATTATGAACAACTGTTCCTTGTGGAATCTGTGATAATGGTAAACAGTTACCAACAGTAATATCAATTTTAACAGTATCACTGTTTTCACCACTTAATAACTTATCTCCTACTTTGATTCCTTTTGGTGCTAAGATATAACGCTTTTCACCATCAAGATAAGAAATAAGACAAATGTTAGCATTACGATTTGGATCGTATTCAATTGTTTTAACTGTTCCAACTACATTGTCTTTGTTACGTTTAAAATCAATAATACGGTATTTAACCTTATGACCATTACCTTGATGTCTTACTGTAATTTTACCTTGATTATTTCTACCAGCTTGTTTAACTAAATTTACTAATAAAGATTTTTCAGGGCTATTACCAATAGTTAAGTTCTGTTTGTAATCCAGAACGGTCATATTACGTCTTCCTGCAGTAGTGGGATTAATTTTTCTAATTGCCATTGTTTTTTTCTCCTTCCAATCTCATTAGCTTTGTTCTTCAGAACTAAACAAACTTAATTGTTCACCAGGAGCTAATTTAATAAGAGCTTTTTTTACTGCCGATGTTTTTCCAACAAATCTACCAACAGTTTTAGTTTTTGGTTTACTATTAATAATATTAACGTCTGCTACTTTAACTTCAAAAATCTGTTCAAAGGCTTTTTTAACGTGACTTTTATTAGCTTTACGGTTAACAGTAAATGTATAGATACCTTCAGCCATTTGTTTATAAGTTTTCTCAGTTAATACTGGTTTTACTATAACTTCACTTAAATGCATATTAAATTAAAGCCTCCTCAACGATTTTAATTGCCTCAGTAGTAAACAATACTTTTTTAGCATTTAATAAATCGTAAATATTAATACTATTAGCAGCGATTGTTGTTGTTCTAGGTAAATTACGACCTGATTTAATAACTGTTTCTTTATTGCTTATTCCTGAAACAATTAGTGTTTTATTGTTTGCTAATTCTAAAACTTTTAAAGTTTCTAACATAATTTTAGTTGAAGGTTTTTCAAAGTTTAATTCATCAATTACAACTATGTTTTTATTTTGGAATTTGGCAGCCAATGCTGATTTTATTGCCAATCTTCTTACTTTTTTTGGTAATCCAATTAAATAATTACGATCAGTATTTGGTCCAAAAACAATCCCCCCACCTTTTCATTGTGGTGAACGAATTGAGCCTTGACGCGCATTCCCTGTTCCTTTTTGTTTTCATGGTTTTCTACCACCGCCAGCAACTTCAGCACGACTTTTAACAGCGTGTGTTCCTTGACGTTTTGTAGCATTATAACTTAATAAACTATCAAACTGCGCTTGCTTGTGGGGTTCAATTCCTCAAATTTTTTCGTTTAAAGTTAATTCGCTAACTTTTGTTCCAGCGTTGTTAACAACATTAATTTTCATTTTGCTATCCTCCATAATTAACTTTATTGACCATCAGTAACTTCGGTTGTAGTATTTTGATTTCTAACAACTAATGATACTGGGGTTTTGAGAATTGGTTTTTTAACTGCTTGTTTAATAACAAGAAAGCCTTGTTTTGGTCCTGGAACTGAACCTTTTACTAAAAGATAATTATTTTTTTTATCTACTTTAATAACTTCTAAGTTAGCAACACTACGTTTAACATTTCCCATTTGCCCTGGCATTGGTTGTGATTTAAACACACGGTTAGCATTAATAGAACCTGTTGAACCCATTTGACGATGTAAACCTGATCCATGACCCATTGGACCACGTGATTGATTATGACGTTTAATACGTCCTGTAAATCCTTTACCTTTAGAAGTTCCTTGGACATCAACGAATTCACCTGCTGTGAATACGTCAGCAACATTAATAAGATCTTTATGATTAAATCCGTTCATGTTACGAATTTCTTTCACGAAGCGCTTAGGTTGACTGTCGGCTTTTTTAAAGTGTCCGATTGTTGGTTTGTTTGATAAAGTAACGCGAAGATCGAACGTTGCAAGTTGTAAACTACTATATTTGTCTTTTACATTTGTTTTAACTTGACTTACTACATTTGGTTGTACTTCGATAATTGTTACTGGAACTAGTTGTCCGTTGTTTAAGAAAACTTGTGACATTCCTAGTTTCTTACCTAAGATTCCTTTCATAATTTCCTCCTTGGAATATGTTGTAAATAATTAATATTTATCGATTTTAATAATTTTTTTTATTAATCTTTTTTGATACTTGATTTAAAGTTGATTTTTTTTCATCTTTAGATTCGATTATCAAAGAGATACTAACACTATTAGGGATAGTAAGTCCACTTAGAGCATTTAAAGATTTTGGTGATAATTGAGCAACAATAATTCTTTTGTGAGTTCTCTTTTCAAATTGTTCACGTGAATCTTTATGTTTATGCGGTGAACGAAGAATAGTGAAAATTTCTTTATGAGTTGGTAATGGGATTGGCCCTACCACTTCAGCACCTTCTTTTTTTAACACATCTTTAATTTTCTGTGCTATTTGGTCAATAGCTGAGTGATCATAACTTTCTAAACGAATTTTTACTTTGTCTCCTATGATTGCCATTGGCTATATCCTCCTTAGAACGATTTTTAATAAAATAAAGAACAAAACATGTGATATAATGACAACTGATATCAGTGTATCAGAATTTATACATAACAATCACGCCTTGTAAGTATAACATAGTGTAATGGTAAAAGGGAATAGCAAAATACAAAAAAACAAAAAAAATAATGGGTTTTTTGTTCATAATCTTTTAACTATTAATTTAGTTGTAAAAAATAAAGATTTTTATTAAAAAAATAATAAAATACCGTTATTTTTTTATTATTTTCTTAGGACATATTCCGTAATTAAATTTAATTAATTGTCAATAAAATTGTTTTAAAACTATTTAGTGTTATTGAATATAGAAATAAACATTTTTTGAAAAAATAGTTTAAAAAATGAGTTTACATTTTAAACAAAAAATTGTTAATAATATTTTTATATTAACTCGATAAAAATTTAAATTTTAAAAAAATATTTTTAATATTTTTTTTATTTTAATGGTTTTATTTTATTAAAAATTTCACAAAGTAAGTTAAATCTTAAGTACATAAGTCTAAATTTAGATTTTCTACATTTATTTACTAAAATTTTGAATCTTTTCAATCAAGCAAAGACATGTTCAACTTTAATTCTAATTTTAGATACAATCTTATTGTATTTTCTTTCTTGTTTAGTTAATTTTTTATTTTTAGTTCTTTTAATTGGTATTATTGTATTTTTATAAATATTTTGTATACCTTGATATCCTAAATCACCAATAATTATTGTTTTTTCTGAAAATTCAAGATTTGAATTTTTTAATATTTGAAAATCATGCACTTGGTGGTTGGCCCTTAATTACTGGACCATTTTTGATATAAAATTCTAAATTTTAATTTGTAAAATTGGTGGTTTTAGAAATTTAGAATGTATTCTTTCATAATTATAAAACATAACATATTGATTTACATCATTTATAGCTTCATTGATGGATAAATATTGATTTGATCCTTTAGGTAGTCATTCTTGAGATAAATGAGAAAATCAGTTTTCAGATAATACATTACCACCAATATCATAAGGTTGTTTTTTGCTTAAAATTATTTGTTTATCCTCTGCTCATTTTGTGATATCCTGACAATAAAATTCGTTGGCGTTATCTGAATGTAAAATAACATTTTTTACTTGATTTCAAGAAAATTGTTTGTTGATTTTTTCAAGAGCAGGAAGAATTAAATCCTGATATGATTTATTAGGAGCAATATTATAACTAACAACATTATTTGAATAAAAATCAATAATTACAAAAAGATATAATCATCCTTCTTTAGTATTTATTTGTTTAGTGTCCATTGATCAAATTTGATTTGAAGAGGTTGTACTTTTATAATCTTTGTTTACTTTATCCATTGTAGGTATTCACTTATTTGGATTTTTTTTGTTTTTAGGATAGTTATTTTTAGTTTGTTTTAATCCTTGAATATTGTGTTCTTTCATAATTTTTCGCATTTGTTTTATTGATAATTCTATATTTAAAATGATATTTTTTTCTTGTTTTAATCACTCTTTAAAAGCTGAAAAAATTCTTAAATATCCATAAATTCTGCCTTTTCTTGTAGAATGAAATTCGATTAAAAGTTGGCATATTTTTTGATATTTATGATTGCATTTAATAATATGATTTTCTTCTTTTTTAATAGGTTTTTGTTTATTTTTTAAAAAGTAATATGTTGATCTGTTTAATTGAAGATATTGACATAGGTTTCTAATTGAATATTGATTTTTACAATCATCAATAATTTTAATTTTTTCTTTGATATTTAATTTGTTAATTACTAATGCTATTTGTTTAATTTTATCCATTAATAAAAATCCTTTCAGGTTAAAATTAGTGTTAATTATATAACACAATTGTTTTTAGAATACATTCAGGTTTTTTAAATTAATGGTCTAGTAAAAAGGGCTAAGTGGCCTCAGTTGAATCAATTAAATAAAATTGAAATTCATTTGAATTTTCTTGTTTTTTATCAATTTTTAATTTATATCTTTCTTTTAAAAATTGGTAATCTTTGTGGTTACTAAGTTTATTTTCTACTCAAGTAATATTTCGAAAACAACTTGATGGGCTCATTTTAGATTTAATACTCATTTGAAAAAAAGTATAATATTCTTTTCAGTATAATAAAGTCATCATTAATCTTTCTTCTACTGAAAGTTTATTTTTTCGACCTTTATTTTTTTCTAATTTTTCTATTTCAATTAATTTTTCTAACATTTCATTAAAATGAAAACGTTTTATACCAAAATATCTGTAAAATTCTTCATTTTTTAATTTTTTTAAATTTTCAAAAATCATTTTTATCAACACTTTTCTAAATTTATTGTTAATAACAAAATTATAAAATAAATTTTAAAATTATTAATTGACTTTTAAAAAATTTAATTACGGAATATGTCTTATAAAAGATTTAAAACTACTAATAACTAAAGAAAATATAATAGTTGCAATAATAGCCCAAATTGGTTTTTCATTTAAACTTAATATTACTGATTTTTGTTGAGAAAAATTTAAAAATACATATACTTGTCAAGCATTAAGTTATATATGTAATTTTCCTAAAAAATATTATCAGTCTATTTACTCAAACAATTCAATTTTCCAATTAAATTCAAATATTACTGAAGAAAATTTAGAAAAATTAGTCAAAAATTATTATGAAAAATTTGATAAAAATATTAAAATCTTAGAAAAAATAAATATTAAATTAAATGATACTATTGATACAAGTAATCGATTAAATATTAATAAAATTAATAATTCTCAACTACCACCATTATTAAAAACACTACAAAAAATAGAATCAAATATTATTTCAATACCAATTAACTAAAAATATTGTTAAATAACTTTTTTATAACTTTATTTACTTGTACTATAATTTTTCATATATTGAACTAATGTTTTAATTAATACACCCATACCACGATCATTTTTATAAGCAGTTCCCGCAATATCTAAATGTAAAAATGGTTTATCTTCACTAAATTCTTTTAAAAATGCAGCAGCATTTGATGAACCACCATATGGATCTTTAGAAAGATTACTTAAATCAGCTATTTTAGATGAACGCATATTTAAAATATTTTGTTGATGAATTGGCATTCTTCAAATTTCTTCATTAGTTTGTTGTGATGATAAATCAAAATCATTAAATAATTTATCATCAGTAGAAAAAGCACCAGTCATATAACTACCTAATGCAACTAGCATTGCACCAGTTAAAGTTGATAATTCAATAATACGATTTGCTTTTCCTTTACGTAAAGCATATGTCATACCATCTGCTAATACCAACCTTCCTTCGGCATCGGTATTATTAATTTCTACAGTTTTACCATTCATTGAAGTAAAGACTGTTTCTACTAAAGTAGCATGACTACCAATCTTATTTTCTGTTAAACAAGCAACAGCAACAAAGTTTATTTTTAATTGTAATTTAGCAGCAGCAATGGCAGCATTACATACACTAGCTGCACCCGACATATCAAATTTCATACCTTTCATTGCTGAAGAAGGTTTTAGTGAATAACCACCACTATCAAAAGTAATTCCTTTACCAACTAATCCTAAAATATCATCGGCATGCTGTGGATCACCTTTATATTCTAAAACAACAACACGAGCATCAAAATTACTTCCAGCATTAACTGCTAATAATAAATTCATATTTAGTTCTGTTATTTCTTTTTGCCCTAAAACCTTTACTGATAAATTTTTAATACCTTTTGCTGCATCTTGAATTTTTTTTGCAAAAACTTCGGGATATAACAAATTAGGTGGCATATCTTGCAAATTACGTGCTAAATTAATACTTTCTCCTTGAATTTCGATTTGTTGTTGTGAAGTATAGTTAGGGAATTTTGCTGTTGAAACAACATTATATTTAACTTTTTTTTCTTCATTGTTTTTACTTTTTAAAGTATATTCTTTAAAAGTACCGAATCATAATGCTTCATATATAGTTTGTAAAAGTATACTTTCATCTAAATTACTCGTAACAAAAGATTTGACATCAATATCCAAATCTTGACTATTATTACTACTAAAATTTACAAAAAAATTATAAACATCATTACGAGTTAAGCCCTTACTATCACCTAAATATAGGTAATAAGTTTTATCTTCAGAAATTAATGTTAATTTATTTTTTTCTTTAGCAATCAATTCATGAGGAACTTTATCAGCAAATACCGCTGTTAATTTTAATTTTAATTCAAGTTTACTACTAACATTAAGTAGAATATTTTTATCCATATTTTCACTCCTAAATGGTAATATTAAAATAATTACAATATATCTGAATTAATATTTTCGAAAATTACAACAAAAATAGATAAGTTAAACAATATTATTGTATTATTATTGTATTGTAATATTACCATAGAATGGAGCAAAAACTATGAAGCGTTCTGAATTAAATGAAAAAGATAAAAAAAAGTACTGCTGAGATTTTAATCATTTATTTATTAATAATGACTCTTGAAAAAAAGCTTTACCTGAGTTTGATAAATTTGCCAATCAACTTTTAACTTTTAAAGGAAAATTAAATAATATTGATAACTTTAAAAAATATTTAGCAATTAGCAAAGAAATATCAATGTTAGGGTCTAAAGTTGTGCAATATTTACATTATGGAGATTTAGATCAAACTAACTTAGAATTGCAACAATTATCTAGTTTATTTGCGACTCAACAAAGTAAGTTATCGGAAAAGTTAGCATGAATTGAACCAGAAATCAAAACTATTGGTTTACAAACTATTAAAAACTGAATTAATAATGACCCCTCATTAATGATATATAAACATGATATGGAAGTTTTCTTTAAATTTGAAAAATTTATTTTAAGTGAGCACGATGAAACTTTACTAAGCAAAGTTAGCAAATCAAGAAGTGCTGCTGGTGGTTTATATGATAGTTTGGTTTATGCTGATAAACAAAAAACAATGTTTAATTATCAAAATAAAGAACAAGAATTAACACAAACTTTATATTTAGATATTTTAGAAAATAGTAATCCAGTAAAAGATCAACAATTAAGAATTGATATTTCAAAAAAATTTTATGAAGATATTAAAAATAAAAAACATTCATTAGCACAAGTTTATGAAAGCATTTTAGAAGTAGCTGTTGAAGAAATAAAAATTCGTAACAACGATAAAGAAAAAGATAGTAAAAAACATTTAACTACTTTAGAATATAGTTTATTAAGTGATGATGTACCATTAATACTATATGAAAATTTAATAAAAACAGGACAGAAACACGCTATTTTAGTAGAAGAATTTTATAATTTAAAACGTAAATTTTTTAAATTTAAAAAATTTTATAGTACCGATACTAGTTTAAAAATGACAACAATACCAACCAAAAAATTCAGTGTTGAAGAAGGTATTAATTCAGTCAAAGAAATTTTAAGTATCTTAGGTGATGAATATTTAGAGCAATTAAACTTAGCATTATTACCAGGTAGAATTGACTATTATGAAGACATAAATAAACGAACTGGTGCTTATTCAACGGGTGGTAATGGCGTAGAACCCATTATTTTAATGAATTGAGATGATACTATTAATTCACTTAATACACTAGCTCATGAATTAGGTCATTCTGTTCACACCCTATTTTCAGAAAAATATCAAAAATATCCAAATGCTGACTATCCAATTATTTTAGCTGAAGTTGCTTCAACAGTTAATGAACATCTAGCCTTTGATTATTTATATAATAAAGCGTCAAATAATCAAGAACGCATTTACTTACTACAAACTCATATTGAAACTGTAATTGGTACTTTTTTTCGTCAAATTCAATTTGCTGAATTTGAATGAGAAGCACATAAATTAGTAGAAAAAGAAGTGCCATTAAACGCCGATATTTTGGCTGATTTATTTGAAAATACAGCTAATAAATATGGACAAAAAGCATTAGATAAATACGAAGAAAAAGCAAAAGGATACTCATGACCACGAATTCTTCATTTTTTCCACTCACCTTATTATGTTTATAAATATGCTACTTCAATTACCGTTTCTTATAAACTTTATGAAGATGTTAAAAACGGCAAAAAAGAAAATTTACTTAACTTTTTAAAAGCCGGTGGCAGCAAATATCCATTAGATATTTTAAAAGATGCGGGTGTTGATTTAACACAAATTGATGTTTATAACCCATTAATTACTAATTTAAAGAAAATGATTAATCAATTATCAGACTTAATTAATAATAAAGATAATTAAATTGCAAAAAAATAATATATAATACTAATGGTGTTTTAGTCCTTTAGCATTTTATTTAAAACGTTATAAAATAATATGTACATATTTTGACTATTACAATTAGTAAAGACTAAGGAGAATAAATAAAAAATGAATGTGAAATTTGATTTTGAAGATATAAATCTAATTGCAAATAAAGGAATAGTTAAATCACGAAAAGAATGTGATACCAGTGTTAAACTAAATGGTTTTACTTTTAAAATTCCAATTATTCCAGCAAATATGAGTGCTGTCATTAACCAAGAATTATGTATTTGATTGGCTAAAAATAATTACTTTTATGTAATGCACCGTTTTAATATCGATCAAATTAAATTTATTAAAAGTATGCATGAACAAAAGTTATATGCTTCAATTAGCATTGGTGTTAAAAAAGAGGATAAAGAGTTACTTGAACAATTAATCAAACTGAATCTAATTCCGGAATTTATTACTATTGATATTGCTCATGGTCATAGTAATGCTATGGAAGAAATGATTAAATTTATAAAAACTACTTTTGCTAAAACAAATACTAAACCTTTTATTATTGCTGGTAACGTTATGACAAAAACCGCTGTTAAAGATTTAGAAAAATGAGGCGCTGATGCAATTAAATTTGGTGTTGGTCCAGGAAAAGCTTGTATTACTAAACTAAAAACTGGATTTGGTACAGGTGGTTGACAATTAAATGCTTTACAAGATGTTGCCAATAGCACCACTAAACCATTAATTGCAGATGGTGGTATTAGATGTAATGGTGATATTGCTAAAGCAATAGCTTTTGGTGCCAGTATGATTATGGCAGGAAGTATTTTAGCGGGTTATGATGAATCACCTGGCAAAATTGTTACAATAAATGGTCAATCTTACAAAGAATATTTTGGCTCAGCAAGTATTTTTAACAAAGCGGAAGCAAAAAATATTGAAGGTAAAAAAATACTTGTTCCATATAAAGGTTCAATTGCTGATACTTATAAAGAAATGGAAGAAGATTTACAATCTGCTATTTCTTATGCTGGTGGTAAAGATTTATCTGCATTAACAAAATGTGATTATGTTATTGTTAAAGGTACTATTAATAATGGTGATGATCGTTAATAACTTTTAATTTTTCTTTAAAAACAATTCTGGGTACCCAGAATTGTTTTTTATTAAAATAGAAGCAAATCAAACTGCCTATGATGATAATTGAATTCACAGTGATAATTGTTTAATGATATTAAAGAATCTAATAATTAAATTATTTTTAATATTTAAACTACTTTGTCTAAAACTTTTTTTCTGATTTTTCTGCCATTTTCTCTCTCCTTTATTATCATTTATAGTGAGCAAAGGCTTTATTAGCTTCTTCCATATTTTTTGCTTTTTAGTTTATATTCAATTATATTTTGGACATATTCCGTAATTAAATTTAATTAATTGTCAATAAAATTGTTTTAAAACTATTTAGTGTTATTGAATATAGAAATAAATATTTTTTGAAAAAATAGTTTAAAAAATGAGTTTACATTTTAAACAAAAAATTGTTAATAATATTTTTATATTAACTCGATAAAAATTTAAATTTTTAAAAAATATTTTTAATATTTTTTTTATTTTAATGGTTTTATTTTATTAAAAATTTCACAAAGTAAGTTAAATCTTAAGTACATAAGTCTAAATTTAGATTTTCTACATTTATTTACTAAAATTTTGAATCTTTTCAATCAAGCAAAGACATGTTCAACTTTAATTCTAATTTTAGATACAATCTTATTGTATTTTCTTTCTTGTTTAGTTAATTTTTTATTTTTAGTTCTTTTAATTGGTATTATTGTATTTTTATAAATATTTTGTATACCTTGATATCCTAAATCACCAATAATTATTGTTTTTTCTGAAAATTCAAGATTTGAATTTTTTAATATTTGAAAATCATGCACTTTACCATTATCAGCAAAAATATCAACAATTTTTTTATTAAAAAAAACATATACAATTTGAAATTTTATAGAATACATTCAACTTTTACCAGAAAAATATTCTAACTGTAGTTTTTTTTAGTTGGTCTTTCAATTTCAATCTCAGTTGAATCAATTAAATAAAATTGAAATTCATTTGAATTTTCTTGTTTTTTATCAATTTTTAATTTATATCTTTCTTTTAAAAATTGGTAATCTTTGTGGTTACTAAGTTTATTTTCTACTCAAGTAATATTTCGAAAACAACTTGATGGGCTCATTTTAGATTTAATACTCATTTGAAAAAAAGTATAATATTCTTTTCAGTATAATAAAGTCATCATTAATCTTTCTACTACTGAAAGTTTATTTTTTCGACCTTTATTTTTTTCTAATTTTTCTATTTCAATTAATTTTTCTAACATTTCATTAAAATGAAAACGTTTTATACCAAAATATCTGTAAAATTCTTCATTTTTTAATTTTTTTAAATTTTCAAAAATCATTTTTATCAACACTTTTCTAAATTTATTGTTAATAACAAAATTATAAAATAAATTTTAAAATTATTAATTGACTTTTAAAAAATTTAATTACGGAATATGTCTTATTAATAAAAAATAAATTAAATAAACTTTATTTAAAATACTAGATAAAAATATATTGTGAAATACGTTTTATTTCTTTATAATAAATATAAAAATTAATATAAGTTTTTTAATCCATTTACTTTCATTTCAAAGTAAATGGTTTTTTATTTTGAAAGGGATGAAAAGATGATTAATACAGAAAAATTACCTTTATTAGAAACAAGTGCACATATTAATTATAATGGAATTAATAATTCACATATATCAATAAATCATAATGATTCATCTAGTACTGAAAGTATTATAACTTTAGATGATGATCAAATAACAAATGGAAGAGAAAATAATAATTTAAACAATTTATTATTTGATGGTGATTCAGTAAATACTATTGTTAATTTTAGCAATGATTGAAGGGATACTGATGATCGTTATGGTGGAAAAACACAAAAAAGATTAGATATTAATGGTAATTGAGAATATAATACGAAATTTATAACAGGTGATGTTTTAAATGAAAAAATAGCAAATATTAATAATCAATTATATTTAATGAAAGAAATTATATTAAATGATGGTGCAGTTATTTTAGAATTATCAAATTTAAATGAAAATAAAAAAATTGAAACAAAATATAAAATATACAATAATGAAGAAGAAAGAGAATACAATAATAATTTAAATGACTTGGATTTAACTACTTTTTTACCAATAAATAAAGAAAAACCTAATTTTTTTAAAAAATTTTTAAGTTCAAAATATATGTTTTTACCTAATACAATTTTTTTAAATTTTGCTTTCGGATCAGTATTATTATTTGAAGCTAAAAATTATTTTCATAAAGAAAAGTTACCTGAAAATCTTTATCATAATTTTTGAGATGTATTAATGAGTGGTATTAGTGGTGTTATAGTAATGAATTTATCTTATTTAAATTACAAACTTATTTCTTTAAAAAATAAATGAAAATACTTATCCTTTTCTTTAGTAATTGGTGGTATTAGTATTTGAGATCAATTTTTATATTTACATGTTAGTGAAGAAAATTTCAACTTCATCTCTTTTATAGAAAGAATAAGTATCTTTTTTACTAGTATTTTAATTGAAGAATTAATTTTTGATAAAATTGCTCAACCTTGCATTGAAAAATTATGACAAAATTTAAAAAATCAAAACTTTTCAAAAATTATTAAATATGGTAGTACTGTTAGTATGCTTCTTTTTGTATCAATTTTTAAAAATATATTAACTGGTCTTTATGGCGAAGAAAAAGAAATAAATTTAGAAAATATTAAAAAAGCACTTCCACTAACACTATTGACAGTAATTCTTGAAAATACTCTTACTTCTTTTTCTTTTTCTTATTTTGATTGATTTTGAACAAAAATTTCAATTGCAAAAGAAATAGCAACCAATAGTATAAAAGGAATAGAAAGATTTGCTAATCAACAAGCACAAAATTATAGTTTTAAAAAATTAATAAAACAATTTAATTTTCAACCATTTAATGCAAACTTAATAAATGAAAGCGAACCGATAGATCATCCAGATTCAAATCAACCATCTATCCAAGTTATGTAAAAGTAAAGTCATTAACTCCTCTTTTGATGAAATATAAAAAAAACACATTTTAGTTAAAAATATTAACTGAAAAAAATACATTATGTAATATATTAAAACGAAGAAGTAAACCCCCTATCATCGTTATATCCAATTTCATTGAAACAGCGATTAGGATCCATTTCATTTCAAGATACAGCATGTCTAGATGTTGAAGGTTGAGATTGCATAGTTGCTTGATTTCTTAATCCAGAAATCTTTTGTTTAATTTCATATAATTTTGCCTTTTTTTGTTGTTTAATTTCATTGCTTCTATTATTATTAAAACGACCACAACTAATAATAACTCAAAATTTATTAGAAAAATTTCGCCCTCCCTTATCTGTTTCTAATTTTTGGATTTCTTTTTCTAATTTTTCTAATTGAGCTTGATATTGATTTAACGTTAATTCATATTTATATTTTTGAAATTGTTTATTCAATCAAATAAAAGGAGATTTTAATAATATTTTTATTTGTGTTTTTATACTTTGTGAATTATAAATTTGTCTTACTGCTGCAAGACAACCATTAATTTCAATATTTTTTTTATTTATACTAAAATTTAATTTTGCAATTTTTTTATCTATTTTTGCAATATCTAAATTTTTTCTACTCATACTACGATTTAAATCACAAATATTTTCCATCTTCAATTTTAATCTTATTTTTAATCTTGCATCTAAAACCTCTTTTTCTGATTTTAGATTTGGACATAATCATCAATTTTCTTGTTTTATTGAAAAAAATTTATTTGCTATTTCAAGTTCATTTCTAGCAATTTTACAAAATATTCTTTTTGTTTTGTATGTTCTTCTTTCTAACTTAACAGTTAATCTTGCTGTTTTTAATTTTAACTTTGATAAAATTAATTTTTTATTTAAATCATGAGCATTAAAATTTTCAATTTGCTGTTCTATATTTGTTCCTTCAACTTCCAATACTCTTATTTCACTATCTAATTTCTCTTCTCGTATCATTTCTTTGGATATCTCTTCATCTAATGCCACTATGTTTTCTTTTCATTTTCTTATCATATATGTTGTTTGTAATTGTTTATTTGGTAATTGATTTTTTAATTTTAATATTTCTTCTCTATTTTTTTCTATTTGTTTTTGTATTTCATAAAGTTCATTAATATTTATAATCTTGTCTATTTTTTTAATTTGTTCAAAATGTTTTTTTCTTTCTTTTTCTAATTTTTGTTTTTTAATCTTTAAAACTATTATTTTGTTTTGTTTTGTTTTTATTACACTATCTATTTTTTTGATTTCTTCTTTAAAAATTTTTGATTCCTTTCTAATTGTTTCTATCACTAACTTCTTCCTTTCTTTTTTATTTAATATAAAAAAAATCATTACTTTCTTAAAAAAATAATAGATTGAAAACTATATTTAGTTTTTCTTTTACATTGTATATAAATATAATAAATTTACATGATATATACATTAATACTATTTTCTATATACAATTCAATAACTTATAATTCTTTTAAAAATAAATTATTAATAATCTAATATTTACTAACAAAAATAAATTATTTTTTAATTTATATTAATTTTATTATAATATTTAATATCATATACAAACACTAAAGTAGGTTAATAATGTTAGAAATCATAAGTTTTAATAATGAACATATTACAATTAAAGTGAAAAAAAATAAAAAAGAAATTTTAAATGCACTAGGTATTATTGATATCAATAATACTAATGAATTTAAAATATTTAATACTCCGTTTGCTCTTGAAATACTACTTAAATATACAAATAATAATGATAAATTAAAAAAAATATATGAACACTCACTAATATCATGAAAAAAAATCCAACAACAAAAAAACTTAAATGATTATCCAGGTAATCCTAAACTAAGACATTATCAACGTGTTGATGTTGCAATTTTAAAAGCAAATAAAAGATTTGGCTTATTTAATGAAATGCGTACTGGGAAAACACCAACTATTTTAACAGCATTATCAGAAATGAAAACTAATAAAATATTATTTGTTGTTCCTAAGTCAACTATTTTATTAACATGGGTTCCTGAAATTAAAAAATGAACTACCTATAATTGTATTACTATTAAAGATGATATTACTAAAGTGCGAACAGAAAAATATAATCAATTTAAAAATAGTAATAATTGTATTTTAGTAGTTTCTAAAAACACTTTTAAAAATGATATAAAAAATAAATTATTAACTAAATTTGATTTTACATTAGTTATTGATGAAGCACATTTTTTAAGAAACTATAAAACTGCACAAAGTTCAACAATTTTGGAAGTTGCAAATAAAGTATCATCAGTTTATTGTTTAACTGGTACCCCTGCCAATAATCATCCTAGTGATATTTTTGGTATATTAAAAATTATTGATAATAAACTATATAAAAATATTGATTATTGAGATTTTGTTGCTCGTTATTTTGGAATAATTAGAAAACGTATTACCAATTTTGTAACCATTAATATACCAAAACCAAATGTTAAAGCACAACTAGCAGCAGAATTTGATTATTTAGTTAAAAAAATATCAATTATGCGCAAACAAATTGATGTACGTAATGAAATGCCAAAAATTATTAAAAATGATTTAATTTTAACTATGCCCAAAGCACAAACCGCAATTTATTATGATACTCTTGAAACTATGAAACAAGAGTTATTTTATAATAAAAAATCTAAAATAACTTTTTTACAAATATTTATGAAATTAAGAACTATTTGTTCAACACCTATTAATGAGGGAATGAAAGAATTAGGAGCAAAATTTAATTGACTACTAGACTACTTACATGATAATGAAAATGATTCAATTATTATTTATAGTAGTTTTAGTGATAAAGGAATTAACATTTTAAGTAACATTTTAGATAAACATAAATTAAATCATCAATTAATTACTGGTAAAGTAAATCATGAACAAAGGCTTAAAGCTATTAGTGATTTTCAAAGTAAAAAAGTTAAAATTATTTTATGTAATATTAAATCTACTAATGTTGGTATCACATTAGATAAAGGTGATGTTATGATTTTTCTAGATCGTGAATTAAACCCAACCGAAAATGAGCAAGCTGAAAGTCGCTTTTTTCCAACTCAATTAAACGATAATAAAACTAGAGAAATTATTAATTTATATTGTGCTAATACTATCGATTTAAAAATTAGAGACATCCTTAATAATAAAATTGATATTAATAAAATAATTAATGATCAAGGTATTAAATTTTTTGAATAATTTTATTATATTTAATAAACTAAACGAGGATTAAAAACAAGATCTGCATTATTATTAGGAATGAATTGTTCATCATTAATTTCAAGAATATATTCTTGCAATAAAGGCGCAAATTCGTTTGAAGATTGAAAAGAATGAGTGTTATCAATGATTTGTTGACTTTCAAAAAATTCTCTATAATCATCATTATCTTCTTCATCATTTAAACAACAAAAAAGACCTGAAATAAAACCAAAAAGAGCACCAGTAAAACATCCTGAAAGCACTGTTATAGCTGAAGTAATATCAAATTCAAGAATATTTTGTTCTCTTTTTTGATATAGATCAGAAAGAGTAAACAAACTACCTCCAATAATATTTCCTAAACAAGTTGATAATATTATTTTTTTATTAATCATGTTATTTACCACCTTTTTAACATTTAAATTATTGGTTTAGACATTTTTTTTAAATTAAATGCTTTTCAAGCAAGAGCATCTGCTTCATCATTATATATATTACCACTATGACCTTTAACTCATTTAAAATAAACATTAACATCTTTTGCTATTTTATCATAAAATGCTTTATATGCCTTTGTTTCTACTTTAGTAGTTTTTCATTCACCAGTACATCATTTACTAATTCCAACATAATCATGACAAATTAAAATTGATTTTATATTATTTTCCAAAGCTAACTGCATTGCCTTTTGTGCACCCATTATTTCTCCAGCAACATTTCTTAATTTTGCTCAATTTTCATCATCAAATTTTTCATAAAATATATCTTTTTTGCCATTATTTAAGAAAACAAGTCCATAAGAAAATTGATTAATTTCTGCTTTAAAACTACCATCAGTATATGCTATTACTTCATATTTATACTGATTTTCAGATTTTACTTGAATTTTATCATCTAAATAATCTTGACCTTCTTTTTTAGTTGCAAATTTTTTATACTGAGCACCAGCATAACCTCTAATTTGTGTTTCACATTCATTCCAGTTTTCAAATATTCCAATGACTCTACCTTTTTTTACTGCATAAAATTTACTTGCCATAATTATGACTCCTCTATTGTTTATTTTAATTTTACAATAATATTAAATTTTATCTAATTAAAATTACAACTAAAAGCAAAAATATTGCTAATGCTAATTAGCAAGTGACTTTACTAATTAAATAAAATGGCACAAAAAAATATTTATTATTTTAAAATTTTAATTTTTAAATTTGGGTCATTTTTTAGGATCATTTTCAAATCCTGAATTTTTAGCAAATCATCCATATCATAATACTTCATTTACATTTCACTTTGATAAGTCTTTATTAAATAAAGAAGCTTTATAAAACATATAACCCATATCCACCACTTTTGAAGTATCTCACTTCGAAATATCTTGATTAAATGCCACTGCTCCAGCAAACATACAACGCATGCTTGTAACATCATTTACAATTCATTTTGAAATATCTTGATTAAATGATAAACAATTTCGAAACATATTATTCATATTTGTTACATTATTATCATAGAGTAAATTTGTAATATTACCATTAAATAACGAAGCACCATAAAACATTGAACTCATATCTTTCACATTAATGATATTTCAAGATAAATTTTGATTAAATGATAAAGCACCATAAAACATTGCATGCATAGTTGTTACATTAACTACATCTCAGTTTGAAATATCTTGATTAATTTTTTTTGCTCCAGCAAACATTGAACTCATATTTGTTACGTGTGCAATATTTCAACTTGATAGATTTTGATTAAATGATGAAGCATTACTAAACATATAACTCATATCTACTACATTTGATGTATTTCATTTTGAAATATCTTGATTAAATGCTCTTGCATCCATAAACATATTTTTCAAAGATCTAATTTCTGATGGTAAATGATCAGATACTTTTTCTATTATTACTGGGATTTTAACAACTTGAATTATTGCTTCTCGATTTTGAAAAAATCCAATTTGAATAACTTCTTTGCTATTTATATTTGATAAATCTACTTCACTCGTTTTCACTTGTTTTCCATCTTTGTCAATGTAAATTGTATCTTGCTGAATTTTATTATCTAAAAATTGAATTTTTTGTGAACTTGTATTTAAGATAACATTAGTTAAATTACCCGTAATTGCTAAAATACTTAATGTTGTTAATAATGATTTCATAATTAATCACCCTCCAAGTTTTCTCCAATAACTTCTTAAAATTTAAGAAGATAAATATATTTTAGTATTTTTAAAAAAAATAAATAAACAATAAGTTATAAAAAAACAAAGCATTACAATTATCTTTAAATTTAAATTAAATAAAAAGTTATCAATGTACTTGCAAAATGTTCACCGATAACTAAACTATTTTTAAATTGAAACTATTTTTTATTATTAAATTAATAAATAAAATAAAATACCGGCACTAATGATATTGCAATTAATAATGATAAATATTTTTTCATAAATTAATCCTCCTCAATTTTTACCAATAACTTCTTAAGTTTAAGAAGATAAACATATTTTACATACTTTTAATTACTTTTTAACACTTTTTTCATAAAATTGAATACTAATAACTTATTAACTAAATCTATTGCACTATTTAAAATAATATAAATTTTAATATATAAAACACTTAAAATATAAAAAAATAATTAATAAAATGATAAAACAGAAATCATGTAAAATGTATAATATAAATTTAAAGGGGGTTAATTAGATTATCCCAATTATTACAACTAAATGCTATATTTCATCATGTGAGAAAGAATATACATTTGACTCTTTATATCGTGATAAATTTATATATTACAGTGGTAAATGTTATCAACAAGCATTCAATAATACAGTAACAAAATATACACAAAAATAATAAGTTAGTTTTGGAGAGATATTATGAAAAAAGAAAAATTAATAGAATTGATTAACAATAAAATATTATAAGGTTTTTAAAAATGAAAAAAAAGATATTTAAAGAAACTGTTGATGATAATTATTCAACAAAGAAAAGTATTAACTATTATAATAATTGAATGATTATAATTTTTTCATGATTAACAAGTGTAACTTTACTAATTAGTTGAGTTTTATGAATTATTTTCTTTAAAGGAGAAACTACTGATTTATTAATCCTTATTGATAATTTAATCACTAAGAAATTTTTTAAATTCAATTTAACTTTTCCAACTCTGACAATTGCAGTATTGGGTTTTGGTTTCATAATTTTAGGTGTTGTTGCCTTTCCTTTTATTTTTTTAAAAAATAATGATTTTATTTCCTTAATATTAACTAGAATTATGTTATGAATATCATTATTTTTTATTATTGGATCAATTTTATTTTTTTCCTTTGGTGGATATGTTGCTTTTTATAAATTTGCTTCTACGATAACTATTCGGAAAAAACTATTTTTCATTATTCCATGAGGATTAGAATTTTTTTATTTTATAGTTTTAATAATTTCTTGTATATGCTTTATTAAAAAAAGTAGAAAAAAGAAATATATGTCACTAGAAGCAAAAGCACTATATTCACAAAATGAAATTAATCAAAACATAACTTCTTCAACAAATAATGAAGAAGAAGAAACAATATGAACACCACAACAAATTGAAGAAGTATGAAATAAAGGAGAAATTATTAATAATTTTAATCCACAATTATACCGTCGAGATTATGCGGGTGCCTTAATGTTTTGACATAATTTTATTGCACAACCGAAGCTTAATGATCCAATTGAAAGTTTAAATTGAACTATTGTTTATGAACGCCCCACCACAGCAGATGGAACTAATTATATTAAAAATTTAGTACCCATGAATAATAATAATGCTGTTACTAAAGGTAATAATTTCCCCCATTGAACAACTTCAGTCACTTATGACAGTAAAAAAAATAAAAACATATTTAAAAAGAAGTCATGAAAACATAAAGAAAAAAATCAAATAGAATAAAAAAACATATTTAAAAAACTAAGTATTAAAATACTTAGTTTTTTAAATAAAGATTAATTATCCAATTTTAGTTTTAGTTTCAACATTACTTGCTAATACTGTATCCAATACATCTTGACCACCACGGACCTGATGTTGTTCTGGATCAATGCTATGTAACATAATAATAACTTGATGAGCAACATTGATTTTCATACGATTAAATAATTTTGAAGCTTCCTCAATATAAGCTTGTAAGGGATTTAACTGCGCATAACCACGCAAATGGATTCCTGCACGCAGTTTACTTAAAGCATCAATGTGATTAGTTCAATATTGATCAAAAGTTTGTAAAATAACACTATTTTCAATTTGTTTTATAATAACATCATTTAATTTTTCTCTTTTTTCAAGATAAAAATTATAAGATTTTTCAACAATTAAATCAATATTTTCTTCAGTACTTAATCGATTTAACTTTTCTGCTATTAAATCATTAGGCTTAATTAATTTATTTTCAATACCTTTAACTAATTCATCATAATCAATAAACTGTTCTCTACCAACAACTTTATTAAAAATATTTAGTAAATCACGTGCTACTGTTCTGTGCATATTTTTGATTAAATCTAATAAATCATCAGCAAGTAAAATATTATCACGTTGATGATATGTAGCTTCACGATGCTGAGCAATAACATTATCATAATCTAATAAGTTTTTTCTTGCATCAAAATTCATACCTTCAATTTTTTGTTGTGCTCTAGTAATTGATCTAGTTAACATTTTTGATCTAATATAGTCTTCACCTAAACTTGCAAAAGCTTTTTTTAATTTTTCACCACCAAAACGTAACATCAAATCATCTTCAATCGAAACATAAAATCGTGAAAATCCAGGATCACCTTGTCTTCCGGCTCTTCCACGTAATTGATTATCAATTCTTCGTGCTTCGTTTCTTTCAGTACCTAATACAGCAAGGCCACCAAGCTCAATAACACCCTTACCAAGTTTAATATCAGTTCCACGTCCTGCCATATTAGTTGCTAAAGTAATTGATCCTTTTTCACCAGCTCTAGCAATAATATCAGCTTCACGAGCATGATTTTTAGCATTTAAAATCTCATGCTTAATTCCTTCCAAAGTTAACATATTAGCAATTCGTTCTGATACATCAACATTAGCAGTACCAATCAAAATTGGTTGTCCTTTAGTATGTCGTTCTTTAACTTCTGCAATTAAAGATTTAAATTTAGCATTTAATGAAGCAAAAACATGATCGGGTTTATCTTCTCGAATAATTGGTTTATTAGTAGGAATCTTAATTACTCTCATATTATAAATTTTTACAAATTCTTCTTCTTCGGTTTTAGCAGTTCCTGTCATACCACTTAATTTATTATATAAACGGAAAAAGTTTTGATAAGTAATAGTAGCTACTGTTGTTGTTTCTTGTTGAATTGTAACATTTTCTTTAGCCTGTAAAGCTTGATGAAGTCCATCACTATATACTCTACCAGGCATTAATCTACCAGTAAACTGATCAACTAGCACAATTTCACCATCTTTAACAACATATTCTACATCTAATTTGAAAACATGATTAGCACGAAGTGCATTTTGAATATGATGAAATAATTCCGAGTTATCAATATCAAATAAATTTTTTAAATTAAACTGTTTTTGAGCTTTATTAACACCCGTTACTGTTAATGCAATTTGACGTGATTCTCAATCAATTTTATAATCTTCAGGTATTAAAGTTTTTGCAAAAACATCTGATGCTTGATATAAAGGAGTACGATTTTTTGAACCACCAGAAATAATTAAAGGTGTTCTTGATTCATCAATTAAAACAGAGTCCGCCTCATCAATGATAGCATAATTAAGCTGACGTTGAACTTTTTCTGGATAAACCTTAACCATATTATCACGCAAATAATCAAAGCCTAATTCCGAATTAGTTGTATATGTAACATCTTTTAAATACGCTTCACGTTTTTGATTAGTAGAATGATCACGAAGACTAACGCCAATAGTAATTCCCAAAAATTCTAAAATTGGTCGATTTAATTCAGCATCTCTTGCCGCCAAATATTCATTAACAGTAATAACATGAACACCTTTACTACTTAAAGCATTTAGATAAATTGGCATCACAGCAGTTAAAGTTTTTCCTTCACCAGTTCGCATTTCAGCAACATCACCATTATGAAGAACAATACCACCAATTAATTGAACAGGATATGGATGTAATCCACTAATTCTTCGTGCTGCTTCTCTAATTGTCGCAAAAGCTTCAACTAAAATATCATCTAAAGTCTCACCTTCTGCCAATCTGGTTCTGAATTCAACTGTTTTATTTGCTAATTCTTCATCTTTAATTTTTCTCATTGTTTCATCAAGGCTAATTATTGCCTTAACTTGTTTATTAATTTTTCGTAAAATTTTACGATCTCACATAAAGTAAATCACCATTTTTTTCTTTATTATTACTTATACTTTTTATTACTTGTAAAGTAATAAAATCTTTATTATTTTAACATAAAAAAACTTAGAAAACTTAGTACCCAAAAAAAATTGTATTTATATTATATTTTTTTCTTTCTCTTCGAAGTTAGAAAAAATAATTTACTATAATTATTTTAATTACTATAAAAAACTTGATTATTATATGATTTAATATTACTTTTATTAAAAGATTCCTTGTTAATTTCTGATTTTGTAAGTTCAATAAAATTAATTTTAGATTCTAACATTTTATTTAAACTATTTTCATTAAAATTATCTTCTTCTTTTTTTAATTTGATTTTTTTTCTAAGTTGATTTTTATTTTTTTTAAAAATATAAAATAAACTAAATATTGAAGTTGTTGTGAAAAAAACTAATAACTAAAAATCAAATTTTTTTAAACTTCATTGATTACTTTTTTTTCTAATTTTCTCTTCTACAAAAATTTGATTTTCTTTAATTATTAATGAACTAGTTTTTAGTTTATTAATAATTGGAATTCTTATTACTTTAAAAAATTTACGTTGGTCAGCTCTAAACCATTGAATTTGCATATCTGTAAAAAATGGAATTTGCAACGGCAAAAATGATGCAATTTGTTGTTCAGTAAATGATGAAATCTGAATATTTATGAAAGATGAAATTTGCTCCCCTGTAAAAACTTCAATTTGTGATGACCAAAATGATTTAATTTGTTTTGCTATAAATTTTGGAATCTGTTCTTTTGTAAATGAACTAATTTGTAATGGTGTAAAAGATTGAATTTGTTCTAATGTAAATTCTGGTATTTGTTCTGCTGTAAAATATGGAATTTGTTCTGGTGTAAAAGATTGAATTTGTAATAGTGTAAATCAACGAATTTGTTCTAATGTAAATGAAGCAATTTGTACTTTTGTCAATGATTGAATCTGTTCTTTTGTCAACGATTGAATTTGTCATGACCAAAATGAAGAAATTTGTGTTTTTGTAAAATGTAAAATTTGTGATGATGTAAATGAACGAATTTGTTCTATTGTAAAAAATGAAATTTGTTCTGTTGTAAAAAGAGGAATTTGTTCTGATGTAAAAAGTGGAATTTGTAATGACATAAATGACTCAATTTGTGTTTTTGTAAATTTTGAAATTCGTAATAATGTAAATGATTTAATTTGTATAGGCAAAAATGATCTAATTTGTATAGGTGTCAATGCTTGAATTTGTCATGACCAAAAAGACTGAATTTGAATTGATGTCAATGGGTGGTTGGTGGTTGGCCCTTAATTACTGGACCATTTTTGATATAAAATTCTAAATTTTAATTTGTAAAATTGGTGGTTTTAGAAATTTAGAATGTATTCTTTCATAATTATAAAACATAACATATTGATTTACATCATTTATAGCTTCATTGATGGATAAATATTGATTTGATCCTTTAGGTAGTCATTCTTGAGATAAATGAGAAAATCAGTTTTCAGATAATACATTACCACCAATATCATAAGGTTGTTTTTTGCTTAAAATTATTTGTTTATCCTCTGCTCATTTTGTGATATCCTGACAATAAAATTCGTTGGCGTTATCTGAATGTAAAATAACATTTTTTACTTGATTTCAAGAAAATTGTTTGTTGATTTTTTCAAGAGCAGGAAGAATTAAATCCTGATATGATTTATTAGGAGCAATATTATAACTAACAACATTATTTGAATAAAAATCAATAATTACAAAAAGATATAATCATCCTTCTTTAGTATTTATTTGTTTAGTGTCCATTGATCAAATTTGATTTGAAGAGGTTGTACTTTTATAATCTTTGTTTACTTTATCCATTGTAGGTATTCACTTATTTGGATTTTTTTTGTTTTTAGGATAGTTATTTTTAGTTTGTTTTAATCCTTGAATATTGTGTTCTTTCATAATTTTTCGCATTTGTTTTATTGATAATTCTATATTTAAAATGATATTTTTTTCTTGTTTTAATCACTCTTTAAAAGCTGAAAAAATTCTTAAATATCCATAAATTCTGCCTTTTCTTGTAGAATGAAATTCGATTAAAAGTTGGCATATTTTTTGATATTTATGATTGCATTTAATAATATGATTTTCTTCTTTTTTAATAGGTTTTTGTTTATTTTTTAAAAAGTAATATGTTGATCTGTTTAATTGAAGATATTGACATAGGTTTCTAATTGAATATTGATTTTTACAATCATCAATAATTTTAATTTTTTCTTTGATATTTAATTTGTTAATTACTAATGCTATTTGTTTAATTTTATCCATTAATAAAAATCCTTTCAGGTTAAAATTAGTGTTAATTATATAACACAATTGTTTTTAGAATACATTCAGGTTTTTTAAATTAATGGTCTAGTAAAAAGGGCTAAGTGGCAAGTGGCAAGTGGCATGCTTGAATCTGATGTTCTGTAAAAACTGAAATTTGATCTTTTGTTAAGGACTGAATTTGTCATGGCATAAATGATGGAATTTGAATAAATGTAAAATATGGAATTTGTGTAACATTAAATGACCTAATTTGTATAGGTGTCAATGCTTGAATCTGAATAGGAGTAAACGCCTTGATTTGATTTTCTGTAAATGATACAACTTGTTCTCTTGTCAATGACTGAATTTGTGATAACGTAAAAGATTGAATTTGTTCTGCTGTAAATGATACAACTTGTTCAATTATTGATGAATTATTTTTTTGTTTATTAAAAGTTGAAATTATTTTTCTTCCAAAAAATTTACGCTGCTCTAATGTAAAAATTTGTTTTTGTTCTGGCGTAAATGATGCAATCTGTTTTTCTGTAAATTCTGGTATTTGTTCTTTTGTAAAAGCAGAAATTTGTAACGGTGTAAACGCAGGGATTTGTTCGATTGTAAAAAGAGGAATTTGTTCTGGCGTAAATACAGAAATTTGCAACGGTGTAAATGCAAGGATTTGTTCTGGTGTAAAAATTGGGATTTGTTCATATGTTAAATACGGAATTTGTTCTGGGGTAAATGATGCAATCTGTTTTTTTGTAAATGACTGAATTTGTCATAATCAAAATCATTGAATTTGTTTGGGTCTAAACGATTTAATTTGTTCTGCTGTAAAAAGTGGTATTTGCTCTGGTAGCAATGATTGAATTTGATATTTAGATAAAGCTTTTATTTCATGATCTGTTAAAATTGATATTTTTATTGAAGGTATTATTGAAATCATTGTTGTATTAGATTCTACTTGTAAAGTCTTAAAAATTGAAATATTACTATTAATGATAGGTTCTTCTTGTAAAAGAGGTTTAACAATCAATGAATAATTATTAGGCATGTGCTTTTCCTTTCCAAATAAAAACCCATTTACTTTAAAATAAAGTAAATAGGTCAAAAACTTATATTTATATTTTAATATTTTTCTCTATCTATTAAGTGAATCTTACATTATTTTAAGAATATTATTATAAATATTATTTATAAGCAATTTTAATTTTAATGTTCATCAATAACAACAATTATTTTTTGACTAACATTGTTAATTTTAATAAAATCATTAATTTTTTGTGAATTAATTCGTTTGGCATTACACAATGCTCAACCAATAGAACGTATTAGATAAAAATTTGTTGTTAATAACAATGTCTTAATTAATGCAAATAGTAAATTAAAATTAGTATTTTCTTTAAACATTAATTGTGATTGAATTGCTATTCTTTGAATTCAAAAATTACTATCATTTATTAACTTAAATAAATATTGATCTCTAACACTAATATTATTGTTGCTAAATATAAGAACACCAATAATATTATCAAAATAATCAGTAGTATCTCATCAAATATTATGTTTAATTATCGATAAAAGCCAATCTAAGTCATTAAAACTTAAGTTTTTCTTTCATCAAAGATTTAAAAATTCCATTGCTGTATATTGAAATTCACGATTTTTTTGTAAATATAATGTTTCAAATAACTGTTTTTTATTTACTAACGATAAATTTTTATTTCATTTATTTAAAAATAATTTTACTAATGGTTTTCGTTTACTAGTTAAAATTCCATAAAATTCAAAATTATTGATTAAAAATTTTTCTTGTTTAATTTTAGTATTGATATTAGCATTATTAATAAAAATTGTCGTTAATATTTTTATTTCTTCATTAAATTTTTCCATATATACCTTTCTATCTATATAAAATATTTTATCTTAAAAATATTGAAGGGAAAGTACTCATTAAAATAATCATTATTATTGCTAAACAACTAAATATGCATAATCTAAGAATATGACGAAAATGTTTTTTATTTAAATAATTAATTGTTTGATTTAAATACATTAAATTTCATTTATTAATTGGCAATTGATAATAATCCAAAATAGCGATTAAAATTGCATGTCGTTTAAATGATTTACATTTTTTATAGTATTTAATATGGAATGAAATTTCATTTCAATGCTTAAAACTAAAAATATTATTAAGATCCATTAGTTCCGAAACAATTTCTTCGGGTGTAAAATCAGCATTTGCTGCATAAAAAGATTTGAATTGCTTATTTTGTTTAATTCAATATTTAATCTCATAAATAATCATAAATAATGCAATTACTAATACCATTACCACTGTTAAATCTTTAAATATATTTACCACATACAATAATTTTCGAAGTTCAAAACTAATTTTTTGATCAGTTTTATCAATAACAGTTAATAATATTGAAAGAATTATTGAAAATATTGATAAAAACAATGCTAATATATCCATAATTCTAATTTTTTGTGTACATTTTAATTTAATATATTTAAATAAATCTTTAACAACAATATTAACATCAATTGTTAATGTTAAATTTTGTATATTTGTTTGTATTTCTTCATACCTAGCTTCTTCTAACTTTTCTTCATCATCATCAAAAAACATAGTTTTCCCTCCATCCTATATCATAATTTTAACATTATCCGTAACTAAAACTAAAAAAATGAACAACTCAAAAAGTTGCTCATTTTTATATTTTAGTAATAGTTTATTTTGGAGTTCAAGTTTTTAATAAATCATTTTTAATATTACCTACTTGTGGCCCATAAATTACTTGAATAGCTGTACCTTTTTTAAAGATACCAACTGCACCAGTTGATTTTAAAATATTATCATCAACTTTAGTTTCATCAAAAACTGTAACACGCAATCTTGTAGCACAATTGTCTAATAATTTAATATTACTTTGTCCACCAAGACCTTTAAAAATATTTTCTAACATATCATTATTTTTATCTTTATTAGTATCAGGTGTTAATGTTTGTTTCTTTGTCATTTCTGCTTGTAAAGTTTTATGAATAGACTCTGCACCATCAAGATAAGTAATTTCAACTTTATTGGCAATTACTTTAATATTTTTAGTTCCACTTAATCTTAATAAAGCTTTTGAATAAATATTTGCATCTTTTAAAGTTGCAACTAATACTTTATCTTTAGCGTTAACATCAATAATATTTAATGCTCCACCAAGTCCAAGTAATAAATTTTCTACTTTTGTTCTACCTTTTTTTGAAGACTTATCTAAAGAACTTTCAACACTTTGTAAAGCTAAGTTGGTTGCTAATTCTCCTTCTTCACGACCTAAAGTTTTGTAATTTCTTCACTTAATAATGTAATAGAACCCAAAGAAATAAGCAGGTGCCATAATTAATCCAGTAGCAAATACTCAATAGAAGCCTGTTTCTTTACCAAGAATACTTGGTAATATTCCAAAGAAAGAAAAGTCAATAAATCCAGCAGCAAAACCTTGACCAACAACTATATTTAATAAATACGCCATCATAAAACTAATTCCTGCCATAAATGCATGGAAAACAAAACATAATGGTGCTACAAATAAGAATGAAAACAACAATGGTTCTGTAACTCCTGTTAAGAAAGAAGTTAGAGCAGCAGATCCTAAAATACCACCAACCATTTTTTTATTTTCTGGTCGTGCTAACATTCACATAGCAAGCGCTGCAAATGGATAACCATATTGCATATATGCAAATCGCCCACTCATAAACATTGTTCCTGGTGTTTGATTCATGTGTCCTACTGCATTAGAAGCAAATTGTCCAAAGAAAATATTGTACGCTCCTACAAATGTGTCAGATCCATTAGTTCACGTACCACCAATTCCAGTATATCAGAAAGGTGCATATTGAACGTGATGCAATCCTGTTGGTATTAATAAACGTTCAGTAATTCCAAAAAACATTGCAATAAATGCTCCACCAACTGTTGGATGAAAATTATCACCAGTTAACTGTCCAACAGTAAGTTGACCTGTATTCATACCAGCTGCTAAGCCATTACCAATTTCTCTAAAAGCAATTAATAACATTGGTCAAATAAAGAAAAAAGCTAATCCCATTCCTATTCCAACAAAAACAGCTAAAATTGGCACAAAACGTTCACCACCAAAAAAAGCTAATACTCTTGGCATACGAATATTGTATGAATGATTATGAACAACTGATACTAATCAACCAACAAGAATGCCACCTAAAACTGAAGTATCAAACGTAGGAAATAATCCTAAGACAGAAGAAAATAAACCAGAAGATTTACCACTTTCTGGAGTAATCTTTGCACCTTCACCTAAACCTCATGGATCAAATCCCAACATTCCTGTTTTAGGATTTCAAAAAAACATGCCACTAATAACTGAAGTCATAACAATAAAAGTAATAAATCCAGAAAGAGCAGCTACACCTTTACTAGCTTTTGCAAAACCAAAAGCAATAGAAATAGCAAAAATCAATCCTAAATTAGCAAAAACAACGTTTCCAGCTGATTGCATAATTGAAAAAATATTAATAATACCAACAAGACTATCATGATTAGGTAATTGCTTTAAAGCACTAGCAACTCCACCACCAATTCCTAACAATAAGCCAGCTATTGGTAATGTGGCTATTGGTAAAACAATGGCTCTTGATAAGTTTTGCATTTTGCCAAACATTTTGCCACCTAATTTATTGAAAGTTCCTTTAAAAGTAAAACTAGGATTTTTCTTATCCTCAGGAGTTGTTTGTTTACTATGAAAAAATTTACTCATTTTCTCACCTCCATTCTATATTGTTCTATACAGATGAGAATTTTATTCTATACAGATAAAAATATTATATATATATATATTATATATATATAATAGTAAAAACAACAATAAAATAAATAAAAACGATTTTTTTACTACTATAATAGTAATTTCGGAGAAATTTTATAATATATATAGCTATTATCAATAACTACTATAAATTTTAATAATATACTGTAATGCCACTTGCCACTTGCCACTTAGCCCTTTTTACTAGACCATTAATTTAAAAAACCTGAATGTATTCTAAAAACAATTGTGTTATATAATTAACACTAATTTTAACCTGAAAGGATTTTTATTAATGGATAAAATTAAACAAATAGCATTAGTAATTAACAAATTAAATATCAAAGAAAAAATTAAAATTATTGATGATTGTAAAAATCAATATTCAATTAGAAACCTATGTCAATATCTTCAATTAAACAGATCAACATATTACTTTTTAAAAAATAAACAAAAACCTATTAAAAAAGAAGAAAATCATATTATTAAATGCAATCATAAATATCAAAAAATATGCCAACTTTTAATCGAATTTCATTCTACAAGAAAAGGCAGAATTTATGGATATTTAAGAATTTTTTCAGCTTTTAAAGAGTGATTAAAACAAGAAAAAAATATCATTTTAAATATAGAATTATCAATAAAACAAATGCGAAAAATTATGAAAGAACACAATATTCAAGGATTAAAACAAACTAAAAATAACTATCCTAAAAACAAAAAAAATCCAAATAAGTGAATACCTACAATGGATAAAGTAAACAAAGATTATAAAAGTACAACCTCTTCAAATCAAATTTGATCAATGGACACTAAACAAATAAATACTAAAGAAGGATGATTATATCTTTTTGTAATTATTGATTTTTATTCAAATAATGTTGTTAGTTATAATATTGCTCCTAATAAATCATATCAGGATTTAATTCTTCCTGCTCTTGAAAAAATCAACAAACAATTTTCTTGAAATCAAGTAAAAAATGTTATTTTACATTCAGATAACGCCAACGAATTTTATTGTCAGGATATCACAAAATGAGCAGAGGATAAACAAATAATTTTAAGCAAAAAACAACCTTATGATATTGGTGGTAATGTATTATCTGAAAACTGATTTTCTCATTTATCTCAAGAATGACTACCTAAAGGATCAAATCAATATTTATCCATCAATGAAGCTATAAATGATGTAAATCAATATGTTATGTTTTATAATTATGAAAGAATACATTCTAAATTTCTAAAACCACCAATTTTACAAATTAAAATTTAGAATTTTATATCAAAAATGGTCCAGTAATTAAGGGCCAACCACCGTAATTAAGGGCCAACCACCAATTAAAAAAATAGTAAGTATTTTAAAACACTTACTATTTTTATTTTTTTAATTTTAAGTATTAATTTAAATTAAACCAAATATCTAAACCAATAAATTTAATAATTAACGTACCAATACAATAAGTAAAAACTAAAGTTGTTAACATATATAAAATTCATGATTCTTTTATTCTTTTATGATCAAGAAATTTATTAAAAGGAATTGCTTTTACAGCAAATCCGCTAGCAATAAAACTAAAAAGATAAATACTTATTTCAATTATTCATTTTATTAAATGTGAATCATGCATATTTATTAACCTCCACTAACCCTTTTAATACGCTCATCAAATACCTTTGTTTCTTGCTCTTTTAAAATTGATGTATATTCAACTTTATCACTAATAATACGAACCATATGTAAATCAGTTACCAAAAGTCCACCAGAAATCGTTAAATTACGAATTTTTTCTTTAATTTTAAATGACATTTTCGATATTTGAATATTAGCAATCAAAGGTGTATGCCATTCAAGAATACCAACATAGCCTTCAGTTGTTTTAACATTAACTCACTGTACTTCTCCATAGAAAAAAATACCATCAGGAGTAATAATTTTAAGATTTAATGCCATACTATCACCTTCAATTATCTCAATTTCTTTGCCTTTTCAATTGCTTGTTCAATAGTTCCTACATATAAAAACGCTTGCTCTGGTAAATCATCACATTCACCATCTAAAATTTGTTTAAAACTATTAACAGTTTGACTAATCGGAATATAAATACCATTTAAACCCGAAAATTTTTCAGCAACATGAAATGGTTGTGAACAAAAATTACGAATTCTTCTTGCTCTAGCTACTATTTTTTTATCTTCTTCACTCAACTCATCCATTCCTAAAATACCAATGATTGGTTCTAATTCAGAAAAACGTTGAATTGTTTCAATAACTCTTTGCGCAACATCATAATGCTCCTGACCAACAATAGCAGGATCTAACATTCTTGATGAAGATTGTAAAGGATGAACAGCAGGATAAAGCCCTAAAGCAGCAATATTACGATCTAAAACAATTTTGGCATCCAAGTGAGTAAATGTTGTCGCAGGAGCTGGATCAGTTAAATCATCAGCTGGTACATATACTGCTTGTACAGATGTAATAGAACCACGTGTTGTTGATACAATACGTTCTTGTAAAGCACCCATTTCTGTCGATAATGTTGGTTGGTACCCTACTGCTGAAGGCATTCTTCCTAATAAAGCTGATATTTCACTACCAGCTTGTGTAAAACGAAATATATTATCAATAAATAATAATACATCTTGTTGTTTTTCATCACGGAAGTATTCAGCAATTGTTAAACCAGTTAATGCAACACGCATTCTAGCACCTGGTGGTTCTGACATTTGACCAAACACTAAAGCAGTTTTACTAATAACACCTGACTCTTGCATTTCATAATATAAATCATTACCCTCACGTGTTCTTTCGCCAACTCCTGAAAAGACAGAAATACCACCATGTTCTTTAGCTATGTTATTAATTAATTCTTGAATTAAAACTGTTTTACCAACTCCAGCTCCACCGAATAAACCAATTTTTCCACCTTTAGCATAAGGTGCTAATAAATCAATAACTTTAATTCCTGTTTCTAAAATTTCAGATTTTGATTGTAATTCATCAAAACTAGGAGGTGTACGATGAATAGGATATTTTAATTTAGTTTTAAGTTCTTTACCATCATCAATGACTTCACCCAATACATTAAAAAGTCTACCCAAAACTTCTTCACCAACAGGAACACTAATTGGTATTCCTAAATCAACTGCTTCAAGACCACGTAGTAATCCTTCGGTTGGACCCATTGAAATACAACGAACACTATCATCACCAATATGTTTTGCAACTTCAACAATTAATTTTTGACCATTATTATCAATACTAATAGCATTATTTAAATTAGGTAAACTATTATCATTAAAACGAATATCAATAATTGGACCTGAAATTTGAACAATTTTTCCAATATTTCGTTTAGTTGGTAATTGTTTACTAGTTTTAACACTTTCTTTGCTATTAACTACTTTTTTAGTCACTTTTGCTTTTACTTTAGCAATAACTTTAGTGTTATCTTTTTTTAAAGAATTTTTATCACTAACATTTTTTTCTTTAATTGTTATAGATTTTTTACTAGTTGCATTTTTCATTTTAGTTTACTCCTTTATTATGATGATTGGGCATCAGCGCCACCAATAATTTCTGAAATTTCTTGGGTAATAGCACCTTGACGGGCACGATTATAACTTACTAATAATTTATCTTTCATTTCTTTGGCATTATTTGAAGCATTTTCCATTGCTAATCTTCGTAATGCTTGCTCTGACACTTGTGATTCTACTAATGCACCATAAACAATGGCACCAACATATAAAGGAATGGCACTATTAATAACAGTATTAGCGTCTGGTTCAAAATCAGTTTGAATTAAATTACTTTCTTGATTAGTTTTAATAGAAACAATTGGTAATAAATCAATAATTGTTGGAATTGTTGTTACCGTATTTACATATTTTGTATATGCAATTTTAATAGCATCAGTTTCTTTATTATTAAACTTAGAAAGTAACAACAAAGATATCTCTTGCGACTCATTATATGATGATTGAATGTTAATTTCAGTATAAGATTGCATAATTTTACAATGATGATTAGTAAAGTATGAAACTCCTTTACTACCAATAACAACTATTTCATCTTGTGGTTGATATTGTTCTAGTACTAATTTATTTAAATTATTATTAAAACCACCACATAATCCTAAATTAGAATTAAAAACGACTCATATTGTTTTATTAATAACTTGATCCTTTGTTTTTAAATAAATTGAATTACTTAATTTAGGTATTAGTTGATTGAATGTATCATAAACTTCAGAATAATAAGGTTTAATCATCTCAATTCTTTTACCTACTTTTTTTAATTTAGCTGTTGATACTAGTTGCATTGCTTTAGTAATTTTATAACTAGTATTAACAGATTTAATTTTTTGTCTAATTTGTTCCATGCTTTGAGCCATGATATTTCACCTTACCTTCCTAATACATTATTTGAATGTTTTAATTAATGTTTCCCATTCTTCAAGATTACCATATATTTTAGGATTATAGTCATTTAGCTTATTGGTCAAATTATAAACAACCTGCATAATGCCTTGACTAATGCTCACTTGTAACTCTTCACTAAATGCTTGATCTTGCTGTAATTTTAAATAACTTTTTCGTTGTTGTTTTTGAAAATAAGTTATTACTTCCTTTTTAAAAGAATCCATCATTTCTACTGGTAATCATTTAATTGCCTTATTTTTAATTGCTAATAAAATAATTGCTTGATCAATTTGATTTAATGGTTCATTTTGTTTTTGTTTTAAAATTTCAATGGCACGTTTACCATGTTCAATAACAGCTCTAGTATTTTCATCTAAATCAGAACCAAATTGTGAAAAAGCTTGTAATTCACGAAATTGTGCTAATTCTAATTTTAATGTTCCACCTGCTTGTTTTATTGCTTTAATTTGTGCTGATGAACCTACCCGTGAAACTGATAAACCTACATCAACTGCTGGACGAATTCCGGCATTAAATAATTCTGACATTAAAAAAATTTGACCATCAGTAATTGAAATAACATTAGTAGGAATATATGCAGAAATATCACCGGCTTGTGTTTCAATAATAGGTAAGGCAGTAATACTCCCACCACCATGTTTTTCATTTAATTTAGCTGCACGCTCTAATAAACGTGAATGAAGATAAAAAACATCTCCTGGATAAGCTTCTCTTCCTGGTGGTCGTCTTAATAATAAGGAAATAGCACGATAGGCCACTGCATGTTTACTTAAATCATCATAAACAATTAAGACATCTTTACCTTGTTCCATTCATTCTTCGGCAATAGTTACTCCTGTATAAGGAGCAATATATTGCAAAGGAGCAACTTCACTAGCAGTAGCAGCAACAATAGTTGTATACTCCATTGCCCCTAGTTGTGTTAATTTATCAACAATTTGAGCAACAGTTGAAGCTTTTTGACCAATAGCAACATAAACACAAAAGACATTTTTACCCTTTTGATTAATAATAGTATCAATAGCAATCGTTGTTTTTCCAGTTTGACGATCACCAATTATTAACTCTCTTTGACCTTTGCCAATCGGAATCATTGCATCAATTGATAATAATCCTGTTGCTAAAGGTTCTGATACAGATTTTCTAGTCATCACACCCAGTGCTATTCTTTCAATCGGTCTAGTTTTCGTAGTTTTAATTGGACCTTTACCATCAATCTTTTGCCCTAGTGCATTAACAACTCTTCCTAAAAGCATATTACCAACTGGTGTTTCAACAACATTACCTGTTCTACTAACAATATCTCCTTCTTTGATACCTGTGTCATCCCCCATTAAAGTAACACCAACAGCAGTTTCTTCTAAACTCAAAACCATACCATAAATATTACTTTTAGGAAAAAATACTAATTCACCATTAACAGCCTTATCTAAACCATGAATTAGCGCAATTCCATCACCGACAGTAACAACAATGCCTTCCTCATTAGCACTAATTTTTTTACCATAATTTTTAATTTGGCTTTTTATAATTTCTGAAATTTGATTAACGTTTAAGGACATTTGTTTTACCTCTATTCATGACTTAATAATTCTTGTTTTAATTGATCAATTTGACCTTTAACGGAACCATCAAAAACTTGATTCCGTACTTTAACTTTAATACCGCCAATTAATGATTTATCAATCTTGTTAACGACTTTAATCTTATGTTTAATGACTTTCTCAATTTTCAATTTTATTTGATTTATTTGTTGGTTTGAAAGTTCTATTACTGAATAAATAATGCCATAGTTTACATCTTGATATTCATTACATAATTTGCGAAATTCTTTTAAAATGAAACGAACACACTGGAAATGATGTTCATCAATCAACAAAAAGAAAAAATTTAACATATATGGTTCAATATGATTTTTAAAAGTTTCACTAATAATTTGTTTACGTGTTTCAATAGTTATATTACTACTACTAGTAATATCAATAAATTCTGGATAAGTAGTAAAAATATCAATTAATTTATTACTTTCTTCAGCAAATTGAGTAATTTTTTTTATTTCTCTTGCTAATTGAAAAAGACCATTACTTCATTGATTAGCTAATCCTTCATCTATCATTTAACTTCACCACTATTCCAAATTCTTAATAAAATCAGTAATTAATTGTTCATGTTTTTTAGCATTCATTTCAGCACCAATAATTTTTTTAGCTGCTTCTAATGCTACTACTTTGATTTCTTCGTTAATCTTTGCTTCTGCCTCTTTACGAGCACGAACTAAATCACGATTTGATTGATTAGTAATACGCATACTCTCTTCTTGCGCTTTATCAATAATTTGTTTACGCTTATTGTAACCATCATTTTGTGCATTAGCAATAATTTCCTGAGCTTCAATTTTAGCAGCTTTTAATATTTGACTAGCTTCACCACGATCTTGATTAGCTAATGATTGCTTGCAAGCAGCATCATCAAGTTTTTCTTTAATTACTAAATGTCGCGAATGTAAAACCTTACGAAACGGAGCATAAACTCATCTTCAAAGTACCATTAATAAAATTAATGTTGCAAAAATATGAGCAATAAAAACAGGAAGATTGGGAAATAATTGATTAACAATATCATCACCTGATACTAAATCATTGAAATTAAAATTCATAAAATCACCTACTTTTTAATATTTTTAATACCTTATGCTACAAATATTAAAATTAGAGAAACAACTAATCCATAAATAGCACCTGATTCGGCAATAGCTGCACCAATAACAAATTGTGTTCTAATTTTAGATTCTACTTCAGGATTACGAGCAACCGCTTCAACAGCTTTACCAGCAGCAAAACCTTGACCAATTCCACTTCCTGCACAAGAAATAGTTGAAATTCCAGCTCCAACAAACTTTAAATTCATCAATCCATTAGGATCAGCTGCTAAATGATTAAAAAAATGAAAGACATGTGTCATTACTGTTGTTAATAATTCCATAATAAATAAATTCTCCTTTTTGTGTTTTATTTTTTTTCCATAATTGAACGTTCGGTATAAATTTCTTCTTCATGATTTATTGCTTGTTGTTTACGAAGTTTTTTTGGTAATTTAATAGTAAGTTCTCCCTTATGAGAACTTCCTTCCTCCATTTGTAACTTCCAATAAACAAGAGTTAAGGTGCCAAAAATTAAGGATTGAATACTTCCAGCAAATAAATCAAAATAAATATGTAAGAATGGTCCAATTACACCAATTAATAAATTCATCTGACCAATAATTGGGATATTACTTCAAATATTAGCAGTTACCCCATAAAGCATTGCCAAAATAATACTTCCACCTAAAATATTACCAAATAAACGAAAAGATAAAGAAATCAAAGGTGCAAATTGAGTAATTAATTCTAGAGGGTTAATAATAAATTTTTTAAAAAATAAAAGTTTCTGAAATTTAATAGCAATATAATATATTCCAATAAAAGTAACTAATGCCATTGATAAAGTAACAGTATACATTGATGACTGTGGTTCAAGACCAATAATTGATAATCAATTACCAATTAAAATATAACCCATTACATATAACAAATAAACTGTCAGGTTTTTATACTTTACGTCAAGAACATCAACAACAATTTTTTCAACTGATTTAATTATTAATTCAACAACTAAAACAATACCTCTTGGATCTTCATCAGGCTTCATTCGTTTTACTTTATAATAATAAATATAACTAATAACACTGATAAAGACTGTTGTTATCAAAATTGTTACCAATTGTGGCATAATTTGTAAATAATTCCAACTTTCCAATCCAGCTAAAGTTTCCATTTAAATTCCTTCTTTTAAGTTATTTTTTTGATATACACATAATGTTGCAGTAATAGTAGCAACCATTAATATTGACATTCCGGCAATTATAGTAAAAATATTAGCAAAGTTAAAGAAAATATTCAAAACTATAATTGAACCATAAATTAACATTCTTAATAAGAATCCAAAATATGCTAAGGTTTGTTTTAAATGTATTCCGCTGGTTAATCATTTTGACGATAAATATAAAAAGCATAACCCAATCATACTTCCTATAAAACCAATATTAAATCCAGCAATTAATAACCAATGGTTTGTATTAATTATAACAGTTATAATTAATCCTACATTAATTAATAATCAGTAGCATAACATTGTAAAAAGTATTGAAAGAAAAAGGTTATTTCTAATTTTTTCCATTAAAATATTTATTTAGTTCCAAAAATTCGATCACCAGCATCACCCAATCCAGGTACAATATAACCATCATCATTTAATTCTTTATCCAACGCTGCTAAAAAAATCTTAACATCAGGATGATTATGATTAATTTTCTTAATAGCTACTGGTGCTCCTACAATGGAAACTAAAGTAATATTTTTAAAACCTACTTTTTTTAATTCTTTAATAGCAGCGTCAGCAGTACCACCAGTAGCAAGCATTGGATCTAAGATAAATACTAATGCATCACTTATATTTTTAATATTTTTGGGATATTTAAAAAAATATTTTTGTGGTTTTAAAGTTTCTTCATCACGATAAAGACCAACATGACTAATAATTGCATTAGGTACTACATACTCAAATCCATTTGTCATCCCTAATCCTGCTCTTAAAATCGGAGAAAGAATGATTGTCTTGGTTAATGTTTTACCAATAACTTTAGTAATGGGTGTTTCAACTTCAATTTCATCAAGAGGAATATCTTTAAATACTTCATAAGCCATTAACGTTGCAATTTCGCTTAAATTCTCTTTGAAATCTTTTTTTTGGGTTAAGTGATTTCTAATTCTTGTTAATTTATCTTGTATTAAAGGATGATTAACAATAAACAGATTTTTACTACTTTCCACTAAAAACACTCCTTTATCTTTAATGCGTATATTTTCAATAATTTAAAATATATACTAATATGAAATTTTACGCCTTTTAATTTATAAATCAATAAAATAACAATAAAAATAACGAAAAAAGATAAAAGATTTATTCAAAAATTATTTTTTTAATTGTTAATAACATTCTTATAGTTCAAAATTAACTAAATAAAAATATAATTTATAAATTATATTTTAATAACTTTGTTTTTATTTTAAAAAATTATAATCTAAAATATAAATTCAATAAATTTCTTTTATTGATATAGAAAATTATATATTTACAATAAACTATTAATAGTAATTTTTGTCTTATTTTTATCAAAAAAAATCTTATGTTAAAATTAAAAGATAAAACTTCATACAAGTTTTTAAACTATTATTTTAATTTTAAAATAAATAGTTTTTTTATTTTGAAAGGAGAAAAAATGAAAAAAATTCAAAAATACTTTACATATACAGGTGGAATATTAGGTGGTAGTGCAGCGCTAAGTGGCATAAGTTATTTTTATTATGATTTAATTTCAAAAAATAAGGAAGCTTTATATGATCCAGAAGCAGGAATGGCACTCTTTGGAATAATGGTTAGTATAACAGGTTCAACTTTTATTGGAGCATTTTTAGGTTCTAAACTAGGGTATGGAATTAGCACTTCCATTTCAAATATTTATGATAAATGTTTTCCAACAAATATTTCTGATATTAATGTTGAAAGTAATAACGAACAACAAATATCTGAAAGAACTCCATTATTAAGAAATAACGATATAACAAGTATTAATAGTGAACAATTACCAATAACTAATCAAAATCATTGTCAATTAACTTTTTCATAAACTTAATAAAAATAAATGTTGGTAATTTACTAACATTTTTTATTTATGATTAAATAACAATAAAAAAAAGTTACTGTTTAACACCCATTTTTTTCATTTCTTCATATAACCTATTATTATTTCTATTATTTCATGTACCAAATTGATGATTAAAAGAAGTAAGCAAAGGATAAGAAAACCCAAGTTCTACTAATTTTTTAATACATTTAAAATAATCTCCTTTTAATGGTAAAACAACTTCAGTAACTTTCTGTTTTCATGGTTGTTTATATTGAATACCACTATAAATATCATTTAATTCAGGAACAATAAAAGCATAAATTCCACCAACACCAACTTCCATAAAATTATGTTTATTTGGATGAGGATATTCAAAATTTTAATATGCAAAACCAAATGTTCTAATAAATTACAATAAACTAATCGATCAGCATATTGATAGGCAAATGGTGACTTTTGAGCTCATTTGGGAGTAGATAACAAATTGCTTTATCTTCATCAATATGATGAATATATAAACCTTCTTTTCCCCTTGTTATTCCTTGTGATTTCTTAGACATTGTTGCATCTGAAAAATAATTTTTTGAAATACATCCATATTTATTTTTTAAAAAATTACAAACATTTTCATAATTCATTGTTAATAATTTTTCTACTTCTGACATGCTTACCCCATACTATACTACTTTATTTTTATGATAATAATGAAAATCAAGTTTTCTTTTTTATTACCCAAAATAATATAAATTAATCTTTAACAAAAGCTAAGACAAAACTAAAACTACCATGTAATAAAAAATGATAATCATCTTCAATAGCATTAACATTAATATGAACATCATCAAATGTTTTAATAGATTCTGATAAAGTATGACCTTCTACATTAACAATATAGTCACTATCTTGTTTTGCTGTTGCAACAATAGCATTAATTTTACTTTCAATTAATGATAAACAACGTAAAGCAATTGCTTCACCAAAAGTAGTGGTATTAATTTTAATTTTTTCTTCTTGCTTATCAATATTAACATTACTAATGTCTTTAACTTTTGGTACTAATTTTACACAAGCATTAAAACTACCTTTTAAAATATTACTATTATTTGAAGCAGATACATTAACAGCAAGTGATTCAAATTTATCAATTTTAGCATACATATCATTATGATTAACAATTGTTATTTTATAATCGGTTCCATTTTCTGGTTTTTTCCTTCTGGAACTAATTTATTAATTTCAGTTTGTACTTTAGTTTTAAATTTAATTAAAGCTGTATTATAAATATCTTTATTTAATTCAACAGGAGCATTAGTAACTTCCATATTAATATTACTAATATCAACATATTTTTGATTTGCATCATTTACCTTATCACATGCAATAAGTGGTAAAGAAATAATGCTCGTTAAAAACATCGTTTTAAATACTTTTAATATTTTTCTCATAGTTTTTCACCTATTATTCTCTCGAAAAAACTAATCTTCTTAGTTTTTAGTTTTAACTTTATATTTCTTAATTATTTTTGATTATTAACTTATTATTATTTTGTTTTCTTGAATATTTTTTATAACTATTTGTTCCAATAAAAATATAGTAAATTAAAATATTAATAGAACCTATTAATACTGATACTAAACCAAAATATAACAATAGGCTAACCTTAAAAGAAGAAAAAGAAAATATAATTCCTAAAGTAATTAAAAAAAAGCCAGTAAATTGAATAAACTTTCAAGTATTAAATTTAAAGTGTTTTTTTGCCATAATTTTGCTCCTAATAATATATTTTGTATAATTATATCATTTTCACAAAAAAAGCAAAATTTTTAATTACTAAATAATAATTGTTATAAACTAATAACATGAACAGCAAAACTAATTGCTTTTTCATATTTATTAAAAAGAAAAAATAAACGTTTATTTTGAAAATTAATTTCAATACCAATATATTTTTGTTTATTTTTTATATAATTATTTTTTTCTCAAAAAAATGTAATACTTTTAACATTAACTAATGGTATTATTTGTAGTTCAAAAGAATCAATAAAATAAAGATTATTTCGTGAAATTAACAAGTCTATTTGATTTAAAGGTATAAAATCTGATGATTTGATAAGATTAATGTCTTTAATTTTATAACGTAAAAATAATTTTTTGGCATCACTATATTCAGTTTTTAAAAGAATATTTTGGCCAGAAATCTTATTAAGATCTTCATACTTTCCCAAAATGACTTTGTCACTATAATAAATATCTTCTTTAATTTTTTCTATTGAAACTGGTAATTCTTTAGTATTTATTTTTTTTAATTTTAAGTATTTATATAAAGTATTTATATCTTCAGTAATTTTTAATATTTTCTTTTGTTTATTTTTTTTAATTAATAAAATTAGTGCAATTAATAAAATCAATATTGTTGTGCATGCAATAATAATTAAAATTATTCATCAATTCATAGTATTATCTCCTTTTTTAATACTGTTATCTAATTATTATCTAATAATTTTATCATTAAAACTATTAAAAATAGTTGATGGTTTATTTGTTAAAATCTCACCTGCTACTCTATACCTTAAGTTAGGCAAGTTTATATTATGATAATCGTTAATTGGTTGTTCATTACTTAAATTACAACTTGTAGCTACTAAAGGCCCTGTTAATTTAATTAATTTTTGAATAAAATGTGAAGCACTAACTCTAATTGCTATTGTCTTTTTATTTATTCAATATGATGTGTTTAAACTAGGTTGTTTTAAAACTATAACAGTAACTTTACCAGCACTAAAATTATTTATTAAAAATGACTGCAATTGATCGCTAATTATACCAATGCTTTTAGCTTGTTCTCAACTAGCAACTAAAATTGGCAGTTCTTTAGTATAATCACGTTTTTTTATTTGATAAATTTTATTAATAGCTTTGTCATCATTAAATTTACAAACAAGACCATAAATTGTATCTGTTGGTAAAGCAACCACTTCGCCATTAGCAATGATTTGACTAATTTCTTTAATTTGATTTTGCTGTAAAGTTATCATGAAAACACCACTATAAATTTTAACTAAATTATACACCTATTATTTTAAATATAATAGTTGTTTCAAAATAATGAATAAAAAAGTTATAAATGATATTTGTAATTTAAAATAAACCTTAAAATTACTAATTAAAGATTGGAAAATCATTCATTAATGGTTTAATAAACATCTTAATTTAATATAGATTAATATTTATATTAGATTTTAATTAAATTAAATATAGAAGGAGAATCAAAAAATATGCCCAAAAGAAAAATAGGAATACAACATACTAATGAAGAAATTGAAAAAATAAGAAAAGAAATTGAAGATAATGATAATAAACCATTTATAATAGAAACAATTTGTATTCAAAATATCATTGAAAAAACAATTGATAAAAAATTTAATAATAATGATTTTACAAAAATGATTTTTCCCAATAAAGAATTAGATAGCACTATAAAAAAAGAAATTATAAAATTAGAAACTCAATTTAAAGATGCAGAAATAGATTATATTAAATTTAATTCTCATTTACCAAAAATATAATGAAAGTTAAGATTTATCTTTCTGGTGATGTTAAATAATCATTATTAAATTTATTAAAAATAAATGATTTTATATTTATTTTTTATTTATACTATTAATTTTATATAAAAAACATCTTTGACAATAAGTTTAAAGATGTTTTTTATATAAAAATGTAAGGGAAATTAACATTAAATTATCATGATTGATTGTATTATTTTATATATATGACTAATACTTTTAATATTAGTATTAATCATTTTCTTAAATAAAGAAAGTCACAAATTGATTCAATTATAATTTTGAGTATTGTTTTTATTAGTAAATAAAATGAAAATAAAATGAATTTTAAATTTGTTTTGAAATATCAAAGGGTTTTTTATATATAAAAGGATAATAGGGAACTCGTAATTAGGGATAGGTACTAATTGATTTATTAATAATATTTTTTCATAAATATGACTTTTAATTATAGAACATTCATCAATATCTAAAAATTCTAAATTTAAATTATATTTTTTGATAAATGTTTTTTGAAATGCTCACAAAATAGATTTAATACTATAAAATTTTTCTTGGATATAAAAATTAAATACCACAATTGAATATTGAATTCTTTTTAACATTACTCATTTTATTTTTTCATTAATATTTTTTTCTAATTCATAATTTCATGAATTTTCATTAATATTAATGACAGAAATATTCTTATATTTATCTAAATTATAATTACTATAGATATTTACCTTTTCAATTAATATACAAGGTTTTTGATTTAGTAAATGAAGCTTAAAATTATTACTTAAGTTATTTTTTAGGGAAATAATTAAAATATTAGGGAAATTTACTTTTATAAATGAAGTTATTTGAATTTTATTAGCATAGGAGTCATCAATTAAGAATATATATAAGGGAATGTTTCAGTTCTCATTTGCTATAAAACTTTTATGAAAAGTAATCATTAAAAATTTATTTTGTAAAAGATTAAGATTGGGAAAATAATTATTTTTTGGACATATTCCGTAATTAAATTTAATTAATTGTCAATAAAATTGTTTTAAAACTATTTAGTGTTATTGAATATAGAAATAAATATTTTTTGAAAAAATAGTTTAAAAAATGAGTTTACATTTTAAACAAAAAATTGTTAATAATATTTTTATATTAACTCGATAAAAATTTAAATTTTAAAAAAATATTTTTAATATTTTTTTTATTTTAATGGTTTTATTTTATTAAAAATTTCACAAAGTAAGTTAAATCTTAAGTACATAAGTCTAAATTTAGATTTTCTACATTTATTTACTAAAATTTTGAATCTTTTCAATCAAGCAAAGACATGTTCAACTTTAATTCTAATTTTAGATACAATCTTATTGTATTTTCTTTCTTGTTTAGTTAATTTTTTATTTTTAGTTCTTTTAATTGGTATTATTGTATTTTTATAAATATTTTGTATACCTTGATATCCTAAATCACCAATAATTATTGTTTTTTCTGAAAATTCAAGATTTGAATTTTTTAATATTTGAAAATCATGCACTTTACCATTATCAGCAAAAATATCAACAATTTTTTTATTAAAAAAATCATATACAATTTGAAATTTTATAGAATACATTCAACTTTTACCAGAAAAATATTCTAACTGTAGTTTTTTTTAGTTGGTCTTTCAATTTCAATCTCAGTTGAATCAATTAAATAAAATTGAAATTCATTTGAATTTTCTTGTTTTTTATCAATTTTTAATTTATATCTTTCTTTTAAAAATTGGTAATCTTTGTGGTTACTAAGTTTATTTTCTACTCAAGTAATATTTCGAAAACAACTTGATGGGCTCATTTTAGATTTAATACTCATTTGAAAAAAAGTATAATATTCTTTTCAGTATAATAAAGTCATCATTAATCTTTCTTCTACTGAAAGTTTATTTTTTCGACCTTTATTTTTTTCTAATTTTTCTATTTCAATTAATTTTTCTAACATTTCATTAAAATGAAAACGTTTTATACCAAAATATCTGTAAAATTCTTCATTTTTTAATTTTTTTAAATTTTCAAAAATCATTTTTATCAACACTTTTCTAAATTTATTGTTAATAACAAAATTATAAAATAAATTTTAAAATTATTAATTGACTTTTAAAAAATTTAATTACGGAATATGTCTTTTAATTGCGAATTTATAATAAAAAGGAGTTGTTGCCCTCATTGGTAGTCACTTTCTATTTTAAAAGTATCATCCAAGGCAAAACTAATATCACTATAATAATTAAATTGTAATTTAAATCAATTATCACTAAGAAAACTATTCAAATTACTTTTAAAAGTATTTGAATATAAAGACACCTGATATTCATAAGTAATAAAAGAAAATATTTTTTGAGTAATGTTACTAATTTCTGAAGTTATATTTGGAAATAATTGACTGTCAACTTTAATATTAAGTAAACAAATGAAATTAAAATAATTGGTTTCAAACTTATCAAACTCGATAGCAAACTCTTTAGCAATTATTAATCTAAAATGTTCGACTTCTTTTTTTATACTTAAGTTTAAATTAAATTCAATTTGTTCATCTTTTTCAAGAAAAAAATTAAGTTTAATTTTTCGTACATGAATTGTTAAAAATCATATTAGTTGATCATCATAATATTTTTTATAACCGATATTGATCATTATAATTTCTATTTTTTTGTATATATAGGTTAGGACTTTATCATTAGTTAAGAGATTTTTTTATCTTTACTAATAAGTTTTATAATAATAATAATAGCGGTTATAAATCTTAAATGTCATTCGTAACCATCTAATTGAAACCCTTTATTATGTTCAAATTTTAATTTTAATCTTAAATTTTGTTCAAAAGACATATTCCGTAATTATTTTTTTGAAAAATCAAGTAATAATTTTAAAATTTATTTTATAATTTTGTTATTAACAATAAATTTAGAAAAGTGTTGATAAAAATGATTTTTGAAAATTTAAAAAAATTAAAAAATGAAGAATTTTACAGATATTTTGGTATAAAACGTTTTCATTTTAATGAAATGTTAGAAAAATTAATTGAAATAGAAAAATTAGAAAAAAATAAAGGTCGAAAAAATAAACTTTCAGTAGAAGAAAGATTAATGATGACTTTATTATACTGAAAAGAATATTATACTTTTTTTCAAATGAGTATTAAATCTAAAATGAGCCCATCAAGTTGTTTTCGAAATATTACTTGAGTAGAAAATAAACTTAGTAACCACAAAGATTACCAATTTTTAAAAGAAAGATATAAATTAAAAATTGATAAAAAACAAGAAAATTCAAATGAATTTCAATTTTATTTAATTGATTCAACTGAGATTGAAATTGAAAGACCAACTAAAAAAAACTACAGTTAGAATATTTTTCTGGTAAAAGTTGAATGTATTCTATAAAATTTCAAATTGTATATGATTTTTTTAATAAAAAAATTGTTGATATTTTTGCTGATAATGGTAAAGTGCATGATTTTCAAATATTAAAAAATTCAAATCTTGAATTTTCAGAAAAAACAATAATTATTGGTGATTTAGGATATCAAGGTATACAAAATATTTATAAAAATACAATAATACCAATTAAAAGAACTAAAAATAAAAAATTAACTAAACAAGAAAGAAAATACAATAAGATTGTATCTAAAATTAGAATTAAAGTTGAACATGTCTTTGCTTGATTGAAAAGATTCAAAATTTTAGTAAATAAATGTAGAAAATCTAAATTTAGACTTATGTACTTAAGATTTAACTTACTTTGTGAAATTTTTAATAAAATAAAACCATTAAAATAAAAAAAATATTAAAAATATTTTTTTAAAATTTAAATTTTTATCGAGTTAATATAAAAATATTATTAACAATTTTTTGTTTAAAATGTAAACTCATTTTTTAAACTATTTTTTCAAAAAATATTTATTTCTATATTCAATAACACTAAATAGTTTTAAAACAATTTTATTGACAATTAATTAAATTTAATTACGGAATATGTCCAAAGAAAAAGTTATTCAAGTAAATAATGTCTTTTTTTAAATTATACTTATTTGTGTTACTTATATTGATAAGTCACTCACTACTTAAATATTTTTTTGTCATACACATATTAAGAACAAATTACTCATTCTAACAAAAGGATATTCATTGGATATGTGGATAAACTGTGTAAGCAAAGTATTTATTGCTATTATTTCATTGTCACCATTAATTACAAAGTAATCTTGCTTTCTGGAAATATTACAATTACTAATTTTTATTAACATTGTATTAATAAAAGTAATATTTCTTTGTAAAGTTCGAAATGTAACATTAAATTTTTCCATTAGAAATGCTATATTAACCGAACAAGAATACTGAAAATATTTTAATATTTCAATGATACGCCACATTAAAACTGCCCCCGTTATCCTAATTGAAAGATTAAATGAGATTTTCCTTTTCAAAAAATAAAATAGTCACCTTTTGAGTCACAAAATTATTGTTCTTAAATTATTTTTATATGTTATAATGCTTGCCAAATAAATAGCATTCTTCATTTATTATTAATATCTTTAATAAATTTGTAATTATATTGTGATAAATACTTTTTAATAAGAATAGTTAGTGCTTCTTTTTGATCAAAACCAAATTCAAATGCTAATAAAAAAGATTTTTCTAAAACTGCATGACATTGTTGAAAAATTACTTCGTAAAAATATAATCCTTTATGATCAGCAAATAAAGCTAATTTTGGTTCATATTGTAAATTATGTTTTGAAAAAGTATTTGCTGTCTCATCAATATATGGTGGATTTGAAACAATAATATTAAATTTATGATTTTTAAGATTTGTAAATATATCGCTTTCAACAAAATTAATATTTTTTAGGTTAAAATTATCATTATTAATCTTAGCAATAGTTAATGCATCTTTACTAATATCACTTGCTACTATATTTCAATTAGGTTTCTTTAACGCTAAACTAATAGCAATAGCACCACTGCCTGTCCCTAAATCTAATACTTTTAAATTATCATTATTAAAAATGTTTTGCGCATAGACAAAAACATTTTTAACTAGTTCTTCAGTTTCATTACGAGGAATTAATACTCTATTATCAACAACAAACTTATGATCAAGAAATCATTGATAACCAATAATATATTGTAAAGGATAACCAGCAACAAATTTTTTAACTAGTTGTAAATATGATTCTAAAAAATCTATTGCTATTGTTTGACTAAGATTTGCATATAATCAAGATAAATCTTTATTAATAAACTTTAATAAAATTATCTTATTAATTTGTTCATTTTTTTTATTAATTTTTTTTGCTAATAAAAGATAATCTCTATAAGTCATTAATTTATACTCCAAAAATAAATATTTTATTGAAAATTAATAAATGAATTATTATTTCTTGAAGTTTTTTTTATTAAATTATTAACAACGAGAATTAAAACAATAATACTAAAAATAAATAAAAAACTAATTGTTAATAAACAAATAATTGGAAAAAGAATAATGTAACTACAAATACTAATAATAAAACCAAAATTATTAATATTATTACCATTAATATTTCGTAAAAATTCTAAATTTTTTCATAATAAATAATGAAAAATTAAACTAGATGCACTAGCAAATCATAATGTTAAAACTAAAAATAAAATGTGAATAATACCATTACTAAAAGTTAATGTAATAAACGTTCCTAATGTCGCATATAAAAAAATAACTGATATTAAAAACAAAATTTTTGTTCTAGAGTCTAAAATCTTAAAATCCATAATAATTTCTTCCTTTTTTACTTTAATACTGTAATATTTTCATCAATATTTTCTAATTTTTCTTTTTGTTCACTACTAATTAAAGCAATAATAATTTCATCAATATTACCTTCCATAATACGATCTAACTTTAATAAAGATAATCCAATTCGATGATCGGTTACTCTATTTTGTGGATAATTGTATGTTCTAATTTTTTCTGAACGATCACCGCTACCAACAGCTGTTTTTCTTAAATTACCAATTCTTCCCTGTTCTTCTTCAACTTTTTTTTCATAAAGTTTAGCTCTTAATACCCGCATTGCTTTATCTTTATTATCATGTTGACTTCGTCCGTCCTGTGAAGTTACAACAACACCTGTTGGAATATGAGTAATTCTAATTGCTGAATCGGTAGTATTAACATGTTGACCACCAGCACCACTAGAACGATAAGTATCAATTCTTAAATCAGAATTATTTATTTTAATTTCAACTTCATTAACTTCTGGCAATACAGCAACCGTTGCAATTGAAGTATGAACTCGTCCTTGTGATTCGGTTTTTGGAACTCTCTGAACACGATGTCCACCAGCTTCAAACTTTAATTTAGCAAATACATGTTTACCTTTAATCATAAAAGCAATATAACTAAATCCACCATTTATTGCTTCTTTTGCTTCAATAGTTTCAATTTTTCATCGTTGAATTTCACAATACTTACTATACATACGATATAAATCACCAGCAAAAATATTTGCTTCATCGCCACCAACAGCTCCTCTAATTTCAATAATAACATTTTTATCATCATTTATATCTTTAGGAATTAGTGTTAGTTTTAATTCATTTTCTGCTTTTTCTAATTCTATTTCATTTGCTTTAATATCTGTTTTAAGCATTTCACAAAGTTCTTGTTCCTGTTCGGTTGCTAATGCCTTTTTTGCTTCAATAATTTCTTTGTTAATTTTTTCATATTTTCAATATTGTTCAATAATTGGTTCTAATCTACTATGTTCTTTTGTTAATTCAGTGTATTTATCACGAGGAATTAATTCGGGATTTTCTAATTGCTTTTCAATTTCACTATATTTTTTAGTAAGTTGCATTAACTGTTCTAATGTTTTTTCATTCATAATATCACACCTGATTTATCTATTCTGATTATTTGTTAAGACGCGATGATGACTACGACATCGAGCTTCATATTGTTCTTGCGCACCAATTAAAATAATTTCATCATCATATCTAGCTTCCCGGCCATTAATAATACGTTGTGTTCTTGTTGCTGCTTTACCACATTTTACACAAACAGCATCTAATTTAGTTACAAATTCTGCTAAAGCTAATAATTCTTTAGTAACAGGAAATGGTTCACCACGAAAATCTTGATCTAAACCCGCAACAATAACTTGCTTATTTTGATTTGCTAATGTTTTAATCACTTCAATAATTGATGGTTTAAAAAATTGTACTTCATCAATTGCAACTGCTTCTATTTCTTTATCTATATGTTTTAATATTTGCATTGGATCATCAATTACTATCGCTGTGATAGATACTCCTTTATGACTTACTACTTTTTTAGCATCATAACGAATATCAACCTTGGGTTTAAAAACTAGCACTTTGCGTTTAGCATACTGTAAACGATTTATACGTCGCATAAACTCTTCGGTTTTTCCAGCAAACATACAACCAGTAATTACTTCAATTCATCCCTCATTATAACGACTATACATTTATATCCAACTCCATCTCTAATTTTAATTGTTTGTTAATTCTGGTGATTTACTAGCAATTTTATCTAAACTATCAATCAATTTTTCAACTTCATTAATATTTTGTAAATATGCACCAGCTGCTGTCTGATGACCACCACCACCAAACTTTGCAATAGAATCATTAATTATTCATCTTGCACTACGAACACTAACTTTAATTTTACTATTCATTTGATCATAAGCAGCAATTAATCAAATTTTAATACCATCAATATTTGACATTACATTAACTTGGCTAGTTAAATCTTCTCTAGTTAAAACAACTTCGCCTTTAATATTTAATATTTTATTTTGACTAATAATTTTTGTTTGTAAGTCAGTAATTATTTTATCGTTAAATATTATATAAGCAACACCATTATCAGTAATTTTAAAATTTGATAATATATATCCTTTCAATCTTGCGATTTTTAAATTTTGAATATATAAACTTTGATATAAGTCTAATAAATTAAAATTTTGTTTAACTAAAAAACTAGCAACCTGAAAAGTTTCTTCATTAACAGAGCGATACAAAAATCTACCAGAATCAGTAACTAAACCAAGAAATAAATCTCTAGCTGCTAAAGCAGAAACTTTTAAATTCAATACTTGTGCTCATTTTGCCACTACTTGGCAAGCAGCAGAAGCCTTTTCTTCAATTAAATCAATATCACCATATTTATCAACAATTGGATGATGATCAATTTTAATTATCTTTTTTCCTTCTTCTCAAAATTGACCACTAATTCGTTCGCGATTAGCTGTATCAGTGACTATTACTAGTGCATTTTCATAATCTTCTTTTTTAACAAAAGTTGGTTGTGGAAATAATGATGCCATATGTTCATTTGTTTCGCCTGGAACAAGTACTTTTTTATTTTGAAAATTATCTTCAATAATTTTTTTTAATCCTCATTGTGAACCCAAAGCATCTCCATCAGGATTAATATGACGATGAATAATAATTGGATTACTGATTTTTATTAATTCATAAATTGCTTGTGCTTCTTTTTTAAACTTATTCATATTATATATCCTTTCTATCATGTACCAATTAATTGCTTTGTTTCATCATCAAAAACAAAAATTGAATTTTTAGTAATACTAATTCAACCAACAGTTCCCACTTCTAAATTATCATTATTATTTGTTAAAACTTCAAATTGTTCTGATTTAGTAGTTTCAACCAATAAATATGCTTTTTTATCATCAACTTTAGTAATATTTTTAATAACACCATTAATAATAATTGAATTTTTTAAAAAAGTAAATCGTGGTTTCTTTGCACTAAACAAAATGGCATTTGATTTAAAAGCAATAGTAGAAGCAGTTTTAACATCAAACTTACCTAAATTTACATTATAAAAATATAAATTATGAGCATTTCATTCTCCCTTTGCAATATTAATATGCTGTTCATTTATTTCTTTCAATAAATTTAAAGATAATGGTTTATCAGTGATTTCACTAACATTTCCTTGTTGAATAATTATTTCATTTTCAATAACAGTAACATTAGTCGCTAATAAATTAATATCAAGTTGATTATTAGTTGTAAAAATAATAATTATTTTCAAAAATTTTTGTAATTTTTTAATTCAATTTGCTAATTGTTCTTTATTATCAACATTTAAAAGTTCAAATGGGTTATGCAAAATTAAAATTTTAGTAGGTACAATTAATTGTTGAATGATTTTTATTATTTGTCGCTCTACTATTGTTAATTGTGTTAAACGTAGTGACAATAAATGACTTAGTTCTAAATGTTTAAATATCATAACAATATTTTCACTAATTAAATCACGGACATCAATTAACTGTGAATATAAAGTTTGTAATTGTTGTTGATATGTTTCTTTATCTTGTAACTGTGGATTTTTTAAAATTTTATCATGATAAATTTTAATTTCATCTTTAATATTTTTTAAAAGTAAATGCATTTCATCTGGTAAAAGTTGCATTGCCACAAAATCTTGTTTCATATTAAATTTAATTCTTTGTACTTCTGCTAAGTCAATTCACTGGTCTAAAATTTGATCAATTTGACTACGAGTACATTTAATTTGTTGATATGAAACTAAATGATTAAGTTCGCTATTAAAATTTTGATTATGATTGTTACAAGTTTTTAACATAGTTCTAATTTCACTTCTAGTAGTACTAATCTCCCTATTTAAATAATTATTTATTTCTTTAATAACAAAACTAATTTCTCGTAGTTGAAATTCTCATTTTCTTTCTTTTGGTGGATTACATCCACAAAAACATGGTCCCACTAAACTTTCTAAACTAGAAATACGATCTTGCAAAGATTGTAAAAATAATAAGTTATTATTTGCAATAATATTTTTTTCTTCGGCAGTGAATTTTTTAATTAGAATATCTGTTAATTTTTCACTTCCAGCAAAATTAAATTTCTCTTGAGCAAAGTTTTTATGAAAATGATTAATTTGATATTGATATTCTTTAATAAAATTATTACGAGTGCTTTGTGTTTCATTAATAAAATTTTTAATAATATTAATTAATTTTTCTTTAAAATAACCACTGTCTAAATTTAAACCTGTATTTTTTAAGTTTTCAATATCAGTCTTAATTTTTTGATTAATATTGCTTATTTCTTGTAAAAAGGGTTTATTAGTAATTGCTGTTCTTGCTAAGTTACGTTGAATACTAAATAATTTATTTCAACTCTGTAAATGCATACTAACATAAGCCATTTTTCGTTCAAAACCAATACTATTATAAGTAACATCAATATCATCAATTAAAATTTTACCCTCCATAATAGCAGAAGAACCTGCTAGAGCATTAATTAATTTTTCAATATTATCTTCATCATTACTAAAAATTGCCAAGCAACTAGGATATTTTCCTTCAAAACTTCAATCTTTTACGGCTTTTTCAACGGATAAATTAATAATACTAAAATTAAAGTTACTAGTTTGCTCAGTATTATATCTAATACCTTTACTTATTACCAATTTATTAAAATCAGATGATTTTTCCATAAAACCATTCCCTACCTTAAAGTTTTTTATTTCATATACTATTAAAATTATATTCTATATTTATTGGGTTGTATACATACAATATTTTAACTTAATTAATGGTAAATATGTCTGTAAATAATTTTATTTTTAGAGTATAAAAAAAAGAAACTATTATTAGTTTCTAGTTTAATTAAAATTATTTTTTAACTTGTTTAGTATCAGTTAGTTTTAGAACATCTTTTGCTGTTTCTAATACAATAGTTTTAGTATTTTGTGGTTTTGCTTTGTTTATTTCAACAGTTTTTGATTTTGTTTCAACTTGTTTGCTTGCTTTTGTATTAAAGCGTTCAACTCTTCCTTTTGCTGAAACAAATGATTGTTTTCCAGTATAAAATGGATGACAACTTGAACATGTATCAACACGGATTTCTTTACCCTTAGTTGAACCACTTATAAAATTATTGCTACATGTTATACATGTTACTTTAGTTTGAAAATACTCTGGATGGATGCTTGCTTTTGCCATGGTTTCACCTCACTTATAAAATTACTATTAATAAAAAGTACTTAAAAATAATATCATTAACAATATAAAAAAGCAAATAAATATTAATGATAGATAAAGTTTTTATTTTGATAGATTATGTTGTAAAAATGTGTTCTAATTCAATTAACTAGATATCATGAATTTTATTTTTTTTAAATTATATATTCTATTGAAATCTAAAACTTAAAAATTGTTTTTATATGAATAAAAAAATATTATTTACATAACTAATACATTTTTCAGTTAATTAAATACAAGACATATTCCGTAATTAAATTTTTTAAAAGTCAATTAATAATTTTAAAATTTATTTTATAATTTTGTTATTAACAATAAATTTAGAAAAGTGTTGATAAAAATGATTTTTGAAAATTTAAAAAAATTAAAAAATGAAGAATTTTACAGATATTTTGGTATAAAACGTTTTCATTTTAATGAAATGTTAGAAAAATTAATTGAAATAGAAAAATTAGAAAAAAATAAAGGTCGAAAAAATAAACTTTCAGTAGAAGAAAGATTAATGATGACTTTATTATACTGAAAAGAATATTATACTTTTTTTTCAAATGAGTATTAAATCTAAAATGAGCCCATCAAGTTGTTTTCGAAATATTACTTGAGTAGAAAATAAACTTAGTAACCACAAAGATTACCAATTTTTAAAAGAAAGATATAAATTAAAAATTGATAAAAAACAAGAAAATTCAAATGAATTTCAATTTTATTTAATTGATTCAACTGAGATTGAAATTGAAAGACCAACTAAAAAAAACTACAGTTAGAATATTTTTCTGGTAAAAGTTGAATGTATTCTATAAAATTTCAAATTGTATATGATTTTTTTAATAAAAAAATTGTTGATATTTTTGCTGATAATGGTAAAGTGCATGATTTTCAAATATTAAAAAATTCAAATCTTGAATTTTCAGAAAAAACAATAATTATTGGTGATTTAGGATATCAAGGTATACAAAATATTTATAAAAATACAATAATACCAATTAAAAGAACTAAAAATAAAAAATTAACTAAACAAGAAAGAAAATACAATAAGATTGTATCTAAAATTAGAATTAAAGTTGAACATGTCTTTGCTTGATTGAAAAGATTCAAAATTTTAGTAAATAAATGTAGAAAATCTAAATTTAGACTTATGTACTTAAGATTTAACTTACTTTGTGAAATTTTTAATAAAATAAAACCATTAAAATAAAAAAAATATTAAAAATATTTTTTTAAAATTTAAATTTTTATCGAGTTAATATAAAAATATTATTAACAATTTTTTGTTTAAAATGTAAACTCATTTTTTAAACTATTTTTTCAAAAAATATTTATTTCTATATTCAATAACACTAAATAGTTTTAAAACAATTTTATTGACAATTAATTAAATTTAATTACGGAATATGTCCATTATAACTATTAGCATTAATAATGAAATTAGAACTATAAAAGATAAAATTAATTGATTATTAAAACAAGATTTAAGTCATGAAATTAAAAATATAATTAAACAAATTAAAAATGAAAAAGATTTACAAAATTATATATTAAAAATCAAAGAAAATTTAAGTTTAGAACTTATATTAAAAATCAAAGAAAATAATATTTTTGAAAAAAATAATATGTAATTATTATTTATTTAATATTTAATGAATATTTATTTATAATATATTTATTATTTAAGTATTAATTAAATAATATTTATTTAAAAAGGAGGAAAATATGAAAGACATTAATTTAAATTTGGATGCTTTTGAAATTTTAAAACCCAATAAACAAGAAAAAAATAACTTAATAGGTGTAGAATTAAATGACAATAGCTTTAAAGAAAAAGTTTCTTTAAATATGATTAATAACGGCAATAAAAATAAAAATAAAGTAATTAAGACATTTATGTTACCACAAGAAACTGTTGATAAAATTAATAAAATCGCAAAACTTAAATCTACAACATATTCACAAGTAATAGTTGATTTAGTAAATTTGGTAAAACTTAATTAAATTATTAAAATCAAATAATTATATTTATTTCATGAATAACAGCAAACCAAATAATAATGAATATAAATATGTTTAATAACTTAAAAAAACAAAAAATAGATATAATTTTATCAATAAAAAACATTAATAAATAATTTAAAATTAATTTTAAAAAGAAAATACTTAATAAGTTATTTCTTATTTTTGGAGGAAAAACAAAATATGAGTGAAAACAAGGGAGATTGTCAAAAATCCGGAATAAATTAAATCTTATATAGTCTTATTATTATGTTAGACAAGAAATAATTTGGATTTTTATGAAATTGTATTTAAATAATATAATTTTTTTAACTTAAATGCAACTAAAATACTTAAAATTAAATTTAGTAAGTACTAAACTTTTAAAGTAAATTAAGGAGATTTTAAAAATGAAACTTAAAAAATTACAGTTAATAACTGTATTAATATTTATTTTAACTATTTTAATTATGATTGCTGGACTATTATTACTAAGTTTATTTCATGGAAAAGAAGTAGTAACTACTAAAAATACAGAACCTTTAACATATGAATATAATGGTTTTACTTTATGAAGTAAATATAGTTGATATTACATATTAACTAATAACAATATTTGTTTTAAAAATTTTGGAAGTTATTATATTATTGATAATTCTTATAATTATTCTTTATTATGGTTAAAAATTGCTATTATCTTTTCTACAATTGTAGTTCCAATTTTTATTTCTATAATTTTGTCATTAACATTCTTAATTATTGGTTTAAAAAGAAAAATAAAAAATAATAATTTTTGAGATGCTATTGCAAATTGTGAAATAATAAGTAATTATTACATTCATTAATTATGTTTCTAAATTTATCTTATTACATTTAAAAATAACCATTTTAATATAAATTAAAATATTATATGTTCTATTACCAAGCATTTCTTTTAAAACATGTCAAATATTAGTTTCTGTAAAACAACCAATATTTCATTTCTTACCTTGATTTTCAATACCTTGTTTATTATTTTTAAAATATTTTTTCTTTAATTTTTTATGATTATCTAATTCTTTATATAAATAATCAATTAATTGTTCATAATTACCATTATTAATTAAATTTTTACAGTGATTATATTCTTTTAAATATTTTCCTTTATTTCCAGCCATTATTCCAAGATATAATGTTCTAATTAAGTGGAATTTATCTAAAACAAACTGTGCCCCTAAATAATCTGCTACATCTTTAATTCATCCTGCACTATCACCACAAATAATAATTTTTGCTTGTTCAACATTTTCATAAAATTTTTGACAATGTTCTTTAACAAATTCAGCAGTTTTTTTAACTCCAATTACTGTTCTTGTTGGTCTTATAATTGCTTTTACTCTTTTATTTTGTACTTTGTGATTAATATTATCTGTATATGTTACTATTAAACGCATAGAATGTTTTATACCTTTACGTTTAAAATTTCAAAATTTTCGGTGACCATCATCAATAGCAACAAAAATAGGTTGATTTTTTTCTAATTTTACTTTTACTGGATTTACTTCAATTATTTTTAAATTTTTAAAAACTCTATGAACAGTACTAACACTAATACCTGCTTTTTTACAAATAGCACAAATATCATGATATCTTTTTCCATCAGCAAAATATTCAATAATAGTTTGTTCAATATCTTCACCAATTCTTTTATATTTAGGTAATTCTAGTCATTCATCAACTAAACAAACACGAACTCATTTTTGTAATTTTTCATCAAAATATTCATAAATTCTTCTTTTATAAGTTACTAATCCATACATTATTTTTCTTGTTCGATATTGATAATCAACAATTTTATATTTCTTTTTATCTCTTGTATTTTTTATTCTTCAATCTCATTTTTCTCATTTCTTTGTTATATGTTCTAAAACTAATTTATCAATTTTTGCACTTTGTTCTCTAAAATTTCATTTATAATTAAAATTCACATTTACTTCTCCTAACTATTTTAAAAAAATCTAAATTTATTGTAAATATTTTTTAAAAAATAATTTACTTATTTATTATATACATTTATAAGTGTAATTTTAAATAAAATAAAAAATATACATTTAAAAAAATGATTTTATATTTACCATATAATAAACAATTTCAATAGAATTAATAGTATAGACATATTCCGTAATTAAATTTTTTAAAAGTCAATTATAATTTTAAAATTTATTTTATAATTTTGTTATTAACAATAAATTTAGAAAAGTGTTGATAAAAATGATTTTTGAAAATTTAAAAAAATTAAAAAATGAAGAATTTTACAGATATTTTGGTATAAAACGTTTTCATTTTAATGAAATGTTAGAAAAATTAATTGAAATAGAAAAATTAGAAAAAAATAAAGGTCGAAAAAATAAACTTTCAGTAGAAGAAAGATTAATGATGACTTTATTATACTGAAAAGAATATTATACTTTTTTTCAAATGAGTATTAAATCTAAAATGAGCCCATCAAGTTGTTTTCGAAATATTACTTGAGTAGAAAATAAACTTAGTAACCACAAAGATTACCAATTTTTAAAAGAAAGATATAAATTAAAAATTGATAAAAAACAAGAAAATTCAAATGAATTTCAATTTTATTTAATTGATTCAACTGAGATTGAAATTGAAAGACCAACTAAAAAAAACTACAGTTAGAATATTTTTCTGGTAAAAGTTGAATGTATTCTATAAAATTTCAAATTGTATATGATTTTTTTAATAAAAAAATTGTTGATATTTTTGCTGATAATGGTAAAGTGCATGATTTTCAAATATTAAAAAATTCAAATCTTGAATTTTCAGAAAAAACAATAATTATTGGTGATTTAGGATATCAAGGTATACAAAATATTTATAAAAATACAATAATACCAATTAAAAGAACTAAAAATAAAAAATTAACTAAACAAGAAAGAAAATACAATAAGATTGTATCTAAAATTAGAATTAAAGTTGAACATGTCTTTGCTTGATTGAAAAGATTCAAAATTTTAGTAAATAAATGTAGAAAATCTAAATTTAGACTTATGTACTTAAGATTTAACTTACTTTGTGAAATTTTTAATAAAATAAAACCATTAAAATAAAAAAAATATTAAAAATATTTTTTTAAAATTTAAATTTTTATCGAGTTAATATAAAAATATTATTAACAATTTTTTGTTTAAAATGTAAACTCATTTTTTAAACTATTTTTTCAAAAAATATTTATTTCTATATTCAATAACACTAAATAGTTTTAAAACAATTTTATTGACAATTAATTAAATTTAATTACGGAATATGTCCTATAGGTCTCATAAAATAAAAACCTTTAATTTAGGCGTTATTTTGAATTTAAAAGCATACTTGTAAAAATAATCAAAAATAGTACAATTTAAAAGTAAAATTAAGGAAAAAAGGAGTAATTAAATGAGCAAAATAAATAAATGTTTAATAATAAATTGTAATAAAAGAAAAGAATTTTTTAATAAAAAATATAATATTTTTTGTAATGAGCATAATATTAAATTTACAGATTTTATTGGTAATCAATGAATTCCAAGTGCAACAATAGAAAAATGAAGAAAATATCCAAAATTACATACAGAATTTGTTAATTTAAAAGCAGCAGAGTTTATTCACCAAGAAAATAAAAAAATAAATCCCAAAGTTAGTTTTAGCCAAACAGGAAAAGAAATTTTAAAAATGGAGAATTTAAATGCAAAATAGTAAAGGAAAATTATTAAAAGTTGTAACTAATTTAAAATCTTTAAAAAAGATTTTGCAAAATGAATGTTGTTTGTCAAAGTAAAAATTGTAATAACAAATGAAGTAATATTGTATTATTAGAATGAAAATCAACAACTTTTAGTCTTTTTCTTTGTGAAAATCATGCCAATAATTTAGAGTATGAATTATTACCAAAATGATTAAAAACTTGTGAAAAATTAAGAAAAAATAACAAAATAAAAAAGGAGAGATTTATTATGAAAACGTGAATAAAAACAAATTTAAGTAAAATAACATTAGCATTAGCACTAACTGGTGCAATAAGTGGAGTAACTGGTTTAATAATTGGTTCAATAACACATCACAAAACAAATAATTTACAATATTTTTTAGATTATGATGGTAAGGTCCACTGGGGGGACTTGTACAACGATATGGTCAGAAAAAAGATGATATTCATAAAATATATTTATATATTTCAATTAATTCTGCATCTAAAAGTGATGTAAAATGAGATGGTATTTATCCTAATGGATATTTTAATAAGAAAATCTAAATAAAATGGTTTATTATGAAAAATAATAGAAAAATTCAAATAGTATGATTAATTTTAATTTGATTATTTAGTTTTTATGCATTATCAGTAAAATTTTGACAAGGTGATATTAATTTAAGTTATTTAGTTTTTATTATTGATATCTTAAGATGATTTAGTGTTTGAGCAACCATTATTTCTTTAATTTGAAGTTCATGAAATTTATTTATTTTTTTTAAAAAAATTAATATTCGTTTAATTACTAATTATAATTTTAAAATTTTTTCATTAGTTTATAATTTAATAGCCGGAGTTACTTTTTGATGTGGAATATTTACATATGGATGAAATGATTATATTTTAGCAAGATTACAAGAACCATTATCATTTTCTGGTACTTTAATTGGGCATTTAGTTATTCCTATATTATTAACAATTTACTCAATTATTTATCGTGACTATTGTGTGATTAATCGAACTTATTATAAAAAAGATTTTTGGTTAGTATTGATTTTTCCTTTTTTATATTCAATATTTATGTTATTTCGTTCATTTTATTTAATTCATCAATATAAAATTAAAGGAATTAACATAAATGATTATTTAGATTTTATTTCACCTTATTGATTTCTTTCATGATTTATTTATGGTTGAAGTTATTGAATTTTATCAATGTTATTTTTTGGAATTATTACATTAGTTTTAACTTTAATAATTAATCTAATTAGTGTAATTAAAAAAAATAGTTAATTTGAATGCTATATATTTTCTAAATTTCTAAATTTATATAAGAAATATTTTCGTTGTATTTATCAAATAAATTAATATTTTTTAAGTTTATTTCTTGTTTATCAGTTATTAAAATTAAATCATAATTACCGGCACCAAATATTCCGCTGATTTCAATCATATTTAAATTATTAATAGGATTTTCAATTTGTAATTCAAATTTATTGTCATTATCAATTTGTGAAATTTCTTTATAAAATTCTAATTTGGAAAATAATTGAGATTTATTAGAACCATATAAATTTAAAGCATTTTCAATTTTTATTTTTCCAATAATTGCTCTTGTAAAGTATTTGCCATATTCACCATTACCTAATGTTCAATCAGCTGGAATTAATGAAGGTATGTTATTACTTTCTAATTCATTAATTATAGATAGTCAGTTAAATTGGTTATCATCTAATTTGAATAATTCATTTTGGCTAATGTCATTATTTTTTAATTTAATATTATTTATATCTGTAAAATCAAAATATTGAGATTTTAATATTACTTTTACATCTTTAAACTCTCAGACTTCATCAGGATTTTTATGAATTGGATTTGATTTTAATTCAAAATAATAAGGTAATAAAATTTTATTATCATCATTTAAACCTTTATTAATTGACATACTTGAATAAATATTATTTGATAACATAATAATTATTTTTTTAAGTATTTGTACTTGTGGTAAATTTACATAATTTGGATAATCTAATTTTCATTGTTTAAACAAATTGCTAATTACTTCTTCAGGTTTTTGTCCTTCAAATTTTGCACGTAATTGTGATATTTTTTGTTCAAGATGTGATGGGTCAAAACCATCAAAGTTTCTGTTATAAGTATATGTATAAGTTAGCATATCTAATAATACTTTTTGTAAACTATCAATTGGTGGTCTATCTTTTATTTCTAATTCAACATCATGAAATTTATTTGTTGTAGAAATAAATAAATTATAGTTACCTGCTAAAAATCATGACTCTAATTTTGTATCTTTTAATTCTAGTTCATCAGATAAGGGTCATACTTTTGAATTTTTAGTAACATCATAACCAATTTTAGCATTAGTTACTCTTGCATTATTAATAATTTCTTTTCTTGTTTCTTTACCACCACCAATAGCAATTAAATCTAAAACTGATTTTTCTTGACCTATAAATTGTTTTGCTAAATTTCAAGGTAATATTTGTTCACTAAATCATTGTTGTAATATTCTAACTTTTGGTTGAGTTTCAATAGGCATTGATAATAGCGGAAATGCTATCTTATCTTTAACAAATAACTGGGTATACTTCCATATTATCAACTTCACCAAGTACCTTTATATTGCCAAAAATCATGCTTCTAGGTGCTTTAATTTTTAAACCAATAACTTTGGTATCTTTATCTAATGGTTTTTGTAATTTAATAATAATTGGATAACCATCTCTTGTTTTAAAATCTTTAATTTTAATAATAGTAATACTTTTAGTACTTCTTGTTTTTGGATTTTGATAAGGTTGTGAATAATTATTAATGATATATAAGTTATCAATATTATTTTCTGTTAAAGGTTCATTAATAGATACAGCATATAACTTAAATTGATTTAATAAATTTATTTCTTGAAAAATTAAATTTTTAATATCAGTCATACTATATTCAATTGTATTATCATTAATATTAGTACTTGCTCTTTGATTTAATTGCATAGTAAAATCAGATGTTTCAACTGCAATAGTTTTTAATACTTTATCAATATCAATAAAACCTATTTTAATAGTATTTGCTGAAAATCTTAAACTATTATTTTCATTATTTTTAAATAAACGTTCAATTTCATAAATATAAATTGTTCTTTTTTTAAATTCATCGTATGCTCTATTAATATCTGGGTCACTAGTAGCACTCATCATATTTGTAAAATCATAAGGAATATTATCAATTAAATAATCATTTTCTACTTCTGCTTGATTAAGTTTAGTTTGTTTCTGTGGAAACTTCGTTTGTGGTTTGTTGTTGTTTTCCATTGTTCTCTCCTATTAATTGGTTATTTTCGGGATTAAATAATTTTAATTTAACTGTTAAGTTATTAATTTCTTGTTCATCATTAATATTAAATGTTTTACTATTTAATAAATCTTTATCTAAACGTACTAATATTTGAATAAATTTAAGAATATCAATATTAAATTGCCATAATTTTTGTTCAATATAATTAATGGTTGAAATATTTACAGCTGTACTTTCGGGAACTGATTGTTGTGCAGATTTCTTTTGACTTGGTATATGAATACCACAACGTTTAAATATTTCATTAACATTTCAATCGTATATATCAGTTAAGTTTTTACCTTTAAAGTTGCTATTTGTCATATTGATGTTTTCGTTTTGTTCATTATTATCTCCACCGCTTTTAAATATGTAATTTTTAGTAACTAATGTTCTTACTGCTTCTTCTAATGTTGATTGAACATTACCATAAGTTTGACTAAATATAAATTTAGGTGAATTTAAAATGGTATCTAAAACAATTTGTTCATAAATGACATCTAATGCTTTAATTTTATCCATTACTTTATTACAATCTGCTAGTTCATTTGCTTTATTTCTCATAATTGCTATTGGTATATAGTTAATATTTAGTGTTTGTTCTTGTTCTAAATTAGCGTTATTAATATATGATTTAAAATCTAATGGAAATTGTTTTTTATTATCACTAATACTATAAATTGCACGATTAATAGTTACTTGTTCATTATTTAGTGTATAAATTTCAAATAATCTTACAGTTTGTGCATTTTGTTCATAACGGGGTGGTTGGCCCTTAATTACTGGACCATTTTTGATATAAAATTCTAAATTTTAATTTGTAAAATTGGTGGTTTTAGAAATTTAGAATGTATTCTTTCATAATTATAAAACATAACATATTGATTTACATCATTTATAGCTTCATTGATGGATAAATATTGATTTGATTCTTTAGGTAGTCATTCTTGAGATAAATGAGAAAATCAGTTTTCAGATAATACATTACCACCAATATCATAAGGTTGTTTTTTGCTTAAAATTATTTGTTTATCCTCTGCTCATTTTGTGATATCCTGACAATAAAATTCGTTGGCGTTATCTGAATGTAAAATAACATTTTTTACTTGATTTCAAGAAAATTGTTTGTTGATTTTTTCAAGAGCAGGAAGAATTAAATCCTGATATGATTTATTAGGAGCAATATTATAACTAACAACATTATTTGAATAAAAATCAATAATTACAAAAAGATATAATCATCCTTCTTTAGTATTTATTTGTTTAGTGTCCATTGATCAAATTTGATTTGAAGAGGTTGTACTTTTATAATCTTTGTTTACTTTATCCATTGTAGGTATTCACTTATTTGGATTTTTTTTGCTTTTAGGATAGTTATTTTTAGTTTGTTTTAATCCTTGAATATTGTGTTCTTTCATAATTTTTCGCATTTGTTTTATTGATAATTCTATATTTAAAATGATATTTTTTTCTTGTTTTAATCACTCTTTAAAAGCTGAAAAAATTCTTAAATATCCATAAATTCTGCCTTTTCTTGTAGAATGAAATTCGATTAAAAGTTGGCATATTTTTTGATATTTATGATTGCATTTAATAATATGATTTTCTTCTTTTTTAATAGGTTTTTGTTTATTTTTTAAAAAGTAATATGTTGATCTGTTTAATTGAAGATATTGACATAGGTTTCTAATTGAATATTGATTTTTACAATCATCAATAATTTTAATTTTTTCTTTGATATTTAATTTGTTAATTACTAATGCTATTTGTTTAATTTTATCCATTAATAAAAATCCTTTCAGGTTAAAATTAGTGTTAATTATATAACACAATTGTTTTTAGAATACATTCAGGTTTTTTAAATTAATGGTCTAGTAAAAAGGGCTAAGTGGCAAGTGGCAAGTGGCATGTTAGTGATACTATACCTAAATTAAAAATTCATGTTGATAGTAATATTGATTCATTATGAGAAGTTGATAAAGATAATATTAATTTTGTTAAATTAAAAGATGATAAAGGTATTATTGCTAATAATAAAAGAATTATTGATGTTGGAACACCTACTTTTGAAACTGATGCAACTAACAAAGAATATGTTGATAATAAAATACCAGATTTAACTAATTATTATAAAAAATCTGTTTTTATGAAAGGATATTTTACATATAAAGATGATAGAGACCAATTATGAATAAATGATAGTTCAAATAGTTCTCTTGCTATCTCATTATTGCTTAATAATACTTATGGAAGATTAGAAACTAATAATAAAAAAATTGTTGGTGCTATTAATGAAATAAATAAAAAACAAGTTAAAGAAAATTGAAAAATAATAGGTAAAAGTATAAATAATCGTAAATATGGTGATTTTAATCTTGCTTTTAATACTCTTTATAGAGTAATTATTACATGGGAATCTCCACCATTTCATCAAGTAAATACAAGAATAACAGTAGAATTTAAAACAGGTAATTATTTAGGTGGAAATCATGGAATTAAAATATTTCTTACAAAAGGTTTAATTAATAATGAAGAAGGTATTTTATATTTACAATTATTAGATATTAATAAATGACAATTAATTTTAGAAGGTGGAAATGAAAAATATGCAAATATTTTTTCATTAGCCACTTGCCACTTACCACTTAGCCCTTTTTACTAGACCATTAATTTAAAAAACCTGAATGTATTCTAAAAACAATTGTGTTATATAATTAACACTAATTTTAACCTGAAAGGATTTTTATTAATGGATAAAATTAAACAAATAGCATTAGTAATTAACAAATTAAATATCAAAGAAAAAATTAAAATTATTGATGATTGTAAAAATCAATATTCAATTAGAAACCTATGTCAATATCTTCAATTAAACAGATCAACATATTACTTTTTAAAAAATAAACAAAAACCTATTAAAAAAGAAGAAAATCATATTATTAAATGCAATCATAAATATCAAAAAATATGCCAACTTTTAATCGAATTTCATTCTACAAGAAAAGGCAGAATTTATGGATATTTAAGAATTTTTTCAGCTTTTAAAGAGTGATTAAAACAAGAAAAAAATATCATTTTAAATATAGAATTATCAATAAAACAAATGCGAAAAATTATGAAAGAACACAATATTCAAGGATTAAAACAAACTAAAAATAACTATCCTAAAAGCAAAAAAAATCCAAATAAGTGAATACCTACAATGGATAAAGTAAACAAAGATTATAAAAGTACAACCTCTTCAAATCAAATTTGATCAATGGACACTAAACAAATAAATACTAAAGAAGGATGATTATATCTTTTTGTAATTATTGATTTTTATTCAAATAATGTTGTTAGTTATAATATTGCTCCTAATAAATCATATCAGGATTTAATTCTTCCTGCTCTTGAAAAAATCAACAAACAATTTTCTTGAAATCAAGTAAAAAATGTTATTTTACATTCAGATAACGCCAACGAATTTTATTGTCAGGATATCACAAAATGAGCAGAGGATAAACAAATAATTTTAAGCAAAAAACAACCTTATGATATTGGTGGTAATGTATTATCTGAAAACTGATTTTCTCATTTATCTCAAGAATGACTACCTAAAGAATCAAATCAATATTTATCCATCAATGAAGCTATAAATGATGTAAATCAATATGTTATGTTTTATAATTATGAAAGAATACATTCTAAATTTCTAAAACCACCAATTTTACAAATTAAAATTTAGAATTTTATATCAAAAATGGTCCAGTAATTAAGGGCCAACCACCATCACCATAAGGTATTAATGCTAATTCTTTTTTAATAGGATTAATTGAAAGATTTAATTTATATAAATTAAATAAAGCATTAAATAAACTTTGTTGATTCATATTTCTTAAATCTTTACTAGAATTTTTAATCATTTCATAATAATTTCTAAATTTTAATAATTCTTCTTTATTACTTTTAATAAAATTAGGAATTTTTAATTCATTTTTACTATTATTACTCATTATTTTCTTCTCCTTTTTTATTTAATAATTCTAAAATTTCATCTAATTTTTTATTAATTTTTCCTATATGTTTTAATAAAATTAAAATTGATTTATCCATACCAGAACTTTTCTTATCCATAATTTTCTCCTATCATTTTTTAATTGTTTTAAATCTATTATCTAAATGTATTTCAATATTTTTACTAGGATTAACTATTAAATGACTATTAATTTCAATTCAATTATTTAGATTACTATCTAATTTTTTAGGTAACTTATCAAATTCAATTGAATTATAAGAATAAATAGTTTTTTCTTTAATTGTTTTTTCATTAATCATTTTATTTCTCCTTAATTAGTTCATTAACTATTTTTTCTAAACATTTCAGACATCAATATTTACTTAATAAAATTCTTTTATTACAATATTTACATTTATTCATTATTTTCTTCTTTTTGCATTTCTTTGAATTTAAGTCAATTTAAATCTTCACAATCATTATTAAAGTCTATAAATATTCTTTCTCTATAAAGGTTTATTTGACTTTTAATAAACTTAATATCTTCTTGTAAATCTTTAATCATATTTCAAATAAATATATTTTGTTCTGGTTCATTATCTTGAAAAGTAAATAAAAAATATTTATGTAAACACATTTCTTTATATTTTAAATCTTGTTTTAAAATTCTCATTTTTTCTTTATTCTCAGGTATTTTTTTAATCATTTTTATTTTCTCCTTTAAAATATTTTGTTTTTGCATTAAATCATTCAATTAATAATTCACTTGTTATTTCAATTTCTATTTCTTCTTGAATATTTTTATTAGTTAAATAAACATAGGTTTTATTACATGGACTTATACCATTAGCAAGTAACATACAATAATAAGCAGTTAATTGTAATTTAATTCTTTTTAATTTATCTTCATCAATACAAGCATAAGTTTTATAATCTACTAAATAATACTTATTTTCTTTTTTATCTAAATAAACTAAATCTGGTGTTCCTGCAACTGAAGTATCAGTAATAGGTTTTTCTATAATAAATTCATAATTATTTTTATCTATAAATTTTTCTTTTAAAAATATAAGTGATTTTTTACAATAAGAATAATTTATATTATTAGTTAATGGTTTTAATTTTTTTAATAAATTATTAATAATATTTTCTTGATTAATATTTTGTAAATATAATTCATTAAGTTTATGAACTCATTTACCACGAACTGAAGCATTTTTTAATACTTCTGGTGATATATGACTATATCCAAATCCTAAATAATTATCAATAATTCTAGAAACTGATATTAATTCTTTATCTTCTAAAAAATATTGATGAGTTTCTTTTTTAAAAATTAATTTACTCATATTTATTTCTACCTATTAATATTCAAAAACATTTATTACATAATCTATTACCAAAAGAAGATTTTTTTCTACAATTATCACAAGAACCAACCATTCTATATTCTCTATATTCCATAAATATTTTTTCCTTTCATTAATTAAGTTTTTTATTTATCATGTCTGATTCTTCTTTTGAAATATAAACTTCCAATACTAATATTTCATAATGTGTAATAAAAGCATTTTCTAATAAATGATGTTTATAATTTCTATGAAAATTATTAGCATCTATAAAAGTACAAAAAACTTTATATTTTGTTTCATCTGTATAATTAACTTTGTATTTTACTAAATAAATGTATGACATATTTATTTTTCTCCTTTATTTTATTTATTGTGTTATGATATTGTTAATAAGGTATGTATTTATATATAAACCCCCTATTTTTTTAAAATAATACAAATGTAATTGTTAATTAGATTAATGGGTTATTTACTGAGCCATAATAAGGCTATTCAAATTAATCTATAATTACATTAAGCGATACAGTGTAACATTTTAACTTGCTTAACATTAAATGCTCTTTTATTCTGATATAGAAGTATTTACATAAAGTACTCACTATTAGACTTCTACGACAATTTTATGAAGTTTTAATCTTTTAACAAAAAAAGAACGATAGTTATATCGTTCTTTGTTATTTTATGAAACTAGGAGTTAAAGTGATGCGCCCTTTGACAACCGCCCATAAACAACACTGTTAAATTTTGAAATAAATTAAATAGTTTATCTGGTAATAATTATAATTGAATTTTAGAACCAAATAAAAAAGATTTTGAAAATATTTCACAAGAATTTGTTGCTATTTTTGAAAACTTAAGTAAAATAAAATTAGGTAAAGGTTATGGTTATCCTGATATATTTCTTTATGATAAAAATAATCATATTATGATAATTGGTGAAGTTAAAGAACAAATAATTAATCATGGTGATCCGGAATTATACTTTGAAAAAAGAAAAAATAAAACAGCAGTGGATGGAATAAAACACTATTTATATAAAATTATTGAAAAAGCTTTAATTACTTTACAATTTAAATTAAAAGAGTTAGCGTTTAAATATAAAAATCAAATTATAAAATATCAACATTTTCAATAACTGAAAATAATTGTATATCAGACAATTGATCTTCAGAACTTTTAGTAGTAAATGAATATATTAATTATTTTTCAAATGTTAGTAAAGAAGATAATTTAATAAGATTAAAAAAAACAGCTAAAGAAGTAAATGAATTAATGAGAGATATACCTGTTTCTGAAAGACCAATATTTTTAGCAGGAGTAATAATTTCATTGGACATATTCCGTAATTAAATTTAATTACGGAATATGTCCTTATAAAGATGAATGAATACCTGAAGCTTGAATACCTACTGATTTTTCAAATATAATTGATAATTCTGATCATTTTTTTGATAAAACAATAAAAGAATATACTTTATTTAAATATAAAGAAAAAACTGGTATTTTAGATCAAGAATTAAAATATAGAAATGAAAAAAATCCAAGTAAAAAAGAAGAATTAAAAGATAATTTATTAAGTGAATTGGAATTATTTGAACAAATTCAATCTACAGGTTTAAATGCAATGGAAATTATTGAAAATGGTGATTAAAATGAGTAATTTAAATTTAATCATATGAAAAGAATTTAAAATAAAAGAAATATTTTTTGTAAAAAGAGGAAAAAGATTAAAAAGTGAAAATAGAAAAAATGGAAATATTAATTACTATTCAACTTCTAATTTTAATAATGGTTTAACTGATAAAATTTCAAATCCTTTATTTATAGAAAAAAAATCTATAATATTCACTACTTTTGGCTATTGTTATTATATAGAAGATATTTTTACAGCAAGTGATGAGGTTAATATTTTAAAATTAAAAAGTGGAAATCTTAACAAATGAATAGGATTATTTTTAGTTACTATTATAAATCAATTAAAACATAAATTTTCATTTGGAAGAAAAGCATTTATGAATAGAATACTAAATGAAGTTATATCATTACCAATAGATAATGAAAATAATCCAAATTGAGAATTTATGGAAAAATATATAAAAGAAAGAACTAAAAATATTTATTTATAATATTTTTAATAAAAATTAAATCCATAGCATATTAACAATTAATATTCGATTTAGAAAATTTGATAAAATTTAGTTAATAATAATTTATGGGGTTATATGTAAATTATTACAACTCAATGTTATTTATATTATCTTTTGAAAAAGAATACACATTTGACTCTTTATACCATGATAAATTTATATATTGTAATGGAAAATGTTATCAAGAATCATTTGATAATAGAGTAACAAAATTTAAACAAAAATAAAATTTTGGAGGGATATTATGAACAAAAAAGAATTAGTAAAAGCAATAAGTAATGAAATTAATTTGAATCAAAAAGATGTTGAAAAATGTATTGATAAACTTTCAGAAATAATTATTGCTAAAAATTCAATTGGCGAATTTGTTGACATTTCAAATCTTGGAAAATTCATGATTGTTAAAAAGAATGCAAGAACAATAAGAAATCCTAGAACAGGTCAAACTTTACAAATGAGTGAACATTACTCACCAAAATTTCAACCAAAATCTATTTACAAACAAACTATTAAATCAGCAGTTATTCAAAAAGAAAATGAGGTAAAGTCAAATGTTTAAAAAACTTAAATCAATTTTCAAAAAGAATAAAAATAAAAAAATATCTTGTAAAAATATTGCAAAATCAAAATGAACTAATAAACATGAATTTGAAAATAAACAAATATAACTAAATAAAGGTCATATATGACCTTTATTTAAAGACAAAAGAACAGGTTCTAAAATATATATTACTTAAATAAGTGTTAATATTTTAATTAAAATTATAAAAGAAAAAATAAAACTGCACAATTGTGTAGTTTTGCAGTATTTATTATATTTACATTTTTTGTGATTTACTACTAGAACTTTGACTTTTACTTGTTGAAGCTTCGCGTCTTTGTCTGTCTCTTTCTCTAATATCTGCTGCTTCTCTTTCAGCCATTTTTTTTAATATTTCTTCTGCTTTTTGTTTTTCTTTTTCATCCATTATTTTAGTCTCCTTATTTAAATTATAAAGACATTTGTTTCATCTTTCTAACTGGTGATTTTTCTCTAATATCTTCTTTTACAATATTAACACTTTTATTATCTTTTTTGATAATTTCTTCTATTTCATTGACAAAACTAGTAATTTCTCTTTGATAAACTTTTAAATTATGTTCATCAGGTTGAGATTTTTGATTTTCTTCATTAATTATACGTGCTACATAAGTAATCATTAATAAATTCTGTTTTATTTTTTCGGATTGTTCTGTATTTAATTTTTCTTTTTCTGATTCTGCTTTTGCCTGTAATTCATTTTTTCTTTTATGAAAATTTTCTAAATTTTGTTGGATTAATTCTGTTTTATTTTTATAAAATTTCTCGCTTAATTCATTTTGTAAAGAAACAAAAGTTTTATTTTTATTTTTTTCTCAAAGTTGATGAAAACTATTCAAAATTCTTTCTTGTTTTCCTTCTTGAGTTAGACTTAAAAATAGTTCTTTTTGGTGTTTCTTTTCTAATATTAATTTTTGTTCCTGCAATTTATTTTCTAAATTTATATCATTTTTAGATTTTCAATTAGGAAAAAGTCATTTTTTTAGTTTTAACTTGTATTTATTGTAACCAGCAACTACGCAACCTGTTATTAAACCTGCAGTAACAAATGGTAATCAAGTTAAAACTGAAGCTGATACAACGCCGACAAGTAAAGGAGCTATAACCAAATTACCAATTACGGGAATAGCACATCAAGCACCCAAAAATACTGTTAAACCAACTATTTTTCATGGAACACGTTTTCATAAAGGTTTTGTCTCTTGATTTTCAAAAAAATCATTTTTTTCTTCATTAACATTTTCTATAAATTCTAAAAATGATGTTTTGATAATAGTTGTACTTTCAGATTCTTCATTTTTAATATTTTTTATATTTTTATTAACTTCATTGAGAAATTTTTCATAACTTAAATGTCTAATCTGTTGAATTACATTGTTATTTTCAAGATAAATTATTAGTTCCCAAATTTCTCTCTTTGTATCATCATGTATTTTTAAAACCAAAAGTGGGTTATTATTGACTTGTATTATTTCATCATAAATAAAATAATCTTGGTTTTGTTCATTTATAATGGTTTTAAATTGAGAATATCTCGTATCTTCAATTTCATCTGATTTATTATCAAATTTATATGTTTTACCATTATGTCATTTTTTTTCATATTCTATAAATTTTTTTGAAAAATCTTTTGATTTATTTTGAAATTCTTTTTTAATTATAGTTTCAAGTAGCATTATCTCACTCCTTTAAATAAAAAATCCCATTTCCTTTAAAATAAAGCAATGGGTTAAAAACTTATATGTTTGATAACTATATGCTATCAAATTTTGTATATTTTTCAATCATTTTTTATTTATTTCGTTCCATTACTCTGTCAACAAATTTTTCAATTTCATTAGTTTGTTCTAAATTCAAACCCAATTTTATCAATTCTTGTTTGGCATTTTCATATTCAACATTTTTGTTAACTGATTTAAAAACTATCATATCTCTCATTAATTCTTTAATTTTTTTATCATTCAACATTCAATCTTGTTGATAAGTAAGTCATTTTTGTTTTGTTTTTTCAATTTCTAAGTGATTTTTAATCATTTTTAAATTTGTAGAATTGCGAAAATGTGAAAGTGATTTATAATTATAATTTGTAATTTTTTTTGAAATTCCCCTAACTAAATCCTTATCTCAATGTTTTTGATTATGTTTTCAAATTGAAGTTTGTAATATATCATAACGATTACGACTAAAAGGACTAGTAGATAACTTAAAAACTTCTCTACCTTTTCGCTTATCAAAACTTAAATCGGGCGCATTGCAAACTTGGATACGATTTAATAAAAATATAAATGAGAGATAAAACTCTCATTTTTAATTGTTGAACAATTATAATTAATTATTTTATTAAACCTATACTTTATTAAAGTAATTAATTATTCCAAATTTAATAAAAATTATAAAAGCTATTGTATAGGAATTTGCAAATAGTAATTTTTCTGCTGGTCTTTAAAAATTTAAGATTTTTTTCTCCCCCTCCCTCCAGACCTCCTACCCCCAAGGCTTTGCTACTTACAGTAGCATAAGCCTTACGTATATTAGTAGAAGTATTTAGTTAGTAGTATATAAGCCTTTTATCACTGTAGGTGATAAGGCTTATACGTAGAAAGGATTTGTAATGATTAATGTTAATTTAGATATTAAAAATAAAGTTAGAGAAACAACTAAAGGTATGTTATTAGAAATTGGTGAATATGAAACATGATTTCCAATTAAAGATACTACTATTAATCAAAATAATAAAAAAATAACATTAAAAATAATTGAAGATTTTAATTATAAATTAGGTAAAAAATCAATTACAAAAGATATTGAAAGTATTAAAGGTAGTGAAATTTTAAAATATATTAAAAATATTTCAGATATTACTACAAATGAAAATGAATTAATATCATGTGAATTTTATGAAGAATATAATGGTTATTATATTTTTAAAAATAATAATAATCAAGAATGTTTTAAATATAACATTACATGAGAACAAGATATGAAAAGTTTTAAAATAAATAATCCATATAATGATAATGATTTAGCAATAAATTATATTGTTACACCAATGAAAGATATAAATACTCATAATGAAAAAATATTTTATTTAAAGTATTAAAGGAAATTAATATGTTATTAAATGTTGAAAAAATAGAATTAATAAAAAAATTATGTAATGAAAAATTACTTAAAAATAAAAAATATATTGAAATACAAGAAATATTAAAAATTATAGAAAGAGAGTAATTAATTATGGAATATAAAGAATATAAAATTATTGGTTCATGTGATAAATGTAATAAAAAATCTTCAATTGGTAATAGATTATGTAATAAATGTTTTTGAATATTAATAGGTAGAAAAAATGAAATGTAATATACATAATGAAAAATATATATGATTTTCTGAATTAGAAAAAACATATTATTGTAATAAATGTATTGATGAAATGATTGAAGAAGATATGTATTTAACATCAAATAATTGAGATTACTTATATGAATATTATATTAATGAATTACAATTAGAAAATTTTAAAGGAGTGTAATAATATGCAAAATAAAAGTTTTCAAGAAATAAAAAATGATTGAGAAATTTTTTTTCAAGATATTAAAAATGGTAAATATGGTGAAAGAATTAAAGAATTATTTATGAATGAAGAAAGTAGTGAATAAAAATGGTAGCAGCAGCACTTAAAAAACATGAAGATAAATTATTAATTAAAAATTTAAAAATTCGTCTTACTAAAAATGACCATTATGAATTAAAAACATATTGTTATGAAAGAAATATAACTATGAATGATTTTGTAAGGGATTTAATTAAAAATGCAATTAAACAATCAAAAAAATAATTTAATTTTTAAAAAAGAAACACATCAATATTTTATAAATAAAAAAGAATTAATATCAGTTAGTAAAATACTTGATTATTATTTAGGTAATTCATATTGTAAATGTAAATATTGTTTTAATATTTATAATGCAAGAATTCGTGGTAATTGTGTTCATAAAGTAGCAGAATTATATTTTAAAAATATAAATATTAAAAATATAAGTAATCAAATTAAAAATTATATTAAAGATTTATTTTCACAAAATTATTTAAATTATTGTTATACATTATTAGATTATTTACCAACTAAATTTATTAATAATAATGAATATATTAGTGAAAAAATGTTTAATGCAGATATAGTTGCTGGAACACCAGATTTAATTTATAAAGAAAATAATTTAAATATAATAGTAGATTTTAAAACTTTATAAAGGACGTATGAGATTAACCCTTAGAATTATGAGTAACATTAACAATATAACTGCAAATTCTATGATTTGTTAATTAAATTATACCATAAATTTTAAAAATATTAAAAAATATAATTACAAAATTACATTTAAATAAAACAAAAATCCTAATCTTAAAATTAGGTTTTAAAAATATAAAATTTTAACTTATTAAGTACTATTAAGATAACTTCTAGTGTTTAAATAATTTGCTTTTGCTATTAACATATTATTTAATGTTTGATAATTATATATTTTTGCTCCATTAGTTAAAGATTTTAAAAAATGATATACATCACTTTCAGCACTACAACCAATATTTCAAGAAGCATTTTGATTTACAATACCATGAGCATTATTTTTAAAATAATTATAAGTTTTAGTATTAACATTAAGTTTTAAAAAATCAAGTAATTTATTACAATTACCATTTGAAAAAGTAGTTGAAGAATCTAAAAATTTTTTTCAGTCATGAGATTCTTTTTTCTTACCACGAACTCCAACAAAAGACTTTCATAAATAACTAAATGCATGAAACTTATCTAAAATATAATAACATCCCAATCAACTTGCCATTGCTTTAATTCACAATGCACCATCACCAGCAACAACTAAATTATAATTATGATAATCTCATTGAACACCTAATATATTTAAATTAATATCATAATGATTAAGAATAGTTTGTGTTGTAAATTGATATAATTCATGTTGATTTAAACCATTACCAGTTTTAAATAACATAAATGAAGTTATTTTTTTATCTAATTTATTTCTATATGAATAAATTTCTTTTTTACCTAAATTAAAAGTTAAAAGTCTACAACAATATTGCTGTTTTATACCATTTTCATCTCAACAAGTAACAAAAGCATCATCTGCACATATATTTAATTTTTCATTATCTAATACTTTAAATTTTTCTTCTGGTATTCATTTTTCAATTTTTGCTTCTTTAAAAATCCTTGAAATAAGATTTTTAGAAAAAGAAGTATATTTAAATTCTGATTGAATATTAAAATAACCTTTTTTACTTATTAAATTTTCAATTAAATTATCTAATATATCAAAATATAAATCATTAGTAATTCTTGCTCTTTTTTTAATACCAAATTCTTCATAAATTGGATAATAAGTTTTTTTATTAATTTTATCTCAATAAACTCTTTGTCTAAAAGTATCCATTCCAATTGGAGTATTTACTGTTCTATTACATGTTCAAGCAACTTTATATTGATTTTTATCTCTATTTAGAAAAAAATATTCATCAAAATTATGGATTTTTTGAAAATATTTTGCTAAAATATTACTGATTTCAGATTTTAGAAATCCTTTAAAACTAAACATTTTTTAACACCTTTCTATTTATTTTTTAACTCAAAAATTGTATCAAATTTATTAAAATATTGTTGAAAAATGTTTGGTTTTAGAGTATAATATTAAAGAACGATAAAATAAACTGCAAATTCTATTTACGTTTAAAAGATAACTTTTATTAGTTATCTTTTCTTTTTTAATAAAATAATGTACAATAAAGAAAAATATAAATAGAAAAGGAAAATAAAAAATGAATTATTTATTGTTAACTGAAATAAAAGAAGTAGACCCACCTATGGCTGTATTTTATATTATGTTAGTTCCTTTATCATTAGCATGAATAGCATTTGCTCTTCATTTAATTAATTTAGGATGAGAGTTATGTGAAAAAAATAATCCTTTTGGAATTGTATTGTTTACTATTTCTCTAAATATTATCGGTACTATTATTGGTGCAATGATTATGTATAAATCACAACATCCCGAATATAAATTTTGAAAAAGTTTAGGAAATAAAATTAAGAAAATGTTTAAATTTAAGAAAAGAAATAAAAAAATAGCAGTGTAATGCTATTCTTTGTTATAATTATATTATAAAAATTAAATATAAAAAAATATATGAAGTAATTAATAAAGTTAATAAGTTATTTTTGTCAGACTTAACTTAAAGATTATATTAATTATATCATAAATTTTTGTGTTTTTAAAGCATATGAAAGGAGATTTTTATGTGCAAGAAGAAAAAATAAAAATAAGAACAATTTTTAATGATGCAAAAGCATTAAGAGAAAAATTAGAAGAATATTTTAATCATTGTAAACAAACTGAAGAAGTACCAACTAAAATTGGTATGTTAGTTTATTTAGATATTACAGAAAATACTCTTTATAGTTGAAAACAAAAAAAGAGAAATACTTTTTTACAACAAATTAATTGAGCATATTTACAAATACGCCATATTAATACACAAAGATATTTAAAAGCAAATGCAAATAATACTGCATGATATTTAGAAAGAGCATTTGTGAAAGAATATCATTTATCTACAAAAATTGATATAAAAAGTAGTGATAATACAGCCCCTATAGCAATTAGTTTAGAAAATAAAGGTAAGAATAAATGTTAAGTAATTTTGGTTATTTATTAGATATTGCTAAAAGAATGTATTTAAAACAACCTTTAAATATTACTAAAATTAAACAATTAGGTAGTCGTAAATCTGGTAAAACATTTAGTGATATTGAATTTCTTGGTATTTTATTAATGTTAGAAAATATTAATATTCATGCTTATTTAATTCGTAATATGTCAAAACAATTAAATGATAGTTGACAAGAATTAAAGCAAATTATTAGAGCAACCTATCCTAGTATTAATTTTATTATTAGTGAAACTAAAAAAACTATTGAATTTAATGGTAGTAAAATAACTTGTAAATATTTACATTCACAAGATAATAGTAATGTTAAATTAACTGGATTAGCAAGTAATTATTTATATGATTATGTAATTATATGAAGTGATGAAAGATATGAAATTACTGAAAATGATTATCAAGATTTAAAAGATGCAATAAGAGGTGCAAATCAATTATTAGAAATTGAAAGTTGTAATCCTTGGTCAATTCTTAATGAATTTATTAAAAAAACTATAAATGCTTGTCCACAAAATGAAAAACAAATTATTAATGAATATGAACAATTTACTATTATTGATAATACTATTTATCATTATCAAAATTGAAAATTAAATACTCATTTAAAAGATAGTGATAAGCATCAATTATTAGAAATAGAAAAATTAGACCCAATATCTGCAAGAGTAAGAAGTCATGGATTAGTAGGTTATGAATCTGGTGGAATATATTCACATCTTATTCATAAGATATCACGTTTATTACAACCAAGTTATAGATTTAGTGCTGGATTAGATTATGGGTTTAAAGATGATGCTTTAGCATGTGTATTAATAGGTTTTGATTATAATTTTAAATTTGTTAATGTTATTGATTGTTTAAAAATAGAAAATAAATTAATACGTTATGATAATAAGCAATTAGCAAGATTAGTAGTAGAGTTTTATATTAAATTAGCAAAAGAAAATAATTTGTTATATGAATATGGTTTAACTGTATATTGTGATTTTAGTAATTATACATTTATTGAAATGTTAAATGATACAGCAATTAAATATCAAGTTAATTCATGGCTATATTTTAAAGATTGTGTGAAATTAAGACTTGAGTTTAGAATAGGTAAGAATGTTGCTTTAATGGCATCAGAACGCTTAAATATTAGTATGAATGCACAAGCATTATTAGATGAATTTAGATTGGCTGTATGAGACCCTAAAAGTATTAAACAAATACCATTAGCGGGTAATGACCATTTACGTGATGCATTTGATTATGCTATAGAACCATATATTAGAAATTTAAGTGCAAATATAAATCCTTATTTTGAAAGGAAGTAACATATGAATAATCATAATACTGAAATATTAACTCCTAATTGATGTATGATAAATCTTCAAGAAATTATAGCAAATCATGCTTCTAAATTACTTTGGGGTAATGGTTATACTTTAACAAGTGAAGATGATGATTATAAAAGAGCAATTGAAAAATTAAAAGAATGAAATAATTTTGATTCATTATTTTATCAAGATTGTCATATTAAATCTGGTTATGGTTATAGTATTGTTCAAATTGATAGAAGTAAAACTGGTAGAATTTCATTAAATTTTGCTCAACCATATGCTCAATCAAGAGTAGCAAGAGTATTAGAAACTGAATATAGTGCATCAACATGGTCAAGGTTACAATATGATGACCAAAGTATTTATGTTAAAACAACATATACTCAAAATCAAATAATTAGATATTTTACTAGTGATTTTATTACATTAGATGGTTTACAAGAAAAAATAAGTGATGATTTAAAATTACCTTTAATAGAAAATCATAATTTAGGTATTATTCCAGTTAAATTTATGCAAAATTTACCTAAAAAGAATTTCTTTGGTGGAGTTATTGGTGATTATTATCCAGATATGACACCAATTAAAAAATTACAAGAATTATTAAATAAAACATTTGAATCAATTAACCATGAACTTGAATGTAATGTTACTCGTGTATTTTTAGATATTACTGAACAAGAAATAAATCAATCTAAAACTGCTTTTGATTTAAAAAAATTAATAGGTAAATTTATTTTACAAGCAAATTTAAGAAGTATGGGAAGTACTAGTGGAACACCACCAATTGCAATATTACAAGGTAATCCAATATTAGATAAATATGCAGATTTTATACAATTTATTATTGATAAAGCATTTGAGGGTAGTGGATATAGTCCAGTAAATGATACTACAAGTCAAAAAACAGAAGCAGAAGTATTAATTACTAATTCAAGAGATATGGAAACTACAAGAATTAAAAGAACTTTAAATCAAAGTGATTGAAATGAAATATTTCAAAGATGTTTTATATTAATGGGATTAGATGGTGATAAATCTAAATGAACATTTGAAATTAAAGAAAATACTATTATAGATAGATTAAAATCATTAGAAATTAATGAGAGAAAATTAGCATTAGATTTAACTAACAGAAAACGTATTCTTGTGCAAGAAGAAGGTGTTAGTGAAGAAGAAGCAATGAACATTCTTGAAGAAAATAGAAGAATGAGAAAAGAAGAAATTGATTTTGATAATAAGTTAGTAAAAGATATTGATGGAGAAACTAAAAATGATACCGAAAATAAATCATCAATTAATTAAAACAGTTTGAAAATCAACTGGTGAAATTGAAAAAGATTTTACACAAAATAAAGATTTACAATTTCGTGTATGTCCTTTTACTATTATTTTAGGTGCTATAAATTCAACAGAAACGGGATATAAACCACCAACTTCAATACCTAATGATTATACTAGTTTTAGTAAAATCTTTACTGGTAGAGAAGCAATACAAGCAGTTTGAGACCATTCTTATTATCCTATTCAAAATAAAGATAATCCAGATGAAGCATATAAACAATTACAAGTTGGTGATGTATTTTATGGAAATATTTTAAGTGACCAATTAGGTATTACTTATTCAGCAACTCCAGCAAATAATGCTTTTATTCAAGAACAAGCAATTAAAAATGTAGTTATTAATATTCCAAATGAAAAAAAGAATTTTAATTTTATTAATAATATTGTTTCAAATTTATATAAGTTATATATGATTCCAGAAATTAATAAAGTTATAAATACTGATAAATCTATTAAAGTTGATAGACAATGATATATTCTTGAAGTTGCAAGTAAAACTTATAATAATGAAAATAAAGAACTTGCTTTTATTCAATGTACTTTTAGTTCGTTAAATGATAAATTAGCAACTAGTGGATTAGCAATTAATCAATATGTACAATTAGGTGCCCCGGGCGACCCAGTTGCATTACCAGCATTAGATGAAAATAATAATATTATTTTAGATAGTAATTATTTACCGCCATTACCAGTTACTCATTGTCAAATATCTTTTTATGGTTCAGTAAAACCTATTTCAATAGCATTATGAGGTAGAGATATTGATAATAATCCTATTAATACTAAACAACATAAATATAGACAATATCCAAGTAAATTATTATTTCCATGACAATATCAATGTTCAACTTATGACCCAGTAAGTTTTCAAGCATTACCAGAAACTAATTATGTATTAACTGTTCAAGGACAATCAGTTATGGATAGTTATCAAGATTGACAAAAAGTAATTGCTCCAAATTATGATGATGGAGCAACTAAACATTATGAAGGTCATTTAAGAACTGATGTTGAAAAAACTAAAAATACTAATAAAGTTGATGTATCAAATAGATTAGTAAATTATTGAGATAATAATTTTTTAAATGGTGCTGAAATTGAAGATTATATTTATGCAACTGCTGGTAATCCATATTTTCAATATTATAATAAAAATAATAAAAAATTTATTGGTAATACTCATTATAATATGAATAATAATAAATTTAAGCAATTAAATACTATAAATGCATTACATTATTTTATTTATAATCCTATTAGTGAAATACCTTTAACAGTTAGAGAAACTATTAAAATTAATCTTAATACTATACCTATATTTGGTTCATTTATGAATGCTTTTGTTGGTGGTTTAGATATTGGTGCTAAATTATCAAGTAATTTATTAATACCTCAATTTCCTTATATAAATGGATTAATATCTGCTGAATTATATAATTTTTATACAACATTATTATATAGTTCACAAAGTACTAATCCAGCATTAATTCCATTAGATGTATTTAGAAATGAAACACCAGATGCTATTCAATCAGTATTAGGTACAACCAGTCATATGACATCATTTACATTTAATTTAACTGATAAATTATCAATGGCAAGATTTGATATTAATAATCAATCATTTAATGATAATTCTGTACAAGAAACAGTAAATTTAGGTCAATTAGATATTAAAAATAAAAATTTAGTTAATTTATTAGCAAAAGATGATATTGATACATCATTATTACAACCACCAGATTTTACTAATACTAATATAGTAAAATGAGCAATTGATATGATTGATATTAAAGTTGTTGGTAAAAGTAATTTTAAAATAACATTTTATAGTATGCCTGATAATAGAAATGGTGCTGTTAATGATAATTTTAGTATTTGAAGTGGGACTTATCAAACAGTAGGTAAAGCAAGTAATAATAGTAGATTAATTCAAAATACATTTATTTTAGCAAATAATACTTTTAAATTTGACCAACCATTTAATTATCCACAAGCAATACAACCACCACCAATAATAGAGAGAGCGCATCCTATATTTATTGATTTAAGTAATCAAAGTAAATATGGAATTAATAATGATATTAACAGTACTCTTAACAGTTCAAAAGATACTTATCAAATGAGACCAAATTGAAGAGAAAATCAAGAAACCGGTAAATTTTTAAACTATATACATATTAATGTTAAAGATTATGGATATGAAAATATTGATAAATTTATGAATGATTATGAAAGTATAACATTTAATTTTAATTTTATTATGAATGCAAAATGAAGATTAACAACTGTAAGTGATGATTATGTTAATTCTAAAAATTGATTTACACCTATTATTATTAAATTAAATGAGATTGGTAATATCACTGATGGTCAAGGTTTAAATGCAAGTTTTCAAGATAATGATAATACTTATAATAATAATTCTGGTAATCATCAAGATATGAATAATAATTGAATATTTAATGTAAATAATTCTCAAAATGATGGATTACACCCAAATCAAATTGCTTTTTTAAAAAGTTTAGAAAGATTAAATAAAATATATATTAATAATTTATTATGAACAAATGATAATCCAAGTAGTGGTAAAACATTGCCATCATCAGTATGATTTAAAATAATGGCATTTAAAGGTGATAGTGATGATTGAATATCAATTCAATATCAATTTATAGCAACATTTGTTGGATTAAATTATCTTACTGGAGCAACTATAAGCAATGCTAATTGAAAATTACAAACTACGTCATTGGTAATTAATCCAAAAAGTTCAACTTAGAAAGGTGGTGGTAATTATGTTAAATGAAAATGAAATGAAAGAAGGTAATACTATGGAAGAAAAAGAAAAAGATGAACAAGAAAGTGAATCAAATTCAACAGATAATGAATCAAAAGAGCCAAAAAGTGAATCAAAACCCAAAGAAAATGAATCAAAACCAGTAGAAAGTGAATCAAAAGACAATGAAACTGAAGAGTCTAAAGAACCAACTTTAGAAGATAAATATAAAGAATTAGAAGAAAAATATAATGCTTTATATAAAGAAAAAACTGATAAAGATAGAGAAATTAGACATTCAGAAAGTTATAAAAAATATGATTTATCACAAGAAAATATTAATTTATTAAAAAGATATCTTGGAGATAAAGATGATATTGAAGAAGAATTATCATTATTAAATAAAGATTTTCCACATTTATTTAATAAAAATAAAGATACAAATATTAGTAATTCTTTAGATGTAAAAGATAAATTTAAAGAAAATAAAAAAGAAGATGTAGATACTAGTAAATTAGGAATGGTAGGTTAAATATGACTATTAAAGAATTTAATAAAAAATATGAAAATATTCAAAGTGATTATCCTGATATTTTTAATATTACTAGAAGTACTCGTATAGAAATAATAAATACTTTAGAAAGTATTAAAGGATATGAAAAAAGTATCAATTGTTTAGAAAAAATACTTAATTTTGAAAAACAAGTATTAAATGATTTAAAACAAATTAAAGGAGAATAAATATGGCAATTATTACAACACAATCAACAACAATTAATGACCCTAGTACACCTAGTGGTAAAGCAGATTTATCAGTTAAATATCTTAAAAATTTAAAAGTTTTATTATCAAAAAGAGTAGCATTAATTAATGCAACAGTAGAGAATAGAGAACAATTAGATGCTGGTACTGCTATTTATGATGTTACAAAACGTAATATTACACAAGATTATAAACGTGGTGCTGGTGAAAATGATGTAACAGCAATTAGAACAGAACAAATTCTTTTAAATAAATCAAAAGAAATTAATTATGAAATTGAAACATTAGATTTAAAAAGATTAGGTGCTAAATTTGAAGATGGTGGAATTACTATGGGTGATAGTTATGTTTCTGGTTGAATTGATGCAAAAGCAAAATCAGTAGAAGTATATTTAGTTGCTAAATTACTTCAATTAGCAGTTAAAACAGCAAACGAAAATGGCATTATTAATATTACATTACCAACTAATCCTAAAACAGATGATTATAGAGCATTATTATGATTAAAAATCTCAACTACATTAGCAACTTTAAAAGCAAGAATTACTGATGAATATATTGGTACAAATGAAGAAGATTATACATTATGAGTATCTAGTTTTTTTAAACCGTTAGTTTTATTAGCAAATGCTAATTTAGGTAGTGAAAGTTCTAGTGAAGCATTAGCTAGTGGTAAAGTATTAGAAATTGGTGGTATTAAAATTATAGAATGTCCATGATTAGGAAGAAATTATCCAGCTGGAGTTATTGATAAACAAGAAGGATTTGACTTTAGGGGTTGTGATGCTGTATTAGTGCATAAAGAAGCATTGGCATTTCCGTTTAATCGTGGTCTTGATAATACATTTATTTTACAAACTAATGGTAATATTAAAAACTTTCATAAGTTTTTAGTAAGTGATGGTAAAGCATTAAGACCAGATTTAGTTAAAGGATTTACAGTTACTTCAAGTATAGATATTGCAACAGCAATTGAATTTACTAATTTAGGTGCTATTACTATGGCTGGTGCAACACCAACTGCAGATGAAGTAGAAAAAGCAGTTATTGCTAAAAATCCTAATTATCGAAAAGGTAATGCTAATTTTTCAGATTTAACAGCAACAAGTGCTAATGTTGAAGGTAAAAATTTATATGATGGTTCTTTACAAGTAACTTTTACAAAGAAGTAATTTAAATGCCTATTATTTTACTTTTAAGAATAATATTAGAAACTGCTGTTAGTGATATTCAAACTGCTGAATTAATAGAAAAATTTAAAAAAAATAATTCATTATTTAATAGTTTTTTAAAAAATCCAGCAGGAATATTAAAAAATCAATTAATGTCAAAAATTTTAGGACAAGGTAAATCACAAAAAGAATTATCAGAATTTCAACAAGTTTTACAAAAATTAACAAATTTACCAGTAATTCATAAAAAAATAATGACACATATTACTAATAATAATATTGCTAAATTACAACATATTCAAAAACAATATTTAAATGGTAAGTCATTAATGGATAAAGGTAAAGAAATAATAATGAATTCTTTAACACAAGAAGATTATGATTCTATGATTGGAGTTTATGTAAATCTTTCAAGTTCTGCTCTTGCTGGTGGTATATGAACTCCAGTAGTACAAGCACAATCTGGTACTTATGGTATTGCTACATTAACTTATAGAACTAATTTATCTAAAAGTTATGATTATTTTAATGTTTCAAGAGAAACTTGAATTGATATGTGTAAATCTATGGGTGCTTATGGAACTGGTGCTAATAGTGTTTTTATAAGAGAATATTTAGGTGGAGTAAATAAAACTAAAAAAGAAATGAATGCTACTGTTAGAAGAAATGTTAGTCAATTAAATAGAGCAGTAACTAAACCTAATAAATCAGTTATTAGTACAGTTAATAAATCACAAGCAGTACAAGGATATGGAAGGTTTAAAAATTATGGAAAACAAAAATAATATTGATTGAAATGTAAATTTAAATTATATTACAAAAGATGATTTAAAAACTATATATGGTTTTATACCAGATGCTGACCAAACTACTACTGATAATACTAAAACTGATTTTACTATTATGGCAATTGCTATATCAAGTGAACGTATTAATACTATTACTGGTAATTTAATTGAACAAACTGGATTTAATAATTTAAATGAAACTCAAAAACAATTAACTAAAAGAGCAACAGCAAGAATGACTATTTATTATTTAACAGTTGGAATGGCATTTATAAGAAGTTCAGTATCTATTAGTGGTAATGGTTTATCAAGTAGTATTAGTCCCCCAAGTGAACCAGATTATGTATTAATGGAAGTATATAATTTATTACAACAAGCAAATTTACATACTCCAAGAAAAGCAATTAATAATCCTATTTCATGTAATACAGATAATTTTAATACTCCTAGTATTTTTGATGAAAGTGATACTAAACTAATTACTTGAGATTCTGGTAATAAAACATTTTTACAAAAAATGAGTTTAATTGAAGGTACTGGTATAAAAATAGATAATGTTAGTGATACTATACCTAAATTAAAAATTCATGTTGATAGTAATATTGATTCATTATGAGAAGTTGATAAAGATAATATTAATTTTGTTAAATTAAAAGATGATAAAGGTATTATTGCTAATAATAAAAGAATTATTGATGTTGGAACACCTACTTTTGAAACTGATGCAACTAACAAAGAATATGTTGATAATAAAATACCAGATTTAACTAATTATTATAAAAAATCTGTTTTTATGAAAGGATATTTTACATATAAAGATGATAGAGACCAATTATGAATAAATGATAGTTCAAATAGTTCTCTTGCTATCTCATTATTGCTTAATAATACTTATGGAAGATTAGAAACTACTAATAAAACTATTGTTGGTGCTATTAATGAAAATAAAACTAATATTGATAAAAAACAAGATAAAGAAAATTGAAAAATAATAGGTAAAAGTATAAATAATCGTAAATATGGTGATTTTAATCTTGCTTTTAATACTCTTTATAGAGTAATTATTACATGGGAATCTCCACCATTTCATCAAGTAAATACAAGAATAACAGTAGAATTTAAAACAGGTAATTATTTAGGTGGAATACATGGAAGTAAAATATTTCTTACAAAAGGTTTAATTAATAATGAAGAAGGTATTTTATATTTACAATTATTAGATATTAATAAATGACAATTAATTTTAGAAGGTGGAAATGAAAAATATGCAAATATTTTTTCATTAGAAGAATTACAAAATACAGTTAAAGTAGATATTATTCAACCTATAAAAATTACAAGTCATACTTTAAAAATAAATGAATTAAAAAATAATGAGATTAATATTGAATTACCAAATACTCCAACACCAAGTCCAAGTATTCCACAATGAAAAGAAGTAGGAACAAAAGTTAATATAAATCATATTAAATATACTTTTAAATCAAATACTAAATATAAAATTTATTATAATTTTGAAAGTCAATCAAGTAATAAGAAATTTGCTTTTATGTCTAAAGAATTTTTATACGGTGAATTGAATACTGATGTTCAAACATTATATTGAGATAAAGTTAATGATAGAATAATAATTTCTTTACAAATGCAAAATGATACCATTGCTATTGTTAGTGACCCTACAAGATATGGTCAACTTTTAAAATTAGAAGAATTACAGGAATAGTATTATGTTTTTTAAAATTATAAAGATTATTTTAGGTTTAATTGGAGTAATTCTATCATCAGCAACTGCTGGTTTAATTATATTTATTATTGTAAAAATTATATTAAAAATTAATCAAATATTTTAGAAAGGTGGTGATTTAATATGGATACTACAACAATTATTATAGTTGCTAATTTATGTATTAATGGGGGTTATGTTTTAATTAAATTAGGAAAAGCATTTATTGCTTTTGGTAAATCTTTAACAGACCCTAATAAAAAAGCACTTAAAAAACAAAATAAAATTAATAAATTACAAACTAAATTAAATTCTATTAATAAACAACCAGAAGTAAAAAGTATTTATTAATAATAAAAAAATGCCTTTAATAGGCATTTTTACTTATTTATAAACTCATGTGATTATAATCTCAATTTAATGAAGCATTATCTAAAATTACATCACTCATATTAGTTCCATATTGACTACTTGTTTCACTATTAATAGTAAATCTATTATCATTAATTAATCTTGCAGTTTCATTTGTAAATGAAGTTTCTTGCATTTCTCTACTATGATTTGTTTCTATTGGAAGTAAATTATGGATTATTTCACTTGCACCAGCAATTATGGTAGGTACTGCATAAGCATTATTAAAATCATTATTTATCCCCATAGCAACACCACTACTAATCAAACAACCACCAGTTGCCATATTACATATTTTTCTTATTGCTTCAAATTTATTAGGTATTAATTCTAGAATTCCATTAATAAGATTTGATATACCATAAGCATTTAATGAAATATAAGTATCTCAATCCATTTGTCCCATAAATTCACTATTTTGTCCCATAAAAATTATGTTTTGTCTCAAATCTGGTGGAAATGGGTCAATAGTAGTAGTAGTTATTGGACTTTCAGTTGGATTAGGGTTAATTGAAGAATTAGTAAATTTAGCATAATTTGCTAAGCCAATTGTTCCTAATCCTAATGCTATTTTTTTAGAACTATTTAATAATTTAGTTTTTGAACTTGGCATTTGATTTAAATTTCATATATCAATTCCTAATTTTTTTGAAAATAATAAAGCATTTATACTACCTAGAATAGGATTTCCTATTAATTGCCCATAATAAGCACTGGTACCTATCATTGCTGATAATGGTGATATTCCAGTTCTTATTAATTTTAATAAAGTATAATTTGAGTTTTGGTTTTCTGTATTTGGCATTTTTTTATTCTCCTTTTATAAATTTAAATTGCATATTTCCTACTGTATCTCTATTATTACCAACTATAATTAAATATCCAGTTTGATTATTTTCTAATATTCATGAATAAAAAATATCTTGTGGATATAATTTTGGATATAAATTTAATGCTAATAAATAACATAAAGCATCTTCTTTATTTTTTAATAATCCAACTGTTGGACATTTTATTTCTTTTGGACTTTTTTCATTATAAAATCATTCAGTTCTAATATTTCTCATTATTTCACATCCTTTTATTCTCAATCAAATTCATTAAAACTATCTTGTATTATTCGCATATATTCTTTATCATTATTTTTTCTGGCTTCTAATCATTGTTCCATTAATCATTTTGCTAAATCTCATTTAGTCATTATTTCACATCCTTTTCTTCATCACACATATCACATTCTCCAAAATAATAATATTCTACGTTATAATATATATAATGTTTGCATGGTTTTAAATTATCTTTATTCATTAATCAAAGTCTCCATTTTCTATTTTTTTAATAAGTTCTTGACGTATTATTAAATTCATTGAAATAATTATTTGTTTTTCCCAATTATCAGTTTCCATAAATAAATTTTTTAAATATTTAAGTAATTTTTCTTTATTCATTATTCAAAATCAACTAATTTTAATCTAAATATTAATTCAATACTTACATCTTCATGTTCACATTTATTCATTATCAAATTCTCCATTTTCTATAAATTCAAGTACTTTATAATAAGCAGTAAGTTTACCTGCTTCTTTTAAAGAATCACATAAACAAATACTAATTTGTTTATTTAATCAAATAATTAATTTTTGTTTATATTCGTTTTTATATTCATCAATAATATCTTCAGTAGTAATTTCCATTATTTATTCTCCTTATTAAACTTCAAAATTTTCTATTATTTCTTCTTCTTTTTCTAATTCTTTTAATTTAGATAAAGTAGAATTTATATCAGTATTATCAATATTATTATTTGAATTAATAATTTTAACTTCATCACCAGTATTATCTTTATAAGCAATTGTTTCTTCATCAATTACTACACTTTGGTCTAATTGAAGTGCTAAATTAATATCATCTTGATTATTTAATACTATAATTGGTGTTTTATTAATTTCACGAATTAATGCTTTTACAACTGTTTTTAATGCCATTTGGTCAAAACTAGTATTTCAAGGACTATCTTCACGCTTAGTTTTACTAAATTTTTTTCTTCATTCTTGACATTCTTCAACAGTCATTCCTTTATAAAAATTATTAATTTTTCCATTTTTATCTAAAAGTGAAATATAACAATAATAACCAATTGTATTAATAGTTTTTCTTTCAAAAATTAATGCTGGATTTATTTCTCATTTATTATTTTCTTGATTAAATTTATGTGCAGTTGTTATTTTTTCTCTTTGAAAATCAACTACTAATCCAGTTCTTTGTAATAATGTTAATCAACCATCTTCTTGAATTTGAACTTGTAATTCATCACCATAAGGAATTAATGCTAATTCTTTTTTAATAGGATTAATTGAAAGATTTAATTTGTATAAATTAAATAAAGCATTAAATAAACTTTGTTGATTCATATTTCTTAAATCTTTACTAGAATTTCTAATCATTTCATAATAATTTCTAAATTTTAATAATTCTTCTTTATTACTTTTAATAAAATTAGGAATTTTTAATTCATTTTTACTATTATTACTCATTATTTTCTTCTCCTTTTTTATTTAATAATTCTAAAATTTCATCTAATTTTTTATTAATTTTTCCTATATGTTTTAATAAAATTAAAATTGATTTATCCATACCAGAACTTTTCTTACCAGAACTTTTCTTATCCATAATTTTCTCCTATCATTTTTTAATTGTTTTAAATCTATTATCTAAATGTATTTCAATATTTTTACTAGGATTAACTATTAAATGACTATTAATCTCAATTCAATTATTTAGATTACTATCTAATTTTTTAGGTAACTTATCAAATTCAATTGAATTACAAGAATAAATAGTTTTTTCTTTAATTGTTTTTTCATTAATCATTTTTATTTCTTCTTAATCATTCTTTAATATTATTTTTCAAAATATTTAATTCTTTAATTTGACCTCTTAAAACATCTAATTCTCATAAATTTAATTGATTTAAATTAATTTCTTCAATTTGATATTCTAAAAATTCAATTCTAGCATTAAGATTTTTAACTAATAATTCATTAAAATTACATTTTTTATTTTTACAATATTCCAATTTATATTCCATTTTTATCTTCTCCTTTAAAATATTTTATTTTTGCTTTAAATCATTCATTTATTAATTCATTTGATATTTCAATTTCTAATTCTTGTTGAGTATTTTTATTAGTTAAATAAACATAAGTTTTATAAGATGGAGTTATGCCATTTTCAAGTAACATACAATAATAAGCAGTTAATTGTAATTTAATTCTTTTGAATTTATCTTCATCAATACAAGCATATGTTTTATAATCAACTAAATAATATTTATTTTCTTTTTTATCTAAATAAACTAAATCTGGTGTTCCTGCAACTAAAGTATCAGTAATAGGTTTTTCAATAATAAATTCATAATTATTTTTATCTTTAAATTTTTCTTTTAAAAAAATAAGTGATTTTTTACAATAAGAATAATTTATATTATTAGTTACTGGTTTTAATTTTTTTAATAAATTATTAATAATATTTTCTTGATTAATATTTTGTAAATATAATTCATTAAGTTTATGAACTCATTTACCACGAACTGAAGCATTTTTTAATACTTCTGGTGCTATATGACTATATCCAAAACCTAAATAATTATCAATAATTCTAGAAACTGAAATTAATTCTTTATCTTCTAAAAAATATTGATGTGTTTCTTTTTTAAAAATTAATTTAGGCATATCCATCACGTTTGGCTTCTAAAAAAGCATATCAACCTTCAATAATTTTTAATGCATAATCAATATCTTTTTCTTCTTTAATAAGTTTTTCTAATATTTTTAACATTCCATAATTTATTAAATCATCTGAGATATTTTTTTCTTTACATTCTTTATATCTATCTCTATAAAAACTATTAACAAATTTAAAACCATCATATTCTTTACCATTAATTTTCATATTTATAACTTTCCTTTCTACCTATTAATATTCAAAAACATTTATTACATAATCTATTACCAAAAGAAGATTTTTTTCTACAATTATCACAAGAACCAACCATTCTATATTCTCTATATTCCATAAATATTTTTTCCTTTCATTAATTAAGTTTTTTATTTATCATGTCTGATTCTTCTTTTGAAATATAAACTTCCAATACTAATATTTCATAATGTGTAATAAAAGCATTTTCTAATAAATGATGTTTATAATTTCTATGAAAATTATTAGCATCTATAAAAGTACAAAAAACTTTATATTTTGTTTCATCTGTATAATTAACTTTGTATTTTACTAAATAAATGTATGACATATTTATTTTTCTCCTTTATTTTTGTTATTGTGTTATGATATTGTTAATGAGGTATGTATTTATATATAAAACCCCCTATTTTCTTACATAATACAAATGTAATTATTAATTAGATTAATGGGTTCTTTACTGAGCCATCATAAGGCTATTCAAATTAATCTATAATTACATTAAGCGATACAGTGTAACATTTTAACTTGCTTAACATTAAATGCTCTTTTATTCTGATATAGAAGTATTTACATAAAGTACTCACTATTAGACTTCTACGACAGTTTTATTAAGTTTTAATCTTTTAACAAAAAAAGAACGATAGTTATATCGTTCTTTGTTATCCAATTATGAATCTAAGGGTTAAAGTGATGCGCCCCTTATAAAAGACATATTCCATAATTAAATTTTTTAAAAGTCAATTAATTAATAATTTTAAAATTTATTTTATAATTTTGTTATTAACAATAAATTTAGAAAAGTGTTGATAAAAATGATTTTTGAAAATTTAAAAAAATTAAAAAATGAAGAATTTTACAGATATTTTGGTATAAAACGTTTTCATTTTAATGAAATGTTAGAAAAATTAATTGAAATAGAAAAATTAGAAAAAAATAAAGGTCGAAAAAATAAACTTTCAGTAGAAGAAAGATTAATGATGACTTTATTATACTGAAAAGAATATTATACTTTTTTTCAAATGAGTATTAAATCTAAAATGAGCCCATCAAGTTGTTTTCGAAATATTACTTGAGTAGAAAATAAACTTAGTAACCACAAAGATTACCAATTTTTAAAAGAAAGATATAAATTAAAAATTGATAAAAAACAAGAAAATTCAAATGAATTTCAATTTTATTTAATTGATTCAACTGAGATTGAAATTGAAAGACCAACTAAAAAAAACTACAGTTAGAATATTTTTCTGGTAAAAGTTGAATGTATTCTATAAAATTTCAAATTGTATATGATTTTTTTAATAAAAAAATTGTTGATATTTTTGCTGATAATGGTAAAGTGCATGATTTTCAAATATTAAAAAATTCAAATCTTGAATTTTCAGAAAAAACAATAATTATTGGTGATTTAGGATATCAAGGTATACAAAATATTTATAAAAATACAATAATACCAATTAAAAGAACTAAAAATAAAAAATTAACTAAACAAGAAAGAAAATACAATAAGATTGTATCTAAAATTAGAATTAAAGTTGAACATGTCTTTGCTTGATTGAAAAGATTCAAAATTTTAGTAAATAAATGTAGAAAATCTAAATTTAGACTTATGTACTTAAGATTTAACTTACTTTGTGAAATTTTTAATAAAATAAAACCATTAAAATAAAAAAATATTAAAAATATTTTTTTAAAATTTAAATTTTTATCGAGTTAATATAAAAATATTATTAACAATTTTTTGTTTAAAATGTAAACTCATTTTTTAAACTATTTTTTCAAAAAATATTTATTTCTATATTCAATAACACTAAATAGTTTTAAAACAATTTTATTGACAATTAATTAAATTTAATTACGGAATATGTCCAAAGTTTTTACTAAAGAATTATTAGAAAAATCAAAATTACAAATAATAGCATATTATTGATTATTAAAAAATAATAATTATGAATTATCAAATACTCATTTTATATGTTGAATTAAAGAAAAAGAAATTGAATTAATAAAAGTTGAAATAACAAATGAATTATTAATTGAATGAGAAAAAGCAATTTGAACATGAAAGGAATTAAAATAAAATGGCAAATGAATTATTAGTTAAAAATATTAATAATGGTAATGTAGAAAAATTTATTAGACAAAAAGGTATTATTAATAATTTAGAAATACAAAAATTTAAAAGTAATGTATTGGCAATTTCAAATCAATATGGTTTAGATAAAGCATATCCAGATACTATTATTAATAGTTGTTATCAAGCAGTATTATTGAATTTACCATTAGAAAAGAATTTTGGTTATTGTTATATTGTCCCTTATTGAGATAGTAATACAAAAGTAAATAATGCTCAATTTCAAATGGGATATAAAGGTTATATTCAATTAGCATTACGTAGTCAACAATATAAAGAAATTAATGTTAGTGATGTTAGATTAACAGAAATTAAAAAAGTAGATAGACTTAAGGGAATTGAATTTAATTGAATACAAGATGATTTAGAAAGATTAAAACAGCCTATTATTGGTTATGTAGCATATTTTCAATTGGTAAATGGTTTTGAAAAAACTTTATATATGTCAAAAGAACAAATAGAAAAACATTTTTTAAAATATTCAAAAACTTATGCCAAAAATAAAGAATTTGTTGTTAGTGATTTTGATAGTATGGCATTAAAAACTGTATTAACTCAATTATTAAGAAAATGGGGAATTATGAGTACTGAAATGCAAATTGCATATGAAAGTGACCAAGCAATTATTACTGAAAATGAAAAAATATATATTGATAATCCAAATACTAATAATGTAATTGAAAATAATACTAATTTTCAACAATTAGAAGAAAATATTAATAAATTAGATAATTTGGTATTTAAAAATGAATAAATGTAAATATTGTAAAAAAAATAATTTGATTAACAAATTATTGATGTATGAATTGTTTAAAAATATTAGTTATGAATTTAAATAAAAATAAGGAGAAATAATTACGAATAAAGATGATTTAAAACCATGTAAACATTATATATATTATAAAGTCCAAAATTATTATTTTGGAGAATGTGATATGTGTGATGAAGAAAATAGAGTAAATAAAAGTGTATTACGTAAATATATAACAGATTTAATGTTTAAGTATAAAGATAAAGCAGATTCAATCTTAGTTTTACATGAAATATTTTTATGTTTAAATGAAAGTTGAGTTGATAATAATGAATAAAGAAAAATTAATTAATTATTTAAATGAAAAATTAAAAAATACAAAAGAACAATATAATGATGAATTTTATCAAGATTTACAACAATATATAAAAGGTGAAATTGATTTTATTAAAATTTTATTAAATATAGTAGAAAAAGGTAATTTTGATAATGAATAATTCTAAACAGAAAAATATAAATTTAGGAATTAATTATAAAAATGCTTGATTAACATTTATTAGTGCAAATTGACATAAATGTAAAAATAAAAAATATAAATGCTATTGAAAAGATAACTCTATTGACATATTCACATTACTAGAATTGTATTTTAATTTTTCAAATACATGTGAACTAAATAACTTAACAAGAATTAAAGAAGTTGGTGAATTTGATGATGACTAATTATTTACTTTCAATTGACCCAAGTATAAAAAATACAGGATTTACTTTATGAGATGTTAAATGATGTCATGGAGGATGTGGTAAAGAAATATGTCATCACCATACACCATTATGAATAGGAAGTTTTAGTTTTAATAAAAAATTAGATTTTATTGATTTTCAAGGTGAAATATTTTTTCAGAGAAAAAGAAATAATGATATAGATTTAATTATTGAACGTGGTACTTTTCATTCAAAAAATGGTATTGGTTATGAAACACAAGAACATTTAAGAGGTTTTATTGCTGGACAATTTAATAAATTATTAACAAAAAATATGTTAATAAGTCCAAGTGAGTGAAAGAAATGATATGTAAAAAATGATAAATATTGTTCTGCTATTACATTTGTAAATGGTATAAATTATAAATGAGATAAAAATGTTTCTTTATTTATGTGTGAATATTTAATAAAAGAAAATAAATGAAATATAAAAATATCAAGTCATGATGAAGCAGATAGTTTATTAATTGGTTGATATTATTTAAATAAGGAGAATAAATAATGAAATTATATAAATGTCATTATTGTAAAAAAACAATATTTTATGAATGAGAAAGAATTTATAATACTACACCAAGATTTTTAAGAAAACCAAAATTAAATTGAAGTATGCATAAAGAATGTTTTATTAAATATGAAAATAATCAAGAAATAGAAAAATTAATTAAAAATAAGGAAGTAAAATAATGCAAAAACAAAAACAAGAAAAAGTATTACTTAAATGTATTGTTAAATATTGTAATAGTAAAGTATTAGTTACTTTAAAAATTGGAAATATTGAAGATAGTGCTGTTCAATTTTTTAATATGTGTTATTTTCATAAAAAACAATTTAAAAATAAAATAAAAGAAATAAAAAATGAATTTAAAAATAAGGAGTAAATAATGGTTTGATGAGAAATATTAACTATAGTATCAGTATCAGTAATATTATTTTTAATGATAATTTCAGTACTAACGGATGTTATAACTAAAATTATTAAATATAGATAATATAACTAAATTATCTATATTTAATATAGAAAATATGATATAATTATATTATGTTAGTATGGTATTCATTTGAAATAATAATGAACTAAGTACATTAGTGTTGCCTTACTAATATTTTTTTTATTAAAAAAAGTTACCACAAGGTAACTTTTTAATTAGGTGCCAACCTAACAATTACATCAGTTTGAGAAAAATTGATATTATCATCATATACTTACATAAGTAAGTCTCTTAATTATACATTATTTAAGATTTTGGAGGAATATTATTATCTATTAATTCAATAGTCTTATTAATTTGTTCTTCAATTTTTGGATTTTCTTTTTTAATTTTTATAAATTTGTAAGTACTTATAATTAAAAAGAATATATAAATTAAATAAGATATTAATAATATTAATATCAATAAAATATTATCATGATATTCTTTAGTAAAAAATGAAAATATACCACTAATAATTAAAGGTATTATTCCTAATCATAAAATTATATATGATTTAACATTTTTTTTTCTAAAACCAAGTCAACCAATTGCACTAATCATAATAGTTAATGCAAATGTAATACTAACTATTTTTATTCCTGTTTCATTACTAATCATTTTATCAATTACCTTTCTTACATTATTGCTAACATTATAACAAATTATCTTGGATTTATTACAATTTTTGATATTGTTAAAGAATATTTTTTGGTTATTGCTCTTATTGTTTGCTTTTTAGTATTATTAGGAAAATTATATGCTTGCAAATCTAAACATAAATAAAAAGGAAAAAATTCTAAATTAAAATTTAGTCTACTATTATTTAAATTTTTAAAACCTAAATACATATAACTATTGTCATTAATATTTAATTCAGTAATAATTCCACCAGTAGGTTCTACATAACGCTCTCTTTTACCATTAATTTTTATACTTTCTTTCCCAACCACTTTATTATATAAATTATATAAATTGTTTTCGTTATTTACTTTTATTCCAATTGTTGCCAAACCAGTATATGCTTGATTTCCGCCAATAATATCAATAATTTGATTTTCATTTTTCTTAATTATTTTTTTGTTATCATTATAATAAATTAGTTGATTTAATTTTGTTTTAAATACAAAGTTTTCAATTTTATTAGAAAATTCTTCACTACTATCTAATATAAAAGCATGCAAACTTACATGATTTCCTTTTTTTATTTCTTCAGTATTATATTCTCATGATAAATAAACTTCTATACTATCATAATATCTTTGTAAATCTTCAAAATTTTTTATTAGAAATGTTGGGTCTAGTCTTTCTTCAATATCTAAGTTTATTTCTAATGGTTTAATTTTTGGTAAAACATGATTATCTCAATTATAAGATGAATATTTTAATTTTCCATCATTTACAATAAATAAATCTTCTAATGATAAATCTGCACTATATGTTGGATTTTTAGGAATAATAATTATCGGTTTTACTACATTCATAGGTTCTGGTGGTAATATTTTAGCTGGATAACTAAATGTATTTTCTTCACTTTCTTCATATTCATCATGATTTAATTTATATAAAGTTAATCAGTTAAACATATTACTAGTAAATAATCCCATATTATTATAACGAAATTGTGCAACTGATATTTCATTATAATCACCTTTATAAGTAAAAGGATTATCACTATAAAATGTATGTCTTTCTTCACCTTGATGTAAACTTTGAGTTACTATTGTATCAATAATATAGGCATATTCTTTGGACATATTCCGTAATTAAATTTAATTAATTGTCAATAAAATTGTTTTAAAACTATTTAGTGTTATTGAATATAGAAATAAATATTTTTTGAAAAAATAGTTTAAAAAATGAGTTTACATTTTAAACAAAAAATTGTTAATAATATTTTTATATTAACTCGATAAAAATTTAAATTTTAAAAAAATATTTTTAATATTTTTTTTATTTTAATGGTTTTATTTTATTAAAAATTTCACAAAGTAAGTTAAATCTTAAGTACATAAGTCTAAATTTAGATTTTCTACATTTATTTACTAAAATTTTGAATCTTTTCAATCAAGCAAAGACATGTTCAACTTTAATTCTAATTTTAGATACAATCTTATTGTATTTTCTTTCTTGTTTAGTTAATTTTTTATTTTTAGTTCTTTTAATTGGTATTATTGTATTTTTATAAATATTTTGTATACCTTGATATCCTAAATCACCAATAATTATTGTTTTTTCTGAAAATTCAAGATTTGAATTTTTTAATATTTGAAAATCATGCACTTTACCATTATCAGCAAAAATATCAACAATTTTTTTATTAAAAAAATCATATACAATTTGAAATTTTATAGAATACATTCAACTTTTACCAGAAAAATATTCTAACTGTAGTTTTTTTTAGTTGGTCTTTCAATTTCAATCTCAGTTGAATCAATTAAATAAAATTGAAATTCATTTGAATTTTCTTGTTTTTTATCAATTTTTAATTTATATCTTTCTTTTAAAAATTGGTAATCTTTGTGGTTACTAAGTTTATTTTCTACTCAAGTAATATTTCGAAAACAACTTGATGGGCTCATTTTAGATTTAATACTCATTTGAAAAAAAGTATAATATTCTTTTCAGTATAATAAAGTCATCATTAATCTTTCTTCTACTGAAAGTTTATTTTTTCGACCTTTATTTTTTTCTAATTTTTCTATTTCAATTAATTTTTCTAACATTTCATTAAAATGAAAACGTTTTATACCAAAATATCTGTAAAATTCTTCATTTTTTAATTTTTTTAAATTTTCAAAAATCATTTTTATCAACACTTTTCTAAATTTATTGTTAATAACAAAATTATAAAATAAATTTTAAAATTATTAATTGACTTTTAAAAAATTTAATTACGGAATATGTCTATAGATGAACAAGGGGTAAATTTCATATTAAATTATTACAATAATTATAGTGATGAATCATCATGAATATCTGCTGAAAAATATTTATTACCATATTTAAAATTTTTAAAACCAATAGATAATACTGGTTGAGGTGGTTCTATTACTGAAAAAGATTATAAAGATTGAGCATGAAGTTTTTGATTAAATGATAGTAGACTTGCTAAAAAAAATAATTCAAAATCTATTTTAGAAAATTATGTTAATAAAAACTCAGATTTTAAGTCTATTGATATAAGAACACAAAGAAGTGGTTTAGGTGATGCAGATCTTACTTGAGAAATTTGAAAAAATTCTTAATTTAATTTTTATACCATTTCTGCTTAATTAATAAAAAGATGATTACCAAAAATAATCATCTTTTTATTAATACTTACAATATATTACATTTTTTACTTTTGTTATCACTTATTTCTGATTTAGTGCTTTTATTTTTTATATTTATATTTTCATATTCTTCATTAACTTTTTGAAAATTTGGCTCATTTACTATTTTATTTTGTTCATTTTTATCATTGCTAAAACCAGCTTGACTGGCATTAACAACAACTTGTCCAGCAGCATACATAGTATTTCCTCCTAAATAACATTAATATAATGTTTAGTAATATTTTAAATCTTTAAAATAAAGTACAAGTAATTAATAATTTATGTTAATTTTAGATATAAATACATATAGTACATATTTTGATAAATATTATATTTAAAAAAATATTTATATAAATATTGCTAGTATTGTTATATTAAGAACAAGAACCATAATTATAATACTTAAAATTTTTCATATTTTTTTAATTTTTACATATTTAAAATTAAAGATTACCACTAAATAATTTAATATATGATTTAGATACATCATAATTAGGCGATATTTTATTTCTTAATGCTGGTATTGGTTTCATTTCTTCATAATGATGTTCATTATTTACTTCATTAATATATGATTTAGATACATCATAATTAGGTTTATTAATTGTATCTCACTGAAGAGTATCATAAATATTTTCAATTTGCAAAATTTCTTCATAATGATGTTCATTATTTACTTCATTAATATATGATTTAGATACATCATAATTAGGTTTATTAATTGAAAATTCATTTTTTTTATTTATTTCTATTTTAAAACTATTGTTTTTTTTATTTAATATTGATATTTCTTTTTTTAAAATTTCTATTTTCTTTTGGAAAACAAATTTTTTTATATTTTTTAAAATATTTTTTATAAATTTTAACATTTCATTTTTTTCCTTTTTAATTAAATAATATTTTTTTATATAATTATTAATTAAAATAATTTTAATTAATATAGTAAATTATCTCTACATTTATTTATTGAAAAACGCAATTGTCAAACAAGAATCTATAATTATTGTTGAAAGCATTATGCAAATAAGTCAAGTACAAAATTATGATTTTTCTATGGTATAGATTTAATAAATTTAAATTTAGATTTAACCAAAACATATAAAGGAACTGGTGATGACTCAATTGGGGAAAAAGAAATTAGTGCAAGATTTGTAAGCCATAAAAAGTTAAACAAATTAAACTAAATCAAATTGAAAAAATTTACGAAAAACTTTTGCAGAACGCATTTCAAAATTTCAAATACATAAACGAAAAAAGCCTTTATATATTAAATTGATTTTAATACTAGTTCAATATTTGCAGTTCCTTTAAAATTATCACCTTTAGCAACTATATCAACAGGAATATTTATTATATTTTTTTGTGAAAAATCAATATCTTTATCTACTAATGTTACTTTGGTTCCTGCTTTATAAATAATATAATCATGCATTGATATAGAATCATTTTTAATTTCATTTACAATTTTAAAATGTAATTTGGCAATAACATCTTCTAAATTGTAAGCCTGTATATAGTAAAAATAATATTGCCCTTTAATTCATGAAATATCATATTTATTTTTAATATAACTAACTAAAATAGTAGTTTCCCCTTTAAATTTAAGACTATTATTTTTAACAGTAATTTTAACAGTTAAAAAATTAGTTGAATTAATAATATCACTATCTTGTATAGCAGTTGTAGTTCCTGCCTTATAAACATCATAATCACTAGTTTTTATAGTATTTAAATCTTTAATTTGTGCTAATGCTATTTGTAATTTTTCTAAGAAATCTGCTTTTGTATTTGCGTGTAATTGTCCTAAATTTATAGTATTTGTAATTTTAATATCAATTTTTTTATCTAAGCTATAAGTAACTATAACACTACCTTTATATTTTATTGAATTTGATTTAGCAGTTAATGTAGCTGATATATTGGTAATATTTGTTATATTAACTTCATTTTCAATATTTGTTGGTAATTTATCTTTAATCATATTTACAGTTAAATCTTTACCATTTGTTTCAATTGTTCCTAAATCTAAATCTTTAAAATTACTTATATCAATTTTTTTATCTATGGGGGGTTTTTCTTCACCACATGCAATAATACTTGTACTAGTTGCTGTTGTTAGAGCAATCGCTCCTATCATACTTAATAATTTTTTCATATTTTTTTTCCTTGTAAATTTATAAATTTTTTTTAGTAGTTTTTGAAAAATTAAATTTTTTAGTAAATTTTTCTCTAATTAAACCATTTGTATTTTTATTAGTACCTCTTTGGGAAGATTAATATTGATTTGCAAAATAAATTTTAATATTTAATTTTGGGACGGTAACAAAAACGGAGGATATAATTACTTTTTAAACATTTCTTTAAAATTATAGACAAGAAATAATTGTAATTATATGCAATTGTAAATACATCTTACTACTAAATTAAATGAATTACAATTAAAATACAAATATTAAAAAAATCATTAATAAAATTTAATATTTATATAAAACAAAAATTCTTATTAACTTTTAATTTAATAAGTTTTTAAAATTTTAATAAAAAAAATTAATTAAGTTATGTTTTTAAATTTATTTGATTACATTTAAAAATAACCATTTTAATATAAATATTTATGTTATAAGTTCTATTGCCAAGCATTTCTTTTAAAATATGTCAAATATTACCTTCTGTAAAACAACCAATATTTCACTTTGCACCTTGATTTTTAATACCTTGTTTATTATTTTTAAAATATTGTTTTTTTAATTTTTTATGGTTTTTTAATATTTCATTCATATATTTTATTAACTCATCATATTGACCATTTTCAATAAAATTTCTACAAATCTTATATTCATCTCAATATTTTCCTTTATTTCCAGCGATTATTCCAACATATAATTTTTTAACTAAATGGAATTTATCTAAAACAAAACTTGCACCTAAATAATCAGCAACTTCTTTAATTCATCCTGCACTATCTCCACAAATAATAATTTTTGCTTGGTCAAAATTTTCAAAAAATCTATTTCCTTGTTCTTTGATAAATTCAGCAGTTTTTTTAACACCAATTGCCATTTTTGTTGGTCTTATTATTACATCTGCTCTTTTATTAACTAATTTATGATTAACATTATCTGTACAAAATAATACTAAACGCATTGAATATTTACCAGAATTGCGTTTAAATTTTCAAAATTTTCGATGTCCATCATCAATACTAATATAAATAAATTGATTTGGTTCTAATTTTATTTTAGGAACATCTAATTTATTAACTTGATATTCTTGAAATAATCTACTAATACTTGTTGTACTAAATTTTGTTTGCTTCATAGTATGTAAAATATCAACATATCTTTTTCCATCAGCAAAATGTTCAATAACATTATTTTTGATATCCTGACAAGTTCTTTTATATTTAGGTAATTCTAATTCTTCATCTAATAAACAAACTCTTACTCATTTTTTTAATTGTTCATCATAATATTTATAATCACGACATTTATAAGTAACAAGACCATTGATAGTATTTCTAGTTCTTTCTTTAATTTTAACTGGAATATATTTTCTATCTCTTTCTTTTAATATTCTTCAATCTGTTTTTTCTCATTGATTTTTTATATCATCTTTAAATGATTGATACATTCTTTTTGTTGCTTCTTTTAAAGTTCATAAATAATTAAAACTCATATTTTTTCTCCTAACTATTTTAAAAAAATCTAAATTTATTGTAAATATATTTAAAAAATTAATTTACTTAATTATTATATAAATATATAAGTGTAATTTTAAATAAAATAAAAAATATTTAAAAAACCACTTTCATATTTAAAATATAATAAACAATTTCAATATAATTAATAGTATAGGTATCATAAAATAAATGCCTTTAATTTAGGCGTTATTTTGCATTTAAAAGCATACTTGTAAAAATAATCAAAAATAGTACAATTTAAAAGTAAAATTAAGAAATAAGGAGAATTTATGAGTAAAAAAAGAAGCAAAGTTCGAAAAAAAGTAAAAAATAAGCAAAAACAATTTAAAATGATGAATGATAATTTTGATGAAGATGTAATTTGTCAAAGAAAAGGATGCAATATTGTATCAGATAATATTGTTCAATTAAGAGTTGACGAAAAAAAAGTAACCAATGTTTTTTTATGTAAAGAACATGCAGATGAACTTGAATATGAGTTAGCACCTGAATGGTTAGAAGAAATTAGAAAAGAATTAAAAAATGATGATGAAATTGATAATGTAGAATTGTTAGTAAATTATTTATAATAAAGGAGTAAAAAAAATATGAAAACATGAATAAAAACAAATTTAAGTAAAATAACATTAACATTAGCACTAACTGGTGCTACAACTGGAACAATAGGATTAATCATGGGGGGGATTCTTACCCATGAAAATAACAATAAATTTTTAACACCATATCATGAATGAGTTTTTGGAGATACTACTATTTGATGAAATAAATGATATAATCCCGATAAAACTGATTTATATTTTTCTAAATTTAAGCATCATGATGAAGATGTAAAATGAGATGGTACTTATACAGATAATTATTTTGAATAATTATATTTCTAAATTTATATAAGAAATATTTTCGTTATATTTATCAAATAAATTAATATTATTTAATTCTATTTCTTGTTTATCTGTAATTAAAATTAAATCATAATTTCCAGCACCAAATATTCCACTAATTTCAATCCGATTTAAGTTATTAATCGGTTTTTCAATTTGTAATTCAAATTCAGTATTATTATCAATTTGTGAAATCTCTTTATAAAATTCTAACTTTGAAAATAATTGTGATTTATTTGAACCATATAAATTTAAAGCATTTTTAATTTTAATTTTATCAATAATTACTCTTGTAAAATATTTTCCATATTCGCCATTAGCTAATGTTCAATCAGCAGGAATTAATGATGGAATGTTATTACTTTCTAATTCATTTGTAATAGATAATCAGTTAAATTGATTATCATCTAACTTAAATAATTCATTTTGACTAATATCATTGTTTTTCAATTTAATGTTATTAATATCAGTAAAATCAAAATATGGAGATTTTAATATTACCTTTACATCTTTAAATTGTCAAATATCTATTTTACTAGGTTTAATTGGACTTGATTTTAATTCAAAATAATAAGGCAATAATATTTTATTATCATCATTTAATCCTTTATTAATTGATAATGATGAATAAATATATTTTGATAACATAATAAATACTTGTTTAAATATTTGCATTTGTGGTAAATTTATATAATTTGGGTATTCAAACTCTCATTGTTTAAATAAGTTAGTAATTATCTCATCAGGTTTTTGTCCTGAAAATGTATCACGTAATATTGCCATATTATTTTCAGGTTTACCTGTTTTTTCATTATATTTAGCACCTTCAAAATTTCTATTATAATTATATGTATAACTTAGCATATCTAATAAAAGTTGTTGTAAACTATCAATTGTTGGCGCATCTTGTATTTCAATTGCTATACTTTTAAATCTATTATTGGTTGCAAGATAAACATATCATCCTTCATTACTATAAGATAAAACTTTTTTATCTTCTAAATGTATTTCTTTTTTTAATGGTCAATTACCATCTCAAACAGCACCCATTTCTCAACCTAGTCAAGTATCAGTTACTCTGGCATTATTAATAACTTCTTTTCTTGTTACAGTACCAGTACTAATTTTAATTAAATCTAAAACTGATTTTTCTTGTCCTATAAATTGTTTTGCTAAATTTCAAGGTAATATTTGTTCACTAAATCATTGTTGTAATATTCTAACTTTTGGTTGAGTTTCAATAGGCATTGATAATAGTGGAAATGCTATCTTATCTTTAACAAATAACTTTGGGTATACTTCCATATTATCAACTTCACCAAGTACCTTTATATTGCCAAAAATCATGCTTCTAGGAGCTTTAATTTTTAAACCAATAACTTTTGTATTTTTATCTAATGGTTTTTGTAATTTAATAATGATTGGATAACCATCTCTTGTTTTAAAATCTTTAATTTTAATTATAGTAATACTTTTAGTACTTCTTATTTTTGGATTTTGATAAGGTTGTGAATAATTATTAATAATATATAAATTATCAATATTATTTTCAGTTAATGGTTCATTAATAGATACAGCATATAACTTAAATTGATTTAATAAATTTATTTCTTGAAAAATTAAATTCTTAATATCAGTCATACTATATTCAATTGTATTATCATTAATATTTGTACTTGCTCTTTGATTTAATTGCATAGTAAAGTCAGATGTTTCAACAGCAATAGTTTTTAATATCTTATCAATATCAATAAAACCTATTTTAATAGTATTTGCTGAAAATCTTAAACTATTATTTTCATTATTTTTAAATAAACGTTCAATTTCATAAATATATATAGTTCTTTTTTTAAATTCATCGTATGCTCTATTAATATCTGGATCACTAGTAGCACTCATCATATTAGTAAAATCATAAGGAATATTATCAATTAAATAATCATTTTCTAATTCTGCTTGATTAAGTTTAGTTTGTTTCTGTGGAAACTTCGTTTGTGGTTTGTTGTTGTTTTCCATTGTTCTCTCCTATTAATTGGTTATTTTCGGGATTAAATAATTTTAATTTAACAGTTAAATTATTAATTTCTTGTTCATCATTAATATTAAATGTTTTACTATTTAATAAATCTTTATCTATGCTTACTAAGATTTGAATAAATTTAAGAATATCAATATTAAATTGTCATAACTTTTGTTCAATATAATTAATAGTTGAAATATTTACAGCTGTACTTTCAGGTACTGATTGTTGTGCAGATTTCTTTTGACTTGGTATATGAATACCACAACGTTTAAATATTTCATTAACATTTCAATCGTATATATCAGTTAAATTTTTACCTTTAAAATTACTATTTGTCATATTGATATTTTCATTTTGTTCATTATTATCTCCACCACTTTTAAATATGTAATTTTTAGTAACTAATGTTCTTACTGCTTCTTCTAATGTTGATTGAACATTACCATAAGTTTGACTAAATATAAATTTAGGTGAATTTAAAATGGTATCTAAAACAATTTGTTCATAAATAACATCTAATGCTTTAATTTTATCCATTACTTTATTACAATCTGCTAGTTCATTTGCTTTATTTCTCATAATTGCTATTGGTATATAGTTAATATTTAGTGTTTGTTCTTGTTCTAAATTAGCGTTATTAATATATGATTTAAAATCTAATGGAAATTGTTTTTTATTATCACTAATACTATAAATTGCACGATTAATAGTTACTTGTTCATTATTTAATGTATAAATTTCAAATAATCTTACCATTTGTGCATTTTGTTCATAATTATCATAAAAAATAGTACATTGAATTAATTTACCAGTAATATCATAAACTCTTTGTTGTATATCAACTACTTGAAAATATAAATCATCATTAGCAATATAAATTAAATAACCGCTAATTCCTAATTTACTTAACTTAAAAATTGAATTTCAATTTTTTCTATAAAATTCTTCTTGAATTAAATATTTTTTAATAGTTTCATTATTAATTTCTAATGGAGCATTATATAAATTAGCATTATTTTCTGCTACAAAATCAGTGAAATAAGTTTCATGGTTAAAGTCATTAAAACCAAAATAATTTAAAATAGAAGCATGAGTACTTTTATTTTTATTAGTTAAAAATTTTACTTTTTCATTTTGATTATCACTAATATTACTTTTATCTTTTCTAAAAAATCTACCTAACATAATATTCACCACCTTTCTTAAAATATTTGATTAATTTTTAATACAATTTTTACTATAATAAATATAATTAAACCAGCAACTGCAGAAGATAATAAAACTCCAATTAAACCTAAAATAATTTTTATAATTTTAAAAAACATAATATTATTCCTGTAATTCTTCTAATTTATATAAAGCAGATGTGTTATATATATCACTTGCAGTAATACCAACAATTTTTCTTGATTTGGTATCATTAGGAACGTGTTGATAAGTAATTACCCCAGTTATACCATAATTAAATTTAATAGTTCCAAAAAGATAACATATTGTTGGTGAAAAAGGTAATTGATAAGGTAATGGTTGCGGTCTAAATAAAATTTCTAATTTTGGTGCATAACTATAATAAGGTTCTTTATTGCCAGTGTTATTATAAGTTAACTTATATAATTTATTAGGAATTAGTTCATAACCAATTTGTTTTTTATCACTTGTTAATATTCCTACTTCCTTTCAATTTGAACCACTTGGACTTGGTGTTGGAGTATTTGGTAATTCAATATTAATCTCATTATTTTTTAATTCATTTATTTTTAAAGTATGACTTGTAATTTTTATAGGTTGAATAATATCTACTTTAACTGTATTTTGTAATTCTTCTAATGAAAAAATATTTGCATATTTTTCATTTCCACCTTCTAAAATTAATTGTCATTTATTAATATCTAATAATTGTAAATATAAAATACCTTCTTCATTATTAATTAAACCTTTTGTAAGAAATATTTTACTTCCATGTATTCCACCTAAATAATTACCTGTTTTAAATTCTACTGTTATTCTTGTATTTACTTGATGAAATGGTGGAGATTCCCATGTAATAATTACTCTATAAAGAGTATTAAAAGCAAGATTAAAATCACCATATTTACGATTATTTATACTTTTACCTATTATTTTTCAATTTTCTTTATCTTGTTTTTTATCAATATTAGTTTTATTTTCATTAATAGCACCAACAATAGTTTTATTAGTAGTTTCTAATCTTCCATAAGTATTATTAAGCAATAATGAGATAGCAAGAGAACTATTTGAACTATCATTTATTCATAATTGGTCTCTATCATCTTTATATGTAAAATATCCTTTCATAAAAACAGATTTTTTATAATAATTAGTTAAATCTGGTATTTTATTATCAACATATTCTTTGTTAGTTGCATCAGTTTCAAAAGTAGGTGTTCCAACATCAATAATTCTTTTATTATTAGCACTAATACCTTTATCATCTTTTGAATTAATAAAATTAGGATTATCTTTATTAACTTCTCATAATGATTCACCACCACTACTAGTAGTACTAATAACATTATTTTCAATTTTAATATTTTCACCAGCAATTAATTTATCTTGTTTTTTATTTAATAAGTCATTAGTTTCTTGCTTTGTATAATAATCATTATCAATACTATCTTCTGCTATAAATTCAATTGGTGTACCAGTTCCTTGATATTGATATATATTATGAATTATTGGTGTATATTTTTTTGTGCTATTAGTAGCAATAAACTTTATTAAATCAACATCATATAATAATGTTACTTTATCAATATTAACATCAATATTTTCAATTATTATTTGCTTTTGTTCTATTTGATCATTAGTAATTCTGATATTAGATTTAGTTAATTTATTATTACTTATAATAAGTTGTTTACTATCGATAAAATAATATGTTCAATCAATGATATATCATGTATCTGTTTTAATATTTTCATTTTTAACTTTCTTTCATAAAGGACTAGTTTCAATATTAAATCAATTATTTTTAACATCATTAATATTTTCATTTGCTTTAATTAATTCATTATTTAATTTGGTAATTTCATTTTCATTTGTAGTAATTCGTTTTTGTTGTTTAGCAGAAAAATCACAAGTTGGTGCATGTGTATAATCACCAATTTGTGGATTATTTTGTAATGCTTCGGGTGGTAATGTTCCAATTTCATCAGGTCAATCTAAAATCATTGTTTCAGTTTCTTTATCATAATCAGTTGCTACATAACCTTTATTAACAAATTTACTAACAGGACCTCTATATATTTCATTTTCATTATCATCAACTAAATCATCATATAATTTAATTTGTTTTAATAATGTAAATTCTTTTTGTTGTTCAATTAATTCATCAACTTGATTTCTAGTATAAAATGCTTTTAAGTCAATTTTTTCAACATCTATTTCATCATCATTATAACTTGAAAATATTTGTTTTAATTCTGTTAATCTTGCTCATATTTTCATTCTACTAGGTGCTAAATCTCAAACATTAATCGTAGGAGTACTATTTGCACTAAATTGAGTACCATTATTAAATTGAATAGTAGCATCAACATTAAATTCAATTGGTGTACGATTAAATACTCAATGTTCAACCATAACATAAACCATATCTCTTAATGTTTCTTTAATTAATTCATCTTTAAAACTATCAAAAGGAAATTTAGATAAAATAAAATCAAGATAAGCATTAATATCATTTTGCGCGCGAATAGCAAAAGTTTTAAATCAATCATTAACATTTGGTCATGTTTTTATATATTGCTGTGGTGTTTCTGTAATTTTTCCAGTTAATGGATATCAGTTATTATAATTTTCAAGACTGACATCAGTTCAAAGTTTATTAATCATAATTTATCATTCCTTAAAAAATGCTTGTTTATAATGATGAGTATGTTTTTTTGTTTTTTTATGTGTTATATGTTCAATTTCTTTTTGTATTTTATTTTTGCCTTTTTTTAATTTTTTCTTACTTTTTGCTACAACTTGACTATATGCAAACTTTTCTAAATGATGTAATAATCAAGTACCAAATAAAGTATTTACTGAAAATTTTAAACCAACATTTTTAAATGATTTGTTAATATTTTCAATAGGATTATTAATAACATTTACTACTTTATGATAAGTTCTTATTATTCTAAATATTTCTCTATATACTTTAAAACTATCTTTAATTACTTCTTGAACAACTGGCGGAGCAAATGCTATTGCTTTTAATCATTTATTATGATTTACTCCATAACCAATGTATCAACCACTATATCAACGATATCAATGAAATGGATGTATTTGAGTAACAAAAGTTTTTGCTTTAAGAATACTATCAACAACTGTAATTGGTTTATATTTAGGATTGCGATGATAAATGGTAATTGCACATTTATCTAATGACAAAGGTTGAATTTTACAACCCATAAATACTGGTGAATTTAATGGAATTAATTGTGCATGTTTAATTGCTCTTTTTTCTGCACTAGTAAATAAATCAGTTACTTTTTCTTTTAATTTATTAATTTTTTCAAATGCTTGTTTTTCTAACTTTTCAAATTTTTCTTGTAATTTATATATACTTTCTCTTATTTTTTCAAAATATGGTGTATCTTTTCAAAATTTATTTAAACCTTTTTTTAAATAAAATCTAATATCAAAATATTTAAAACTTTGATTTGCTTTTAAAACAAGTTGATGAATAACATTATTTTTAAAATTAAATTTAATAGCATTAGCACGAATTTTTTGTAAATCTAAAATTAAAGTTTTTCCATATCTATTTTCTGTATGTATTGTATGAACTAAATTTAATCAATCATGCTGATTCATAGATAGTACTTTTTTTAAATCAGTATTAAATTTTTTTAAAAAGTTATTTGCTTTTTCAATATCTTTAATTTTAAATTTAGGAGTTAATTGTGGACTTAATTTTATTAATGTATTTTGTAATAATAAGTGTTCTTTTAACTTTTGTGTTTCTAATTTTTGAAAATTATTTTTATATTGTCTTTCAGCAACATAACCTAAATCTCGTAATACTGTTTCACGATTAGGAGTAAAACTATAATTCATTAAATAACGTTTATTACCAATAATTTTATCTGTTAAAATTTCTTTTCCACTTACTTGATTAATAATTTCTTGTAAATTTTTGGCTTCTTTAATACCAACTTGTTCTAATGTTTTAGTTTCTTGTGCTAGTTTAATAAATTTAGTAGTACGATAACCACGACTAATTTTATTAAGTCCAGCAAATGCAGGTAATAAATTTAAGAAAGTATTTAATTTTGTTACATTTCCTTTTAAATAATCATAAACTTGATTAATAGTAAAATCAGTTGTAGCATAAATACCAAAATTAATAGTACTTGCAATAAAATCACTTGCACCTAATCCAAGGGCTACACTTTCACTTAATCCGCCAGTAAAAGGAGCAAGTGCTACTGCAATTACTTGTACACCAATCATTTCTAAAATTTCTCATCAAAAACTTTTATTTTCTTGTTGGTTACTTGTTCTAGTATGTTTTGGTTTATTTATGTTTAAAAGTATTGCTGTACTAGTTGTACCAATTGGCATGGCATTTAATTTCCTTTATTTAAGAGTTATTTTAATTGGATTTGTTGAACCTTTATAATTTAAATCATTAACATTTGAAGAAATAACTATGTATAAGTCACCCGCTTTTTGTTTTTGATTACTTACATTAGTTTTTCCTTGTGCATCACTAAAATATTTAATAGTTGGATTTGTTAAATTTGGATTTAATGATTTAAGTTCATTAATACTTTTTATTTGTGTATTTAATTCATTGTTATTGTTATTAACATTTGCAGTAATATTTGTTGTTAAAACTGTAATTTTAGTTTTTAAATCATTTTTTTCTGTTTTAATAACTCCACATAACATTCATCTTGATGTTGTTTCATTATTAGAAATATATGGTATTGCTTCTCCAACAACTTCACCAGCAACTTTATATGCTCTTCCTGCTTTATCATCTTTAATAAAATCTACATAAATAACTGTATTTTCTATCATGTATCTTTTCATCGCTCTTGGTGTTGCTAAAATAAAGGTCATTAATTGTTGTTCATTTTTATCATTAGTAAAAATCATATAGTCATCAAGAACGATTTCGCATAATACACCTTTTACATATAAATTATTTCCATTTAAACGTAATTGTTGTGCTAACTGATTATCGGTAATTAAACCTTTATTATCAGCTAAATAAACTAAACTATCATAAAGACCATTAGTAATAAAAAATTTACTATTTGCAATGTTTCTAAATTGAAACAAAGTATTTCAAGCAGATAACATCGATTTTAAATAGTCTACTGGTGTTGTATCTTCAATATCAATTTTAGTAGCAAATTTTGCAATTGCTTGTGTATCATCAATTGCTAATTTATCTGCTAAATCATTTGCAACTTCATATTGCATACTATCTAATAAATTTTGTCCATTATTTGCTTTTAAATCTACATCTGCAATAATTTCTCCTGCAAGATATTTTTTAGTTATTTTTTTACTAATTTTATCTGTATCAACATATGGTAATTCATATCTTTTACTTTTATCATCCCAAGCAATAATTTTTACTTCCGGTTTTTTTGGTTTTTTAACAATAAATTCAATATTTACTGAGTCAACAATTTCAGTAGGAAAAAAGTTTGCCCATGAACTATTTGAAATTTTAAAAAACTCTATAAATTCTGGTGCTTCTACTAATCTCTCTGTATTGTCTAAATTTTGATTAAATGGTACTGACATTTTATTTCTTCCTTTCGTTTATAAATAATTTTTCTTTTTATAATTAATTAAAAAATTTTCTTTATCATTTGTTTTATTATTAATAATTATTTGTTTATTGCCACCTGTATTAATTGTTTGTTTAAATACTGGTTGTTCTTTAATCATTTTTTTAATAGTTTCTTCAATTTTTGAATTTTCTATATTACTTGTTTTAAATTTTAAAAAATCATAAAATTCAGTTTTAACTTGATATTTTTTAAATATATTAATCATTTCTTTTTCTTTAATTTCTTGATTAAGTTTATTTAACTTATTTTCTGCTTCATTAACTTTATTTTCTATTTCTTGTTGAGCATTATTTTCATTTAAAGGTTCAGTTGTTTGTTGAACATTATTTTCATTTTCTAACATTTAACATTCTCCTAATCTTATCCCAATAATCAATCTTTAACTAATTGTGGCATTTCACTTATTAATTTTTTATAATCATTAACTGCGTTTTCTAATGTATCAATATCAGAAAATTTAAAACAATTATCAATATGTAAATCAAAATCTCTATCAATACTGATATCTTGTTTTCTATATTTTTCATTAAATTCAATTTTTGTCATATTATTTTTCTCCTTTATTAATTTTTTCGTTTAATTTTGCTAATTTTTTTTGATGTTTTATAATTTTGTTATTTGCTCTAACATGTTTTGGAGTTGTGATAAATCTTTTTAATAAAACAATAATTTCTCTGCAAATTAATGTTCCAACACTTGTTCCAATAATTATTAATTCATGTAAAAATTCTTTCATTTCAATATTTTCCTTTCAATTATTTATTTTTTAATTATTCATCAAATTGACCACCATTAATTCTTTCAATCATCAATTTTGAATTACTTATAATAGTTACTAATAAAGAAATTTCTTTATTTAATTGTTCCATCCTTTCTTTATGTGTTTTTATTTCGTGATTATAATATTCAATTAATTTTTCTTTATTCATAAATTACTCACCTCCTTTATAAATTCATGTGATTATAATCTCAATTTAATGAAGCATTATCGTGATTTAATGCTACTTTGCTCATATTATCACTACCGTATTGACTAGTTGTTTCACTATTAATTGTGAATCTATTATCATTTACTAATCTTACAGTTTCATCATTAAATGATGTTTCTTGCATTTCTTGAATATGATTTGTAGTTTCCATAGGTAGTAAATTATGGATTATTTCACTTGCACCAGCAATAATAGTAGGTACTGCATAAGCATTCATAAAATCATTATTAATACCCATAGCAACCCCACTTGATATTAAACAACCACCAGTTGCCATATTACAAATCTTTCTTATTGCTTCAAATTTATTAGGTATTAACTCAGTTAATCCACTAATAAGATTTGAAATACCATAAGTATTTAATGAAATATAAGTATCTCAATCCATTAATGACTGATGTTCTTGTTTATTTAATAGTAATCATGGCGGACCTTCTGTTGTGGTTGTAGTAGTTATTGGAATTGGTGTTATTGGAATAATAGGATTAATATTATTTTCTGTTCATTTACTATAATTTGCTAAACCAATTGTTCCTAAACCTAAAATAATTTTTTTAGAACTATTAATTAATTTAGTTTTTGTATTTGGTCTTTGATTTAAATTTCATATATCTAAACCTAATTTTTTACCAAATAATAAACTATTAATTGAACCTAATATTGGTTTAGCAATTACTTGACCATAATAAGCACTTGTACCAATCATTGCACAAATAGAACTTATACCAGTTCTAATTAATTTAGTTAAAGTATAATTTGATTGATTTTCTATATTTGGCATTTTAATCTCCTTTAATTTTCTAATTTTTTAATTGTTACTTTAATTCAACCTTGATAAACATCATTATCACCAACTATTAATGCAACATTACTTTCGGGGTCAGAAACAATTATGTGTTTTGATTTAACATTTGGGTATTGTCTTAAAATAATTGCTCTAATATCATTACTTGTATGAATTGCTTTTGGAAATGGTGATAATATTTCAATTTCATCTTTATTTTCAAACAAAGTAGGTAATATTATCATTAATTATTCTCCTTATTTTTAATTTGATTAGAAATTTCACTTAATATTTTCAATATTTTATATTCATTTTTTAAATCTTTAATTATATAAATTAAAAATATTATTAGTGTTATACTTGTTATTAATATTGGTGCTATTAATAAAATTTTTCATAATATCATTTTTTACTCTTTTCATTTTTTAAATCATTTAACATTGATTGAACAAAATGCACGATTTTTAGGAATGTTTAAAGTGTTAAAGATTTGACCAGTTACAATAATTTCATCGTTTTTGTTTAATAAAATACATCGGTTATAAAGTTTTGGTTTATTAAAAATTAAAGTAACATAATTTAATCCATTTCATTGACCACGAACACTATAATATAATTCCTTATTACCTTTTTCGTAATATTTTGCTTCAATAGTGTTACTCAGTTTTACTGTTAATTTGACATAATTTTCTTTATCTTTCATTTTTATAATTTCCTTAAATAATTATCAAAAATTAATATTTTTTTATGATTTTTTAAATAATATTGAATATGCTTATAAGCATCTTGTTCATGTTTTGTTAATTTTATATTTCCTTTATAATTTGTTATTTTATTTTTATTTTTTGGGTGGTTTTCTAGATAATCTCAGTTGAAAACATCTTGTACTAATACCATTAATGCACCAATAATTTTAGGTGTTGCTAATGGATTAGTTAATAATTGTTTTGAACTTAAAAAGAAATTTTCTACAATAACTAATATTTTTTTATCAATAAATTTTTCTTTAATTAATTGCATTTTTTCTTTATACATATTTTTAGTTCATAAAACAGTTAATGTATTAAATGTTTCATTAAAAACAATATTATTAGTTTCACTTGAATATATAACCATTCCATTACTACCTATTCCTGCTGGGTCAATACCAATAATTAATTCATATTGCATTATCAATCAAATTCACCATTATTGATTTTTTTAATTAATGAATAATATATGGCATCAACATTTGCACTTCTATATCCATCATTTTCAATTTTATTTTCTAAATATGTAATGAATTTTGCTTTATTCATATTTATACCTCCTACTTAACCTAATATTTAAAATACAGTCATAACAAATTGCTTTACTATTTTTATCTCTTAAAAAATATTTTCTTGTTTTTATATCATTAGTATTAAAGAATAAATAATCTAATTTATGTTGTTTACAAGTTCAACAAAAATACTTTTTTTGCATAATTAATCACTTCTACATCAATCACAAACATATCCAAATGGTTTTGTATAATCCAAATGTTCATCAATATCATAATCATCTTCAAATTTTCTAATATCATGTTGTTCTGCTTCTAATTCTGTTTTAAAGCGATAAAGCATTTGGATTTTGTCATCTTCATATAATTCATTACATTCAACACATCTTTTTCTTCTTTTTTTAATTTTTTTATCAATCTTTCTTAGTGCTTCATAATCAAGAATTTCTATTACCATAATAATCCTTTCCTAATATGTTCTGTTGCTTCTAGCATAAAGAACATATATTTTGATTTTTAGGTTATTAATAATACTACTATTCGTTTTATTCATTCCATGAAAACTGGGCTCAAAAATAAATTGTGAAATTTTAAAAAGAAATCGAGGCATTCGATTCAATATTTATTTAATTTATGTTTAATAAATTAATATTTTAATTGAACCGGCACCGCTCAATTTTTTTTACAAGTTTGAAATTTATTTTCTCGCCCAAAAAATTTTTCAAAAAAAATAAAAAATAAAACCAACACTTGCTCACTGGGGAGTGGCAAGGTTGGTTAAATAAAGAATAGAATTAATACAATAGGTCCCTACAACAGGTCTATATATACTAGTTTCCAATTCGCTCCCACCCCAAGAATTACCATTAATGGTTAGTATATTTTATTAGGTATCACTCCACTTTTTATTTATCCATGCAAGTCCACATGTTCTAGCTACTATTTTTAACAACTGTGTTGTAGTTCACTTTTTTAGTTCCTTAACACGTGTTGATAATAGTATTAAAGAGGGTTATTAAAAATTTTAAAATTTTACAATTACAAAAAAAGACAAGATTATTTCTTGTCTTTTTCCTTTGATAATAATTTTTTAAATGTATATTTTTTAAAATACGTCGAATATAAATTTAAGGGTAAAAGAGAATTTAATTTGTCTATCATCATTTTGAAATGGTAATTTTGAAAAGAATTTATTTATCTAGTAATTCATCTTCCTACTTTTTTGGGAACCTCCCTTAATTTTTTTACATTTATTTTCAATTAATAAATTTTTTACTATGATCAAATGTTATTTTTTAACAATATTTTTAGGAATAATTGATAAATAATGGTTGATATTTTTATTAATAACTTTAGTAGTTTTATTTTTAACAAACATTGATAAAGTAAATCGTGATGCTATTTCAACTAAATTTATTAAACATGATTTACTTTTACCTCTTGATGACATTATAGTATCTCCTTTTCAATGACCAATAGTTATGCAATCAAATAGTACTAATTACTTCTACTAAGATTTTTAGCCATTTCACTAATTTTTAATTTAAATTTCAATTGATTCTTAATATAAATTCTTTCATTTATGCCAAGATTTTTATAAATAATTTATTTACTTGCACTTACAAGTGCAATTCAACTGTTAAATAAAATTAATTATGAATTTAAAAATTTAAAAAGCACCGATTACATTTGGTGCTTTTGTGATTAAAAAAGTTTTCCTAAAATAATAATTAATTTTATTTAATTAAATATATATTATTTTTTAAAAAAAATGTCAAATATTTTTTCTTAAATTTCTGTAGATTATTCCTGCACCCTAAAATGAGATATTATTATTGTATTTTAAATTGACTCATTGGTGGAGAATTAAATTTGCTACAAATTCGTTTATTATTGAAAAAATGAATATATTTAGTAACATCTTCAATACCTTCTTGAATGGTATTATAGCCTTCATATGGTAATCATTCTTGTGCTAAATGCGAAAATCAGTTTTCAGATAATGCATTACCACCAAGACAATTAGGTCGTTTTTTACTTAAAATTATTTCATATTCTTTGGCTAATGATTCTAAGTCTTGATGATAATATTGTTTGCCATTATCGGTATGAATAATCATTTTTTTGATTTGTTCTTTAGTAAAATATGATAATGCTTGTTCAACACTAGGTTTAACTAATGAATAATAATCCATTGTTGTTGAAAATTGTCAGCCTAAAATTCCTTGCGTGTGAAAATCACGAACAGCATTTATGTATAATCACCCTTCATTGGTTTTAATTACTTACTCGTAACAATTTTTGTATAAGGTAAATAAACATTTGTATAATCAGACTTTAAATCTATAAAATACTTTGTTATTAAATCTTGATTTGGTTTAAGTTTAATATAACCATCAATATTAAAACCTTCTAAAAAAGCATTTACAAAACCATATTTGTTTTTATTTTCTTTAAAAACAAAAAATTTTAAACTAGTTAAATTTTCTAATTCTTTCATAATAACTGACATTTCTTTTTTCTTGTGAATAACTTTATCATAAAGTTTATGCTGTTGAATACCATAATAAATACAAAAGTCTTTTAATCAAAAACCAATATGATCAATATTTTTAATATTATTATTCTTAGTATTTAAAATTGCAAAGTTAAACAGTCTTTGTGTCATAATACCAGCACTCTCATTAGTCACTGCACGAACAATCACATTTGACTTTTTAATAAATTTATTATCTTTTTTATCAACTAAACTATTTGACATAAATTTACTCCTTAAACTAAATTTTAAACTTGAAATTATTATAACATAATTCATATCCGTTTTTCTATAATGATTATAGATAATTTTATGACCTATAATATATAATAAATATTAATAATATATAATAAATGTTAAGTAAAATTTAAATAAAAATAGTATAATTAACTATTATTAACACATAAAATATTAATAAATATATAAAATTTTTATTTGATATATAATATTTGTCATTATTAATTAATAGAAAAACGGATATGAATTTCCTGTGATGATTTGTTAAACGATAAATTTTAACAAAAGACATATTCCGTAATTAAATTTTTTAAAAGTCAATTAATAATTTTAAAATTTATTTTATAATTTTGTTATTAACAATAAATTTAGAAAAGTGTTGATAAAAATGATTTTTGAAAATTTAAAAAAATTAAAAAATGAAGAATTTTACAGATATTTTGGTATAAAACGTTTTCATTTTAATGAAATGTTAGAAAAATTAATTGAAATAGAAAAATTAGAAAAAAATAAAGGTCGAAAAAATAAACTTTCAGTAGAAGAAAGATTAATGATGACTTTATTATACTGAAAAGAATATTATACTTTTTTTCAAATGAGTATTAAATCTAAAATGAGCCCATCAAGTTGTTTTCGAAATATTACTTGAGTAGAAAATAAACTTAGTAACCACAAAGATTACCAATTTTTAAAAGAAAGATATAAATTAAAAATTGATAAAAAACAAGAAAATTCAAATGAATTTCAATTTTATTTAATTGATTCAACTGAGATTGAAATTGAAAGACCAACTAAAAAAAACTACAGTTAGAATATTTTTCTGGTAAAAGTTGAATGTATTCTATAAAATTTCAAATTGTATATGATTTTTTTAATAAAAAAATTGTTGATATTTTTGCTGATAATGGTAAAGTGCATGATTTTCAAATATTAAAAAATTCAAATCTTGAATTTTCAGAAAAAACAATAATTATTGGTGATTTAGGATATCAAGGTATACAAAATATTTATAAAAATACAATAATACCAATTAAAAGAACTAAAAATAAAAAATTAACTAAACAAGGGGCGTATTTCAAGTCTAGTTATAATTTAATTTTCTTTAAATAAAAGATAAAATAAATTATTAATTGTTATAAATATTATAACCCTAAATAGGGTAAATGTCAAGTCTTATTATAGATTTTATTAACTTTTATAAAATAAAAATTCCTAACTATTTAGGTTTAGATTTATTAAATTTTATAAATTTAAACAAATACTTTTAATTTATTAATTCTTGCTTGTTTTAATTTTAATAAATTAAAAAATGCTTCTTTTGAATAAATTTTTGCATTATTATTAGATATAGATTTTATTAAATGATAAACATCACTTTCAGCACTACAACCAATATTTCAAATAGCATTTTGATTTTCAATACCTTTTTTATTATTTTTAAAATATTCATATATTTTTTCATCAGCATTATTTTCTTTTAAATAATCTAATAATTTATAATAACAACCATTTAAAAATAATTTATAATATGCATAATTTAATTTTTTATTATTTTCTTTTGTTCTTTTACCTTTTCCTACAATAAATACTTGTTTTAATTTTTGTAATGGATGTCATTTATCTACAGCATAATCAATTTTTAAATAATTAGCAGTAGATTTAAGATAAGTTGCACCATCACCAGTTAATTTTAAATTTTCATTAGTATAACCAATAAAAATATTATCTAAATTAGTTATTATAGATTTACCAAATTCTTTTTTAGTAATTCTTTGACCTTTTCTAGTTGATAAAACAAAAATATATTTATTTTCTAAAACATGTCTATTATCAGTAGATTTATTTAAATCAAAACCTGTACTTATACTTACTGTTCTATGTCTAAATTTTCTTTTCTTTTTATTATCAATTAAATTATTATATGATTCATCTGATTGAATATAAATATAATCAGTTGGTAATATTTTTATTTTTTCTTGTGGTAATTCTTGAACAAATATATTAGTTTTTTTTACTCTTCTACAAATAGTTGATAATGATATACTTATTTTTAAATTATGTTTAATTATAGGATATGTAATATTATTTAAATCTGCTTCATAAATTATTGATTTTGTTACTTGATTAGTAAATTTTTTATTTTTATCAATATTAATATATGTATCTAATGGATATAAATATTCACCAGTAATTTTATGTTGATATACTTTTCTATAAAAATCTTTTACTATTCCATACATTGATGTAAAAGTTCTTTTAGCAGTTTTAACATATTTATATTTATTTTTATCATATTCATTTTTATGTCAATATTTATCATAATTAATTAAATTATTTTTATAATCTAATAACATTTGTTTTTCATGATTAATTTTAAACTGATTATGAGGAAATTGTTCAGGAAGTAAAATCATAATATTATTCCTTTCTAAATACATAATTTTCAGTATAACAATTATTAATTGTTCAGTGTTGTAATATACTTTGCTTAAAATGTTATAATTAGTATATAAATATTGAATATAGGTGATATAATATGCCAGAAAAAGAAAAAAAATATGGTGAAAAATTAAGTGTTAATTATAAAACTCAAATTGATAATTATTTAAGAACTAAAAAGGTTATATTAACTCCACAAGGATTAAATAATGCACTTGGAATTGATAGAAAATTTGTTTATGATTGCCGACGTAGAAGCAATCCATGACGTAAAAAATTTATTAAAGATTATGATAATGCAAGAGCGATAATTTCAACTCATATGTTAGAAAAATCATTAGTAAAACCAGAAATAATTTATAAACATTGACAAGTTAGTTATCCGAATGAATATGATATTAATGAAGAAGATAATAACTCAAAAAGTAATATAATTATTAATATTTGTGAACCTAGAAAAATAGAAAATAATGATTAAAAACCTATAATAAATATAGGTTTTTTTCTTTATTTTAAAGGATAAAAATGATATAATTTAATAAAGTGAATATGTTAAATTAACATATATAAAAGTGACCTATTAACCAAGTGAATTATTAAAAATTAATAAAGGGAGATTAAAAGTATGAGTGATTTTACTTTTGATGAAAAAGAGAATTATAGTTTAGATGATGTTAAAAATTTACTAAAACAACATAGAAATGTAGTATATGCTGAAAGTAAAAAAGATATTGAACCTAAATTAAGTGAATATGAAACTAAAATAAAAGAATATGAAAATAAAATTAATAGTTTTGAAGAGCAACAATTATTTTCAAATATTAAAGATACTAAAAAAGTAAATTTAATTAAAAATTTAATGAATACTGATAATTATAAATCTTTATCTAAACAAGAAGCATTTAATAAAATAAATGAAGATTATAAAGATTTTTTAATTGATAAATCAGAACCTATTAAACAAGAAAATAAACAACAAGATAATTCAATTAATCCTACTGATTTAATTTTAAAATTACATAATAATTCATTAGACCATTTTAAAATTGCTCAAGATTTAAAAAATAAAGCAACAACACAAGGAATGACTAATCAAAAAGAATTAGAAGATTTAGTTGAAATTACTAGAAATGAAGTTTTTCAATCTATTAGTAAATAGAAAGAAGTTTTATTATGGGAGCTATAAAAATACCTGAAGCATTTTTTATTAAAGGTAATAATCCTACTGAAAATGCTATTTTAAGTGTACTTGAAGCACAAGTACGTGGTGAATTAACAAGTGAAAAATCAACAATGTTTATGCGTGGAACTTGTAGTGCTACTCAAATTGGTGAAATGGCTGGAGTTGCTATAGCAATTTATAGAGCTACAGTTCGTGTATTATGAGGATCAACATGAGATTGAAAAAATGGTACTAAAAGACAAAAAGGTGATGTTTATACAACTAAATTAGAAATTAATAAATATTTAACAATTGATTTTGAAATTCCAGAATTTGATATTGAAAGATTTATGAAATCACCAAAAGATATTGCAGTACAAATTGTTTCAAATTGAACAGCTTCATTTATGAGAAATTTAGGTGAAAATTTAGAATTAATATTTTTAAATGGTATTCAAGATTATGCTATTGCTAAATCATTAGTCTTACCTTTAGATTTAATTAATATGAATGCAGAACAAGCAAAAGAAGCTTATTATAAAATTTGAGCAAGAAATAATAAATTAATTAAATTAGTTAATTATATTACTGTAGGAACTAATAGAGAAGATTTAATGGGAGCAACTGGAATTGATAGTAATTTAGGTTTATCAAAAGCATTTACTGTTTTAAATTATAGTCAAATTTCAGCAGATACATTAGCATATGGTAGAAGATATACAAGTTTAATTGCTGGTATGGAATTTTGAGAAAGTTTTTATTTAGAACAAGAATTTATTCATGATACTGAAAAAGCAATGCATTTAGAAAAAGATTATAGTTTAAAAAATACACATGGTTTTGTAGTTAATAGATATATGTGAGGTATGCCAATTTCATTTACTAAAATAAGACAAAAATTAGATAATGATACAGATAATATTAAAATTATTGGTAAATGTTTATTTGCATTACCTAGTGCTATTAGACCAAATTTAATGTATTTAATTAGACCAACTATGCCTACAATTGAAGAAATAAAAGAAGCAAGAGCAAAAGATTTTTTAACTAATCCTAAAAATGAAAATGCAACTTATCAATCAACTTTATATGATGATATTAATAAATTAAATTTAGAAGATGTTATTTATTATAGAAATTTAGGAAAAATTACTATGGCTGGTGATAAACCTACTAATGATGAATTAGAAAATGCAATAATAAATGCTGGTAATAATGGTTATGAAAAAGGTAAAGCAAAATTTGATATTAAATCAACAAGTGCAACTATGACTGGTAATAATAGTGATTATTATGGAGTAGTAAATTTAGAATTTACTAAAAAATAATTATGGAATATATTTATAAATATTTTAATGAAAAAGCACATATTATTATTTATTCACCAAAACCAGAAGATTTAACTACTAGTAATGATATTAGAGCAATTTTATTAGATGAATATCCTAAATTAAGAAATGATTATTTTATAGTAAGTGATGTACATGATAATTTTGCAATATGTGTTGGTAATAATATAAATTGTCAAGGAACAGTTAGAATTCAAATTAAAAAAACTAATCAATTATCAAAAGGAGAAAATAAATATGCCACAACAACATTCTGAGACTACACAATTGAGTAACTATACTTTAACTAAATTAATAAGAACTGGTATAAGTCCAATTTGTGCAATGATAGGTACAAGTGCTTATTATGGTCAAGTAATAGATAGTCCATTATTAGGTTCAATTAATAGTTTATTATTTGGTAAAAAATTAGGTTTAGATATTTGAAATTTAAATCAAAGACCAAATACTAAAACTAAATTAATTAATAGTTCTAAAAAAATCTTATTAGGTTTAGGAACAATTGGATTAGCAAATTATAGTAAGTTTACTAATTCTTCCATTAATCCTAATCCAACTGAAAGTCCAATAACAACTACTACTATTGACCCATTTCCACCAGATTTATTATTTAGTAATCCAAATACTACTGATAATCATTTAATGGATTGAGATACATATATTAGTTTAAATGCTTATGGTATATCAAATCTTATTAATGGAATTCTAGAATTAATACCTAATAAATTTGAAGCAATAAGAAAAATTTGTAATATGGCAACTGGTGGTTGTTTAATATCAAGTGGGGTTGCTATGGGTATTAATAATGATTTTAATAATGCTTATGCAGTACCTACTATTATTGCTGGTGCAAGTGAAATAATCCATAATTTACTACCTATGGAAACTACAAATCATATTCAAGAAATGCAAGAAACATCATTTAATGATGAAACTGCAAGATTAATAAATGATAATAGATTTACTATTAATAGTGAAACAAGTAGTCAATATGGTAGTGATAATATGAGTGAAGTACCATTAAATCATGATAATGTTTCATTAAATTGAGATTATAATCACATGAGTTTATAATGTTACCTTTAATTATTGAATGAATATATTATGCATTAGCAAGTAATGATATTAAATTAGCATTAATAAATGCTTTAAAAACTTATTATAAAAATCAATCATTAAAAGCAGTATTTGATAGTGAAAATATTAGTGAAAAAGAAATACATCAACCATATAGTGTTTTTAATCCAAATATACTTAAAAAATTAACAAGTATATTAAAACCAAGTGAATTATCTATATTACAAAATGAAATTAATAAATTTAAAAATCCAATAAATAGTTTTAAAAATTATATTATGCCAACAGAAATTAGAACAGTTAAAAATTATGTTAATAAATTTAATAATTTATTTAAAGAAAATGAAGAAGAAATACCAAATAATGCATGAGAAGTATTATCAAGTTCATGATTTAAAAAAGGAAGATTTATTGTTGATAATAAAAATTTAAAAATTGGAACTTTAACAACATTATTTCAAAGTGATAATGATAAAAGACAAATATGATATGGTCCATATACTTATCCAACATTTCCACAAGAAATATGAATATTAATGACACAAGCAAAAGGTAAAAATGGTTCTGGTGCTGGAACAATATTTTGAAAATTTTGAAATAGAAAATGATTACCAAGTCAATTAAGAAAATATGTTAAAAGTGAATTATCAAAAAAAGGTAAATATTATGGTTCACAAGATACTAGTGTAATTTATCCAAATAATATTAATGTTCAAAAAACTATGCATTTTATTAATAGATTAGAAAAAGGTTTTTTTAAATTAAAAGAATATAAAAATTTATCTAAAAATGAAATTGGAAGTACACAATGAAGATATGAAAGAAAACAATTATTAAAAAATTCTTTACATACAAGAAAATATATAAAAATTAAAAGAAATTCTAATTTTTATAAAACATGAAAGTAGGTGGTTAAATGGAAATTCAAAAACCAGAGTGAAAAACAAGTTATTTAATTCCTTTTACTCGTGGTAGAAGAGATTATATTAAAGATAGAAAAATATATGATTTTAGTTTATTAAATGATATTCAAAAATTAAGAAAAAAACAATTAGATTCAATTAATTTATTATCATTTATATTAATATCTTTAATTATTACTTTATGAAGTACATTACCACAAATAATAATATTACCTAAATGATTATCATTTACAAAATTAGGTATGGAACATGTAGATTGAAAACATAATTGAGGTAATGCAATATGATTAACAATTGTACCTAGTATTGGTGGATTTGGTTTACATCATTTACCAAATAAAGCACCATCAAGAATTAAATTTATATTAAATTTAATAATTAAAATAATACCAATTTTAATATTAATTATTATTTGATATTTACCAAAAATAGAAAAAGAAATAAGAAAAATAAAAAAAGAAAAGGTGGAATAAAAAATGAATTTATCTACAACAGTAATATCAGCAGTATTAAGTGGAGCAGTTGCTAGTGGAGTAATTGTAACTATTGTTTTATTATTTTTATCAAAATTTATTAAAAAATCAAAACAATCAAATTTAGCAAAAGAATTAAAAAATAATAAAGAATTAGAATTTATTAAAGCAAATATTAAACAAATAAATTCTCAATTACAATTAGAAACTACATCAATTGCTAAATCTTTAGATAGTTTTAATAATGATGAAGAAAAGCAAGAAGTATTTAAAAATACTATTATTAGTCAAAGAGCTTCTAAAAAAGAATTATCAGAAAAAGATAAGAAAAAAGTAACTAAATTTAAAATTTAAAGGGTTTAAATACCCTTTATTTTACATTAAGGAGTAAATTATTATGGCTATTAAAGAACCATTAATGTTTATAACAATTGAAGAATTTAAAAATTGAAAAGGTTTTAATAAATTAGAATTTGATGATACTACAACACCAGATAATGAAATTTGATTTGCTATTTCAGTTGCAAGTAATAATATTGATTATTTAAGTGGACATTCTATTTCAAAAAAATGACCAGAAACTACATTAACAGAATTTACTGATGAAATACAAACTGCAACTGCATATTATGTTAGATTTTTATTAACAAAAGATAGTAATTATATTCGTGGTCAATCAAGTATTAGTCAAGGTGGTATGACTTATAGTGAAACTAATCCTACTGACCCTTATTTTATTGTTCCAGAAGTATTTAATTGTTTAAGAAAAATTAAAGAATATCCAAATATTACTGGTTTTAATTTAGATGTTTTACCTAAAAGAAATGATTTTTTTAGTAATTTTTATAGTAATTATGGTGAAGATAGTCCTTTTACAAGATATTTAGAATTAATAAATTTAAAAACAAATGATACAAGAGTAAAAATATATCCTAAAAATCCTAAATATTTAATTGGAACTCAATTATGAATTGATACTACTGGTATTAAATCATTTGATAATTTAACAACAATTGAATTATTTACTAAATATTTTAGTAATGATACTATGAAATTAGTTGATGGTAAAGAAGGTCAAGAAAAGAAAGTTATTAGTGCTACTGGTGGTAAAATAGATTTATCTGATTATTATAAAAAATCTGTTTTTATGAAAGGATATTTTACATATAAAGATGATAGAGACCAATTATGAATAAATGATGTTTCAAATAGTTCTCTTGCTATTTCATTATTACTTAATAATAGATATGATAGATTAGAAACTACTAATAAAACTATTGTTGGTGCTGTTAATGAAATAAATAAAAAACAAGTTAAAGAAAATTGAAAAGTAATAGGTAAAAGTATAAATAATCGTAAATATGGTGATTTTAATCTTGCTTTTAATACTCTTTATAGAGTAATTATTACATGGGAATCTCCACCATTTCATCAAGTAAATACAAGAATAACAGTAGAATTTAAAACAGGTAATTATTTAGGTGGAATACATGGAAGTAAAATATTTCTTACAAAAGGTTTAATTAATAATGAAGAAGGTATTTTATATTTACAATTATTAGATATTAATAAATGACAATTAATTTTAGAAGGTGGAAATGAAAAATATGCAAATATTTTTTCATTAGAAGAATTACAAAATACAGTTAAAGTAGATATTATTCAACCTATAAAAATTACAAGTCATACTTTAAAAATAAATGAATTAAAAAATAATGAGATTAATATTGAATTACCAAATACTCCAACACCAACTCCAAATATTCCACAATGAAAAGAAGTAGGAACAAAAGTTAATATAAATCATATTAAATATACTTTTAAATCAAATACTAAATATAAAATTTATTATAATTTTGAAAGTCAATCAAGTAATAAGAAATTTGCTTTTATGTCTAAAGAATTTTTATACGGTGAATTGAATACTGATGTTCAAACATTATATTGAGATAAAGTTAATGATAGAATAATAATTTCTTTACAAATGCAAAATGATACCATTGCTATTGTTAGTGACCCTACAAGATATGGTCAACTTTTAAAATTAGAAGAATTACAGGAATAATATTATGAATAAAGAATTTACTTATTTACATGAAATTAGTTATTGATTATTAAATAAAAGTGATTTTACTCATAGTGAATATAATTTAAGTGGAAGTCGTTATTCAAGTAAAACATATAGTATTGCAGAAGAATTAGCAATATTAATTGCTATTTCAATTAAAGTTAATAAATCAATTGCTATATATTGTTTTAGAAAATTAAATAAAGATATTAATGAATTAACAAAAGAAATTGATGAAGCATTAATTAATATTGGTTTTGATTATAAAGATTTTACTTTAAAATATCCAAATAAACAAGCAGATTTTCGTTTTAAAGGTAGTAAATCATTTATTAGAGTTATGGGTGTATATAGTAATAGTAATGATAGAATACCACTTAAAGGGCTTTCTAGAAGTGAAATAAAAGGTTTTGATTTAGCAATTGAATGATGTGAAGAAGCAAATGAATTTAGTCAAGCAGAATTTCAAGCAATTACTTTTGCATTAGGTAATGCTAAAAAAACTATTAAAATAAGAAGTTGTAATCCAGATAATATTTATCAATATTTTATTGAATATATGAATAAACGTGTACCTTTTAATTTAGATTTAATGAAAGAAAATAATGAACAAATTAAATCAATAGAAGAAAATCAAATGTTTAAATTATTTCATTATTCAAATTGAAAATTAAATGAACATAATTTAAAACAAGATAAAATTAATGATTTAGAAGAATTAAAAGAATTAGACCCTATTAAAGCACAAAGTTGATATTATGGTGTACCTAGTGTTTTAACTGGTTCTATATTTGCAAGATATTTAGATAAACTTAAAACTGAATTAGATTTTAATGTTAATGAAATAGTTGGTGGTTTAGATTTAGGTTTTGCTACAAGTTCACAAGCACATCCTACTGTTGCTGTTTTATGTTTTATTGGTGAAAATGAAAAAACTAGAAGAATACATCAAGAAAGTGAATTTTATCATAGTAATGCAATAATGCAATTTAAAAATACATATGAATTAGCAAATAATATTATTGATTATTATTTAGATGAAAGTATTAAATTTCAAGCAATGAAATTTGGTTTTACTTGTTATGTTGATTATGGTAGTGGTGGATTAGCAGTTATTGATATTTTAAAAAAAGAAGTAGAAAAAAGACGAATTAATTGATTACATTTTACTCCAGTAGATAAAACTACAATGTATTTAAGAGATAGAATTGATTGAGATACTATTTGTATGATTAAAGGTATATTAAGTATTAATTGAAAAAGATGTCCTAATACACATGAAGAATTATCAAAAATGCAATGATTAGCAAAATCTAAATTAGAAAATTCAAATAATGAACCACAAATGCTTGATTTATATGATAATTGTTGAGACGCAAGAATGTATGCTTCAATGCATAAAATGAAATGATTAATTAATAATATTAATAATGAATTATTAATTAATAAAAATAAATTTTAGGAGTGATAAAAATGAATAATCCATTAGAATATCTTTCTTGTAATAGAAGAGAATGATATAGTGATATTCCTATGAGAATTGCTCAAAAATCAACTAAATTATGATTAGGTAAAGGTTTATTATTTGATAGTGAAAAAGATGAAATTTTAAAATATTTTACTAATAAAATTATTAGTGATAAATGATTTGAAAAATTATATAAATTTGGAATTCAAGAAAGTTTACTTGGAAAAGTATATATAATGCCTATTATTTATAAAGATAATAGTACAAGTTTAAAAGTATTACCTAATTCATTTGCTGGTAGAGTTGCTAAATATAATGAAGAAGAACAATGTGCAGAATTCTTTTTTATAAATGAACAAGCAGATAGTGCAACATTAACTTGAGTAATTGCTGAAAATGGAAAAATAAGATTTGAAACTTATAAAAATGATAATAAAAATGAAAAAGAAATTATTTTAGGAACAGCACATACAAAATTAAAACCAGAATTAACACCAAAATATAGTTATGAAATTAAAAATCCTTGAAATTATTTACCAATATTAGAAATAACAAATTTACCAATGGTTAATTTTTATGGTAATTCAACAACTTTAAATGCATATCCAGATACTTATCCAGTTTGAAATTTAATTGAATATTATCATAAATCTTATACTCAAAGAAATGTTGATAGAGATTTAAATGTTACAACTTTATTTGGTGCATTTGATAATGAAACTGTTAAAAATATGATTGAACATGGAAAAATTATTGATAATCCTAAAAAAAATATTGTAGTTAATGTTGGTACTGCTGGCTATAATAAATCTGGTGCTGGTGGTATGGAAGTTATACAAGGTAATTTTAAAGCAAGTAATTATATTTTAGATAAAGATGATTTAGGTAAAGATATATGAAATGGTGCAGGTTATGATTATAATGAATTTTCTGGTGTAAATTATGAAAATAAAACTAAATCATTATTTAATAATAAAAATGATATGGAAACTACAGAAACTAAAATAAGTCATTATTCATATTATTTTTATAGATTTTTTGATATGTTATTAATTCATGAAAAATTATGAGATGGTATTGGAGATAGACCTTATTCATTTAAATTTTTACCTATTGCTATGACTGACCAATTATTAAAACAAGAAATGATTAGTCAAAGATTAGCAGATAGAACAATGTCATATACACAAGCTATTGCTGAATTAGATGAAGTAACAAAACAACAAGCAAAAAAACATTATAAAGAAATAATAGAAGAAGATAAAGAAGAAATAAAATTATTAGGAGATAATCAAAATGATACATCAACAAATTCAATTAATGAAACATCTACATCTTCAATTAAAAAGACAACAATTGCTAATTAAAAGATGTAGTTTTTGAAAAATATTTCCATTTGTTATTAATAATGGAGCAATTCCTTTAACTGAAACTGGTTATAAACCAATTAATAGTAAAATTAGTGATTTTGGTCAATATGAATTAATATTAACTGGTACTACTCCAGTTGTATGTATTTGAAAAAATAGTACAAAAATATATCAAAAAAATAAAGGTAAAATTAATGAAGAAATACATAAAGTTAATGGTCAAGATGAATTTTATACAAAACAATATAAAATTGGAGATTATTGAAATGCTTATTTAATTGATGATACAAGTGGTGTTGATTTTAGTAATTTACCAAATAATCAAATATTTAAAACAGTACAAACAAAAAGACAATATACTTTAGTAATGTTTGAAGAACATATTACAATTGATGATTATTTACAATTTTTTGTAGTATTTAATGATGAAAATGAAAATATTGGTGGTAATAGTGGTAAAAATCAAGATAGACAATTATTATATATTTCAAATGTAACAAATTATTATAGTCCTTATAATGGTGCATTTAGTATGCAAGTATTAACTTTTAGTAGTTTAAATGATAGAGTAGTTGCAAGTGGTCAAAATACACTTGATTTTGTACAATATGCAAGTCCTGGTAGTGGTTATGCTTTCCCTACTATTCAACAAGGAAAAGTAACTTTAAATCGTACTTTAATGCGTGATATAGGAGTAAGATATAGTCATAGACAATCATATGGATTAGAATTACTTTCTAGTTGTTATTATTATGGAAGACCAATAATTCAAGGTCAAGAACCAATACAACAAAATAATGAAGAAATATTTGAAAGTAAAGTATTTGCTTCAAGAAGATTATTTATTGCTGGTAATAATGAAAAATCTACAACTGATATTAAAAATAATGGTGGTTTACTTGCTGGTATAAATGATAAAATAACAACAAGTAGTCATCCAGAAACAACATTTTATAATATAATGGACGCAAAACCAACTGGATTTACTAATTTTAAAAATTTTACAGAATGATTAAAAACTTCATTAAATTTTCAAGATAATTTATTTGTAACAAAAGATTTTAAAGGTATGCTTGCTTTTGATAAAGATAAGGCAAGATTAAGTAATGGTACATCAGTAGGAGAAGCAAAATTCTTTTGAGATAGTGAATGAAATATAAATAATTTAACTGGTAATTATAATGTAGATATGTCAAGTAATTTTAAATATAAAGACCCAGATACTCATTTAATTATTGGTAGTCCAACTGTAGATTATTCAAAAATAAGTCAAAAATATATGTCTGCTATTTTAAATTTTAATAGTGTAGTATTTAGTCCTTTAATACAAATGCCTTATGATAGTCAACAATGATTACCTTTTGCTTTAAGTGATATTCCTTTAATTGGTAAATTATTAAATGCTTTAACATTAGGTATATGAAGTAGTTGAGTTATTACTCAAAATGCTCAACAATATAAAAAAATGTTATATTTTAATGGTTTTATGAGTGCATTTTTTACAAGTAATTTAGAAAGTATTATTGGTAATGGTGGTTTAATTCCTTTAAATGCTTTTACAAATGATAATGATTTTACTATTGGTAAATTATTAGGTGCAAATGTTTCAACAACTGCTATGACAATGAAATTAAGTGATAGAGTAAGTGTATATCCATGAGACCCTACTACTGGTAAGAAATTAACTACTAAAGAACAAATATCAACTGTTGATTTATCACAAAAGAAAAATAATAAAGTTTATATATTAGCAGAAGATACTGAATTTTTAGATATAGCAAGTCCTTTTACAAATGAAGATACTGAATGTCAATGAAATCCAACAGCAAATGGAGTTATTGATGGTTCAAATTATGCTTATATTATTGATACAATTGTAACTCAAAGTTTACATCAAGGTGAAGAAAGACATACATTTTATAGTGATAATCCTTTTACTTATCAAGGTGATTATAATGAAATATCAGTTGCACAGTTTAGATATAATAATATGGGTTATTTAACTGGTAATGCTTTTAATTGAACAACTTTATATAAATTAAATCATGATGAATATGAAGAAAGTGAAGAAACTACATTTTCATATCCAGCAAAAATATTACCACCAAGTCCACAAAATATAGCAAAAAGTATTATTATTAATACTAAAAATTTATCTATTAATTATAGTAGTAATAATATTCCCTTAATTAATACCGATGATTTTATGTCTTCTAATACTAGAGAATGACTTAATGGTAATAATATTTCAATATTAAATGAAACATTTGATATTAAATCAAAACTAGACCCAACATTATTAATTAATACTTTTAATGATTTAAAAAGATATTATAAAAGCATAGATATTTACTATAAATATAATTTTGATACTAAAGAAGAAATTAATAATATAGGAAATAATCGAGGCTTAAAATTTTCAACTACAGAAAGTTTTAGCAATAAGAATATAGATACATTTTTATCTATAAATCTTAATGATTTAATTTTTGAAAATTTTAAAAATAATGTTTCACATACTAAATTTAATAATGATAAAACTACTGGTTATGTGCCTATGGCACTTGCTTATTGACAACCAGATACTACTTATAAATTAAATAATTTTGAATTTAACTTAAAATCAACTATGACTCCTTATCCTTTTGAAGTTAATTTTTCTATAATTAATAATCCATCTATTGGATTAACTATTACTAATAATAATTTAAATTGAACTTTTAATTTTGCTATTGGTATAGGAAAAGTAGAAGGATATATAAAGTCTCAAGGTAATATTGGATATGGTAGAAGATATGTTAATAACATTACTGCAAATATATACAAAATAATTTTAAATGCAAGATAATTTGTTATAATAAAATTAAAAAAAGAAAGGTTAAAAAATGACAATAGGAACATTAATATTAATCATATTATTATCAGTATTTATAATCTTTCCGATTTGATTTTTAACTATTACCTATGGAATAGTTATGTGTAAAAGAAATAATTCATGAGGCTTATTATTATTATTATTAAGTACAAATATTTTTGGCTTATTAATTGGGTGAATAATATTGTTTAACAATAATCATGTTAAAATTGATTATAAATATAAATTATTATTTGCTGTTAAAGAAAATAAATCAAATTTAGAATTATGAAAAGAAGAAAAAAATAAATTATCTAAAAGAATAGAATTTTTAGATAAAAAAATAAATAATAAAAATTATACAAAATAATATTTCACAATCTAATTAAAAAGTTACCAATTAAGGTAACTTTTTTTATATAAAAAGAAAAAGGAATAAAAATTATTCCTTATCTTGTTGGGCAGCTTGCCTGCTCTCTAAGAACACACCAGCAACTTTATTTCCAGTAGTATTTACCTGACTAGACTCTGACCAACAGCATTTTATATCTAATATACTATTATTATATATAATTACCGGAAACTTACAAGCAATTATATTAAATTCAAAATTTTCAAATATATTTAATAATTGTTTTGCGTCTTTATGTTTATTTAAATATTTATTACAAAAATTTGCAATAATATCACATGCCTGTATACAATTATATATTTTAGAATCTAAGTATTTTACTTTATTAATGATTATATTTTTTGTTCTTAAAAATCTAATTATTCCATTTTTTGAATAATTTTTATTTAGATATGATTTTAAATTAATTGCATCTATTTCTTGAATAGGTTGTGTATAAATATCATCAATATATAAATTTATATTTGAATTAGGTAATATAGTTTTATTTTCAATTAATTTTTTTATTAATAAAGCAATTAATTCATTATTTTTTAATTTTGCATGTTCTTCATCTGAAGTTGGTAAAATTAAATCTTTTTTGCATGTTCAAACGCAAAATAAATTATCTATTATTTTGTATTTACTAATTAAATTTTCTATATCTGCTTTTTTATAAGGACTTTTTTTAAATTTAATATATTTTTTAGCAATATCATCTCCTTTTATTTCAGATTTTTTTGTTACTTTCTTTTTTGCTTCAATAAAACTTTTAATAAAATTATTTCTTTTATTTTTATTATTAAAAATAATACCACCATAAATTACATGTTTATCGCTTTTATTAAGAAATTTACCACTATCATCTAAATATAATCAATATTCATTTATATTATTATTACTCATAAATAAAAACTCATTCCCATTTTTTTATTTGTTAATAATATTATAAATCAAAAAAAATAAAAAAGAGAAATTATTTAGGAATGAGTAATTTCTCTTTATTAATTATATCATATTTTCTATATTAAATATAGATTATTTAATTATTTTATTCATCATCATCATTAATTTCTATTTGAGAATTATGATGATGACATTGTTTACATTTTTCTATTTTTTCTCAAATTTTTCTATTAATATTATAATCATTTAATAATTCTTCAAATTCTTCAATATTATTTTTGTCAATATGCAAATCTTTAAAATTTAAAGTAAAATCTCCTTCACCTGAAAAATTACCAACACTTACATCATAATGTTTTTCTTTTTTTCATTTATTTAAAAATTCATCTATTGTACAATTTATCATTATCATTATTTACTCCTTATTATAATTTAATCTTTCTTCTTTTGTTTTTGGAAAATGATTATAATTTTGCATTAATTGATTATCTGGTGCAACAAATACTTCAATTTCTAAACTATCTGGGTCTAACTTATATGATAATACTTTTCAGTCTGCTAATTCATAACCTAATAAAGTACGGTCATCATCTAATTCACTATTTCCACCATTTCATGAAAAATATATTTCTTTATCTTCAGTAAATATTTTAAAAACATTATATTTATCACTATATTTTAAAAAGTCTCATAAATTCATTATTTACTCCTTATTTTTAATTTCTTTTATTTTATTTTTAAATTGTTTTTTATGAAAATAACACATATTAAAAAATTGAACAGCACTATCTTCTATATTTCCAATTTTTAAAGTAACTAATACTTTACTATTACAATCTTTAACAATACATTTAAGTAATACTTTTTCTTGTTTTTGTTTTTGCATTATTTTACTTCCTTATTTAATTTATTTAAATAATTATTTAAATAAATAATAGTTACATCTTTTTTTATTTGTTCATTACTATAAAGTAAATACATATGTAAAAAAGAAGCTCTTTCATCTAATAATTTATTAATTTTTGTTATTTTTTTTAATTTAAAATTCATAAACATTATTTATTCTCCTTAATTTTTATACCATTCATATTTAATTCTTTTTCTAAATGTTTTTTACAAAAATATAAGTTAAATGAAAAATTATCGTTACTATATGCTTCTAATTTCATAATTTTTCGACTTCCTACTGCTCTTTTTTCACACAGTAAACATTTCATTATTTATTCTCCTTATTTAAATAATATCAACCAATTAATAAACTATCTGCTTCATCATGATTTGATATTGTTATATTTCAATTATTAAAAGTAATTAAATCTTTAACTAATATTAAAGAATATTCTTTTTTTCAATTATTATAATTTATTTCTATATTTTTATAATTTTCTTTATATCATTTCTTTCATTCACTTGGACTTATTAACATATCTTTTGTTATTAATTTATTAAATTGACCAGCAATAAAACCTCTTAAATGTTCTTGTGTTTCATAACCAATACCATTTTTACTATGAAAAGTACCACGTTCAATGATTAAATCAAATTTTTCTAATCATGGATAAGTATTATTAGGTTTTGTATCAATATTAGGAATAATATAATCTCTAATTTTTCATTTTAATTCTAATGATGTTTTTATTTCATATTTATTAAAATTATAACTGCTTATTCATATCGGTTTTCATTCATCGATATATTCAATTTCATTATAATTAACTTCACATTCACTAATTCTTTTTGTTTTTTTTCATAAAGTAAATCCAGTATTTTTAATACTTGGGTCAATTGAAAGTAAATAATTATTCATTATTATTGTCCCTCTCTACAAACAAAATAAGATTTTGCTTTTTCTAATCCTAAATAATAACCTTTTAACATTTTTTTATTTTTATATTTTTTTAATAAATTTTCAACTTTTGCCATTTCTTCATTAATTCAATCTAATACATCATTATCAGTAATACTTTTACACTCATCACATTCACTTCTTAATTTATTACCAACATAATAAGGAAAATCTAATTTATATTTCTCTTCTAATAATTGACATTCTTTATATGTAAATATATAGTAATTTTCTTTATTCATTATCAAACTCTCCACATTTTATTTTATTAATTAAAATTTTAATAAAATCAATTGAACCTCTTAATTTATTTAAATAATATATGTCTTTTTCTTTATTATATTGTTCTATATCACTATCTAAAATTATATTTAGTCAACTAATTAATTTTTCTTTATTCATATTATTTTTTCTCCTTTTTTTTATTTAAATTTATAACTAATATTTTTAAACAATTCATACATCAATAATTAGTTAATCAAATTCTTTTATTACAATATTTACATTTATTCATAATTTCTATATTCACTTTTATTATTATTTTTTAAATTTTTAAATCTTTCACGAATTTCTTTAAATTTATCAAATAAAGTTTTTAAATAATTTTCACCCATTAATATTAAAAAATCTTTATTATTATTTGGATTTAATCTTTCCATATCTTCTCTTATACATTCATCAAATAAAACTGTATTTGTAATCATATATTTTTCAAAATAATCTAATTGTTTTTCACTTGGTTCTCATTTTTCATTTTGTATTTTTACATTATTATTAATATAATTATTTTGTTGTTTATTATTTTGAATTAAATTAACATTATCATTATCTGGGTCAAGTTCATCTTCACTTAATAAAAGTAAATTCATTAAAAAATATCTATAAGCATAAGTTTCTGCACTACCTTTTGCTTTTGCTATATCTGTATTTTTAGCACAAGCAAAAATATTAAAATCTTCTCTAAATTCTATATTATCTAAATCAATAATTGAATATTTTTTTTGATATGAAACTTCTATTTCTTTTGTTACATTTTGTATTTTATTATTATTTTTATCCATAAATTCTTTAATATTTTCTATTTTATTTATATTCATATTTTCTGAATTATCTGAATGTAAAATAAGTATATTTAGTTCTCTACATAGTCCTTTTAATTTATTAAAAATATCACTTAATAATCAATATTTATAATTACCATGAGTATTAAAACCATTTTTAGGTGTACTACCAATTTCTAATTGTAATTTAAGTATTTTTTTATATAAATTATTCATTATTTATCACTCTTTCTATTTATTGCATTTTTTATTAAATCCCTTACAAAATCATTCATAGTTATATTTCTTTCATAACAATATGTTTTTAATTCATAATGATCATTTTTAGTAAGACGAATTTTTAAATTTTTAATTAATAATTTATCTTCATGTTTTTTAAGTGCTGCTGCTACCATATTTATTTATCTCCTTTAACCTTTAAAAATTCTTTTATAATCAATAATTGCTTGTTCTAATTTATTTACATCTTCATATGTAAAATAATCATTACTAATGTTTAATTCATAATCATCATCAATTCTAACATCTAAACTATTTTCATATTTACTATTAAATTCTTCTTGTAATTCTTCAAATTTTTCTATTAATTTTCTTGCATTTTGTAATTCTAATCTATTCATATTTACACTCCTTTAAAATTTTCTAATTGTAATTCATTAATATAATATTCATATAAGTAATCTCAATTATTTGATGTTAAATACATATCTTCTTCAATCATTTCATCAATACATTTATTACAATAATATGTTTTTTCTAATTCAGAAAATCATATATATTTTTCATTATGTATATTACATTTCATTTTTTTCACCTATTAATTTATAAAAACATTTATTACAAGTTCTATTTGCAAATGATGAATTTTTATTACATATATCACATGAACCAAATATTTTTTCAATTTCTTCATATTTTAAATATATTCTTTTATCTTCTTTTAAATTCAACATAATTAATTACTCTCTTTCTATAATTTTTAATATTTCTTGTATTTCAATATATTTTTTATTTTTAAGTAATTTTTCATTACATAATTTTTTTATTAATTCTATTTTTTCAACATTTAATAACATATTAATTTCCTTTAATACTTTAAATAAAATATTTTTTCATTATGAGTATTTATATCTTTCATTGGTGTAACAATATAATTTATTGCTAAATCATTATCATTATATGGATTATTTATTTTAAAACTTTTCATATCTTGTTCTCATGTAATGTTATATTTAAAACATTCTTGATTTTTATCATTTGTAAAAATATAATAACCATTATATTGTTCATAAAATTCACAAGATATTAATTCATTTTCATTTGTAGTAATATCTGGAATATTTTTTATATATTTTAAAACTTCACTACCTTTAATACTTTTCATATTTTCTGTAATTGAATTTTTACCTAATTTATAATCAAAATTTTCAAATATTTTTAATGCTATTTTTTTATTATTTTCGTCAATACTAGTATATTGTTTAGGAAATCATGTTTCATATTCACCAATTTCTAATAATATTCCACCATTAGTTGATTCTTGTATTTTAGTTTTTAAATCTAAACTAATATTTGGCATATAATATTCCTTTCTAATACGTATTTTTACGTATAAGCCTTATCACCTACAGTGATAAAAGGCTTATATATATATTTTTATTAATACGTATACGTAATATATTGTGCTTTCACTCTTGATGAGTGAAGCACATATACGTAAATAAAAAATTATATTTAATAATTAATTTATTTATGTTATGATATTATTGATGAGGTATGTATGTAATATATAACCCCCCTTATGTGTAATAATTTATTAATAATTAAAGAACAGGGTTTATGGTTATTGCATTTCTATACAAATTTAATTTCAATTTCATACAATAACAATTCAATAAAAATAAATAAATTACTCTTTTATACTCATGTAGTAGTATTTACATTTAGTACTCACAATTAGAATATCTACGAGAGTTTTAAAGTTTTTTTATTTAACAATTAAAAAATGAGAGTTTTATCTCTCATTTATATTTTTATTAAATCTAACTAAGGTTGCAATACGTCCCTAAACAAGAAAGAAAATACAATAAGATTGTATCTAAAATTAGAATTAAAGTTGAACATGTCTTTGCTTGATTGAAAAGATTCAAAATTTTAGTAAATAAATGTAGAAAATCTAAATTTAGACTTATGTACTTAAGATTTAACTTACTTTGTGAAATTTTTAATAAAATAAAACCATTAAAATAAAAAAAATATTAAAAATATTTTTTTAAAATTTAAATTTTTATCGAGTTAATATAAAAATATTATTAACAATTTTTTGTTTAAAATGTAAACTCATTTTTTAAACTATTTTTTCAAAAAATATTTATTTCTATATTCAATAACACTAAATAGTTTTAAAACAATTTTATTGACAATTAATTAAATTTAATTACGGAATATGTCCTTTGAATCATGAGAATTATTTAATAATTCAATATTTTCTTTGAATTCTAAAAATTTCTCCTTAACTCTAGCTTCATAACTTGAACCAGCTGTAGATTTTATTGATTGATTAACACTCTCACTAATAATCAAATTAAAAACTGCAGCACTATTTAAATTACTATTTTTTGATAAAAATTTAATTTTTTCATTTAATTTTATTATTTCATTATTTGATGTATTTAAAATAAAACTACTTTTACCATTATCAAATCTTATAAGCATATCAATTATTAATGAAAAAATTACTCTAAAACTATATGGATATTCTAAACTACTAATATCATACTCTATACTAAGTGGATCATTTATACTACTAATTTTTTTTACAAATCTGGAATTTGTAAATGTTTTAACTTCTTCTCATAAAAGTTCTTTTAATTGAAATAAAGAAATTACAAAATCTAAAAAAATAATAAAATTATTTACATTTTTATTATTTGTTAATAATAATTCAGATATATTATTTGATTCGCCATTAGTTTTATAATTTAATATACTAATAATAAGTTCATATCAAGATTTACTATCCAAATTTTTATTTTTATTTCTTTCAATTAATACTTGTAAATCAAATAAAACAGATGACTTTACTTTTGATTGAATTAATCACTTTAATATTCTATAAAACAAAATATTTTCATCTCATATTGTTTTTTCAATACTATCAATATTCATGATTAAAATTTTACTCTTTCTAATAATTTAACAATTTCTTTAGCTATTTCTCTAACGACTGCTACAGCAACCGAATTTCCAAACTGTTTATAAGATTGATTATCACTAACAATAATTTTAAAATTACTTGGAAATCCTTGCAAATTAGCACACTCTCTTGGAGTTAATTTTCTTGGATTATTATTTTCTTGATATAATAATATTTCTGATCCGTCTTTATAATATCTGGCCGATAAAGTACTTGTATACGCCACTTGCCACTTGCCACTTAGCCCTTTTTACTAGACCATTAATTTAAAAAACCTGAATGTATTCTAAAAACAATTGTGTTATATAATTAACACTAATTTTAACCTGAAAGGATTTTTATTAATGGATAAAATTAAACAAATAGCATTAGTAATTAACAAATTAAATATCAAAGAAAAAATTAAAATTATTGATGATTGTAAAAATCAATATTCAATTAGAAACCTATGTCAATATCTTCAATTAAACAGATCAACATATTACTTTTTAAAAAATAAACAAAAACCTATTAAAAAAGAAGAAAATCATATTATTAAATGCAATCATAAATATCAAAAAATATGCCAACTTTTAATCGAATTTCATTCTACAAGAAAAGGCAGAATTTATGGATATTTAAGAATTTTTTCAGCTTTTAAAGAGTGATTAAAACAAGAAAAAAATATCATTTTAAATATAGAATTATCAATAAAACAAATGCGAAAAATTATGAAAGAACACAATATTCAAGGATTAAAACAAACTAAAAATAACTATCCTAAAAACAAAAAAAATCCAAATAAGTGAATACCTACAATGGATAAAGTAAACAAAGATTATAAAAGTACAACCTCTTCAAATCAAATTTGATCAATGGACACTAAACAAATAAATACTAAAGAAGGATGATTATATCTTTTTGTAATTATTGATTTTTATTCAAATAATGTTGTTAGTTATAATATTGCTCCTAATAAATCATATCAGGATTTAATTCTTCCTGCTCTTGAAAAAATCAACAAACAATTTTCTTGAAATCAAGTAAAAAATGTTATTTTACATTCAGATAACGCCAACGAATTTTATTGTCAGGATATCACAAAATGAGCAGAGGATAAACAAATAATTTTAAGCAAAAAACAACCTTATGATATTGGTGGTAATGTATTATCTGAAAACTGATTTTCTCATTTATCTCAAGAATGACTACCTAAAGGATCAAATCAATATTTATCCATCAATGAAGCTATAAATGATGTAAATCAATATGTTATGTTTTATAATTATGAAAGAATACATTCTAAATTTCTAAAACCACCAATTTTACAAATTAAAATTTAGAATTTTATATCAAAAATGGTCCAGTAATTAAGGGCCAACCACCGAAAAAAACAAAACTTGAAATATAGAATTTATGTATTATTATGGCAGTTGAATTACTCCGTTAGTTTTTATTCATATCTATGCTCAAGCATTTTTTTGATATAGTAATAATGGCAATATATATTTATCTATTCATTTAAAAGAAGAATCAAAAAATGCTGTAAAAGGAGCACACTTTAAACTTCAAATAAATAGTGCATATTTAAGCTAAATTTATTAATTATAATAATAAAAAGGGGACAATATAACAATGAATTATGAAGATGAAAAATGTGACTTAGAAGTTAAATCAATTTTAGAAAAACAATATAAAAATGATCAAATCAAAGAGTTCTTAGTAAAACTTATAAATTCAAAAAAAGAAGAAAATAAATTTTATAGTAACTTAGAATTACTAGCGGATGTTTCACTATATTATAAAAAGATTAAAAAAACTGTTAAAATAACAAATAATACTTTGGAAATAATAAGCAAAATTTTAAAATTAAATGATACTGAAATAAATAATTTTTTAAGTTTAAGTTGAAATAAAATTCAAGAAATAACTACAGAAAAAATCATAAATATCGAAGAAATTAATGATTTATTAAATGAACCTTTTGTAAATACTTCATATATTAATCAAAAAAATTTAATATAGATTTCTAATTTAATATCTTTCTAAAATACTTACATTAACTTTATAAATAACACTCAAAAGTATTATAAATACTATTTTATAAAAGGGGTTAAAGTTTGAAAAAGGGCTATTTTATGAAAAATTTAAAAAGTATACTATCAATTGTAGGTGTTTTAGGATTTACAGTAGCAACAACAAGCAATGTCACTGCATGTATAAGTAATATAACAAGTAATTTTCAAGAAATAACAAATTGAAAAGAAAATAATGGTGAAATTCAAAGCTTAGTTAATAATAAAAATACTATTTATGCAGGAACCAAAACTGGTGATGACAAAGGTAATTTATTTAAGATTACAAAAGATGACACAACAACACCTTTAACAAATTGAAAAGAAAGTAATGGTAAAGTTCAAAGTTTATTAAATGTTAATGATACGATCTATGTTGGAACCAAAACTGGCGATGGCAAAGGTAATTTATTTAAAATTACTGATGATGATACAATAACAGCACTATCAAAATGAGATGAAAACAACGGTGAAATATGTAGTCTATTAAACATTAATAATACTATTTATGCAGGAACCAAAACTGGTGATGACAAAGGTAATTTATTTAAAATTACTGATGATGATACAATAACAGCACTATCTGATTGAAAAGATACTAATGGTGAAGTTCGTGGTTTACTAAATGTCAATGGCACAATCTATGTTGGAACTAAAACAACACCTATTAATAATGCATATACAGGAAAGTTAATTAAAATTACAAAAGATGACACAATAACAATATTATCAAAATGAAATGTAAATAATGGTGAAATTTATAGTTTAACTAGTTCAACAAACGAAAGTATTTATATTGGAACCAAAACTGGTGATGGTCAAGGAGATTTATATAAAGTTAAAGAAGATGGTACAAGTACACTAGTAACCAACTGAAAAGAAACTAATGGCGAAGTTTTAAGTCTAGTTAATGACAATAATACAATCTTTGTTGGAACAAGAACTACTGATGGTAAAGGAAGATTATTTAAAGTTGTCTATACAGTAGCAATTGGTATTTTTAGTTGAAGTAGCAGTGGTGGCGAAGTACATAGTTTATTAAATGTCAATAGTATTGTTTACGCTGGAACTAAAATTAGTGATAATAAAGGAAAACTATTTAAAAGTTTAAATCCAGAAGGATAAAGGATAATAAAAACTAATTAATTTAATTTATTAACTTCTTTTATAAAAAACCTAAAATTTAATTTTAGGTTTTTTATTATTTTTATCCTGTATAATTTTCAAACTTACCTCATTTTGGAATAAAAACAGTTACTACTTTTCCTGTTGGGCCGTTTCGATGTTTAGAAATAAGAATTTCAGCAAGATTACTTTCTTGTGAACTTGTTGTTTCTTCACTATTTTTTTCCTTATAATAATCATCACGATATAAAAACATAATTACATCAGCATCTTGTTCAATAGCCCCTGACTCACGTAAATCAGACATTAAAGGACGTTTTTCTTCACGTCTCTCCACCATTCTTGATAATTGTGATAAACAAACAATTGGTACTCTTAATTCTCTTGCCAAAATTTTTAAACTACGAGAAATATTTGAAACTTCTTGTTGACGTGATTCACTATCTCTACCAGTTAATAACTGTAAATAATCAATAATTACTAACTTAATGCTATTTTCACGACTTAATTTTCTTAATTTAGTTTGCAACTCTAAAACTCTTAAACCAGGTGTATCATCAATAATAATTCTTTTTTGTTTCAATTGCTCAGCAGTAGCACTAATACGATTTCAATCAGCCTGTGTAAATTTAGACTTATTACGTAAACGATTAGCATCAAAATGTCCTTGACAAGAAATCATTCTTGTAATTAATTGATCTTTTGGCATTTCTAATGAAAAAATAACAACAACATCGTTTTTATTATCTTGTTCATTAGCAGCATTTAAAGCAAAATTAAGTGCTAAGGCGGTTTTACCCATTGAAGGTCTAGCTGCTAAAATAATTAAGTCACCTCGCTGAAAACCACTAGTAATCATATCCAAATTGTTAATACCTGAACTTGTACCAGTAATATTAACTGTTGATTTTTGTAGTTGTTCAATTTTAGTTACCACATCATCAATGTGTTCACTAATTGGTAACATCTCTTCATGATTACGTTCACTACTTACTTGTACAATTTGAGCTTCAGCAGCAATTAAAACTTCATTAATTGACTTTTCACTTTGTAACTCTTTACCTATATTTTTTAAAGCATTTTCTAATTGTCGTTTAGTAGTTCTTTCAATCAAAATATCAATGTGTTCTTTTAAATTAGCATCAGTAATATATTGAGCCACTAAAGAAGATAAATATTCAATTCCACCAATTTTATCCAAATTATTTTGCTTAACTAATTCTTCGGCAATAGTTGTTATATCAATACCAGAATTATTTTTATAAAGATTAGTAATTGTTTTAAAAATAATTTGATTAGAATTAATTGTAAAATCATGTGGTGCCAATAAATTTAATGCACTTTCACATGCTGGTGATGATTGAATCATCGCACTTAAAACATTAACTTCTGCATTATTTATATATTGACCATTGTTAGACATAATTATTCTCCTAAAACTTCAACCTTTAATTGTGCAATAATTGCAACATCTAATTTAATATTAATGTTAGTTATACCTAATTCATTAATAGGATTAAATTTAACAAATTTATGTTTATCAATTTTAATGTTATATTTTTGCACTAGTTGTTCACAAATTTGTTTTGAAGAAATAGCACCAGAAACTTTACCATTATTACTTTTTAATTTAAATTGTAAAGTAATTAAAGCTAATTGTTCTTTAATTTTTTGTAAATCTTCTAATTCCATTTCTCGTTGTATTTTTTTATTTTCAATTACTTTTTGATTAATTTTTAATGCTTCTGATGTAGCAATTACAGCTAATTTTCTAGGTAATAAATAATTTTTACCATAACCATCACTAACATTAACAACTTCACCTTTTTTACCATAATTTTTAACATCCGTTAAAAGGACAACTTTCATTGTAAACATCTCACTTTCTATTTTAATAATTTTAATACCTTTCAGTAGTAGCACTCTCACTTTGATATACGCCACTTTCAATTAATTTTACCAATTCATCATACAATGCTCTAATTCCCAATTTACTACTTTGGACAGCAGCAGCACTAAAGTGACCACCACCACCTAAGTTTTCACAAATAATTTGAACATTTATTTCACCGTTGCTTCGTGCTGATAAACAAGCACGTCCTTGACGATCATAAGCAATAGTAAATGATGCTTTACAATCACGTAAGTCTAACAACATTTCTGAAATTTGGGCTAAATATGAAGTATGTACTTCTAAGTTTTCATCACCAACAGCAACTAAAAATCCTTTTTTAATTTCTTGGGCGTGACTAATTAAAGCAAATTTATCAATTAGTTCATTTAAACTATTTTTCAATAATCCTTTAACTTTAGAAGGAGAAGCTCCTCAATCAGTTAATAATCCACAGGCTTCAAAAGTTCTTCTTGTTGTTCTTACTTGGAAATTATTAGTATCAATTAAAATACCTGCAAACATTATATTTCATAAAAATTCTGATTCAATATTATTAAAATCATTATAATAAATAATTTCTGTCATTGCTTCAGCTGTTGAAGAAGTTCCTGCATCAATATAAGAAGTAATGGTGCTACTAATTGATTCATCAGAAACACGATGATGATCAATAACAATAATTTTTACAGCTTTACTTAATAAATCAGGACTATCAACACGTTGTGGATTATGAGTATCAACAACAATTAATAAAGTATTTGCATGAAGAAATTTAAGTGCTTGTTTACCTGTAATAAAATTACGACTAATATAACTTTCAGGAACAAGTTCATGAAGAATTTTTAATGTTTTTTCATCAACTTCATTTTGATTAATAACATAATGAGCACTTTTATTTAAGCTTTTAGCAATTTCAATAATAGCTGTTCCTGAAGAAATACTATCAAAATCAGCAGCCGCATGTCCCATAACTAAAATGTTTTCTGCTAATTTTATTTCATTATATAATGATTGTGCAAACATTCTAATATTAATTTTAGATTCTGATTGTTTTGCTTCAATAGTACCTCCAATAAAAACTGTATTACCACCAAATTCACGAATAACTACTTGATCACCACCACGATAAACTGCTAATTCTTTACTTTCAATAGCCAAATCATATAGATCTTTACTAATAGCATTACCATAAGAGAAACCAGCAGATAACGTAATATCTGCTTTAAATTTTTTAACACCTTCTCGAATATTTTTAATAAGTGGAAAGTTATCATTTCTTGCTTTATTAAATTCATTTTGATAAAGTAAAATATTGTAACCATCTTCAATATTACCTAATAATAAACCTGAATAATTATTAGCAAAATCATTTAATTCAGTTTTAATAAATGCTTCAACACGAATTTGATTCTCAACTCTTAATTTTTGTAAAGAATTATAAAAATTATCAATACTAATTACACCAAAAACTAATTTTTCTTGTTGCAATTTATTATATAAGAAATGATATTTAGTTGTTTCTTGTAACAAAATTGTTCTAGTTTGTACTAAATAAATAGCATCATAAAGCATATCTTCAATTTTAAGTGTAATTTGAGTAATATTATTACTAATTAATTGTTCTAAATCTCTTGATAGTTTAACAATTGATTTTCCAATTAATCTACCTAAACCTTTATCTTCTAAAAATTCACTTACTCACATAATTGATAAATCACTATCTAAAACAATCATACCAACACTACCAAAAGTTAAAGCTTGTGCATTATTTAATTTTATGATTTCAGCTGTGTTAATATAACGATGACGAATTCATAAACTAAATAGAAAAATATAAAGACAAACAATAATAAAATTACCTAAAACTAAACTTAAAATTACAGTAATAGTGACCACTTGTTCTGCTGTCTCAATATTAACAATAAAATAAGTCAAGCCAATTAAAATTTCAACTACTAATCAAACAATCATTATTAAATGATAATTTCTTAACGATTTGAACACTTTGTCACTTCCTTCTAATATTATTAATTATACTATAACACTAATATTAAAAACAGCCATTATCTTTTATGTAATATAATACTATTAAGGTCTTTTTATTTTAATTTTAAACTATTATTTAAAATAAAATATTTTTAAGATAAAAATAAATAAAAATTGAGTAAGATTTGTAAACTTACTCAATTTTTTTATCTTGAATATCTTAATAATCCCATGATTTGGGCACGTTTTATATTTTTAGCAATTAAACGTTGATACTTTGGATTAGTACCTGTTGTTCTTGCTGGCAAAATTTTGTTATTATTACCCATAAATTTACTTAGTAATTCAATATCTTTATAATCAATATAAGTAATATTATTTTTAGTAATAAAACAAGATTTTCTTCTTGTAAAATTTCTTGGTTTACCAGTGTTCATAATTATCCTCCTTTAATTATTTAAATCTCAAATGATATCTTCTTCATCAAATTCTATATTTTGAATAGCCGCTTCTTTTTCTTGAAGCTGATTAGTATTAGTAAAGGCAATATCAGTACTATAATTAGGACTTTTAAAAGCATCATCTAAATGAATTTTATTCTCATCTCTTGGTTTTGAATAATTAATATTAGTGTTATTACCACTACTATCTTTTTTACGATTATCTAAAAAAGTAACAGTTTGTGCAACCACTTCAGTAATATATAGTTCTTTTCCATTCTGATCTGTTGATTTTCTTACTGACAGTCTTCCTGAAACTGAAATTAAAGAACCTTTAACTAAATAATTAGTCATATTTTCAGCAACTTTATTTCAAGCCATACATGAAATATAATCAACTTGATTTTGAATATTATTAACTGCAAGTGTAAAAAAAGTAAAAGGTTTTCCTGTTGAAGTTTGATGTAACTTTAAATCACGAGTGATTCTACCAATTAATGTAACAATATTCATTTTTTATCCTCACTTTTAACTTAGATTTTATTAATCTTTTTGTTCAGTATTCGATGCATTATTATTAGTATTTGTTTTTGAATTTTGGTAATTAGTTTTTGTACGATAAGATGACTCAGTACCAGCGATTGGTCTTGGTTTTCTTTCGCCATTTTCATCACGATTATAAGAAGGACGATTTCCTGGTCTTGTTGGTCGAGAGAAAGAACTAGATTCTACTTGGCGTTTTGGTTTAAACTTATTAATTTTTTCACTATCTAAATTAATAACCAAAAAACGCATTACGTCTAATTGTCTTTGTTTATTTAAAGCTACACGATTAAAGTTAGCAATGTTTTCTGGTGAAGTTAGCACTTCAATAATAAAATAATGACCCTTAACTTTTTTGTTAATAGGATAAGCAAATTGACGAATAGAATCTTGTTCTTTAGTAATTTTTCCAGCATTTTTAGTTAAAATTTCACAAAATTCTTTTTTAATTAATTGTGCTTTTTCTTGATTTTGATCATCAACGATGTACATAATTTCATAATTATGCTTTTGTTTTAAATCTTCCAATGTTCGAAGACCTCCTTTTGGGCATATGGCTCTGATGAGCAAGGAGTAAATATATTAAGTTTGATTTTTAAATATTTGACTCATACAATATTATAACGTAATTACCTTTAAAGTAAAGGAAAAATAACAATAATTATTAATATAACATGAGAAAAAATGACTAAATAAAAATTTGATTTCAATAAGAAATTTTATTTTATTTTATATAATCAATTATTTTTTGCACTATTTCCTTAGGAGTTAAATCATTAGTGTCAATTACTAAAAAATTAAAGTTATTTTTTTCTTTTTCATATCACTGTTCATATTTTTTATTTAATAAACTTCAGTATTCATGAGGTACATGTTTTTCTGATTCACGACCACGAAGGTTTATACGTTCAATTGTGTTTTCAAGATTTGCTTTTAAATAGACAATTAAATCAGGTTTAATTTGTGGATCAAAATAAAGTGATGAAATAATAACATTATTATAAAAATTTAAATACACTTCATAATCTCTATCATTCATATTGTTTTGAGCTTTTAATACTTCAACGAAAATAGGATCTTCTAAAATACTGCGATCAAAAATAACATTGTTAAAATTTTGTGCTTCTTTTAATTGTTTACTTCGTGCCATCAACATAAATACTTGCATTTTAAAAGCATATTCTAAAGGATTTTGATAAAAATCATCTAAATAGGGATTACTAGTAACTGGCTCGTCCATAATTTTATATTTTAATAATTTTGCTAATTCTCTACTAATAGTGCTCTTACCAACACCAACTACACCAGATAATACAATTTTCATTTTTTGCCTCCCATAATATATGATTACAATTAATTTATCTTAATATATAAATTTTCTCCCTCCAAATAAAAAATTTTAAAAAACATTTAATAAATTAAATTTTACTTTTTTTTACTAAAACTTATTCCTTATATTTTCAAAGATTAACGTAATATCAATTGTATTTTTAAAATTATTGATAATACACTTTCTTGATTCTATACACCCTTTAATAACTATATTTATCATAACATATAAATTTTACTCTAACTTAAATCTATTATTTTTAGTTAATTTCCATATTGTTATTTTTAAACTTATTATTTATATATGTATATTGTTCTTTATAGGTTAATTTTATAAAATTAATATGATAAAACCAAATTAATAATTTTGTACTATTAATAAATAGAGGTGATTTTGTATGAATAACGACTGAGAAACATTTTTTAATTCTTCTGTACTAAAAATGAAAAAAGCAATAATTTCTTATAATAACTTTTTAGAAAATGATAGATTAGAAAATTTTTATATTTTTGCACATATAGCTTTTAATAGATTATTTATAGCTTTTTGTATAAAAAATGATAAAAAATATAAAAATGATAAAAAACAAAAAATTAAATCTTTTTGCGAATTGTCTAATATATTAAAAAAAGGAATCTGTCATAACTTCTGAAGCAAAAAAAAATAATAGATTTATTTAATGATATAAGAAATGAAATACATCATAATATTCATAATAATATAGACGATAAAACAATAAATTGAATAGAAAATGTAAAATTTTTGACTAGTATAATAAACTTGTACAAAAGAATAATTTTTGAAATTTGACCCGATTTTAAATTATATGAAAACATAATATATTTTAACAATGAAAATAATAATTTTAATATACCAATAGAAAATACTTACATGATAAAAATAAAAGAAGTTATTAATAAAGAGGAATTGCAAAATTTCTTTAAAGAATATGCTAAAAATATTATCATAGCAAATCATGATAGTAAAAAAGAAAACAATATTATTCTAAAAAAAGATTTAGACCCTAATGAAATAACTAAAGAAGATCTTAAATCTTCAGAAGTAGTAAGTGAATTAAAAACTCAATTTGATTCAAAATTTAATCAGACAGATTTTACAAATATATTAAAATATTTTTGTGTTTTTTCTTTACCAAATGAAAATAGCAACTGAGAACCCTGAAATATGTCTAATAATTATGAAAAATTAACGATATCTAATAAATTTAAAAACCATTGTTATAAATTAGACATTACAAAGAGTATTTTATACAAGAAATCTATAATTAAACTTTTACTTAATTTTTTACAAAAATATCCCAATAATTATAAAAACTTCTTGAAAGAACAAAAAAAATAATAATAAAGGTAATATAAATGATTTCTTATAATTTTTTTATTTATTTTAATTTAAAGTTTAATATTTTAATTACTCAATATTTAAACATTAAAACCTAAACTTTCCAAAAAAATATTTCTTATATAGTAGGCAATAATAACGTAGAACCACAAACAATAAAATGCATTATTAAAAATAAATTTATAACTAAGAAAAATTAATTTGTAAGATTATTAGCATTGACTATATAATATTAAATTTGAATTTATTTATTTCAAAAAATAAATTTTTAATAAAATAAATTATGATATTATTTTAAAGCGTATTATTTTCTGAAATAAATAATAAGTTACTAACAATGTAAATTTAGACTTTAAATTTATCAATTGTTATAATAAGAATAAATTTGTAAAAGGTCAGGTGAATTTTTATGTACAGTGAAAGTTTAAAAAATAATTTAAATGAAGATATTAGTAAGCATTTTACACACTTAAAAACAATAGAAAAAGATTATAAAATTACTCATGAAGGTGTATCAAGAATGGTAATGCTTGATCGTTATGCACAAAAAGATAAAAATTTAATTTCTTTAAAACCAGGTGATTTGGTAATTAGTATTATCCGTGAAGATGCTATTTTTCCAACTAGAGGAATTGGTTATGTTGTTGAAGAATTAGAAAATCAAGTTTATGCTATCAAAATTGAAGATGAATACCTCGGCTCAATTGATCCTGAACTAATAAAAATTTCTGGTAAAACTGGCATTATCCACAAACAAAAATATGAACTTGAAAAACCACTAGAGTTATTTTATGAACAAATTGCTTATCGTGTTAGTAAATCATTAACTACAAAAGAATCACCAAAATTAAAATCTGTTTATTTATCCCAATTTTATGAACAATTAAAATCGCTAAATATAGTACCTGCTGGAAGAGTTTTATATGGGGCTGGTAGTGATTCTGATGTTACTTTTTTTAACTGTTTCGTAATGCCTTTTATTCATGATTCACGAAGTGGAATTGCTGCCCATCGTCAAGAAGTTATGGAAATTATGTCACATGGTGGTGTTGTTGGTTCTAATGGTTCAACACTAAGACCAAAAGGTACTGTTGCTAAAACAGTTGGTGGTAAATCTTCAGGAGCTGTTTCTTGATTAAACGATTTATCTACATTAACTCATTTAGTAGAACAAGGTGGATCACGACGTGGCGCACAAATGATTATGCTAGCTGATTGACATCCAGATATTATTGAATTTATTATTTCAAAAATGCAAAATGCAAAAATTTTATTATGGTTAAAAGAAAATTCAAAATCAAGTTTAATTCGTGATGAAGCAAGTAAAAAATTAAAATTTGAAGTACTTAGTGACCAAGATCGTAATATTTTTGAATCAATCTTAAATAATGAACAACTTTTTAATGAAGAAATAATAGAAAATGCTAAAAATAAACTAGCACTTGGTGGATCTTGAGAAGTAATTAAAAGCGATTTTTTAACTGGAACTAATATTTCAGTAACAATTAGTGATGAATTTATGAATGCCGTTGCAACAAATGGTAAATGAAATTTACGTTTCCCTGACTTAGATAATTATACTGTAACTCAAAAACAAGCTTATGACGAACATTGAAATAAAATTGGTGATGTTCATGATTGAGAAAAAATGGGTTATCCAATTAAAACTTATTATAAAATTAATGCATCTGACTTATGAGATTTAATTAATTTCTGTGCTACATATTCAGCAGAACCTGGTATTTTTTTCATTGATAGAGCTAATGAAATGACTAATGCTCAAGCATATGGTATGCGTGTTGTTGCTACTAATCCTTGTGGTGAACAACCATTAGCACCCTATTCAGTGTGTAATTTATCAGCAATTAATTTAGCTAATTTTGTTAATAAAAAAACAAGTGAAATTCTTTACGATGAACTAAGTAAATCTGTAACAACTTGTGTTCGTATGCAGGATAATGTTATTGACAGCACTCCATACTTTTTAGAAGCAAATAAAAAACAAGCACTTGGTGAACGAAGAATTGGTTTAGGAGTAATGGGTTTACATGATTTACTAATTTGAAGTAATCTAAAATACGGCTCAAAAGAAGCTAATGAAGTAGTTGATAAAATTTTTGAAACTATTACTACTAGTGCTTATCGTGCATCAATTAATATTGCTAAAGAAAAAGGAAGTTTTCCATTTTTAAAATCACGCGAAGCATTTATTAATAGTGGATTCATGAAAACAATGCCTGAAGACATCAGAAATGATATTCTTAAATATGGTATCCGTAACTCACATTTATTAACTGTTGCTCCAACAGGTTCAACTGGAACTATGGTTGGTGTATCAACAGGACTTGAACCATACTTTGCCTTTTCATATTTCCGTTCAGGAAGACTTGGCAAATTTATGGAAGTAAAAGCAAAAATTGTAAATGACTGATTACAGTATCATCCAGAATTTAAAGAAAAACCATTGCCAGATATTTTTGTTTCAGCAATGCAATTAACACCTGAAGATCATGCTAATGTACAATGTATTATTCAACGTTGAGTTGATTCTTCAATTTCAAAAACTGTTAATGCTCCAAAAGGTTACACTGTTAAAAAAGTAGAACAAATATATTACAAATTATATAAAGATGGAGCAAAAGGTGGAACTGTTTATGTTGATGGAAGTAGAGATAGTCAAGTCTTATCTTTATCCGATGATGATGATAATCAAATGCAAGAGCAAGTTAACTTAAGTGATCTTGGTCTAACTGAAACTTTTGCTGATAGTATTAATGAAACAAAACCAATTAAACCAGGATGACGTAATGATCGTCAAGATCGTAAAATTGGCACTGATTTAGGTGACTTATGTACAATGTGTAAAGAAGGAGTCCTTGTCTTTAGCGCTGGTTGTTATACTTGCAATAATTGTGGTATTCAATCTAAATGCGGATTATAAAAATAAAAAACTACTTAATTAATTTTAAGTAGTTTTTTATTTTTATATTTATTTACATTTTAGATGTTTGATAATTATTAGTTACATCCTGTTGTGCTAAAGATGTTGCCGAGTGCAATTTATTTACTTCTTCACCTATATTTTTCCTCACTCTTGAAGTTTTGTTTCAGATTGAAATGATTGATCATCTTCAAAAAATTTTTTCTACACTCTTCATTGTACAATTTATGTTTTCTTAAAATATCAGATAAATTTTCTTCTCTTAATTCACTGTCAGATTCTATTGTTATAGTATTTTCTTCTTGCAAATTTACTTCTTCTACAATACTTTCTAGTCTTTTCAATAATTTTTCTAGTTTTTTTGTCTTTTTAATTTGGTTATATTTTTCATCAATACTTGGTTTAAATTGAAGAAGTGCACCTTTAAAAACTAGCAATACACCAATAGGTACGTCCACGGCTATACCAATAGGTCCTCCCGTAACTCCAATTAAAGCACCAAATAAAGCACCTCCAATCATAGGAACACCACCTTTTATAACCGTAATTCCTGATAACTCTAAATTTTTACAAATATCAGGATGTTTTTTTGATTTTTATTTCAAAATTCTTTTAATTCATTATTTATTTTTTCTATAGTTTCTTTCATCTTTTATTCTCTTTCTATTTTTTGACTACAAAGATGGTTTAAATTTATTTTCTAAAGATAAATTTTGTAATCTTGTTGAATCTTCATCTAAATTTATATCTTGTCAACCATCAGTTTTTATGTTTTCTCTTTCTAAAAATAATTTGTCTCTTGACACGTCTTTATATAAGGTTGTAACTATATCTAATAATGCATCATAACATTTTTTATCACCAATCTTTAATTCTTTAATAGTTTTTTTAAAATTACTTACATATTCCTCATATTCTTTTAATATAAGTTTCTTATTACTTTTATCTTGAAAATAATTATCTAAAATAATTTTTCATATTTTATTTTCAATATCTCGTATTTCTCTATCTTCTTTTGATAAGAAATTATTTTTCTCATTTTTACTTTTTTCTTTTAATATTTTACATCTTTGTAACTCTAAATCTTTTACTTCTTCTTTTTTATCATCTATAAATAAACGCAAACAAGCGATTTTTTTATTAAGTCTTGCTTTTTCATTCTCTAATTCTACAATTTCTTTTTCATTCTTATTTTTCTTTATTTTTTCTTTATTTTTTCTTTATTTTTTGCTTCAATTTTTTCTATTTTTTTTAATTTTTTATTTTTATCTTTTTTTCTGCTTTTTCAATTTTATCAAGTTTTTTATATTCATCAAGAAACATATATTCAAAAAATATTTCTTTACTGTGTAACTTCATATATTCTGAATTTCTTAATTTTTCTTTTTCAAGTTTTTGTTCAAAAAGAAAAACTCACTCTTCTACTATTTTTGAATTAACTAAATTTTCAATTGCTTCTGCTATATTTCTACTCATTTTTCCTATTCCCTTTCAATATTTTATAAAAAACCCATTTACTTTAAAACAAAGTAAATGGGTAAAAAACCAATCTTTTAATTTAAAATTAACACATTTTATTTTTTTTACAATAAAATTATTCTTAATGTGTCATTATTTAGTGATAATTTCCTATTAGTTATCGAGTAAAATTTCCCAAAAAGTGAAGTTAAATATACTTGGTGATAAATATGGAAAGAAGCATGACTATAGACATATTCCGTAATTAAATTTTTTAAAAGTCAATTAATAATTTTAAAATTTATTTTATAATTTTGTTATTAACAATAAATTTAGAAAAGTGTTGATAAAAATGATTTTTGAAAATTTAAAAAAATTAAAAAATGAAGAATTTTACAGATATTTTGGTATAAAACGTTTTCATTTTAATGAAATGTTAGAAAAATTAATTGAAATAGAAAAATTAGAAAAAAATAAAGGTCGAAAAAATAAACTTTCAGTAGAAGAAAGATTAATGATGACTTTATTATACTGAAAAGAATATTATACTTTTTTTCAAATGAGTATTAAATCTAAAATGAGCCCATCAAGTTGTTTTCGAAATATTACTTGAGTAGAAAATAAACTTAGTAACCACAAAGATTACCAATTTTTAAAAGAAAGATATAAATTAAAAATTGATAAAAAACAAGAAAATTCAAATGAATTTCAATTTTATTTAATTGATTCAACTGAGATTGAAATTGAAAGACCAACTAAAAAAAACTACAGTTAGAATATTTTTCTGGTAAAAGTTGAATGTATTCTATAAAATTTCAAATTGTATATGATTTTTTTAATAAAAAAATTGTTGATATTTTTGCTGATAATGGTAAAGTGCATGATTTTCAAATATTAAAAAATTCAAATCTTGAATTTTCAGAAAAAACAATAATTATTGGTGATTTAGGATATCAAGGTATGGTGGTTGGCCCTTAATTACTGGACCATTTTTGATATAAAATTCTAAATTTTAATTTGTAAAATTGGTGGTTTTAGAAATTTAGAATGTATTCTTTCATAATTATAAAACATAACATATTGATTTACATCATTTATAGCTTCATTGATGGATAAATATTGATTTGATCCTTTAGGTAGTCATTCTTGAGATAAATGAGAAAATCAGTTTTCAGATAATACATTACCACCAATATCATAAGGTTGTTTTTTGCTTAAAATTATTTGTTTATCCTCTGCTCATTTTGTGATATCCTGACAATAAAATTCGTTGGCGTTATCTGAATGTAAAATAACATTTTTTACTTGATTTCAAGAAAATTGTTTGTTGATTTTTTCAAGAGCAGGAAGAATTAAATCCTGATATGATTTATTAGGAGCAATATTATAACTAACAACATTATTTGAATAAAAATCAATAATTACAAAAAGATATAATCATCCTTCTTTAGTATTTATTTGTTTAGTGTCCATTGATCAAATTTGATTTGAAGAGGTTGTACTTTTATAATCTTTGTTTACTTTATCCATTGTAGGTATTCACTTATTTGGATTTTTTTTGTTTTTAGGATAGTTATTTTTAGTTTGTTTTAATCCTTGAATATTGTGTTCTTTCATAATTTTTCGCATTTGTTTTATTGATAATTCTATATTTAAAATGATATTTTTTTCTTGTTTTAATCACTCTTTAAAAGCTGAAAAAATTCTTAAATATCCATAAATTCTGCCTTTTCTTGTAGAATGAAATTCGATTAAAAGTTGGCATATTTTTTGATATTTATGATTGCATTTAATAATATGATTTTCTTCTTTTTTAATAGGTTTTTGTTTATTTTTTAAAAAGTAATATGTTGATCTGTTTAATTGAAGATATTGACATAGGTTTCTAATTGAATATTGATTTTTACAATCATCAATAATTTTAATTTTTTCTTTGATATTTAATTTGTTAATTACTAATGCTATTTGTTTAATTTTATCCATTAATAAAAATCCTTTCAGGTTAAAATTAGTGTTAATTATATAACACAATTGTTTTTAGAATACATTCAGGTTTTTTAAATTAATGGTCTAGTAAAAAGGGCTAAGTGGCTATACAAAATATTTATAAAAATACAATAATACCAATTAAAAGAACTAAAAATAAAAAATTAACTAAACAAGAAAGAAAATACAATAAGATTGTATCTAAAATTAGAATTAAAGTTGAACATGTCTTTGCTTGATTGAAAAGATTCAAAATTTTAGTAAATAAATGTAGAAAATCTAAATTTAGACTTATGTACTTAAGATTTAACTTACTTTGTGAAATTTTTAATAAAATAAAACCATTAAAATAAAAAAAATATTAAAAATATTTTTTTAAAATTTAAATTTTTATCGAGTTAATATAAAAATATTATTAACAATTTTTTGTTTAAAATGTAAACTCATTTTTTAAACTATTTTTTCAAAAAATATTTATTTCTATATTCAATAACACTAAATAGTTTTAAAACAATTTTATTGACAATTAATTAAATTTAATTACGGAATATGTCCTATGAAAGAAAAATATAAGTATAAAATTATAAATGACATTACTATTAAAAAATTATCTAAACATCAAGCCAAAAATAAACTTAACCTAACTATTAGAAGAATTAATCAATTAATTCAAATTTTTAATAAAGAAGGTAAAACTGGTTTTATTCATAAATCTCGCAATAGAATTTCTAATAAAGCAACAAAGATTAAAATTAAAAATGAAATTATAAATTTGTATAAAACAAAATATTATAATTTTAATTTTCAACATTTTCATGAAAAATTAATTAATGAAGAAAAAATTAAAATTTCATATAGCACACTTTATACTATATTAATCAAAGAAAAAATAATTTCACCAAAAAGACATAAGAATAAGAAAAGTAACTTACATCCTACAAGAAATCGTAGAACAAATTTTGGTGAATTAATTCAAATGGATGCCAGTAATCATCATTGATTTGGTAACGATAAACCAAAAGCATTTTTACATGCTGCAATTGATGATGCTACAGGAAGTATTGTTGGATTATGATTTGATAATCAAGAAACATTAGATGGTTATTATAATGTTTTTTATCAAATTTTAAATAATTATGGCATACCAAAAACATTTTATACTGATAACAGAACAGTTTTTGGATATAAGAAAAAAATTGATTCAGGTAAAATAAACAAAAGACATATTCTGTAATTAAATTTTTTAAAAGTCAATTAATAATTTTAAAATTTATTTTATAATTTTGTTATTAACAATAAATTTAGAAAAGTGTTGATAAAAATGATTTTTGAAAATTTAAAAAAATTAAAAAATGAAGAATTTTACAGATATTTTGGTATAAAACGTTTTCATTTTAATGAAATGTTAGAAAAATTAATTGAAATAGAAAAATTAGAAAAAAATAAAGGTCGAAAAAATAAACTTTCAGTAGAAGAAAGATTAATGATGACTTTATTATACTGAAAAGAATATTATACTTTTTTTCAAATGAGTATTAAATCTAAAATGAACCCATCAAGTTGTTTTCGAAATATTACTTGAGTAGAAAATAAACTTAGTAACCACAAAGATTACCAATTTTTAAAAGAAAGATATAAATTAAAAATTGATAAAAAACAAGAAAATTCAAATGAATTTCAATTTTATTTAATTGATTCAACTGAGGCCACTTGCCACTTAGCCCTTTTTACTAGACCATTAATTTAAAAAACCTGAATGTATTCTAAAAACAATTGTGTTATATAATTAACACTAATTTTAACCTGAAAGGATTTTTATTAATGGATAAAATTAAACAAATAGCATTAGTAATTAACAAATTAAATATCAAAGAAAAAATTAAAATTATTGATGATTGTAAAAATCAATATTCAATTAGAAACCTATGTCAATATCTTCAATTAAACAGATCAACATATTACTTTTTAAAAAATAAACAAAAACCTATTAAAAAAGAAGAAAATCATATTATTAAATGCAATCATAAATATCAAAAAATATGCCAACTTTTAATCGAATTTCATTCTACAAGAAAAGGCAGAATTTATGGATATTTAAGAATTTTTTCAGCTTTTAAAGAGTGATTAAAACAAGAAAAAAATATCATTTTAAATATAGAATTATCAATAAAACAAATGCGAAAAATTATGAAAGAACACAATATTCAAGGATTAAAACAAACTAAAAATAACTATCCTAAAAACAAAAAAAATCCAAATAAGTGAATACCTACAATGGATAAAGTAAACAAAGATTATAAAAGTACAACCTCTTCAAATCAAATTTGATCAATGGACACTAAACAAATAAATACTAAAGAAGGATGATTATATCTTTTTGTAATTATTGATTTTTATTCAAATAATGTTGTTAGTTATAATATTGCTCCTAATAAATCATATCAGGATTTAATTCTTCCTGCTCTTGAAAAAATCAACAAACAATTTTCTTGAAATCAAGTAAAAAATGTTATTTTACATTCAGATAACGCCAACGAATTTTATTGTCAGGATATCACAAAATGAGCAGAGGATAAACAAATAATTTTAAGCAAAAAACAACCTTATGATATTGGTGGTAATGTATTATCTGAAAACTGATTTTCTCATTTATCTCAAGAATGACTACCTAAAGGATCAAATCAATATTTATCCATCAATGAAGCTATAAATGATGTAAATCAATATGTTATGTTTTATAATTATGAAAGAATACATTCTAAATTTCTAAAACCACCAATTTTACAAATTAAAATTTAGAATTTTATATCAAAAATGGTCCAGTAATTAAGGGCCAACCACCGTTTTTTTAAATTTTCAATAATATCAACAATAGTAGTTTGAGCTAAATTAACTCTATTACTAATAATTTCTGGAGTAAATTGATTTTTATTAATAATTATTTTTATCAATTCTCTATTAATTCATTCATATTCTTCTTGTAAATTATTATTCATTTTTTCATCCTTTCAAAATAAAAACTCATTTACTTTGAAATTAAAGCAATGAGTTAAAAACTTAATTGAATTGTGTTACTTAATTTAATTAAATTATACAAAAAAAATTCGCAAATCAAAATTTCAAACTAAATTTTTAACGTTTATTTGGAATTTGTGTTTATATTTATTTAACACTGTAACTTTCCAAAATAATTTATTTTTTTATAAATATTTTTGGGAAATTTTCACTCAATATTGACATAAAATTATTCTTAAAAATTGCATTAAATTTAATAAATAATTAATTTTATATAATCATTCTTTAAAATCAATTTTTATTTTTGTAATAAAACCTTATTTACTCATTACTACTAATATGGTAATATGAAGGTAATAACTTACTATTAAGTTAAGTTATTAATTTTTAAAAGAGAATATAGTTTTCTTTTAAAAATTACCTTCATATTTAAATTTTTAATGAGAAAAGGAATTTATCAAATGAAAACATTTTTAATAAATATCACTCTGACAGCAATAACTTTAACTGCTGGAAATGAAATGATAGCAAAACATTTTAATGAACCAATAAGTGTGTGAAATCACAATTATATGTCCTTGGTGACAGTTTATCAGATAATGGTAATTTAGCTAATATTTTTACTTATGATACTTGAAATATAGATAAAGTTAAATTTCAAGAACCTTTTTATCATAATTCATTTACTAATGGCGATGTTGCTGCTAGTATTTTAGCGAAAAAACTAGGAACAGAACTATTACCAGCTTGATATCAAAAAGGTAATAACTATGCTGTAGGTGGAGCACAAGCCGGACAAAATCATAGTTGAGAATATCAATTATTCTTAAATCATTATTCTATTGACCACCAAGCTAATCAATTATTAAAAGATCATAAAATACAAAAAAATGATGATATTTTTATTGAAATAGGTGGTAATGATCTGCTTTCTGCTATGGATGAAAATTCAACAGCAAAACAAGAGTCAATTATTAATAATGCAATAACAACTGAGTTTGAAACTGCTGATACATTAATTAATGCTGGTGCTCAAAATTTAATAATTGCCAATGTGCCTAACATTAGTAATATTCCAAAATATGTTAATGAAAAACAATCTGTTAAAGAAGTAGCAAACCACTTATCAAATGAATATAATAACAAATGAAATGATAAAATTACTGAATTAATGAAAAATAATTCTAATATTAATATCAGACCGTTTGACTTAGAAACTAATTTTAGTGATTTATTATCTGAAGCACAAGAAATAGGAAAAAATATTACTAATGAATCAATAAAATGATCAATTCCCGGTTTAGCTTTAAATTTAAATCCAAGATATATTGATGGAACAACTCCAGAAACTATTAATAATATTTTTTTCTTTGATTATGTTCATCCAAATAAATGAGCACATGATCAAATTGGTCTTGAACTATTTACTGAACTTACTTCATAAAAAATGTAACACAAACAATTAATTAACAATATTTTTATTCTTAATTTATTTTAATATATATAGTATTAAAGTAGTATAATACATATAAAGCCAAGAAAGAAGGTGTATTTAATGATTAAAAAGATTAACGATGATCTAAATGATTATATTAGTGAACATCTAAAATATCAAATGCTTAGTTTTAAATTAAGTAATGATGCAAATCAAAAAGGATATCCTGGGTTTGCACGCTTCTTCCAAGTAGAAGCTGCTGATGCTGTTGTTCATATTCGTAAAATTTGTAACTATTTAATGGATCAAGATGCTCAAGTTGAAATTAAAGACATTAAAGTTCCAACTTTTACTACAAAAAACATTGAAGAAGCATTAAAAAAATTAAAATCTACTAAAGAAGAATTACTTGATTTTACTAATAAACTTGTTAAAAGTGCTCGTGAAAATAATGATAATTTAACTGCGAAATTTTATGACTGATTCTTAATTGATTTCTATGAAGAAATTGCTTATGAAAAAGACTTATTGGATTGAATTGCAATGTCTAATAGTAACCTTTATAAAATTGACAAACGTTTACTAAAAACTGAAGAGCCAGATACTTTAAAAGTTATTGTTCCATTTTATGAACCCGAATAAATTTCATATTTAACTCTTAATTTTCACCAAAAATGTATAAAAAAATTATACATTTTTTATTTTTTTTATAAAAATTTGTTGTATTTTTTTGTTTTTCTTCTACATGATAGTTTAAACTGTATTTAATATTTCTGCTTTTATTTCCAAAGGTAATTGAGATTCTATTAAGCCCATATTCTCTCATTTTTGTTTGCTTGCATTTTTTGATTCTTCTGATAAAGGTTGCTGTAACTCTGGAATTTCAGTACTTATTAATTTTCATACTTCATTTAAAGATGTTAATTTTATTTCTTCTTCATTTAATTTATTTTTAATTTTTTGTTCTTCTTTTTTTTGATCTTGTCAACTAGGTTTCTCATTTTCTTCATTTATTTCGGTTTGGATTTCAATACTTACTAATTTTGATTGATTAATTGTTCTTAAAGACTCCTGAATTTTTTCCTTTTTTTCTCTAATTGCATTTTCTATTATTTCTTACAGTAATTGGTATTTCTCCAATTCATACAAAATGAATTGGATATTTATTATCTATAACTGGCATTTTTTTAATAACTCTTATATTTTATTTAAATGCATTGTTTAAAAATGATAATTCATCTTCAATATTTAATCTTGGAAATAATAATTCTTTTTTATTAACAGATTTATTAAAAACTTCATTCAAGTTAATATTGACTATTGGTTTAGTAATTTTTAAGACACCCAATTGTTCATGAATTTTTAATGAACTATTAACCAAAATTGGACTTAATAAAGCACTACTAATAATTAAAATATTTGCTAATAAATTTAAAATATTATGTAATTCAATAGTTTTATTATTTTTATGTAAATCTCATGGTTTTGTTAAATCAATTAATTTATTACCACTAGTTATTAATTTAAAAACGACATTAATTGCTTCATGAATTTGATACTCATCCATTTCAATATTAAAATCATTAATAGTACTTTTAATAATTTTAATTATTTCTATTGCTTCTGGTTGTAACTTATTTAAATTAACTTTGGGAATTTTACCATCACAATATTTAATGATCATTGTAACTGTTCGCGAAAGCAAATTACCTAAATCATTAACAAGATAAGAGTTATAACAATTTAAAAATAATTCATGACTATATTTTGCATCATGACCAATAATAATTTCTTTCATTAAAAAAAACCGTAATCCATCTGCACCATAACGATTTACTAATACTAAAGGATCAATAACATTACCTTTTGATTTTGACATTTTTCCTTCTTCATTAGTAATTCAACCGTGGGCCAAAATTCGATTTGGTTGTCTCAAGTTTAATGCCATTAATAAAATTGGCCAATAAATCATATGAAAACGACTAATTTCTTTACCAACTAAATTCACAATTTCACAATTTGAATCTAGTCAAAATTTTTTAAAATTAATGTCATCATCTTGTAAATAACCTAATCCTGTTAAATAATTACTTAATGCATCAATTCAAACATAAATAACATGTTTTGGATCTTCTAATACTGGTACCCCTCAAGTAAAACTCGTTCTAGTAACACTTAAATTTTCTAAACCTGGCGTAATAAAATTATTAATCATTTCCGTTTTACGATTAAGTGGTCATAAAAATAATGGATGTTCATCATAATATTTTAATAATTGTTTAGTATATTTTTCCAATTTTAAAAAATATGATGGTTCTGATAAAGTAGTAATATTACCTTGACATATTTTACATGTATTATTAGTTTTATTAATTTGGCTATCTGTCAAAAATTCTTCACAAGAAATACAATATGATCCTTCATATTTTCCCAAATAAATATCATTTTGTTTTAATAATTTGCTAAATATTTTCTGAACACTTAAAATATGATTTTTATTAGTTGTTCTAATAAATTTATCATAATCAATATTTAAGTTTTTTCATAAATTCTTAAACCCAACAACAATATCATCAACAAATTTTTGTGGAGTTTGTTTATTTTCATCCGCCTTTTTAGCAATTTTTTGACCATGTTCATCACTTCCAGTTAAAAAGAATACTTCATAACCTTGCATTTTCTTATAGCGAGCTAAAACATCAGCAATAATTGTTGTATAAGCATGTCCCAAGTGTAATTTAGCACTAGGATAATAAATAGGGGTAGTAATATAAAATTTTTTTGTCATTATTTGCTCCTAAATTTAATAATTATAATTTTACATTAAAATAGTATTATTTATTGTAATACTTATTTAAATTAATAATATTTTATTAATTTTTATTTTTTTATAAAATGGAACATTTTTGTTGATATTGATTTTCATTAAAACCATTATCAGAGTTAACAGCATCTATATCAACGTTTAAGTAAAACTGATAATCACTATTTACGTGTGAAATAACACTAATTTTTTCATTATCATAATTATTTACTGGTAAATACTGATTACCGTTACTCATTAATGGTTGATTTTGTAATTTTCTTGAACTTGCAAAATCATATCAATGTCTCAAAAGATCATTTTTTTCTCATTGTCTTCTTTTTTCTTTTTCTATTTTTTCTAAAATATTATTAAGTTTTAAAATTTTTAATCCAACCTTTTTCAATTCTTCTTTTTGATTACTTATATTAACTTTTTCACATACTATTTTGTTAATTCGTTTTTTTCAAAATTATAATAACCAAAAGTTAAAAACTTAACTAATTTATTCTTAAATTTAAAAATTTTACTTGTTTTTTTGTTTTTCGAAAATTTCTAACTTTTTAATACTATTTATATTATAAGAAAGAAATATAGATTGTTTTTTAATATTTGACTGCAATGTTTTTTCACATTTATATTTCTTATTATTAATATAATATAATATTATTTTTATTTTATTAATTTTCTTTTTTAATAAATTAATATCTATTTCTCCATTATCTTTTAAGTATCGATCATCTAAAACATCATAAAAGTGTTCTTCACTATCATAGTTTGTAATAAAATTAAAATCTTGATCTATAAAAGGAAAACTATTATCTATTTTGTATTTCTTCATAATTTTCACTCCTTAAACTTATATAATCTAGTGACTAATTACAATATTTTCTTAATCTTTTATATTTATTGATTATTAGATAAAATAAAAAAACAAAAATTAATAAATTAAATGCTAATTAAATTTAATATTAAACATTATTTATCTTTAAAAACTTTTTTAAAAATATAATCAACATTTATTAAAAAAATATTATTATTACAACATTCATTTAACTGTTCACTAGTTAAATATTGATTAATATTATTCTTTATTAATACATCTTTAAAATTAATCATTTTATTTTGTGCTTCTAAAGTGCATTTTTGAATAAAATCATAAGCAATTTCACGTGTTATTTTTGGATTATTTTTAATAATAGCCAATAAAACTACTTGTGAAAAATAAAGTTCATTAGCTTTAGCAATATTATTTGCCATGGCACTAGTATTAATTACTAAATTATCTAAAATATTTGTCATTCTATTAATAATAAAATCTAATATATGATAAATATCAGGCAACATAATGCGTTCATTAGAACTATGAGAGATATCACGTTCATACCATAATAAATTATTCTCATATACTATACTATTATAACTTCGAACTAATCTTGCTAAACCACAAATATTTTCAGAACCAATTGGATTTTTTTTATGTGGCATTGAACTTGAACCTTTTTGTGAAATAGAAAATCCCTCTAAAAGTTCATTAACTTCGCTACGTTGACTCAAACGAATTTCTAAAGCTATTTTTTCAATTGTTGTAGCAATTGAACTTAATTGTGTAATTAAAAAAATCAAACGATCACGTTGTACTACCTGCGTAGCACAACTGTCAACTTCTATTTTTCATTTTTTGGCAATAAATTCACTAACTTTTGGCGAAATATGAACAAAATTACCCATAGCACCCGTAATTTTAATAACTTCAACTTGTTTTCTTGCCAACTCCAACCTTACTAACTGTCTATTTATTTCATCGTATCATAAAGCAAATTTTAATCCTAATGAAGTTGGTTCACCAAAAATACCATGACTGCGACCAATTACTAATTGATTTTTATATTTAAACGCTAACTCTTTTAATTTAAATTGTAAAGTAATTAAAGCTTTTTCAATAATTTCATTTGAAAATTTTATTTGTAGATTTTGGACACTATCAACCATATCAGTTGAAGTTAAACCATAATGAATTCAGCGACTTTCAGTTTTTAAGTTAGCACTTAACATTCTAGTAAACGCAACTACATCATGTTTAGTTTCTAATTCTAATTTATTCATTAATTCAATATCTAACTTAGCATTTTTTTTAATTAATTGAAAATCTTTAAAAGGAATTATATTTAAATGTTGTAATGATTCACAAACATCAATTTGAAAATTCATTCATAAGTTTAAACGATTTTTCATATTTCAAATATTAGTCATTGCTTTTGTTTCGTAACGTTCAATCATTTTTACTCCTTAATAAATATAGTTTGTTTACGATCTGGACCAACAGAAAATATTCTAATTGGAACACCCACCAACTCACTAATTTTTTTTAAATAATTTTTAGCATTTTCTGGTAATTGATCATAACTAGTAATATTAGTAATATCTTCATTTCAGCCAGGCATAGTAATAAAATGTGGTTGACATTTATTAAAGTTATTAATTTGAGAAGGTATGTATCTAATTATTTCGCCATTTAAAGTATAATGCGTACAAATGCTTAATGTTTCAATACCAGTAAGCACGTCTAACAACATAATAGCTAAACTAGTAAATCCATTAATTTGTGCACTATACTTAGCAATAACTGCATCAAATCATCCAATTCTTCTTGGTCTTTTTGAAACTGTGCCATATTCATTACCAGTCATACGAATATAATCTGCTAATTTACCAAAAACTTCACTAGGAAACGCACCAGCACCAACTCTTGTACTGTATGCTTTAGTTACACCAATAATTTCATTAATTGCTTTTAAAGAAATACCTGAACCAATAGCAATTGAACTAGCACTTGGATTAGAAGATGTTACAAAAGGATATGTACCATGATCTAAATCTAATAAAGTACCTTGTGCTCCTTCAAATAATATCTTTTTATTTCTAACTAATTGTTCATTTAAAAATTGACCAGTATCAATAATTAAATCTTTAAAGTATGGTAATAATTCTAATAAACGATTATATATTGTTTGCGCATTAAATTCTTTTTCATATCCATAAACATTTTTTAATATTTTATTTTTAATTAACAAATTATCAGTAATCAATTCTAATAGTCGTTCCTTATCTAATAAATCGCCCATTCGAATTCCAATCCGATTAACTTTATCAGCATAACAAGGTCCAATTCCTTTTTTAGTAGTGCCAATAGCTTTATCACCCTTAATTTTTTCTTCATATTCATCAAATGCTAAATGATAAGGTAAAATAATATGAGCACGATCAGAAATTCGTAAATTTTGACAACTAAAACCAGCAGCTTTTAAATATTCAATTTCAGAAACTAATTTTTCTGGATTAACAACACAACCATTAGCAATAACACAATATGAATCTTTATTAAAGATACCAGAAGGAATAATACTTAATTTATATTTTTGATGATCAAAAACAATTGTATGTCCGGCATTATCACCACCACTTCAACGGACAATAACATCAGAATTTTGACTATAATAGTCAGTTATTTTGCCTTTTCCTTCATCACCTCATTGACAACCAATAATAGCAGTAGTTTTAAATGGTTTTGGTTGATCAATTTTTGATATTAAAATATTTTTAGTATTGACAATTTTATTAGTAATTTTTTGATTTTCTTCTTTTATTATATGTTTTGACTTTTCAAAATCTACTTTCATCTTATTAATGATTGGCTTAAGAGTGTCAGTTTTTATTGATTGCGTTTTTACTTTAGTTACTTTTTTTACATCTTTAACTTTTGGTTTAATAGTTTTATTAAGTTGTTCAACTTTAGTTTTTGCCTTTTCTATTGTTGGTTTGATTATATTTTTTTTTGCTTTCATATTGTCTCCTTTATACTCAAAAAAAAGTATTTATAAATTTATAAATTAATTATATAATTATTTAATAATGATTATCAAAATATTGTTATTAAAAATAAACTAGTAAAGGAAACTTAAAAAATGAAATGAAATTTTGATAATGACAGTTTTCAAAATGATAATAATGATGATTTTGACAAACTTTGTCCTATTTGTAAGCAGAAATTACTAGAAGCAAAACTTGAAAAAATAAATGAAATAAATCAATATCAGCAAACACAAAATGATATTTTATTAATTGAAGAAATAAAAAAAGAATTAGAAAAAATTAAAAAAGAAAAAGAAACACAACTTTATGTTTACTTATGTAGAAAACATAAAAATGAAAATATTCTTTAATATTTTTATAATATATTAATTATTTTTTATTATATTTATTCATAATATTTTCAAATTTACTATCAGTAATTCAACTACTAATGCTTTCTACAAAAAATTGTTTATGATCGTTTATATTCTTTAACTCATCATTACTAAACTTACTCAAAACTCAATCAGCCGTGTTAAAATTAGGATTTTTACCAACACCAATTCTTAATCTTTGAAAATCTTTACTACCAATTTGATTAAAAATACTTTTAATTCCATTATGACCAGCAGCACTAAATTTTTGTTTGTATTGAAATTGACCAAAATTTAAATCAACTTCATCGTGAATAATTAACACATTTTCAATTTTAATTTTAAAATAATTCATAAAATTTGAAACACAAAAACCTGATAAGTTCATAAAAGTTAATGGTTTTAAAAAAATAACATCAGTGCCATTAACAACAGTTTTAACATATTGACCATTAAATTTAGTTTGATTAATTTTTAATTGTAATGTTTCACAAATCATATCAATAATAATAAAACCAATATTATGACGTGTTAATTCATACTCTTTACCTGGGTTTCCTAATCCAATAACTAATTTCATCTACTTTAAATTTCCTCTTTATTATTTTTTACTATTTTTATTATTAATTTTTTTTATTAATTCATTTGTTTTATCATCATAAACTTTTGTTAATGATTTATTATTAATTGAAGCATCAATCATTTTTGCAATAAAATCAGCAATTGAAATAATTTTTAAGCCATTAAATTTTTTTTCTTCAGAAATTTCAATAGTATTAGTAATAACAACTTCCTTAATAATTCCATCAATAACAGCTTGTTTCAAATTTTTTGAAGCTTGCCCACTAAAAATACCATGAGTAACTAAAATATAAACTGATTTTGCACCATGTTCTTTAATAGCTTTTGCTGCATTAATAATAGTACCACCTGTATCAATCATATCATCAATAATAATAGCATTCTTTTCTTTAACATCTCCTAATACAAACTTAACTTGACTTTGATTAGGAGTTGTTCTTCTTTTATCAATAATTGCCAAAGGTACACTTAAATAATTACCTAATCTTCGAGCACGAGTAACACCACCATGATCTGGAGATACAACAACTAAATTAGTTAAATTTTCTTCAATTAAATAAGATGCTAAATCTTGAGTTGCTCGTAAATCATCAACAGGAACATCAAAAAACCCTTGTTCTTGTGGTGAATGTAAATCAACAGTAATAACACGATCAACACCCGCAACAGTTAATAAATTTGCAACAAGTTTACAAGTAATAGGTTGTCTACCACCTTGTTTTCGATCTTGACGAGCATAACCAAAATAAGGAATTACTACATGAATTTTAGCAGCAGATGCACGAACTAAAGCATCAACAAAAATTAATAATTCCATTAAATTATCATTAGTTGGCGGCGAAGTTGATTGGATAATATATACCACTTTCCCTCGTACTGATGTTATAGATTGAATGTTAAATTCACCATCAGCAAAACGACTAATTTCTGCTTTTCCAGGTTCAATATTAAGTTTTTTACAAACTTCTTGTGTAAATTTTTGACTAGCACTTAAACCAAAAACTACAATGTTTTCTACATTATTCATTAAATCCTCCTTTACATGTTTCTAAAAAAATATAATTATAATTTCATTATACAATGTTTATTACAATTTAAGTATATTAAATTTAAAGACTATTAATTAAAAATAATTAATAAAAAGTTATATCTTTTGCAAGAAAAAATAAAATCATTATAATAGTTAACGGATAATAAATATTTAAAAATATGTTTATTAATAAACAAGGATTATTGCTGAGGTGTTTTATATACTTATTTTCCACATTCTAATATCATTAATTTTAATAATTATTCTGAAAGGTATTTATTATTAATAATAGTAAATAACTGATAAAACATTGAAAATGTTAATTCTTCAGATCTTATTGTTAATGATCAAGATAAGTCGTTAATTAAATTAACGGCTTTTTCTTTGCTATTTAAATAAATACCCAAATTGTTAACTAATGTTTTTCTCTTATTAACAAAGCAACTTCTTACAAATTTTCAAAATAATTGTGGTTCATCAAGTTGAAATTTAGGATTTACTTTAAAATAAACAACACTACTTGTGACATTAGGTATCGGAGTAAAATTATTAGGACTAACATCAAAAATAATTTTAACATCACAATAAAATTGACACATAACAGAAAGATTATTATATACTTTAGTTTTAGGTTTAGCACAAAATCTTTGTGCAACTTCTTTTTGCATCATTAATGTAAATGAATCAAATAATTCAATATTTTCTAATAATTTTAAAACAATTTGTGAAGTAATATAATAAGGCAAATTTGCAATTACATGAATTTTTTGATTTATTGCAAATTCTTCATTAATGATTTTTTTTAAATCTAAATTTAAAAAGTCATCATTTATAATTTTTAAATTTTTGTATTCATTTAACTCTTTTTCTAAAACAGAAATTAATTTTTTGTCAATTTCAATTGTCACAACTTTTTGCGCAGTGCTGAGTAATTTATTGGTTAAATGACCAATGCCCGCTCCAATTTCAACAATGCCATCTTCATCTTTAAAATTACTAGTTTTAACAATTTTATCAATTATATTATTATTAATTAAAAAGTTTTGTCCAAACTTTTTAACTGCATGTAAGTCGTATTTTTTCAATATTTTTTTTGGATTTTCCATTATTATTCTCCAATTCACATTTTTAGTTAATTATATACTGGTAATAATTAAACAAATAGTTAGCCAACTAATCATATATGCTAAATTTACTACTAGCAAATCTACATGTGGTAATATTAACATATATCAACTTAATAAATATTAATTTGAGTGGGAAAAGGAGATGATTTTTATATGGCAACAAAAATAGAGGTTGCTAATGACGGACACAATAACCAAGACGTTAATATTGTTTCTCTAGATTTAGGAACAAGAAATTTAATTGTCAGAGTTAATGGAAGGGTTGTTTATAGTCAACCATCAGCAATTGTATTTGATACAGAAAACGGAGAAGTATTCATTGGTGAAGCCGCTTTATTAATGAAAGAAAAAACTCCAGCGAATAAAATTTTCAGAGAACCAATGGCTAATGGTGTTATTAGTGACAATAATGCTTTGATTGCTTTATTAACTGAAATTTTTACACAAATTATTGATGTGAAAGCTGAAAAAATTTGAGAAAATTCAGTAGCGCTTGTAGCTATTCCATCTAAGGTTTATAAATTAGATAGAACTGTTTTACGTGAAATTCTACAAGGAAAAAAAGTAGCTAAAATTCCAATTTATAGCGATAAATTTCCCAAGAGATATAATGAAAGTAATGAAAGCGTAATGAAAGCTGAAAAAGTTGTTATTGTTCCTGAAGTAAAATTGGCAGCTATTGGTGCTGGGGAAGCACTTTGAGATGCTTCAGGAGTATTTATTCTTGATATTGGTGGTGGAACTTCTGATTGTGCCATTTTATCAAGTGGAGAAGTTATTGTTCAAGATTCAATTCCAATTGCTGGAAATGCTATTGAACGTAATATTAAAGAACATTTTGAGAAAATGCACTATATATCTCTTAGCTCAATGGAGGCTGAAAAAACAAAAATTAGTGCTGGTATTTGAATAGATGGTGAAAAAGATAGTGAAAATAAAATTACTATCCATGGAAAAAGTACTAAAACTAAAAAACCTGAACAAATTACAGTTCCTAAGCAAGAAGTAGCTAGAGTAGTTACCGAAGCCTTTGAACCAATTGTTGCACTATGTAGTGACATTATCGATAAAGCTGGACCTGCCTTTTCAGAAATGATTATGAAAGACGGTTTAACTATCACTGGTGGGGGTGCTTTGCTTGAAAATATTACAACTTATCTAAAAAAACGACTAAATTTAGAACATGTGGTATCTGCTAATAATCCAAGAGAGTGTGTAATTAGAGGAACTCAAGCCTATGAAACTCATAAACAAGATGTATATGAAAAAGGATTCATTAGACCAAGTAATTAAAATTCCAGGTGTGTAGAAGGAGGAAAAAAAATGGGATTATTTGATAAAAAACCCAAAGAAAACTTAAATAAAAAAAGTAATATTAAGTCTATTAATGACTACCAATGATTAGCTTTAGATGTCGGAACAGAAAACTTTAAAGCAAGGTATGTTAACATTGGACTTACATATGATGCTCCAACTTATCTTGCTGAAGACTATGAAAAAAATGTTATTTTTTATGGTGAAGAAGCTAAAGCTTTAATTGATAAAACAAATGAAAATGTTGTTATTAAACGTCCAGTTCGTGATGGTAATATTGCTGATCCAGATGCTTTACAACGTATCCTTGCTAAAATTTTTCAAGATTTTAGACTTGAAATTAAAGATTCAAAACAAGCTGATAAAAACCGTAATTTAATTGTTTTAATGGCAACACCAAGTGAAATTAATTCAGTACAAAGAGAAGCACTAGAAAATATAGTTCATCGTTTAGGAGCACTTCGTGGTTTTGTACAAGAAGAAGTTAAAATGGCAGCATTAGGTTCAGGCCAAGATATTTTTGGAACTGCAATTATGTGTGTTGATATTGGTGGGGGAAGTACTGATATTGCCGTACTTAGCAACGATTCAATCCTATATTCATATACAACACATTGTGCTGGAGACTATTTAACACAAAAAATTCAAGAATACATAGCTAAAAAGCATGCTTTAAAAATTGGTACTAAAGAAGCAGAAGATGTTAAAAAGAACATCGGTTCACTTCTTAAATATCAAGATGAAAAACCATACACTATTTCAGGTGTTTCATTACCTAGATTAGACTCTCAACCAGGAGAAACAATGTCAATTTCTAAAACTATTGAAATTACACCAGAAGAAATTCGTGAAAATGTAATGCAAGTTCAATTTAGAGAACATGTTATTCCAACAATTCGTAGAGTACTAAGAACTTCTGGGGAAAAAGCTGCTGGTAGTGTTAGTGACTTAAAGAAAAAAGGTAAGGGAATCACAATTTGTGGTGGTGGAGCTTACATTAAAAAAATTGATGAATTTATTAAAGAAGAATTGGCTAAGGAATATTTCATCGAAGTTAAAGCTGAAAAAGGTACAAAACCAATTCGTCAAAAATATGAGGGAGATATTTTTGAAGTACGTGTTGCTCAAAATCCTTTAGATAATGTTATTGATGGTTGTGTAAAATATCGTGATACAATTTACAAACAATTAATAGCTGAACAAAATCCTAACCGCGAAATTCTAACAAAAGACGAAGATTTAGGATAAAAAATAAGTTTAAATAAAATGCACTTTTAAAATTTATAGAAGTGCATTTTTTACCTATATAAATAATAAATTACTATATAAAATAAAAAATTAATAATCACGCTTAAAATACATCATTAACTATTTCAAAAAAAATATCATAAAAATCATATAAAATTATTAATACATCTTAAAAGATTTAAAGATTATAAGAGTATTAAACTAAGATATGAAAAGATTACTAACTATTTTAGGGACACTAATTTTAATTAAGAACAAGTTTAACTATTATGGCATGTAGTGAAACCAAACAATAAATACAATCCTTGCCAATACAAGTATCAAAATGAAATGAAAATAATGGTAATGATTTAGTTATCAGTTTCAAAAAAAGCAAACAAAAATATGAAATGCCTAGAAGGTACCAATTAATATTTTTTTTCTTTCTGTAATTATTAATTTAAATAAGGAATTTGAAATTATTAATAATAATTTTTTTAAAAGGAGATTTTATGAAAAAATATCGTAAATTTTTTATAATTTTCATAGTTTTATTGGTTACTGGTTTACTTGCTTGAATTATTGTTTGAAGTTGCCAAACTAATTATAATCGTGATTATTATCTTAGTTTATTACGTTATCGTTGATCATCAGAAATGACTAGTTTTATTAAAGAGAATGAACGAAAAATTAAAAACCCAGCTAGTCAAATGGCAAATAATGAATTTAATAGTTTTTATGATACTGCTAGTAAACCATTATCTTTTCTTGATTTTAATCAATTAGCACATGATTTAACTAATACACGACTAGGAACTCAAAACAATAATGTTGATTGAGAAAAATTAGGTGGTTGGCGGTGGTTGGCCCTTAATTACTGGACCATTTTTGATATAAAATTCTAAATTTTAATTTGTAAAATTGGTGGTTTTAGAAATTTAGAATGTATTCTTTCATAATTATAAAACATAACATATTGATTTACATCATTTATAGCTTCATTGATGGATAAATATTGATTTGATCCTTTAGGTAGTCATTCTTGAGATAAATGAGAAAATCAGTTTTCAGATAATACATTACCACCAATATCATAAGGTTGTTTTTTGCTTAAAATTATTTGTTTATCCTCTGCTCATTTTGTGATATCCTGACAATAAAATTCGTTGGCGTTATCTGAATGTAAAATAACATTTTTTACTTGATTTCAAGAAAATTGTTTGTTGATTTTTTCAAGAGCAGGAAGAATTAAATCCTGATATGATTTATTAGGAGCAATATTATAACTAACAACATTATTTGAATAAAAATCAATAATTACAAAAAGATATAATCATCCTTCTTTAGTATTTATTTGTTTAGTGTCCATTGATCAAATTTGATTTGAAGAGGTTGTACTTTTATAATCTTTGTTTACTTTATCCATTGTAGGTATTCACTTATTTGGATTTTTTTTGTTTTTAGGATAGTTATTTTTAGTTTGTTTTAATCCTTGAATATTGTGTTCTTTCATAATTTTTCGCATTTGTTTTATTGATAATTCTATATTTAAAATGATATTTTTTTCTTGTTTTAATCACTCTTTAAAAGCTGAAAAAATTCTTAAATATCCATAAATTCTGCCTTTTCTTGTAGAATGAAATTCGATTAAAAGTTGGCATATTTTTTGATATTTATGATTGCATTTAATAATATGATTTTCTTCTTTTTTAATAGGTTTTTGTTTATTTTTTAAAAAGTAATATGTTGATCTGTTTAATTGAAGATATTGACATAGGTTTCTAATTGAATATTGATTTTTACAATCATCAATAATTTTAATTTTTTCTTTGATATTTAATTTGTTAATTACTAATGCTATTTGTTTAATTTTATCCATTAATAAAAATCCTTTCAGGTTAAAATTAGTGTTAATTATATAACACAATTGTTTTTAGAATACATTCAGGTTTTTTAAATTAATGGTCTAGTAAAAAGGGCTAAGTGGCAAGTGGCTATTAAAGAAATTATCGCAAACTATCAAGCGGGTTGATGGGCAACTAGTAACATAATTAGTGTTAGTACTCATGAATATGGTCAAGCTTTCGATAATTTTTTATCATTAACGGATGCTGAACGTAGTACGTTTAATAACAATTGAAATTGACCTAAAAATAATAAAATCGAAAATTGTTTACTTAATAAAAATATTTGGGAGATTGTCAAAAATCCGGAATAAATTAATTCATATAGTCTTATTATTATGTTAGACAAGAAATAATTTGGATTTTTATGAAATTGTATTTAAATAATATAATTTTTTTAACTTAAATGCAACTAAAATACTTATTTTTAAAAATTACTAAAAAATTAAAAAATAAATTTAATATTTATACACAACAAAAATTCTTATTAAAGCGTATTTAATAAGTTTTATTCTATTTTGATTTTTAAAAAAAAGTTAAATTTTAATTTATAATAATTGTATCTCTGTATTTATCTTATTACATTTAAAAATAACCATTTTAATATAAATTGAAATATTATAAGTTCTATTACCAAGCATTTCTTTTAAAACATGTCAAATATTAGTTTCAGTAAAGCAACCAATATTTCATTTCTTACCTTGATTTTCAATACCTTGTTTATTATTTTTAAAATATTTTTTCTTTAATTTTTTATGATTTTCTAATTCTTTATATAAATAATCAATTAATTGTTCATATTGACCATTATTAATTAAATTTTTACAGTAATTATATTCTTTTAAATATTTTCCTTTATTTCCCGCCATTATACCAAGATATAATGTTCTAATTAAATGGAATTTATCTAAAACAAACTGTGCACCTAAATAATTAGCAACTTCTTTAATTCATCCTGCACTATCACCACAAATAATAATTTTTGCTTGCTCAATATTTTCATAAAATTTTTGACAATGTTCTTTAACAAATTCAGAAGTTTTTTTAACTCCAATTGCTGTTTTTGTTGGTCTAATAATTGCTTTTACTCTTTTATTTTGTACTTTGTGATTAATATTATCTGTATATGTTACTATTAATCGCATAGAATGTTTTGTACCTTTACGTTTAAAATTTCAAAATTTTCGGTGGCCATCATCAATTGCTACAAAAATAGGTTGATTTTTTTCTAATTTTACTTTTACTGGATTTGCTTCAATTACTTCTAAATTTTTAAAAACTCTATGAATAGAACTAAGACTAATATTTGCTTTTTTTATAATATCTCAAATATCTCTGTATCTTTTTCCATCAGCAAAATATTCAATAATAGTTTGTTCAATATCTTCACCTATTCTTTTATATTTTGGCAGTTCTAGTATTTCATCAACTAAACAAATACGAACTCATTTTTGCAATTTTTCATCAAAGTATTCATAAATTCTTCTTTTATAAGTTACTAATCCATACATTATTTTTCTTGTTCGATATTGATAATCAACAATTTTATATTTCTTTTTATCTCTTGTATTTTTTATTCTTCAATCTATTTTTTCTCATTTATTTGTTATATGTTTTAAAACTAATTTATCAATTTTTGCATTTTGTTCTCTAAAATTTCATTTATAATTAAAATTCAAATTTACTTCTCCTAACTATTTTAAAAAAATCAAAATTTATTGTAAATAATTTAAAATATTAATTTACTTGTTTATTATATACATATATAAGTGTAATTTAAAATTCAATAAAAAAACCACTTTCATATTTAAAATATAATAAACAATTTCAATATAATTAATAGTATAGGTCTCACAAAATAAACACCTTTTATTTAGGCGTTATTTTGCATTTAAAAGCATACTTGTAAAAATAATCAAAAATAGTACAATTAAAACGTAAAATCAAGGAAAAAAGGAGTAATTTAATGAATCCAGAATATTTAAAAATTATTAAAGTTGAGTTTATGCATGGTGTAGAAGAACCTTGATGCAATAACCAAGGAGTTGCTATTTTACCTCATGTTATTAAAAACAATGAATATTATTATTTACTAGTTAAAGAAAATAATCCATTATTTAAAGATAAAGAAATTAGTGAATATGGTACTATCACTGGAGGTCTTGAAAATCTTGACCCTTATCAAACAGTAATTAATGAAATGTTAGAAGAAACTGGAATTGATGTTAAAAATGATAAATCAAAAATTTATTATTTAGGTAAACATTATGCAAATAAATCAAGTACAAAAATATTCTATTTTTTTTCTATAGATTTAACAATGTTGAATTTGGATTTAACAAAAACATACAAAGGTAATGGTGATGGAACAGAAGCAGAAAAAGACATCATTGCAAAATTTATAAGTTATGAAAAAATTTGCAAATCTAATGATTCTTTATGTTTAGCAATTTTAGGTAAATGAACTTCTAGAAAAAAAACAATAAAAGAAAAAGCAAAACAACTATTTAATTTTAAAAATGACATATTATCTCATAAGTTTTTAACTGGAATTCATATTAATGAAATTGACGAAGAAAACCCAGAATTAATAAAGGATTTTTTACCTATAGAAAATCGACAAGATTTTTTGAAACTTGAAGAAGATTTAGACAATAGTATATTTGATAAACTGCAAAGATTAAGTGATGAAATGTTAATTTCACATTCATCAAATTTACATGAAGATTTGAAATTACAAGCTCATAAATTTTACCATAAAAATAAAAATATTTTTCAAGAATCTGAAGAAATAAATAAATTAGGTGATGAATATTATTCAGTTCCAGAAATTTATGAAATAAATTCAACTGCACCTCATTTATAAAAAAGGAGTAATTTATTATGAAAACATGAATAAAAACAAATTTAAGTAAAATAACATTAGCATTAGCACTAACTGGTGCTACAACCGGAACAATAGGTTTAATCATGGGGGGTGCTTACCCATAATCTTAGTGGACTTAAATATTTTTTAGCATCAAATAAGGAACTTATAATGGGAGTTCAAAAAATATGAATGTCTGATATTCATAATATATCAGTTGATATTAAAAGTGAATTTAAAATTTATTTTGCTGATACTCCTAAAAAAACCAAATTTTATAATGATGGAGATTCTGTTGAAAGAATAGATATACCATGAGTTAAAGATTATTATCCTGATGGATATTTTTGATAATTAAATTTCTATATTTATATAAGAAATATTCTCATTATATTTATCAAATAAATTAATATTAGTTAAATTTACTTCTTGTTTATCTACTACTAAAATCAAATCATAATTACCAGCACCAAAAATACCACTAATTTCAATCCGATTTAAGTTATTAATCGGATTTTCAATTTGTAATTCGAATTCAATATCATTATCAATTTGTGAAATTTCTTTATAAAATTCTAATTTTGAAAATAATTGAGATTTATTTGAACCATATAAATTTAAAGCATTTTCAATTTTGTTTTTTTCAATAATTACTCTTGTAAAATATTTTCCATATTCACCGTTAGCTAATGTTCAATCAGCAGGAATTAATGACGGAATATTATTACTTTCTAATTCATTGGTAATTGATAATCAATTAAATTGATTGTCATCTAACTTGAATAATTCATTTTGACTAATATCATTATTTTTTAATTTAATGTTATTAATATCAGTAAAATCAAAATATGGAGATTTTAATATTACCTTTACATCTTTAAATTGCCAAATATCATTTTTATTAGGTTTTATTGGACTTGATTTTAATTCAAAATAGTAAGGTAATAAAATCTTATTATCATCATTTAATCCTTTATTTATTGATAAAGATGAATAAATATATTTTGACAACATAATAAATAATTGTTTAAATATTTTAACTTGTAATAAATCAATATAATTTGGATAATCTAATTCTCATTGCTTAAATAAATTAGTAATAACTTCATCAGGTTTTTGTCCCGAAAATGTATCACGTAATTCTGCTATTTTATTTGTTGGTTTACCCGTATGTTCATCATAAGTTGCTCCTTCAAAATTTCTATTATAGTTATATGTATAACTTAACATATTTAATAATAGTTGTTGTAAACTATCATTAGTTGGTGCATCTTTTATTTCTAATTCAACATCTAAAAATTTATCATTTGTAGCAATACTTGTATATTCTTTTCCAATTGGACCACTCTGAATTTTTCATACTTCTTTATCTTTAAGTTCTTTCTTTTCTTTTAATGGTCATTCTCCAAAAGAATAGGAACTTAAAAAATATCCTAATCAAGCATGTGTAACTCTTGCGTTTTTAATTATTTCTTTTCTTGTTTCTTTACCCCCACCAATAGCAATTAAATCTAAAACTGATTTTTCTTGTCCTATAAATTGTTTTGCTAAATTTCAAGGTAATATTTGTTCACTAAATCATTGTTGTAATATTCTAACTTTTGGTTGAGTTTCAATAGGCATTGATAATAGTGGAAATGCTATCTTATCTTTAACAAATAACTTTGGGTATACTTCCATATTATCAACTTCACCAAGTACCTTTATATTGCCAAAAATCATGCTTCTAGGAGCTTTAATTTTTAAACCAATTACTTTTGTATCTTTGTCTAATGGTTTTTGTAATTTAATAATAATGGGATAACCATCTCTTGTTTTAAAATCTTTAATTTTAATAATAGTAATACTTTTAGTACTTCTTGTTTTTGGATTTTGATATGGTTGTGAATAATTATTAATAATATATAAATTATCAATATTATTTTCAGTTAATGGTTCATTAATAGAAACAGCATATAATTTAAATTGATTTAATAAATTTATTTCTTGAAATATTAAATTTTTAATATCAGTCATACTATATTCAATTGTATTATCATTAATATTAGTACTTGCTCTTTGATTTAATTGCATAGTAAAATCAGATGTTTCAACTGCAATAGTTTTTAATACTTTATCAATATCAATAAAACCTATTTTAATAGTATTTGCTGAAAATCTTAAACTATTATTTTCATTATTTTTAAATAAACGTTCAATTTCATAAATATATATAGTTCTTTTTTTAAATTCATCGTATGCTCTATTAATATCTGGGTCACTAGTAGCACTCATCATATTAGTAAAATCATAAGGAATATTATCAATTAAATAATCATTTTCTACTTCTGCTTGATTAAGTTTAGTTTGTTTCTGTGGAAACTTCGTTTGTGGTTTGTTGTTGTTTTCCATTGTTCTCTCCTATTAATTGGTTATTTTTGGGATTAAATAATTTTAATTTAACTGTTAAGTTATTAATTTCTTGTTCATCATTAATATTAAATGTTTTACTATTTAATAAATCTTTATCTAAACGTACTAATATTTGAATAAATTTAAGAATATCAATATTAAATTGCCATAATTTTTGTTCAATATAATTAATGGTTGAAATATTTACAGCTGTACTTTCGGGAACTGATTGTTGTGCAGATTTCTTTTGACTTGGTATATGAATACCACAACGTTTAAATATTTCATTAACATTTCAATCGTATATATCAGTTAAGTTTTTACCTTTAAAGTTGCTATTTGTCATATTGATATTTTCGTTTTGTTCATTATTATCTCCACCGCTTTTAAATATGTAATTTTTAGTAACTAATGTTCTTACTGCTTCTTCTAATGTTGATTGAACATTACCATAAGTTTGACTAAATATAAATTTAGGTGAATTTAAAATGGTATCTAAAACAATTTGTTCATAAATGACATCTAATGCTTTAATTTTATCCATTACTTTATTACAATCTGCTAGTTCATTTGCTTTATTTCTCATAATTGCTATTGGTATATATTAACATTCTCCTAATCTTATCCCAATAATCAATCTTTAACTAATTGTGGCATTTCACTTATTAATTTTTTATAATCATTAACTGCGTTTTCTAATGTATCAATATCAGAAAATTTAAAACAATTATCAATATGTAAATCAAAATCTCTATCAATACTGATATCTTGTTTTCTATATTTTTCATTAAATTCAATTTTTGTCATATTATTTTTCTCCTTTATTAATTTTTTCGTTTAATTTTGCTAATTTTTTTTGATGTTTTATAATTTTGTTATTTGCTCTAACATGTTTTGGAGTTGTGATAAATCTTTTTAATAAAACAATAATTTCTCTGCAAATTAATGTTCCAACACTTGTTCCAATAATTATTAATTCATGTAAAAATTCTTTCATTTCAATATTTTCCTTTCAATTATTTATTTTTTAATTATTCATCAAATTGACCACCATTAATTCTTTCAATCATCGATTTTGAATTACTTATAATAGTTACTAATAAAGAAATTTCTTTATTTAATTGTTCCATCCTTTCTTTATGTGTTTTTATTTCGTGATTATAATATTCAATTAATTTTTCTTTATTCATAAATTACTCACCTCCTTTATAAACTCATGTGATTATAATCTCAATTTAATGAAGCATTATCGTGATTTAATGCTACTTTGCTCATATTATCACTACCGTATTGACTAGTTGTTTCACTATTAATTGTGAATCTATTATCATTTACTAATCTTGCAGTTTCATCATTAAATGATGTTTCTTGCATTTCTTGAATATGATTTGTAGTTTCCATAGGTAGTAAATTATGGATTATTTCACTTGCACCAGCAATAATAGTAGGTACTGCATAAGCATTATTAAAATCATTATTTTTCCCCATAGCAACACCACTACTAATCAAACAACCACCAGTACCCATATTTGCTATTTTTCTTATTGCTTCAAATCTATTAGGTATTAACTCAGTTAATCCACTAATAAGATTTGAAATACCATAAGTATTTAATGAAATATAAGTATCTCAATCCATTAATGACTGATGTTCTTGTTTATTTAATAGTAATCATGGCGGACCTTCTGTTGTGGTTGTAGTAATTATTGGAATTGGTGTTGTTGGAATAATAGGATTAATATTATTTTTTGTTCATTTACTATAATTTGCTAAACCAATTGTTCCTAATCCTAATGCTATTTTTTTAGAACTATTAATTAATTTAGTTTTAGTATTTGGTCTTTGATTTAAATTTCAAATATCTAAACCTAATTTTTTACCAAATAATAAACTATTAATTGAACCTAATAATGGACTATCTATTACTTGACCATAATAAGCACTTGTACCTATCATTGCACAAATTGGACTTATACCAGTTCTAATTAATTTAGTTAAAGTATAATTTGATTGATTTTCTATATTTGGCATTTTAATCTCCTTTAATTTTCTAATTTTTTAATTGTTACTTTAATTCAACCTTGATAAACATCATTATCACCAACTATTAATGCAACATTACTTTCGGGATCAGAAACAATTATGTGTTTTGATTTAACATTTGGGTATTGTCTTAAAATAATTGCTCTAATATCATTACTTGTATGAATTGCTTTTGGAAATGGTGATAATATTTCAATTTCATCTTTATTTTCAAACAAAGTAGGTAATATTATCATTAATTATTCTCCTTATTTTTAATTTGATTAGAAATTTCACTTAATATTTTCAATATTTTATATTCATTTTTTAAATCTTTAATTATATAAATTAAAATTATTATTAGTGTTATAGATGTTATTAATATTGGTACTATCAATAAAATTTTTCATAATATCATTTTTTACTCTTTTCATTTTTTAAATCATTTAACATTGATTGAACAAAATGCACGATTTATATTCATATTTCAATTATTAAAGATTTCACCAGTTACTATAATTTCATCATTTTTGTTTAATAAAATACATCGTTTATAAAGTTTTGGGTTGTTAAAAATTAAAGTAACATAGTTTAAACCATTTCATTGACCTCGAACACTATAATATAATTCTTTATTACCTTTTTCGTAATATTTTGCTTCAATAGTGTTACTTAGTTTTACTGTTAATTTGACATAATTTGCTTTATCTTTCATTTTTATAATTTCCTTAAATAATTATCGAAAATTAATATTTTTTTATGATTTTTTAAATAATATTGAATATGCTTATAAGCATCTTGTTCATGTTTTGTTAATTTTATATTTCCTTTATAATTTGTTATTTTATTTTTATTTTTTGGGTGGTTTTCTAGATAATCTCAGTTGAAAACATCTTGTACTAATACCATTAATGCACCAATAATTTTAGGTGTTGCTAATGGATTAGTTAATAATTGTTTTGAACTTAAAAAGAAATTTTCTATAATAACTAATATTTTTTTATCAATAAATTTTTCTTTAATTAATTGCATTTTTTCTTTATACATATTTTTAGTTCATAAAACAGTTAATGTATTAAATGTTTCATTAAAAACAATATTATTAGTTTCACTTGAATATATAACCATTCCATTACTACCTATTCCTGCTGGGTCAATACCAATAATTAAGTCATATTGCATTATTAATCAAATTCACCATTATTGATTTTTTTAATTAATGAATAATATATGGCATCAACATTTGCACTTCTATATCCATCATTTTCAATTTTATTTTCTAAATATGTAATGAATTTTGCTTTATTAAAAGAATTATGGTATGGAGAATCACAAATTCCAGTAGTATTTTCAGTTAAACTTTTACATGTAATACATCTAGTCATTATCAAATTCACCATTTTTTATTTTTACTAATAAAATATTTAATTCATTAAATAATGATGAATCAGCACGATACAAATTTTTATCTAACATTATTTTTTCTAATTCTTTAATTAATTTTTCTTTATATTCATTAATTATTTCTTTTTTAAAATTTTCTTTTAATTTTTCTATATTATTTAAATGTTCTTCTGTTATTTCTTGATTACGTTTTTTATTATATTTATTAATAATTTCTTGGTCTTTATAAGAAAATATTTTTTGTTTATTCATATTTATATCTCCTACTTAATCTAACATTTAAAATACAGTCATAACAAATTGCTTTATTATTTTTGTCTCTTAAAAAGTTTTGTCTTGTTTTTATATCATTAGTATTAAAGAATAAATAATCTAATTTATGTTGTTTACAAGTTCAACAAAAATACTTTTTTTTGCATAATTAATCACTTCTACATCAATTACAAACATATCCATATGGGTTTGTATAATCTAAATGTTCAGCAATATCATAATCATCTTCAAATTTTCTAATATTATGTTGTTCTGATTCTAATTCTGTTTTAAAATAATAAAGCATTTGGATTTTGTCATCTTCATATAATTCATTACATTCAACACATCTTTTTCTTCTTTTTTTAATTTTTTTATCAATCTTTCTTAGTGCTTCATAATCAAGAATTTCTATTGCCATAATAATCCTTTCCTAATATGTTCTGTTGCTTCTAGCATAAAGAACATATATTTTGATTTTTAGATTATTAATACTATTCGTTTTATTCATTCCATGAAAACTGGGCTCAAAAATAAATTGTGAAATTTTAAAAAGAAATCGAGGCATTCGATTCAATATTTATTTAATTTGTGTTGAACAAATTAATATTTTAATTGAACCGGCACCGCTCATTTTTTTTTACAAGTTTGAAATTTATTTTCTCGCCCAAAAAAATTTTTTCAAAAAAATAAAAAATAAAACCAACACTTGCTCACTGGGGAGTGGCAAGGTTGGTTAAATAAAGAATAGAATTAATATAGTAGGTTCCCTAAGCAGGTCTATATATACTAGTTTCCAATCCGCTCCCACCCCAAGGATTACCATTAAATGGTTAGTATATTTTATTAGGTATCACTCCACTTTTTATTTATCCATGCAAGTCCACATGCTCTAGCTACTATTTTTAACAACTGTGTTGTAGTTCACTTTTTTAGTTCCCTAACACGTGTTGATAATAGCGTTAAAGAAGATTATTAATTATTAACTTTCTCCTACTTGGTCACTGCGTGTAGTAGATATTTAAAGGGTGCTAATAATAAAAATTTTAAAATTTTACAATTACAAAAAAAGACAAGATTATTTCTTGTCTTTTTCCTTGATAATAATTTTAATTTAACTTACAAAATGTATCTTTTATTTTTTTTAAAATACGTCGAATATTAAATTTAAGGGTTAAAGAGAGTAATTTTGTCTAATTTTCATTATTTTTCAAATAATTCATTTTTGGAAATAAGTTACTAATATGATAATAAATTATTTCGTAACTTTGACAACCGCCCAAAATATTTTTAAAATTAATAATGATTATTCATCTGTTTGAAGAGCACAAAATCGCGTGATGAGGCCGCCAATTTCTGATTGTAGTCAATTATTAATGGATTACTTAAATGATAAAGTTAATATTAGTAATAGCGATTATCAAAAAAGATTAGTATTCCCAATGATTATTGTGCAAAGTAATTATGGTCGTATATTTTGAAGCCAAGCGAAACCCTATAAAAAAGGTGAATTTTTTGCCGAAGCCTTTGCTGAATGATTATTAACGCCGCAATCTAGACGAGGGTGAAATTGAGAATTATTAAATGATTTTTTTATTAAAAAATTACCAACTTATTTATAAATTTTTCCATAAAATATTTTAATTAATAAACTTTTTTAATTCTTCTGTTTTTAAAATTCCTAGAATTTTATTAAAATTAATATTATTTATACTAGTTAATCTTAATAATCTTGTATTTTTAATAGTTTTTAATTTATCAAATATCATAGATTTCCTATCTTTTTTAATTTTAATATTTTAATCCAAGAAGTCTATTATATAGAGAAACATGAAGCAATATTAATAAAGGAAAATTATATAAAATAATAACCTAAAAATAAAATAATATTTATTTATTTTTTTTTACAAATTAATTATTATTAATAAGTTTTATTAATCTTTTTTGTCTAACAAAATAACCAATTAAAATTAAAACTCCAGGAATAACAAATGTTGTTAAACTAAATAAACCTGTTAAAAATAATCATTTTTCTTCAATAAAATAATTATTTAAACAAAGTAAAAAGGGAATCACTTGAAATAGTCCATAAATAATTATTAAAATAATAACTAGTGAAAAATAATTAAAAAATGTAAATATTCCATAAATAATACAGCTAATAAGTAATATTATTGACATAATCATTCCAATTATTAAACCTATTTTAATAAAATTATTATTATTTATCATTTTTTCATTACTCCTTTTTTTACTTTATATAAAATTTTAATATAAAATGTTATAATATTATTATACTACTTATGGGAGAAAGATAATCTAATGCAAAAAATAAATATTTTGTTTAAAAATCAGATTCAAAAGAAAATTAAAGTAAATAATTTATTAAAACATAAAAATCAAATTGTATATTTTTATAATGTAATTGTCTTTAAAACATATATATTAGTTTATTATTATTACTATAAATAAAAAATACAAACTTAAAATACTACCAATTGACTTTCCAATTGGATAATAATACTACTACTACTTTTTCATCTAAATTAATAATTTAACAAGTTAATATTATTAATTTTTTAAAAAATTCTTTAAAAGAATACTATAAAAATAGTAGACACTGCTTATAAAAAAAATAAATAATATAAAAACTTTTTTCTAACTAAAAGCAGATTGTAATTCAAAGTTTTACACTTCAAATTACAATCTGCTTTAATAATTTTATATTATAACTTTATTTTAAATATTTAATTAATAATCTATTGCAAATTTCAATCCATACCCTAAACTTCTAGTTAAATAGACATTAGAAAATGACATATCGAATGTTAATTTTGCAGGAAATAAAAATTGAATGTGTCAATCAAGATTATCAAAAAATAATGCAGTAGTTATACCTCTAACAACTTCAGCAGTTGCTAAAAAATCTTGATACGATTCTTTAAATGAAAAATTCATTCTATTATATGCTACTTCTTCATCTGTAATTTTTCCCTCATTAATTTTATTGATTTCTTTTCCCATTATTTTTAAAGGAACAGAAAATACATCATAATGATCTGAACCTCAGTCTATTTTATCTGAACCATTATTTAAAAATCATTCTAATATTCTAATAGATTTTGGTTTTTGAAAAGATTTTAAACCTGTAGAAACTACAAAATCTCAACTTTCATAAGTTGGATTTGATACTGATGAAGTTTTATAACTATGAACAATATCTTTTTTATTTTCACTAAATTCATAAGTTATTTCTTTAACTTCTTTTGGACTATTATTTATATTTAAAAAATTATTTGCATTTGTAAACGCTAAACCAATCGTTCCTAATAATGTTATTAAAGTTATCATATATATTTTCCTTTCATAAATTAAAATATTACATTTTTATTTTTATAAATATTCCATAATTTATTTTATTAAACTTCTGGAACTCAATTAACTTTTAAATCGTTATTTTCACCAATAAAATGGTTCTTTCCTTCATCTGTTAATGTTAATTTAACATGTGTATCATGTTCTTTTAAATCTTCTGTAGTTAAAGGATCACCATCTACTTTTACAATATTAATCATATTAATATCTAATTTTGAAAAACCATTTTGTTTTTTTAATTCTTTTACTAAAATAGTTTTAAATTCAGCAATATCTGCTTTACAATTTACAGTTTGAGTTGTTAAAAATTTTAAGTTTTGTTTAACAAATAAATTTAATGAAACATCATATTCAACTGTTTGATCTACTAGTTCAACTTTATTTGTTTCTTGTTTTACTCCTTTATATAAATTTAATTTAACTTTAATTGTAATAAAATTTTCTGAACCAATAATTAAACCTTGTTGATCTTCTGCAGAATATATTGCTACTAATTCATTTTCTTTAACTTCAATATTTTTATCTTTGGAAATTTTTTGAACTGGAACTGTATTATTAATTGGTACTATAATAGTTGCTAAATCTACTGTTAATTTTGATCAAACAAAATCATATGTATTATTTTCTTCGTTATATTTAATACCAAAACCTTCTAAATTACTAAAGTCACCAACATTATAACTAGAAGCAAATGATTTACTTAAAATACTTTCTGATGTTTTACAAGCAACTATTGCTGTTGTACTTACTGTTGTAAATCCAATCGTTCCTAAAATATTTAATCATTTTTTCATTTTTATAAAAACCCCCTTTTTTATACACTTATTATATTATTATTTTAAAAAAAATAAAAAAATACATTTTTAAATGTCAACAATATTTTTTATCAATTAAAATGTATTTTTTATATTTAAAATTATTATTTTAACTGTATAAAAAGTATAAGCCATTAACTATTTTAAAAGTAATAACTTTAACTTTATATAAAAAAATACAAATTAAAAAACTAATTGTTTTTTAATTTGTTCACTAATTTCTTTACTTTCTAAAACTTCAATTAACTTTAAACCAAATTCAAATACAGCACCAATTGATTTTCCAGTTATAATATTATTATCAACTACTACTTTTTCATCTAAAATAATACTTTTATTTAAACCAATATTAGTGTCTGGATAATGCGTAATTTTTTTGTTATCTATTAAATTTAATTGCCCTAAAATTTGCGGTGCTGCACAAATAGCAGCAATAAACTTATTACTATCTTTAGCAAAAATAACTAACATTGATTTTAATAATTCATTTTTGTTTAAGTTTTCTACTCCAATTTTACCACCCGGTAAAATTAGCATCTTATAACTTAACAAATCAATATCACTGATTTTCTTTTCACATAAAATAAAAACATTATGACTTGATTTGATTTTTAAGTCATTTTCAATACTTACTAAATCAATAATAATATTAGCCCTTCTTAATAGATCAATAGTAATTATTACTTCACCCATTTCATAGCCTGTTGCTAAAAAAATGGCTACTTTAAACTTCTCATTATTACTCATTATTTCTTTTCAATTCATTATTTAATTTAAAAACATTAATAGCATTTTCCCTAGTTGCATTAATAATACTTTGTTTTGGGATCTTCTTTAATTCAGCTATTTTATTAACTGTAAATATTATATTTTCTGGATGATTAATTGTTAATCCATTTTTGGGATTTTTGCCTCTTTTTGGTTCAGGAGTCAAATATGGCGCATCTGTTTCAACTAATATTTTATTAATTGGTATATTTTTTGCTACCTCTTGTAACTTCAAAGCATTTTTATATGTCACATTACCTGCAAAAGAAATATAAAAACCTTGTTTTATAAATTTTTCAGCTATTACTTTTGTTCCCGTAAAACAATGAAGAACACCATTAGTAATATTTTCTTTTTTAATAATTTCAAAAGCATCTTCAAAAGCATTACGAATATGTAATAATACGGGTAATTTATGTTCTTTAGCTAATTTTAGTTGTTCAATAAATCATTTTTTTTGCAATTGTGGTTCTGTAAATTTATGATAATAATCTAATCCAATTTCACCAATAGCAACTACTTTACCAGTTGCTATTAATTTTTTCAATTCTGAAATAGTATTACTATCGCAAGTATTTACTTCTGTTGGATGAATACCTACAGCTGCATAAAGATTAGGAATTTTTTCTTCACTCTCAAATTCATAAATTTGACTAACAGCTTGCTTACTAGTATTTAAGTCAAAACCAACATTACAAATACTACCAATACTATCACCTGCTGAATAAGCATCAGTTAATAATTTTAATATTTCTGTTTCATCATAATGTTTTGACATTAAATGACAATGAGTATCAAAAATTCCATTATTAGTCATATATTTTACCTTCCCTTTTATTTTCCTAAACAAAATCTTTTAAAAATTTCATCTAATAAATCAGTTTCAAATTTTTTACCTTGCATTTCTAAAATCTTATTTCATGCAGTTTGTAAGTGAACAATAATTAAGTCTATCGAAATATTCTTTTTTAAATCTTTTAATGCTTCTGAAATACTAAGTTCAATTTCATCCAAATATGCTAATTGTCTTGTATTTGCAAAAAGTAATTCTTTATCAAAATTAATTTCAGTAGTTATAATTTTATTTTTTATTCCTAAAATTAGATTTTCAATTTCGCCCATTATTGCACTAACTTTTACCACATTAAAATTATTTTTAATGTCTAATTTTAATTTTAACCTTAAATCCGTTTTATTAATAGCAATAAGATAATTTTTATGTTTTATTTTTTCTAATAATTGTTTATCCTCAATACTTAAATCTTTTGAACCATCTAGTACTAATATTATTAAATCTGCTTCGTTTAAAGCCTTATGTGATTTATCAATACCTGCTTTTTCGATATCATTTAAAGTATGACGTATACCTGCTGTATCAATTAAATTTAAACTAATATCACCCAAATTAATTTTGCCTTCTACCAGATCTCTTGTTGTTCCTTCTTCATTAGAAACAATAGCTTTATCTTCATTTAAAAGCACATTTAATAGGGAAGATTTTCCAACATTAGGTTTTCCAATAATAACTGTATTAATTCCCTCTTTTATAGTTTTAGTAATTTTACTATGTTCTTTAATAACTTTTATTTTATTTAAAAATTTTTCAACTAAAGGAATAACATTATTAATTGTTTTTTCCTCAACCCCATCGTATTCAGGATAATCAATATTAACTGTTATATTAGCAATTAAAGTTAGTAATTCTGAAGATAATTCATCAATTAGTATTCTTGTTTTACCACTTAAACTATTAATAGCGGTTTTTAAAATAGTATTATTTTCAGCCATAATTAAATCATTAATTGCTTCTGCTTCAATTAAATCAATTTTATCATTTAAATAAGCTCTTCTCGTAAATTCTCCTCTTGTTGCCATTCTCATACCTGTAGATAGTAATAATTGCAAAATTTTTTGTGTTATTAGCACTCCACCATGACAATTAATTTCAATTGTATCTTCACCTGTAAAAGATTTGGGAGCGCGATAACATGCCAAAACAACTTGATCAATTTTATTCTTATTATGATCAATAATATATCCTGTTATTAAAGTGTGGCCTTTTTGATTTAAAATATCTTTATCAAAAACCTTATTTAATAACTCATAAGTATCTTTTCCTGAAATTCTAATAATACTAATTGCTTGATTTAAAGGGGCGGTTGCAATTGCAGTAATAGTATCATTTAACATTTTTTCCTCTTTTCATTTAAACAATCTAAGATTTTAAATCTTAGATTACTCTAATTTTCCAATCTAATTACTACATGACGGTTATAACCTATACCTTCAGAAAAACTTGATATTCCTTCAATATTTTTAAGTATTTCATGTATAATTTTTCTTTGGTTATTAGGCATTGATTCAAAATGAAACATTTCTTTACTTATTCTTATTTTTTTTATAATTTCATATATTCTAATTTTTAAATTTTGTTTTTGAATATTTAAATAATTATTAACATTTATTACTATTTGATAGTTTCTTTTAAATTTTGTTTCTAAATAAGTAATAAGTAAATTTTGTAAAGCACTAATTGTATAACCTTTTTTGCCAATTAAAATTGAATTTTCATTTTTACAATTAATATTAATATAAAATTTATTGCCATTTAATATTATTTCTTCTTGATAATTTTTTATATTAAAAAGTTCCAATAAATCATGTCATTTATCATTCAAATAATTTTTAACATCATTTTCGTTAAAAATAAAAATTTTAGTAATGGTTTTAAATAAACATTTTTCTATACCTAATTTTATATAAAATGTCTTGGGGGGTAAATTTTTGATAGTTTTTTCTAAATCAATATTTTTTTTAAATGATTTAATTTCCATCTTTTTTTTCTCCACATTATAATAAATTACTTATTTTTTTTAGGTTGAACAACTATTTCAGATTTTGTAAATATCTTTTTAATCTTACTTGAAAATGGTGTACTAATTGTACCATTTTTTTTATAACGGCTACGTTTATGTTTATTATAGTAATGAAAACCAAGAGTTTGAAATATTTGTAATATTCCAGAAATAATTCAATAAATGCCTAATCCTGAAGGAGCAACACATACATAAAATAAAAACATAAAAATCATAACGCTTTGAATAATAACTTGTTTTTTTAATGCAGCTTTTGCTTCTTTAGTTTTAATCTTCTGTCGTGAACGATTTAAAAACATCGGTAATAACATAGAAACTAATTGTGTTGGTATATATATAACAATAATTATTAAATACATAAATTGGCCATGGGTAACCATAGTTCATGGTTGTTCAACTAAACTAATAGCACCAACAACAGTATTTTTTAATAAATTAGTTGATTTCATAACAGTAAACATAGCTGTTAAGAAAGGAAGTGATAAAAACATTGGAATAAAAGCAGCCATTGGATTTATTCCTTCTTTTTTATAAATAGCCATTAATTCCATTTGTTGTTTTTGTTTTGCACTTGGATCACGTGAATGTTTATATTTGGCTTGAATTTCGGAAGTTTTCATTTGCACTGATTGCATTTTTTCCTGATTTTGTTGGGCTTTAAAAGTAAATACTAATGTAATAAGTTTAATAATTAAGGTTGTAAAAATAATAGCAAAAATAACACTTACTGATCAATATTTTGATTTTACATCAACTCCACCACTTAATCCAGCAGAAATACTAACTAAGATTCAAGCAATTGGATAAACAAACATTCCAAAGAACGGTGATTTAGTTTGCGTTCAAGCTTCACTTCATGTTCTAATCCCTGTAAATCCATATTCATAAATATTGTTACCATTAAAATGAAAAATGTGATTTTTTGCTACATCACTGTTACCAATAAGTAATTCAAAAAAAACAGCCGCTACATTATATTTTTGAAAATCATAAGCTGAAATAACATCACTAGTTGCAACATTAGGATCACCCATAGTCTGACCGCAACCTCAAAGTGTTGACATCAATAAAAAAGTCCCTAAAATAATTTTAGTTCATTTTCATGTTATTTTTAATCAAACGTTTTTTTTCTGTTGTTCAGGAAATAAAAACTTTTTATATTGCATTAATTTTACTCTCCTATAATGGGATTTTCATTAAAAGATGTAATAAAGAGCTAAGATTTTCTTCATATGTATTAGATAAATAATTTTTTCTAATCATAATTACTATATCTACTGGTCAATCTTTTTTAATATCTACTAACATTCCTCGTACTTGACGTTTAATCTTATTACGTGCAAAAGCAAAACGAACTAGTTTTTTTCCTACTGATACACCTACTCGTATAGTCTCAAAATCTACTCTATTCATATAATAGATAAAAAATTGACCATTTGAAATACTTTTTCCTTCATTAATTAAATATTTAAAATGATGATTTTTCAAAAGGCGGTATTTTTTTTCCATATTTTGTTCACCTTATTTTATTTTTTTTAAACTATGCTGTTAATTTTTTACGTCCTCTTTGACGTCTTCTTTTAATAACATTAATCCCTGTTGCAGATTTCATTCTTGCAAAAAAACCATGAGTTTTTTGATGTTTTCTCTTACTTGGTTGATATGTCGGTTTCATTTTTTTCTCCTTTTTTTAAAATTATAATAAAAAATCATTAAGAGTATTCTAACATAATATTTATATCTTAACAAATTATTCTGTTTATTTTTAATAAAAACAATATTAGTTTAACAAAAAAATAAATCATTTATAATATTAAATAATAAATATTATTTTTTTATTTTTTTTAAAAGTATAATACAGATTATAATTATAAAAAAGTTATCAACATTAATCCACAATTTATCCACAATAATTATATTAATTAAAGAGGTTTTTAAAA